>JAWKWW010000006.1:0-256842 GCA_041397385.1 Paracoccaceae bacterium
ACGCCGTCGAGCGATGTACCCGACATCGCGCCCAGCGCCCAGACCGCGCCGCCTTTCAACATGCCCTTCCCCTTGGTCCAGCGCCCCGCTATACGAAGCCGGCATCAGAATGGACGATTTCCCCATGACCTACCATGCAAAATCCGATTTCATGCGCGTGATGATGGAGCGCGGCTTTCTGGCCGATTGCACCGATTATCAGGCGCTGGACGAGGCTTTGGCCAAGGGGGTCGTGCCGGCCTATATCGGCTTTGACGCCACGGCGCCGTCGCTGCATGTCGGATCGCTCATCCAGATCATGATGCTGCGCTGGCTGCAGAAGACCGGCCACAAGCCGCTTGTCCTGATGGGCGGCGGCACGACCAAGGTCGGCGATCCCTCGTTTCGCGCCGATGAACGCCCGCTTTTGACGCCCGAGGCCATCGACGCCAACATTTCAGGGATCAAACGGGTCTTTTCGGCCTATGTCCGTTTTGGCGAGGGCGCGACCGATGCGCTGATGCTGAACAACGCCGAATGGCTCGACAGTCTCAACTACCTCGATTTCCTGCGCGATATCGGGCGGCATTTCTCGATCAACCGGATGCTCAGCTTCGAAAGCGTGAAATCGCGGATCGACCGCGAACAGTCGCTGTCGTTTCTCGAATTCAACTACATGATCCTGCAGGCCTATGACTTTCTGGAACTGCACCGCCGCTATGGCTGCCTTCTGCAGATGGGCGGGTCCGACCAATGGGGCAATATCGTCAACGGGATCGACCTGACGCGGCGGATCCTGAACGAAGAGGTTTTCGGGCTGACATCGCAGCTGTTGACCACCTCGGACGGCAAGAAGATGGGCAAGTCGCAGTCGGGCGCGGTGTGGCTCAACGCCGACATGTTCTCGCCCTACGAATTCTGGCAGTTCTGGCGCAACACGACCGACGCAGATGTCGGCCGGTTCCTGAAGCTTTACACCGAATCGCCGGTCGAGGAATGCGACCGTCTGGGCGCGCTGGAAGGCTCGGAGATCAACCAGGCGAAGGTGGTTCTGGCCAATGCGGTGACAACGCTGGCCCATGGCGCCGAGGCGGCGGCGGCGGCCGAGGCGACGGCGCGCGAGGTCTTCGAGAAGGGTGGCGTGGGCGACGACCTGCCGACGCTGGCGCTCGGCGCCGGGGAACTGGGCGATGGCATCAGCCTGGCGCAGCTGATCGTTCGTTCGGGGCTGGCCAAGTCCGGCAAGGATGCCAAGCGGCTGATCGCCGAGGGCGGCGCGCGGGTCAACGACCAGCCGGCCGGCGATGCCGGCCAGATGTTCACCGCGTCCGATTTCGCCGACCCGCTGAAACTGAGCGCCGGCAAGAAACGCCATGCCCTTGTGGTGCTTGACGGCCAGAGCTGACCGGACCTTGGCCGCCCGGCGCTAGTTTCCCAGCATCCAGATGCCTTCGGGCCAGAAGGCGTGGAAGGCGAAGGCGAAGAGCAGGTCATGGGGCAAGTCGCGGCCCCTTTCGTCCTGAACCCGCACGCGGCCTACGTCCCGCCCCTCGGCGATCCGCGCGCTGTCCAAGGCCGAGGCCTGCCCCGCCTCCCAGCGTATCGTGACGCCGGCCTCGTCGATTTCGCCGGCCGTAAACAGCCGCGCGAAGGGCCAGGCGCGGTTGCCGACGCGGACCACCCGTTCCAAGGGGTCGATGCCATGCGGCGGGTCCTCGCCGGTATAGAGGAACGGCCGGCCGCTGTCGTAGCCGGCATAGGGGTTGCGGCCGTAGGCGCGGCGCCAGTCCGGTTCGTCCATCACCCGGCCATCGGGGTTTCGGGTGCGGAATGTGGCGAAATCCTCCATCCAGGCCGGTAGCTGGGTCAGGTCGCGCCCGGCATGGCGACCGACGATGCCCTGCCCCAGCGCCTGCTGCCAGAAGCTTTCGCTTTGCCGGTCGTACATCACCATGTCGGATTGGCGCAGCCGGCCGGATACGCCAAAGCTCAGCACCTTACCGTCCAACCTGCGGTCGAAGACCATGGCGGAATTGCACAAGGGGCAATAGGTGACGGCGACCGGAACACCCGCCACCGTGTCATTGGCGATCTCGTGCCAGATCAGGTAGCGGATCGGATAGGCGCGCGCCTCGCCGCCCATTTCCAGCGTCAGCACGGGTTCGCGGCCGTCGATCCGGGTTTCGGTGGCCGCGTCGATGAAACGCGGGGCGTCAAGCGCGGGGATCCCGTCGCGTGGCGGGCCACCGGATCGGATCGTGGACAGATCGACGGCGGCACTTTGCCAGTCCTGACCGGGAAATTCGCCCAACCAGGGCGGCGGATCGGCACGCAGAACCGTCGCCGCCAAGGACAGGAGCAGAATGAGCGCGGCAAAACGGGCGGGTCGCGGGATCATGACAGCCCCCTTTCACGACCAGCCTGCGCCAGTTGTCCGCATCTGGCCAGCCCGGCTCACGCAGAGGTGAGGTGCCGTCAGCGGCGCGGCAGGGTTGCCCCCGCCGCACCGCCTTGGGCCCGGTGTCACTCCTCGACGGTGACCTTGGCCATGTAGTCCGGCGCACTGACCAGACCGTTCAGCGCCTGATCGCCCTTCTTGATCGCGTCGACCACCTCCATGCCTTCGATCACGGTTCCCACCACGGTGTACTGGCCATCGAGATGCGGCGCCGGGGCGAACATGATGAAGAACTGGCTGTTGGCGGAATCGGGGTCCATCGAGCGGGCCATGCCGACCACGCCGCGGTCGAAGGTCGCGTCGGAAAATTCCGCCGGCAGATCGGGGCGCGCGGAACCGCCGCGCCCGGCGCTGTCCAGATCCGCGCCGTCACGCTTGCCGAACTGCACATCGCCCGTCTGCGCCATGAAGCCCTCGATCACCCGGTGAAAGACGACATTGTCATAGGCGCCTTCGCTGGCCAGCGCGGTGATCTGTTCGACATGGCGCGGCGCAAGATCCGGGCGCAGGTCGATCACGATGCGGCCCTGCCCCTCGCCGGCAACCTCGATCACCAGATTGGGGCCCGGGCCGTCCTCGGCCGCGCGGGCCAGGGGTACGGTACCGGCAATGCCCGAAACCGCCGCCGCAAGCGCGAAAGCGGCGGCGCGAAGCCAGCTGGCCTTGAACAGTCTGTCAGACATCGGCGGCCACCTTTACCGAGATCATCCGGTCGGGGCTTGCCGGCGGTTCGCCGCGCAGGATCTTGTCGACATGCTGCATGCCCGACACGACGCGGCCATAGACCGTGTATTGCCCGTTCAGGAAGTGGTTGTCCTTGAAGTTGATGAAGAACTGGCTGTTGGCCGAGTTGGGGTTTTGCGACCGGGCGGCACCCAGCGTGCCGCGATCATGCGGCAATTTGGAAAACTCGGCCGGAAGGTCCGGCAGGTCCGACCCGCCGGTGCCGGCGCGGCGCAGGTTGAAATCCTTTTCGGCATTGCCGTTCTCGACATCGCCCGTCTGCGCCATGAAACCGTCGATCACCCGATGAAAGACGACATTGTCATAGGCCCCGGCACGGGCCAGAACCTTCATCCGTTCGGAATGCTTGGGCGCCACGTCGGGCAGAAGCTCGATCACCACGTCGCCGTCCTTCAGCGTCATGATGATGGTGTTTTCGGGGTCCTTGATCTCGGCCATGCCGGGCTCCTTCCATTGCGTCGGCGCGACCCTAGTCGGCCCGGCGCGCAAGGGAAAGGGCCGATTGCGCGACTGGGCGGACAGGCGCCTTGAAGGCCGGCCGGGCTTGGCCGATAAGGGGAAGGACCGAAGCGGAGGGTTGGCATGGCCTGGAAGACGATCGACGACATCGACATGAAGGCAAAGCGCGTGCTGGTGCGCGTCGATATCAACGTGCCGATGGAAAACGGCCGGGTGACCGACACAACCCGGATCGACAAGATCGTGCCGACCGTGACCGATATCGTCTCCAGGGGCGGGCTGCCCATCCTCTTGGCGCATTTCGGGCGGCCCAAGGGCCAGGTCGTGGCCGAGATGTCGCTGCGCCAGGTGCTGCCGGCACTGAAAGCCGCCCTGCCCGGCCGCAAGGTGATCTTTGCCGAGGATTGCATCGGGCTGAAGGCGAAAGAGGCGGTGGCTGCCGCCGGGCGCGGCGATATCGTGCTGTTGGAGAACACCCGCTTCCACGCCGGAGAGGAAAAGAACGACCCGATGATGGCGGCCGCGCTGGCCGCATTGGGCGATGTCTATGTCAACGATGCCTTTTCGGCCGCGCACCGCGCCCATGCCTCGACCGAGGCGATCGCGCGGCTTCTGCCAGCGGCGGCGGGCCGTCTGATGGCGGCGGAGCTGAAAGCGCTGGACGCGGCCCTTGGCCAGCCGGTGCGGCCCGTGGTCGCGGTCGTCGGCGGGGCCAAGGTTTCGACCAAGCTGGAGCTTTTGGGCAATCTGGTGGGCCGGGTCGATCATCTGGTGATCGGCGGCGGCATGGCCAATACCTTTCTGGTCGCCAAGGGCATCGATGTGGGCAAGTCGCTGGCGGAACGCGATATGGCCGATACCGCGCGCGCCATCCTCGACCGCGCCCGCGAGGCCGGCTGTGCGATCCACCTGCCGGTCGATATCGTCGTGGCGCGCGAATTCAAGGCCGGCGCGGCCAGCGAAACGCTGCCCGCCGATGCCTGCCCCTCCGACGCGATGATCCTCGATGCCGGGCCGAAGACGGTGGCGGAGATCGCCCGCGTCTTTGCCGATTGCCGCACGCTGATCTGGAACGGCCCGCTCGGCGCATTCGAACTCGAGCCATTCGATGCCGCCACCAATGCCGCCGCGCGTCAGGCCGGCGAACGCACCCGCGCGGGCAAACTCGTTTCCGTGGCCGGCGGTGGCGATACCGTGGCGGCGCTGAACAAGGCCGGTGTGGCGGGCGAATTTTCCTATATCTCCACGGCAGGCGGCGCCTTTCTGGAATGGATGGAGGGCAAGGAGCTGCCCGGCGTTGCCGCGTTGACGGCCAAAGGCGCGTGAGGGCTGGCCAGCCACGGCCGCTGATCCGGCCCGCGCGGGCCGGGGACGCGCCGGCCATGGCGGAACTTCTGAACGCGATCATTGCCAGGGGCGGGACGACCGCGCATCAGCGCCCCTTCGATGCCGAACGGATGCGCGCCCATTACATCGCGCCCGCCTTGGGGATTTCCTGCCATCTGGCAGAGGTTGGTGGGCGGCTGGCCGGGTTTCAGGCCCTGGAATGGTGCGACCCCGATTGGCAGGGGCCCGGCAAGCTGCCGGCCGACTGGGCGGTGGTGGCCAGCTTCGTGGCCGAAGAGGCGCGCGGCAGGGGCGTGGGCCGGGCGTTATGGGATGCGACCCGCGACGCGGCCGATGCGGCCGGGGTGAAAACCGTCGATGCCACGATTCGCGCCGACAATGCCGAAGGCCTGGCCTTCTATTCCGGCCTCGGCTTTGCCGATTACCGCGTCGTGCCGGATGTGCCGCTGCGCGATGGCACCCGCGTCGACCGGGTCTGCAAACGTTTCGACCTGCCCCGCGGCTGAGACGGTTGCCAATCCGCGCCCAGGCCGCGCTTTGTTCGCGCCGCGGCACCGGTCGGGCGCACGTTAGCGCCACCAGAATTGCACGAGCCCCGCGCAGGCCCTAGAAGCGGGCCAAGGCCGCCCCGGCGCCCGTCCCCCCAAGGCATTGCAAAGGCGATTTCCATGACCCATCCGACCCAGACCCAGCAGATGCAAAGCGGCGCCGGCTTCATCGCCGCGCTCGACCAGTCCGGCGGCTCGACCCCGAAGGCGCTGAAGCTTTATGGCGTGCCCGAAACCGCCTATGGCTCCGAGGCGGAGATGTTCGACCTCATCCATGCGATGCGCGCCCGTATCGCGCAATCGCCGGCCTTTACCGGTGACAAGGTCATCGGTGCGATCCTCTTTGAGATGACGATGGACCGCGAGATCGCCGGCAAGCCTTCGGCGCAGTACCTGTGGGAAGATCGCGGCGTGGTGCCGTTTCTGAAGGTCGACAAGGGGCTTGCCGACACGACCGACGGGGTCAAGCTGATGAAGCCCATCGGCGGGCTCTCCGCGCTTCTGACCCGCGCCCGGGCCGCCGGCATCTTCGGCACCAAGATGCGTTCGGTCATCGATGCGGCCGATGAAAAGGGCATCAAGGCCAATGTCGCCCAGCAGTTCCAGATCGGTGCCGAAATCCTCGACCACGGGCTGGTGCCGATCATCGAACCCGAGGTGACGATTTCCATCGCCGACAAGGCCGAGGCCGAGGACATGCTGCGCGATGCAATCGGCGCGGCACTGGATGCGCTGCCGGCGGACCGTCAGGTAATGCTGAAACTGTCGCTGCCGAGTGTCGCCAACCACTACAAGCCGCTGATCGACCATCCCCGCGTGATGCGCGTCGTGGCGCTGTCGGGGGGCTACAGCCGCGACGAGGCGAACCGCCTTCTGTCGCAGAACGCCGGGATGATCGCCAGCTTCTCGCGGGCGCTGACCGAAGGTCTTTCGGCGGGCCAGAGCGACGCGGAATTCGACGCCGTACTGTCGGGTACGATCGATTCGATCTGCCGCGCTTCGATGGCCGGGTAGAAATCCCGGCCGGAGCGCCCGGAACCGCGCGTGCCATGAGTATTTTGCCAAGGTGAAGAACGCCGTCCCGATCAGGGGCGGCGTTTTTCCTGTGACATGAGGGCGGCGAGTTCGGCATCGGGGATGGCATCGGCAGAATAGCCGAAGCCGCCGGTGTCGGCGATTTCGCGGGCGGCGCGGCGCAAGGCACCGAAGGCGGCGCGGGCCAGCGAGCCACCGGTCGAGATGCGCGCCACCCCGGCCCCGGCCAGCTGCGCGACAGTGACGGGCGGGCCGGAAAGGCCGGCCACCACATTGACCGGTTTGCCGACCGCCCGGCAGAGCTGCGCGATGGCCTCCAGATCGGGCAGGCCCGGCGCGTAAAGCACATCGGCGCCGGCATCGGCAAAGGCGGTGAGCCGCGCGATCGTATCGGCCAGGTCGCAGCGCCCCCACAGGAAGTTTTCGGCCCGCGCGGTCAGCACGATGCCGCTGTCGCGTGCCGCCTGCGCGGCCGCCTCGATCCGTTCGACAGCCCGCGCAAAGGGGTGGATCGGATCGGCCGGATCGCCCGTGGCATCCTCGATCGACGCGCCGGCCAGCCCGCGTTCGGCCGCGCGCACGATGGTTTCGGCGCAATCGGCCGGTGCCGGGCCGAATCCGTCTTCGGTATCGGCCGAAACCGGCAGCGTGGTGGCGCCAGCGATCTCGGCGGCATTGTCGAGGATCTCGTCGCGGCAGAGCGCGGCGAAACTGTCGCGCCGGCCGCGCGAAAAGGCATAGCCGGCGCTGGTGGTGCCCAGTGCCTGAAACCCCAGGCTGGTCAGCAGGCGCGCACTGCCGCCATCCCAGGCGTTGGGCATGACGAGCGGTCGGCCCGGCACATGCAGGGCCAGAAAGGCGGCGCGGCTTTCGGTTGGCGTCATGGTTCGGCTCCGTCGCAACAAACGGAACAAAAGCAGAACATTTACCTCCTGTCCAGTTCAGTCGGCCGCGCCCAGCCGCGCAAGCAGGATATCGGGGTTCAAACCGGGCGCGGTGCCGGCGAAACGCAGGCGCCCGGGGCGCAGCCGGGTGCTGACGAACGCCTCCGCCACGGCGGCGGGGGCGTGTTTTTGCACGCTGGCGCCGGCCAGAAGCAAGGCGGCGCTTTCGGCAAAGGCGCGCGCCTCGGCCTCGGGCGGCGGACCGGGCCAGCGCGCGCGATGCGCCGAAAGCGCCGCGTCATAGGCCGGCAGGTTGCCCCAGACCGAATCCAGCTCGCCCGCCAGCGCTTCGGCCGCGGCCTGCTGGCGTTCCAGCGTGCGGCGGATATCGAGGCAGATGACATTGCCCGACCCCTCCCAGATGCCGTTCAGCGGCGCTTCGCGGTAGAGCATCGGCAGGGGTGTATCCTCGACATAGCCCATGCCGCCCAGAACCTCCATCGCCTCGGCCACGACCAGGGGGCAGAGCTTGTTGTTGAGGTATTTGGCCAGCGCCACGGCGATGCGGGCAAAGGCGCGATCGGTGGCGGCGGATCCGTCGAAGGCATGGGCGGCACGAAAGACAAGCGCCGCCGCGCCTTCCAGATCCAGCACCAGATCGGCCAGAACCGCGCGCATCAGCGGTTGGTCGATCAGCCGGCGCTGGAAGGCCGCGCGATGGCGGACCCAGTGGTGCGCCTCGGCCAGCGCCGCGCGCATCAGCCCAGCCGGCGCCGCGGCGGTATCAAGCCGGGTGTGATGCACCATTTCCATGATCGTGCTGATGCCGCGCCCCTCCTCGCCGATCAGCATCGCCTCGGCACCGTGAAACTCGACCTCGGCGGAAGCATTGGCGCGGTTGCCAAGCTTGTCCTTGAGCCGCATCAGGTGGATGCGGTTGCGCCCGCCCGCCAGCCAGCGCGGCACCAGAAAGCAGCTGAGCCCCCCGGGCGCCTGGGCAAGCGTCAGGAACCCGTCCGACATCGGCGCCGAGCAGAACCACTTGTGCCCCGTCAGCCGGTAGTGTTCGCCGTTGCGTTCGGCCCAGCTGGTATTGGCCCGCACGTCCGAACCGCCCTGCTTTTCGGTCATCGCCATGCCAAGTGTCGCGCCGGCCTTTTCCGCCAGCGGCCGGGCCGAAGGATCGTAACGGCGCGACAGAAGCTTTGGTACCCAGTCGGCCGCGGTCTGGTAATGCGCGGTCAGCACCGGCACCGCGGCATAGGTCATGGTCATCGGGCAACAACTGCCCGGTTCAACCTGGCTGTGCAGATAGACAAGCGCGGCGTGATGAACATGGCCACCATGCGGCGCCTGCCAGGGGTCGGCGGCATAGCCGGCGCCAAGCCCCAGTTCCAGAAACTGGTGATAGGCGGGGTGAAAGACGACCTCGTCAAGCCGCCGCCCGCCGGCATCGAACAGGCGCAGTTCCGGCGGGTGGCGGGCGGCATCGCGGGCACGTTCGCGCCAGATCGCCTGGCCCAGCTTGCGGGCATGTTCATGGGTATGGCCCGGTTCGCCGCCAAAGGCGGTGACCAGCCCGGCAAGGATCGGGTCGCGCTCCCACAGGTCGGTATCGCCGCGCGCGGGTGGCTGGTTGGTAACCTCGTGACCGGGCAAATCGGAACGCGGTGGCAGCATGGCAGCCTCCCTTCGATTTCGTTCAGGCTAAGCCCATCGCGCGGCAAGAGCAATCGTCGACGCAGGGGGCTTGCCTTGCGCGCGCGCCCATCGCAGGGTTCGGCCATGCGTCATCTCGCGATCCTGACCGTCAAGAACGAGGCCGCCTTCCTTCTGGAATGGCTGGCCCATCACCGGGCGACCGGCTTTGGCGATTTTCTGGTCTTTTCCAACGATTGCGCCGATGGCACCGACACGATGCTCGACCGGTTGCAGGCGATGGGCTGGCTGACCCATATCCGCAACGACGGCCCGCACGACAAGGGGGCGCAATGGACGGCGCTGAGCCGTGCCGCGCGCGAACCGGCGTTTCGCGGGGCCGACTGGGCCATGGTCCTTGATATCGACGAGTTCGTGAACATCCACGTGGGCGACCATACGCTGGGCGCGCTGCATGCCGCGCTGCCCGAAGCCACGGCGATCACGCTGACGTGGCGGCTGTTCGGCAATGGCGGCATCGTCGGCTATGACGACCGCCCGGTCAGCGAGACCTTCACGCGTGCCATCGCACCGGTTTTCCACTGGCCATGGCGGGCGGCGATGTTCAAGACGCTGTACCGAGCCGACGGAAGCTATGGCAAACCCGGCGTTCATCGCCCGCGTCAGCCCGACCCGGACCGCGTGGTCGGGGCGCGGTGGTTCGACGGCGCCGGTCAGGCCCTGCCGGAAAGCTTTGCAAAGGCACGGGTCTTTTCCGATTTCGGCCGCAACCTTTACCTACTGGCACAACTGAACCACTACGCGCTCGGGGCGATGGAAAGCTATATCGTGAAATGCGACCGGGGCGCGCCAACCGCGAGGCCGCGCCTTTCGACATGTCCTATTGGTGCGAACGCAACTTTGCCGAGGTCGAAGACACCAGCATTTCGGCGCTGGCGCCGCAGCGGCGGCCTTGCAGGGCGAACTGATGGCGGACCCGGTTCTGGCGCGGCTGCACGGCGAGGCGGTTGCGTGGCGCCGGCGCCGGTTTGCGGAGCTGATGGGCGAAGAGGCCTGGCGTTCGCTTTTCGGCCGGCGTGATGACGCCACCCTCGCGCAGCCTGACCGCCGAAGAGGCCGCGCCGATCCTGCGCCACGCCCTGCACGCGACGTCCTGAAACGCGGAAACCCGGCACAGCGATTGTTTCCCCGATCGCCCCGCAAACCGCATTTCCGCCATGGCCTGCCCGAAGTCTGACCATGACCGGCTGGCAGGAAAGCGGCGATGCTGTATAGAGAGAGGAAGGGAGTTGGGGATTACCACGATGGGTGACACGGTCGAAAGCGTTGCGGCGCCGGACGCCGACGATCGCGCGGCCTGGCTGCACAAGCTGGACCAGATCGGCGAGGATTCGGGCTATTTCGAACCCTTGGGCAAACGCCACTGGGCGTTTTTTGTCGATGACAGCCCGACGCTGGTCGTGACCTTCGAAACCGCCGAGGCGATTCGCACAGGCTCGCCTGCGCAACTGCCGATGGGCCATGCGATTGCCGCCGAACAGGGCTGGTCGCATCTGTGCATCATCGCCGACGGCGAAACCTGGTATCGCGACGAGGCTGTCTATCGCTATTTCGACCGCCTGGTCGACGATGCCTTCTTCGAGGATTTCGACCGAGTGGTTTTTTACGGCGCCGGCATGGGCGGCTATGCGGCGGCATGCTTTTCGGTGACCGCGCCCGGCGCCACGGTGATTGCCGTCAGCCCCGTGGCAAGCCTCGACCCGCGGGTCAGCGAATGGGACGGCCGCTATCGCCATGCCCGGCGGCTGGATTTCACCCGCCGCTACGGCTTTGCGCCGGACATGATCGAAGGCGCGGGCGAGGTGTTCGTGATCTATGACCCCGAGGTGACACTGGATGCGATGCATGCGGCACTCTTCACCCGGCCCTTCGTGCACAAGCTGCGCTGCCGGCATTTCGGGGCCGCGCCCGAGGCCGCGCTGGGCGACATCGGCGTTGTCGGCGCGATGATCCGGGCCGGGGCCAAGGGCCGTGTCGCGCCCTCCACCTTCCACCGGGCGTTCCGGCAGCGGCGCAGCCACACGCCCTATATCCTGGCGCTTCTCGACCATCTCGACCGGGCCGACCGCCCGAAGCTGGCCCATGCGTTGTGCGCAAACGTGCTGAAACGGCTGAGCGCGCCGCGCATCAGCGACCGCTACGAGGCGCTGCGCAAGACGCTGGAAGCGCACGAGGCGGGAAGCGACGCGTCAACCAGTCAGGACTGAGGCGGAAAAATGTTGCGCGACGGCCTTTGACCGATGGAAATGACCGGCGTGACAGTGTAGGGGCTGGCCATGGCCGATATGCTGACCCTTCGCCGCCCCGATGACTGGCACCTGCATCTGCGCGACGGCGCGATGCTGGCCGGTGTGTTGCCCGAAACCGCCCGCCACTTCGCCCGCGCCATCGTGATGCCCAATCTCGTGCCGCCGGTGGTGACCGGCGCCGAGGCGGCGGCCTATCGCGACCGGATCCTCGCCGCGCTGCCCGAAGGGGCGGATTTCACCCCGCTGATGACGCTTTACCTGACCGAGGATACCGACCCGGCCGATGTCTCGGCGGCGGCGGCATCTGGCCTTGTCCGCGCGGTCAAGCTCTACCCGGCGGGCGCGACAACCAATTCCGCATCGGGCGTACGGAGCTTTGACAAGGTGCGCGGGGTGCTGGAGGCGATGGCCGACATTGGCCTGCCGTTGTGCGTGCACGGCGAAGTGACCGACCCTTCGGTCGACATCTTCGACCGCGAGGCGGTGTTCATCGAAACGGTGCTGGACCCTCTGCGCCGTGCGACGCCGGGGCTGCGGGTGGTGATGGAACATATCACGTCGGCCGAAGGCGCCGCCTATGCTGCCGAGGGCGGGCCGGATCTGGCGGCGACGATCACCACCCACCACCTGGTGATCAACCGCAACCACATCCTGGTGGGTGGCATCAAGCCGCATTACTACTGCCTGCCGGTCGCCAAGCGCGAACACCACCGGCTGGCGTTGCGCAAGGCCGCAACATCGGGCCTGGCGTGCTATTTTCTGGGCACCGACAGCGCACCGCATACCGATGCGCTGAAGGAGCATGCCTGCGGCTGCGCCGGTTGCTTTACCGCGACGAACACGCTGTCGATCCTGGCCGAGGTTTTCGAACAGGACGGCGCTCTTGACCGGCTGGAGGGCTTCACCTCGCTGCACGGCCCGGCCTTTTACCGGCTGCCCCCGAACAACGCCCGCATCACGCTGCGGCGCGGCGAGCCGGTGGCCTACCCGGCAAAGATCGACACCGGCGCCGGTCCGGTCACGGTGTTCGACCCGCAGATGCCACTGCACTGGCGGGTGGTGGATTGACCCCGACCGGGCTGCGCGCTGCCCGCCGTCGCGCCGTGAGTATTTGGGCCAAGATGAACCGGTAGAAAGGACGAGACCACGATGATCCCCACGAGCTTTCCCCCAAAGGACGACATCGCGCGGCTGACGGCCCGGATGCTGCTGGAGATCAAGGCGGTCGATTTCAACGCCGAGACCCCCTTTACCCTGGCCTCCGGCCTGCCCTCGCCCACCTATGTCGACTGCCGCAAGCTGATCAGCTATCCGCGCATCCGCGCCACGCTGATGGATTTTCTGGCCGTGACGGTCATGCGCGAAGCCGGCTTCGAGGCCTTTGACAATGTCGCGGGGGGCGAGACCGCCGGCATTCCCTTTGCCGCGATGGTGGCCGAACGGCTGGCGCTGCCGATGAGCTATGTACGCAAGAAGCCTAAGGGTTATGGCCGCAATGCCCGGATCGAGGGGGTGATGCGCGAGGGCGAGAGGGTGCTTCTGGTCGAGGACCTGACGACCGACGGCGGTTCGAAGCTGAGCTTTGTCGACGCGATCCGCGATACCGGCGCGAGTTGCGCCCATACCGCGGTCATCTTCTATTACGGCATCTTTCCCGAAACGTTGAAGACGCTGGGCGACCATGGCGTGGCCTTGCATCACCTGTGCACCTGGTGGGACGTTCTGGCCGAGGCGCGCGGGATGGAAGCCTTCGACAGCGCGACCCTGACCGAGGTCGAGGCTTTCCTGACCAATCCCCGGCCCTGGCAGGCGGCGCGCAAGGCGCCGTGAGATTTCTGGGGACAAGCCTGTGGGCGGCGCTGTGAGCGGCGCGGGATAACCGGCTGACCGAATCGTGAACCTCGACGCCCGCGCCCCCGATGTGGTAGGCTGACGCCTCGTGAATACCAGATCGGCCGTGAGCGGAGACCGCAACGCCGCTTACCCACCGGGTTTTGCACAGTTTGCGCCGGGCGCGGCAAAGCGCTAGAGCGGCAGGCAATCACGAAAGACGAGGGGGCAGGCATGAACGAAATCGCGACGCTGAGGCAGGCCACGCCCGCGGCCGAAAGTGCCGGCGAAACCGAGGCGCTGCCGCAGAACATCGAGGCGGAACAGCAGCTTCTGGGCGCGATCCTGACCAACAACGACGTTTTTGACCGCGTCTCGTCGGTCATCAAGCCCGAGCATTTCTTCGAACCCGTCCACCAGCGCATCTTCGAGATATCGGCGGCACGGATTCGCAAGAACGCATTGGCCTCGCCGGTCACGCTCAAGGCCTTCATGGAGGATGACGAAGGGCTGAAGGAGCTGGGCGGGCCGGCCTATCTGGCCCGGCTAGCAGGCGCGGCGATTTCCGCCTATGCGGCGCGCGACTATGCGCAGATGATCTATGATCTGGCGGTGCGGCGCGAACTGATGGCGCTTGGCCGCGACATCACCGCCAAGGCGGCGCGGGTCGAGGTGGAAAGCGAGCCCAAGGAGCAGATCGTCGAGGCCGAACAGCGGCTTTACAAGCTTGGCGAACAGGGTGTTGCCGAACGCGGCTTCCAATCCTTCCTGAAGGCGGTCAGCGATGCCGTCAACGTCGCCAATGCCGCCTATCAGCGCGGCGGCGGGCTGGCCGGCGTTTCGACCGGGCTGATTGACATGGACAAGAAGCTGGGCGGGCTGCATGCATCGGATCTGATCATCCTTGCCGGGCGCCCGTCGATGGGCAAGACCTCGCTGGCCACCAACATCGCCTTCAACATCGCCAAGGCCTACAAGCGCGGCCGCCTTTCGGACGGAAGCGAAGGCGCCGTCGATGGCGGCGTCGTGGGCTTTTTCAGCCTCGAGATGAGCGCCGAGCAGCTGGCTGCGCGGATCCTTTCGGAAGCCGCCGAGGTGCCCAGCGAACAGATCCGGCGCGGCGACATGACCGAAGGCGAGTTTCGCCGATTTGTCGAGGCGGCCAAGGCGCTGGAAGCCTGCCCGCTTTACATCGACGACACCCCCGCCCTGCCCATCGCGCAGGTCGCCGCCCGCGCGCGCCGGCTCAAGCGCACCCACGGGCTGGATGTGCTGATGGTCGATTACCTGCAGCTTCTGCGCGGCACCGGCAAGGGCGACAACCGCGTCAACGAGGTCAGCGAGATCACCCAGGGCCTGAAGGCCATCGCCAAGGAGCTGAACATCCCCGTCATCGCGCTGTCGCAGCTGTCGCGCCAGGTCGAAAACCGCGACGACAAGCGGCCGCAGCTGAGCGACCTGCGCGAATCCGGGTCGATCGAGCAGGATGCCGACGTGGTGATGTTCGTCTTCCGCGAGGAATATTACCGCGAGCGCGAAAAGCCTTCGGATCACGAGTTGGACAAGATGGCCGCCTGGCAGGAGATCATGGAACGCGTTCATGGCAAGGCCGAGGTGATCATCGGCAAGCAGCGCCACGGGCCGATCGGCTCTGTCGAGCTGAGCTTCGAGGGCCGCTTTACCCGGTTCGGAAACCTCGCGCGCGAATGGCAGGGCCAGGGTGGCGAGTTCGGTTGAGCGGCGCAAATCGGCCTTGCCGGCCGGGGTTTCGCCTGTCACAACCCCGCCCATGAGCACCGCGACCCTGCATATCGACCTTGACGCGATCGCCGCCAACTGGCGGGCGCTCGATGCACTGTCGGGCCAGGCGGTGGAAACCGCCGCCGTGGTCAAGGCCAATGCCTATGGCACCGGCGTCGGCCGGGTCGCGCGCCATCTTGCGGCCGCCGGCGTTCGACAGTTCTTCGTCGCGACGTCGCGCGAAGGCATGGATCTGCGCACGGTTCTCGGGCCGGGGCCCAAGATCGGCATATTGGAAGGGCATCTGGCGGGCGCTACCGAAGCCATCGGCGATCTCGACCTGGTGCCGATGCTGAATTCCATCGAACAGCTGACCCGGCATTTCGAGGCGCTTCCCGGCCGCGCCTTCGGCATCCAGCTCGATACCGGTATGAACCGTCTTGGCATGGAGCCGGCCGAATGGCAGGCGGTCGCGCCCATGGCGCTGGCCGCGACGCCGGACCTGATCATCAGCCACCTGGCCTGCGCGGACGAACCGGACCACCCCCAGAACGCGGCGCAGCTGGCGGCGTTCCGAGACATGACCGATGGCACCGGCGTGCGCCGTTCTCTGGCGGCGACGGGCGGCATCCTGCTTGGCGGCGAATACCATTTCGATCTCGCCAGACCGGGTGTCGGTCTTTACGGCGGCCTGCCCTTTGCCGCGGCGACCCCGGCCTTGCGGCTTTCGGTGCCGGTCATTCAGACCCGCGAGGTGGCGGCCGGCGAAAGCGTCGGCTATGGCGCGACCTGGTTGGCGCGGCAACCGTCGCGAATTGCAACAGTGGCAATGGGTTACGCCGATGGCTTCAAGCGCGCGCTTGGCCGGGGCGCGACGCTTTGGGCCGGCCGAACCGCCTGCCCGACCGTCGGCCGCGTGTCGATGGATTCGGTCACTGTCGATGTCACCCATCTGGGCGAGGTTCCCGACTGGCTGGACGTTATCGGCCCGCACCAGAGCATCGACGCCCTGGCCGCCGCGGCCGATACCATCGGCTATGAAATGCTGACGTCGCTCGGCCGGCGGTATGCGCGGCACTACCACGTCGGTGAACGATGACGCTGCTTGCGCCCCTTGCCGCGACCGGCCGTTTGACGCTGCAGACGCTGGCCATGTTCGGCCGTATCGCGCTTTTCGCCCTGTCGACGCTAAGCCACCTGTTCCGCCCGCCCTTTTACGTCAAGGAGTTCTTGCAAGCGCTTTTGAATATTGGGTATTTCAGCCTTCCGGTTGTGGGGTTGACCGCACTTTTCACCGGTGGCGCGCTGGCCTTGCAGATCTATTCGGGCGGCGCGCGGTTCAGCGCCGAGGCGGTCGTGCCCTCGATCGTCGCGATCGGCATGGTGCGTGAACTCGGCCCGGTACTGGGCGGGTTGATGGTGGCGGCCCGGGTGGCCAGTTCCATTGCCGCGGAAATCGGCACGATGAAAGTGACCGAACAGATCGATGCGCTGGTGACGCTTTCGACGCATCCGATGAAATACCTCACCGTGCCGCGGGTGCTGGCCGCGACGCTCGCGGTGCCGGTTCTGGTGGCGGTCGGCGATGTGATCGGGATCATGGGTGGGTGGCTTGTCGGCGTGAACCGACTGGGTTTCGATTCGCCCAGCTACCTCAAGAACACCATCGATTTTCTCGAGGTCTGGGATGTCGGGTCGGGCCTCGTGAAAGGTGCCGCCTTCGGCTTCATCGTGGCGCTGATGGGCTGCTACTACGGGATGAACTCGGCCCGCGGCGCACAGGGCGTGGGACGGGCGACCAAGGCTGCGGTGGTCGCGGCCTCGGTCCTGATCCTCGCGGCGAACTACTTCCTGACAGAGGTGTTCTTTACCTCATGATTACCCTGTCCAGCGTTCAAAATCCTTTGGCAACAACCACGTACTGCGCGGTGTTGACCTGACGATCCCATCCGGAGAAAGCATGGTGATCATCGGCGGTTCGGGCACGGGAAAGTCGGTCTTGCTGAAGTGCATCCTTGGCCTCGTGCGCCATGACAGCGGCACCATCAGCCTGGACGGGCAGGATGTGGCGACCGCCGAACGCGATACCTTTCTGGCCCGGTTCGGCATGCTGTTTCAGGGCGGCGCACTGTTTGACAGCCTTCCGGTCTGGCAAAATGTCGCCTTCCGGCTGCTGCGCGGCACGCTGAAACGGCCACGCGACGAGGCGCGGGCCATCGCGGTGGAAAAGCTGCGCCGCGTCGGGCTGAAGCCGGATGTGGCCGATCTTTACCCCGCCGAGCTTTCGGGCGGCATGCAGAAGCGCGTGGGCCTGGCCCGCGCCATCGCCGCCGAGCCCGAGATCATCTTTTTCGACGAACCGACCACCGGGCTCGACCCGATCATGGCCGGGGTCATCAACGAACTGATCCGCGAGATCGTGGTGGAAATGGGCGCCACGGCGATGACCATCACCCATGACATGTCCTCGGTCCGCGCCATCGCCGACCGGGTGGCCATGCTGCATGACGGCGTGATAAAGTGGACCGGACCGGTGGCCGGGATGGATGCCAGCGCAGATCCCTATCTGCAGCAGTTCATTCACGGCCGCGCCGAGGGACCGATCGAGGCGGTGAGGTAACGGTGAGCGAAATCAGCGGGATAGACCTGACTGTTCACGTCCTCGCCCTGGTGATCGCCTTCCCGGTCCTGATCGCCTTTCTCGCCTTTGCACGGATCAGCCTGGGCCATGGGCTGGCGCGCGTCATGGCGGCTGTGGCGCTGTTTCTGGCCGCGATTCCGCTGGTCATCATCTTTTCGCGCCTCGAACAGGATTCGCTGGCCCTGCGCTATGTGCTCCTGCTTGAACGGATGACCCGCACCATCGGCTGGGCCGCCTTCGTGGTTCCGGTCTCGGTCCCGCTGGCGCTGTCGGCCCTCGGTCGCCGTCATGGCGGTCGCTGGATCGACATTGCCCATCTGGCCGCGCTCGTGCTTCTCGTCCTTCTTTGGTATTTCGGGATCTAGGCCATGCCCCGCTGGCTGCGCCTGGCCAATCTTTCGCTTCTGGTCCTCTTCCCCGTGGCCTGGTTCGCGCCGCTGTTGCGCGCGGGGCTCTTGCCGCTTTTCGGGCTCTCGGAAATCTCCGTCGTGTCCGGCCTTCAGGCGCTTTGGCAGACGGATGTCTTTCTGGCTCTGCTGGTCACGCTGCTTGCGCTTTTTGCCCCCTATCTGAAGACCATCGGCCTGGCGCTGGTTCATTGCCGGCTGGCCTCGCCACGGCTTATGCCGGCGCTGCATCTCCTGGGCCGGCTCGCCATGGCCGATGTCTTTCTGATCGCGCTCTACATCGTGGTGGTAAAGGGCGTGGGCGTGGCTACGATCGAAACCGCCTGGGGTCTTTACCTGTTCACCGGCTGCATCCTGGCCTCGCTCGCTATCGCCCATCACACCACGCGCGCCAGACCCCGCTGACGCGGGCTGCCTTCTGCGAGGATATTTTAACCAAAGCAAAACCTTTTTGGTGTTGTCTGGGCATCGCGGTACAGGCGGGGACGCCGATGACCGCCCAAAGCAAGCCGCCCCGTTTCCGCCCCGACGGCGGAGGCGGGGCGCAGCGCCATGCGCATTGCTTTGGTCCATACATCCCGGGGGAGCCGCCCGCCGGGCGGCGGGGGCAGCGCCCCCAATGTCCGCTTGAATGCCGATGGCCACCGGTGCAGAAGGGGGCATGGCGAAAGCGGGTTCGAGTTTCAGTTGCGCGGAATGCGGTGCGGTGCATCGCAAATGGGCCGGGCGCTGCGATGCCTGCGGGGCCTGGAACACCATCACCGAAGACGTGCCGCTGGCCACCGGTCCGCGCGCCTCTGGTGCCCGTGGCCGCACCATCGCGCTGAGCGATCTGGCCACGGCCGAGGCGCCGCCGCCGCGCGCGGGATCGGGGATCGAGGAACTGGACCGGGTCCTGGGCGGCGGGCTGGTGCCGGGGTCGGCGGTTCTGGTGGGCGGCGATCCGGGCATTGGCAAATCCACGCTGCTGTTGCAGGCGGCGGCAAGTTTTGCCCGGAACGGTTTGAAATCCATCTATATTTCCGGCGAAGAGGCCAGCGCCCAGGTGCGGATGCGCGCGCAGCGGCTGGGGTTGACGACCGCCCCCGTGTCGCTTGGCGCGGAAACCGCGCTTCGCGACATCATGACGACGCTCGATGCTGAACGGCCTGCCCTTGCGGTCATCGATTCGATCCAGACGCTTTGGTCCGACACGGTCGAGAGCGCGCCGGGGTCGGTGTCGCAGGTGCGCAGCTGCTGTCACGACCTGGTCGCCTTTGCCAAGACCCGCGGCGCCGCGGTGATCCTGGTCGGCCATGTCACCAAGGAAGGCCAGATTGCCGGGCCGCGCGTTGTCGAGCACATGGTCGACACCGTGCTGTATTTCGAGGGTGAGCGCGGCCACCAGTTCCGCATCCTGCGCGCGGTCAAGAACCGCTTCGGCCCTGCCGACGAGATCGGCGTTTTCGAGATGACCGGTACGGGCCTGGCCGAAGTGGCCAACCCGTCGGCGCTGTTTCTTTCGGGCCGCGACACGCCGGCACCCGGCTCGGCCGTATTTGCCGGGATCGAGGGCACGCGCCCGGTTCTGACCGAGGTGCAGGCGCTGGTGGCGCCCTCGAGCCTTGGCACGCCGCGGCGTACCGTCGTGGGCCTGGATACCGGCCGGGTCTCGACCATCCTGGCCGTGCTCGAGGCGCGCTGCGCCATTCCCTTTGCCGGGCTCGATGTGTTCCTGAATGTCGCCGGCGGGCTTCGGGTGGGCGAACCGGCCGCCGATCTGGCGATCGCCGCCGCGCTGATGTCGGCGCGCGAGGACATCGCGCTGCCCGCCGAGATGGTGTTTTTCGGCGAGGTGAGCCTTTCCGGCGCGCTGCGGCCGGTGGGTCAGACCGAAAACAGGTTGAAAGAGGCGCGAAAACTTGGTTTCTCACAAGCGATCGTGCCGGCGGGATCGAAGACCGGCGATGGCGAGGGCTTGACGGTCCGTCCGATGCCGGACCTGACCGCCTTTGTCGGGGATATGTTCGGGGCCGGGTAGCGCCGCGAGGGAGACTTTGATGGAAGGTTTCACGATCATTGATGCCGTCGTTGCGGCGGTTATCGTGCTGTCGGCAATCCTGGCCTATTCGCGTGGGCTGGTGCGCGAGGTGATGGCGATAGCCGGCTGGGTCGCTGCCGCCGTGCTGGCCTATCTGTTTGCACCCAAGGCCGTGCCGCTGATCAAGGAGATCCCGATTCTGGGCGATTTCCTGCGCGACAGCTGCGAATTGTCGCTGATCGCCGCCTTTGCCGCGGTCTTCGCTGTGGCGCTGGTCGTCATGTCGCTCTTCACGCCGATCTTCTCCTCGGCCGTGCAGCGTTCCGCCATCGGCGGCGTCGATCAGGGGCTAGGGTTTCTTTTTGGCGTCCTGCGGGGCGTCTTGCTGGTTGCCGTGGCCTTTGTCGTCTATGACCGTGCGGTTGCCGATGCGGCGATCCCGATGGTCGACGACAGCCGGTCGGCCAAGGTCTGTGCCCGCTTCCAGCAAAACGTCGACGAACAGATCCCCGAAGACGCCCCGGGCTGGATCGTGGCGCGCTACGAGGAACTGGTGGGCACCTGTGGCGCCCCGGCGGGCGAGACGACCGCGAACTGAGCGCCGATGGTGCGGCAATCGCGACGCGGTGGCCCAAACGGGCGTGACAGCACCGGCCCCAGGCACTAAATGGGGGCCATCCATGCGCGCGCCCCGAAGGGAATCGCAGTGACTGCATCCATGCCCGACCTTCCCCGCCACCCGTTCGACCCCGGTGACGACGCCGACCGGCTGCATGAGGAATGCGGCGTTTTCGGCGTTATCGGCGTGACCGAGGCGGCAAATTTCGTGGCTCTTGGCCTGCACGCGCTGCAGCACCGGGGCCAGGAAGCCGGCGGCATCGTCAGCTATCACCCCGATACCGGTTTCAACTCTGCCCGCCGCTTTGGCTATGTGCGCGACAATTTCACCAAGGCCAGCCTGATGGAAACGCTGCCGGGCAGCCTCGCGATCGGCCATGTGCGCTATTCCACGGCAGGATCGAAGGGGGCGGCGCAGATCCGCGACGTGCAGCCCTTCTTTGGCGAGTTTTCGATGGGCGGTTGCGCGGTGGCCCATAACGGCAATCTGACCAATGCCCATGCGTTGCGCCGCGAACTGATCGAACGCGGCTCGATCTTTCAGTCGGCATCGGACAGCGAATGCATCATTCACCTGATGGCCCGGTCGATCCAGCGCAACATCCCCGAGCGGATGAAGGATGCGCTGCGCCGTGTCGAGGCGCGTTTTCGGTCGTCGCGATGACGCGAACCAAGCTTATCGGCGTGCGCGACGCGCTGGGGGTGCGGCCGCTGGTTCTGGGCCGGCTTGGCGAAGGCTGGGCGCTCAGTTCTGAAACCTGCGGGCTCGACATCATCGGGGCGGAGTTCATCCGCGAGATCGAGCCCGGCGAAATGGTGGTGATCGACAAGGACGGGCTGGAAAGCTACCGCCCGTTCGAGGCGCGCCCGCCCCGGTTCTGCATCTTCGAACACGTCTATTTCTCGCGGCCAGATTCGATCCTCGGCGGCCGGTCGGTTTACGAAACGCGCCGGCAGATCGGCGTCGAACTGGCGCGCGAAGCCCCGATCGAGGCCGACCTGGTCTGCCCGGTGCCCGACAGCGGCACCCCGCCGCCATCGGCTATGCCGCCGAAAGCGGCATTCCCTACGGCATGGGGATCATCCGCAACCAGTACATGGGCCGCACTTTCATCGAGCCGACCGAACAGATCCGCAACATGGGTGTGCGGCTGAAGCTGAACGTCAACCGCGCGCTCATTCGCGGCAAGCGGGTGATTCTGGTCGATGACAGCGTCGTGCGCGGCACCACCAGCCGCAAGATCAAGGAGATGATCCTGGATGCCGGCGCGGCCGAAGTGCATTTCCGCATCGCCTCGCCGCCCACCGCCTGGCCCTGCTTTTATGGTGTCGACACGCCGGAGCGTGAAAAGCTCTTGGCCGCGACGATGAGCGAAGAGGAAATGCGCGACTATCTGGGCGTCGACAGCCTGCGCTTCATCTCGCTCGACGGGCTTTACCGCGCCGTGGGCGAAGCGGGCGGGCGCAACGCCCAGTGCCCGCAATATTGCGACGCCTGCTTTTCCGGCGACTATCCCGTCATCCCGGCCGACATGGTGGAAAAGGGGTTTCAGATGAAGGCGGCGGAATAACGGATGACCCAGACCATTGCCCTTGTCACCGGCGCCTCGCGCGGGTTGGGTGCGGCGCTGGCCGAGGCGCTGGCGACAACCCATCATGTGGTGGCCGTGGCGCGCACCTCCGGCGGGCTGGAAGAGCTGGACGACCGCATTCAGGCGGCCGGCGGCGCGGCCACGCTGGCGCCGATGGACATCACCAATGACGACGCGATGCGCCACCTTTGCCGCGCGATCCATGACCGCTGGGGGCATCTGGACCTGTGGGTCCACGCCGCCATTCACGCCGCGCCGCTGGCACCGGCCGGCCATCTCGATGCCAAGGATTGGGAGAGGTCCGTGGCGACCAACGCGCGCGACCGGCATGCTGATCCCGATGGTCGAACCGCTTCTGCGTGCCGCCCCGGCCGGCACCGCACTTTTTCTTGACGATGACCGCGCGGGGGCGAAGTTTTCGGCGCCTATGGCGCGACCAAGGCGGCCCAGATGGCACTGGCCAGAAGCTGGCAGGCGGAATGCGAAAAGACCGGTCCGCGCATCGTCATCGCCAAACCCGCGCCGATGCCCACGGCCACCCGCGCCCGGTTCTTCCCCGGCGAGGATCGCGCGCCGCTGGCCGATCCGCGCGCCGAGGCGGCGGATCCTCGCCGCGCTCTGAGCACCGCCTGTCGGGGCCGTTTTCGCATCGCTTGAAGGGCCCGGCCATGTCGTCTAATCAGGGGCTGTTTGGTAACGAAGGCCGGCCCCGTGCGCATACTCATCACCAATGACGACGGCATCAACGCGCCGGGGCTGAAGGTTCTGGCCGATATCGCGGCGGAGATTGCGGGCCCCCAGGGCGAGGTCTGGACAGTGGCGCCGGCCTTCGAACAGTCGGGCGTCGGCCACTGCATCAGCTATACCCACCCGATGATGATTGCCGAACTTGGGCCCCGCCGCTTTGCCGCCGAAGGTTCGCCGGCCGATTGCGTGCTGGCGGGCCTGCACGACGTGCTGGCCGACAACCCGCCCGATCTGGTTCTCTCGGGGGTCAACCGGGGCAACAACGCCGCCGAGAACACGCTTTACTCCGGCACGATCGGCGGCGCGATGGAAGCCGCGCTGCAAGGTCTGCCGGCCATCGCGCTCAGCCAGTTCATGGGCGCGGCAACCGAAACGCTGAGCACGCCGTTCGAGGCTGCCGCCGAACATGGCGTGGCGGTGGTGCGCGCGCTGCTGGAAAGGGGCGACTGGGGCGCGACGCCCTATCGCACCTTCTACAACGTCAACTTTCCGCCGGTCGGTGCCGCTGCGGTCAGGGGCATGCGCATCGTCCGTCAAGGTCTGCGCGACTACACCCGGTTCGGCGTCGAGCCACACAATTCGCCCTCGGGTCGGCGGTTTCTGTGGATCAAGGGCGGGCCGCAGCATCGCCCGACCGGCCCCGATACCGACGTGACCGCCAATCTCGACGGCTATATCGCGGTGACGCCGATGCGCGCCGATCTGACCGCCCATGACCTTCTGGACCCGTTGAAGGCGGCGCTGGAATGAGCGCCGATGCCGAGCGGAAGATGCAGTTTCTTTATGCCATCCGCTCCAAGGGCGTTACCGACGGCCGGGTGCTGAGCGCGATGGAGCGCATCGACCGTGGCGCCTTCGTGCGCGGCATCTTCGCCGAACGCGCCTATGAGGACATGCCGCTGCCCATCGCCTGCGGGCAAACCATCAGCCAGCCTTCGGTCGTGGGGCTGATGACGCAGGCCCTGCAGGTCGGCCCGCGCGACAAGGTGCTGGAGGTGGGCACCGGCTCGGGCTATCAGGCGGCGATCCTCAGCCAGCTTGCCCGCCGGGTCTATACGGTGGACCGCTACCGCCGGCTGGTGCGCGAGGCGCAGGAGGTGTTCGACACGCTGGGTCTGACCAACATCACCGCGCTGACCGCCGACGGCAGCCATGGCCTGCCCGAACAGGCGCCGTTCGACCGCATTCTGGTGACGGCCGCCGCCGAAGACGCGCCCGGACCGCTCTTGGCTCAGCTTCGGATCGGCGGTATCATGGTGCTGCCGGTCGGACAGTCGGACACCGTGCAGCACCTGATCAAGGTCACGCGGCACGACGGCGGTTTCGACTATGACGAACTGCGCCCGGTCCGCTTCGTGCCGCTGGTCGAGGGGCTCGGGCAAGAGTGATAATCGTCCCGGGACGACAACCCGGGCTGTGTTGAGGTGGAGCCATGCCGCAATCGCGCAATCTGATCCGTATCCTGTTTCTGGGCAGCGTCCTCTCGCTGCCGGTGGCCTGCGGCACGTCCGAGTTCGACTGGGACCTGCGGCAGGGCGCGGGGCTGAACACATCCGAGGCAGCGCGCATGATCAGCGCCGACCGGCCGCGCCCCGACAATCGCGGCGTGATTTCCTATCCGGGCTATCAGGTCGTGGTGGCCCAGCGCGGCGACACGGTGGAAAGCGTAGCCAGCCGGATCGGCGTGTCGGCCAGCGAACTGGCCAGCTACAACGCCATCCTGCCCGGTGTGACCCTGCGCGATGGCGAGGTGCTGGCGCTGCCCAACCGGGTGGCCGAACCCTCGCCCGCGACCGGCGCCATCGCCACCGGGCCGATCCGCCCGGCCGGACAGATCGACATCGACACGCTGGCGTCGAACGCCATCGACCGCGCCGGCAGCGGCAGCGCGGCCCCTGCCCCGACCCCACCGGCCAGCGCCCAGGCCGGGCAGGAACCGGTGCGTCACAAGGTGGTGCGCGGCGAAACCGCCTTTTCGATCTCGCGACTTTACAACGTGACGACCCGCGCGCTGGCCGACTGGAACGGGCTTGGCCCCGATCTGGTGGTGCGCGAGGGCCAGTTCCTGCTGATCCCGGTGCCCGACGCCGCGGCCAATCAGGCACGGGTGGCAGCCGCCGAACCGGTGCCCGGGCAGGGTTCGCCAACCCCGGAACCGCCCAGCGCGGCCCAGCCATTGCCCGACGAACAACCGGTTTCGGTCAACGAACCGGTGGCCGCGCCGGCGTCGCCCGATCTCGGGCAGGAACGCACCGCCGCCAGCAGCTCGCGCCTGTCGATGCCCGCCGCCGGCAGCGTGATCCGGGGCTATGTGAAAAAGAAGAACGACGGCATCGACATCGGCGCGGCCGCCGGATCGGCCGTCAAGGCCGCCGATGACGGCACGGTCGCGGCCATCACCCAGGACACCGAACAGGTGCCGATCGTGGTCGTGCGCCATGCCGACGGCCTGCTGACGGTCTATGCCAACATTACCGGTATCACGGTCAAGAAGGGCGACAAGGTCAGCCGCGGCCAGACCATCGCCAAGGTGCGTGACGGCAACCCGAGCTTTGTGCATTTCGAAGTGCGCAAGGGTTTCGACAGCGTCGATCCGCTGCCCTATCTGAACTGAGCGCTTGCGGTCGCGGCGACGGTCACAGCCGGACGCCGCGACGCCCCGCCAGATCGGTAAAATATTGCCAGGCGACACGGCCCGACCGGGCGCCGCGCGTCGCCTGCCATTCTATCGCCTCGGCCCGGAGCGTTTCGTCGTCGATGTCCATGCCATGGGCCGCGCAATAGCCGCGGATCATCGCCAGGTATTCGTCCTGACTGCAGGGATGGAAACCGAGCCACAGCCCGAACCGGTCCGACAGCGAAACCTTCTCCTCGGTCGCTTCCGAAGGGCTGATGGCGCTGGAGCGTTCGTTTTCGATCATGTCGCGCGGCATCAGGTGACGCCGGTTCGACGTGGCGTAAAAGACGACATTGGCCGGCCGACCCTCGATCCCGCCATCCAGCACGGCCTTGAGGCTTTTGTAGTGCTGGTCGTCATGGGAAAAGGACAGGTCGTCGCAAAACAGCACGAACCGGTCCGGTGCGGCGCGCAGGATGTTCAGAAGCCGCCCGACAGAGGCCAGATCCTCGCGCTGCAACTCGACCAGTTTCAGCCCCGTGCCCTCGGCCGCCACAGCGGCGTGGACCGCCTTGACGAGGCTCGACTTGCCCATGCCGCGCGCGCCCCAGAGAAGCGCATTGTTGGCGGGAAAGCCACGCGCGAATTGCCGAGTGTTGGCCAGAAGCGTGTCGCGCGACCGGTCGATGCCGAGCAACAGCGACAGGTCGACCCGGTTGATCGCCGAGACCGGTTCCAGCCGATCGGGCGAAACGTGCCAGACGAAGGCCTCCGCAGCGGCGAAATCCGGCGCTTTCATCGGCGCGGGGCTGATCCGTTCCAGCGCCTGGGCGATCCGTTCCAGCGGCTCCGTCATGCCTTGCCGTTGCCGCTATCCCCGGCCTCGTCCTCTTCGTCGTCAAATTCGTCGTCATCGACCCAAAGGCCCTGCGCGCGCAATTCCTTCTCGCGCTTCCTCTCGACCTGCTGGACCAGAAGGATCGACAGTTCGTAAAGCCCGTAAACGACGGTAAACAGCATCACCTGCGTGGTGACATCGGGGGGCGTGACAATGGCCGCCACCGTCAGGATGCCGACAATCGCCCATTTGCGCACCGAGCGCAGGGCGCGCGCGGTGGTCAGCCCGGCCTTGCCCATCAGCGTCAGAAGTACCGGCAACTGAAAGCACAGGCCAAAGGCCACGATCATCTTGAGCGTGATGTCGAGCGTTTCATTGACCTTGCCGTTGAAGACGATGTGGATGCCTTCGGAATTCGCATTCGGGGTTATCGCACCGGCCGTGCCGTCCCCTTGAACGAAGGCCGAAAACAGCGACGGCAGATCGGCGAAGCCCAGGAAAAACGCCATGGCCAGCGGCACGACGACGAAATGGGCAAACGCAGCACCCAGCAGAAACAGGAGCGGCGAGGCGACAAGGAACGGCAGAAAGGCGTTCTTTTCGCTCTTGTAAAGCCCCGGTGCGACGAAGCGCCAAAGCTGATAGGCGATCACCGGAAACGACAGCGCCAGACCGCCGACCATCGAGATGCGGATCAGGACGAAGAAATATTCCTGCGGCGCGGTGTATTGCATCACCGGATTGGGGTTGCCGAGGCTGCGCATCGTCTTCTCGATCGGCACCAGCAGGAAGTCGAGGATCATCGAGCCGAAGGAAAAACAGATGATCATGCCGACGACAAAGGCCAGCACAGACCAGATGAGCCGTGTGCGCAATTCGGCCAGATGCTCGATCAGCGGGGCGGTGCTGTCGTCAATCTCGTCGGCGCTCATGCGTCACCCGTTTTCTTGGCGCGGGGTTTGGCGGCCGGTTTCTTGGTCGCCGGTTTGGCGGCCTTGGCCGGTGCGGCCGCCGTCTTGGCCTTTGCGGCCGGCGCAGGTTTGGCCGGCGTTTTGGCCTTGGCCGGTGTCGTCGCCTTGGCAGCGGTCTTGGGTTTCGCGGCGGTTTTGGGCTTCGCCGCCGGTTTTTTCGATGCGGCGGTTTCCGGCTTGGTACCCGACGCGGCCTTTTCGGCGCGTTCGGCCTTTTTGGCCGCCTGCGCCTCGGCCAGGGCCTTGGTGGCGGGGCCCATCGGTTTGTCTTCGGCCTTGGCCGCGCGCTTGGTCTGGTCCCAGCTATCCAGCCGCTTGGTGGCGTCCTTGACCGCGTCCAGGCCAAGGTTCTTGGCCGAGGTCATGGTCTTGAGGTCCTTGGCCAGGTCCGAAGCCCCGCTTTCTCGCGCCGCATCATCCATGGCGCGCTGAAACTCGCGCGCCATGCCCCGCAGCTTGCCGGTGAACTGCCCCAGTGTACGGAACATAACCGGCAGGTCCTTGGGGCCTACCACGATCAGCGCCACGATGCCGATCAGTAGAAGCTCGGTCCAGCCGATATCGAACATGTTCGGGAAACCCCGTCAGGCCGCGTGCGCCGGCTCAGGCCTTGTCTTTATCGGTATTCGGGGTCACGTCGCGCGCGCTTTCGGCACCGCGTTCGATTTCCTCGGTGCCGTCCTTCACGCCCTTCTTGAAGGCGGTGATGCCCTTTCCGACCTCACCCATGAGCGAGCTGATCTTGCCGCGGCCGAAAAGAACCAGCACCACGACGGCGATCAGAAGAAGGCCGGGCAGGCCAATGTTGTTGAGCATGTCAGTCTCCCTTCGCGCGCTTTTGGCGTCGCGTTCATTACCGTCCCTCATGTATTGGTTCGCCGCGGCAGTTCAAAGCCCCTTTTTGTCGCCAAAACCGCGATTTTTCGCCGCTTGCCCCCTGTCGGCGCAAGCCAGCGCACCGGCGCCGGCGCGGGCACGCGCCTACAAACAACACGATCTTGCGGCCCGCCTGCCACGTGCCAACCAGATTTTGAAAAAACCCTTTGCCCGAAGGGGCAAAATGCGGGAAAACCGGCCCAGGCAGTCAAAAACACAGCAAACAGGACCAGGCTCGTGCCCGAAACCCGTCGCCCCGTCGCCTCGCTCTGGATTGGCGAGCGTCTGCACTATCTCAACCAGCTTTGCCTGAAATCGCATCTGCGCCACGGCCATCCCGTGACGCTTTACTGCACCGATGCCGTGCAGAACGCCCCCGAAGGCGTCGAAATCCGCCCGGCGAGCGAGATCATGGCAATCGACATGGATCTGGTCGACAAGACGTCGGCCTCGTTTCTGTCGAACGTCTTTCGCTACAAGATGATCCGCAAGACCGGGGCGATCTGGATCGATTGCGACGCCTATTGCCACCGCCCCTTCCCCGATGACTGGGAATGGATCTTTGCCGGGCATGGCATGCGCGGCGCGCTGAATTGCGGCGTCGTCGGCCTGCCGCGTGATTGTGAACTGGTCGACCGGCTTCTCGATTACTACGACAACCTGCCCGACTACCCGGCCTGGTGGGGCAAGCAGCAGCGCAAGAAGATGGACAAGCTGGGCAACGATGGCAGCCATGCCGCGCGCATCTACAAGGTGGAGCGCACCGCCTTCGGGCCACAGGCCTTTACCCATTTCGCCAAGGAAACCGGCGATTTCGACCGCGCGATGACGCCGGATGTGCTTTACCCGGTGCCGTTTCAGCTGAACGACATCTTCTATGATCCCCACGGGCGGGTCGAAGGCTGGTTCACCGATCAGACGGTTTCGGTCCACCTTTACACCAATGGCACCAAGCCCTGGTGGCAGAAGAACCCGCCTTTGGAAAATTCCTATGCCTGGCGGATGTGCCGGGAGGTCGGCATCGACCCGGCCGAGGCGTTGAGCTGAGGGCGAAAACGCCATGGCCAAGGACCCGACCCTGACGCTGTTCTTCATCGTCGAGCCGCCGCGCTATCAGTACATGGCCTGCTACCTTGCGGCTTCGATCCGCCGGCACCTGCCTTCGACGGTCGAACTGGTCGGATACTGCCCCGAACACCGGATGGACGAGGTCGATCCGGCGGCGATCGAAACGCTGCGGCGGATGCGCTGCCCGGTCCGCCCGCTGCGCACGCTTGGCCGCTTCGAACCGGCCTATCCGCATGGCAACAAGATCCTTGCCTGCCTGGAACCGAAGGGCACCGATTTTGCCGGTTTCATGGATAGCGACATCCTGATGATCCGCGACAACGGGCTGTCCAATCTGATCGAACCGGGCAAGGTGTCAGCCTCGGTCGCGGCCTCGATGTACTGGGCACCGCAAACCGTATGGGACACGATCTATGGCGCGTTCGATCTGGCGGTGCCGGACGACCGCGTGATGCTGATGCGCGACAAGCGCAAGCCGATGATCCCCTATTACAGCTCCGGTTTCGTCACCTACCCCGAAAGCTACCGCACCAAAGCGGGGTGGAGCTTTCCGGAAATCTGGATGGACACGGCACAGCGCATCGACGCGGTCGAGGGGCTGGACAACAAGCGCCCCTATCTTGACCAGATGAGCCTGCCCGTGGCGATCCGACGTGCCGGGCTTTCGTGGCGCAAACTGGTGGAAGAGCAGCATTTCATCCTTGGCGGCGTTCTGCGCGGCGAACCGCTGCCCGATGGCATGGACATTCACACGGTCCATTACCGCAACTGGGACGTGCTGAAAGAGGCGGGGCTGGCCGAACACGGCTACAAGAGCCTGCGCGCCTCCGTTGGCACGCGGCGGGTGAGCTGGATCTGGGATCAGGCGCTGCCCGACGGCATCGGACCGACCCCGGCCGGGTTACGGCCGGCCGAAACGGCCAAACCGGCCACGCCGGACGAGCCCGCCAAGACGAAAGCCAGAGAGGCGAAAGTCGAGGCGCCTGCAGCAACGGCCGAGCCCGCCCGCGAACCCTCCCCGGGCCCCGACCCGTCGAAGGCGCGGATGGCGGCGGTAACGATGGTGCATGGCGATCACTTCTTTCTCGACCGCTGGATACGCTGGTACGGCGGCCAGATCGGGCGCGAGAACTGCTATGTGCTGCGCCATGGCGAGGATGGCGAGATCGACCGCATCGCCAAGGGCGCCAATATCGTCCATCTGCCCAATCCCGATGACAAATCCGGGTTCGACCGGCGCCGCTGGATCGCCCTGTCGAAATTCGCCAGCGGCCTGACCATGTATTACAACTGGGTCCTGTGCGGCGATGTCGACGAAATCGTCGCTGTCGATCCCGCCCGGTCGCAAAGCCTGCCCGACTATCTGGACGCCAAATTCGCCACCGGCCGCGCGCCCATGGTCATCTCGCCCTTCGCGGTCGAGATCGTGCATACGCCAGCCAGCGAGAAAGCCAAGATCGCCAAGACCAAACCGATCCTGTCGGTGCGGCGCAATTTCCGGCTGAATTCCAACTATGCCAAACCCTGCATCACCCGCGGGCGTATCGGCTTTTCGGTGGGTGGGCATGGCAGCAATTTCGGGCGCGTGCCGCTTGATCCGCATCTTTACCTGTTTCACCTGCGCTATGTCGACGACGCGATGTCTCGGGCGCGGCTGCAGTCGCGCAAGGCCTGGATGGAAGACAAGAACGGCCCGGTCGAGGCCACCGGCCGGCGCAAGAGCACGTGGGATCAGGGCGAAGAGGCCTTTGACATCCTCAGCGCGATGGAACCGGTCGCCGAAACCATCGACTTTCCCGATTTCCGCAAGGCGATGGTCGAGGGGCGAACACGCGCCGAAAGCACCGGCAACTGGTTTTTCAGGAACATGCGCTCGAAAGAGCTTTACCGCCTGCCAGAGCGTTTCGCCTCGCTCTTCTAGCCTCGGGCGCCGGCGGCCTTGGTGGTTTTCGCGCGCCTGGCCTTTTCCGGTTTTGCCTTGGCGCTGACCGGTTTCAGCCGCGTATAGATCTCGCTCAGGATGCGCGCGCCGTATTCGGCATTCTTGTGGATCGCATCGGTTCCCTCGACCCCGAAACGGGGATCGGTGTAATAGCCGTCGACCACGGTGTCGGCCGGCTGGGCCAGGCATTCGATCCCGTCATCGGCCATGATCGCCGCCACATGGTCCCACAGCAGCGCCAGATCGGCCGGGCTGGCGGCACGCGCGGTGGCGTGGCTGCGCGGCGCGCGCGCCTTGCCGGCGGTGTCGAAGGACACCAGGTTCAGCAAGACCCGCGCCTGTCCGGTATCGGCCATGTCCTGCGCCATCTGATAGGTGGTGTGCCGGCGCAGGTGATCGGCAAGAACCGCGCGCAGGAACGCATCGGAAAGATGCCGGTCAGGATGGGCCAGATGGTTCAGGATCTCGCCGAAAACCGGCCAAGCGCGAATGCGCACACCGACAAAGGCCACCGCGTCGAAATCCGCCGGGTCGAGCCAGCGGCGGCCCTGCCCGTTAAAGCGGGCAAAGGCGTTCGCGGCGGCGTCGTCCAGCGGCTCGATCCGCCCGTCGCGCCATTCGATATGGCGAAAGCGGTTGCCGGGTGTACCCCAGAACTCGACCTCGGCCCCCTTGGGGACCGGCACCGCGTTGAAACCTGCCTTCAGCGCCGCCAGATGGCTGTCTCCGAATAGCGCGATCCGCATCAGCCGCCCTGCCCCCGCCGTTGCCCGGGCGCCAAAGGCGGCCAGCATCTCCTCTTCGCAGCGGATGTCGCCTTCGGCCTCGTCGGCTTCCTCGTCGGGCGATTTCGCCATCGGCCCGGCTTTCGGTGGCTCATGCCGGGCCGGTGTGCGGCCGAAGGCGGTGTCGAGGTCGTGAAAGAAGTTCTCCATCACATGGGCCACGCCTTCGGGCCGGACGCTGCGGCGGTTCTCGCCATAAAAGCGGCCCCCGAAGACCGGATGGGTGATGATTTCGTATGATGGAAAGTAATCGGTGGCCTCATCGGCCGCGGTCAGGGCGCCCGCCACCGCGCGCAGGACCGATTTCGACTGCGAGGTGGCGTTCAGTACGTGCTGGCCCGATGCCGTCGCGGTCAGCGGCACCGGCGAAACGGTCAGCAGCACCCGAACCTTGCGGTTTACCCGCCGCAAGAGCCCCAGCGCACGGCTCATGTCGCGCAGGACATCCGGGTAGGTCATGTTGCAGAACTTGTGTCTGGCGGGGTCGAACCGGCCGGCGGCGGTGCCGGGGCACATGGCAAATTCCACATCCGTTTCGGCATCACGCCAGCATTCGGTCAGCCCCATGGTGAAGACGAAGACATGCGCCCGCCGCATCGCCTGATCGATCGCCTTCAGCGTGGCGCGACGGCTGGCGCGCGCTTCGGCAAGGCTGGCAAAGCCATCGGGTTCGATCGCCGGGCGGAACGGGTCGAAGACACGGCCCTTCTCGGTCCAGAAAAGATCGGGGCAGCTTTCGGGCGACTGGGCCCAGCGAAACCACTGCAGAAGCATCCGCGCGGTATAAATGTTACCGGTCCGGAAGCTGAAGACGCCGTAGCCGAAGGCGCGTGCCACGTCCTCGGGGCCCGGGGCGGGTTCGGCGTTCAGCCAGTTATAGCCCCTGTCGACGAAGGCGCGCGAAATATGCTGCGCAAAGCAGGACCCGGCTGTCACGATCCGCAGCCGGCGATCGATGTCGAATTTCGGCTGCCAAAGCCCGCGGATCGCCATCGCCTCCGTCTCGGCGACGGCGGATCGCCAGAAGGCCTCGGGGCCAAGCTCGGTATAGGGGTTCTTGCGCATGGGCCGAAATCCGGACCGTCCTTGTCACACCGGGTGCGACTATGCCACGGCGGTGGCAGGCAGACGAGCCGTTTTGGCAAAAACACGCTAGCTGTTGTGGTTTTCCTGCAGATCGGCAACAACAGACGGGGGAATGGGAGCGGACACACCATGGGCATCAGCATCAACATCGCCATTCAGCTTGCCCGCGTGGCGCCGATGCTGAAAGACTGCCGAAAGGGTGTGATGCTGGGCCGGCAGAAAATGCATTTCCGCCCGCCCGACTGGACCCCGCGACTGATCGACGAACTGGCGAAACTGGGGATCACCGCCACCGAAGCCGACCTTTTTCAGGACGACGGGTTTTGCGAAACCTATCTGGCCACGATCGGCTGGCCCAGGATGGAAAGCCTCGATTTCTCGGATATCGAGGGGGCGGAATACATTCACGATCTGAGCGAGCCGGTGGGCCACGACCTGAAGGGCCGTTTCGACCTGATCTATGACGGCGGCACGACCGAACATGTCTTCGACATCGCGCAATCGTTTCGCAATGTCGATGCGATGCTGCAAGAGGGCGGAATCTTCATTTCGAACGTCGGAACCGACGGCTGGTTCGGCCATGGCTTTTACCAGGTCGGGCCAGACATTCCCTGGCGCTACTGGGTGGCCAGCTTGGGCTACCGGATGCTGGGCTGCTGGACCTATTCGCGCAAGGGCCGCGACGCGCCGCGCGAAATTCCTGACCCCACGCTCAGCCCGCGCGGCGCCGAACATCGCTACAGCGCGCCGCAGTTCATCTTTTATGCTGTGCAGAAGCAGCACCGCGGCGGCCCGCCCAAGCCGGTGATCCAAAGCCATTACGTGAACTACTAGGGCCGGCGCCTAAGCCGCCCGTGCCAGTGCGGCGCGCGCCGCCTGCGAACGGCGCCGCAGCACCGCCAGCGCGCCGCGCATCGGGCCGAAATCGGCAAACTCGACCGGTTCGGCCACCTCGCCGATCATCTGCAGCTCCTCAAGCCGCATGCGTACCTTTTCACCGTCCATGTCGTGAACCAGCATGATGCCGTCTTCGGCCAACCCGCCGATGGCGGCGCCATAGGACTTCAGGAAATTCTCGTCGATGCCGTTGATGTGCAGGATGTCGTAGCACCAGCGCCGGTTCGCGCGGCGAAAGCGGGTTATGGCCTGAAGCGGTCGGCCGGTGACAAAGCGGATGTCGTCGCCCAGTTCCTCGCCCAGCCAGCCAATCGCGGCGGGGGTATAGATATCGACCCGCGCGGATCGCCGGATCATCGGCTGCACGGCGTCGAAGGCAACGATGCGGGCGCGCGGCGCCAGCGCCTTTTGCAGCACGATCATGTGGCCGGCATCGACGCCGATCTGCATGACCCGCCCGGCCCCGGCCAGATAGGCCGAAAGCCGGCGGCGCAGGGTGTCGGCGCGGCTCATCAGCGGGCTGTCGGTCAGCGGGTGATCCTGCTGGTGACGGTAAAAGCCATTGCCGTTGATCACGGCCGACGCGCCCGCCGCTTTGAGGCTGTCGATCAAGCGGGTATTCAGTGCCGCCATCCGCGACTGCCATATCTTGCCCGCGACCGCCCGGTCATAGGCGCCCATCGCCTGATCAGCGCGTTGCCGGGCCTCGTCATCCGGCCGGCCGGCCTCGTCGCCGCGGTTCAGATCGGGCTGCGCGACGCGGCCGAGCATGCGGCGCAAGTCGCCGGCGCGTTCGGCCAGTTCGCTGCGGCTGAGCGCGACCTCCCCCTCGCCCTCGCCGCGGTTGTAGCTGTAGGTTGCCGACCCCCACATCTGTTCGGCATAGACCCGGTCGGGGCCGTTATAGACCGTATCGGGATCGCTGTGGTGCCATGGGATGAAGTAATGCGACGGGAAGATCGTCAGCCCTTCCATTCCTTTCTCACGGATCATCTGCATCAAAAACAGATTGCCGGTCGAGTTGAAGGGCTTGCGCAGTTCCCAGGGTTCCAGCGCCGCCAGACGGTCGATCACCGCGCCGACCAGCGGATTGCCGGGCTCGCAGGCCAGAAACGGCGACACGCCGCGCCCCGCCTCGCCCGGCCGGTCATAGACGGTATAGGCGCCGCGCTGTGTCAGAAGTTCATCGACCGGATGCAGGCAGACCGCATCGGCATCGGCCATGAAGCCCCCGTATTCGTAAAGCAGCTCATAGCGCATCAGATCCTGCACGCCGGCATATTCGCCGCGCCAGAAATATTCGTGGATCAGCCGGCGGGTGCGAAAGCCGAAGTCGCGCAGGACCGTGTTGTCGTAGACGCGATAATCCCAGTCGGGGTGCTTTTCAGGCCAGCTTTGCATCCAGTGCACCGGCGCCGGTTTCGGCCCGATCCAGATATGGCCCAGCCGTTTCGGGATCGCGGCCGTCATGCCGTGGCCCCCGCCATCAGGGCATGGGGATCGGCGCTGGCCTCGATTGCCGCGCGCAGGGCTTCGCCGGTGGTATGCGGAAAGGCCGTGGCAAGGATCGCCTCCGCCTCTGGTGTGGTGACCGCGCCTTCGGCAAATTCGGGATGCACCTTGCGCGAGTTTTCGGCGACGATGTCCACCACGCCGCCGTCGCGGTGAATGACCCGGTCATAGCCGTTGGTGTTGTTGGTCGTGTGGCGCGTGTAGTGCCAGGCCGGAAATGTCGGATCGGCGTAAACCGGGTTCGACTGGGCATAGGCGCGGTGCTGGATCTGAAAGGGCGTGCGGGTGTCGGCGGGGGCCTTGACCAGCGCCAGCCCGATGGCGATGGCATGCTTGTGAAAGGCGCGGTGGCAACCCCGCCCGGCATCGAGAAACCCCATGACCCCGGCGGGAAAGGTGATCATCGTCGAGGGTCGCAACCCCGCCGCGGCCGCGCGCAGCCTTGCGATGTAGTCCACCGCCAGCGCGTCGTCGTCATCGACGCGGAAATGCACCGCCGGGTCCTGCCGGCCGTTGCTGGCCTCGACCATCACCGGTTTCAGCGCCCGGCCGATCTCGGTTTCGGCGGTGCGCAGGATGCGGGCCTGTGCGATGCCGTCCAGCGCCGCCTCAAGCCGGTCGTGAAAGACGGCCGGCATGGCTTCGGAACAGGTGACGACAAAGGAGAAACCGGGGTCGGTCTGCGCGGCAATCGAGGGCAGAAGGATCCGTTCGAACAGATGAAAGCGCACCGCCATACGCTCGGCATTCCAAAGCTTGGCTTCGGCATCGGCCAGTGTTGCCACATCGCGCCCGGTATCGGTACGTCCGAAATAGGAAAACCGGCAATGCCCGACAATCTTCATGCCGCAGCCCCTTCGCTGTCCATCACGACCTGCGCCGACAGGGCCGCGGGGTCGGCCGCACCGTGGATATCGACAATCGACAGACCCAGCCGCAGCCGCAGGCAGCCCCCGCCGCGGTCCTCGATAGCCGGACGCGCCGGCCAGCGTGACAGGTCATAGACCTGCCCTTCCTGCCAGCGTTCGATCACGGTGACCCCACCATAGGCAATACGGAATGTGACCGCACCGGAGCCCGGATCGATCCGGTTGATGCCGCTGCCGACGATCACCTCGTCATCGCCATCGCCCAGAACCACCCGGTTCCGTCCCGGCCCGGTATCGATGACCGAAGCGCCGTCGCCGTCATAGATCACATCATTGCCGTGACCGCCGAAGATTCGGTTGTTGCCGCGCCGGCCGTGAATGAAATCGTTGCCCGTGCCACCGTCCAGCGTGTCGTTGCCCGGCCCGCCCGACAGTGTGTCATTGCCGGCCCCGCCGTAAAAGGCGTGGCGCGCACTGGGCAGCGTCGCCACCGCGATCAGCCGGTCATTGCCGGCCCCGCCGTGAAAGGTCGCACCGCCGTATTTCGGGCCGAACATCACATCGTCGCCGTCCGAGCCGGTGACATCGACGACGACACGTTCGGAGGTTTCGAACTCGATCGGGCTCGACGGATGGGCGACGATCTTCAGCGTCTTGGCGGCCTGACCGTCGGCCTCCTTGCGGCTGACAACGGTGGCGATGCGGATCTTTTCGACATTGGCCGGGCAGTGCAGCACATAGTCGTCCGGCCCGGCCATATACCACAGCGTATCGGTGCCGCCGTCGCGGTCCTCGCGGATCTTTTCGGCATCGCGGCCATAGGCCCAGTAATCGTTGTTGCCCCGCCCGCCAGCCAGAATGACGCTGCCATCGACCGCCATCATCGCGTTGACACCACTGGCGGGGTTTTCGAACCCGCGCAGATCCAGCCCCAGTTCCAGCGATCCCTTCACCAGTTCGGCGCGCAGGAAATCCATCGGCGCGGTTTGCGCCAGATTGGTGGTTTCGCCCGGATCGCTTTCGATGTCGTAGACATGCTCTTCGCCATTGGGATAGCGGAAATAGCGCAGGTGCCGGTAACCCTCGACCGAGGGGCGGACCGACAGCGTGCCGAAGACCGAGGTGACGGGCGAGCGACTTTCGTCAAACTGGCCGAAACCGGGATCAATCAGTGGCAAGAGGCTTTGGCCGCTTTGCCAGTCGGGTCGCGGCGGCAGACCGGCCAGTTGCATGATCGTCTTCGGCACATTGTGCAGCGACACCGGCAGCGCCACCTCGCGCCCCGACTCCATCGCGGCGTGCCAGATGCCGAGTGGGATATGCGCGGCGCTGTCCCACTGGCTCATCTTGTGGAAACTGTCGTGATTGCCGAGGTTGAAGCCGTTGTCGGACAGGAAGATCACGGTGGTATTGGCACCCAGAGCCGAACCTCGCAGCGCGTCGAGGAAACGGCCGATTTCATGGTCGACATGGCTGATCGCGGCGAAATAGGCGCGAACCACCTGCCTCCAGGCTTCGTCGCCGGCCTTTTCCGGCGTCCAGCGGCCATTGGCGATATAGGCCGCTTCGTAAACCGCGAAACCGGGCTGGGGGCCGTGGTAATCCTCCTCGGCGGCGATGGCGGGCCAGCGGATCTGGCCCGGGTCGTACATCTGGTAAAACCGGTCCGGACAGTCGAGGTTGTAATGCGGGTGCTTGAAGCCCAACTGGATCAGGTGGCGCCGGGACGGGTCGGCGCGGTCCAGAAAGCGGATCGCGTTTTCGGCCACCCAGTAGTCGTAGAACCGGTCGTCCTGGCTGCCGTCGTCGTCGGGGTGATTGATGCCGCGGATACCGGGGCCGCGGTCCAGATACTCCTTCACGCCATCGCGGTCGGCCCGGTCGGCGGCCGGAACATCCTCGTGAAACAGCAACCGGCGATAGTCTTCGGGCATCGGGCGGTAGTTGGCGTCGACCTTGCCGGTGGTGAAGGTGTAAAAGCCCGCGCGCCGCAGGTCATACGCCCAGGCGCGTTCCGGCGGGAAAAGATCGCGCCAGAAGCGGTTCAGATCGACAAGGCCGGACCGGAAGGGCGCAAGCCCGGTGGCCAGTTCCGCCCGGCAGGGCGCGCAAAGGGGAACCGAGGCATAGGCGTTGGAAAACCGCACACCCTCGGCCATGAACCGGTCGAGGTTCGGGGTCTGGATGCGCAAACCGAAGGTGTCGCGCCAGGTGAAGACATCGATCATGTCGTCCACCCAGATGGCGCAGATATTGCCGCCCCGGATACTGTCGGGGGTAAAGGCCATCGTTCAGTATTCCCCCAGAACGTAGCGTTGCAGGGCGCGGTGCTGCGCGCGGTCGGCGGGGCTGCGCGGCAGCAAGAGCGTATGGTCGGGCCAGAAGATCACGTCGTGAACGAGCGCCCCGCCCAGCGTCTTCTGCAGCCCCCTGCGGTGGCTGCGGCAGCCGATGAACAGATCGGCGCGGCAGTGCATCCCGGGGTCGGCACCGCGAATCTCCTGGACCGGCCCCTGATCCTGCTGCAGCGCCAGACGGTCGCCCAAGAGCGTGACCAGCGCGAGCCGCGCACCGGTCGCGCCACCGAAAACCGGCTGCGTCATGTCCAGCGCGCCCTTGGTATCCTTCACGGTAAAGGCATCGCCACCATCGGAAAGGAAAAGGTAATTCGCCGTCTTGTCGTCGCCGCCGGAATAGCCGGTATTGACGGTCAGAAGGGTGCGAGCGCTGTCTTCGGCTGGCGGTCGATAGATCACGGCCATCGAAAAGCGCGATGCGTTTTCAGTAATCTTTTCAACGACAAGGCCACAGTTTTCACCGGGAATTCCCTGCAGGCCCAGCCGGCCTTCGTGGTCGCCGATGCGGCCGTTGCCATCGTTCGGGGCCGCCGGTGTGGCCAAGGCGCTGCCGCCGGCATCTTCCCAACTGGAAACCACGCCGGTTTCGGCATCGGCAACGAAGCTTTCGCCCCGACCGGAAAACCAGAAGGCGCGCGCGGCGGCGAGGATCGCGGCAAGCTCCTCGCCCGCGCCGTTCAGCCGCGCACCGGGCGGCAGACTGTCGTCAAGCTCCAGCATCGGCGCCTCCGCCGGGGTGGACGGGCAGAAGACAGGGCAAGGCCCAGCGGTGCAGAAGGCGCCCGGTAGCCGCGATATGCGACCAGCCATCGCGCACCGCGCCGCAATTGGCCGGATAGGCCCCGGGGCGCGGTTTGGCCCCATAGGCATAGGCCAGCCGCAGATCGCTGCCTTTCGGCGCCTTGTCGAGCCGCAGGATCAAGCTTTGCGCGTCTTTCGGGTCATGGTCCACGCTGGTGATCTTGACCGCGTTTTCGGCGCCGTGCAGCGCAAAGCCCCTGGCCTTGCCCGCGCCCAGCGGGTCCTCGGCATCGATCACCAGATCGCCCATCGCCCGGGCCACAACGCGGATCGCCTTCATGCCCTCGTCCGGCAAGAGTTCGGCCAGATGAAAGCGCGGGCAGTGCCAACCATCGCCCTCAGCCAACGCCGCGGCCGACATTTCGGCCATCTCGCGCCGCGCTTCGGGCGTTGGCCGGTCATGTTCGTCAAGCGCGAACATGTAGCCCGGCGCGGAGAAGATCAGACGGTGATCGCCGTGGTTCCAGGCCAGTTCCCACTGCCCTTCGATCGCCGCCGCGCCGGTAAGCTCTGCCGTGCCGCTTTCCATCCGCGCCAGAAACAGCGGCCGGTCATAGCCCAGCCGTGCCAGCCCCTCCTCGATCCGTCGCATCAGTGCCAACATGCCGTCACGATAGGCCAGTGCATCGCCGCCCTGATCCTCCAGCGCGAAATCGAGCGTCACGGCCTTGATCCGTGCGTCCTTGCCCAGCGACGCGGCCGCGCGCGACAGGTTGGCGGCGGCGACCAGCAGGTTTTCATAAGCCTCGCCCCGCCCCAGTTCCGCTGCCGATGTTGCGGTGTCGGTTTCGGCGCGCACCACGAAAAGCGGAAGGGCTGCGAATTTTTCCAACTGCCAGGACAGCAGGGTCTCGGCGACCAGCGCCTCATGGGTCATCTCGCGCAGGGGCTCCAGCGCGGCGGTTTCAGCAGCGCGTTCCACCCCGGCATGGCCCACCGCGCCGATATCGTCGGCCGGCGCCAGGATATGCTGGGGGAATTCCGACGCCTGATCGTTGGCCAGCGCGGCACGGGCGCCGCCCAGACCGAGGATGCCGTAGACCGGCCCCGGCGCATCGGCGATGATCGCCCCACCCGCCAGCGGCCGGCGAAAGCTGCGCGCACCCTGCCGCCCGGGCATGCGGGCGGAAAAGACCAGCCAGTCGCCGTCGCGATGCAGGTCCCAGGCGTCGATATCCTCCAAAGCTCGTGCGGGTCGGCAAGCCGCCTTGGCGCCTCTGCAGTCCCGGCCAGTTTCGCGCCCGCCAGCGCCTCGCTGACAGCGCCCGGGGCGTGATCGGCAAGCCGCAGTGCGATATCGGCGATGACCTTGTCAGACAGCCGCATGACAAGGCCGGTCGGGTCGTAGCGGATCACATCGCCGTTGCGCGCCCGCACCACGACACCGTGGCCGGCCACGCCCCTCAGCGCCGCGTCTTCGGCTTTTGACTTGCGCGCCACGACTGCCCCCTTGCCTTGTCCCGGTTGCCGGGCCCGCCCCCGGGTTGGCCCCGGGCGGCTGGAATGTTTCCCACAGGCGACATGTTAGTCAATCCCGGCCCGGCAGGCCAGTTGAAACCGCCCGGCGCTTCGTGGCAATCAGGAACAAAGGACAACACGATGGCCGAGATCGAGCAGCCCCTGCCACCCCCTTGCGCGTTGAATGCGGCGCAGCCCGACCGCCCTTTCCGGGTGGTCGGCGACACTGCCTATCTGTGGTTCGAACCGCGCGGGCCGGTGCTGCTTGTCAGCTTCGACAACCTTGCCACGCTCGATCACCCCTACCCGCGCCTGCCCTGGCTGCACCGGCAGGCGGAGGAACTGGGCTATTCGATCCTTGGCGTGCAAAGCCACGCCAAGGACTGGTTCCGGCAGCCTCTGGCGCCGGCCATGCTGCGCGAACTGGCGGAGGCAGGGTTCTTTGCCGCGTTTTCCACCGTGGTCTTCACCGGCGCCTCCATGGGCGGTTTCGCGGCGCTGAATTTCGCGCCTCTCGTCGCCGGCGCGCGGGTTCTGGCCTTTTCGCCGCAATCGACGATGAACCGGACCATCGCGCCGTTCGAACGCCGCTTTCCATGGGCGGTTCGCAACAGCGACTGGGACGCGCCCGCCTTTCTTGACGCCGCCGCCGCCATTCCCTTCCTGCCCGGCGCCTCGATCGTCTTCGACCCCTTCGTGGCCGAGGACAAGGCCCATGCCGCCCGCCTTGCGGCCCCGCATGTGCAACTGGCCGCGGTCGGCCATGCCACGCACGAGGCGGTGCGTGTGGTGATCAAATCGGGCGCGCTGGCGCCGATGATCGGCGAATTTGCCGAAACCGGCCGGCTGGGCATGGTCTTTCGCCGGCACATGCGCCAGCGGCGCACGGTGCGCAAATGGGCGCGCGCCTTTACCGACCGGCTTCTGCAGTCCGATCACCCGCGCCTGACGCTGGCCGCTGCCGAGGTGTTGCTGCGCCAGGAGGACTACCTTTTCGCGCTGAAAGCCAAACAGGCGGTGCTGGCGCGCCACCCCGAGCTGGCCTGAGCGGCGCGCGGCTGGATCGGGGGGCGGCCCCGTGCTAGGTTTGCCGCGTAAAGCCGCGGCAAAGACGAGCGAACGAGCAGCCCGATGGACCCCGCCAAAGCCCCCTGCGCCGCCCTGACCATGGTCCGGGGCGAGGATTTCTTTCTGGAACGCTGGCTGGCGCATTACCGCCGGCACCTCCCGGATGACCACATCTACGTGCTGAACCACGGTGGCGACGCCAAGGTCGCAAAGATCGCGCGCGGTGTGAATGTCATCGCGCTTCCCTATGACAAGACAAAGAAAAACGTCAATCAACGGCGCTGGCAGATCCTCTCGCTCTTCGCCTCTGGCCTGACCCAGTTCTACAACTGGGTAATCTGCAACGATGTGGACGAACTCGTGGTTCTGGACCCCGAGGCGGGCGATGACCTGGTGGGCTATCTGGCCGGGGTCAGCGCCGAGGCGAAGCCGCCCGCCGTGCTGATCCCATTCGCGCTGGAAATGGTTCACGTGCCGGAACTGGAGCCCGAACCGCTGGAACCCGGGCAGCCGATCCTCGGGCGGCGGCGGATCTACCGGCTGAATTCCAACTATGCCAAGCCCTGCATCACCGCGGTCCCGCTGGACTACAAGGCCGGAGGTCATGGCAGCACTGTCAAGAATTTTCGCGTTGATCCAATGCTTTACAACATCCACCTAAGGTTTGTTGACTATGCGATGTGCATGGCGCGGCTCGACAAGAGCCTGAAGCGCCGGCTCGATGGCAAATCCCCGACGAGGTCGCGGCGATGACCAAGGGTGGCTGGGGCTGGAATTCGGCCGCCGAAACCTTCGATGCCCTGTCGCGCCGCCATCCCGAGGCGGAAACCGTCGCGCATCCCGAATTTCGCGCCAAGATGCTGGACGATCGGATAGAGCGCGATCCCTATGTGCTGATGGGCGGCGGCCGTCCGCCGGTCAACTACCGCCTGCCCGAACGCTTTTCGGGGCTCTTCTAACCCCCTTGCGCAGCAAGAGCCGCCGACCGTTGCCCGAAGCGGAGTGTTCGACAAGCGCCACCTCGCCCATCGCGCCCAGGATTTCGGCACCGGCGCGGGCCTTGCGTGCCCGGAAATCGACGATGACGGCACCATCCGGAACCACAGCGGTACGGAAGAACTCCAGATAGGTTTCGATCGGGTAGTGAAAGCCGCAGGACAGAAAACTGACCGCCAGATCGACCGGCCGGATGGACGCGGGGTCCTTCCGTTCGGGGTTGATGGCGGTGATCTGGCCCGCCTTCACGCCATTGGCCTTCAGGAAGGCCCGCGCCACGGAAAGGCTGGAATAGGCCGCACCGGTTTCGCGATAGCCGAAATGCCGGTCCTCCGACTGTTCAAGGTCGATCAGCACCACGCGGCCGGGAAAATCGCGCCAGAAGAACAGGTCGAAAATCGCGTAACCACAGCCGATATCCGCGATGGAGCGTGGCGAAAGCCGCGCCAGCAGCGGTTTTAGCCGCTGGTATTCCAGCCAGATCACCGCCGCCGCCCGGCGCGCCAGCACTTCGCCCATCCGGTCGACAAGATCGCGTGCCGGACCGTCGTCACCTTCCGACCACGCCCCCACGATCTTGCCCGGCCGGGGTTGATCGGCAATGATTTCAGAGCGTTGCAGGATAAGGTTCACAATGTCGTCCGCACCGAAGGCCGCGATGTCGAGCGCGGTGATTTCCGGCGCCTCGGCCGCCACCGCCAGGTCTTCAAAACTGATCATGCCTGCCCCCTTTTGACCGCCATTCTTAGGCAGCCACGCCGGGTCCGGCAAGCACGGCAAAATCGCGGTGGCGAAATTGGCCCCGAGGCGCTAAAACCCGGGCGAGCACAGCAAAAGCGCCCAAACCCGCGCATGACGACAGGCCATCCCCTTCTTGACGAACTGAGCCGGCGCAACAGCCCGCATGGCACGGTCATGGCCGTTTCGATGATGAAGGACGAAGCGCCCTATCTTCTGGAATGGTTCGCCCATCATCTGGCTGTCGGCTTTACCGATATCCTCGTCTACACCAACGACTGCACCGACGGCACGGTCGAGATGCTGCAACGGCTGGAGGCGCTGGGGCTTGGCCATCACCGGCCGAATGTCATTCCCGAGGGGCAAAAGCCGCAGCCTTCTGCGCTGAACCACGCGCAGGCGGAACCTCTGGTGCAGGCCGCCGACTGGGTGCTGGTCTTCGACGCCGACGAGTTTCTTTCCGTCAACCACCCGTCGGGGCATCTGGACGGGTTGCTGGACGACGCGGTGGCGCGCGGGGCCAACGGCATTGTCATCACCTGGCGCATCTTCGGGTCGGGCGGCATTGTCGACTGGTCGCGCGAACCGGTCAGCGAACAGTACCTGCGCGCCGCGCCGCCCCTTTGGAACAAGGGCTGGGGGGTCAAGACGCTGTTTCGCTTCGACCCCGAATACTGGAAACTGGGCATCCACCGCCCCTCGATCCGCAACAAGCATCTCGAAGACGGCTTTCCCGAAACGGTTCACTGGCTGAACGGCTCCGGCCAGCCGATGGAGGATTACTTCAAGTATCGCGGCTGGCGGTCGATCCGGCGCACGCTGGGCTATGACTGGGCGCAGATGAACCATTACGCGGTCAAGTCGGTCGATGCCTATGCGGTGCGCAAGTTCCGCGGCAACGTCAACAACAAGAAAGACAAGTACAACGCCGATTACTGGTCCTTGCAGGACCGCAACGAGGTCGAGGATCGCGCGATTCTGCGCCACGCACCGCGCCGGGCCGAAATCATGGCCGCGCTGCTTGCCGACCCGATCCTTCGGCAGCTGCATGACGCGGCGCTGGAGCGGATCGAGGCGCGGCTTGCCGAGTACAAGGCGACGGAGGCCTATGGGCAGTTGCGCGACAGCCTGATCGCGGCGTCGACAGTGCCGATCGACGCGGTCGAAGCCAAGCCACCTCAGCCCCGCGACCCGGCCAAGATCGCCGAACTGATGAGCCGGGTCGAAAAAACCTATGCCGCAAAACCCAAGACCCTTCGCCGCAATCCCGCGGTTGCGGGTTGGGTCGAGGGCGGCGAAACCGTTTATACCGAACGACCCGGGCTGGCGGGCGCGGCGACGGTCGACTGGGTCGCCAACCATGAGATCGAACTGCCGGCGGATGCGCGGCTTTTCGCGCCGGCTGCGCTCAGCACCGTTCTGGCGGGCCGGTTTGACCGGCGAAACGCCCGCAATATCAATGGCTACCTCGGCGACGTTCAGCGGTTGCTGGAGCTGGGCGCCGGAGTGGGTTTTATCGCCATGCGGGCGGCTCGGTTGCTGCCCGATCTGGTGATCATGGCGCAGGAGGCGCGTCCGGGGCTGGTTCGCGCGGCCCGACTGATCGCGGCGCGGAACGGGCTGGAAAACAGCGCGCGCCTGAAGTTTTCCGATGGCCGGCTGACCTTCGAGGGCGATGACGACGCAACGAATACCGGGTTTGCCGCCTATCTGCGCGATTTCCGGCCCGATTGCCTGCGCATCGCCCTGCCCGAAGCAGCGCCGCCAGAGATGCTTGCCGGCGCGGATCTGTCCGGCGTGACGCGGGTGATCATTCCGGTCGAAGGCAATGCCGGGGCGTTGCGTTCGGCCTATGCGCCGGTCCTGAAGTCCCGCGGGCTTGTCGAGGTCGAGGGCCGCGACAGCGCCGGTTCGCTGCAGTTCGACCGGGCTTGAGGCGTCGCCGTCTTAACCCTTGCGGGGAAAGACAAAACAGCGGTCGCGGCGGAACATCAGCCAGAGCGGCGTGCCGGGCTTGGGCAGAAACACTCCGGGCACCGCCGCTTTCAGGACCGAGCCGTCGAAATCCATCGTGAATTCCACCAGGCTTTCATGGCCCAGATAACGCGCGCGCTGCACCAGGCCGCGCGCCGGCGTGCCATCGGCAGGCGTCGGGTGCGGCCCGCGCCCACCCCGGTCGAAGTCGATCTTCAGGTGCTGGGGGCGGATCACGATATCGACGGCGGTGCCATCGGGCACGCCGGGCGCAAGAAACTGGCCGAAGGCGGTCTCGGTCAAGGCCCCGCGAACGGTCCCGGCAATCACGTTGATATCGGAAAAGAACGCCGCCGCCGCACGGTCGACCGGCGCGTTGTAGACGTTGTAGGGCGCGCCGCGCTGCACGATCCGTCCACCGCGCATCAGCGCGATTTCATCGGCCATACGCATCGCCTCGTCGGGTTCATGCGTGACCAGAAGGACCGCTGTGCCTTCGTCCTTCAGGATTTCCAGCGTGGCGTCGCGGATGCCGTCGCGCAGCCGGTTGTCGAGCCCGGAAAAGGGTTCGTCCATCAGCATGATGCGCGGCCGCGGCGCCAGCGCGCGGGCCAGCGCGACGCGCTGCTGTTCGCCACCCGACAGCTGGTGGGGGTGCTTGTCGCCAAAACCGGCCAGATCGACACGCTCCAGCAATTCGCCGACCCGGGCCGCAGCGCCCGCACCATTGGCCTTCAGACCGAAGGCCACGTTCTGGGCCACGCTCAGGTGCGGAAACAGCGCGAAATCCTGAAACATCAGCCCGACCGAACGGCGTTCGGGCGGCACGTGCAGGCCCGGTCCGGCCATATTCTGCCCGTCGATCCAGACCTCGCCCTGATCGGGCCGGTCGACGCCGGCGATCATGCGCAAGGTTGTCGACTTGCCGCAGCCCGATGGCCCCAGAAGGCAGGTCACCTGCCCCGCCATTACCGTCAGCGACACATCGTCGACCACCCTGGCGGCGCCGAAGCGGCGGGTGAGATGGCGCACGTCCAGCCGGGGATTGGAAAGGGTCACGCGGGTGCCTCGGCGTCAAACCCGATCAATTCCATCGGGATTGAGGCGGGATAGCAGCCCGCGCGCCGTGCCGCAAGCCCCCGGGGCCGGTCAGCCGGTGCGCCGCGACCCTGCCAGAACGGTCAGTAAAACCGGTCAGCAGGACCAGCGCCGAGATGAGAAGCTGTTCGTACTTGTGGGCTTCAGGCAGAACCGCCGCCATCGCAGGCGATCCGCGGAACAGATAGGCCAGCGCACCCGCGAGCGCGGCGGCGAAGGCGGCCAGATAGGCCCAGGTCGCAATCCGCCGCCCCATCACCAGCCCGACAAACAGAACCGGCGACAGAAACATCGACCCGGTGCCGCTGACCGCGACCGCGTCGAAAAGCGTCTGGTTGCCCCAGAGCGTCAGCGCGGTTCCGGCAAGCGTGAAAGTCACCATCACGGCCCGGCCGCCGGCCAGGCTGCGCGGTGCGAGCCGCAGTTCCTCGACGCAGAGCCGCGCGGCGGAGGCAAGCGCGCTGTCAAGCGTCGACAGGGCCGAGACCAGAAGCGACAGCATCAGCGCCGCGAAGAGCCAGCCGGGAAACATGACCGCCCAGGTGCCGATCAGTTCACCCTCATAAACGGCACCCACCTCGGCCGCATGAATACCGAACAGGCCGAAGCCCAGGATGCACAGCGTCGAAATCCAGAAGGCATGAAGGAACGAGGCGCGGGTCGTGGCCGGATCGGCGATGAAACCCCGGTCCATCATCACCGGGTCATGCGCGGGGTAGGAAAAGACCTGCAAGGCCGCGACCGCCAGCAGAACCCAGCCCAGCCGGCCGCCTCCGGTTCCGCCCGACTGCACGATGGCCATGGCGTCGAATTCGGGGCTGACGACAAGCGCCACAAGCGCCACGACGAAGACGGCCAGAAACAGCAGCATCTGCACGACATCGGTGCGCAGCGAGGCGGCCAGGCCGCCCCAGACCGAATAGGCGAGCCCCAGCGCCGCAACGGCCAGTACCGCGGCGGTTTCGCTGCCGGGCAGCACGGCGGCAAAAATCAGGCCGACGACCAGAAGGTTGGCAAAGACCTCGGACAAAAGCCGCAGCCCGACCACCGCGTTATAGGCCTGCCGCCCCGTCGCGCCGAACCGCGCGCCGAGCCAGCCCTGAACCGAACCGGCACCAGCGGCGCGCAGCCGCGCCACGATGAATCCACCGGTGAGGAAAGAGGCGTAGTAGCCGGCATAGGCAAGCGTGCCGGGCATGCCGTAGTAGTACCCAAGGATAGCCGCGTTCATCAGCGAACGGGCAAATATCCAGGTGGTCACCTGGCTCAGGACCAGCGTCCAGAGCCCGGGTGCCCGCCCGCCGTCGCCCATGCCGGCAAAAAACCCTTCCACCGTGACCCGTCGCGGTGCCGCCGCCAGGCTCAGCACCGCCACAAGCGCAAAGACCGCCGCAATCGCCATCCCCGTCATTCCCGCCTCCCCCTTCGCGTTCCGCGATGCCTAGCAAGCGCGGGGGGGCGGGCCTAGCCGGGGCCACGCGAATGTGAGCATCCGCGCGGCCGCCGTGAAGCTAGAGCGTGGCGTTCATCGCGCCGCCGTCCAGAAGGATATTCTGGCCGACGATGAAGCCGGCATGCTGCGAACACAGAAAGGCGCACATCGCACCGAATTCGGCAGGCGTTCCATAGCGCCGCGCCGGGATGGTGGCCGCACGCCGCGCGCGCGCTTCGTCAAGGCTGATCCCGTCCTTCTGCGACACGCCGGTATCGAGCGACACCGCGCGGTCGGTGGCATGGATGCCGGGCAGAAGGTTGTTGATCGTCACGCCCGAGGGGGCCACCTGCCGCGCGGTGCCGGCAACATAGCCGGTCAACCCGGCCCGCGCCGCGTTCGACAGGCCGAGCTGGGCAATGGGCGATTTCACCGATTGCGAGGTGATGTTGACGACCCGGCCCCAGCCGCGATCCATCATTGCCGGCAACAGCGCCTTCATCAGCGCGATCGGGGTCAGCATGTTGGCGTCGAGCGCGCGGATGAAATCCTCGCGCTCCCAGTCGGTCCACATGCCGGGCGGCGGGCCGCCGGCATTGGTCACCAGAATGTCGATCTGCCCCGCCGCCTTCAGAAGCGCCGCGCGCCCGGCCTCGGTCGTCACATCGGCAGCGACCTCGGTCACCGCTACGCCAAACCGGGTGCGGATATCGGCCGCCGTAGCGGCCAGCGCCTCGGCGCCGCGGGCGTTCATGACCAGATCGACCCCGGCTTCGGCCAACGCTTCGGCGCAGCCGCGCCCCAAACCCTTGGACGAAGCGCAGACCAACGCGCGCTTGCCCCTGATACCCAGATCCATCGGCTTTCCTCCTGTGCTCCACTCAGCTAGCGTCTTGTCGCCGGCAACGTAAAGGGTGAAGGGACGACATGCCATCGGACAGGCCCGATATTCTTTTCTATCCGCCGCTCGCGTCGGTTCTTGCCCCGGCCGCCGCGATCGCGCTGGAATGGCTGGCGCCCATCACGTTCCTGCCGGCCTTCCCCTCGCCAATCGCGCTGATCGCAGGGATCGCGCTGCTGGCGCTTGCGGGCGCACTGGCAATTGGCGGAACGCGCGCCTTTGCCGGCGCGGGAACCAATGTCGATCCGCGCAGCCCGGCGCTGAGGCTGGTCGAATCCGGGCCCTATCGTTTCACCCGAAACCCCATGTATCTGGGCATGATCGTACTGCAGCTCGGCCTGGCGCTAGCCTTCAGCCTGGATTGGGCGATGATCGGGGCGGCGGTGTTGTGGTTTTCGCTGCACTTCGGCGTCGTTCGTCGCGAAGAGGCCTATCTGAGCGCCAGGTTTGGCGCACCCTACGGCGCTTATCTGGCCCGAACGCGCCTTTGGCTTTGATGCGCTACGGCCGGCAACCCCACGCTGCCGATTGCCCTTGTCCGCGCGCAAGGCTATAGGCGCGTCATGCTGGACCGTGCCACAAACCGCCCGACCCTGCCGCCCGAGATCGCGCGGCGGCGCACCTTTGCCATCATCTCGCACCCCGATGCGGGCAAGACGACGCTGACGGAAAAGTTCCTGCTGTTCGGCGGCGCGATCCAGATGGCCGGTCAGGTCCGCGCAAAGGGCGAGGCGCGGCGCACCCGGTCGGATTTCATGAAGCTCGAACAGGACCGGGGGATATCGGTTTCCGCCTCGGCCATGTCTTTCGATTTCGGCGCCTACCGCTTCAATCTTGTCGACACGCCTGGCCACAGCGATTTTTCCGAAGACACCTACCGCACGCTGACCGCCGTCGATGCGGCGATCATGGTGATTGACGGGGCTAAGGGTGTCGAAAGCCAGACGCGCAAGCTTTTCGAGGTCTGCCGGTTGCGCGACCTGCCGATCCTGACCTTTTGCAACAAGATGGACCGCGAGGCGCGCGACACGTTCGAGATCATCGACGAGATCCAGGAAAACCTGGCCATCGACGTGACGCCGGCCAGCTGGCCCATAGGCATGGGCCGCGATTTCCTGGGCTGCTACGACATCCTGCACGACCGGCTGGAACTGATGGACCGGGCCGATCGCAACCGCGTCGCGGAATCGATCAAGATCGCAGGGCTCGACGATCCGAAACTGGCCGAACACGTGCCGGCGGACCAGCTGGCCAAACTGCGCGAAGAGCTGGAAATGGCGCGCGAACTGCTGCCCGCCTTCGACCGGCAGGCCTTTCTGGAAGGCCACCTGACGCCGATCTGGTTCGGCTCTGCCATCAATTCCTTCGGCGTCAAGGAGCTGATGGGCGGGATCGGCGAATACGGCCCCGAGCCGCAGCCGCAGAATGCTTCCGAGCGCGAGATTTCGCCCCAGGAGGACAAGGTCGCGGGCTTTGTCTTCAAGGTGCAGCCAACATGGACCCCAAGCACCGCGACCGGGTTCGCCTTCGTCCGGCTCGCCTCGGGCCATTTCGAACGCGGAAGAAGCTCGTCCGGTCGAAGAAACCGATGGCCATTTCGAACCCCGTGTTTTCCTTGCCGCCGACCGCGAACTGGCGGAAGAGGCCTGGCGGGCGATATCATCGGCATCCCGAACCACGGACAGTTGCGTATCGGCGACGCGCTGACCGAAGGCGAGGCGCTGCGCTTCACCGGCATCCCGTCCTTCGCGCCGGAACTTCTGCAGGGCGCAGGCGCTATGACCCGATAAAGCCAAGACCGGAAAAGGCCCTGATGCAGTTTGCCGAGGAAGGCGCCGCCAAGGTCTTCAAGCCGTCCATCGGCTCGGGCTTCAATTGCTGTGTGGTGGGCGCGCTGCAATTCGACGTGCTACCAGCCGGACGAGCAGGAATACTCGCCGCCCGTCCGGTTCGAGGCGTCGCAGTTCACCTCGGCGCGCTGCCTACTGGGCCGGTGCCGATGTCGAGACATTCGTTGTCAACGCCAACAAGGGCCATATCGCCCATGACGATGACGCGCCATCGTCTATCTGACGCGGCTGCAATGGGACATCGACCGCATCGGCCGCGACTTCCCAACCCTGACGCTGAGCGCGACGAAGGAGATGATGGCTTAGGATGACCCTTCAAAACCGCGTCCTGCCGGATGGAGAGATCGTGGCGGTCGCGGCGCGCGGGATGTTCACCGGAAATCGCGGCATCCTGCATGGGGCGGATCGCCGCCTTGGCACCCGCCGCTGGACGCATCCCCACTGGCTGATCTGCACGCTGAGCCATCCGCGCGGCGTCCATCACGGGCCGATGCCCGCGCGGGGCTGGACGGCGCTGTTCTTTCTGGACGAAGCCGTGGCGCTGGCCGCCGGGCACCGGCCCTGCGCCTATTGTCGCCGCCGCGCCTACATGACATCTGGGCGGCGGCCTGGGCGGAAGGTATCGGCGGCGATACAGGCCACAAGACCATGGACCAGGTTCTGCACGGCGCAAGGGTTACGCGTGCCCGCACGCGCCAGATCACGCCACGAAGCCCGCGCCGAAAGCCTGCCCGATGGCGCCTTCATCCGCATCGGTGACCGACCCGCGCTGATCCGGGCCGACCGCGCCCTGCCCTTTGCGCCCGATGGCTACGGCATGGAGTAGCGCGTCCGCGCGGCCCGGTCACGGTTCTGACCCCGCGCCCGACCTTGGCGGTGCTGCACGCCGGCTACGCCCCGGCGCTGCATCGCAGCGCAGGGTCCGCCCAACCTTGACCTTTCGCCACATTTCCGTTACGCGGCGCAGGTTCCCCATAGAGACATACCGTTGACGCCAGGGCGCCCAGTTTTGCGTCCCACCACACTTGCGGTCCGATACCGCATATTCAGGACGCACATGACCAAATTCACAGACCTCGCGCTGGACCCAAAGGTCCTGCAGGCGATTGCCGAAGCAGGCTACGAAACCCCGACACCGATCCAGGCGCAGGCCATTCCGCATGCGCTGCAGGGCAAGGACGTTCTGGGCAGCGCCCAGACCGGAACCGGCAAGACGGCCTTCACGCTGCCGATGATCACCTTCTGGGCAAGGGTCGCGCCCGCGCGCATGCCGCGTTCGCTCGTGCTGTGCCCGACGCGCGAACTGGCCGCACAGGTGGCCGAAAACTTCGACATCTATGCCAAGTATACCAAGCTGACCAAGGCGCTCTTGATCGGTGGCGTTTCATTTGGCGAACAGGTTAGCTCATTGACCGTGGCGTCGACGTGCTGATCGCCACGCCGGGTCGGCTGCTTGACCATTTCGAGCAGCCAGCTCTTGCTGACCGGCGTGCAGATCATGGTTGTCGATGAAGCCGACCGGATGCTTGACATGGGGTTCATCCCGACATCGAACGTATCTTTCAGCTGACCCCTTTCACCCGCCAGACGCTGTTCTTCTCGGCCACGATGGCGCCCGAGATCGAACGGGTGACGAACACCTTCCTGCATACGCCTGAAAAGTCGAGGTGGCGCGGCAGGCCACGACCTCCGAAACCATCCGAACAGCGCCTGATCGGTGACGCCGGCCCACAAGGACCAGACCGCCAAGGCCAAGCGCGAACTGCTGCGCGCCGTGATCGAAGCCGAGGGCGAAGCCTGCAGCAACGCGATCATCTTCTGCAACCGCAAGACCGAGGTTGATATCGTTGCCAAGTCGCTGAAAACGCACGGCTTCAACGCCTCGCCCATTCACGGTGACCTGGATCAAAGCCAACGGATGCGGACATTGGACGGGTTCCGCGACGGGTCGCTGCGCTTTCTCGTCGCCTCAGACGTGGCGGCGCGGGGCCTGGATATTCCGGCCGTCAGCCATGTCTTCAACTTCGATGTGCCGACCCACTCGGAAGATTACGTGCACCGGATCGGCCGCACCGGCCGGGCCGGGCGCAAGGCGTGGCGGTGACCATCGCCGCGCCGTCGGACAAGAAGTACATCGACGGGATCGAGGCGCTGGTCAAGCAGGCGATCCCGCGGGTCGAAGGCGCCGGAAAGCTTCGAGTTGAGCGCCGCCGCCGAGCGCCGCCGAAGAAATACGACGACGCGCCCAAGGGCGCGGCCGGCGTGACGACAAGCGGGCGCGCCCGATCAAGCCGCATGCCGAAGAAGCGCCCATGGCGCCGCTGGAAAAGGCCGCCCCGCGCGCGCCCGGGCGGTGGAAAGCGACGATCAGGCCGTGGTGGAGGCCCGGCAGGATCAGGGCGCCGAGACGTCGCCCGAAGCCCGCGACGCCAAGCGCCCCGAGAACCGGCGCGACGAGCGCAAGGAGCGCGCCGCAACGACCGCGGCCGCGGCCGCGAGGACCGCGATGCGCCCGTCGTCGGCGCGGGCGACCACGTGCCCGATTTCCTGCTGCGCGGTTTCAAGATCGAAGAGGCCTGAACCTAGTCGATGTAGCTGTCGGCGCGCTGACCGGCGCGTTCGTGGTGAATGGGCAGCGTCCGCCCGTAAAGCTGGCGGGTGCGTTCCGGCGCGCGAACCATGCCCGGTTCCTCCACATAAGGAAAAGATCGCCACGTAGCGCGGGCGGCGCCCGCTGGAGGCGCGACCGGTGCAGCGAATAGCGGCCGCGGAAGGTCTGCCGTCCCCGGTTCGAGATGCAGGGTCGTGACCTTGTCGGATGTGCCGTCGAGCACGCGGGCAACCTCGGCAAAGTTTTCGTCCCCCTCGCGGATACGCGGCGCATATTCGAAGGCCCCGCCCGCTTCGGCATTCTGGATCGCCAGCGTCACCGTGAAATTGTTGGTGTCGAAATGCCAGGGAAAGCCCGCGCCCTCCTCGGCCATGTTCACGATCACATCGGCCAACGGATCGGCATAGCGGAAAAACCGGTCTTCCTGCAGGCAATCGCGAATGAAACGGTCGAAACCCGGGCTGTCGTGGATGCGGCGCAGCGGGCCGTTTGCGGCGAAATTGTCGGCCGGGATGAAGGCGTTCGAGCGATCGAAAGCGGCGTTTGGAGTGGTCTTGCGGCAGGCTCGGGTCGTCCTTGGTGAAATAGGCGTTGGTGCGGGTGAAGCTGCGGTGGCCCTTGTCGGCCACGCCCTCGGCCTCGGCCGTCAGCGCGGCGATCCCGGCCGGGGTCAGGAACCCCTTCAGCACCGCGCAGCCGTCGCGATCCAGATCGTCGCGCATCCGCGCGACCAGCGCGTCGCGGTCCGGTCCGTCGGTGTCGATCGGGCAGCGTTCATAGGCAATCAGGTCGCGCGCGTGGTCCGCCATGGTCTTCCTCCCCGTCTCGGTTCAGCTCGCCCGACGGGCGCATGCTCTTGTCTGCGCGCGACAGGGTGGTGGCGGATTTCAGCCGCGCGCGCCTATTCCGTCGTCAGCCGGCTGACAACCACCGTGACTTCGGGCTTCTTGCCGACCTCTTCCATCGCAACCTGTCGCACGACGCGACGCACCGCCTCTTCGGTCTTGTCGTCATCGGCGATCGCAGCAGCGCCGACGCCGTCGAGAAACTCGTTCAGCTCCGCCTCGATCTGTTCGGACAGAACCCGGCCCTGCTTGCCGGTTTCGGGCAGCCCCGACAGCTCGGCCCAGGCGTCACCAAGCGGGTCGTCGTTTTCGTCAAGGATGAGGGTGACAAACACATGGCCGTTCAGCCCCATGCGGATGTGTCGCGCACGACACCGTCCATCGCGCCGATGATCGCGGGTCCCGTCGACGTAAAGCCGCCCGGCCTCGTCTGTTCGACGACCTGCGGTTCATCGCCGGCAAGATCCAGCATCACGCCGTGGTCACGATTTCGGCCATCAGCCCCGGGCGATCCCCAACGGCATGTTCGCGCAGATGCCGGTGTTCGCCATGCATCGGGATCAGGAATTTCGGCGCCAGCATTTCGTGCACCGCCTCCAGATCGGGGCGGTTGGCGTGGCTTGACACGTGATAGGCGCAGGAATGATCCTCGACCACATCGATGCCCATTTCCGAAAGGCGTTCATCACCCGCAGGACGCCGCGTTCATTGCCGGGAATGGTCTTTGAGGTAGAGGAACAGATCGCCCTCTTTCGCTCAGCCCCAGATATTTGCCGCGCGCCAGCTGAGCCGAGGCGGCGCGGCGTTCGCCCTGGCTGCCGGTGACGATCAGCATCAGCTTGCCGCGCGATAGTGTCGCTGCCTCTTCCGGCTCGATCGTGCCGGGAAAGCCGGTCAGAACGCCGGTCTGTTCGGCGGCCTCCACCATCTTGCGCATCGCCCGGCCCAGAAGGCAGATGGCACGGCCGGCGGCGCGGCCGGCTTCGGCCAGCGTTTTCAGCCGCGCGACGTTGGAGGCGAAGGTGGTCGCCACGACCATGCCCTCGGCACTTTCGATAAGCTTGGTGATCGGCGCGGCCAGCGTCGCCTCGGACCGGCCGGGAGCCGGCGAAAAGACGTTGGTGCTGTCGCAGACCAGCGCCTTGACCCCCTCGGCGCCGATGGCGCGCAGGACTTCGGGGTCATAGGCATCGCCGACCAGCGGCGTCGGGTCGAGCTTGAAATCGGCGGTGTGAAACACCCGCCCCGCCGGTGTTTCGATCAGCAGGGCCGAGCTTTCGGGGATCGAATGCGCGACCGGCACGTATTGCACCCTGAAGGGCCCCGCCTCGACCCAGTCGGGGCGCGGGTTGACAACGCGCAGCGCGTCCTTGGGCTGGCCCTGCTCTTCCAGCTTCGAGGCGGCGATGGCGGCGGTAAAGGGGCGGGCATAGACCGGCGCCTTCAGCCGCGGCCAGAGATGGCCCAGCGCGCCCACGTGATCTTCATGCGCATGGGTGATGAAAATCGCCTCGATCCGATCGGCGTTTTCCTCAAGCCAGGCAATGTCGGGCATGATCAGGTCGATGCCCGGGCTGGTTTCCATATCGCCAAAGGTCACGCCCAGATCGACAACGATCAGCCGTTCCTTGCCCGCAGGCCCATAGCCATAGACATAGCAGTTCATGCCGATCTCGCCGGCGCCGCCCAGTGGCAGATAGATCAGGCGTTCGGTCTTGCTCATCGTGTTTCCAGTTCAACATTGTGGCGGTGGATCAGCACCAGCCCGTGCATCGTCAGATCGTCCTCGACACTGTCGAAGATGTCGGTCCCCTGATCGAACAGCGGCGCCAGCCCGCCGGTGGCGATCACCTTCATCGGCCGGTCCCGTTCCAGCCGCACCTGCCGCACGATCCCTTCGACCAGCCCGACATAGCCCCAGTAGATGCCCGACTGCATGCAGGCGACCGTATTGGTACCGATGGCGGATTGAGGTTTCGTTACATCGACATGGGGAAGTGCGGCGGCGGCCATGTGCAGCGCCTCGAGCGATGTGTTGACGCCGGGCGAAATCACGCCGCCGATATAGGCGCCGTCGTCATCGACCACGTCAAAGGTCGTCGCCGTGCCGAAATCGACGATGATCAGGTCGCCGCCATGACGGTCGTAGCCGCCCACGGTGTTGACCAGCCGGTCGGGGCCGACGGTGGTACCCTGATCGACGCGCGGGCCGACCGGCAGCGCGCAGTCCGGCTTGCCCACCACCAGCGGGCGGCAGTTGAAGTAGCGGTCGCAAAGGACGCGCAGGTTGAAGACCACGCGCGGCACGGTCGAGGAAATCACCACAGCGTCGATGTCGACCGGCACCTTGTGATGCTCCATCAACGTGGAAAACCAGACGTAGTACTGATCGGCCGTGCGCTGGTGTTCGGTCGAGGTGCGAAGCGTGCAGCGGAACCTCTCACCATCCCAGACCGAGAAAACGGTGTTGGTATTGCCGGTATCGATACACAGAAGCATGGGGCCCCTCCCCGGTCAGAAGAAAATGTCGGCGGCCGGTATGGCACGCCGGCCGGTATCGCCATCGAGCACGAGCGCACCGGTTTCGTCCACCGTCTCGAAACGCCCGCTCAGCGTCTCGGTCATGGTGCGCGCGGTAATGGGCTGGCCCAGCCGCGCCGCGCGATCCAGCCATGCACGGCGGATCGGGGCGAAGCCCTGCGACGCAAACTGCGCCTCGCGTGCGGCATAGGCAGGCGCCAGCGCGTCAAGGAAGGCTTGCGGCGTGACCACGGTGCCACAGACCCCGGCCAGTGTGACCGGCGGTGTGGCAGCGGCCTCGACCAGCGCGGCTTCGGGCGCGGTGGCAAGGTTCACGCCGATGCCGATGGCGATATTGCCGACGCGCCCGCCCTACCCGCTGCTTTCCAGAAGGATACCGGCGATCTTGCCGCCTTGGCAGAGCACGTCGTTGGGCCATTTCAGCGCGAAGGCCCCCGGCCGGCCGGTCAGCGCGAGAAAGGTGTCGTGCAAGGCCAGCGAGGCGACGAAACTGCGCAGCGCCACGCGGTCGGGTGTTTCCGCCGGGCGCATGACCAGCGTCGCGGCGAAATTGCCCCTGGGCGTGGACCATGCGCGGCCGCGCCGGCCATGCCCGGCGGTCTGGCGCAGGCCGAGGATCCAGGCCGGGCCGGCAAGCCCCGGCGCGATCCGCGCGGCCTCGGCATTGGTGCTGTCGACCTCATCCAGAACGATGCGGCCGACACCCTCGGGCCAGGCCGGGCTAGCGGACAAGAGCCTCGGCCGCCAGAGCCGCCGCGCCTTCCACCCCGAAGAGGTTGACGATACCGGCCACCATGATCGCGGCGGAGGCCATCAGGAAGGCCCATTGCACCGCCGGCATGGACCCGTCGAGACCATCGCCCTCTTCGCCGAAATACATGAAATAGACGATGCGTAGATAGTAGAAGGCACCGATGACCGAAGCCACCGCACCGGCCACGGCCAGCCAGATCATGTCGGCATTGACCGCCGCCTGAAGCACATAGAATTTCCCGAAGAAGCCGAGCATCGGCGGTACCCCGGCAAGGCTGAAGAGCAGCACCAGCATCGCCAGGGCGCGGGCGGGTTCGCGGCGCGAATAGAGGTTCAGCGCACCGATATCCGTCACCGGCCGACCGTCGCGTTCCATCGACAGGATGAAGGCGAAGGTGCCGATGTTCATCGTGACGTAGATCGCCATGTAGACCAGCATCGCCTTGACGCCGGCTTCGGTACCGGCGGCAAGCCCGACCAGCGCAAAGCCCATGTGGGCGATCGAGGAATAGGCCATCAGCCGCTTGATGTCGCGCTGCCCGATCGCCGCGACGGCACCCAGGAACATCGACAGCACCGCCAGAAGCGCCACGATCTGCCCCCAGTCGCCCGGCGCATTGCCAAAGGCATCATGGGCGAGCCGCGCGAAAAGCCCCATTGCCGCCATCTTGGGCGCGGTGGCGAAGAAGGCCGTGACCGGCGTGGGCGAACCTTCGTACACATCCGGCGTCCACATGTGGAAGGGCACCGCCGAGACCTTGAAGGCAAGCCCGGCGAACATGAAGACCAGCCCGAAAAGCAGCCCCAGCGGCAGATGCCCCGCCTCGACGGTCGACAGGATGCCGGCAAACTGCGTGGTGCCGGCATAGCCATAGGCCAGCGAGGCGCCATAAAGCAGCAGACCCGAGGAAAGCGCGCCGAGCACGAAGTATTTCAGCCCCGCCTCGGTCGATTTCACATGGTCGCGACGCAGGGCGGCCACGACATAGAGCGACAGCGACTGCAGTTCGAGCCCCATGTAAAGTGCAATCAGATCGCCGGCCGAAACCATCACCATCATGCCCACGGCCGCCAGCACGACCAGGACCGGGTATTCGAAGCGCAGCAGATCGCGGCGCGTCATGTAATCCTGCCCCATGAGCAGCACCGCGGCCGCGGACAGCAGGATCACCACCTTGGCGAAGCGGGCGAAGCCGTCATCGACGAACAGGCCACCAAAGGCTTCGTGGCTGCCGCGCCCGCCAAGCGCGATCCAGACCGCCGTGGCCGCCATCACCGCCGCTGTTACCCAGACGAGCATCGGCGCGGTCTTGTCCTTGCTGGTGAAGACCGCGAAAATCAGCGCCGCCATGGCGTAGAAAGCCAGAAGCGCTTCGGGCAGGACGATCGAGAAATCGGCAGAAAACATGGGCGCGGTTCCTCAGTGCTTGGCCAGTTGCGTGCCGGCATCGACAGGCACGGCGGCGTGGTATTTGGTGATCAGCGCCTCGACCGCCGGGCCGGTCGTGTCGGTCACGAGGCTCGGGTAGACGCCGAGAAGCAGGGTCATGGCGACAAGCGGCGCAAAGAGATCGCCTTCTCGCGGCGGTCCATGTCGGTGATGGCCTTCAGGCTTTCCTTGATCAGGTCGCCGAGGCAACCCGGCGATAGAGCCAAAGCGCATAGGCCGCCGAGAGGATGACGCCCGAGGTCGCCGGCAGCCACCAGGTGTTGACACGGAAGATGCCCGCTGAAGCGTCAGAAACTCGCCGACAAGCCGAGTGCCCGGCAGGCCGACGGTGGCCAGCGTGAAGAACATGAAGATCAGCGCATAGGCCAGTCCGGTTTACCAGCCCGCCATAGGCAGCAGTCTCGCGGGTGTGCATCCGGTCATAGATGACGCCCACGCAGAGGAAGAGCGCGCCCGAGATGAACCCGTGGCTGAGCATCTGGAAGATCGCGCCATCAAGCCCCTGCTGGTTGGCCGCGAAAATGCCCATCGTCACGTAACCCATATGCGCGACCGACGAATAGGCGATGAGCTTCTTCATGTCCTCCTGCGCCAGCGCCACGAGCGAGGTGTAGACGATGGCGATGGCCGACATCCAGAACACCAGCGGCGCCAGCAGGTCGGAGGCGATGGGGAACATCGGCAGCGAAAACCGCAGGAAGCCGTAGCCCCCCATCTTCAAGAGCACCGCCGCCAGGATGACCGAACCGGCGGTCGGCGCCTGCACGTGGGCATCGGGCAACCAGGTGTGGACCGGCCACATCGGCATCTTCACCGCGAAGGAGGCGAAGAAGGCCAGCCACATCAGCGTCTGCATGCCGCCGGCAATCTGCCAGCCCATCAGGGTGATCGGCCCGGCGCTGAATTCGTGTTTGAGAAGCATGGCGATATCGGTCGTGCCGGCGTCGACATACATTGCGATCATCGCCACCAGCATCAGGACCGAGCCCAGGAAGGTGTAAAGGAAGAACTTGAACGCGGCATAGATGCGTTCCTTGCCGCCCCAGATGCCGATGATCAGGAACATCGGGATCAGCCCGGCCTCGAAGAACAGGTAAAACAGCACCAGATCGAGTGCCACGAACACGCCCAGCATCAGGGTTTCGAGCGCGAGAAAGGCGATCATGTATTCCTTGACGCGGTGTTCCACGCCCCAGCAGGCGGCGATGGTCAGCGGCATCAGGAAGGTCGTCAGCATCACGAAGAGGATCGAGATTCCGTCGACACCCAGCTTGTAATGCAGCCCGAGGATCCATGTCCGGTCCTCGACGAACTGGAACTCGGTGTTCGCCGGGTCGAAACCGGCCAGCAGGAACAGCGAGACCAGGAAGGTCGCGGTCGTCGCACTGAGCGCGAGCCACTTGGCGTTGCGCGCCGCAGCGGCATCTTCGCCGCGCAGGAAAAACGCCAGAATGAGCGCCGCCACCAGCGGAATGAAGGTGATGATGGACAGAAGGTTTTCCATTATTCCGCGTCCCTATTCCGCGCCACCAGCGTCATCCAGGTGATCGCACCGCGTGCCATTGACCATGGCGAAAGCGCCGTGAAGATGTGGCTTGACTTCGCGCGACCGGCGAAACGCGTAGAAGAAGGAGCACGTGCCCATCTCATCACGCCGTTGATCGTGCCGTCGATCATTGCCGTCGCCGCGCCGCCACAGGAAACCGCCCAGCCATTTCGCGGCCGGATGATGAGCCAGTCGTAGATTTCGTCGAAATAACCACTTGTTGAGCAAGTTGTAGGCGCTGGTTTTCCGCCAGTTTCGCCGGCCAGTCCGGGCGGCGGATATACATCTGGTAGGCCATCAGGAAGCCCAGCACCATCGCCACGAAGGGACTGACCTTGACCCAGACCGGCGCATGATGGGCATCGTCGATCACGGTGTTGTCCGGCCCGATGAAGATACCGCCCTGCCAGGGCCCGGCTTCGGCCATCGCATGGGCCTCGCCCTCGGTCGCGGTGGCGGTGTCGTGGCTTTCGCCCCCGGCAGCCGGTGCGGCCTCGCCCTCGCCCTCGGTCGTGACGGCGGTGTCATGGCCAGCGTCGGCGGTAGCCTCGCCATGATGCGGCAAGGCGAAGAAGCGGCTCAGCCTGTCGTGATCGCCAAAGAAGGCATTGTACCAGATCATCCCGGAAAAGATCGCGCCCAGCGCCAGCACACCCAGCGGCACCAGCATGACCATCGGGCTTTCATGGGCGTGGTCATGCGTATGCTTGTCGCCGCGCGGGGTGCCGTAGAAGGTCATGAACATCAGCCGCCAGGAATAGAAGCTGGTAAAGAGTGCCGCGATGACCAGCGCCCAGAAGGCAAAGCCGCCATTGGTTCCGGCCCAGGCGCTTTCGATCACCGCATCCTTCGACAGGAAGCCGGCAAAGCCGAAATGCGTCAGCGGGATGCCGACACCGGTGATCGCCAGCGTGCCGATCATCATCGCCCAGAAGGTATAGGGCAGCTTGGTGCGCAGCCCGCCGTAATTGCGCATGTCCTGTTCGTGGTGCATCCCGTGGATGACCGAACCGGCGCCAAGAAACAGCATCGCCTTGAAGAAGGCATGGGTGAAGAGGTGGAACATCGCCACCGAATAGACGCCGACGCCGGCGGCCACGAACATGTAGCCAAGCTGCGAACAGGTCGAATAGGCGATGACGCGCTTGATGTCGTTCTGCACCAGCCCCACGGTCGCGGCGAAAAACGCCGTCGCGGCACCGAGGAAGGTGATCATCGCCGTCGCTTCCGGGGCGTATTCGAACAAGGGCGACATGCGGCAGACCAGGAAAACGCCCGCCGTCACCATGGTCGCGGCATGGATCAGCGCCGACACCGGCGTCGGGCCTTCCATCGCGTCCGGCAGCCATGTGTGCAGGAACAGCTGCGCCGACTTGCCCATCGCCCCGATAAACAGAAGAACGCCCAGAAGGTTCGCGGCATTCCACGAGGTCCACAGGAACGTCAGTTCGGTTTCCGCCAGCGTCGGTGCGGCGGCAAAGACCGTGTCCATGTCGATGGAATCGACCAGAAAGAACAGCCCGAAGATGCCCAGCGCAAAGCCGAAATCGCCCACCCGGTTGACGACGAAGGCCTTGATCGCCGCGGCATTGGCGCTGGCCTTCTTGTAGTAAAAGCCGATCAGCAGGTACGAGGCGACGCCGACGCCTTCCCAGCCAAAGAACATCTGCACGAGGTTGTCGGCCGTGACCAGCGCCAGCATCGCGAAGGTGAAGAACGACAGATAGGCGAAGAAACGCGCCTTGTAGTGTTCGTGATGGTCCCAGTTGTCGTCATGCGCCATGTAGCCCATCGAATACAGATGGACGAGCGCGGAGACCGTGGTGACCACGATCAGCATGATCGCCGTCAGCCGGTCGAGCCGGATCGACCATGCGGTGTCGAGACTGCCCGAACGGATCCAGTCGAGAATGTGGATATGCTGGGTGGTGCCGTCATGGGTGAAAAGACGATCCAGCTGAGCAGGCAGACCAGAAACAGGATGCCGGTGGTCAGCACCTGCGCGGCCGTTTTCGCCGATCAGCCGCCAGCCGAAGCCGGCGATGATGGACCCCACCAGAGGGGCAAGGAGGATGATCGTTTCCATTTGCCCTTACCCTTTCATCACGTTGACGTCTTCGACATCGATGGTGCCGCGGTTGCGGAAGAAACAGACGAGGATCGCAAGGCCGATCACAGCCTCTGCCGCGGCGACGGTCAGCACGAACATGGTAGAACCTGGCCCACCAGATCGCCGAGGAAGGCGGAAAAGGCGACAAGGTTGATGTTGACCGCCAAGAGCATCAGTTCGATCGACATCAGGATGACGATGACATTCTTGCGGTTCAGAAAGATGCCGAAGATGCCGATCACGAACAGTGCGGCGGCGACCGTCGGGTAATGTTCCAGTCAACCATTCTCGTCCCTCCGGGGCGCGCTTTTCCCCGATATCGTCTTTTCCCATCACGTCCCGGACCTGATCCGGGACCTTCCAGCCTCATTTCCCGGGCGAGCCAGGGAGGCCCGAACAAGTCGGGGCGCGCGCGTGTCGCCTAGAGCCCCTGCCCGGTTTCACATCCTTCAGTTCATCGCCTTGGCCGGGTCGCAGGTACATCTGCGCCAGCACGTCCTGCCGCTTGATGTCACGACGGTGGCGCATGGTCAGCACGATCGCGCCGATCATCGCGACCAGCAGGATCAGCCCGGCAAGCTGGAACAGCAGGATGTAGCGGTCATAGATCAGCAGGCCCAGCGCGGCCGTGTTCGTCACCCCGTCGGGCGTTGCGGCGGCACGCAGGCCCTGCGCGCCATCGGCCATGTGCCAGCTGCCCAGCGCCAGCGCGAGCTGCATCAGCAGGATGACGCCCACAAGCGCGGCCAGGGGCACGTATTTGGCCATTTCCGCCTTCAGCTCGGCAAAGTCGATATCGAGCATCATGACGACGAAGAGGAAGAGAACCGCCACCGCGCCGACATAGACGATGACCAGAAGCATCGCCACGAACTCCGCCCCCAGCAGCACGAAGAGGCCGGCCGAGGAAAAGAAGGCCAGGATCAGCCACAGGACCGAATGCACCGGGTTGCGCGAGATAACGACGAAAAGCCCCGCCGTCACCGCGACGATGGCAAAGGCGTAAAAGGCCAGATCCGCGACGCTCATGCGCTTTTCTCCTCCGTCTCGCCGAAGACGCTTTGCGCGATCTCCAGCGCCTTGGTCATGGCGGGCAGGCCGCCGAACACGCTCATCTGATAAATCACTTCGGCAATCTCGCGCTGGCTTGCTCCGGCCTCGATCGCATGGCGGATGGTCAGGCGCATCTGCGGTTCGGCCTGCGCGCCCAGAACCGTCAGCGCCGCCAGCGTGACCAGAAGCCGGGTCTTGGCATCCAGCCCCTCACGGTTGAAGGTGCGGCCGAACCAGACCTCCATCATGTCCTTCGACATGGTCGGCACCAGCTTTTCCATATCCTTGAGGTTCAGCGTTTCCAGCGCGGGATTGAAGGCGCGGGCCATTTCCTGACCCTGCTCCATCATCTGCGCGAAAAGCTTCTGGAAGGCGTCGGTCATCGGTAGGGTGCATCCACTTCGAGGTTGCGGGCGATCTCGGCCTCCCAGCGGGCGCCGTTGTCCAGCAGCTTGGCCTTGTCGTAGAACAGCTCCTCGCGGGTTTCGGTCGCGAATTCGAAGTTCGGGCCCTCGACGATGGCATCGACCGGTGAACCTCCTGGCAGAAACCGCAATAGATGCATTTCGTCATGTCGATGTCGTAGCGCGTGGTCCGGCGGCTGCCATCCTCGCGCGGCTCCGCGTCGATGGTGATGGCCTGCGCCGGGCAGATCGCCCTCGCAGGTGCGAGCGATGCAGCGTTCCTCGCCGTTGGGATAGCGGCGCAGCGCGTGTTCGCCACGGAAGCGGGGCGAAAGCGGGCCCTTTTTCGTTGCCCGGGTAGTTCAGCGTCGCCCGGGCTCAGTGGCTGGCCCCAGCCCGAAGCCGCCAGTGAAATCCACCATCCAGGAAGTACTTGGCGGCGCGGGTATAGTCGAAAGCCATGCTCAACCCCCCATGGCCCAGCGGGCATAAGCACCGCCGAACAGTCCGAATTTGGCGAAGAAGGCGACGATCACGACCCAGCCGAGCGACATCGGCAGGAACACTTCCAGCCGATCATCAGCTGGTCATAGCGGTAGCGTGGCACGATCGCCTTGACCATCGCGAAGAGAGAAGAAGACCCACATCTTCGCCACCATCCAGAAGACGCCATCGGGCAGCCCCGGGATCGGGCTGAGCCAGCCGCCGAAGAACAGCAGCGACATCAGCGCGCACATCAGGAAGATGGCGATGTATTCGCCGGCCATGAACAGAAGGTAGGGGTCGAGGAATACTCGACCATGAAGCCGGCGACGAGTTCCGTTCACTTCTGGCAGGTCGAAGGGCGGGCGGTTGGTTTCGGCCAGCGCCGAGACGAAGAACAGCACGACCATCGGCAGATGCGGCAGCCAGTACCAGCTGAACAGCCCGTAATCGCCATCCTGTGCGCGCACGATATCGCCGAAATTCAGGCTGCCGGTGGTCCAGGATGACGCCGATGATGATCAGCCCGATCGACACCTCGTAGGAGATCATCTGCGCGGCCGAACGCCATGCCCGAGAACGGGTATTTGGAGTTCGAGGCCCAGCCGCCCATGATCACGCCGTAAACCTCGAGCGAGGAGATGGCGAAGACGTAAAGGATGGCCACGTTGATATCGGCCAGAACCCAGCCGTCGGCGAAGGGGATGACCGCCCAGGCCACCACCGCCAGAACGAAGGAAAGCATCGGGGCAAGGAAGAACACCGCCTTGTCGGCACCGGCCGGCACGACGATTTCCTTGACCACGTATTTCCAGGGCGTCCGCGACCGGTGCAGAAGGCCGAAGGCACCGACGACGTTCGGACCGCGCCGCATCTGCACCGCCGCCCAGATCTTGCGGTCGCCATAGACCAGGAACAGCAGGCTGATCATCACGAAGCCGATGACCAACAGGCACTGCGCCGCGATCAGCAACGTAACCCCAAAGCCCTGTTTGAAGAAATTCAGCCATTTTTGCCCTTCCCTCAGACCGTCGGTATCCCCAGTTCGCCGCAGTCGCGCACCGTCACTTCGGCATCGATGGTGCCGCAGCCCCCGGGGCAGTGCCGGCGAGATGGTGTAAACCGCATCCGCGCGCCAAATACCACCCTCTTCCGCCACATTCGTCCGCACATGGCGCGCAAATCCATAACCCCGGATCAGCGCATATTGCGCCGCCGCGCAGCGGCACGTAGGCAGCCGCAGCCTCGCCGTCGCCGCCCGCCATCGCGACGCGGAAATTGACCAGATCGGCGCTCATCAGCCGGGTTTCGACGCCAAACTCGGCCCGGCCAGCACCTCGGCCGGGGCGGGTTTCCGGCACTGAGAACGGAGCAGCAAGCGCGGCCACGGCGGCAAGCGCCATGGGGCGGAGTCGTTCGCAGGGCCTGTACGCGGCTGGTCATCCTTCGCCTACTCCGCCGCCAGAGTTGGCGCCCGTCCGGCCTGGCGAGGGCCGACAGTGCCATCAGCGCCGAGGCGCGGGCAATCGGGTTCGTCAGGTAGAAATCGCGCCGCCGCCAGCGGAAATCGGCCTTGGCCGGCGCGCGCAGGGGCGGCGGCCCGGGCGTTTTCCGGCGGCATCGATGGCGCCCAGATGCGGCACCGCCGCCACCAGTGCCTGACGCAGACCGGCGGCGGTGTCCCGGGCTGCGGCCCCGATCTCTGCCGACAGCGCGCGCAGGATCGCCGGTTTTCTTGGCCGGCGCCCGGGGCGAAACCGGCGCGGAAGGCCAGTTGCGGGCGGCCCTCGGTATTCACGAACAGACCGTTTTCCTCGGTATAGGCAGCACCGGGCAGGATGATGTCGGCGCGATGCGCACCGCGGTCGCCATGGCTGCCCTGATAGATGACGAAGGCACCCGGCGCGATCTCGACCTCGTCGGCACCGAGGTTATAGATCACCTCGGCCCCGTCGATGGCCGCGGCCAGCCCGCCGTCGGTGACACAGCCGGCATCCATGGCGCCGACCCGCGCCGCGGCGGTATGCAGGACCAGAAGCTTCGCGCCCGCGCCTTCGGTATAGGCCATGACCTGGCTCAGCACCGCCTCGCCATCGGCCTCGTTCAGCGCACCCTGGCCGACGATCACCAGCGTGTCGTCCTTGGCCTGGACCTTGGCGACCAGATCGGTCAGCGCCTTGCGGTCATTGCCGAAGTGATAATAGTCGTAGGTCAGGTCGACCTTCGGCCCCATCAGGCCAATGCGCGCGCCGGCGGCCCAGGCCTTGCGGATGCGCGCGTTCAGAACCGGCGCCTCGTTGCGCGGGTCGGTGCCGACCAGCAGGATCACCTTGGCGCTGTCGATATCCTCGATCGTCGCGGTTCCGACATAGGCCGAACGGTTGCCGGCGGGCAGTTTGGCCCCGTCCACCCGGCATTCGACGCGCCCGCCCTGCCCCTCGATCAGCTCTTTCAGCGCAAAGGCGGCCTCGACCGGGGCCAGATCGCCGACAAGGCCGGCAAGCTTTCGGCCCTTCATCGCGGCGGCGGCGGCACCCAGCGCCTCGGGCCAGCTGGCTTTGCGCAGCTTGCCGTTTTCGCGAATGTAGGGCACATCCAGCCGCTGGCGGCGCAGCCCGTCCCAGACAAAGCGGGACTTGTCGGAAATCCATTCCTCGTTCACGCCGTCATGGTTGCGCGGCAGGATGCGCATCACCTCGCGCCCCTTGGGATCAACGCGGATGTTCGAGCCGAGCGCGTCCATCACGTCGATGGTCTCGGTCTTGCTCAGCTCCCAAGGACGGGCGGTGAAGGCATAGGGCTTGGAGGTCAGCGCGCCGACCGGGCAAAGGTCGATGATGTTGCCCTGCAGGTTCGAGGCCAGCGTCTGGTTGAGGTAGCTGGTGATTTCGCTGTCCTCGCCGCGGCCGGTCTGGCCCATCTGGGTGATGCCCGCGACCTCGGTCGTGAACCGCACGCAGCGGGTGCAGGAAATGCAGCGGGTCATGGCCGTCGCGACCAGCGGGCCGAGGTTCAGGTCTTCGCTGGCGCGCTTGGGTTCGCGGTAGCGGCTGAAATCCACGCCATAGGCCATGGCCTGATCCTGCAGGTCGCATTCGCCGCCCTGATCGCAGATCGGGCAATCCAGCGGATGGTTGATCAGCAGAAATTCCATCACGCCCTCGCGGGCCTTCTTGACCATCGGGCTGTTGGTCTTGACCACCGGGGGTTCGCCGTTGGGACCCGGGCGCAGATCGCGCACCTGCATCGCGCATGAGGCGGCGGGTTTCGGCGGCCCGCCCACGACCTCGACAAGGCACATCCGGCAGTTGCCGGCGATCGACAGGCGTTCATGATAGCAAAAGCGCGGGATCTCGACACCGGCCTGCTCGGCGGCCTGGATGATGGTCATCGCCGCGTCGACTTCGACCTCGATACCGTCGATGATGATTTTCTTGAGGTTCGACATCACCTTACTCCGCCGTCCGGGCGCCGGGGCCCGCCAAATTCGTGTTCACGCGCGCTCACCGCAGGCACCGCGCGGCAAAGACCATCGCGCCACCCTCGTCGCGCACGAAGGCCCAGTCACCGGTGCCCGGGTCGATCTGCCAGTCGGCATCGGTGATGCCGGTCGTGGTCAGGCAGTAGCGTGTCGCCTCGAACCGCACCGATTCCCGCACATCCTCGACCGTCGCGCCGGGGGCGTCGACGGCAACCTGAATGTCCAGCGGGTCCTCGCCCTTGCTCAGCTTTGCCTGAAACGGCAGAACCTCGCTTGGCTGGGTACGCTTGCCAAAACCCAGCGATCCGATGCCGGAGCCGAAATTGGCGCAGCCGGCCAGTGCCAGAAGCCCCGCTGCCAGCACCGCTGTTGCCGCCCTTGATACCGTCATCGCATCGTCCCCCGTTCTTTCCGTACCCGCGCGCGACTATTCCGCCGCAACGGCGCTGACACGGCCGGTTTTCTTCGCCTTGATCCGGTCCTCGATTTCGCCCCTGAAGGCGCGCACCAGGCCCTGGATCGGCCAGGCCGCCGCATCGCCCAGCGCGCAGATCGTGTGGCCCTCGACCTGTTTGGTGACGCTCAGAAGCATGTCGATTTCCTCGACCTCCGCATCGCCGCGCACCAGACGGTCCATCACCCGCATCATCCAGCCGGTGCCTTCGCGGCAGGGCGTGCACTGGCCGCAGCTCTCATGTTTGTAGAACTTCGACAGCCGCCAGATCGCCTTGATCACGTCGGTCGACTGATCCATCACGATCACCGCCGCGGTACCAAGGCCCGAGCGCTGTTCGCGCAGCCAGTCGAAATCCATGATCGCCTCGTCGCATTGTTCGGCGGTCAGAAGCGGCACGGACGAACCACCCGGGATCACCGCCTTGAGGTTCTTCCAGCCGCCGCGCACCCCGCCGCAATGGCGTTCCAGCAACTCCTTCAGCGGGATCGACATCGCCTCTTCCACCACGCAGGGGTTGGCGACATGGCCGGATATGCCGAAAAGCTTCGTGCCGGCGTTGTTCGGACGGCCGAAGCCCGCGAACCATTCCGGCCCGCGCCGCAGGATCGTCGGGACGACCGCGATGCTTTCGACGTTGTTGACGGTGGTCGGGCAGCCGTAAAGCCCCGCGCCGGCGGGAAACGGCGGCTTCATCCGCGGCATGCCCTTCTTGCCCTCGAGGCTTTCGAGAAGCGCGGTTTCCTCGCCACAGATATAGGCGCCGGCGCCGTGATGCAGATAAAGGTCGAAATCCCAGCCCGATTTGGCGGCGTTCTTGCCCAGAAGCCCGGCATCGTAGCATTCGTCGATGGCCGCCTGCAGCGCCTCGCGTTCGCGGATGTATTCGCCGCGGATGTAGATATAGCAGGCATGCGCACCCATCGCGAAAGAGGCGATCAGCGCACCTTCGATCAGCGTGTGCGGATCGTGGCGCATAATCTCCCGGTCCTTGCAGGTACCGGGTTCGGATTCGTCGGCATTGATCACCAGATAGGCGGGCCGGCCATCGCTTTCCTTCGGCATGAAGGACCATTTCAGACCGGTCGGAAAGCCGGCGCCGCCGCGGCCGCGCAGGCCCGAGGCCTTGACCTGATCGACGATCGCGTCGCGGCCGCGCTTGATGATCGCCGCCGTGCCGTCCCAATGGCCGCGCTTCTTCGCGCCTTTCAGGGTGCGGTCATGCATCCCGTAGAGGTTGGTGAAGATCCGATCCTGATCCTTCAACATGCCGTCTTCCTTACTTGTCCCGGCCGTCGGCCTTTTGCCGTTGCCAGATCCGCCAGGTTACAACCAGCGCCCAGATGAACGCGGCCAGTGCGGCGAGGTCGAACAGAAAGACAAAACGGGTCTGCCAGCCCATCTGTCCGCCCAGCCATTGCGCGCCCATCCACAGGACCATCGTGGCGGCCATCACCGCCCCGACCTGCCGCGCCTCGCGCGCCAGGCCCTTGTCCCGGTCCGTGGTTCCGGTCACGCCTTGCCCCCGTACACATCGCCCTTGGCGACGCGATCGGAAAACTCGGTACTGCCGCCCGCGGCCAGCAGCCGGGCCTGTTCGACCCAGCCATCGCGCGCGATGCGGCCCTTGAAGCCTTCGAGAAGCTCATCGACATGCGCGATGTCGGCCTCGCTCCAGCTCGCGATCTGGTCGAAATGCCAGACACCGGCCTTGTTCAGCACCGTCTCGAACTTGGGGCCAACGCCCTTGATTTTCTTCAGGTCGTCAGCCACGCCGCCGCGCGGCTTGCCCAGCAGTTCCGGGCCGCTTGATGCCGCCGCGGCGGCCGGTCTCGCCGCCTGAGCCGGTTTCGGGGCGGGTTTCGGCGCGGGTTCCGGCGTGCTGACCGCCGCCGCCGGGGTCGGTGCCGGCGCGGGTTCCGGTTCGGCCGACGGCGCCTCGACCGGGAAGGCCGGCGCGACGGCGATTTCCTCCGGTTCCTGGCCGCAGATCACGCGCGGCAGGATGAAGGCGAACATCGAAAACAGGATCAGCCCCACGACCAGCGAGGCGAAAAAGCCATAGCCCGCCGCCAGCCACATCGCCACGAAGGCAAGAAGCCCGATGGCAATGGCCGCCAGGCGGCAATTACGCTGGCATTCCAGATTCTTTACGTCCGACATGCGTTCCTCCTTGTTGCGTCCCTAACCTGCTCAGTAAACCTCGCCCTTTTTCACGCGTTTGGAAAACTCGGTCTGGCCACCTTCGGCCAGAACCTTTGCTTGCTCGATCCAGCCGTCGCGGCTCGCCCGGCCCTTGAACCCTTCCAGATTGTCATCAACCCAGGCCAGTTCGGCCGCAGTCCAGCCCGCGACCTGATCGAAGTGGAAAAAGCCCAGGTTGTGCAGCAGCGCCTCCAGCTTGGGGCCGACACCCTTGATCTGTTTCAGATCGTCCGCCCCGCCCTTTCGGGCCGCCTTGAGCGCGCGCGGCTTCTTCGGCTTGGCCGCGGCTTCCGCCTTTGCCGCGGGTTTCGCCGCTGGTTTGGCGGCGGGTTTGGGCGCGGTCTTGGCAGCCGGTGCCTTCGCCGCTGCCTTGGCGGGCGTCGCGGCGCCGGCGCCACCGCCCAGCCACGGCGTCAGGATCGGCACCTCGGTGCCGTCGATGCGCTTGACCGTATCGCCGATGCCTACCGCAAGCGCGGCCGAGGCGTTGTACTTGGCGCGGCCCGCCTCGTGATCCTTCAGGCTTGTCAGCCCCGACAGCGGCTCGGACGCATAGCGGCCGTTCTGCGGCCCCGGTACCGGGACCTTGCCTGTGGCAAGATCGGCCAGAAGCCGGCGCAGGCCGTCGGCGGTCAGATCCTCGTAATAATCCTTGCCGATCTGGGCCATGGGCGCATTGGTGCAGGCGCCAAGGCATTCGACCTCTTCCCAGGAAAACTTGCCATCGGCCGAGAGTTGATGCGGCGCATCCGCGATCACCTCGCGGCAGACGGCGATCAGGTCTTCCGCGCCGCAGATCATGCACGAGGTCGTGCCGCAGATCTGGATATGCGCGACCGATCCGACCGGCTGCAACTGAAACATGAAATAGAAGGTCGCAACCTCGAGCACGCGGATATAGGCCATGCCCAGCATGTCGGCGACGTGTTCGATCGCCGCGCGGCTGAGCCAGCCTTCCTGTTCCTGCGCACGCCACAGAAGCGGAATGACGGCGCTGGCCTGCCGGCCCTTGGGGTATTTGGTGATCTGCCCTTCGGCCCATTGCCGGTTGGCAGGGGTAAAGGCAAAGCTTTCGGGCTGGTTGGGGTGCAGTCGGCGCAGCATTAGTTGTTCCCGGCTTACTGATTGTGAATTCACGGCTGTTGCCAGGCGCGACAACGACGACATAGCTGGACCCGCCCGGAACGCTTATCGGTTGGGGCCATTCGCTGGCAGCGACGCCGTAAACCCGCCCGTTGTCGGCAAAGCTGAGCGTCACCGTCTCACCAGTCTTCACATAAGCGCTCAGATCAACGGCATCCGGAATGTTCATTCCTTACGCAGCGCCACCATGTCGTCCTCGGAAAGATGTTCGTGGCCATAGATCATCTGGCCGTTGGTCTGCTCAAAGGCATGAGCATTGCGCACCGCCTTCCAGTCCCCCAAAGCCTGCCGAACCACAGGACCGCGCCTGCAAAGGCGAGGACCACACCAAAGAGCGTTGTAGCCAACTTCCACAGGGTCAGTCCCTGATTGGCGCGTTCGGCGGCTTTCTTCAGTGCATCGTTTTCAGTCTGCTGGTCGCTGATCTTTTCCGACATCGACACGATCAGTTCAGCCAGCCCCTTGCTGTCCAGCTGGCTGACCTGCGCAATCGCGGCAGCCATGGCATCCTTGGGCTTCGCGCCGGCGCCGCGCAGTGACGCATTCAGGGCCTGAATCTGCATCTAGACGTCCCCCCGTGCTTTCTCCACCGCCGACGCGGTTCCCGGCAAGGCCGTCTTGGCGCGATGGGCAAGGCTGTTTTCACGGCGCAGCATGTCACAAGCCTTCCTGATAGTCCTGCTGGCAGGCGGCCGGCAGGTTGGACCAGACGAAATCCGCCTGGGCCGTCGAACGGTCGGCCTGGCAGGGTTTGCCGACGACACAGGCCTCGACAGCCTCCAAGACCGCGTTCATCCGGGTTTCGGTGTTCAGCAGCGTGCGAGCGTGCTGGCCCATGACGATGGAAAACACCATCCAGTCCTCGTAGTAGCGGTTCACCGCGGAATTGTACTTGACCTGGGCCACGGTCATGTCGCCGGCCCGCGCGGCATCCAGTGCCGAAGAGAATTCCTTGACCATCGTGGTCGTGGCGACGCAGAGCCGCACGATCTCGACATCGCCGGCCGCCGCAGGGGTGGCGCCGGCCAGAGCGGCAATCAGGGCAGCGGCAGACGCTCTCACCGGTCGATCTCCCCGAAGACGATGTCCATGGTGCCGATGATCGCGGCGACATCGGCCAGCTGGTGGCCCTTGGCGACGTGATCCATCGATTGCAGATGCGGATAGCCGGGCGCGCGGATCTTGGCGCGGTAGGGCTTGTTCGACCCGTCGGCCACCAGATAGACGCCGAACTCGCCCTTGGGCGCCTCGACGGCGGCATAAACCTCGCCGGCCGGCACGTGGAAGCCTTCGGTATATAGCTTGAAGTGATGAATGAGCGCCTCCATCGAGCGCTTCATCTCCGCCCGTTTCGGCGGCGTCAGCTTGCCGCGCGCCAGAATGTCGGTCTTGCCCGCCGGTTCGCGCAGCTTGGCGATGGCCTGATGGATGATCGCCAGCGACTGGCGCATCTCCTCCATCCGGCAAAGGTAGCGATCATAACAATCGCCGTTCTTGCCGACCGGGATCTGAAAGCTGAATTCGTTATAGCATTCATAGGGTTGCGCGCGCCGCAAGTCCCATGCAAAGCCCGAACCGCGCACCATGACGCCGGAATAGCCCCAGTTCAGGATATCGTCTTCGGTGATGATGCCGATATCGGCGTTGCGCTGCTTGAAAATGCGGTTTTCGGTCAGCAGCCCGTCGATATCGTCCAGCACCTTGGGAAAGGCATGCGCCCATTCCTCGATATCGGCGATCAGCGCCTCGGGCAGGTCCTGGTGCACGCCGCCGGGGCGGAAATAGGCGGCATGCAGCCGCGCCCCGCAGGCGCGTTCGTAAAACACCATCAGCTTTTCGCGTTCCTCGAACCCCCAAAGCGGCGGGGTCAGCGCGCCGACGTCCAGCGCCTGGGTCGTCACGTTCAGCAGATGGTTCAGGATGCGGCCGATCTCGGAGTAAAGCACCCGGATCAGCGAGGCGCGGCGCGGCACCTCTACCCTGCAAAGCTTTTCGATGGCCAGGCACCAGGCGTGTTCCTGGTTCATCGGCGCCACGTAATCCAGCCGGTCGAGATAGGGCAGGTTCTGCAGGTAGGTGCGGCTTTCCATCAGCTTTTCGGTGCCGCGATGCAGAAGCCCGATATGCGGGTCGGCGCGTTCGACGATCTCGCCGTCCAGTTCCAGCACCATGCGCAACACGCCATGGGCCGCCGGGTGCTGGGGCCCGAAGTTGATGTTGAAGTTGCGGATCTTCTGTTCGCCGGTCAGCGCGTCGTCATATCCTCTGGAGCCGTCCATCATGGTCCCCTACTCCTCATCGTCCAGCCGGGCCGCGGTGCGAAAGACCTTGGTCAGCAGTTTCCAGGCGCCATCCTGGCGGACAAACCCCAGGTGGTCCTCGTAGCGCACGGGCGGCACGTCAACCCAAAGGTGGACGCGGCCGATGTCATCGCCGGCGACGTCGATATCGAGGATCTGGTAAGAGGCCGCGCCGGAAAACGCCTGCCGCCCGCGCACCCGATCCAGATACGACGCCTTGTCCCAGAAGGTCGTCTTGCCGTCCTCGACAAGGGTCATCTGGAACCGATCGTGGCACATCTGCTCGAACACATCGGCGCGCGCGTAATAGACCGCCTCGCCATAGGCTCTTGCGACCTCCGCCAACCCGATATGTGCGGCCAAGGCGGTGCTCATGCCTCGCCCTTCTTCTCGTCGCCGGGAAGGATGTATTCGGCGCCTTCCCAGGGCGACATGAAATCGAACTGCCGGTATTCCTGAACCAGCTTCACGGGTTCGTAGACCACGCGTTTCTGGGCCTCGTCATAGCGCACCTCGGTATAGCCCGTGGTCGGGAAATCCTTGCGCAGCGGATGCCCGCGAAAGCCGTAGTCGGTCAGGATGCGGCGCAGGTCGGGATGGCCGGAAAACAGGATGCCGAACATGTCAAACACTTCGCGTTCGAACCAGTTCGCCGAGGGGTGAACCCCGGTCAGCGAGGGCACCATGTCATCCTCGCGCACGGCCACCTTTACCCGGACGCGCTGATTGGTGAACATCGACAGGAGGTGGTAGACCACATCGAACCGCGCGGCGCGGTCGGGGTAATCGACGGCGGTTATGTCGACCAGCGTCGAGAACCGGCACGACCGGTCGGTCTTCAGAAATTCGAAGAACGCCGGGATCGCGGCCAGCGTCACCTCGACCGTCAGTTCGTCATGCGCGATGGCGCTGGCAACGACGGCATCGCCGCGCTTCAGCTCGATATGGGCGGCCAGTTCCTGAAGGGCTTCGTTCATCTGTGCCTCCTCAACGAACCAGGGTGCCGGTGCGGCGGATCTTGCGCTGCAACTGGAGAATTCCATAAAGCAGCGCCTCGGCCGTCGGCGGGCAACCGGGCACGTAGATATCGACCGGCACCACCCGGTCACAGCCGCGCACCACGGAATAGCTGTAGTGATAATAGCCGCCGCCATTGGCGCACGAACCCATGGAGATCACGTAGCGCGGCTCGGGCATCTGGTCGTAAACCTTGCGCAGCGCCGGCGCCATCTTGTTGGTGAGCGTGCCGGCGACGATCATCACGTCGGACTGGCGCGGGCTTGCGCGCGGGGCAAAACCATAACGCTCGGCATCGTAACGCGGCATCGCGGTGTGCATCATCTCGACCGCGCAGCAGGCCAGCCCGGAAGGTCATCCAGTGCAGCGATCCGATCCGCGCCCAGTTGATCAGGTCCTCGGTCGAGGTCAGGATGAAGCCCTTGTCCTGCAACTCGCGGTTCAGCGCCTGGGTGGCGACCTCATGGTCGGCGCCGGCGGTGTTCGCACTGGTCGAAACGGTCATGTCCCTTCCCCTGCCGAAGGCGGCGCACCACGCGCCTAGGCCCCGGCTTGCAGCAAATAGTTCGTGCTGGCGCGGTAGCGGCTGAAGGTTTCGGCAACGCCGTAGCCCGACCCCGCCAGCCATTCGCGAAACGCCGTGTCGTTACGGCGATCTACTTCGACGAAAAGCACCGGTTTGTGAAGCCGCAAAGTGGCCTCGAACCCGGCCAGCACCTGCATTTCCATCCCCTCGACATCGATCTTGATCATCGCGGGCACGCAGACGGCGGCCACCTGTCGCCCGGCAGCACCTCGATCTCGCCCTTGCCGGGCAGCATCCGGGCGCCGCCGATATTGTGGCTGCGATCCTGCATGGCAAATCCGCCCGCCGGCTTGTCCGAAAGCCCCTTGCCGAGAAAACGCAGGTCGAACCGGTCGCGCAGGCCGTTCAGAACGATATTGGCCAAGAGGAGAGGCAGAACCTGTGGATTGGGCTCGATCGGCACGATCCGGCCGCCGAAAGCATCCGCGCAAAGAAAAGGCTGTGATTGCCGACATTGGCGCCGACATCGATCAGCGTGCCACCCGGCGTGAAATAGCGCGCCAGAACCGCCAGTTCCTCGGCCTCGTAAAACTCGCCATGCCGCATGCGACCCTGGATCGGGTCATGCGGGTTGGACCAGCAAAACGACAGCGCATGGCCGTTGACCACCGCATGGGTGACGCTCAGACCCTCGATCGAAAACGGCTTGCCGGCGTCGAGGTGGCGCAACGACCGGCGTGCAGTCCGGTGCCAAGCTGGCAGGTCTGGGGAGCTTTCGGTGTGGCTGCGTCCATATCTCGGTAGTGCGGGTCAACAGAACCTGTGGCGGGCGCCATCAGGCCCATTCCAGCGCCCTTTCTTCCGGTTCATAGGCAAAACCGACGGTCAAAACGCCCAGGAAGACCATCATCGACCAAAAAGCCCAGATCGCTCATGCCGCCGAACGACACCGCCCATGGAAACAGGAACGCCACTTCGAGGTCGAAGATGATGAAAAGGATCGAGACGAGGTAGAAGCGCACGTCGAACTTCATCCGCGCATCATCGAAAGCGTTGAAGCCGCATTCGTAGGCGGAGACCTTTTCGGCATCGGGGTTGCGCACCGCTAGGATCGCGGCGGCCAGAACCAGAACCAGACCAAGCCCGATCGCCATGGCAAGGAAAATCAGGATCGGAAGGTAGTCTCGCACGAGATCGTCCAGTGGGCCCTCTCCTTCCTATGCCAGTGCCTTGGCTTCGTTTACTCTTGCGCTTTGGCGGGGTCATCAACCCCGCCGGTCGCGAACCGAAAAAGCGTGCGCAACAGGGTCGTGGCGCTCAGCTTGCCCAGCGAGGTTTGCGGCGTTCGAAAAAGGCACCGATACCTTCGGCCGCCTCGTCGCTTTCCCAGCGCGCGACCAGGGCCGCGATGGTTTCGCCGATGACCGTCTCGTCGATGGGCGGACCCAGACGGCGGGTCAGTGCCTTGGCTTCGGCTACCGCGCCCGGGGCGCAGGCCAGATAGGGGCGCACCTCGGTCTCGATGGCGTCGTCCAGAGCCTCGGATGCCACGGCATCGCGACAGAAGGCCAAGGCTCACCGCCTCCTCTGCGCCAAAGAGCCGTGCCGACATGAAGACGCGCCGCGCCATGGCCTCGCCCATGCGGGCCAGTACATGCGCCCTGTGGTGGCCGGGATCAGGCCCAGCCGGGTTTCGGTGAACCCGAATTTCGCGCCCGTGACACCGATCGCCACATCGCAGACCGCCATCATCCCCACGCCACCGCCAAAGGCCTGGCCCTGCACGCGCCCGATCAGCGGTTTCGGCATCATGTTCAGCGCGTTCAGCATCATGGCCAGTTTCGTCGCTTCCTCCGCCCGGGTCGCGGCATCGGCGGCCATCTGGTCCTTCATCCAGCCGAGGTCGGCGCCGGCGCAAAAGCTTTCGCCCGCCCCGGTCAGCACCACCACGCGTACCGCCGGGTCGCGCCCCAGTTCGGCGGCGGCGGCTGTCAGTTCGGCGATCATCATGGCGGACAGCGCGTTGTGCTTGTCCGCCCGGTTCAGCGTCAGCCTCGCCACGCCCCGGCTGTCGGTGTCAATCTGCAGGGTTTCGTACATTGTTTCCTCCTGTCCTGGCGGCAATCAGAGCGCGGCGAACCAGCGGCCAGATGTCGAACCATGTATCGCAATCAGCTTCAAGCGCGTCGATCCGGGTCGCTGCAAGATGGGAATAGCGGCTGCCAAGACCGAGGATCGCAAGGGGCATCATCCGTGCATCGCCCGGGCCATGGCGGCCGCTTCGTTCAGGACGGCCATGTCGAGCCCGGTGGCATAGCCCTGCCGGTCGAGCCAGGCCGCGACAGCCTCGGTCGCGACATTGCCGGCGGCACCCGGCGCATAGGGGCAACCGCCCAGACCGCCGGCGGCCGCGTCGAAGACCCGCAGGCCCTTGTCCAGCGACACATCGATATTGGCCAGCGCCCGGCCGGCGGTGTCGTGATAGTGGCCGGCAAGACGTTCGGCCGGCACTTCGCCCAAAACGGCATCGAGCATCACGGCGATGGTTTCCGGCCGTCCCTGCCCGATCGTGTCGCCAAGGCTGATCTCGTAACAGCCCATCGCGGCCAGCGCCGCCGCGACCCGGGCCACCGAAGCCGGCGGTATCGGACCGTCAAAAGGACAATCCGTGACGCAGGAGACATATCCACGGACTTTCACATTATCGATTTTTGTCTGTTCAAATATCGACAAAAACCGCTCCAGGCTTTCACTAATCGAACAATTCAGGTTGGCGCGGCTGAATCCTTCGGATGCCGAGGCAAAGACGGCGATTTCATCGGCACCGGCGGCTTTCGCCGCGTCATAGCCTTTCATGTTCGGCGTCAGCGCGGCATAACGCACCCCCGGCGCGCGGGCGATTGCGGCCAGAACCTCGGCGCTGTCGGCCATCTGCGGCACCCATTTCGGGCTGACGAAACTGGCCACTTCGATCCGCCGGAATCCGGCCCGGCTAAGCAGATCGACCAGCGCGACCTTTTCCGCCACCGGGATCATCCGCTTTTCGTTCTGCAACCCGTCGCGCGGACCGACCTCGAAAATCTCGACCGCTTCAGCCATCCCATGCCTCATAGAAATCGCGTGTGTACAAAAGCGCGGCTCCGGCCGGCGGCAAAGCCTTGCGGAAGGCCGGCCGGTCGGTCGCACGGGAATACCAGGCCGCGAGTGCCGCGAAGGGTTCGACCCTTGCGAAATGGCGCGCCATGTAGAGCGCCTGCGCGACACCGATATCGGCGGCGGTATAGCCGGTGTCGAGCAGCCAGTCGCGCCCCGCGAGCCGCCGGTCGAGTGCACCAAAGCATTTTTCCAGCCGCTTCGCCTCGATCCGCATCACGGTCGGGCTGCGCATCGCATCGTCGTAAAGCGCGATATGCTGCTGGGTGAGCGCGGCAGTGTGCTGGCTGATCGTCTCGGCGAAATGCACCCAGATCAGCCAGTCCGCGCGCTCGGCATGGCCCGGCGCCCGGCCCAATCCCGCTTCGGGGAAACGCTCGCAGAGATATTCGCAGATGGCCCCGCTTTCCCAGATCACCCGGTCGTCGATCTCCAGCGCAGGCACGCGGCCGGCCGGATTAAACGCCAGATAATCCTCCGACCGCAGCGACTTGTCGAAGGGATGAACGACCAGATCGAAACCCACCCCCAACTCGTGCAGAAGCCAGAGCGAGCGCATCGAACGGGTCTGGTGGCAATGGTGAAGGCAGATCATGCCGTCACCTCCTCCTCCAGCCGCACAAGCGCCGCGCCGGCCTCCACCTGCGCCCCGGCCGCGACCAGCACCTCGGCCACCGTGCCGTCGCGCGCGGCGGTCAGCGTGTGTTCCATCTTCATCGCCTCGAGGACTGCCAGCCGATCACCGGCCGCAACCGCCTGCCCGGCGGAAACGAAGACCGCCTTCACCAGACCCGGCATGGGCGACAGTGTCAGCCCGCCGCCAGCCGCGTCGGCTTCCCGCGCGAGTGGGTCGATGAGGTCGAAGTGGTAGGCGCCAGGGCCGAAGATGCTGACGCGGCCCGGCGTCGTGACGATCCGCGCGCCCGAAGGGCGGCCGTTGACCCACCACATGCCGGTGCGAAGTCGGCAGTCGGCGACTTCGCCGTCGACAGTCACCTTTGCGTCGCCTTGCCCGCGCATCTCGATCATGGCGTCCACCCCGTCGAGCGTCACGGTCCGCTTGAGGGCGCCCAGAGCGCGAAGCCCGACAGTGCCGCGCCCCCGCCAGCGAGCCCGCCCGCGCCCAACGCCGCCAGTGCCCGCACCGTCAGATCCGGCGCGGCAGCCTCGGTCAGCGCGTCGAGGTCGCGGGCGATGAGGCCGGTATCGACATCGCCGGCCGAAAACCCTTCGTGGCGGGCCAGCGCGCCGAGGAACGACAGGTTGGTGACCGACCCCGCGACCTCGGTATCCTCGAGCGCCGCGCGGAGTTTCGAGAGCGCAATGGCGCGGGTGGCCCCGTGGGTGATGATCTTGGCGATCATCGGATCATACCAGGGGCTGATCGTATCGCCGGGGCGCACACCGGTATCGGCGCGGGCACCTTCGGGGAAATGGAGATGCGTCAGCGTGCCGGTCGCGGGCAGGAAACCCGCCGGCACATCCTCGGCATAAAGCCGCGCCTCGAAGGCATGGCCGGAAAGCCGGATATCCTCCTGCCGCGAGGTCAGCGGCTCGCCGGACGCGACGCGAAGCTGCCATTCGACAAGGTCTATTCCGGTCACCGCCTCGGTCACCGGTGTTCGACCTGCAACCGGGTGTTCATTTCCATGAACCAGAAGCGGTCGGGGCGGAGCCCCTCCGATCCGTCGACGATGAACTCGACCGTCCCCGCGCCCTTGTAGCCGATGGCCTCGGCCGCGCGCACCGCCGCCTTCCCCATCGCCGCCCGCATCTCTTCGGTCATGCCGGGGGCCGGGGCTTCCTCGATCACCTTTTGATGGCGGCGCTGGAGCGAACAGTCGCGCTCGTAAAGATGCACCGCGCGGGTGCCGTCGCCAAAGACCTGCATCTCGATATGGCGCGGCTTCTGGATGTATTTCTCGATCAGGACGGCGGGGTTGCCAAAGGCGGTCTGGGCCTCGCCCCGGGCGCTTTCAAGCGCGGCCGCGAAATCCTTTGCATGCTCCACGAGCCGCATGCCCTTGCCGCCGCCACCGGCAACGGCCTTGATCAGGACCGGATAGCCGATGGTGTCAGCCGCCCCGGCAAGATGCTCGGGGTCCTGACCCGCGCCGTGATAGCCGGGCACGACCGGCACGCCGGCCTCTTCCATCAGCGCCTTGGCCGCGTCCTTCAGCCCCATCGCCCGGATCGCCCTGGCCGAGGGGCCGATGAACGTGAGGCCCGCTGCCTCCACAGCATCGACGAAATCGGGGTTTTCCGACAGGAACCCGTAGCCCGGATGGATCGCCTCGGCGCCGGTTGCCTGCGCCGCCGCGATGATCGCGTCGCCCCTCAGGTAGCTGTCCTTGGGGGCCGGCCCGCCGATATGCACCGCCTCGTCGGCCATCGCGACATGGCGGGCGGTGGCATCGGCATCGGAATAGACCGCGACCGTGGCGACACCGAGGCGGCGGGCCGTGTCGATCACGCGGCAGGCGATCTCACCCCGGTTGGCGATCAGGATGTTTGCTAACAGCGGGCGGTCATTTCACAACTGGCGGGGGCTGCCTGCCCCCGCACCCCCGGGAGTATTTGAACCAAGCTGAAGCCAAGACAGGGAGCCGGGATCATGCGCACCACCCCTGCCGCTGGCCGCCCGCATAGGCGCGGGCATGGCCGTCGGCGATCATCGCGCGGGCCAGTGGCGCGCCATCGACAAAGGCCGCGACGAGCGCGCGGCCATAGCGATCCGTGCCTTCGCGGACCAGCCGCACCGCCCCGGCGCGCAGAAGGGCGAGCCGGAGCGCCCATGTCGCCCGCACCGCCGCGGCGAATTCGGAGGGGCATTGCGGCGAATAGAGTTCGGGCGTGTCGAAGCCGACAAGCCGGGCCTTGACGCTGCCGCGCCCCGGACACCACATCCGCACCGTATCGCCATCGACGACCTGATAGATCCGGCAGGAACCGCCGGTCTCGCTTGTCGGGCGGGCCAGGGCGATATAGCCATCGGCAACCGCGGGCAGGACGACAAGGCCGACCGATGCGAGGACAACCGCGGCACTGAGGTAGGTGCGCGGATCGGCCAGCCGGTTGCGGCGGGGCGGCAGCCCCATGTTCCATTTCGGCGGCCGCCGGTAATCCCGGCTGTAGCGCACCACAGTGTTTTTGCGCCGCGCCATGGGGTTACATCCGGAAAACGCCGAACCGGGTCGGTTCGATGGGCGCGTTGAGCGCGGCCGAGAGCGAGAGCGCCAGCACTTCACGGCTTTTGCGCGGGTCGATGATGCCGTCGTCCCAGAGCCGGGCGGAGGCATAGAGCGGATGCGACTGTTCGTCGAACATCGCGATGGTGGGGCGCTTGAATTCGGCCTCTTCCTCAGGGGACCATGTCCCCCCTGCCCGTTCGATCCCGTCGCGCTTGACGGTCGCCAGAACCCCCGCCGCCTGTTCGCCGCCCATCACGGAGATGCGCGAATTGGGCCAGGTCCAGAGGAAGCGGGGGGAATAGGCGCGGCCCGCCATGCCGTAATTGCCCGCGCCGAACGAACCGCCGACCAGCATGGTGATCTTCGGCACATTGGTCGTCGCCACCGCCGTCACCATCTTGGCGCCGTGCCGGGCGATGCCTTCGTTTTCGTATTTGCGCCCGACCATGAAGCCGGTGATGTTTTGCAGGAAGACCAGCGGGATGTTGCGCTGGCTGCACAGTTCCACGAAATGCGCGCCCTTTACGGCGCTTTCTGAAAAAAGCACCCCATTGTTGGCAACGATACCCACCGGGCAGCCCTCGACATGGGCAAAGCCCGTCACCAGCGTTTCACCAAAACGCGGCTTGAACTCGTCGAAGCGCGAGCCGTCGGTGATGCGGGCGATCACCTCACGGATATCGTAGGGCGTGCGCAGGTCGGCGGGGACGAGGCCGAGGATTTCCTCGGGGTCATATGCCGGGGCTTCGGGGGCCTGCCAGTCCACGCCCTGCGGTTTGCGGCGGTTCAGATGACTGACCGCGCGGCGGGCGAGCGCCAGCGCATGGGCATCATCCTCGGCAAGGTAGTCGGCCACACCGGAAAGGCGCGTATGCACATCGCCGCCACCGAGATCCTCGGCACTGACGACCTCACCCGTGGCGGCCTTCACCAAGGGCGGCCCGGCAAGGAAGATCGTGCCCTGCTCCTTCACGATGATCGAGACATCGGACATGGCGGGCACATAGGCGCCGCCCGCGGTGCAGGATCCCATGACAACAGCGATCTGGGGGATGCCCTTGGCGCTCATCCGCGCCTGGTTGAAGAAGATGCGGCCGAAATGGTCGCGGTCGGGAAAGACCTCATCCTGATTGGGCAGGTTGGCGCCGCCGCTGTCCACGAGGTAGACGCAGGGCAGGTGGTTTTGTTCCGCGATCTCCTGTGCGCGGAGGTGCTTCTTCACCGTCATCGGGTAATAGGTGCCGCCCTTCACGGTGGCGTCGTTGGCCACCACCATGACCTCCTGCCCGTGGACCCGGCCGATGCCGGCGATGACCCCGGCGGCGGGGGCGTCGCCACCATACATCCCATGCGCGGCGGTGGCGCCGATCTCGAGGAAGGGCGATCCGGCGTCCAAGAGGTTCGCGACCCGCTCGCGCGGCGGCATCTTGCCGCGTGCGACATGGCGGGCCAGCGATTTCTCCCCACCCCCGGCGGCGGCACTTCGGGCGGCATCGGCGATGGTCGCCAGCATCGCCTCATGCGCCGCGCGATTGGCGCGGAAGGTGTCGGAGGTGGGCAGGACGGAGGAGGTCAGGCGCATGGTTCGCTCCCGAAATATCTGTGCGTTGCGCGGAGGGCAGCGACCGGCCGCGGGTGGGCGAGAAGCGCCCGCCCGGGTGGGCGGTCGGGCGCTGCCCGGCGTTGCCGCCGGGCAATTTGGCTACGCTCACTCACGCCATCGCCCCCATCAGTTCACGCCCGATCAGCATCCGGCGGATTTCGCTCGTCCCGGCGCCGATCTCCATCAGCTTGGCGTCACGGAAGATGCGGGCCACGGGGGTTTCGTTCATGAAGCCCATGCCGCCCATCGCCTGCACCGCCTGATGGGCGACCACCATCGCCTCTTCGGAGGCGTAAAGCACAGGCGGCGGCATCCTGGCGCGTCACCTCGCCCCGGTCGCAGGCCTTGGCGACCTCGTAGGTATAGGCGCGGGCGGAGTTCATCTTGGTGTACATGTCGGCGATCTTGGCCTGCATCAGCTGGAAGTTTCCGATCGGCTGGCCGAACTGCTTGCGGGTCGCGACATAGGGCATCACCTCGTCCAGACAGGCGGCCATGATGCCGGGGCCGATGGCGGAAAGCACCACCCGTTCATAGTCGAGCCCGGACATGAGGACGCGGACGCCCCTGCCCTCTTCGCCAAGGATATTCTCGAACGGGACCTCGACATCCTCGAAGATCAGTTCGGCGGTGTTCGACCCCCGCATGCCGAGCTTGTCGAAATGCTTGGAGGTGGAAAACCCCTTCATCTCCTTTTCCACGAGGAAGGCGGTGATGCCCTTCGATCCGGCCTCGGGGTCGGTCTTGGCGTAAACCACCAGAGTGTCGGCATCGGGGCCGTTGGTGATCCAGAACTTGGTGCCGTTCAGCACGAAGCGGTCGTTCTTCTTCTCGGCGCGCAGCTTCATCGACACGACGTCGGACCCCGCCCCGGCCTCTGACATCGCCAAGGCGCCGACATGGTCGCCGGAAATCAGGCGCGGCAGGTATTTGCGCTTCTGTTCCTCGGTGCCATTCAGCTTGATCTGGTTGACGCAAGGTTGGAATGGGCGCCGTAGGAAAGCGACACGCTGGCCGAAGCCCGCGCGATTTCCTCAACCGCGACACAATGCGCGAGATAACCCATCCCCGCCCCGCCATATTCCTCGGGCACCGTGATGCCGAGAAGGCCCAGTTCGCCCATTTCCTTCCACAGCTCGGCCGGGAAATCGTTGGTGCGGTCGATCTCGGCCGCCATCGGACGCACGCGATCCTGCGCCCAGCGTTGCACCATGTCGCGCATTGCCGCGATGTCTTCGCCCAGGTCAAAGCGCATGGAAGCCGTGAACATGCCGGGTCTCCGCAATTAATTGAACATGTGTTCATTAAATAGACGCGAAGACTGAGTCGGGTCAATGGGTTTGACGCGGGCGGCGCCGGACGGCCACGGCACGAGACGCGCCCCGATTACCCGGCGCGGTGTCAGAACTGAGAAATCGGTGGAAGGCGGGCCTAGTCGCCCTGTTCGCTGCCGAAGGCCGAAAGCGCGATCAGAACGCTGAGCGCGGGCGGCAGAAGCATCAGGAACCAGTTTTGCTTGGGGCCGAAGAACGCCATTTGCCCCTGCGCGGCGCTGGCCAGCCCGGACCCAAGCGAGGCATAGGCCCAGCCGGCAGCGCTGGCCAGAAGGCAGATCACCGCCACGCGGATGGTGCGCGCACCTTTCGCAACAGCGGCGCCCAACAGCATGGGAAGCGAGGACCAGATCATGTTGAAGGCCAGTTGCTTGCGCTCTATCACCGAAAGCGCACCAAGACCGGCATCGCCATACGCGAAATAAACGGATACCAAGGGGATCGCCGCGGCCAACAGCGCCAGAAACAGAAACTCGCTACGAATCAGCACGTTCAACCCGTCTGTGTGTCTTAAACCAATTCTGGTGTGACTACCGAGAATGCTTTCGCGTTTCAAGTGTGCAGAGACCACACTACTCGCGAATTAGTCGCAGTGTTACGGAATGAAGATCGGCGTAACTTTGCAGCATGGCATCGGGTTCGAACCGGGCGACATCGGCCCCTTCGGGGCCGAATGCCACAAGCACGACCGGAACACCTGCGGCACGGGCCGTGTCACGGTCGGTCACCGTGTCGCCCACCAGAAACGAGGCTTCGCCGCTGCGTCCAAGGCGGCGCAGGCATTCGTGATAGGGCGCGGGGTCGGGTTTGCGCACCGGCAGCGTATCGGCGCCGACCAGTGCGCCGAAGCGGTCGCGCAGACCCAGCCGTTGCATCAGGGTTTCGGCAAGCGCTTCGGGCTTGTTGGTGCAGATCGCCAGATCGAGGCCAAGCCCCAGCAACCGGTCGAGCGCCGCCTCGACCCCCGGGTAGGGGCGCGTATGCCGGTCGATCCCTTCGGCGTAATGGTCCAGAAACCGCGGATAGCAGGCGTCGACCCCGGCCTCGTCCCAGGATTTGCCAAGGCGCGAGAATCCCAGCCGCAGCATCGCCCGCCCCCCGTGAAACGCCGTCAGCGCATCGGCCTTGGCATCCAGTAGCGGGCCATGGCCAAGTTCTGCACAACTGGCATTCGCGGCCGCGATCAGGTCGGCCGAGGTATCGGCCAGCGTTCCGTCCAGGTCAAAAATCACCGCTGGCAAGGGCTTTTGTCTCCGGCTTGGCCTGCTGAAACAATGCGAAGGCTCATGTGAATGCGCCGCACTTGCGGCCTTGCGGCCCATCGGTAAAACCTGCGCACAGAGAAGAAAAGGGACAGCATGGCGAATTCGTTGATTATTCTGGCGGCCGGACAGGGCACGCGGATGAATTCCGACCGGCCCAAGGTTTTGCACGGGCTTGGCGGCGCGCCGCTTATGGCCCACGCCATGCAGGCCGGCGCGGCGTTTACGCCGGAACGGGTGGTGGTGGTGGCCGGCCATGGCGCCGATGCGGTGCGCGCGGCGGTGGCCGCGATCGACGACAGCGCGCGGGTTGTCGTGCAGGCCGAACAGCTGGGCACCGCGCATGCCGTCCTTCAGGCCGCGCCGGAGCTCGAGGACCAGTCGGGTGACGCGCTGGTGCTTTATGGCGATACGCCACTGATCCGGCCCGAAACGCTGGAACGCATGGCCAAGGCCCGGCAAAACCACGACGTCGTGGTGCTGGGATTTGACGCGCGCGACCCCGGCCGCTATGGCCGGCTGATCGTTCGCGGCGACACGCTGGAACGGATCGTCGAATTCAAGGACGCCTCCGAGGCCGAACGCGCGGTGACGTTGTGCAATTCCGGCGTTGTCGCGGCAGCCGCGCCGGTGCTGATGGAGCTGGCCGGGGCGGTCGGCAACGCCAATGCCGCCGGCGAATACTATCTGACCGATATCGTTGCGCTGGCGCGGGAACGGGGGCTTTCGGCCGGCGTCGTGCTGTGTGACGAGGCCGAGACACTGGGCGTCAACACCCGCGCCGAACTGGCCGCCGCCGAGGCCGCCTTTCAGGCCCGCGCCCGTGCCGAGGCGCTGGAAAACGGCGTGACGCTGACCGCGCCGGAAACAGTGTTTTTCGCGCTCGACACCCATATCGGGCGCGACAGCGTCATCGGCCCCCATGTTGTCTTTGGCCCCGGCGTCACCGTGGAATCGGGCGCCGAGATTCGCGCCTATTGCCATCTGGAAGGCTGCCATGTGAGCCGTGGCGCTATCATTGGCCCCTTCGCCCGGCTGCGTCCGGGCGCCGAACTGGCCGAAGACGTGCACGTCGGCAATTTCGTGGAAATCAAGAACGCCATCGTCGACGAAGGCGCCAAGATCAACCACCTGAGCTATATCGGCGATGCCGATATCGGAGCGCGCACGAATATCGGCGCGGGCACGATCACCTGCAACTATGACGGCGTCTTCAAGCATCGCACGAAGATCGGCGCGGATGTCTTTGTAGGTTCAGACACAATGCTGGTTGCCCCTGTCACGCTGGGCGATGGTGCGATGACCGCCACAGGGTCGGTCATCACCCAGGACGTGCCCGACGGCGCCATGGCCATTGCCCGCGCCCGCCAGGAGGTGAAACCGGGCCTGGCCCGAAAGTTCTTTGAACGTCTGCGCGCCCTCAAGGCGGCAAAAGCGAAAGAGTAGATCATGTGCGGCATCATCGGAGTTCTGGGCAATCACGAGGCCGCGCCGATCCTGGTCGAGGCGCTGAAACGGCTGGAATACCGTGGCTACGACAGCGCCGGCATCGCCACGGTCAACGGCGGGCAGCTTGACCGGCGGCGCGCGGTGGGCAAGCTCGTCAATCTTTCCGACCTCTTGGTTCACGACCCCCTGCCCGGCAAGGCCGGCATCGGCCATACCCGCTGGGCGACCCACGGCGCGGCCACCACGCGCAACGCCCATCCCCACCGCTCGGGGCCCGTATCGGTGGTTCACAACGGCATCATCGAAAATTTCCGCGAATTGCGCGCCGAGCTTGAAGCGCGCGGCCTGGCCGCCGAGACCGAGACGGATACCGAAACCGTGGCGCTTTTGACCCGCGCCTTCATGGATGAAGGCATGAGCCCGCGTGAGGCGACGGCCGCCACGCTGAAGCGGTTGGAGGGCGCGTTCGCGCTTTTGTTCCTGTTTGACGGCGAAGACGATTTGATGATTGCCGCGCGCAAGGGCTCGCCCCTGGCCATCGGCTATGGCGAGGGCGAGATGTTCGTCGGCTCCGACGCCATCGCGCTTGCGCCGCTGACCGACCGGATCAGCTATCTGGAGGAAGGCGACTGGGCGGTGGTGACCCGCAAGGGCGCCGAGATCTACGATGCCGAAGACCGGCTGGCCAATCGCGCGATTTCCGAAATCCGCGCCGACGCGACCCGGATCGACAAGGCCGGCTACAAGCATTTCATGGCCAAGGAGATCGCCGAACAGCCGGTCGTTCTGGCCGATGCGCTGAAACACTACACCCGCGACGGCGCGCTGAACCTGCCAGAAGGTCTGGATTTCACCGGGATCGACCGGCTGTCGATGGTGGCCTGCGGCACCGCCTATTATGCCTGCCTTGTCGGCAAGTACTGGTTCGAACAGATTGCCGGCCTGCCTTGCGATGTCGATGTCGCCTCGGAGTTTCGTTACCGCGAACCGCCGATCCCGGCCGGCACCGCGGCCCTGTTCGTCAGCCAGTCTGGCGAAACCGCCGACACGCTGGCGGCGCTGCGCTATTGCCGCGACCGGGCCGAACGTGTCTGGTCGCTGGTCAATGTCGCCACATCGTCGATCGCGCGCGAAAGCGATCTGGCCCTGCCGATCCTGGCCGGGGTCGAGGTGAGCGTGGCCTCGACCAAGGCCTTCACCAACCAGCTGATGGCGCTTGCGCTGATGGCGGTACGCGCCGGGCGGCAACGCGGCACGCTGGACGAGGCCGGCACGGCGGCGCTTCTGAGCGGGCTCGACCGGCTGCCGGGGCTCGTCAATCAGGCGCTGTCGCTCGAACCGGCGATCCGTTCGCTGGGCGAGGCGCTGGCCGAGGCGCAGGATGTGCTGTTTCTGGGGCGTGGGCGGCTTTACCCGCTGGCGCTCGAAGGCGCGCTGAAGATGAAGGAACTGAGCTATATCCATGCCGAGGGTTATGCTTCGGGCGAGTTGAAGCACGGGCCGATCGCGCTGATCGACCGGTCGGTTCCGGTTGTCGTCTTCGCCCCGCATGACGCGCTGTTCGACAAGACCGTGTCGAACATGCAGGAGGTGATGGCCCGTCACGGCAAGGTCGTGCTGATCACCGATGCCGCCGGGGCAAGGGCCGCCTCGGAGGGGACGTGGAAAACCATCACCCTGCCGGAATGCCCCGAACTGCTGACCCCGGTGCTTTACGCGCTGCCGGCGCAGATGCTGGCCTATCACACCGCCTGCGCCAAGGGCACGGATGTGGACCAGCCGCGCAATCTGGCAAAATCGGTCACCGTCGAATGACGCTGGACGAGGCGATGGCGGCGCTGCGCGCCGGGGTCGAACCCGGCCGCGCCGCGCAGATGGCCGCCTACCACAAGCAAAGCCGCGAAGTGCTGGGCATCGCCAACCCGGTGCTCAACGATCTGGCCCGCGACTGGCGGCAGTCGCTTTCGGTGCCCGAACGGGTCGCGCTGGCCGAAGCGTTGTGGAAAACCGATGTTTTCGAGGCGCGGATCGTTGCCGCCAAGACCCTGACCCAGGCGCGCATCCGCGATGACGAGGACGTCTGGCGCCTGATTGCGTCATGGGTGCCGGATTTCGACAGCTGGGCCATCGCCGATCACGCCTGCGACGCCGGAAAGCGCCGGCTGGTGGCCGATCCGCGCCGGATCGACACGGTCGAAGACTGGACGCGCTCGCCCCATATGTGGACCCGCCGCGCGGCGCTGGTCATCACGCTGGCCTGGACGAAACAGAACCATCCCGACGCCGAGGATCTGGCCATTCGCGACCGGGTTCTGGGCTGGGCTGCCGGCTATGTCACCGACCACGACTGGTTCATCCAGAAGGCCATCGCCTGGTGGCTGCGCGACCTGTCGAAACACGACCCCGAGCGAACCCGCGCCTTTCTCGACAACCACGGCACTGCGATGAAGCCCTTTGCCCGCAAGGAGGCTGCACGGCACCTTTGACCAGCACCCGGTCTGACCGGACCGATGGGTGCCGCGACGTGGTGACGGCGGCCGCGTCTACTCCTCGCGCAGATCGCGGCGCTGTATCTTGCCCGTCGCCGTCATCGGCAAGACGTCGCGCCGTTCAACCGCGCGCGGCGCGACATGCGGGCTGATCCGTTCGCGGACGCGCGCGATCAGCGCTGCCTCCAGCCCCTCCCATGACGCGCCGTCACGCAGCACCACGAAGGCCTTGACGACCTCGCCGCGCAGTGGGTCCGGCATGCCCACACAGGCCGCCATGACCACGTCGGGATGGCCGCTCAGGCAGGCCTCGATTTCCGATGGGCCGATGCGGTAGCCGGCGGAACTGATGATATCGTCGTCGCGGGCAACGAAGGTCACATAGCCGTCGGCATCGGCCCGGCCCAGATCGCCGGTCATCATCCAGTCGCCGCGGAACTTCGCGGCGGTCTTTTCGGGCTGCTGCCAATAGCGCAGGAACATCGCCGGCGTGCCCCGCCTGACCGCGATTTCACCGATTTCGCCCTGCGCCGAGGGCTGCCCGGCCGTATCCAGCACCGCCACGTCGAAACCGGGCAGCGGTTGACCCATCGTACCGGGTTTCACCACCATGAACCCGGCCGCCTGAGTGATCATCAGGTTGCATTCGGTCTGCCCGTAAAGCTCGTTGATCGGCGCGCCCAGCGCCTCGCGCCCCCAATCCAGCAGATCGGCCCCCAACGCCTCGCCACCCGAGGATACGGCGCGCAGGCCAAGACCGGCCGGAACCGGCGCCGCGCGCATCATCTTCAGCGCGGTCGGCGGCAGGAAAAGGTTCGTGGCCCCGGTGTCGCGGATCAGCCGATAGGCTTCTTCCGGGTCGAAGCGGCGCATTCGCCGGCTGACCAGCGGCACGCCATAGTAAAGGCAGGGCATGGCCATATCCATCAGCCCGCCGATCCATGCCCAGTCGGCCGGTGTCCAGCCGCAGGCGCCGGGGCGGGGAAAGCCCTCATGCGTCAGTTCCATCGACGGCAAATGGCCCAGAAGAAAGCGGTGCGCATGCAGGCAGCCCTTTGGCGGTCCGGTGGTGCCGGACGTGTAGATCATCACCGCCGGGTCTTCGGCGCCAATCGCCAGCCGCTCGGGTACCCCGCGTGCCGCCTCGATATCGCCCCAGAACGCGCGCACCGGCACCGGCGCCGGATCAAGGCACCAGATCGCCGCCAGATCGGGGCAATCGGACCGGAGCGCCATCAGCTTGTCCAGATTGGCGCCGTCGCTCACGACCGCGCGCGCGCCGCTGTCGGCCAGCCGGAAAGCCAGCGCGTCGGGGCCGAAAAGCGTGAAGAGCGGCAGCGCGATCGCGCCCAGTTTCATCGCCGCGAAATGGGTGATCAGAACCGCCGGGCCCTGCGGCAGAAGGATGCCGATCCGGTCGCCACGCCCGATGCCCGCAGCGGCAAAGGCCAGCGCCAGCCCGTCGGATGCGCGTTTGAGCGCGCCGTAGCTCCAGTCATGCCGCCCGCCCTGATCGTCGAGCGCGACAAGCGCGGTCCGGTCCGGCGCTTCGGCCGCCCAGCTGTCACAGCAGCGTTCGGCGATGCTGAACTGGTCGGGTACCGCCCAGCGGAACCGCGCCCGCATCGTCGCCCAGTCGGCGGTTTCGGCGAAAAGCCGGCGCTCGCCGCCGGGCGTGGCGCGGCGGGTGGCCAAGCCCGCCCCTAGCCTGAAAAGACGGTGACCTGCGGCAACCCGGTCAGCGATAGGCCAAGCGCCCGGAACGCCGCGAGCGACAGCTGACTGCCGCCGCCTGCAGGGCCGCCCGACGGGATCAGATCGACCGCGACGCTTTCGCCGGTTACCGTGACCACCCGGCCCCTGGCCGGCGCGCTGACGAGCGGGGTTTTCATCCAGAACCCCGGTTCGGTCGGCGAGCCGAGCGAGGCGACGGTCGTGCCCAGTTCACGCTCGCCACTGGTCGGGCCGGCATCCAGCGCCGCGGCGCGTTCCGCCTCGGTCGTCGTGTCGAGCGCATCGGCGGTGTTGGCGCCGGGCGCCGGCGCGCGGGCCGAGGCGCCGGGGCGCAGCGACTTCAGCGTCGATTTCACCTCGGCGCAGCCACCGAGCGCCAACGAAAGGCCGAAAGCCACGGCCAGGGGGGCAAAAGCGTGCTTCATGGCCCCGACGTTAGTCGCCCCCGCCACGCCGCGCAATCCCGCGTTTCCGCCTTGCCGGCGGATCGCCGCGCGCCTACCTTGGGCGCATGAACACACCGCTTGTCGATCCCTTCGCCCGGCCCATCAGCTATCTGCGTGTTTCGGTCACCGATCGCTGCGATTTCCGCTGCACCTACTGCATGGCGGAAAACATGACCTTCTTGCCCAAGAAGGAGCTTCTGACGCTGGAAGAGCTGGACCGGATGTGTTCGGCCTTCATCCGTCTGGGCGTGCAGAAACTGCGCATCACCGGAGGTGAGCCGCTGGTCCGGCGCGGGATCATGACGTTTTTCCAGACGATGGGGCGGCATCTGCAATCGGGGGCGCTGCGCGAACTGACGCTGACCACCAACGGCTCGCAGCTGGCGCGGTTCGCCGGGGAACTGGCCGATTGCGGGGTGCGCCGCGTCAATGTCTCGCTCGACACGCTCGATGAGGCGAAGTTCGCCCGGATCACCCGCTGGGGCCGTTTGCCGCAGGTGATGGCGGGGATCGCGGCGGCGAAGGCGGCGGGGCTCGCGGTCAAGATCAACGCCGTGGCGCTGAAGGGCTTCAACGAGAACGAGCTATTCGGGCTGGTCGAGTGGTGCGCGCGCGAAGGCCATGACCTGACCTTCATCGAAGTGATGCCGATGGGCGAGATGGGCGAGGAGATGCGGCTGGACCAGTACTGGCCGCTGTCGGATCTGCGCGCGCGCCTGGCCGAACGCTACAGCCTGAGCGATCTGGCTGAGCGCACCGGCGGACCGGCGCGTTACATGCGGATCGGGGAGACGGGCCAGAAGATCGGCTTCATCACCCCCCTGACCCATAATTTCTGCGAAAGCTGCAACCGGGTGCGGCTGACCTGTACGGGCGAGCTGTTCATGTGCCTTGGCCAGGAAGACAACGCCGACCTGCGCGCGCCCTTGCGTGCCAACCCCGACGACGCGGTGCTCGATGCGGCGATCCGCGCCGCCATCGCGCGCAAGCCCAAGGGCCACGATTTCGACTATTCCCGCCAGAAGGTCGCCGGCCAGATGAGCCGCCACATGAGCCATACCGGCGGGTAAGGCGGCAGCGGCGGAACCGTGTGGCCGGAGCCCGGGGGGCCGTCTGCCCCCCGGACCCCCCCGAGGATATTTCGCCAAAGCAAGCGGGGGTGGTGGCGGCTAGAGGCCGAGCCAGCGCAGGATGGCGTCCAAAGCGGTCTGGTAATATGGCGACGCGGTGATAACCGGCAGTGCCTCGATCACCTCCTTTGTGCCGACGATGATCGCGGCGCCACCGGCACCGGCAGCCGCACCGATCTTTGCGATCCGCAAAAGGCGGCTGGCGAGGCGGAAGCTGGCGTCCTTTCGCGCCTCGGGGTCGGCATCGGGGTTGGTGGCGGTCGCCGCATCGTCGGGCAGCATCGTGGCCAGTCGCCCCTCGGCTTGGTCCGCGATCTTCGTGGCGGCTTCGACCACCTCACCCCCCGCCTCGACCAGCGCGTTGTTGCCGGTAATGGCATGGCGCTTTTCCAGCATGTCGCGGGTGGCGGGATCATGGGCGAGGATATCGGCGCCGGCCTCGCGGACGCGGTGCAGGAAATCGGCGATCAGCGGGTCCTGTTCGGCGGTCGGGCAATCGCCGCGCGCACCATAGCCGACGGTCATTCGCGAGGCGCTGGCGCAGGCGTCGAAAAGCTCGATCGGCATGTTGCCGGCATCGGTAAGGGCGGCGTTCAGGATGGCGAAGACCGGGGACAGGCCGGTGTACTGGTTGACCGCCGGCCCTTCGAACAGCGCCAGCGCGCGGGCGATCTTGCGCCGCACGTAATCGCCCAGCATCCTCGGGCAGCGCACTTTCGGGAACGAGGCGCAGCTTGCCGGTTTCGGGGTTGATCTCCACCCGTTCGGCGACACTGGTCTTTTCCAGCGCGATTCTGGTCTTGCAGGGCCGCGATGGCCTCCGCCACCGGAGCGGGGCCTTGTTCCCAGATTTCCTTGGGAATTTCGGTGGCGACGGCGAATTGCGATCCCGGTCGAGTGGTTCGCCCGCCAGCACCCCGTTCCACCAGCGCGTCCAGAAGGCCCAGTGCCGGCTGTCACGCTGCCAGACCGCGCGCATGGCGGTATCGGCGGTGTCAAAGGCCTTGGGCGGGGTGGCGGACCACAATGGCCGGGTCGTCAGATCGTGCCCCTTGGCGAGCGGCAGCGTCAGACCGCAATTCGCGCCAGAGTGCTTTGGGGCGGCGGCGAGGGCGGCGCGGGCGGCGAGGGCGGCGGCGAGGGCGGCGCGGGCGGCGAGGGCGGCGGCGAGGGCGGCGCGGGCGGCGCGGGCGGCGCGGGCGGCGCGGGCGGCGTCGAGGGCGGCGCGGGCGGCGCGGGCGGCGCGGGCGGCGAGGGCGGCGGCGAGGGCGGCGCGGGCGGCGAGGGCGGCGGCGAGGGCGGCGCGGGCGGCGCGGGCTCTGTCTTCAGGGGTTGGCCATGTGCCCGCAACCCCTGAAGACAGGGTCAAGCGCAGAATCGGCAGCGCTGTCAAACCAACTCTTCGTGCGCCCGAAGCCCCCATCGCCGCGCCGAACACCGGCAGGACCCGCATGGCGGCGCGGTGCGCGATGACCGCCGCGACCTCGGGTGGCTGGGTTTCCAGCCAGGCCTTCAGGCTTTCCTCATCCGTGGTATTGCGGATTTTGACCATGCCGGCAGGCTCGCCTTAAACGAGCATGGTGGCAAGGGGGAATGCCGCCGTCCGCTCCCCCTACCCCCGGTAGCGCTTGACGAAGGCGGCGAGGATGCGTTCGGGCCAGTGTACGTCGCTGGCGCGGCACATGGCGATCAGCGCCTCGGCGTCTTCGGGGGGGAAGTAGCCCTTGTTGCGGTAGATGCGGATGCGGGTCTCGAACCCCGCCGCGTCGGCCTCGGGGTGGAACTGGGTGGCATAGACGTTCTGCCCGTGGCGGATCATCTGGAAGGGGCAGGCCTCGGAGGCCAGAAGGTGGGTCGCGCCCGCCGGCAGGTCCTGCACCGCCTCCTTGTGGCCGACGAAGGCGTCGAATTCATCCGGCAGGCCGGCCAGCAGCGGGTCGGCCGCGCCTTCGGGGGTCATCCGGCAGCGCGATGGGCCGACCGGTTCGCCCCAGCGGTCCTTGGAGACGGTCGCGCCCAGGTGGTGGGCCAGCACGCCGATGCCGTAGCAGCAGCCCAGGAATGGCAGGTCGCGGCCGGTAATCTCGGGCATGAGGCCAAGGATCGCCGCCTCGATCCGCGCCTCGACCGGGTCCTTGGCCTCGGCCGGGTCGCTGACACAGCCGGGGCCGCCGCCAACGATCACACCGGCATAATCGGCAAGGTCGAGATCGGCCGGTATATCCCCCTGATCGAGCCGGATGCGCCGGGTATCCTCGGCCTTGAGCCCGCCCTTGCGCAGGAAGGCCGCGTATTCGTCATCCGCCGCCTCGGTTTCGGGGCGCAGTTGCAGGATCAGGAAGGGTTTCATGCGTCAGGCCCCGCCGCAATGGCGCGCGCCTTGTCCACCGAGGCGTCGAGCGCGCGGGCCAGATCGGCGGCCATGGTGGTGGTGGCCAGATGGCTCAGCCCCGCCGCCGTGGTGCCGGCGTAATCCACCATTTCGGCCACGCGTTCGGCCGGGGTCGGCGCGGTCGTGGCCATCACCTCTCCGGCGGCGCGGACAAGCTGGCGCACGGCACGGTCGGCCAGACCAGGATCGACGCCGCGTGCCGCCGCCCAGTCGGCCAGCATCGCCGCAAAGGCTGCGACAAAGCCCGGAACCGGCCCGGTCAGGGCGGTAAAAAGGTCGATCTGGTTCTCGTCGGGCACCGGTTCGGCCGGCCCGCAGGCGGCCAGCAGGGCATGGGCCAGCGCGGCATCGGCCGGGGTTGCCTCGGGCCCGGCGATATAGGGCGAAAAGGCCAGGCCGCGTGCGGCGGCGGGCGAGGACATGGCGCGGATCACCCGACCGTGGCCGGTGATGCGTTCCAGCCCAGCCAGCGTGACCCCCGCCATCACCGAAAGGACCGGGCCGGGCGGCGTACCCAGCGACAGGCCGCCGCGGCGGCGGGCGGTACGGCCAGAAGCGTGATATCGGCGGCGGCCGCGGCGCGGGCGGGGTCGCGCGCGACGGTCAGCGCCGGCCGGTCGGCCAGCCGCGGCGCGGCGCCGCTTGAGGTGACGGCGACGATCCGTTCGGGTGCAATGCCGCCACGGGCGATCAGGGCCGCGATGATCGCGGCGCCCAGATCGCCGGCGCCGATGACAGCGATGCGGGTCATTTCGGTCAGTGCCATCGCCTAGCCCGCCGGCATCCGCGTTTCGGCGATGGCTGCCCACCAGGAACAGCCGGCGGGGATCGCTTCGTCGTTGAAGTTGTACTTGGGGTGGTGGACCATTGCCGTGTCGCCATTGCCGACAAGGATATAGGCGCCGGGCCGGGCATTCAGCATATAGGCAAAATCCTCGCCGCCCATGACCAGCGGCGCCTCGTCGCAGCCGCCCGAAACCTGCCTGGCCACACCGGCGGCGAATTCGGTCTGTTCGTCGGAATTGACCATTACCGGATAACCGCCAAGCCAGCTGATCCGGGCGGTTGCGCCATAGGCGGCGGCGGTGGTTTCGGCCAGCGCGCGGATGCGCTGTTCGCCGAAGGCACGCACATCCTCGTCCAGCGTGCGCAGCGTGCCCTTCATCCGCACGCTCGGTGGGATCACGTTGAAGGCGGTACTGGCGGTTTCAAAACTGGTGATCGACACCACCGCCTGCTTGACCGGGTCGACATTGCGGCTGACGATGCTTTGCAGCGCCAGCACGATATGGCTGGCCACCAGCGTCGGATCGGTGCATTCATGCGGCTTGGCGGCGTGGCCGCCGACGCCTTCGACGTCGATCATGAACTGGTCGGTCGCGGCAAAGAAAGGGCCGGGACGGATCGCGAAGCTGCCGACCGGCCGGCCCGGCCAGTTGTGCATGCCGTAAACCTCCTGAATTCCCCAGCGGTCCAGCATGCCGTCGTTGACCATCTCGCGGCCGCCGCCGCCGCCTTCCTCGGCGGGCTGAAAGATGACCACCACCGTGCCATCGAAATTGCGCGTCTCGGAAAGGTATTTCGCCGCGCCCAGCAGCATCGCGGTATGGCCGTCATGGCCGCAGGCATGCATCTTCCCCGGCGTTTTGGAGGCGTAGTCGAGCCCCGTCGCCTCCTCGATCGGCAGGGCATCCATATCGGCACGAAGCCCGATCACCCGGCCCGATCCGTTCGCCTTGCCCCGGATCACGCCCACGACACCGGTGCGCCCGATCCCCTCGGTCACGTCGTCGCAGCCGAACTCGCGCAGCTTCGCCGCGACGATGCCGGCGGTGCGGTGGGTGTCGAACTGCAGTTCGGGGTGTTCGTGAAAATCGCGCCGCCATGCGGCGATTTCGGCCTGAAGCTCGGCGAAACGGTTCTTGATCGGCATGGCGGGCGGTTCCTGTCTGTCGGTTGGCCCGCATCCTTGTGCGCCGCGCCGATATTGTCCAGCCCCGCGCCTGCCCCCCGCGATCAGAGCGAGGGACCGAGGACGACGGGCGAGCCGTCGGAAAAGCGCGAGTAACGGAAGCGGTGCAGGTCATGGCCCGGCGCGCGTTCCGCCGCGATGTCGGCGACCACACGGCCGATCGCCGGGCCAATGCCGAAACCGTGGCCCGAAAGACCGGTGGCCACGATCAACCCCGCGGGCCCGGCGCGGTCGATGACCGGAACCACATCCGGCATGGTGTCGATCATCCCGGCCCAGGTTCTGGCCAGCGCTGGCCGGCCGATGGCGGGAAACGCGGCGGCAAAGCTATCCTGCACTCGGGCAAGCGCGCGCCGGTTGGGGCGCGGGTTCAGGATGCGGATGCGTTCGAAAGGGCTTTGTTCGTCGCCCGCCCAGCCGCGCGGCGTGCCCCAGGCATCGGGGAAATGCGCCGGTGCGGCGGGCAGTGGCCGCGTGCCGAGGGGATCGGCACGCAGTTGCGGAAGGTATTTCCGCAGATGCCGGAAGGCATCGGGGCCGACGTAGATCTCGTGAAAGCCGCAAGGCGCGAGCGTATAGCCGCCATCGGCCCGGCGACGAAAGGCAAAGCGGCTGTCGGCCGCCTGCCCGGCGAATACCTCGGGCAAGGGTCCGGTCGCGGCGACGCTGGCCAGCACCGACAGCTGCGGCAGGTCGATGCCGTGGGCGCGCAGAAACAACGATGACCATGCGCCGCCGGCGACCACCACCTGGTCGCAGGCAATCCGCCCCGCTTCGGTAATGACGCCCGCGATCCTTCCCGCCGCCATGTCCAGCCTGCGCACCGCGCAGCCTTCGCGGATCATCACGCCGCGCGCCGCGGCCGCGCGCGCCAGCGCCGGCACCGCCTGCCAGGGTTCGGCGCGCCCGTCGCTGGGGGTCAGTATCGCGCCGTGCCAATCCGCCGATGACGGCACCAGTGCAGCCACCTCGGCCCGGTTCAAAAGGCGGGTATCGAGATCATGGGCGCGGGCATGGGCCATCCAGGCTTCGAAGGGGGCCATGTCATCGGGACGATTGGCCAGATAGAGAACGCCGGTCTGGCGAAACCCGAGGTCGAGCGTTTTGGACAGATCGCGCCAGATACGGTTCGCCTCGATCATCAGCGGCAGTTCGGCCGGGTCGCGGCCCTGCTGGCGGACCCAGCCCCAGTTGCGCGAGGATTGTTCGCCCGCGATCCGCCCCTTTTCGCAAACGACGGCCCTGAGGCCGCGTTCGGCAAGGTAGTAACCGGTCATCACCCCGACGATGCCGCCACCGATAATGACCACATCGGCCCGTTCAGGCAGCGCGGCGCAATGCTCGACCGGTCGGCCCTCATCGAATGGAAATGCCTGCACGGATCCCCCGGAATGGGTGTTGCTGCCCCGGCGACGCTGCACGCCGGCGAGCGCGCGGTCAAGATGCGAAAAAGCCTGTGATTCTGGCTGCGGCCCGACATGCGAAACGGCGCCGGCGCGCCAAGGCCCGGGCCAGAAACCGGTTCTGACAATGTGGCAATACACAGAATGCTTTCCCAGCCACCCGACCGATCATGCGTTCGGCAAGGCTTTGTTTTCCCTCTTCGGCTGATAACGCGGAAAAATCCTGCAAACGGTGCTGCCATGTTCGAGACTTTCGGCTTCGAAACCCTGGATCCGCGTCAGGCCTCGGTCATTCTTGGCCTTGCGCTGGGTCTCGCCTTTGGTGCTTTGGCAGAGGCCACGCGCTTCTGCCTGCGTCGCGGTCTGGCGGGCGGGTCGCAGAGCGAGCGGCGCGGGGCGCTCGGGGTCTGGCTGATGGCCCTTGCCGTGGCCGTGGCCGGCACGCAGGGCGCGGTGGCTCTGGGCTGGATCGGTTTTGACGAACACCGGTTCATGGCCGCCGATCTGCCGGTTCTGGCGATCCTTGCCGGCGGGCTGATCTTTGGTGCCGGCATGGTGCTGGCACGCGGTTGCGCCTCGCGGCTGACCGTGCTGGCCGGCACCGGCAACCTGCGCGCGCTGACCGTTCTGCTGGTCTTTGCGGTTTTCGCCCATGCGACACTGAAGGGCGTTCTGGCGCCGCTGCGCGTGGCGCTTGGCGGCGTGACCATGCCGCTGGGGTCCGAGGTTTCGCTGGCCAGCGCGCCCGGCGGGCCGCTTGCCTGGGCCTTCGCGCTGGCCCTTGGCGCGGCGGTTTTCGCCCTGCGTTCGGGCAACCGGCCCGGGTCCTGCTGGGCGCGGCGCTGATCGGGCTTCTGGTGCCGGTCGGCTGGGTCGGAACAGGGCTTGTACTTTATGACGAATTTGACCCGATCGCGCTGGAAAGCCTGTCCTTCACCGCGCCGGCGTCCGAAACCCTGTTCTGGACCATCGCCTCCAGCGCCGTTCCGGCGGGCTTTGGCACCGGATTTCTTGGCGGGGTTCTGGGCGGTGCCTTCGCGCTGGCGGCACTTGCCGGTCGCTTTCACTGGCAAAGCTTTGCCAGCCCGCGCGAAACCGGCCGCTATCTGGCTGGCGGCGCGCTGATGGGCGTGGGCGGTGTGCTGGCCGGTGGCTGCACGGTGGGTGCCGGGCTTGCCGGCGTGCCGACGCTGTCGGTGGCCGCGATGCTGGCCCTGGCGGCGATGGCGGTCGGCGCGCGGGTCACCGACCGGCTGGTCAGTGCATCCGCTTCCGGATCCGCCGCACCAGAAGCCATACACCCAGCATGACCAGCGGCGTCAGAACCGCGGTAACGGCCCCCTTGCCCAGCCCCAGCGGTTCGCTCAGCGGATAGACGACATAGGCGGCGAGGTTCACGGCGTAGTAGCTGATCGCCACCACCGACAGACCTTCGACCGTGTGCTGAAGCCGCAGCGCCAGATCCGCGCGCCGGTCCATGCTTTCCAGAAGTCTCTGGTTTTGCGCCGAGCGTTCCACATCGACGCGGGTCTGCAACAGTTCGGCGGCGCGTTCGGCGCGCTCGGCCATCTGCTCCAGCCGCCGTTCGGCGGACTTGACCGTGCGCATCGCCGGGTCGTAGCGGCGCATCATGAACTCGGCGAAGGTCTGGCGCCCGTTGAACCGGCTTTCGCGCAGCACGGCGATACGCTGGTTGACCAGCGCCTCATAGGCGCCGGTCGCGCCGAAACGGAAGGCGTGGCGCACCGCTTCGGCTTCGAGCGCGGCAGAGATTTCCAGCAGTTCGTGCAGCGTATCCTCGGCGTCGCGATCCTTGTGGGACATCATGGCGACCAGTTCGGACAGCTTGGGGTCGAGCGCATTCAGATGCCGGTTCAGTTCGCGCGCACGGCCGAGGCCCAGCATCGACATGGCGCGATAGGTTTCAACCTCGCACAGGCGTTGCACGATGCGCCCGATGCGGCGCGCCCCGGTCCCGGGACGCACGAAGATGGCAAACCGCATCTGGCCGGCCGGATCGATCTGGAAATCCCCCGCGATGATCGCGGCTTCGTCCAGAACCCAGGAACAGGCCATGCTTTCGGGCACGAACCAGTCCTCCAGCCGCGCCGCGACATCGGCAATGTCGTAGGGAAGCGTTTCGACCCGGATCAGGATGGCGGCTATGCGCTTGCCCGGCGCCTCGCCCATCCAGTCGGCCGGAAACACCTCGGCCTCGGCGGGGTTGAAGGCACGTTCGCCGACGCCACGCCCGAAGGCCGAATAGGTCACGAACTCGGTATGGCTTTCCCATTTCAGGTCATGGCGGCCGATGCGCGCGGCATGATGGGTGGCGCCTTCGGCCGGATAGGCCGCGCCGTGCCGGTCCAGCAGCGCCAGCAGGTGCGCACGATCCGCCGCGCGGTCTCGGTTGTGGGCGTCGCGCTGCTCCTTGACCGCGAAATAGGCGACATGACAGGGCACCTCCAGCGAGGGGAAGGGCCGGGCGTGCAATTCATTGGTCAGCGCATAGCGCAACGGGTGGTCGGTGATCATGCTCGGGCACCGTGAGGGCTGGTGCAACGATACAGAAGCGCGCGACGAATGCAGCGTCGGGCGGGAAAAAACCCGCGCACACAGAGGTATACTTGTTTTTCTGCAACGCTGCGGCGGTCGGCCCTCAGCCGCGCAGCCTTGCCGCGGCCGCAAGACACATGGCCAGAAACGCCAACCCGGCACCGATCCCGAAGGTGGCCGCCGGACCGATCCCGGACCAGAAAAGCCCGGCCCCCGCCCCCGCGACAAGCGTGGCCAGCCCGGTCGCCAGATTGAAGAGGCCAAAGCCGGTGCCGCGCAGCTCGGCCGGCACCGTGCGGGCGATTTCGGCCGAAAGCAGCCCCTGGCTCAACCCCATGTGCAACCCCCAAAGGACAAGCCCCAGAAATGCGGCTGGCAGGCCATTGGCCAATGACAGTGCCAGATGGGCAAGGACGAGCACGCCCAGCGACAGGGTCAGCAGGTGCCGCCGCCCGATCCGGTCGGAAAGCGCGCCGGCCGGCCATGCCACCAGAGCATAGACGGCGCTGAGCGCGACAAGGGCAAGCGGCGCAAAGGCCGGGGCCAGCCCCAGCCCGGCGATGCGCAGGATCAGGAAGGCCTCGGTCAGCCGCGCCAGCGTCAGTGCGACGCCCAGCGCCACGACCGCGTGGAAGGGCCGGCCCAGCCGGCCCAGCGCGGCGCGGTTGAAACGCGGGCCTCCGGCGTGGGGTGGCGAGGTGTTGGCGGCAGGCGGTTCGCGCACCGCCATCAGCAGGATTGCCAGTGCCGCAGCCGCCGGCAGGATCGCCAGCGCGAAGACCCGCCGGATATCGCCGCCGGATGCCAGCATCAGCGCCATCGCGGCCAGCGGCCCCAGAACCGCGCCGATAGTGTCCATCGACTGGCGCAGGCCATAGGCCGCGCCGCGACGATCCTCGGGCACCAGATCGGCAACCAGCGCATCGCGGGGCGCACCCCGGATCCCCTTGCCCAGCCGGTCGGCCAGCCGCGCGGCCAGCACGGTTGCCGGCGCGCCGGCCATGGCGAAGACCGGCTTTGTCAGCGCCGCCAGCCCGTAACCCAGAACGATCAGCGGCTTGCGCCGGCCGAACCGGTCGGAAATGGCGCCGGAAAACACCTTGACGATCTGGGCGACGGCCTCCCCCAGCCCCTCGATCAGGCCAACCATGGCGACCGAAGCGCCCAGCGTTCCGGTCAGGAACAGTGGCAACAGCCCGTGGATCATCTCGGAGGAGAAATCCATGAACAGGCTGACAAAGCCCAAGGCCACGACAGTACGGGGCAGTCGCGCGGCCAATCCGGCCTCCGGCGGTTACGGGTACGCCCGGATTACGCCTGCGTCCGCGAAAAGGCCAGAGGGGGCGAAAGCGCCTGTCCGTCAGGCAAGATGCGTGGCGAAATGCGCCAGCGTCCTTTCCCAGGCCAGTTCGGCGGCTGCCGCGTCATATCGCGGCGTGGTGTCGTTGTGAAACCCGTGGTTCACCCCATCGTAGATGAAGGCCTCATAGCTTTTGCCCGCTGCTTTCAACGCCGCCTCATAGTCCGGCCAGCCGGCATTGATGCGCTCATCCAGCCCGGCATAGTGGATCATGAGCGGCGCCTCGATCTTGGCCACATCCGCCGCCGCCGGCTGTCGCCCATAGAAGGGAACCGAGGCGGCAAGGTCGGGATAGGCCACGGCCAGCGCGTTGCACACCCCGCCGCCATAGCAAAAACCCACCGCCCCCACCTTGCCGGTCGATCCGTCATGATCGCGCAGATATTCGAAAGCGGCGAAGAAATCGGCCATCAGCTTTGCCGGGTCGAGCGACTTCTGCATCTCGCGCCCCTCCTCATCGGTGCCGGGATAGCCACCAAGCGGCGAAAGCCCGTCGGGGCCGAAGGCGAGGTAGCCGGCCTTGGCCGTGCGCCGCACGACATCCTCGATATAGGGGTTGAGGCCGCGGTTTTCATGCACCACCAGAACGGCGGGCAGCGGCCCGGCGACCCCGGCGGGTTTCGCCATCAGCCCCTTGATCAGGCCATTGCCGTCGGGGCTGTCATATTCGGCCGTCATGGTTTCAATCGCCGGATCGTCCGGGGCGACCTGCTGGGCCAGCGCATAGTTCGGCTGCAACTGCGCCAGAACGGCGGCACCGGTTACCCCGGCGGCGGCGTATTTGCCGGCCTTTTCGATGAATTCACGCTTGGTCATGTGCCCGTGCACATATCCGTCGAAGATCTCGAGAATACGGGGGGCGAAATCGGCCGCGGTCTTGCGCGGCTTCTGGCGGTCCGGCGCGTTCATGGCATCCTCCCTGCGCTGTGAGGCCGCAAGGATAGCGCGAAGCCGCAAGTTCGCCGCCACACAAATGGGTGACCCCGCCCGATGGGCGGGGTCTGGCCCTGCGCGAAGCGGACGTGCTCAATCGATCATCGGCAAGAGGCTGTCGATGGATTTCTTGGCATCGCCGTAGAACATCCGGGTGTTGTCCTTGTAGAACAGCGGGTTCTCGATCCCGGAATAGCCGGTGCCCTGTCCGCGCTTGGACACGAAGACCTGTTTCGCCTTCCAGACCTCCAGCACCGGCATGCCGGCGATGGGGCTGTTGGGGCTTTCCTGTGCGGCGGGGTTCACGATGTCGTCTGAGCCGATGACGATGGCGATATCGGTCTGCGGGAAATCGTCATTGATCTCGTCCATTTCCAGCACGATGTCATAGGGCCTTGGCCTCGGCCAGAAGCACGTCTACATATGGCCCGGCAGGTGGCCCGCGACGGGGTGGATGCCAAAGCGCACCTCCTGTTCTGGCGCGCAGCTTGCGCGTCAGTTCCGCGACCGACTGCTGCGCCTGCGCCACCGCCATGCCATAGCTCCGGCACGATGATCACGCTGTCGGCGTCGTTCAGCGCGGCGGCCACGCCATCGGCGTCAATGGCGATCTGTTCACCGGCGATTTCCATGGCCGGGCCGGCGGTATTGCCGAAACCGGTTGGCGATGACCGAGACAACGACCGGTTCATCGCCTTGCACATGATGCCGTAGCCTGCGGACCCGAAGAGCCCACCAGCGCGCCGACCACGATCAGGAGATCGTTCGACAGCGAAAAGCCGATCGCCGCAGCCGCCCAGCCCGAATAGCTGTTCAGCATCGACACCACGACCGGCATGTCGGCCCCGCCGATGCCCATGATCAGGTGGTAGCCGATGAAGAAGGCCAGCAGCGTCATCGCGATCAGCGTCCAGCTGCCGGCGCCGTTGAAGTACATCACCAGCAGGATCAGCGAACCGAGCGCCGCGCCGGCGTTCAGAAGATGCCCGCCCGGCAGCTTCATCGCCTTCGAGGTGACCTTGCCGGCCAGCTTGCCAAAGGCGATGACCGACCCGGTGAAGGTGACCGCGCCGATGAAGACGCCAAGGAACACCTCGATCTTCAGGATGTTGAGCTCGGCCGGTGTCTTGTGGGCGATCTTTTCGGCAAGCCGCGCAGCGCCTCCAGCCTGGCGCAGGTGTCGCCGGCCGCGGTCAGTGCGGCGATGCGCGCCATCTCGATTTCCGCGTTGAAGCCGATGAAGACGGCTGCCGCCGACCAGCGAATGCATAGCGGCCACAAGCTGCGGCATCTCGGTCATCTGCACGCGCTGGGCGACGATCCAGCCGATGGCGCCGCCGGCCACCACCAGGATGACCGACAGACCCAGTTGCCGCCACCCGGTCCGATCAGCGTCGCGACGACGGCAAGCGCCATGCCGACGATGCCGTACCAGACAGCGCGCTTGGCGCTTTCCTGCCCGGAAAGGCCGCCGAGCGAGAGGATGAAAAGAACCGCCGCAACGACATAGGCGGCCGTGGTAAATCCGTATTCCATTGCCCCTACCCCCTTACGACTTCTGGAACATGGCGAGCATGCGCCGGGTGACGAGGAAGCCACCGAAGATGTTGATGCCGGCCATGAAAACCGACAGCGCGGCCAGCGCCACGACCAGCCACGAGCCGGAACCGATCTGCAAAAGCGCGCCGACGATGATCGAGGAAATCGCGTTCGTGATCGCCATCAGCGGCGTGTGCAGCGAATGGCTGACATTCCAGATCACCTCGAAGCCTATGAAGACCGACAGGGACGAAGACGATGAAGTGCTGAAGGAAGCTGGGCGGCGCGACAAGGCCGACAAGCAGCATCAATAGCCTGCCAACGCCCAGCAGGGTGAACTGGGTCCGGGTTTCGGCCTTGAACGCGGCCAGTTCCCTTGCGCGCTTTTCCTCCGGTGTCAGCTCACGCGCCTTTTCCTTCGGCTTTTGCACCGCGATCGCCTGCACCTTGGGCGGCGGCGGCGGGAAGGTGATGGCGCCGGCATGGGTCACGGTGGCGCCACGGATCACGTCGTCGTCCATGTTGTGATTGACGGTGCCGTTCTTTTCCGGCGTCAGGTCCGACATCATGTGGCGGATATTGTTGGAATAAAGCGTCGAGGCCTGCGCCGCCATTCGGCTGGGAAAATCGGTGTAGCCGACGATGGTGACGCCGTTCTTGGTGACGATCTTTTCGTCCGGCACCGTCAGGTCGCAGTTGCCGCCGCGTTCGGCCGCCAGATCGACGATGACCGAACCCGGCTTCATCATCGCGACCATATCCTCGGTCCAAAGCTTCGGCGCCGGGCGGCCTGGGATCAGCGCGGTGGTGATGACGATGTCGATATCGGGCGCCAGTTCGCGGAACTTCTTCAGCTGCGCCTCGCGGAACTCGGGGCTGGACGGGGCCGCATAGCCGCCGGTCGCCGCGCCGTCGGTCTGCGCCTCGGCGAAGTCGAGATAGACAAACTCCGCGCCCATGCTTTCGATCTGTTCGGCCACTTCGGGGCGCACGTCGAAGGCATAGGTGATCGCGCCAAGCGAGGTCGAGGTGCCGATGGCGGCAAGCCCCGCGACGCCGGCGCCCACGACCAGAACCTTGGCCGGCGGCACCTTGCCCGCCGCCGTCACCTGCCCGGTGAAGAAGCGGCCGAAATTGTTGCCGGCCTCGATCACCGCGCGATACCCCGCGATATTGGCCATCGACGACAGCGCGTCCATCTTCTGCGCGCGGCTGATCCGCGGCACCATGTCCATGGCGATCGCATTGGCGCCCTTGGACTTGCACAGTTCCAGCAGCGCCTCGTTCTGGGCCGGCCAGAAGAAGGAAATCAGCGTCTGGCCCTCGCGCAGCCGCTTGGCCTCCGCCTCTTCGGGGGGGCGCACCTTGACGACGATATCGGCCGCCTTCCACAGCGCCGCAGCGGTCTTGACCACCTCGACGCCGGCTTCCTTGTAGGCCGCATCGGAAAAGCCCGCCGCCGCGCCCGCGCCGGCCTCGATCACGCAGTCATAGCCCAGTTTTTTCAGTTGCAGGACGCTTTCGGGCGTCATTGCCACCCGGTTCTCGCCCGCGAATATCTCTTTCGGTGCCCCGATCTTCACTCTGGCCTCCCCACTGTCCTCGGCCTGCCCGCTGGTGGCGGCTTGGCCTGTCCCTCACGTGCCGCGCAAGAATCTTTCGCGGCGGCGCTGCGTCGCGGCAATATGGTCCATCGCCCCCGTCAAATCCAGCGTCGAATGGCGTTTTTGTAAGAATGAAAGGTCGCACCGAAGCGCGCGGCGAGCCGTGCTTCTTCCGGCTCGATGAAGCGGCGGCGCAAAACCACCGCGAGCGCCGGCACCAGCACGACCAGCGACGGCCACGCCCCCCAGCGCAGGCAAAAGCCGGCCAGCACAAGCAGGTCGCCCAGGTAGATCGGATTGCGCGACAAGGCGAAGACGCCGGTGGTCACCAACGCATCAGCATCACGGTGCGGCACGATCGTGGTGCGGTGCCGGCGCATTTCCCACGCGGCCGCCACCATCAGAGCCAGACCGACGGCAATCAGCGCCGCACCGATCAGCGCGAACCAGGGTCGCGCCGGCAGGGTCGCAGGCAACAGGCCCGCCTGGACCCAGGCCAGCGCCAGACAGCCGGCCAGCCAGACCGGCGGGTAATCCAGCAGAACGGGCCGTTTCGCCATCGCGCACCTCGCCGCCGCCACCCTGACGGTGCCGGGCCGGAAGGGCAACACCCCTGAAGGGTGCAAGGCGGCGATTTTTCTGGCGCGTCCATCGAATATATTTTAAGCATAAAACATCTTGCCGATGGAGGATGGCTTGACCACCGATTTCGCCGCAACCCGCGCCCGGTTCGACCTGCCCGATGGTGTCATCTATCTTGATGGCAACTCGCTTGGCCCCCTGCCCCGCGACGCGGCCGACAGGCTATTGCGCACCGTCCATGACGAATGGGGGCAAATGCTGATCACCGGCTGGAACCGCGCCGGCTGGATGGAGATGCCGGTGCGCATCGGCGACCGGATCGGCAGGCTGATCGGGGCCGAACCCGGCACGGTGGTGATGGGCGATACGCTGTCGATCAAGGTCTATCAGGCGCTGGCTTCGGCGCTGGAAATGAACCCCGGCCGCGGCGTGGTACTGTCCGACAGCGGCAATTTTCCCTCGGACCTCTATATCGCGCAGGGCCTGCTGAAGACACTGGGCCCCGACTACGAGCTACGCATCGTCGAACCCGACGAGGTGGCCGATGCCATCGACGACAGTATCGCCGTCACGCTGATCACCGAGGTCGACTACCGCACCGGGCGCAAGCACGACATGGCCGACCTGACCGCGCGCGCCCATGCCGCCGGCGCGCTGACGATCTGGGACCTGGCCCATTCCGCCGGTGCGATACCGGTCGATCTGGCCGGTTGCGGCGCCGACTTCGCGGTAGGCTGCACCTACAAGTACCTCAACTCCGGCCCCGGCGGCCCGGCCTTCATCTATGTCGCGCCGCGCCATGGCGAACGCGCGCGGCCCGCGCTTTCGGGCTGGCTGGGCCATGAGGCGCCCTTTGCCTTCGACACCGATTACCGCCCCGGCCGCGGCATCGAACGGATGCGCGTTGGCACGCCGCCGATCCTGCAACTCGCCGCTCTCGATGCTGCGCTGGATATCTGGGATGGCGTCGACATCGCCGACCTTCGCGCGCGCTCCATCGAACTGACCGAAGCCTTCGTCACCGGGGTCGAGGCCACCTGCCCCGGCCTGGTGCTCGCCTCGCCGCGCGACCCGGCCGATCGCGGCAGACAGATCAGCTTTCGCCACCCCGAAGGCTATGCGATCATGCAAGCGCTGATCGCGGGTGGCGTGATCGGCGATTTTCGCGCGCCCGACATCCTGCGCTTCGGCTTCACCCCGCTTTACATCGGCCCCGATGACGTGAACCGGGCGGTGGAGCGGCTGGCCGAGATTATGGCGAAAGGGCTTTGGGACCGACCCGAGTACAAGACCCGCGCCCGCGTGACCTGACCCTGCGGAAGCCTGCAAAATCAGGCGCCACGGGCAGGTCGGAGGCGCCGGCCGCGGCGCTGGATTCATTCATGTTTTCCTAAATTTGGGGCCGTATTTGCGCCCAATTGAAACCTTCATGGCCTGTAAATGTTCGTCCCTGACGTTCGGGTTTTGGGCGCGCCGCGATTCGGCGCGTCAGCTCTGTTTTGGTACGGGTGACGATGCTTGGTTCGAATTTCCCTGGCCTTCCGGCGCTTCGGCCCGGCCATGCTGGCGCGACGCCGCGGCGGCGCCTTTCGCGTGACCGCGCGGCCCTGACCCCGGTCCGGACGGGGGGCTGATATGGCGACGCTCTATTCCGGCCTCGGTGGCTCGGCGGGATTTGGTGAAAACACCTTTTCGAGCACGGCCAAGACTGTCGGCAACAACGACGACGGCAGCATTCAGGTCGACACGACCTCGGTCTTCGGCGCCGGTGGCATCAATTTCGGCGGCACGAACTATACCAGCGTCTACATCAACTCGAACGGCAACATCTCGTTCGGTTCGGCCAATACCGACTATCAAAGCGCCAGCCTCGCCACCGAAACCCAACCGATCATCGCGCCCTTCTTCGCGGACGTGGACATCACCAAGGGCGGCGAGATCTACTGGGACCTCGACCCGGCCACCAATTCGCTGACCGTGACATGGCATGATGTCGCGCCCTATTCGGGCAGCGGCACCAATTCGTTCCAGCTCCGCCTGACCGCGACGGGCGATGGCAATTTCACCGTCGAATTCCTCTACGAGGATATTCAGTGGACGAATGGCGGCGGTTCGACCGCCCAGACCGGGATGACCGATGGCGGCAGCCTCGACTACATCCTTGAAGGGTCCGGCAACCCGACCGCGCTGCTGACCTATGAGACCAATGATTTCGACGGCGGCGACCCGGCCGGCAGTTTCCTTGTCACGGTCGAGGACGGCGCGCCGCTAACGCCCGACGGCGTGGTCGACGGCACCGATGGCGACGATGCGATCGATACCTCGTTCATCGATGCGGGCGGCGATCAGGTCGACGGCAGCGATGGCGTCAACGATGTGATCGATGCCGGCGCCGGCAATGACACGGTCAGCGCCGGAACCGGGAATGACACGGTCTATGGCGGTTCGGGCGACGACGTGATCGACGGCGGCGGCGGCGCCGACGTGATCAGCGGCGGGGCCGACAACGATACGATCAGCGGCGGTACCGGCGCCGACACGCTGTCGGGCGGCACCGGCGACGACAGCCTGGCGGGCGGCAGTGGCAACGATGAGCTTTACGGCGGCGATGCCCCGCCCGACCCGGCCGATGAAAGCCTGAACTGGACGGGCCAGGGCGGCAACGGCACGAATGTCGCCGGCGGCTTCACCCAGACCACCGGCGGCATGGATGTGTCGGTGTCGTTCACCAATGACGGCGGCAATACCGGCATCCAGACCTCAACCAGCACCCAGTACGTGGGCGGCGGGGAACCCTTTGCCACAAACTCCGCGCTGTACTTGACCGGTGGCGCCGGGCCGAATGCCACCGTCACCATGGATTTCGACCCCGCCCAGACGGGGCTGACCGACGAGGTCGAGGATGTGTCGTTCCGCATCAACGACATCGACGCCTCCGGCTGGCAGGACATCATCACCGTCACCGCCTTCGACGCCGATGGCAATCCGGTCACCGTCAACTTCACGGTGTCGGGCAACGAAACGGTTTCGGGCAACACGATCACCGCCGGGACCGGCAACGACACGGCAGCAAGCGCCAACGGCTCCGTGCTGATCTCTGTCCCCGGGCCGGTGCATTCGATCCAGATCGCCTATTCCAACGGTGGCACATCGGGACAGGCGCTGTGGGTGTCCGACGTCCACTTCACCACCATCCCCGATACCGCCGAAACCGCCGATGGCGATGACACGCTGGACGGCGGCGCGGGCGACGACCTGATCGTCGCGGGCGGCGGCGACGATACGGTGCAACTGACCGGCACCTACGGCAATGACACGATCACCGGCGGCGAGACCGGCGAGACGGCGGGCGACACGCTCGATGCCACGGCGCTCACACAGGACACGACGCTGACCTATTCCGGCGATGAGGCCGGCACGCTGGGCGATGGCATATCCACTGCCACCTTCAGCGAGATCGAACATGTCGGCCTCGGCTCGGGCGACGACACGGTCGATGCCAGCGCCACGACCGGCGGCGTCGACGTGTCGGGCGGCGGCGGGGCCGATGCGATGACCGGCGGCAGCGGGGCCGACACGCTGGACGGCGGCGCGGGCGCCGATACGATCGACGGTGGCGCCGGTGCCGATGCCATCGATGCGGGCGGTGGCGACGATACGATCAGCCTGACCGGCACCTTCGGCAACGACACGATCACCGGCGGCGAAACCGGCGAGACGGCGGGCGACACGCTCGATGCCTCGGGCCTGACACAGGATACCACGCTGACCTTCTCCGGCGACGAGGCCGGCACGCTGGGCGATGGCACATCCACCGCCACCTTCAGCGAGATCGAGCATGTCACGCTCGGCAGCGGCGACGACACGGTCGATGCCAGCGCCACGACCGGCGGCGTCGACGCGTCAGGCGGCGGCGGGGCCGATGCGATGACCGGCGGCAGCGGGGCCGACACGCTGGACGGCGGCAGCGGCGCCGATACGCTGACCGGCGGCGCGGGCGACGACACGCTTCATCTTGGCGCCGCAGACGGTGCGGTCGACACGCTGGTTCTGGACGACGGCAGCGGCAGCGACACCGTTTTCGAGTTCGAGGGGCCGACCGACAACGGCAACGGCACCTTCACCGGCCACGACCAGTTCGATGTCACTGGCCTGACCGACAGTTTCGGCTTTCCGGTGCGCGCCTGGGATGTCACCGTCACCGACAGCGTCGGCGACGGCAGCGGCGATGCGATCCTGACCTTTCCGAACGGCGAAACCGTGCGCCTGCCGGGGATTTCCGCCACCCTGGTCGACAACGATCAGGCGCTTTACGCGATGGGCATTCCCTGTTTCCTGCGCGGCACCCGCATCGCTACGCCCGACGGCGAGGTCGCGATCGAGGATCTGTGCGCCGGCGACATGGTGCTTACCCGCGACCGCGGCGCCCAGCCGATCCGCTGGATCGGTTCGCGCCGGGTGCTCGGCACCGGGCGGCTGGCGCCGATCCGGATTGCCGCGGGGCATCTTGGAAACCGGCGCGATCTTTGGGTTTCGCCGCAGCACAGGATGCTGCTGGGCGGCTGGCATTGCGAGTTGCATTTTGGCGTCGAAGAAGTGCTGGCGGCCGCCAAGCACCTGATCGATGAAGCGTCGGTTCGGCGCATGCCGGGGGGCGAAGTGGACTACTTCCACATGCTTTTCGACCATCACGAAATCGTCTGGGCCGAAGGCGCGCCCAGCGAAAGCTTTCACCCCGGCGCTGAAGGGCTGGCCAGTCTCGACACCGGCGCGCAGGCCGAGATTCTGGCGCTGTTTCCCGAACTCGCCGGGGCCCGGGCCGGCGAAACCGCAGGCGGCTATGGCCCCACGGCGCGGCGCTGCCTGAAAGCGCATGAGGTGCGGCTCTTGCGCGCCCGAAGCCGACCGAAGAATGACAACGCGGCCGCCGCGATCCCGGCGCAGGGCCGCGCGCGTTGATCAGATGCCGTTGGCGCGTTGCAGCGTCCGGATATAGGCGATGATATCGGCAATCTCGGCGCGCGTGATACCCGCAACCGGGGGCATGTCGCCAAAGCGCCAGTGATGCGCGCGCGCACCGTTCATCGCCGCCACCGCAATCGCGTCGTCGCCGTGATGGCCGGGTTCATAGATCTTGTGAACAAGCGGCGGCCCCTTGCCGTCCAGCCCTGCCGCATTTGGCCCATGGCAGGCGGCGCAATAGCCGTTGAACGCCGCCTCGCCCCGCAGCGCCGCTCCCTCGAGCACCGGCACCGTCACCTGTGCCAGAAGCCGCGGCGTGCCAGCCTGGTCCGAACCGGCGGCGGGCGCAGGTGCCGTTGCCTGCCCGTCCGGCCGGAAGATCCAGGCCACCGCGGCCAATGCCGCCACCGCCGCCGCCAGTGTCGGCCATGTGCGCATCGTCAGTCTCCCATTTGCCGGATCCCAAGGCCGGCCTAAGGCTTCCAGCCACCGGAAGCGCAAGCCCTCAGGCGACGCCCGCCCGGGCACCGCAGGCCCGCGGCTTTCGCCCGCCCGACCAGTCGCGCACCGCCTGGCCGAAAGCCTCGAAAAGCGGCCGCGACACCGGGTCGTTGCCGGCGTTCCACTCGGGATGCCACTGCACCGCCAGCGTGAAGCCCGGCGCATCGGTGATGAAGGCCGCCTCGGGTGCCATCCCTCGGCCAGCCGTCGATCTACCGCGCCGCGCCGGCTGCTTGATCCCCTGCTGGCGGGGTGTTGGTCATGACAAGTAGCCCCGAAGAGCCGGTGAAAGACGCCGCCTTCGGAAAACCGGACCGCATGGCGCAGGGCGAATTTTTCTTCCAGCGTTCCGTCAGGCGGCATCCGGTGGTTCTGGCGGCCGGGAAGGTCGCGGATTTCGGGGTGAAGCGTGCCGCCCATCGCCACGTTCCTCCGCGAAACCCCCGGCAGATGCCCGAAACGGCGGCCGCGTTCGACACAGGCGCGCACCAGCGGCAACGTGATCGCGTCGCGCGCCCGGTCAAAGGCGCCATGCGCCTCGGTCGCGGCCTCGCCATCCAGGGTGAACAGCAGTTTGGCCGTCCGCCGGTCAGAAGAGAGAAACCGTCGCCAGCTCCATCGCTCCGACCGGAACAAGCGTGGATCGTGGGATCAACATCGGCATGGCGCCGGCAACCTCGGCGATGGCCTGACTGTTCATCGTGCCACCCACTGCCGGATCGATTATTCGTCATTGATCAGGCTGAATTGCCGACAATTCCAACGTTGGCATCATGCCGGGTGATTGTTCGCCCCACGCCAGCATAAGGCGCGCGCGCCGGATGAAGGCGCGCGCGCAACCGTCACGGGTCGACGCTGACAACGACCAGCGCTTCGCACCCGCCCTGGCCCCCGGCATAACGATGCGGGAAATCGGCCTCGAAATACAGGCTGTCGCCCGGCTCCAGCCGCTGCGTCCTGCCGTGGATCGTCAACTCCAGTTCGCCCGCGATGACATAGACAAGCTCCGCCCCGTCGTGCCGATGTGGTTCAGCCGCGGGCGCGCCATGTTCGAAGCGCGCGTAATAGGCCTCGAGCCGCCGCTGCGTGACCGGGTAGTCGAGGCTTTCGAACCAATAGGCCGGCGTGCCGTCTGGCGGGTTGGGCAGGCGTAGCCGGTCGGCGGCGCGCACCAGCGCCACCACCGGGTCCTGACTTTGCGCGAAGAAATGGTCAAGCCCGACGCCAAAGACCATCGCGATCCGCATCAGCGTCGGCAGCGTCGGCACGATCTGCCCGTTCTCGATCTTCGAAAGCATGCCGGCCGACATGCCGGAATGCCAGCCAAGCTGCGCCAGCGACATGTCCTTGCCCAGCCGCGGGTGCAGATCTTCGCCCCAGCCGATAACCGCCAAACTTTTCGGTCCAGTGTATCCGACACCATCGCGCCCTCCGTTTCCCCCTGCGAAACAGTATCGCCCGGAAATTTCCAATCATTCAAAAAAGTTCTTATCCCGAATTCGTGCGTATCGCGAAGCTTTCTCATGATGCACGTTCATATCGAAGCCACCGAAACATCGGAACCGAAAGGAAACTCGCCATGCAACTCCGCCTTCCCACCCTCGCCGCATTCTCTCTCGCCGCCGCGATGGCAATCTCCGCGCCGGCTCGGGCCGGCGATGCCGACATCGTCGACACGGCCGTTGCGGCCGGCAACTTCACGACCCTCGCCGCCGCGCTTGAAGCCGCCGGTCTGGTTGAGACCCTGAAGGGCGACGGCCCCTTCACCGTCTTCGCCCCGACGGACGACGCCTTTGCCGCCCTGCCCGCCGGTACGGTGGAGGAGCTTCTGAAACCGGAAAACAAGGATCAGCTTGTCGGCGTGCTGACCTACCACGTCGTCCCCGGCGCCGTGATGTCGGGCGATCTGACGAACGGCATGACCGCGACCACGGTCAACGGCGCCGACATCACCATCATGACCGAAGGCGGGGTGAGCGTGAACGGCGCCACGGTGACAGCCGCCGACATCTCGGCCTCGAACGGCGTGATCCACGTGATCGATGCCGTCATCCTGCCGCCGTCGAACTGAACGACAAATGTCAACCGGCGCCCGGCCGCGGTCGGGCGCCCCAACACGAGAGGATCCCATGAACCGTCGTAGCCTGCTTGCCGCCCTTGCCGCGGCCACAACCCTGACCGTCGCCGCCTGCGCGCCGATGACCAAGGGCGAACCCGACATCGTCGACATCGCCGCAACCAATCCCGATTTCACGACGCTCGTCGCGGCCGTGAAGGCCGCCGGGCTGGTCGAGACCCTGAAAGGCGACGGCCCCTTCACCGTCTTTGCCCCGACCAACGCCGCGTTTGCCGCGCTGCCGGCGGGTACGGTCGAAACGCTTCTGAAACCGGAAAACAAGGATCAGCTCGTGGCGGTGTTGACCTACCACGTCCTGCCCGGTGCGGTTGAAGCCAAGGACGTTGCCGGAAAGCGCATGGATGTGGCCACGGTTCAGGGCGCATCGGTGCATGTCGACGGTCGCAAGGGCGTGCGCGTCAACGGCGCCAACGTGACCAGCGCCGACATCATCGCCTCGAACGGGGTGATCCATGTCATCGACGCCGTCTTGCTGCCGCCGGCGAACTAAGCTCAGGGCAAAACCAACGGGAGACCGATCATGAACGCACTGCCAATCGCAACGCTCGCCCTCGTCATCGTCGGCGCGCTCAACTGGGGCCTCGTGGGGGTCTTCGGCTTCGATCTCGTCGCCGCTATCTTCGGCGAGGGCTCGGCCCTTGCGCGGCTTGTCTATGTCGCCGTGGCCGCCGCCGGCGTCAGCAGATCACCCGCCTCGGCAAGGTCTGACAGCTGCGCGGCCGGTGCCGGCGGGGATGCCGGCCCCGGCCAGCGGAGGCGGGGCGTTGCCTAGGCCTCGCCCTGAAACCCGGCCGCCGCAATGCCGGCCAGCGGGTACGGCCTCGGCGTCTTTGTCCGGGCCATCGCCGGTCCCGCCCACGGCGCCGATGACATTGCCCGCGCATCGCGGACAAGCACCGCGCCCGGAACGGGAACCAGCTTGCCACCGAAAGCGCCGTTCAGGGCAGCCATGAAAAACGGATGCGCCTCGGCCCGCGCCATCTGCGCTGTACCGCCCATGCCCAGCATCACCGCGCCATGCGCCTTGCCATGGGCGATGGCGAACCGCCCGGGCTCGCCCCGTCGGACCGCTCGAAAGCGACGACATGGCCGCCGGCATCCAGCACCACGACCGACAGCGGCTTCATGCCCGCCGCCTGACCGGCCTCCATCGCCTTGCGGATGATCACCCGCGCCTTTTTCAACGACAATGCCATCGCAGCCTCTCCCAGGGTTGTTTTCCAACAGAAGGGCGCGTCCCAGCCCGATTTGCAAGGCCGGTTTCGCACCCATCACCTTGGCTGAAATACTCCCCGGGGGTTCCGGGAAGCCCCGGTATGCGCAACCTCCAGGAAACCGCCTTCAGGCGCCGCCCCAGGCCTTCAGTTCCAGCCGCCGCGCGTACAGGATCGGCTCGGTATAACCGAACGGCTGCACCGCCCCTTGAACCAGATCGCAGGCCGCGGCAAGGCGATACCGTCAAAGTCCAGCGCCATCGGCCGATAGGCCGGATCGTCGGCATTCTGGCGGTCGGCAACCTCGGCCATCTTCTTCATCGGCCTCCATCACTTCCTGCCCGCCGACAATGCCGTGATGCAGCCAGTTGGCGATGTGCTGGGCGGATATCCGACATGGCGCGATCTTCCATCAGCCCGACATCGTTGAGGTCCGGCACCCCTTCGAACAACCCACACCTGATCGACCCAGCGCACCACATAACCAAGGATGCCCTGGGCGTTGTTTTCGACCTCGCGCATGATCTGTTCGGGTGTCCATTTCTGATAGGCCGCCAGCGGGATATCGAGGATGGTGTCGACATAGGCGCGCCGACCGCCGGCCTTCAGTTTGTGGCCTGTACCGCAAAAACGTCGACCTTGTGATAATGCAGCGCATGCGGCGTCGCCGCCGTCAGCGACGGCACCAGGCGCAGTTGGCACCGGCCTTAGGGTGGTCGATCTTCTGTTCCAGCATCGCCGCCATCTGGTCAGGCATCGCCCACATGCCCGCACCGATCTGGGCGCGGCCGGACAGCCCGCACTCCAGCCCGATATCGACATTCTGGTTTTCATAGCCGCCGATCCAGGCCTTGCGCTTGATGAAATCCTTGCGCGAAAACGGCCCGGCCTCCATCGAGGTGTGGATCTCGTCGCCGGTTCGGTCCAGAAAGCCGGTGTTGATGAAGGCCACGCGGCGCTTGGCCGCACGGATGCATTCCTTGAGGTTGACCGAGGTGCGGCGCTCCTCGTCCATGATGCCGATCTTCACGGTGTCTTGCGCCAGGCCCAGCGCCGCCTCGACGCGGGTAAAGATCTCGTCGGCAAAGGCCACCTCGTCCGGCCCGTGCATCTTGGGCTTCACCATAGACAGAGCCCATGACGGAGTGCGCGGCCGCCAGTCTTTTCCAGGTCGTGCAGGGCGATCGTCACCGTCACCATGGCATCCATCAGCCCTTCGAACACCTCGTCGCCATGGGCATCGAGGATCGCGGGACGGTCATCCAGGTGGCCGACATTGCGCACCAGCATCAGCGCCCGGCCCTTCACGACCAGCGACGAGCCATCGGCGCGGTCCACTGATGGTCAGGCTCAAACAGCCGTCGGGTGACCGTCTTTCCCGCCTTGTCGAACGTGTCTTGCAGATCGCCCTTCATCAGGCCCAGCCAGTTGCGATAGGCGCCGACCTTGTCGGCCGCATCGACGCAGGCGACGCTGTCTTCGCAATCCATGATCGCCGAAACCGCGCTTTCAAGCCGCACATCGGCCAGGCCGGCCTGATCGCGCGCGCCGATGAAATGCGCCCGGTCGAACACGAGTTCGACATGAAGCCCGTTGTTGCGCAGCAAGATCGCCTCGGGCGCGCGGGGATTGCCCCGGTAGCCGGCGAACTTTCCGGGATGCACCAGCGGCATATCGTCGATCAGAAGCGCGCCGTCCTTTACGTGATAGCGCCGCACATCGGCATGGCTGGTTCCCTCGATCGGAAAGGCTTCGTCCAGAAAGACACGCGCGCGGGCGATAACGCGCGCGCCACGGCCGCGTTCATAGCCGCCCCGCGGCGGCAGCGAACCCATCGCATCGGTGCCGTAAAGCCCGTCATAAAGGCTGCCCCAGCGGGCATTGGCGGCGTTCAGCGCGTAGCGGGCATTGGTTACCGGCACCACCAGTTGCGGGCCGGGAACGGTGGCGATTTCGGGATCGGTATTGGCGGTTTCGATCGCGAATGCCGGGCCTTCGGGCCGAAGATAGCCGATCTTGGCCAGGAAGGCCTTGTAGGCCTCGTGGTCATGCGGCTGGCCGCGGCGTGCGACATGCCAGGCGTCGATTTCGCCCTGCAGCCGTTCGCGGGTATCCAGAAGAGCGCGGTTCTTCGGGGTCAGATCGGCGACGATGGCCGCCAGCCCGGTCCAGAAATCCCCTGCCGCGATACCGGTGCCGGGCAGCGCCTCGGTTTCGACAAAGGCGGCCAGTTCCGCCGCCACCTGCAATCCTTGCCGATCTACCCGCTCCATCCGCATCCGATCCTTGTATGCCAGAGTATGCCGCCAAAAAGACCTACCGGAACCGGGCCTGCGCGGCAACGCTGGCAGCCCCTCCTTTGTTCGAAAAATCAAAAAGGTCTTGTTGAGAAAATTAGTAAGTCGTTTTCCTAACTTTTGCTTGCACGACTCGCTTCCGGAGAATAGTTAGGTGATCAGATAAGTATTGAACGAGCGATGAACCTCTCCCCCGGACAACTCGACATGCTGTTTCAGGCTCTCGGCGATCCGACCCGCCGCGCGATCCTCGAACGGCTGGCGCGCGGACCGGCAACCGTGACCGAGCTTTCCGCCCCTTTCGACATGGCGCTGCCGTCTTTGCTCGCCCATGTCCGCAAGCTGGAGGATGCCGGCCTTGCGACCAGTGAAAAGTCAGGGCGCGTGCGCACCGTAGCGCTCGTCCCCGGCGCCTTCACACCGGTCCGCGGCTGGCTCGATGAACAGCGGGCGATCTGGGAGGGGCGGCTCGACCGGCTGGACGACTATGTAACCCGCCTCATGAAGGAGCGCGCAGATGGAACTCGACCCGAAGACTGACCTCAGCTTCACCCGCACCCTGTCGGTCCCCCGCAGCCTTGTCTGGGAGTGCTGGACCTCACCCAAGCACATCCCGCATTTCTTCGTGCCGCGGCCCCACAAGGTGACCGCCTGCGACATCGACCTGAAGGTCGGCGGGCGGTTCAACACAACCTTCGAGGTCGATGGCGCACTGATGGACAACCACGGCGTCTTTCTAGAGCTCATCCCCGGCGAAAAGCTCGTTTTCACCGACACCTACACCGAAGGATGGAAGCCCGCGCCCGACCCGTTCATGACCGCGATCCTGATCCTTGGCGAAGGGCCGGGGGGCCGCACGACCTATACCGCGATTGCCCGCCACCGGTCGGCAGAGAAGGCCGAGGCCCACAAGACGATGGGGTTCTACGATGGCTGGGGAACCGTGGTCGACCAGCTTGAGGACTATGCCAGGGGGCTGCTGAAATGATCAGCCCGAACGACCGCACCATGGTGATCGAACGGGTGATCGCCGCCCCGGTCGCGGCAGTCTGGGCGGCCTGGACCGATCCGAAGGCGTTGCCGCAATGGTGGGGACCCGACGGGTTTTCCTGCCGTACCCGCCGCATCGACCTGCGCGATGGCGGGGAATGGGTTTTCGACATGATCGGGCCGGATGGCACGGTCTTTCCCAATCACCACGCCGGCATCCGGCAGGACCCGATGCGGTCGATCGCCTATACGCTTCTGTGGGGCGAAAACGGGCCCAAGCACGCCGATGCCTCGGCCCGGTTCGAAGATCTGGGCGGCCGGACGAAGGTCACGCTTTCCATGGTGTTCGTCACCGCCGAGGAATACCAGACCGCGAAGAGCTTCGGCGCGGTGGAACTGGGGTTGCAGACACTGGGCAAGCTTGCCACCCATGTCGGGGCGCCCTAGCACCCCGCCCTGCGCGCCGGGCGTCAGCCCTGGCAGTATTCCTGCACTCGCGTCCAGGCGGCGATTTCCGACGTCTTGCGGGCGTCGCGGATCGGCGCCCAGTCGCGGCCGAAACCCTGCCGGCCGTTGCCGGCGACCATGCCGTCGCGGGCCACCTGAACCGACGCGATACGAATCGCACAGCTGAGGTTGGCGGCCCCGTCCTTCAGCGCCTCGGCGGTCTGGGCCTGACAGCCATAACCGCGCGCTGTGCGCGGGTCGATCTGCAGAAGGCCCAGCCAACGGCCGCCGCCGCCCGAGGCGCGCGGGTTCCAGGTGCTTTCGTATTTCGCCAGCGCCGACAGGAAGCCGGCCCAGAAGGCCGCGCGTTCGTCCTCGTCGCCCTTGGCATAGCCGGGGCAGAAACGGCCGATATCACTGGGGGTTACGTTCAGCAGGCCATCGCCGTGGCTTTCCAGCGCGGTCAGGGTTGCCGCTGTCCATTTGGCGGCTTCGGGCCGGTGATCCCAGCGCGTCACAGGCAGGTCGTTATCCAGTCGGCTGACACCCGTGGTGTTGGCCACACAGGCGGCCGGCAGGGTGATCAGGGCGCATAGGAGCGTCCGGCGAATGAAGCGGGTCAGAAGCATCGGTCAGGTCGCAAACGGCACCGGATCCTTGCCCGGCGCGCTGCTTCTGCCCCGAAATCGCCATATTCGGCAATCCCGCCCCCGATTCGTCGGCGGAAGTTTGCCCGTGGCGCGCCACGCCTTGCCGCCCGGCGCGCCCGGTCCGGCCCTTGCCCAAGCCCCGGTGCTGCCCTAGAACGTGGCGCGAAACCTCAAGGACGCGCCATGCTGGATCTGACATTCGAAGCCCCGAAACCCAAGGTGATTTCCGGCGCGAAGGCGGATTGGGAACTGGTGATCGGCATGGAGATCCACGCCCAGGTCGCCTCCAATGCCAAGCTGTTTTCCGGCGCCTCGACCACCTTCGGGGCCGAACCCAATTCCAACGTCGCCTTCGTCGATGCGGCGATGCCGGGCATGCTGCCGGTGATCAACGAATTTTGCGTGGCGCAGGCGGTGCGCACCGGTCTGGGCCTAAAGGCCGCGATCAACCTCGTCTCGGCCTTCGACCGCAAGAACTATTTCTACCCCGACCTGCCGCAGGGCTATCAGATTTCGCAGCTTTACCACCCCATCGTGGGCGAGGGCGAAGTGATCGTGGACATGGCCCCCGGCGTCGCGCGCCGCGTGCGTATCGAGCGCATCCATCTGGAACAGGATGCCGGCAAGTCGATCCACGACTTGGACCCGAACATGTCCTTTGTCGATCTCAACCGCACCGGCGTGGCGCTGATGGAGATCGTCAGCCGCCCCGATATCCGCGGGCCCGAGGAAGCGGCCGCCTATGTCGGCAAGCTGCGCCAGATCCTGCGCTACCTCGGTACCTGCGACGGCAACATGCAAAACGGCAACCTGCGCGCCGATGTCAACGTCTCGGTCTGCCGACCGGGCGCCTATGAACGCTATCAGGAAACCCAGGATTTCGCCCATCTCGGCACGCGCTGCGAAATCAAGAACATGAACTCCATGCGCTTCATCCAGGCCGCCATTGACTACGAGGCGCGCCGCCAGATCGCCCTTCTGGAGGATGGTGGAACGGTCGTTCAGGAAACGCGGCTATACGACCCCGACAAGGGCGAAACCCGGTCGATGCGGTCCAAGGAAGAGGCGCATGATTACCGCTATTTCCCCTGCCCCGATCTTCTGCCGCTGGAGATCGAACAGGCTTGGGTCGACGATATCGCCGCCACCATGCCGGAACTGCCGGATGCCAAGAAGGCGCGGTTCATGGCCGATTTCGGCCTGACCGACTACGATGCCTCGGTGCTCACGGCCGAAACCGAAAACGCTGCCTATTTCGAAGAGGTGGCGCGGGGCCGCGACGGCAAGCAGGCCGCCAACTGGGTCATCAACGAACTGTTCGGCCGGCTGAACAAGGAAGGCCAGGCAATTGGCGACAGCCCGGTCAGCGCGGGTCAGCTGGGCGGCGTGCTGGACCTGATCGCCAAGGGCGACATTTCCGGCAAGATCGCCAAGGACCTTTTTGAGATCCTGTGGACCGAGGGCGGCGACCCGGCCGAGATCGTCGAGGCGCGCGGCATGAAGCAGGTCACCGATACCGGCGCCATCGAGGCGGCGGTGGACGAGGTGATCGCCGCCAATCCCGAACAGGTCGAAAAGGCCAAGGCCAACCCCAAGCTCGCCGGCTGGTTCGTAGGTCAGGTGATGAAAGCCACCGGTGGCAAGGCCAACCCGGCGGCGGTGAACGCGCTGGTCAGCCAGAAGCTGGGGCTCTAGGCGGCCGGGCACAGACCGCGCCGCCTACCCGCCGAACACCGCCCGCGCCTGTGTTTCAAGCCGGGCGCGCTGGAAGGCTTCGGCATCGGCGGCGGGCTGCTGGGCGGTGATAAGGCCCAGAAACGGGTCTTCGACCGGCGTGCGGATACCGGTCAGAGTTTCGACCACGGCCAGACCGCAAAATGGCACATAGCCTTCAGAATAGCCGCCTTCATGCACCACGGCGAGCCGGCCGGCGCAAAGCTCGCCCGCCAGCGCCATCGTTCGCACCGTCATCGCACGGAACGTCTCGGAATGGGCCTGCATCCGCGCCAGCGGATCGAAGGCGTTCGGGTCGAGCCCGCAGGCGACGACGATCAGGTCGGGCCGAAAGGCCCGAACCGCGGGCGCGACCAGCAGGTCGAATGCCTGCAGATAGGCCGCATGCCCGCCGCCGGGAACAAGCGGGATGTTGAGATTGGCGCCCAGGCCCGCATCCCGCCCGCGGTTTTCGGCCATGCCGGTATCGGCGGGAAAGCAGGCCTCCTGATGGATCGAGATCGTCAGGGTATCGGCCCGGTCGAGGTAGATCGCCTCGGTCCCGTTGCCGTGGTGCACGTCCCAGTCGATGACGGCGACCCGCAGCGGCCCATGGGTGGCGCGAAGCGCCTCCAGCGCGACGGGGATATTGGCCAGCAGGCAAAAACCCATGGCGTGGTCGGGCAGGCAGTGATGGCCGGGCGGGCGCGACAGGATATAGGCATTGGCGACACGGCCCGCCATCACGTCGCCGATACCGGCCAAGGCCAGACCGGCCGAAAGCGCGGCAATCTCATACCCTCCGGCGGAAAAGCCCGCCTCGTCGCCCATGTCGCCGCCGCCCGAATCCGACAGCGCCTTGAACCGGTCCAGATAGGCGGCCGGATGAATGCGCAGCAGGTCCTCGCGGCTGGCCGGTTCGGCCGATGCCCAGCGCAGATGCGCGCCCAGCCCCGACACCTCGACAAGGTTGCGCAGGCGCCGCTTGGTCTCGGGGCCCTCGGCATAGCCCGAACCGCCCGAGGGTGGCTGCAGATATCCGCCGACGGGCAGAAACAGCACGCTTTCGCCGGCGGAATGCCACATGCAGCGTTCATCGTAGTAAAACCCGGTTGTCATGGCCGCCTGCCCCCTTTCCGCCCGCTCGCGACACCAGAAAAGACCGAAGTCGGGTACGGCGCAAGCATCCGGCGCGCCCGCCTCGGGCCACCCTGTTGCGGGGCGGGTGTTGCGCGCATCCCGCGCCCACATCCAATGTCACTTTTGCGACTTATTCCCCGCCACCGAATCGCGCTAAGATGCCTGCCTGCCGAAGGAGGTCTGCATGAAGCGTTTCGAGTACAAGGTTGTTCCTGCACCGAAAGGGTGAAAAGGCGCGCGGCGTGAAGCGCACCGAAGATCGCTTTGCCCATGCCCTGACCCTGGTCATGAACGAATTGGGCGCCAAAGGCTGGGAATATGTGCGCTCCGACACATTGCCCTGCGAAGAGCGTTCGGGCCTGACCTCGAAGGTGACGACCTTTCAGAACATGCTGGTGTTCCGACGCGAACTGGCTGCGCGCACCGATGCGCAGGCCGAAACCGTCGCGCCGCGCGCGGTTGCCGCGCCGTCGGTGACGACGCCGCTTAACCCTTCGGCCCCGGTCCTTGGCCCGGCCTTCGTCCACGCGCCGCGCGCGCGCTGAAAACGGCCCGAAAACGACAGCGTCGCGGCGCAGTAAACGCACGCGCCGCGCCGCCGATTCACCGCAGGCGGGATTTCTTGGCTGTCAACCCTTCAACCCGCCGCGAAAACCCCTAAACTGTTGCGTCCGAGTCGGAATGGCGGCGCGCCCTTCCGGCCAGAATCGGAAAGGCAGGCAGATGACCAACCGTTCCCCCTTCGAATTCGACATCCGTGTTTCGACGGACAAGAAGCGGCGGACCAAGACCAAGCGGGGCATGTCGGGCGCGTTCGAAACCTCGACGCGCCAGTGCGATCATCCCGGCTGCACCGATGCCGGCCAGTACCGCGCGCCGAAATCGCCCGATCATCTGGACGAGTTTCTGTGGTTCTGCCGCGACCACGTGCGCGAATACAATCTGAAATGGAATTTCTTCTCCGGCCAGAACGAAGAGGAGTTTCAGAAGTTTCTCGACAAGGACCGGGTCTGGGGGCGCGAGACCAAGCCTTTGCCAAGCCCGGCGAGGAAGACCGCGCCTGGTCGCGCCTGGGCGTTCAGGACCCGCTGGAGATTCTGGGCGAAAAGGGCACCCAGAACCCCGGGCGCGTCATTTCGGGCAGCACCCGCAAGCTGCCGCCGACCGAACGGCGGGCGCTGGAGATCCTTGATGCGCGCGACACCTGGACGCGGCCGGAAATCCGCAAACAATACAAGAGCCTGGTCAGGATCTTCACCCTGGACATGAACGGCGGAAACCGGGCCGACGAGGACCGCCTGCAAGAGGTTGTCTGGGCCTGGGACCAGATCAAGGACAGCCGCAACTTCGTCGACTGAGCCTGCCGCGCCCGCAAGCGCCACCGGCTGGCCCTATCGAAAATCGGGACTGGGGCGGTCGGCGGCGCCCCCGCGCCCTTGCACGCCCCGCCGATATGTTCCACTAATCCCGGGTGGCGCCCGGCAGAGGATTTGGGCGCAAAGACGGAAATGGCAGCAGGCATGTTGGATACGGTCATGAAACCCACCGAAGAGATTTCAGTCCGCGAGGTCTTCGGGATCGATACGGACATGAAGGTCAAGGGCTTTGCCGAACGCACCGACCGCGTGCCTGAAATCGACCCGACCTACAAGTTCGACCCGGACACCACGCTCGCGATCCTGGCCGGTTTTGCCTATAACCGCCGGGTGATGATCCAGGGCTATCACGGCACCGGAAAGTCGACCCATATCGAACAGGTGGCGGCGCATCGAACTGGCCCTGCGTGCGGGTGAACCTTGACAGCCACATCAGCCGGATCGACCTGATCGGCAAGGATGCGATCAAGCTGCGCGACGGCAAGCAGGTGACAGAATTTCACGAAGGCATCCTGCCCTGGGCGCTGCGCAACCGCTGCCATCGTCTTTGACGAATATGATGCCGGACGGGCCGATGTGATGTTCGTCATCCAGCGGGTGCTGGAACATGACGGCAAGCTGACGCTTCTCGACCAGAACGAGATCATCACGCCGCACCCGTCGTTCCGGCTTTTCGCCACGTCGAACACCGTGGGCCTTGGCGACACCACCGGGCTTTACCACGGCGTTCAGCAGATCAACCAGGCGCAGATGGACCGCTGGAGCCTGTCGCGACGCTGAACTACCTCAGCCATGACGCGGAAACGGCCATCGTTCTGGCCAAGAACCCGCACTACAACACCGAAAAGGGCCGCAAGCAGATCGGCCATATGGTGACGGTCGCGGATCTGACCCGCACGGCGTTCATGAACGGCGATCTTTCGACCGTGATGTCGCCGCGGACGGTCATCAACTGGGCCCAGAATGCCGAGATCTTCCGCAACGTGGGTTACGCCTTCCGGCTGACCTTCCTCAACAAATGCGACGAGCTGGAGCGGCAGACCGTGGCCGAATTCTACCAGCGCTGCTTTGACGAGGAACTGCCCGAAAGCGCGGCGAGCCAGAGCATCAGGTGATCGGCCGGGCCGATATTGGTGCCGCCCACGCGCGGATCGGTTCCTACATCCGGAAAACGCCGGTGCTGGCGCTGGCGGCCGATGATCTGGGGTTCGGGCATCCTGTGACGCTGAAGCTTGAACAGCTGCAACTGACCGGTTCGTTCAAGGTTCGCGGCGCCTTCAGCAACCTGCTTGGCCAGACGCTTCCGGCCGCCGGCGTGGTCGCGATATCGGGCGGCAACCACGGCGCGGCGGTGGCGCTGGCGGCAACCCGTCTGGGCGTGAAATCGGTGGTTTTCGTGCCCGGCATGATCGCCAATGAGGTCAAGATTGCGCGGATGCGCGGTTTTGGCGCCGAAGTCAGGGTTGTCGAGGGTTCCGTCGATGATGCCTTTGCCAGCTATGACGATCACGCAAGGCAAACCGGCGCGGTTGCGGTTCACCCTTACGATTCCGTCGAAACCGTCGCCGGGCAGGGCACGATCGGGTTGGAGCTTGAAGAGCAGATGCCCGATATCGACACCGTCCTCGTCGCGGTCGGCGGCGGCGGGCTGATCGGCGGCATCGCCGCGTGGTTCGCCGGTGGGGTCAAGGTGGTGGCGGTGGAAACCGAAGGCACCAGCAGCCTTGACAAGACGCTGCGCGACACGCTGCCGAAAAACTTCCGCGTCAGCGGCATTTCGGCCAGCGGGTTGGGCGCCAGCAGCATCGGCACGATCCCGATCGGCATCATCCGGGCGCATGTGGCCGAAAACGTTGTCGTGTCCGATGCCGATGTCATCGAGGCCCAGCGGCGGCTTTGGGATGCCACGCGGATGGTGTGCGAACCCGGCGGCGTCACCGCGCTGGCGGCGCTGACCGCCGGCGCGTACCGTCCTCGGGCCGGCGAACGGGTTGCGGTCCTGTTGTGCGGGGGCAATGCCGAACCGGGCTGGTTCACCGGCGGCTAGTGCCGGACGCGCCGGCGGCCCCGACCCCGCGTCGCCGTGATTTCACGCGCGTGCCGCTTCGTGCTAGTCTTGCCGCCATGCGCCTTTGCCCCGCCCTTGCCCTGACGGTCTGGCTTGCCGGGCCCGCCGTCGCCGCACCAGCGGATGTTGTGGCGGCCAAGGTCACGGCCGAGGCTGGCGGCACATGGCGCTTCGATGTGACCGTCGCCTCGGACGAGACCGGCTGGGACAAATACGCCGACCGGTGGGAGATTCTGGCGCCGGACGGCACGGTTCTGGCGGTACGGGAACTGGCCCATCCGCATGTCAGCGAACAGCCCTTTACCCGCAGCCTGACCGGCGTCACCCTGCCCGAGGGCGTGACAGCGCTCGTCATCCGAGCCCATGACAAGGTCGAAGGTTACGGCGGGCGCGAAATGACCGTGACGCTACCCTGAAGCGGCGGGCGGCGCGGGGCCGTCAGGCCCCCCCCGTCATCACCTCTGTCAGCCGCGCCGGCCTTCGTGGCATTGGCCCACCAGACCACGTCGTCCAGAAGCGACTTGGCCGAGGGATCGATCGTGGCCGCGATATCGCCCAGATCGCCAGAGCCGCCAAAGCCCGGGTGCACCTTGAAGAAATCGCCACCGCCGATGTGGACCGAATGGCGCACGGGTACCATCTGCAACTCGACGCCGATCATGCGCAGATGTGCCAGCGCAGAGGTTCCGCCCATCGAGCCATAGGCGACGGCGCCGAAGGGCTTGCGCGCCCATTCGACATAGGCCTGATCCAGCGCGTTCTTCAGCGCACCGGTGATCGACCGGTTGTATTCCGCCACGACGAAGATGTAGCCGTCAAACTCGGCCAGCTTCATTTGCCATTTCACGGCCGTTGCATTCTGGGTCGGCGCCCAGGCGTTCGAGGCGACCTCGTCGAAGAACGGCATCGGATAATCGCGCAGGTCCACGACCTCGGCGGTCAGATCGTCGCGCGCGTCGGCCTGCGCCTTGATCCATTCGGTCGGGATATCGGCAAAACGCGTGGGCCGGGTGGACGAAACGATGATGGCGATCCTGGGTTTCGCAGCCATGGCGGGGACCTTTCGGGGTTTGGGTTTCACTGCCTCCAAACCTTGGTGCCGACACCGGCAAAGCCAATTCCGCAGCCGCGCGCTTTCGCTGTGCGGCGGCGCACGCTGTCCCTTGCTCCGGCGCGCGCGCAGTGCTTTACCTTGGCCATGACAAAGTCCAGCGACAACCCCGCCGATCCGTTCAAGAAGGCCCTGGCCGAGGCGACCAAGACCATGGCCGACGACCCGGATCTGACGGTCAGCTATTCGGTCGACCCGCCGGGCGTGACCAATGACACGATGCGCCTGCCGCAGGTGTCGCGGCGGATGACGCGCGACGAGGTGCTCTTGGCGCGCGGCACGGCCGATGCCTTCGCGATGCGGCTGAAGTATCACGACGACGCCACCCACACCCGCTATGCCCCGCCGGGGCAGATGGCACGCGAGCTTTACGAAGCGATGGAAACCGCGCGCTGCGAGGCGGTGGGCGCGCGCGCCATGCCCGGCACGGCCAGCAATATCGACGCCAAGATCGCCCATGAGGCCGAGAGGCGCGGCTATGGCCAGATCGCGCAGACGGCCGATGCGCCGTTGCCGGTCGCTGCGGGGTATCTGGTGCGCCATCTGGCCACCGGACGACCACTGCCCAAGGCGGCGCAGCATGTCATGGAGCTTTGGCAGGGCTTCATCGAGGAACAGGCGGGCGGTACGCTCGACACGCTTGGCGACGTTCTGGCCGATCAGGCCGCCTTTGCCCGGCTGGCGCGCAAGGTGATCGCCGATCTCGGCTATGGCGACCAGCTGGGCGAAGACCCCGACCTGGACGACGAAGACGATCAGGGCGACGAAGCCGAAGAGGATCAGGACAGCCCCGACAGTCAGGGCCAGGACGACCAGCCCGAGGAATCGGAGGCCAACCCCGAACAATCGCAGGACGACCAGCAGGACCAGAGCCAGGCGCAGGTCACGATGGAGGAAAGCGCCGACGCCGAGATGGACGAGGAGGCGGAGCTTCCCGAGGGCGAGGCGCCGCTGGAACCCCCGCCGCCTGCCCCGCATTCCGATGCCGATCCGAACTATGCGGTCTTCTCGACCGCCTTCGACGAAGAGATCAAGGCCGAGGATCTGGCCGAGCCGGCCGAACTGGAACGCCTGCGCGCCTATCTCGACCAGCAGCTGGACCCGCTGAAGGGCGCGGTCAGCCGGCTGGCCAACAAGCTGCAGCGCCGCTTGCAGGCACAGCAGAACCGCAGCTGGGAGTTTGACCGCGAGGAAGGCATTCTGGATGCCGGACGTCTGGCGCGGGTGGTGGCGAACCCCACGACGCCGCTGTCCTTCAAGGTCGAAAAGGACACCGAGTTTCGCGATACGGTCGTCACGCTTTTGATCGACAATTCCGGTTCCATGCGCGGCCGGCCGATTTCCATCGCCGCGATCTGTGCCGATGTTCTGGCCCGCACGCTGGAACGCTGTCAGGTCAAGGTGGAAATCCTGGGCTTCACGACCCGCGCCTGGAAAGGCGGTCAGGCCCGGGAAAAGTGGCTGGCCGAGGGGCGCGCGCAACAGCCCGGGCGCCTCAATGACCTGCGCCACATCATCTACAAGGCCGCCGATGCGCCGATGCGCCGGTCGCGCGCCAATCTGGGCCTGATGATGAAGGAAGGGCTCTTGAAGGAAAACATCGACGGCGAGGCGCTGGAATGGGCGCACCGGCGGATATGCGCCCGCCGCGAGGTCCGCAAGATCCTGATGGTGATATCCGATGGCGCGCCGGTCGACGATCTCAACATTGTCCGTCAACCCCGCGAATTACCTCGAGAAACACCTGCGCGACGTGATCGCCATGGTTGAACGGCGCAAGCAGGTGGAACTGATCGCCATCGGCATCGGCCATGACGTGACCCGCCATTACCAGCGCGCCGTGACGATCACCGATGTCGAACAGCTGGCCGGTGCGATCACCGAGCAGTTGGCGGCGCTTTTCGACAGCGACCCGCGCGCCCGCGCCCGCGTCATGGGAATGCGCAAGGCCGGGTGAAATGGCCGATCTTGTCGCAGCCAGCAAGTTCATGAGCTTTGTCCTGCGCCATGACCCCGGCGCCGTCGGGCTGGTGCTTGATCCCGAAGGCTGGGCGAGCGTCGCCGATCTTGTGGCGCGGTCCGAAGGCCGGCTGAGCGAGGCGATCGTTCGTCAGGTCGTGGCCGAAAGCGACAAGCAACGCTTTGCGCTGACGGAAGACGGGCAGGAAATTCGCGCCAATCAGGGCCATTCCATCGCCGTCGATCTTGGCCTTCCACCGGCGACACCGCCCGAAATTCTCTATCACGGCACGGCGACGCGGTTTGTCGCATCCATCACGAGGGACGGCCTGAAACCCCGTTCGCGGCAATTCGTGCATCTGTCGTCCGATGTCGAAACCGCCATCGCGGTCGGCAGCCGCCACGGAAAACCCGTGGTCCTTCGGATCGCGGCGGGGCGGATGCATGCCGAGGGTGGCGAGTTTTTTGTGTCGCAGAACGGAATCTGGCTGACGAAGACGGTTCCGGTCGTCTACATCGGCGGTGACGCCGCGTAATGCGCGGCCAGAGCGATACCGACGAAAGCGGACAAGACCGACGATGTTCCAGAGTTTCGAGACAACCGCCCGGCCCGAGCTTGGCCCGGCGCGGCTGGCGGCGCTGCGCGCCGAGATGGCGCGCGCCAGCTGTGCGGGATTCCTCGTGCCGCGCGCCGATTGCCACATGGGCGAGGATGTGGCGCCGCGCGACGAACGGCTGGCCTGGCTGACGGGGTTCACCGGATCTGCGGGGTTTTGCGTGGTTCTGCCCGACCAGGCCGGCGTTTTCGTGGACGGCCGTTACCGCCTGCAGGTCAAGGCCCAGGTCGATCTGGGCGCGTTTACGCCGGTCGACTGGCCGGAAACCGAAGCCGGCGAATGGATCCGCGCACGGCTGACGGCCGGGCGCGTCGGCTTCGACCCCTGGCTGCATGGCCGCGACGAAATCGCCAAACTTGAAAAAGCGCTCGACGGCAGCGACATCACCCTGCAACCGGTCTCGAATCTCGTCGATGCGGTCTGGGCCGATCAACCGCCGCCGCCGCTGGCACGGATCGTGCCGCACCCTCTGGAACATGCCGGCGAGGCAAGCGAGGCCAAGCGCCACCGGCTGGCGGACGAGTTGAGGCGCGCCGGCCATCGCGCGGCGGTATTGACCAGCCCCGAAAGCATCGCCTGGCTCTTGAACATCCGCGGTGGCGACATCCGCCACACCCCCGTCGCCCATGCCTTCGCCGTGCTGGGCGACGACGCGCGCGTGGCGCTATTTGTCGATGCGCAAAGCCGACGACACCGCGCGTGCCCATCTGGGCGCAGGCAGCGCATCCGCCCGCCAGCGGCCCTGGTGCCGGCCCTGCACACATGCTGAAAGGCCTGCGCGGGTCGATCCAAAGACGGCGCCCCATGCCATCGGCCATGAACTGGCCGAGGCGGGTGTGACGATTGCCTGGGCCGAGGACTCCTGCAGCCCGCCCCAAGGCCCGTAAGAATGCCGCCGAACTGGCGCCGGCATGGCCGAGGCATCTGCGCGACGGTGCGGCGATGGTGAGCTGGCCTGGTTCGACCGTGAGGGCAAGCCGAAGGGTCAGGATGACCGAGATCGACGCGGTCACGACGCTGGAAGGTTTTCGCCGCGCCACCAACGAGCCGCGCGATCTCAGCTTGACACGATCTGCGGCGCGGGCGAGCATGGCGCGACTGGCGCACACCGCGTGACCGAGGCGAACAACCCGGCCGATCCGACCGGGCGAACTGGGGTGGTTTCGACAGCGGCGGGCAGTATCTGGACGGCACGACCGACATCACCCGCACGCTGGCGGTGGGCGACCCCGGGGACGAGGCGCGTGCCTGTTTCACCCGGGTCCTGGAAGGGCATGATCGCGATTTCACGGCTGCGCTGGCCGGTGGGGCTAAGCGGGCGCGACCTCGATGCCATTGCGCGCTATCCGCTCTGGCAGGCCGGGCTCGACTTCAACTTCACGGACGGGGTCACGGCGTCGGGGCCTATCTTGGGGTGCACGAAGGCCCGCAGGGTCTGTCGCGGCCACATGCCACGCATGATCCTTGCTCGAACGAACCGCTTATTACCGCGAAGGCGCCTTTGGCATCCGGATCGAGAACCTTATCGTGGTCGAGGACGTTTCGCCCTACCCGGCGGCGATGCCGCGCGTGCGATGCTGCGGTTTCGTACCCTGACCTTTGTGCCGATCGATACGCGGCTGGTCGTCGCCGCGATGCTCGATACCGACGACCGTGCCTGGCTGAACGCCTATCATGCCGAGGTCATGGCCGCGATCGGGCCGCGTGTCGGGGACGAGGCGCGCGCCTGGCTGGCCCGCGCGACCGCGCCGATCTGACGCGGACAACTGTCATCTAGGCGTAGCCATGGCGAGGCGATAGTCTGGCGCAAACAGGGAGACAGACATGAGCCCGACCATCACGATCGCGTAATGCACCGGGCACCTGGGTGGTGCGTGCCGGCGGCGCTGTCATCGGCGAGAGCCACCGCGCACTGGAACTGACCGAGGGCGATCGCGAACCGGTCATCTATTTTCCGCGCGCCGATATCGCCATGGCCTTTCTGGACGCCAGCGCGACGCGCACGACCTGCCCCTGGAAGGGCGAGGCGAGCTTATTTCACCATCCACACCAAGAGCGGCAAGCTCAAGGATGCCGCCTGGAGCTACGAGGCGCCGAAACCGGGCGTGAACGGATCGCCGGGCATCTGGCCTTTTACACCGACCGCGTGACGGTCGAGCGTCTGAAACGTACGGTATGTCACGGGGGCCGTCTGCCTGACCCCCGAGAATATTTCGGCTGCTGAAACCGGAAGCCGTCAGGAATGCTCCTCGGCTGCGGTTTCGGCCAGCGCGCGGTTATAGGCACGCAGCGCATCGACTTGAAAGCGCGCCCAGAAGTTCCGGCTCCCCCGGCGGTATCGCGCCGGATGACCGGAGAAATTCGATCCGGGTGCGTTCGAACATCGGCAGCGCGGTTTCCAGCGTGCTGGCCTCACCGATGCAGACACCTTCGGCGATCAGGGCACGGCAGTCGTCTTCGGACGCGGCGGAGCGATGGCTCATCGAACGCATCAGCCGCGCCGCGCCCATCGTGCCGAGAAGCCAAGCCTGCGGGCCGGCGGCCAGGTGGATGTTGCGCCGTTCGAGTTGCGTGAGGAAGAAGGAGCGGTCGACCAGCCGGCTGGCCAGCGCCGTCGAGAGCGACACGGCGGTCATGACCGCAAGACCGGTCTGCCAGTTGCCGGTCAGCTCAAAAATGATCATCGCGGTCGAGATCGGTGCGCCGAGGACGGCGGCGGCGACCGCGCCCATTCCGGCCAGCGCATAAAGCGTGGCAGTACCGGAAAAGGCCGGCAGGATCGCGGTGGCGACCAGACCGAAAGCGAGCCCGGTCAGCGCGCCAATGACCAGCGCGGGGGAAAACACCCCGCCGCCCATCCGCCCGCCGAGCGTGATCGCCACGGCCAGCGTCTTGATGACGGCAAAGACCACCGCTTCGTGCAGCAGCATGTGCCCGGTCAGCGCCTGCGATGTCGTCTCGTACCCGACGCCGATGATATGGGGATAGGGAATGGCCAGCGCGCCAAGCATCGCCCCCGCCAGCGTCGGCCGCAGCCAGCGCGGCATGGCGGTTTTTTCCTGCAGCCGGTTGCCCAGATCGTCGGCGAAGAAGATCGCGCGCATCAGCGCCACCGCCACAAGGCCGCACAGAAGGCCGAGGATCATGAAGGCCGGCAGTTCGATGTAGAAGGCAAGGCCGGTTTTCGAGGGCAGCATGAATTCGGTCACGCCGCCGAATTGCAGCCGGTTGATGACCGTACCGGCGACGGCGGCAATGGCGATGGGCGCGAAGGCGTGAACGGCGAAATGGCGCAGCACGACCTCAAGCGCGAAAAGCGTGCCGGCGATCGGGGCATTGAAGCTGGCGGAAACGGCGGCGGCCACGGCGCAGCCCAGAAGGTCGCGCCCGGTGATCCCATTGGCGTTGATCCGCTGGCTGACCCAGGTGGACAGCACCGCGGCGAGGTGGACAACCGGGCCTTCGCGCCCCGATGAGCCGCCGGTCGAAAGCGTGATGAGCGAGGCGAGCGCCGAGGCCAGCCCTTCGCGGGTCTCGACCCGGCCTTCCTTCAGCGCCGCGCCGGAAATGACATCGGCCACCGCGCGAACCCGAGCGTCGGGCGTGAACCGGTCAAGGATCAGGCCCACGACCAGACCGCCGAGGATCGGCACCGACAGGACCCAGTACCAGGGCAGATCGCCCGCGACCGAGGCGAGGCGCAGATCGTCGCTGCCATAGACCAGCCGCTGCAGGGCCGAGATGCCCAGACGGAAGCCCAGCGCCGCCGCCCCGGCGGCAAATCCGATGGCCAGAGCGATGAACCAGAACTGGACCTGGCTGGGTCCGCGCCGGCGCATCACGTCGACCGCGTGGCCAAGTTCGGACAGAAGCGCCCGCCACTGGCGCGCCAAAAACCCCGGATCGGTTTCGTTCATGGGCGCGGTTCCGCGGGCGCGTCTGCCTTGGGCTTTCCCCGGCCGCCCGCCTGGCCTAGGCTCACCCTCGCCAATTGCATCCCGGAAACCCCGATGCCCGTTCCCGACGCCCTTAGCGAACTTGCCACCGTCTTAGGCGATCGGCTGAGCCGGTCCAAGCCCGATCTGGCGCTTCACTCGCAAAGCGAATCCTACATCGCCGCGCCGACGCCCGATGCCGTGGCCTATCCCGAAAGCACCGCAGAGGTGGCGCGGATCGTGGAGGTCTGCGCGCGCAACAGCTGCCCGGTTGTCGGCTGGGGCACCGGCACCTCGCTTGAAGGCCATGCGCTGGCGCTTCGCGGCGGCGTCACGGTGGATTTTTCGCGGATGAACAGGCTGATCGCCGTCTACCCCGAGGACCGGCTGGCGGTGGTGCAACCGGGCATGACGCGCGAGGCGCTGAACACGGAACTGCGCGCCACCGGCCTTTTTCTTTCCGGTCGACCCCGGTGCCAATGCCTCGCTTGGCGGGATGGCGGCGACACGGGCATCGGGCACCGCCGCCGTGCGTTACGGCACGATGCGCGACGCGGTGCGCGCGCTCGAGGTGGTGCTGGCCGATGGCCGGGTGATCCGGACCGGCAGCCGGGCGGCGAAATCCTCGACCGGCTACGATCTGACCGCGCTCTTCGTCGGCTCGGAAGGCACGCTGGGGCTGATCACCGAGCTGACGCTGGAATTGCAGGGCCAGCCCGAGGCGGTCAGCGCCGCGGTCTGCGCCTTTGCCGCAATGGGGCCGGCGGTGGCGGCGGTGAGCGAGGTGATGCAGACCGGCATACCGATGGCGCGGATCGAGTTCATCGATGCCGAGACCGCGCGCGGCTTCAACCGCCATTTCGGCGCCGACTTGCCGGAACGTCCGCATCTGCTGGTGGAGTTTCACGGTTCGCCCCGCGCGGTGGCCGAGGATGCCGAGCGCTTTGGCGCCGTGGTCGCCGATCATGGCGGTGCGGATTTCCGCTGGGCCACGCGTGCCGAAGACCGCGCAAAGCTCTGGTCGATGCGCCACAATGCCTATTACGCCGCGCAGGCGTTGCGCCCCGGTGCGCGAGCGGTAGTGACCGATGTCTGCGTGCCGGTATCGGCGCTGGCAGAGGCGGTCGAAGACACCGCCGCCGATATTGCCGACAGCCGTATCGCGGGGCCGATCCTGGGCCATGTGGGCGATGGCAATTTCCACGCCATCCTGCTGATCGACCCCGACGAGCCTGCCGATCTGGAGGCTGCCAAGGCGCTTTCGGCACGCATGGCGGAACGGGCGCTGCGGCTGGGCGGCACGGTCAGCGGCGAACATGGCATCGGCTTTGGCAAGCTTGGGCTGATGGCGGCCGAACACGCGGAGGCATGGGATGTGATGGGCGCGATCAAGGCCGCGCTGGACCCTGGCGCGATCCTGAACCCCGGCAAGCTTCTGCGCTGAGCCCAGAGGCCGCCCTAGCCCTTCAGCAAGACCCGGGCGGCGGCGCGCGCGGCATCGGTGACGGTATCGCCCGACAGCATGCGCGCGATTTCATCGACCCGCGCTTCGGCGTCGAGCGGGACCACCCGCGAGGTCGTTTCGCTGTCGTCGCTGGTCTTCTCGACGCGCCAGTGATGCGTGCCAAGGGCCGCAACCTGGGGTGAATGGGTCACCACCAGAACCTGACCACCACCGGCCAGCGCCTGCAACCGCCGGCCCACCGCATCGGCAGTGGCGCCGCCGACACCCCGGTCAATTTCGTCGAAGATCATCGTCTGGCCGCCCTCGACGCCGGCCAGGCAGACCTTCAGCGCCAAGAGAAAGCGCGACAATTCACCGCCCGAGGCGATCCGGTTCAACGGCCCGGCCGGGGCGCCGGGATTGGTGGCCACGGTAAAGGCCACCGCATCGGTCCCCTCGGGGCCGGGTTCGGCAGGGCTCAGTTCGGTCGAAAAGGCCGCGCGCTCCATCTTCAGGGGCGCCAGTTCGCCGGCCATCGCCGCATCAAGTCGTCCGGCCGCCCGGGTTCGCAGCGCATGCAGGCGGTCCGCCTCGGCGACATAAAGCGCTTCGGCTTCGGCTGTCTTGCGCGCAAGTCCAGCCAGCGCTTCGGCCCCGGTATCCAGCGCGGAAAGCCGGGCGCGCAGTTCTTCGGCAAAGCCGCCCAGATCGTCGGCCAGAACGCCATGCTTGCGCGCCAGCGACCGGATCGCGAAAAGGCGTTCTTCCAGCCGCTCCAGATCGCCGGGGTGAAAATCGAGCGCCTCGAGGCAGCGTTCGACGCCATCCTGCGCAAGGCCCAGTTCGGCCATCGCGCGTTCCAGCGCGGCCAGCGTGTCATCCAGCCCGCCCTCGGCGCCCTCGGCCGCGGCTTCCAGCCAGCGGCGGGCATCGCCGATCGCGCCCTCGGCCCCGTCGGCACCCAGCACCTGATGGGCACGCGCGATATCGGCGCGCAGCCGTTCGGCGCGCTGCATCAGCCGGCGACGAGCATCCAGCGTGGCCTCTTCGCCCGGCTGCGGATCCAGCGCGTCAAGTTCGCCGACCGAATGGCGCAGTAATTCCTCTTCGGCGCGCAGCGCCTCTTGCTCCGCCTCGGCTTCGGCCAGTGCCTTGCGCGCCCGGCCCAGATCGCGCCAGGCCTCACGGCAGGTTTCCACCGCGCCTTCCGCGCCGGCGAAACGGTCCAGCAACAGGCGGTGGCCGCGCGGGTTCAACAGCCCGCGATCGTCCTGCTGCCCGTGCAGTTCGATCAGCGTGTCGGACAGCGCGCGGAGCGTTTCGCCACTGGTGCGCCGGTCGTTCACCCAGGCGGTCTTGCGGCCGTCCGCGCTGTTGACGCGGCGCAGGATCAGCTGATCGCCGGCGTCCAGCCCGGCCTCGGCCAGCACCGCGCGCGCAGCATGCTCGGCCGGCAGTTCGAACACCGCCGTCACTTCGCCCTGATCGGCGCCGGCGCGCACCAGTTCGGCGCGGCCCCGCCAGCCCAGAACGAACCCCAGGCAATCCAGCAGGATCGACTTGCCGGCACCGGTTTCGCCGGTCAGCACGTTCAACCCCGGCTGAAAGTCCAGTTCCAGCCGATCGATGATCAGCATGTCGCGAATATCTAAGGTTCGCAGCATCGCGCCTGCCGGGGATCAGACGGTCGGGCTCACAGCCATTCGCCACGGATCATCTGGCGATAAATACGCCGCAGCCAGCTTTCGCCCTTGGCCTCGGGGCTGAGCCCCTTGCCGGTCAGCAACCGATAGCTGTCATCGTAAAACGGCGAGGACTGAAAGTTGTGGCCCAGAATCGCGCCGGCGGTCTGCGCCTCGTCGTTCAGGCCAAGCGACAGATAGGCCTCGACCAGACGGTGCAGCGCCTCGGGCGTGTGCGTGGTGGTCTGGTAGTCCTCGACGACAACGCGGAACCGGTTGATCGCTGACGCATAGTGGCCCCGGCGCAGGTAGTAACGCCCGATCTCCATCTCCTTGGCGGCAAGATGGTCATAGGCGAGATCGAATTTCAGGATCGCCGAGCGCGCGTAGTCGCTGTCCGGATACTGCTCGATCACCTCGCGCAGTGCCTGAAGCGCCTGGAACGTCAGGCCCTGGTCACGGCCGATCGCGTCGATCTGGTCGTAATAGCTGAGCGCCAGCAGGTACTTGGCATAGGCCGCGTCGTCATCGGCAGGATAAAGATCGATAAAGCGCTGCGCCGCGGCCCGCGCCTCTTCATAGTTCTTGTCCTTGTGATGCGCATAGGCCTGCATGATCAGCGCCCGCTTGGCATATTGCGAATAGGGGTAAAGCCGTTCGACCTCGCTGAAGTAGCGGATCGAATCCTTGGCCTTGCGGCTGGTTTCCAGCGAATATTCGCCACGCTTGAAGATGTCTTCGGCCGACAGGCTGTCGAGCGGGACCTCTTCGTTGCCGCCACAGGCCGACAGGACCGTCACAAGCAGAAGTGCTGCGAACCTTGCGCCGAAGCTGCCGCCGATCATGTCCGCCTACCCCATTTTCCACCGCGATGGGCCGGAAGAAACGCCGCCGCCGCCCCGTTACTCCCGTGTCCTAGCACAGAAAAATCCGGGGCGCAAAACGCCTTTGGCACGAAAATGACGATCAGGCGAGCGCGTGAAGATCGGCGCGGCTGATGCCAACGCCGGGCAGCTTGCAACCGGTCATTTCACCGCATTCGACCAGCCGCCAGGCGGTGGGGTCGGCGAAAAGCGCGCGCAGCAGCCGGTTGGTCAGCGCGTGGCCCGCGCGCCAGCCTTCATAGCGCGCCAGGATCGGTGCGCCGGCCAGCGCCAGATCGCCAAGCGCATCAAGCATCTTGTGGCGAACCGGTTCGTCGCCATGGCGCAGGCCACCGGGGCTCAGCACGCGGTCGCCATCAACGACCACCGCGTTTTCGAAACTGCCGCCACGGGCAAGGCCGTTGGCGCGCATCGCGTCGACGTCCGATTGCCGGCAGAATGTGCGGCTGTCGCAAAGCTCGCGCACGAAGGCGCCGTTGGCCATGTTCAGCGCCTTGGCCTGCCGGCCGATGGCGGCATCGGTGAAATCGATGTGAAAATCGATCTCCAGCATGTCCGAAGGCAGAAGGCGCGCAACCGCTTCGCCCTCTTGCACGGCGACCGGTTTCAACACTTTGAAAGCACGCGCGTTGACATTCTGTTCGCGGATGCCGCGGGCCAGAAAGCCCCGAACGAAAGGCGCGGCGCTGCCGTCGAGAATGGGCACTTCCGGCCCGTCGATCTCGATCAGCGCGTTGTGGATGCCACAACCGGCCAGTGCCGCCATGATATGTTCGATGGTCGAAACCTCGGTGCCCGCGGGGTTGCGCACCAGTGTGCACAGACGCGACGGCACAACCGCATCCCACAGCGCCGGCACCATCGGGTCGGCCGCCGCCACATCGGTGCGATGGAACCAGACGCCGTAATCGGCCGAAGCGGGATGCACCGTCATGCGCACCGCCTGGCCGGTATGAAGGCCGACCCCGACGAAGCTGACAGACGATTTCAAAGTGCGTTGCACGCGAGATTACCACAGTAGCGCGGAATGGCAGTTTTTCCGCGACTTTGAGCTAAACGCGCGGCATCGTCATCTCAACTCACTCTTTGCAACGATATGTAACATTGCATGAAAAGTCGGCCGAAACCTGCCGTTACGCCGGTTGTTTGTTACGAAGCTGTTGTTTTTGCTGTGAAGGCCGGCGGTTTTCGCCTTAAGGCGCACATCGGCGACCGCGCCCGGACTTTCACGGAATGCAAAGGGGCCGGATGATCCGGCCCCCTGGTTCGTGATCGTAACGTGGCGTCAGTTCGCCTGACGGCGCAGGAAAGCGGGGATCTCGATGCGCTCCTGCTCGGGGTCGACCTCGGCCTCGTCCTCGTAATGCACGGCCTGGGCCTGGTGCCGGGGTGCCGGGCGTTCCTGCTCGGGGTGGTGATGGCCGGTCATCCGGTTGATCAGGGTGTTGATGCCGAAACGCGGTTTTTCCTGCGCCGCGACCGGACGCGCCGGGGCGGTCATGCCACGCGGGGCCTGGGCCTGCTGCTGCGCCGGCTGCGCGGTGCGCGGCGGCACCTTGCTGACCGCGGCCTGCAACCGGGCCAGCGCCTCGGGCGACGGGGTGCCGGCCGCGGTCTGGCGCGGGCGCGGCGCAACAAAGGCGGCGGCATCGTCCTGGGCGGGCTGCGCCACCGGGGCGGCATCGGCCTGCGGCCGGAACCCGTTCGGCTGCGGGCGATAGACCGGCGGCGGCAGGTCGTCCTCGGCCGGGGCAGCTGCGGCGGGACGCGCCGGCTGACGCGCCGGTGCCGGTGCGGCGGGCGTCTCGTCAAACAGCGAAGGCTCTTCGGCTTCGGCAGCGGGCGACGCGGCCACGTCCTCGCGAAGCTCGGCGGCCGGCTGCAGCGGTTCGGCCATGCGGCGGCGCGGCACGGTCACCTCGGCCTGCTCCTGCGCGACGTCGATGCCGGTCGCGACCACCGACACGCGCATCACCCCGTCCATCGAGGTGTCGAGCGTAGAGCCGACGATGATATTGGCCTCCGGGTCGACCTCTTCACGGATCCGGTTCGCGGCTTCGTCCAGTTCGAACAGCGTCAGGTCGTAACCGCCGGTGATGTTGATCAGCACGCCGCGCGCGCCTTTCAGGCTGATTTCGTCCAGAAGCGGGTTGGCGATCGCCTTTTCGGCGGCGTGAACGGCGCGATCCTCGCCCTCGGCCTCGCCGGTGCCCATCATCGCCTTGCCCATCTCGTCCATCACCGCGCGGACATCGGCGAAGTCGAGGTTGATGAGGCCCGGACGGACCATCAGGTCGGTCACGCCCTTGACGCCCTGGTAAAGCACGTCGTCGGCCATGGCGAAGGCTTCGGTAAAGGTGGTCTTTTCGTTGGCCAGGCGGAACAGGTTCTGGTTCGGGATGATGATCAGCGTGTCGACGACCTTTGCAGCGCTTCGATGCCTTCATCGGCCTGACGCATGCGCTTGCCGCCTTCGAACTGGAAAGGCTTGGTCACCACGCCCACGGTCAGCACGCCCAGTTCGCGCGCGGCCTGCGCGATGATCGGCGCTGCGCCTGTGCCGGTGCCACCACCCATGCCGGCAGTGATGAAGCACATATGCGCGCCATGCAGGTGATCAACGATTTCCTCGATGGTCTCTTCGGCGGCGGCGGCACCGACCGAGGGGCGCGCGCCGGCGCCCAGGCCTTCGGTCACCTTGACACCCATCTGGATGCGAGAACCCGCGCGGCTTTGCTGCAGCGCCTGCGCATCGGTGTTGGCGACGACGAACTCAACCCCTTCGAGGTTCTTCTCGATCATGTTGTTGACGGCGTTGCCGCCGGCCCCGCCCACACCAAAAACAGTGATCCGGGGCTTCAGATCCACCTGCTCGCTCATCATGAGGTTCAATGTCATCGCTGTGTCCGCCTGGTTAACTGTCCACTGGGCGTTAAGCCCTTATTCCTATCCCGAAGTGGCGCGATCCTACCGAGTCGTCACGGCGAGGTCACGCAAAAAACACCCTTCCACCACAAAATATAGGCGAATCGCAGCGTTGTCTTGCGGGATTTCGCCGAGTTCACGAGATTTAGCGCAACGGATTGAAGGGTATACAATACAATGCGCCGGCACCGTGGGGCGCGGGGCGTTCTGGGCATCGGATTCGGGGGCCTGCTCGGCCTGTGTGATTCCATCTCTGCGGATGGTGTCGACAGTCTAGCCGAAAGCGGTCTTCGGGTCACCCTGCAACGGTTGACCGACCCCGGTATCGGGCAGATTTCGCCGAAGGATGCGCCGGCAGGGCTTTGTCCGCCCACCCGCCGCGAGCCGGGACACGGACCGCCCCACCTGGCATCGTCGTTCCGACATGGCGGAGGCGTTCGGCGCGAGCCCGAGCCGCGCCCTACCAGTTGTCGCGGAACCAGCGGATCGCGCGTTTCAGCGAGCGGGCCGGATAGCTTTCGGCGGGAATGTCGAAATCCCACCACTCATCCTGCGGATGGGCGGCGAACAGGCACAGGCCCACGGCGCTGGAAAAGGCGGCGCCGGTCGCGGCCTGCGGAAGGCCCTGCACGCGCAGCGGCCGGCCAAGGCGAACCCGCTGGCCAAGGATTTTCGAGGCCAGCCCGTCGAGCCCGGGGATCAGGCTGCCGCCACCGGTCAGCACGATCTGCTGGCCGGGCAGGTGGTCGAAACCCGCCGCGTCGATCCGTGTGCGGACTTCCTCGAGTATCTCCTCGACCCGAGGGCGCATGATGCCGATCAGTTCGGCGCGGCTGACGCGCCGGCGGTCCTTTTCCCAGTCGCCGCTGTCACCGCCGACCTCGATCATCTCGCGGTCGTCCATGCCGGTTGCCACGACCCCGCCGTAAAAGGTCTTGATCCGTTCGGCCGTGGCCAGAGGCACCTGCAACCCCTTGGCGATATCGGAGGTGACATGTTCACCCCCCATCCGAACGCTGTCGGCGAAGATCATGTGTTTCTTGATGAAAATCGAAACGCCTGTAGCCCCGCCGCCAAGATCGATACAGGCCGCGCCCAGTTCCTGTTCATCCTCGACAAGGCTCGCGATGCCCGAGGCATAGGCCGAAGAGGCGATGCCGGCCAGCTCCAGATCGCAGCGCTTGATGCAATAAAGCAGGTTCTGCACCGCGTCGCTGTCGATGGTCAGAAGATGCATGTCGCAGGCCAGCCGGTTACCGGTCTGCCCGCGCGGATCGCCAAGGCCCGAACGATGATCGAGTGCGAAGTTCACCGGCTGGGCGTGGATCACCTCGCGGCCGGCGCCGATATCGGGCATGTCGCAGGCGGCCAGCGCGCGCGCCACATCGCCTTCGCGCACCACGGTGTTGCCGACCTCGGTTTCTCCGGCCAGCCCGTAGCTGCGCGGCCGGGCACCCGAAAAGCAGACGATCGCATGGTCGACCCGTGTCTGCGCCATTTTCTGCGCCGCCTGCACGGCGGTGCGCACGGCGCGCTCGGTTTCCTGCATCGCGTCGATTTCGCCAAACCGGACCCCGCGCGACCGCGTGGTCGCCGCGCCGATCACCCGAAACCGCGACTGGCCGGCCATCGGCCCCACGCCGTCGGCTTCGCGCTGGGTTTCAAGACCGTCGAACCGCAGCACGAGGCAGGCGATCTTGGAGGTGCCGACATCCAGAATGGCGATCACCCCCCGCTGCATCGCGGCGCGGCGCATGTTCCGCATGGCGCGCTGGGTCTGGTAGAGATCGGTCATGGTGCGGTCACTCCTAAAACGGTACCCCGGATACGATGCAATTCCCCAAGCGCGGCCTCGGTCAGCCGCAGCGTCGGCCGATCCGCGTTTCGCAGATCGACAAGCGTGATGTCGCGCGCCAGAAGCCCCTGCGCCTGATCCAGCGCAATGATCCGTTCCAAGGCCCGTTGCGGATCGGATTCGGGCAGCATGATACGCTGGTCGCGATCCAGCACAACGTCCCATCGGCGCTCGCCGACGCGGACCAGACCACGCAGCCGGTCGGCCACCGGCGCGGCGGCGGCGATCAGGGCCAGCGCCTCGGGCACGGCGCGGTCCACCCCGGCACCGGCCAGAAGCGGCAGGTCGGGCCGGTCCTCGCGCCGGGCGATGGCGCGCACCGGGTGTCCCTCGGCGTCCAGCAGCCCCAGACCGGTTTCGCCGCGCCAGACAACGCTGGGCTGGCGTTCGGTCAGGTCGATCTGCAGGATGCCGCCGGCGCGCACGTAAAGGTCGACCGAGGCGACCGCGTCGAGCCCCGCGATGGTGGCGCGCAGTGCCTCGAGGTCCAGCTCGAACGAGCTGACCGGCAGGGTCACGCCCAGCGCCTGACGCACCGCGCCGTCGACTTCGCTCGACGCGCCGTCGATCACGACAAGCTGCACCATGAATTCCGGCCGTTCCTCGACCGCCTGGCGCAGGGCCGCCCAGTCGCCCAGCAGTGCCGCACGACGGTCGGCATCGGCCAGGTAAATGCCAACGGCAAACACCGCCACGAACACCGGCAGGCCAAGCCGCAGGAAAGCCCGGAAGACCGGCGTCAGCCACAGCCGGTGCAGCCGGTAGGCAACCCGGCTGGGCGCGGGATCGCGGCGCGGCGCGGTGGCCCGGGTCAGCGGCGGTTCGGCGCGCGGCATGGGCCGGCGCGGGGCGATCAGCGGTCGCATGAGGCATCCTCCACCAGCCAGCGGCAGAGCTCGGGAAAGGTTATGCCGCAATGGGCCGCCTGTTCGGGCGACAGCGAGGTGGGTGTCATCCCCGGCTGGGTGTTGGTTTCCAAAAGCACCAGCCCCTCAAGCCCACGGCTGTCATCCCAGCGGAAGTCGGTGCGGCTGAGGCCGCGGCAGCCAAGCACCCGGTGCGCGGTCAGCGCATGGTCCATGCAGGCGTCGAAGACGTCGCGCGGCAGATCGGCGGGCACCACATGGCGCGAACCGCCCGGGGCGTATTTCGCGTGGTAGTCGTACCAGCCGTCGGTCAGGATATCGGTGACGGTCAGCGCCTTGTCGCCCAGTACCGAAACCGTCAGCTCGCGCCCCGGAACAAAGGCTTCGACCATCAGGGTCCGGGGCATGTCTTCGGCGATCAGGGGCGGGCCGTTGGCGATTTCGCGCACGATATAGACGCCGACCGAGGACCCCTCGTTATAGGGTTTGACGACATAGGGCGGTTCCATCACATGGCGGCGCGAAACCTCGGCCCGATCGGCCAGGCAACTGGCGACCACTGGCAGGCCATGTTCGCGATAGACCGCCTTGGTGCGTTCCTTGTCGAGGCAGAGCGCCGAGGCCAGCACGCCCGAATGCGTATAGGGGATGCGCAGCCATTCCAGCAGGCCCTGGACACAGCCATCTTCGCCCCAGCGGCCATGCAGCGCGTTGAAGGCGACGTCGGGGGCGATGGCGCGCAGCCGTTCGGAGAGGTCCGCGCCGGCATCCAGCTCGACCACCTCGTATCCTGCCTCCCGCAGTGCGGCTGCGCATTCGCGCCCCGAGGACAGCGAGACCTCGCGCTCGGCCGAGTGCCCGCCCATCAGTACCGCCACTTTGGGGGTTGTCCTGCCCGACATACCCACTCGTGTGCCTCGTCTCAGCCGTTTTCCGGCCTTTGCTGTTCTTGCTGATCCGGCGCCGGATCACCGACGCGCATGATTTCCCACTCTAGCGATATTCCGCTGTGTTGAAAAACCCTTTTTCGAACCTTTTCACCCAATCCCTCCAGATCGGCGGCATTCGCCGCCCCGGTGTTGATCAGAAAGTTGGGGTGCTTTTCGCTCATCTGCGCGCCACCCAGCCGCGCACCGCGCAAACCCGCCTCGTCGATGACCTTCCAGGCCTTCAGATCGTGGCGGTCATCGGTCCGCCCGGTCGAGGAATATCCGGCGGGGTTGCGAAAGGTCGAACCGGCGGAACGGTCTTTTGTCGGCTGGCTGGCGTCGCGCCGGGCGAGCTGTTCGTCCATCTTTGCCACCAGCGCGGCCGGATCGCCGGCGGGGCCTTCGAAGGTCGCCTCGGTAATGACCCAGCCTTCGGGCAGGTCGGACTGGCGATAGCGAAGGTTCAGATCGGCTGGCCGAAGCGTGACAGCCTGCCCGTCCCGGCCGATCGCGCGCGCCGAGACCAGATGGTCGGCCACGTAAGACCCGTAACAGCCGGCGTTCATCCGCACCGCGCCGCCTATGGCGCCGGGGATGGTGCGCAGAAAGGTCAGATCGACCCCGGCCTCGGCCGCGCGACGCGCGACATGGGCGTCAAGCGCGGCAGCGCCCGCCACCACCCGGCCGTCATCGACGGCAATCGTGTTGAACCCGCGCCCAAGGCGGATGACCACCGCGCGGATGCCGCCATCGCGCACGATCAGGTTCGAGCCGACGCCCATGGGGAAAACCGCTATGGCCGGGTCCAGCGCGGCCAGAAACTGCGCGAGATCCGCCTCATCCGCGGGCTGAAACAGCCAGTCCGCCGGCCCGCCGACCCGAAGCCAGGTCAGATCGGCCAGCGGTCGGTTCGGGGTCAGCGTTCCCCGCACGGAAGGAAGGGCGGCGTTCATGGCCTCCAGCTAACGCCTTGACCCGGTCGCGGCAAGACCGGGGTTGGCCGACTAACGACGCAGGCGGCTTTTCTTCAGCGCCCAGCGGCCCAGATAGTAGACCGGCCAGCGCAGGACCGAGATGCCGACGGCAAGCCCGATGAACCCCATCACCGGGCCGTTTTCATAGGTCAGCCAGCCCAGCAACGGGATGCCCACGGCGATCAGGCCATAAGCCAGGCGCCAATGATGGTCGCGGGAAGGAAACATCGCGAGCCCCGCCGCGGTGACGACCCAGAGGCAAAGGGCGACGAATGAAAGGCTCATAGCACGGTCTCCAACGAAACGGCAAAGGCGACGACCGACAGGCCTAGCCCCACCAAGGGTACAGCGAAAGGAACACGGAACGGCGCTTCCGGTCGGCGTCTCTTCAGGCCGATCAGCGCCAGATTGACAGTGGCGAACACCGCCAGAAGCAGAAGCGAGGTAACTTCGGCCAGTGTTGCGACGGGCAGGGTCAGCGCCGCGCCGACCGTCGCCGCACCAATCAGGGTCGTGGCCAGGACGGGCGTGCCAAAACGCGGATGCGCGCGGTGAAAACGCCCGAGAGCGGGACTGCGCCGGCCGAGACCATAGATGACGCGGCTGGCCATCACGATCTGGGCAAGGATGCCATTCAGCGCCGCCGCAACGGCTATCAGCGCCAGAAAGGTTGCACTCGTGCCCGTCGCCACTTCCCAAACCAGCGAAAGCGGGCGGTCGCTGGTGCCCAGCAGAGCGACAGGCACCGCCCGTACCGCCGCCGCGCTGACCAGGAAGTAAAGCACCGCGGTTATCGCCAGCGCGAAGAGTATTGCGCGGGGCATGTCGCGTTCGGGCCGGCGCGCCTCTTCGGCCATGTTGACCAGATCGTCGAAACCGATGAAGGCGAAGAAGGCAAAGATTGCCGCGGTGGCCACGCCCGGCCAGTGCGGCGGCGGCAGTGCCGGCAACGCCTGCCACTCGGCCACCGGCGGCGCCCAGAACCCCGCGGCCGAAACCGCCAGCAGCCCGACAACCTCGATCACGGTCATGGTGGCCGCGAAAGCCAGGCTTTCGACGACGCCGAGGATCGCGATCACGGTCAGCGCGGCCCCGATGGCGACGATCGCCCAGAAAGCCGGAACCGGCACAACCGATGTCAGGTAACCGACCCCACCGCGCAGAACGGCGGCGGCGGCAATGGTTCCGGCCAGGATGTTGACCGCGCCGATCAGCAGCGCCAGGCCGTGCCGGCCCAGCCCGATCTCGACATAGGCGCTGTCGCCCGCCGCTTCGGGAATGCGGGCGGCCAGTTCGCAATAGCTGAGTGCCGTGGGCAGCGCGACCAGCCCCGCCAGCAGAAAGGCCAGCGGCGCCCAAAGCCCCGCCGCGCCTGCCGCGGCACCTACCAGAACATAGATGCCGGCACCCACCATCACACCGATGCCGTAGGCGGTTAGAAGACCAAGGCCCAGACGTTTATGCAGCGCCGCGGCCACCGGCCTAACCCGCCAGACGCGCGGGCAGCGCGTTGGCCCAGGCGGAAATCGTGCCGGCACCCAGGCAGACCACCATGTCGCCGGGCTTCGCTGCCTCGCGCACCAGCCTTTCCAGGTCGTCCTCGTTTTCCAGCGCGCGGGCCTGTCGGTGGCCATGCGCGATGAGGCCTGCGACCAGATCGTCGCGGCTGGCGCCGGCGATGGGGTCCTCGCCGGCGGCATAGACCTCGGCGATGGCGACGACATCGGCCTCGTTGAAGCACGAGCAGAAATCTTCGAAAAGCGAATGCAGGCGGGTGTAGCGGTGTGGCTGGTGTACGGCGATCACCTTGCCTTTCGTCGCCTGACGCGCCGCCTTCAGCACCGCGGCGATTTCCACCGGATGGTGGCCGTAATCGTCGATGATGGTCACGCCGCCCACCTCGCCCACGCGGGTGAAGCGGCGGTTGACGCCGCCAAAACCGGCCAGCGCGGCGCGGATTTCCGACCCTTTCATGCCAAGATGACGGGCGACCGCCACGGCGGCCAGCGCGTTCGAGACATTGTGGTCGCCGGGCATCGGCAGGCGGCAATCGGCGATGACCGCGCCTTCGCCCTCGCCGGCCAGAACCACGTCGAAATGCGCCACGCCCGCGTCATAGCGCAGGTTGGTGGCGCGCACGTCGGCCTGGGCATTGAAGCCGAAGGTCACGATCCGGCGGTCGGTCACACGGCCAACAAGCGCCTGAACCTCGGGGTGATCGGTGCAACAGACGGCAAGCCCGTAAAAGGGGATGTTCGACACGAAGTCGTAAAAGCCCTGACGCAGCGCATCGAAATCGCCCCAGTGTTCCATATGTTCGGGGTCGATATTGGTGACGATGGCGATGGTTGCCGGCAGGCGGTTGAACGACCCGTCGCTTTCGTCGGCCTCGACCACCATCCATTCGCCGGCACCGGCGCGCGCGTTCGAGCCATAGGCGTGGATGATACCGCCGTTGATCACGGTCGGATCGAACCCGCCCTTGTCCAGCAGCGTCGCCACCATCGTGGTGGTCGTGGTTTTTCCGTGCGTTCCGGCCACCGCGATGTTGGACCGCAGCCGCATCAGCTCGGCCAGCATTTCGGCGCGGCGCACCACGGGCAGCCCGCGCCGGCGGGCCTCTTCCAGTTCCGGGTTGCCCTTCTTGATCGCCGAAGAAATGACGACCACGGCGGCCTCGCCAATGTTCGCCGCCCGCTGGCCTTCGAACACTGTCGCGCCCAGCCGTTCCAGCCGCTCGGTGATCTTCGAAGCCTTGGCGTCCGAACCCTGGACCCGGTAGCCCAGCGTCATCAGCACCTCGGCGATGCCCGACATTCCGATGCCGCCGATACCCACGAAATGGATGGCGCCGAGTTCGCCGGGAAGTTTGGTTGCCGCACTCATACCCTTGCCTTTTCCTTCAGTCCTTCGACCAGCCGCACCAGCCGTTCGGTCGCGTCGCGCACGCCATGCCGCAAAGCGCCGGCGGCCATGTGTTCGGCCCGCTCCGGGTCCGACAGAATCGCGGTGATTTCGTCGCTAAGCCGTTCGGCGTCAAGGTCGGCCTCGGTGATCACTACCGCGCCCTGCGCCTCGACCAGCCCGCGCGCATTGGCGCTTTGTTCGTCGCGAATGGCGATTGCCAGCGGCACCAGTATCGCCGGCCGGCCAATGACCGAGATATCGGCGATGGATGAGGCGCCGGCGCGGCTGATGACCAGTTGCGCCTCGCTCAGGCGGCGCGGAATGTCGTCGAAGAAGGCCTCGACCTCGGCATGAACGCCGGCAGCTTCATAGGTGCCACGCACCCGCAGGATGTCTTCGGGCCGGGCCTGGTGGGCGACGCGCAGGTTACGCCGAAGCGGGCGCGGCAGATGGGCGACGGCCTGCGGCACCACGTCGGAAAGGATCCGCGCGCCCTGGCTGCCGCCGATCACCACAAGGCTCATCGGGTAGTCTCCCGGCGGGATATAGCCCGCGCCCGCGCGTTCGCCGACCGACCGGCGCACCGGGTTGCCGGTATAGTCGCCTTCGACGCCTTTCGGCAGCGCGGTCGGCCAGCTGCCGCAGGCGACGCGGTGCACGCGGCGGGCGAAAAGCTGGTTCACGCGGCCCAGCACGCCGTTTTGTTCATGGATCATCCGGGGCCGGCGCAGGATCACCGCCGCGGTCAGCGCCGGAATGCTGGGATAGCCGCCGAAGCCCACGACCACCGCCGGTCGGTCGCGCAGCATCGAGGCCACCGCGCCGATCACACCGCCGAAAATCAGGACAGGCACGAAAAGCCGCGCCAGCAGACCGCCGCGGGCAAAGGTGGCCGAAGCCAGTTCGACGCGTTCGACCGCTGCGGGAAAGCCGCCGGCATAGCGCATGCCGCGCTGGTCGGTGGCCAGCTTCACCCGCCAACCGCGCGCCAGCATCGCCTCGGCCAGGGCCTGGGCGGGAAACATGTGCCCGCCTGTGCCGCCGGCCGCGATCAGCAGAAGCGGCGCGCGCCGGTTTCGGGACGCCGCCGACATCAGCGCCTCCGGCTGATCAGGATATCGCCGATCTCGCCCTGCGGCCGGGTCCGGGTCATGGCCAGAAGCATGCCCACCGTCACCCCCGCGGCGATCACCGAGGAACCGCCATAGCTGACGAAGGGCAAGGTCATGCCCTTGGCCGGCAACAGCCGCACCGCCACCCCCATGTTGATCATCGCCTGCACACCGAAGATGCAGGCCAGGCCGGTGCCGGCCAGCCGCGCGAAGGGATCGCGTTCGCGCATCAGCCGCCAGAGCGAACGCACGGTGATCGTGGCGAAAAGCGCGATGACCAGAAGCACCAGCATCAGGCCGTATTCCTCGGCCGCGACGGCGATGATGAAATCGGTATGCGCGTCGGGCAGCGACCACTTGACCTGCCCCTCGCCGACGCCGACGCCGAAAAAGCCGCCTTCCTGAATGGCGTTGGTGGCATAGCCCAACTGGGTGCGCGGGTCGACCTCGGGGCTCAGAAAGCCGTCGATCCGCCGCGCGAAATGGTCGGAATGCTCATAGGCCAGCGTACCGCCGAAAACCACGATGCCACCCACGACCATGAGGATAGCAATCGGCGCGCCGGCGACGAAATACATCACACCCCAGGCAAAGAGGATCAACGCGGCCTGCCCGAAATCGGGCTGGAAGGCCAGGAGCGCGGCGATCACCGTGGTGATACCGAACGACATAAGCCGCCCCGGCGGCCCATTGATTTCCTGAGCGGCCGCCATCAGCCAGGCAACGAGGATGACAAAGACGGGCTTGAGGAACTCCGAGGGCTGGACCGAGGCAAAACCAAGCGAGAACCAACGCACCGCGCCCTTGCCGAAATCGGTGCCGAAGAAGGGCAAAAGCGCCAGCGCCGCAAAGGCGCCAAAAAAACCCAGAACGCCCAGCCGGCGCACCTGCTGCGGCGTGAGCATCGACACGAAGAGCATGGCGATCAGGCCAAGCCCGCCGAAAAGCGCCTGCCGCTCGACATAGTAAAACGCCTTCAGCCCGTTGCGCGTGGCCAGCGGCGGCGACGCGGCAAGGCCCAGAAGCAGGCCGATCACGGCCAGCAGCAACACGCAGGACAGCGACCATTTGTCGATCGTCCGCCACCAGCGCGGAAGAACCGGTTCGCCCGCGCGCGCGGGTATGGAACCATAGACCATTTCCGTCATGGGTACCGCCTCGACTGCCTCGTATGCGCCCGTTTGCCGGGTCTCGCGGCCAGTCTAGCCGATTGCGGCGGGGCTTGCCAGTGAAACTGCCGGATTTCCCCACCCTTTGTCGCCTTTGTCTTCGACAGGCGTCGGCGGCTGGGCTAAGGCGGGCAGACCGCAACCGTCCGAGTCTGTCCCATGCTGCCTTTCCGTTCGCTTCTGATGGCGCTGGCCGTCCCGGCCCTTTGGGGGCTTGGGTTTGTGGTGGCCAAGGCGGCGATGGCGCATTTTCCGCCGATCCTCCTGATGGCGTTGCGTTTCACGCTGACCGCGCTTGTCACGGTCTGGTTCATGCCGGTGCCGCGCGGGCAGCTGCGCGCGCTGTGCGCCATCGCCTTCATCGCCGCCGCGATCCAGTACAGCCTGACCTTCACCGGGCTTAAGGGGCTCGACGCCGGGCTGGCGGCGCTGATCGTACAGCTCGAGGTGCCGTTTCTGGTGCTATTGGGCGCGCTGGTGCTGGGCGAACGGCCGAGCCTGCGCAAATGGGCGGGCATCGGGCTGGCCTTTTGCGGGGTCGCGCTGATTGCGTGGAATTCAGGCTTTTCAGGCGGCATCGTGCCGATGGTTCTGGTCATCGGTGGCGCATTTTCCTGGGCCGTGGGGCAAATTCTGGTGCGTCGGCTGCCGCCCATTTCCGGCGCGTCGCTGACCGCCTGGATCGCGGTCTTTGCCACGCCGCAGCTTTACCTCATGTCGGCGATCTTCGAGACCGGGCAGGTTCAGGCGATATCCGAGGCCGGCTGGCCGATCTGGGCGGCGGTGGCTTATTTGGGGCTTGCGATGACGGCGCTGGCCTATTTCCTGTGGTATTCGCTGATCCGCGCCCATCATGTCAGCATGGTCGCGCCCTATCTGCTTTTGCTGCCGGTCTTCTCGCTCGTCGGCGGCGTCGTTTTCCTGGGCGAAACGCTCTCTCTCTGGCGGCTGGCCGGCGGCGCGGTGGTGATCGCCGGCGTCGCCTTGATCAGCCTGGAACGCCCACGACGGGCAAAACCCGTCGCCATTCCGCCGGTTTCGGGGTAATCCGCCCCGATGAGCGATACCGATTTCGACATCTTCCTTGTCGCCGCGCCGGGGCTTGAAGAGGTTCTGGCCGACGAGGCGCGCGAATGCGGCTTTGCCGCGGTGGCGGCGGAACCGGGCGGTGTCAGCCTGCGCGGCGGCTGGCCCGAGGTCTGGCGCGCCAACCGCGAGCTGCGCGGCGCGACGCGGGTTCTGGCGCGTCTTGGTGCCTTCCGCGCGCTGCATCTTGCCCAGCTTGACAAGCGCGCCCGGCGCTTTCCATGGGCCGACACGCTGCGCCCCGACATCCCCGTCGCGGTCGAGGCGACCTGCCGCGCCTCGCGCATCTATCACGCCGGCGCCGCAAGCCAGCGCATCGCCCGCGCCATCAGCGAGGAACTTGGCGCGCCGATCGCCGCCGATGCCACCGTGCGCATCAAGGCCCGGATCGACGACGACCTCTGCACGATCAGCCTCGATACGACCGGCGCCTCGCTGCACAAGCGCGGCCACAAGCAGGCGGTGGGCAAGGCGCCGATGCGTGAAACGCTGGCCGCGCTGATGCTGCGCGAATGCGGCTATCGCGGGGATGAGCCGGTTCTGGACCCGATGTGCGGATCGGGCACATTCGTGATCGAGGCGGCCGAGATCGCCGCAGGGCTGGCGGCTGGGCGCGGACGCGGCTTTGCCTTCCAAGAGCTGGCGACATTCGACGCCCGGGACTTTGCCGCCGCAGGCCGGCCGGCCGCGTCACCGCCGGAGGGGCTGCGGTTTTACGGCTCCGATCGCGATGCCGGGGCGGTGCGGATGAGCCGCGCCAATGCCGCCCGCGCCGGCGTCGATGCGATCTGCGAATTCGCCCACCGCGCGATCGCCGACCTGCCCCGCCCCGATGGCCCGCCGGGGCTGGTGATGGTCAACCCGCCCTACGGCGGCCGGATCGGCGAGCGCAAGCCGCTCTTCGCGCTTTACGCCACGCTCGGCACGGTCCTGAAAGCGCGGTTTTCGGGCTGGCGCGTGGGGCTTGTGACCTCTGACCCCGGGCTGGCCAAGGCGGCCGGCCTGCCCTTCGGCCCGGCCTCGGCACCGATCCCGCATGGCGGGCTGAAAGTGCATCTGTTCAAGACCAATGCCCTGACGTGAGCCTGGCCGTCAACGGTCAGCAGAAAGGCCGGCCGCCGCCAGCGCCTTGTCAAACCGCGTATCGAGGCAGGCGCTCAGATCGCTGGTCGCGAAGCGCCCGTCGACGAACAGGCTGAAGACGGTGGCCGGGCTTGGCGCGGCGCGCGCGGCTTCGGCGCTGTCGAGATGACGGATCGTCAGGTCAAGTCCACGCCTGGCGCAGCTGTCGCGCAACGATGTCGTAACGTGGTACTGCGCGAACGGACACCGGTCGGAGTAATAGGCGACCACCCCCTTGGGCATGGTCCGCACCGCTTCCCGACAGGACCGCGCGAACCGCGGCCGGGGCGCGACGGTGCCACCCGGACAGGGCCGGGCCAGAAGGACAAAGCCGGTGTCCAGCGCATCGACCTCCTCAAACCCTTGCCGCCGCAACCAGGCCCCGTCGCTCAGAAACGCCATCTTGCGCCGGCCCGCCACGGCCACGATCCCGGCCATACCGTCTGCCTGCGCCGCGTCCCCGACATCGGCCAGCAAAGCCTTGGCATGGCCGGAACGCTTGAAACGGCCCGAAACCCAGAAACAGCCAAGCGCCATCCAGCCCGGCGCATCAATCGGCTGCCAGGCCTCTTCGGCAGGCCCGTATTCGATGAAGACCTTGCCGCGCACATCGAGCCGGCGAAAGCGGTAGCCATGGGTAAACCGTTCCGCCAGCCAAGCCTTCTTGGCCGCCGTCCCGCCATCGCATTTGCGGTCGGCAATGGCGCAGCAGATATGCGCATCTGGCAGGGTCTGGGGTGTCAGTGTCAGGGTGGTGATTTCCGGCATCGCGACCTCCGGCACCCAGTGTTATCCGCGTCTCGCGGGCGCGCCTTGACCTCGGTCAACCGCGGCCCGCCGCCTGCCCCAGAACGCGCGCCACGGCGGCGGTGAAATCCTCGCCGCGCTTCTCGAAATCGGGATACTGGTCGAAACTGGCCGCCGCCGGCGCCAGCAGCACCACCTCGCCCGGCTCGGCCTCCGCGGCGGCGCGGATTACCGCGCGCTCGATGGTTTCGCAGATCTCATGCGGCGTTTCGCCGATCTGAAGTGCGAATTCCCGTGCCGAATGACCGATCAGATAGGCCTTGACGACCGCGCCCAGAAACGGCTCCAGCGCTGCGATGCCGCCATCCTTGCCAAGTCCGCCGGCGATCCAGCGGATCCGGGGGAATGCCTGCAGCGCCTTGGCCGCGGCATCGGCATTGGTGGCCTTGCTGTCGTTGACGAACCGCACGCCGTTTCTTTCGCCCACCAGCTGGCCGCGATGCGGCAGGCCAGCAAAACTCGCCAGCGCCGCCTCGATCGGCTTTGGCCCCAGCCCCAGGCTGCGCGCCACCGCCCAGGCGGCGCAGGCGTTCTGGTGGTTATGCGCACCCGGAAGCCCCGCAACCGCGCGCAGATCGACCGAGGCGACCTGCCGCCCCTTGCGCCACTCGGCCAGAAACCCCTTGCGCGCGAAAACCGACCAGCCCGGCCCGTCGAGCTTCTGCCCCGACGAGATGCGAATTACCCTGTCATCGGCCGGTCCCTCGGCCATCTGCCCGGCAAGAAAACGCCCCTCCTCCTCGTCGACACCGATCACCGCGCGATCCGGCCCGCCTTCGGCGAATAGCCGACGCTTGGCCGCGAAATAGCCGCCGATGCCGCCGTGGCGGTCCAGATGGTCGGGCGAAAGGTTGGTGAAGACCGCGACATCGGGGGTCAGCGAGCGGGCAAGCTCGGTCTGATAGCTCGACAGTTCCAGCACCACGACCGACCCGTCGACCGCCGGGTCGAGATCGAAGACGCCGCGCCCGATATTGCCGGCCATCTGCACCGGCCGGCCGGCCTCGGCCAGGATATGGCGGATCAGCGCCGTGGTGGTGGACTTGCCGTTCGACCCGGTCACGCAGACGACCCGCGGCGTCACGTCGAACGCATCCCAGTCGGGCGTCGCGAAGGAGCGGAAGAACAGGCCGATATCGTTGTCGACAGGCACGCCCAGCGCATAGGCGCGGGCGATCGCGGGGTTGGGGCGGGGGTAAAGATGCGCGATGCCGGGGCTGACGACCAGCGCATCGATCCCGTCAAAGGCGCCGTTGCGGCCCGGATCGTGCAGCGCGAAACCAGCCTCTGCGGCCTTGTCGCGCGCTTCCGGGCGCATCGTCCCGGCACAGCGCCTCGGCCTCGCCCGCACCCAGCGCGCGCCACCGCAAGACCAGACCGGCCAAGCCCCAGAACGCCGCCACCCGCGGCCTTCGTATCCGCGTACCGGGATCATCCCTCGCTCCCAAACCACCGCTTCTGGCTGCCCGAGCCCGAACCCGCCATGCAAGCCGCGCCCCTTCATCTTGGCCCAAATACTCTCCGGGGGGTCGGGGGCCGACAGCCCCGGGGGTGACCAAGGCCCCGATCGGCGCAGTTTCAGCGTCGCCAGGCCAATAAGCGCCAGGATCGGCGAGATGATCCAGAAGCGGATGACGATCTGCGGCTCGGCCAGCCCTTCTTTTCGAAATGGTGGTGGATCGGCGCCATCAGGAAGACCCGCCGGCCGGTACGCTTGAAATAGGCGACCTGGATGATGACGCTCAGCGCCTCGACCACGAAAGACCGCCGACAATCGCCAGCACGATCTCGTGCTTTAGTGCGACCGCGATGGCGCCCAGCGCGCCGCCCAGCGCCAGCGATCCGGTATCGCGCCCATGAAGACCGCAGCCGGCGGGGCGTTGTACCACAGGAAGCCAAGACCCCCACCGATCAGCGCGGCGGTGAAGATAAAGAGTTCCCCGGTTCCGGCGACGTAATGCACGCCCAGATAATTGGTATAGATCGCGTTGCCGACGATATAGGCGATCAGCCCGAGCGTGCCGGCCGCGATCATCACCGGCATGATCGCCAGCCCGTCAAGACCGTCGGTCAGGTTGACCGCATTAGCCGCGCCGACGATCACCACCATGGCGAAGGGGATGTAGAACCAGCCGAGGTTGACCAGCGTGTCCTTGAGACCGGCAGTGCCAACTGGCCCGAAAGCGTCGCGGGATGGACCCGGGTCGCGGCCCAGGCAGCCAGCCCGGCAATGGCCAGACCGATCACAAAGCGCCCGGCTCGACACGCCCTTGGGGAACTTTGCCTGGTCACCTTCGCGTAGTCGTCGGCAAAGCCGATCAGGCCGAAGGCATAGGTGACCGCCAGCACGATCCAGACATAGGCGTTGTCCAGCCTCGCCCAAAGCAGCGTCGAAGCCAGCAGAGCGGTCAGGATCAAAAGCCCGCCCATGGTCGGCGTTCCCGCCTTGGAAAAGTGCCCGGCGGGGCCGTCGTCGCGAATGGGCTGCCCCTTTTTCTGACGCCGCCGCAGAAAGCCGATCAGCGGCCGGCCGAAGAGAAAGCCGAAGATCAGCGCGGTGAAAAACGCCGCGCCGGCCCGGAAGGTGATGTAGCGAAAGAGGTTGAAGACGTCTCCGCCATCGGAAAACTGGGTCAGCCAGTACAACATGGGCAAGGCCCCCTCATTCACTGTCACGCGGATCGACCGCGCCCCTCTGACGCAAATTGCGCAGCGCGTCGACGACCCGGGCGACCTTGATGCCCTTGGAGCCCTTGACCAGCACAACATCGCCGGCATCGACCAGATGATGGGCACGGCCCACCAGCGCATCGGCGGTTTCCGCCCATTCGCCACGCTGGCGGGCGGGAAGCGCCTGCCAGAGATGCTTCATCAACGGCCCGACGCAATGAATGGTCCGGATCGCCGCCATGGCGGGGTGGCGGGCCAGAGCGGCATGCATGGCCGGCGCTTCCTTGCCCAGTTCCAGCATGTCGCCCAGAACCGCGATGCGGCGGCCCTGCGCGTGCCGGCCGATCCCGTCGACCGGGTGCGCCGCCGCCAGAACCTCCAGCGCGGCACCCATCGAGGCGGGGTTGGCGTTGAAGGCGTCGTCGATCAGATCGAAGGCCATGTGGTCCTCGACGATATCCATGATGATGCGTTCGCGCCGGCCGCGCCCCTCGGGCGGGTTCCAGCGCGCCAGATCGGCGGCGGCGACGGCCAGATCGGCGCCCAGCGCATCGGCAACCGCCAGCACCCAGCGCGTTCCTTGGCGAAATGCCGGCCCGGCGTCAGCTCAGCTTGAACAGCAGCGGCGCACTGCGCACCGTCGCCCTTGCAACGGTGATGTCGTCGACGATCTGTGCATCGACGAGGCGAAACGCGGCTTGCGTCGCGGTGCCAAATAGCCGTGCCTCGGCCCCGGTTTCGACGGCATGCGCGGTCAGGATCGGGGTTTCGGCGAGATCGGCGGGAAGTATGGCGACACCGCCGAGGTTCAAGCCGTCCATGATCGCCGCCTTTTCGCGCGCGATGCCGGCCACGTCGTCGAAGGCGGCAAGGTGAACCGGTGCCACGGTGGTGATCATCGCGAAATGCGGCCGCGTCATGATCGACAGGGGCGCGATCTCTCCGGGATGGTTCATGCCGATCTCGATCACCGCGAAATCGGTATCGACCGGCATCCGGGCCAGCGTCAGCGGCACGCCCCAGTGGTTGTTGTAGCTGGCTGTCGCATGCACATGGCCCTGCCCGCCCGGTACGGTGCGCAGCGTTTCCTTGGTCGAGGTCTTGCCGACCGAACCGGTGACCGCCACGACCCTCGCCCGCGACCGGGCCCGCGCCGCGCGGCCAAGCGCGCCCAGCCCCTCCAGAACATCGGGCACGATCAGGAGCGGCGCATCGGGCGCCAGGCCTTCGGGCACCCTCGACACCAGTGCCGCCGCGGCCCCCCTGGCCAGCGCATCGGCGACGAAATCGTGGCCGTCGCGGACATCCTTCAGCGCCACGAACAGATCGCCGAGCCGCAGCGTGCGTGTGTCGATGCTGACGCCCCCGGCCAACCAGTCGCCACGCGCCTCGCCACCCGTCGCCGCGGCCGCTTCGGCCGCTGTCCAGAGCGCGGTCATTCGATCAGCCCGTCCAGCGCGGCAACGGCAACGCTGGCCTGTTCGACATCGTCGAACGGATAGACCTGATCGCCGACGGTCTGCCCGGTTTCATGGCCCTTGCCGGCGATCAGCAGCGCGTCGCCGGGTCCAAGCGCATCGACGCCGCGCAGGATCGCCTCGGCCCGATCGCCGACCTCGTTCGCCTCGGGGCAGGCCGCCAAGATCGCGGCGCGGATCGTGGCGGGGTCTTCGCCGCGGGGGTTGTCATCGGTGACAAAGACGATGTCCGGCATGGTCCGCCGCCGCCTTGCCCATCTGGGGCCGTTTGCCCCTGTCGCGGTCGCCGCCGGCACCGAAGACCACGACCAGCCGGCCCAGAACATGCGGGCGCAGCGCGCGAAGGGCGGTGGCCACGGCATCGGGCGTATGGGCGTAGTCGATACGGGCTTCGCCGCGCCGTTGGACCGCATCGCGGCAAGCTGCATGCGCCCGCGAACCGTCTGGAGTTTCGGCAGAGCGGCAAAGACATCGTCGGCGGCCGCCCCGGTGGCTATTGCCAGACCGGCCGCGACCAGCACGTTTTCGGCCTGAAACCCCCGATCCAGGTCCAGCCGCACCTGTGTGGGCCGCCCCTTCCAGGCCAGCCGCAGGTCCTGGCCGGTCGCGTCGAAACGCTGGCCCAGTATGCGCAGGTCCGCCGCCGGCCCATGGCCTACGCGGATGACGCCCTGGCCACGGGCGCGGGCGATATCGACCACCTCGTCGCCACGCGGGTCGTTGATGTTCACCACCGCCGCGCCATCTTCGGGCAGCACCCGCTTGAGAGCCCCATCTTGGCTTCGAAATAGGCCTGAAAGGTCTGGTGATAATCCAGATGATCCTGGGTGAAGTGGTAAAACTGCCCGCCTTCAGCGCGCCATCCAGCCGGCGCTGGTCGAGCCCGTGCGAGGACGCCTCCATCGCGGCATGGGTGATGCCTTCGGCCGCGGCGGCGGCCAGCGCGCGGTGAAGGGTGATCGGTTCGGGCGTCGTATGGGCCAGCGGCGCTTCCCAGCTGCCCTCGACCCCGGTGGTGCCAAGATTCACCGCCGCGTGGCCCAGCGCCTGCCAGATCTGGCGGGTAAAGGCGGCGACGCTGGTCTTGCCGTTGGTGCCGGTCACCGCCACCATGCAGTCGGGCTGCGCGCCGAACCAGAGCGCGGCCGCCATCGCCAGCGCCTGACGCGGATCCTCGGTAACAACCAGCGCGGCATCGCTACCGGCAAGGTCGCCGCTCGCCATGGCCGCGCCGTCGGGGTCGGTCAGGACCGCACCGGCACCCATGCGCAGCGCGTAAGAAATGAACTCGCCGCCGTGAAACCGGCTGCCGGGCAGCGCGGCGAACAGATATCCCGGCCGGACCTGCCGGCTGTCGACGGCAAGCCCGGTGACCATGGCGTCACCGCCGCCCTTGGGCCGAAGCCCGAGCGCCTTGAGGGATTTTGCCGTGGTTTCCGTGCTCATCGCCCCGCCCCCGCGCGGTCAGTTGCGCGCGAGTGTTACCGCAACCTCGTCGCCCACTGCAATCTCGGGCCGCAACCCCATGAGCGGCGCCACGCGCTTGATGATTTCGGCGGCGACCGGTACGGCGGTCCAGCCGGCGGTGCGCTTGGGCTTCGGCCCGGTGTTGTCGACCGGCTCGTCCAGCGTCACGACCAGCACATAGCGCGGATCGGTCGCGGGAAAGATCGAGGCGAAGGTGTTGACCACCTTGTCGGTGAAATAGCCGCCCTGCGGGTTCGGCTTGTCGGCCGTGCCGGTCTTGCCGGCCACGGCATAGCCCGGCACGTCGCCAAGGGTCGCGGTGCCTTCGGTGACGACAAGGCGCAGCATCTTCAGAGCGCGTTCGGCGGTTTCGCGGCGCATGACCGGCGTGCCGGGCGCGGTGTTGCCGCCCTTCAAAAGCGTCGGGCGCACCAACACGCCGCCATTGGCAATGGCGCCGTATGCGGCGGCAAGGTGCAGCGGACTCGCCGACAAGCCATGACCATAAGCTACTGTAATTGTTGTGATTTCCGGCCACTTTTTCGGCACGATCGGTGCTGCGCCCGGGGCTTCGACCAGTTCGACCGCGGTCGGCGCGAACAGGCCCAGCGATTTCAGGAATCCCTGCTGGCGTTCCGCGCCGATCTGCAGCGCGAGCTTGGCCGCCGCGACGTTCGACGACTTCACGATCATGTTCGTGACCGACAGTTTCGGGCCATAGTTGTGATCTTCGAACTCGCCGGATCTTGTACTTGCCCCAGATCATCGGCGAACTCGCCTCGATCATCGTGTCGGGGTTGACCAGCCCCAGATGTCGCCTGCGCGGCGGTGAAGATCTTGAAGGTCGAGCCCAGTTCGTAAACCCCCTGCACCGCGCGGTTGAACAGCGGGCTGTCGGCCGGATCGCCCTTGGTCAGAGGCTGGGGGCGGTTGTTGGGGTCGAAATCGGGAAGCGAGGCCAGCGAAAGGACCTCTCCGGTTTTCACATCCATCAGGATCGCGGCCGCGCCCTTGGCGTTCATCAGCTTCACGCCGGCGCCCAGCACCTCTTCGGTCACCGCCTGAAGCGTCATGTCTAGCGACAGCTGCAGCGGCGCGCCGCTGTTGGCGGGGTCGCGCAGCCAGCCATCCATGCTTTTCTCGACCCCGGCGGTGCCGATCACCTCGGCCGCATGCACGCCCTCGCGTCCGAAGCCGGCGCCGCCCAGCACATGGGCCGCCAGCCGGCCATTGGGGTAAAGGCGCATTTCGCGCGGGCCAAAGAGCAGGCCGGGATCGCCGATATCATGCACGGCCTGCATCTGTTCGGGCGACAGTTTTCGCTTGATCCAGAGGAACTTGCGGCCATCTGTGAAACGTCGCTTCAGCGCATCGGCATCCAGATCGGGAAAGATCGCGGCCAGTGTGCGCGCCGAGGCTTCGGGATCGACCATCAGGCGCGGCTGGGCATAAAGCGAATAGGTCGCCAGGTTGGTGGCCAGAACCCGGCCGTTGCGGTCGGTGATATCGGCACGCTGGGCGGCAATCTCGGCGCCCGACACCTCGGCGCGCGGCTCGACCGGCTGGGTTGCGGCCAGTTCACCCATGCGCAGGCCGACCAGCGCGAACATCACCGAAAAGAAGATACCCAGAACCAGAAGCCGCCCCTCGGCGCGCAACCGCGCGCGGTCGCGCATCTGCTCGTGACGCAGGCGAAGGTTTTCACGTTCGATGTGGTCGGGGTTTTCGCCCTTTTCACGGGCCGAAAGGATGCGCGCCAGCGGGCGAAGGGGTGTGCGGGTCATTGGCCGGCCTCCCGTTCGCCGACAACGTCAATGGGCTGCGAGATGGGCAGCGGCGCGAAGGCTGCCGGCCGCGCCAGTTCGCGCATCTGGGCGAAATGGTCGGCCTGCATCGGCAGAAGGCCCAGCCGGTCGAAATTCAGATCGGCCAGTTCGCGCAGCCGGTCGGGGCGGTTCAGATAGGCCCATTCGGCGCGCTGGATGGCCAGCGCTTCGCGCAGTTCGCCGATTTCGGCCTGCAGGTCGCTGACCTGCTTTATGGCGCGCTGATTGCGGTAGTTTTCGCGATAGGCCCAGTGGGCCATGCCCATCACGGCAAGGGCGGTCAGCACGTAAAAGAGGCTGCGCATCAGGTCCGTCCCTTTCGTTCCGTGCGCCCCGGGTGGGCAGCCGCGCGGTCGATACGCGGCAAACCCAGCACCGTACGGTCGACCGGGCCGGCCGGCGCCGTGCCGCGCCGGGCCAGGCGCAGCCGCGCCGAACGCGACCGCGGGTTTTCCGCCAGTTCGCGGGCATCGGGGCCCTGAGGCTTGCCGACGAGGGCGAAACGCGGCGTTTCGCTGGCGGTTTCGGGGGCAAAGCGGTTCGCCCGCCCGGCCGCGCCCGAACGTTCGGCCATGAACCGTTTGACAATCCGGTCTTCGAGCGAATGAAAGCTGACCACAGCCAGAAGCCCGCCGGGTTTCAGCGCACGTTCGGCCGCCTCGAGCCCGTCGACCAGTTCGTCGAATTCGGCATTTACCGCGATGCGGATCGCCTGAAAGCTGCGGGTCGCCGGGTGGCTCTGGCCCGGACGCGCCGGCGGCAGGCAGGCCTCGACCACGCGGGCCAGTTGCGCGGTGGTCACGATGGGCGCCGCGCTGCGCGCCCGCACGATGGCGCGCGCAATCCGGCGCGAGGCGCGTTCCTCGCCGAAGTGAAACAGGATATCGGCCAAAAGCGCCTCGGGCGCGGCGTTGACCAGATCGGCCGCGGTTTCGCCATCGCGGCCCATCCGCATGTCGAGCGGCCCGTCACGCAGAAAGGAAAAGCCCCGTTCGGGCCGGTCAAGCTGCATCGAGGAAACGCCCAGGTCCAGTACGACGCCGTCCAGAGGCTCGCCAGCGTGACGATCAAGTTCGGAAAACGTGCCTTCAACCAGCCTCAGGCGGTCGCCATACCGGCCCGCCCAGCTTGCGGCCAGCTCAAAGGCCAGCGGATCGCGGTCCACCCCGATCACGCGTTCGGCCCCGGCATCGAGCAGCGCGCGGCTGTAGCCGCCGGCACCGAATGTGCCATCCAGCCAGACACCGCGCACCGGTTCGACCGCCGCGATCAACGGGCGCAGCAGAACGGGAATGTGCGGCGGTTCGGTGGCGCTGGCCTGCCCCGTCGCAACCATGGCCTAGCCCCCTTCCGTGTTCGGCAGAAGCGACAGGACGTCGAAATCGTCCGGCAGGTCCTCGAGGAAGGCCTCGGTGCGGGAGATTTCCTCGGCCTCGTAGGTTTCGGGCTTCCAGATCTGAAAGGTGTCGCCGGCGGCGATGAAGAAGCCTTCGCCGTCAAGCGCGATCTTCTCGCGCAGCTTCTGCGGCAGGATGATGCGGCCATCCTCGTCGACCTCGGTCGGGTGCGACTGGCCGTGCATCATCCGCTCCAGCATGCGCCGCTCAACCGAGCCGCGCGGCAGGTAGCCGATCTTTTCGTCGACCTCCTGGATCGCCTCGATCGAATAGCATTCGAGGTATTTGCGGCGGTGGTCGCCATAGACAATGACCAGCTTCGGCCGCAGCCCGTCGGTCCAGTCGGGGTCGCCCGCCTCCAGAACACGGCGAAACAGGGCCGGGATCGACACCCTGCCCTTCGTATCCACCTTCTGGTGGAATTCGCCTCTGAACACACGCGCCACTGTCCCGCGGCTCCATATGTCCCGTTTCCGACCCCGGAACGGAAAACGGCGGTCGGGCTGCTGCCACTGCCCGATCCGCCGCCCTCGTCCCATTGCTGGGTCAGTCCGGCTGCGCTTGCCACCTGGGGGGATGTCTGCTCGCTTGCGCGCCGGATCTCTTCGTTTCGATGAAAGCGGGTGCCTGTATGAAACCTGGTTTGCCTGTTCGGGGTCTTGTTCGCCCCTCTTGGCCCGTCCTCATCGTGTGAGAAGGAATGGCATGGAAATTGATGGAACTCAATGGATTTTTTGGCGAAAGCCTACGATGCTGTTTTTCGAGCCCTGGCGACCCAAGACTTTGTGGCAAGAAACACGCACATGTGACCACCTATAGGGCCATAGCGTGGGCCGAAAACAAATATAGGGGCGAAGGTTGCAGCACTCGCCTGATACCATGAGATTCCATGTATCCCGAAAAAAGTTGGCGCACACCCGGCACAGACCCGGATTTCAGGCATGGATCGCGGGAAAATTCACCGAAATCCGGCGGGTCATGGCCAGATGATTCGGCCGGATGGCCCCGTTGGCCACCCGTACCATGAGATTCCATAGACGATTTTGCGGTGATCAGGCCATGCCGCCGGCGACCAGACGCTCGGCCAGACGCGCATAGGCGGCCGCTATCGGCCCTTCGCCAGCGGCGACCGGCGTGCCGGCATCGCCCGCCAGGCGAACCGAAAGATCCAGCGGCAATTCGGCGAGGAACGGAACGCCCAGCCGCCTGGCCTCGGCGGCCACGCCGCCATGGCCGAAGATATGCGCCTCGTGCCCGCAATTGGGGCAGACATAGCTCGACATGTTCTCGATCAGCCCCAGAACCGGGGTCTTCAGCTTGGCGAACATGTCGATGGCCTTGCGCGCATCGAGCAGTGCCACATCCTGCGGGGTCGAGACGACCAGCGCGCCGGTCAGCGCGGTGCGCTGGCACAGCGTCAGCTGCACGTCACCGGTGCCGGGCGGCAGATCGACGATCAGTACGTCCAGATCGCCCCAGTCCACCTGCCCCAGAAGCTGTTGCAACGCGCCCATCAGCATCGGGCCGCGCCAGATCACCGCCTCATCCTCTTTCAGCATCAGCCCGATCGACATCATCGTGACGCCATGCGCCCGAAGCGGGATGATCGTCTTGCCATCGGGCGAAGCGGGGCGCTTCGACACGCCCATCATCCGCGCCTGCGACGGCCCGTAGATATCGGCGTCGAGCAGCCCGACACGCCGGCCCGCGCGCGCCAGCGCCACGGCGAGGTTCGACGAGACGGTGGATTTGCCCACCCCGCCCTTTCCCGAGGCCACCGCCAGAATGCGCGCCACCCCTGAAATCGGCGCCGGCCCAGCCTGCGGCGTCGGGTGGCGGCCGATCTTCAGATCGGGGGGTGGCGCCTTGGCGGCGGACCATGGGCGGTCAGGACGACGCTGACCGATCCCGACACCGTCCAGCCGGCGCACCGCCGCCTCGGCCGCCGCACGCACCGGTTCCAGACGGCGCGCGGCATCGGCGGTGTCGGCCTCGATCACGAAACGCACCTGATCGCCCGCCACGGCCAGCGCGCGGATCAGGTCGCGCGACACCAGATCGCCACCATCGGGCAACGCGATGCGGGCCAGTTCCTCCAGAACGGTTTCGCGGCTCACGGCCATGGCATGCGCTCCTTCATCGGGCAGTTGCCCATTCGTTGCGCGCCTTTGAGGCAAGGGCAAGACCCTGTTGACCGAATGATCAAGAAATCAGCGAACCGCTTGTTAACGTTGCGTAAATATTTTGCGACAGCCATGCGGTTTCTGCATGGCAGCATTGTTTCTTTGTGGGATTGTGCAGGCGCAGCATTCCCACCATCTTGGTCCTGTCAGCGCAAACAGCGCCGACCGACGACATGAACCAAGGCAAGAACAATGGCTTTTGTAACCGATATCCGCAGCATCGAGCATTCGATCCTTTCCCGTCTCGCCGGCTTTGTGGCCACGCTTCGCGAAAACCGCGAGCGCCGCAAGCTCTACAACCAGACGGTGCGCGAACTGAGCAACCTGACCAACCGCGAACTGGCCGACCTTGGCCTGCACCGCGCGATGATTTCCCGCGTCGCCTATGAGGCGGCTTTCGGCAAGTGAGCCGGCGGACAACGAATTCCTGACGCGCCCTCCTCCCTGTGGCGCATCGGATTGCGGCGGCACCCCTCCTCCTCCCGGTGCCGCCGCAGAAAACACCGGCCTTCGGGCCACGGAAAACGGCCGGCTCTCCTCCCTGTCCGGTCGTCGATAGCGTGGCGGCGCCCTCCTCCTCCTCCCTGGCGCCGCCACCTTCTCCCAACAGGGGCAGCCGGCCCTCCTCCCGCCGGAACCCCCAAGATCGGCGGCGCTTCACCTCCCGAAGCGCCGCCGCATCTTTTTCTCCACCGGTTTTCCCGCACCCTGACACGGGATCGTGAACGGGCAATCGCGCCTGCCGCGTTAGTCTTTCACCATTCACGACAAGATATCAGAACCCGAGGGAGGACACCGATGACATCGACACAGACGCTGACGCGCCGTCAGGCGCTGATCGGGGGTGCGGCCCTGCCGCTCGCGCTGGCCGCGACGACGGCGCAAGTCCGCGCCGGCGCTGACATGATGGGGGCCACGGTACCCACCCATAACCGCTTCAAGCTTGGCGCCTATGAGGTCACGACGCTTCTGGCCGGAACACGCGCGGTCGAGGACCCGCATGCCATCTTCGGGCTGAACGTTTCGAACGAGGATTTTTCCGCAGCCTCCGCCGCCGCCTTCCTGCCGACCGATGTGGCGCAGTTCTTCTTCACGCCGACGCTGGTCAATACCGGTTCGGAACTGGTGCTGTTCGATACCGGCCTGAACCCCGAAGGCATCACCGCCGCGCTGATGGCCGCCGGCCACAGCCCCGACCAGGTCGATGTGGTGGTCATCACCCATATGCACGGCGATCATATCGGCGGGCTCAGGGGCGATGCCGGCGACACCTTTGCCAATGCGCGCTATGTAACGGGCTCTGTCGAACACAATCACTGGATGGGGGCCGGGAACGAAGGCTTCGACGGCAAGGTCCGGCCGCTGAACGAAAAGTTTTCCTTCCTCGACGAGGCCGGGTCGGTCGCGGCGGGGATCACCGCACTCAGCGCGCCGGGCCACACGCCGGGGCACATGGGCTATATGATCGAAAGCGAAGGCAAGGCGCTGGCGCTGATCGCCGACACGGCAAATCACTATGTCTGGTCGCTTGCCCACCCCGACTGGGAGGTCAAGTTCGACATGGACAAGGCGATGGCCGCCGAAAGCCGGCGAAACGTGCTGGGCATGATCGCCGCCGACCGGATCCCGTTTGTCGGCTACCACATGCCCTTCCCCGCGACCGGCTATATAGAGGCGGCGGGCGACGGATTTCGCTATGTGCCGTCGTCCTATCAGACGATGCTGGGCTGAATCCGGGGCGTTAGCCGGGATCGACCGTCCAGCGACGCCCCAGATCGTCAAGCCCGGCGCGGATCAGCCGGCGAAGCGCGGCTTCGTCGGCATGGTCCAGCCGGGTAAGATAGAAGGCAGCTCTTGCCCATCCGGTGCTTGCCGAGCCCGGCGAGAATATCGCCGAAATCGGCATATCCGGGCATGATGTAGATCGAGATCGCCGCCTTTGCGCGGTGAAAAACCCGTGGCCAGGAAATCGCCTTCGCGCCCGCTGTCGTAACGATAGTGGTAGCGGCCATAGCCGATGATGCCGGCCCCCACATACGCGGCACGAAGCCGGTGACCTCGCGAAAGATCGTGTCGAGGCGGAGCGCTTCGTCGCGGCGCGTTTGCGGTTCCACGCCGGCGATGAATTCCGCTGGATCGACGGCGGTTTCGCGGGTCTTGTTCTGCGCCTCAGCCATGGGCTTCGCTCCACTCCGCAATCCGCGCCGCAGCCCATGCCTCGGCCTGAAGGGTTTGCGCCGCGCCGGCCTCATGCGTCCAGCCGTGATCCACGCCGGTACATTCGTGATGGGTCATGCCGGGCCGGTCACGATAGGCCGGCGCGCGGGTCAGCGCGACCGATGGGTCGCGCGAGCCGATAAGCGACAACGATGGCCCGGCACAGAGCACCATCTGCGACGCCAGCCGCGTGCCCGAAAGCGACGGCGTCAGCCAGAGCCAACGGACCCGCGGTGGTGCAGGCGCCGCCAGCATGCCTCCCATGGCCACCGTGCCGAGCGATTTGCCGGCGATCCAGAGCGGCCCCGGACCGCAGCGCGCAACGGCCTGCGCCAGAAGCGCGCGGCCGTCCGCCTCGATCCGGTGGAATTGTTGCTCATCGGCGAGGTGCGAGAATTCCGGATCACCGGCATAGGCGAAATCCACCGTCATCAGCGCGGCCCCGTGCCGGCACAAAACGTCGGCGGCGGCAGCCAGAAGTGGCTTGTCGGTGCCATAGCGCAGCCCCGACAGCACCAGCGCCAGCCCGTTGCCCCGGCCTGCGGTCAGGGTGATGCGGTGGTCGGTTATGCCCATGGCGTGGCTCCGGAGCCGGGGGCCTTGCCCCCGGACCCCCAGAGTATTTCAGCCAAGGCGAAGGGTCAAACGTAGCTGACCAGTTCGAATTCGATCCCGTCGGGCCCGTCGAAGTAAAAGCGCCGGCCGGGTTCGTAGCTGGCATGGTTATGGGGGCGATAGCCCGCCGCGCGAACCCGGGCCTCGGTGGCGTCGAGGTCTTCGACGATCAGGCCGATATGGTTGAGCGCGCCGGGCGTTGCGTAGCGATCCTTCGGCCCGGCGTCGCGCCCACCGGCGGAATAGAGCGCCAGGTAGGTGGCCTTGCCGCCGACATGAACGGTGGTGCCGCCGCCGATCGACGGGCCGGACCAGCGCAGATGCCAGCCGAAAAGCGCACAAAGCTGGCGCGCCGTCGCCTGCGGGTCCGAGACGGTGATGTTGACATGTTCGACCAGGGCTTCTGCCATCGAGAACTCCGTGTATTTTGTTATTGATGGCAATGTGGTAATTTCTGAACCATGGTTGAGATCAAGCGAAAAACCACGCGCGCCGAGGCGCTGTTGCCGATCGGCGTTGTGGCCGACCGTACCGGGCTCGCGGTATCGGCCATCCGGTTTTACGAGGCGCAGGGGCTGGTTTTTCCGATCCGCGCGGCGAGCGGGCACCGCCAGTACCGGCGGTCCGATATCCGCCGCCTGTCCTTTGTGCGGATTGCCCAGAGCCTTGGGTTTGCAATCGCCGAGATTCGCGGCGAGCTGGACCGGTTGCCGAAGGAGCGCGCGCCCAACAAGGCCGACTGGCAGCGCATCGCGCGGCATTTCGGTGCCGAGCTTGACCGGCGCATCGCCGGCATGACCGACCTGCGCGAACGGCTCGATGGGTGCATCGGCTGCGGCTGCCTGTCCTTGCGGGCCTGCGCCCTGTGGAACCCCGATGACAGCGCACGGGCAACGGGCCCTGGCCCGCGCTATCTTCTGGGCGAAGCGCCGGACGCGGCCGGATAGGCCTTAGAACGGGATGTCGTCGGCTTCGGCGGCGGGCACGACGAAAGAGGCCACGACCTTTTTCAACCCGGCCTTCTCGAAGGCAATCTCCAGCTTGTCGCCCTCGACGCCGGTCACCGCGCCATAGCCGAATTTCTGGTGAAAGACCCGGTCGCCCATGCCATAGGCGGAAACCGCATCCAGGTCGATCACCGCATGGCGTGCCTCGCGGGGCTGGCTGACCAGGCGCGCGGTGCTGCGTGCCTGCATGCGCCGCCAGCCGGGCGAGTTGTAGACATCGGCGCGCGCCGCCTTTTCTTCCAGCCGCGCGCCGGCGCCAAAGCCCGCGGGCGCCGCCGCAGCGCCGTATCCCGCCGCCGTAAAGCCCCGGCGGGTCAGCACTTCGACGTGGTCCTCGGGCAGTTCGTCGATGAAGCGCGACGGAAGCTGCGATTGCCACTGACCGTAAACGCGGCGGTTGGCGGCGAAGGAAATCGTGCACATCTCCTCGGCCCGGGTGATGCCGACATGAGCCAGCCGGCGCTCCTCCTCGAGCCCCTTGAGCCCGGTTTCATCCATGCTGCGCTGGCTGGGGAACAGCCCGTCCTCCCAGCCGGGCAGGAAGACCACCGGATATTCCAGCCCCTTGGCGGCGTGGAGCGTCATTATGGTGACCTTGTCCTCGGCCTCTTCGCTGTCGTTGTCCATGATCAGGCTGACATGTTCGAGAAAGCCCTGAAGATTGTCGAAGGCTTCGAGCGCCTTGACCAGTTCCTTGAGGTTTTCCAGCCGGCCCGGCGCCTCGGGCGTCTTGTCGGCCTGCCACATGGCGGTATAGCCGCTTTCGTCGAGGATCATCTCGGCCAGTTCGATATGGCTTGTCTGCCCGGTGGCATTCAGCCGGTGCCAGCGGTCGACGCCTTCGACGAAGGCGCGCAACTGGCCCGCGCCCTTGCCGCTCAGCCCGGCTTCGGCCAGAAGCGCGCGCGCGCCGTCAAGAAGCGGCAGATCGCCCTCGCGGGCGCGGCGCTGAATGGCCTGCTGCGCCTTGTCGCCCAACCCGCGTTTCGGCGTGTTGACGACGCGTTCGAAGGCCAGGTCGTCCTCGGGGCTGACGGCGAGGCGGAAATAGGCCATGGCATCGCGGATCTCGAGCCGTTCGTAAAAGCGCGGGCCGCCGATGACGCGGTAAGGCAGGCCGATCGTCAGGAACCGGTCCTCGAAGGCGCGCATCTGGTGGGAGGCGCGCACAAGGATGGCCTGCGCGTTCAGGCTGACCGGGTCGCGGCCGGCGCGGCCGGCTTTGGCCGCCTCGATCTCCTCGCCGATCCAGCGGGCCTCTTCCTCGCCGTCCCAATGGCCGATCAGGCGCACCTTTTCGCCCTCCTCCGCCTCGGTCCAGAGCGTCTTGCCGAGCCGCCCGGCATTGGCGGCGATGACACCCGAAGCGGCGGCGAGGATATGCGGGGTGGAGCGGTAGTTCTGTTCCAGCCGGATCACCGTGGCGCCGGGAAAATCCTTTTCGAAGCGCAGGATGTTGCCCACCTCGGCGCCGCGCCAGCCATAGATCGACTGGTCGTCGTCGCCGACGCAGCAGATGTTGCGATGGCCCTGCGCCAGCAGCCGCAGCCAGAGGTACTGGGCGGTGTTGGTATCCTGATATTCGTCGACGAGGATGTAGCGAAACCAGCGCTGGTACTGCGCCAGAATGTCGGCATGGGTCTGAAAGATCGTGACCATGTGCAGAAGAAGGTCGCCGAAATCGACGGCGTTGAGGGTTTTCAGCCGGTCCTGATAGGCCTCGTAAAGCTCGCTTCCGCGGTTGTTGAAGGCGCCGGCCTCGGCCGACGGCACCCGTTCGGGCGTGAAGGCACGGTTTTTCCAGCTGTCGATCAGGCCGGCAAGCTGACGGGCGGGCCAGCGCTTTTCGTCGATCGAGGCGGCGGCGATCACCTGTTTGAGCAGGCGAACCTGATCGTCGGTATCGAGGATGGTGAAGTTCGACTTCAGCCCGACCAGTTCGGCATGCCGGCGCAGCAGCTTGACGCAGATCGAATGGAAGGTGCCCATCCAGGGCATGCCCTCGACCACGGCGCCCAGCATCCGGTGAACCCGGTCCTTCATTTCGCGCGCGGCCTTGTTGGTGAAGGTCACGGCCAGGATTTCGTTCGGCCGGGCGCCGCCGCTGGCCAGAAGATGAACGATCCGCGCGGTCAGCGCCTTGGTCTTGCCGGTGCCTGCCCCGGCCAGCATCAGGACAGGGCCGTCCAGCGCCTCGACCGCCTGGCGTTGCGCGGGGTTCAGATCGGTCAGATAGGGCGCCGGGCGCGCCGCCATGGCGCGGGCCGACAGCGAGGGCCGCGCGGCTTCGGCAAAGGCATCCTGTTCGTCGAAATCGCTCATGGCGCCACTTTAACCGGCATGGCGCGGAAGTTAAAGAAGTGTTCGCATATTGTTCCGGAACTGCCGAAGCCGGCCCCGGGCGGCTGCCGGCGCACCGGGGGCGACCAGATTGACGAAGCCGAAGTCGTTTTGCCGCGAATTTGCTTCGCTTGTGCAGCAGAACGCCGGCACCGGGGGCATATCACGAACGAAATCTTACCGAATCCTCACATGTCCGGGGTTTTGGGGATTGCGCCGCACCGCAGCGCGCCTATTGTGCCGACCGTGCGTATGGGGAGGAACGGATGCCGGACTTCAAGAAAATCCTTGTCGCCAACCGTGGGGAGATTGCCATTCGCGTGATGCGCGCGGCAAACGAACTGGGCAAGAAGACGGTCGCCGTCTTTGCCGAGGAAGACAAGCTTTCGCTGCATCGCTTCAAGGCCGACGAGGCCTATCGCATCGGCGAGGGGCTGAGCCCGGTGGGCGCCTACCTGTCGATCCCCGAGATCATCCGTGTCGCCAAGATGTCGGGCGCGGATGCGATCCACCCCGGCTATGGCCTTCTGTCGGAGAACCCCGATTTCGTCGAAGCCTGCGACAAGGCCGGCATCACCTTCATCGGGCCGAAGGCCGAAACCATGCGCGCGCTTGGCGACAAGGCGTCGGCGCGGCGGGTGGCGATTGCCGCCGGCGTTCCGGTGATCCCGGCGACCGAGGTGCTGGGCGACGATTTCGATGCGATCAAGCGTGAGGCCGCCGAAATCGGCTATCCGCTGATGCTGAAGGCCTCGTGGGGCGGCGGCGGGCGCGGCATGCGCCCGATCACCAAGCCCGAGGAACTGGTCGAAAAGGTCCGCGAGGGCCGGCGCGAGGCCGAGGCCGCCTTTGGCAATGGCGAAGGCTATCTGGAAAAGATGATCCAGCGCGCGCGCCATGTCGAGGTCCAGATCCTTGGCGACCGGCACGGCACGATCTATCACCTTTACGAACGCGACTGCACCGTTCAGCGGCGCAACCAGAAGGTCGTCGAACGCGCGCCGGCCCCCTATCTGACGGCAGAACAGCGTACCGAAATCTGCGAGCTTGGTCGCAAGATCTGTGCCCATGTGAATTACGAATGCGCCGGCACGGTCGAATTTCTGATGGATATGGACACCGGCGCGTTCTACTTCATCGAGGTCAATCCCCGCGTTCAGGTCGCACACACCGTCACCGAACAGGTGACCGGCATCGATATCGTGCAGGCGCAGATCAAGATCGCCGAAGGCAAGACCATGGCCGAGGCCACCGGTGTCGCCCGCCAGCAGGATGTGGAACTGAAGGGCCACGCGCTGCAATGCCGCGTGACGACCGAGGACCCGCTGAACAACTTCATCCCCGATTACGGCCGCATCACCGCCTATCGCTCGGCGACCGGCATGGGCATCCGGCTGGATGGCGGCACCGCCTATTCCGGCGGCGTCATCACCCGCTATTACGACAGCCTGCTGGTCAAGGTCACCGCCTGGGCCCAGACCCCGGGGCAGGCCATCGCCCGGATGGACCGCGCCCTGCGCGAGTTTCGCATCCGTGGTGTTTCGACAAACATCGCCTTTGTCGAAAACCTGCTGAAACACCCGACGTTCCTGAACGACACCTATACGACCAAGTTCATCGACACCACGCCGGAGCTTTTCCAGTTTCGCAAGCGGCGCGACCGGGCGACCAAGATCCTCGTCTATCTCGCCGACATCACCGTGAACGGCCATCCCGAAACCGCCGGCCGGCCGAAACCGCCCGCCGATATCAAGGCGCCGCGCGCCCCGCAGCCCCGGCACGACCCCGCGCTTGGCACGCGCAACCTGCTGGAACAGAAAGGCCCGCAGGCGGTGGCCGACTGGATGGCGCGCGAACGCAAGGTTCTCTTGACCGACACGACCATGCGCGACGGGCACCAAAGCCTGCTGGCCACGCGCATGCGCTCGATCGACATGATCCGCGTGGCGCCCGCCTATGCCGCGCATCTGCCGCAACTCTTCAGCGTCGAATGCTGGGGCGGCGCGACTTTCGACGTGGCCTACCGCTTCTTGCAGGAATGCCCCTGGCAGCGGCTGCGCGACCTGCGCACGGCCATGCCCAACGTGATGACGCAGATGCTGCTGCGCGCCTCGAACGGCGTCGGCTATACCAATTACCCCGACAATGTGGTGCAGGCCTTCGTCCGGCAGGCGGCTGTGACCGGCGTTGACGTCTTTCGTGTCTTCGACAGCCTCAACTGGGTCGAGAACATGCGCGTCGCGATGGATGCGGTGGTGGAAAACGGCAAGCTTTGCGAAGGCACGATCTGCTATACCGGCGATATCCTCGACCCCGCGCGCGCCAAGTATGACCTGAAGTACTATGTGGCGATGGGCAAGGCGCTGAAGGGCGCCGGGGCGCATGTTCTGGGGCTGAAGGACATGGCGGGGCTTTTGAAACCCGCCGCCGCACGCCAGCTGATCAAGGCGCTGAAGGAAGAGGTCGGCCTGCCGATCCATTTCCACACCCATGACACTTCGGGCATTGCCGGGGCGACGGTTCTGGCGGCCTGCGATGCCGGTGTCGATGCCGTCGACGCGGCGATGGATGCGTTTTCCGGCGGCACTTCGCAGCCCTGCATGGGCTCGATCGTCGAGGCGCTGCGCCATACCGACCGCGATACCGGGCTCGATATCGCCGCGATCCGCGAAATCTCCAACTACTGGGAAGGGGTGCGCGCCCAGTATTCGGCCTTTGAAAGCGGGTTGGAGGCACCGGCATCGGAGGTTTATCTGCACGAAATGCCCGGTGGCCAGTTCACCAATCTCAAGGCCCAGGCCCGCAGCCTCGGCCTGGAAGAGCGCTGGCACGAGGTGGCGCAGGCCTATGCCGATGCCAATGCCATCTTCGGCGACATCGTGAAGGTCACACCTTCGTCGAAGGTGGTGGGCGACATGGCGCTGATGATGGTGGCGCAGGGGCTGACCCGCGCCCAGGTCGAGGATCCGAAGGTCGACGTGGCCTTTCCCGACAGCGTCGTGGATATGCTGCGCGGCAACCTCGGCCAGCCGCCGGGCGGTTGGCCGGCCGGTATCCTGAAAAAGGTGCTGAAGGATGAAAAGCCCAGCACCGACAGGCCCGGCGCGCATCTGCCGCCGGTCGATCTGGAAACGGTGCGCGCCCGGGTCAGCAAGGAGTTGGAGGGCTTCAAGCTGGATGACGAGGATCTGAACGGGTATCTGATGTACCCCAAGGTCTTCCTCGACTACATGGGCCGGCACCGCCAGTACGGCCCGGTGCGCACGCTGCCCACCCGCAACTTCTTCTACGGGATGGAACCGGGCGAGGAAATCACGGCCGAGATCGATCCCGGCAAGACCCTTGAAATCCGGCTTCAGGCGGTGGGCGAGACCAATGACGACGGTGAGGTCAAGGTCTTCTTCGAGCTGAACGGCCAGCCGCGTGTCATCCGCGTGCCGAACCGGCTGATCAAGTCGAAGACCGCCGCCAAACCCAAGGCGGCCGAAGGCAACCCCGCCCATATCGGCGCGCCGATGCCGGGCTCCATCGCCTCGGTGGCGGTGACGGCCGGGCAAAAGGTGATGCCGGGCGATCTGTTGCTGACCATCGAGGCGATGAAGATGGAAACCGGCATTCACACCGACCGTGAGGCGGTGGTGAAGACCGTCCATGTCCATCCCGGCAGCCAGATCGAGGCGAAGGACCTGCTGGTCGAGCTGGAGTAACAGCCGCTCCGCGACCGGGCCGGCCATCCCGACCCCCCGCCCCAAACGAAATGGCCGCCGCTTTCGCGACGGCCATCCGGTGTCAGATCGCTGGCGATCAGGCCGGGATCAGGCCGGCCTCGCGCGCGGCGGCCAGCTCGTCGGCATCCAGCGCGCCGTCGGCATTGGCGTCAGCCTGACCGAAGACCTCTTCGGTCAGATCCGGATAGGCGACCTTCATCTCGTCCATCGAATAGGTGCCGTTGCCATCGGCATCTTCGATGGCGGTCTGGGCCATGGCCTGAACCGCAGCAAGAGCGGACACAACGCTGAGGGTCAGAACGATCTTCTTCATGAGTTTACTCCAGTAACGCGGCCTCGGGCCGCAAAGAAGGCAACATTGCCTTCGCAGCGCAAACTACTGAAAACAGGGGAATAATCCAGTGGCGCCCGGGGGCTGCCTCGGCTGGTTTTCGCCGAGCCTGCGGCCGCTTTCCGCGCCCCGGCAAAGCCTTGTTTTCCCAGACTATTCCGCGCTGCGCGCCGTGCCGGGCGGCATGGGCCGGTGCCTGGCCCGCGCGGCGCGCGCGGATCGGTGCCGGGCTGGCGCCGCGCCACACCGCACATGCGCCCGAATCGTCGCCCGCCCCCTTCGCTTGCAAAGGCGGGCAGCCGGGCGAAGCGGCGAAAGTTTTTCGCGGCGCCGGCGATTTTCCTCTTGCAGCCGCCGGCCGGATTTCCTAGATCACGCCTCACCCAAGGATGCGGGCGTAGCTCAGGGGTAGAGCATAACCTTGCCAAGGTTAGGGTCGTGAGTTCGAATCTCATCGCCCGCTCCAATGGGACTTCTCATAGATTTTCATACCTTCGCTAAGCGGCAGATTTTCAGCCACTGAGGTGCCCCTGATTTCCTAGACACCTGCCTTGTTCAGTTTGAGCTGTCTGTGCTCGAAGTCGACGGGCGACAGCATGCCGTTGTTCGTATGCTTGCGCTTCGGGTTGTAGAAGAGCTCGATGTAGTCGAACACGTCCCGTCTTGCGTCGTCACGGGTTGGATATGTCTGGCGCCTGATCCGTTCCCGTTTCGGCAACTGGAAGAAGCTCTCGGCCACAGCGTTGTCGTGGCAGTTGCCGCGCCGGCTCATGCTGGGTTCCAGGTTGTGCTGATGAAGAAACATCTGCCACTCACGGCCGGTGAATTGGGAGCCCTGGTCAGAATGCACCGTGACCTTTCCCGCAGGTTTGCGTCGCCAGACGGCCATCAGCAAGGCCTGTAGAGCGAGGTCCGAAGTCATGCGGGACTGGGCGGACCAGCCGACCACACGGCGCGAGAACAGGTCGATAACGACGCAGAGATAAAGCCAGCCTTCGTGGGTCTTGATGTAGGTGATGTCCGTCACCCAGACCTGATCTGGTTCGGCGACCTTGAACTGCTGATCCAGCCTGTTCTCGGCCACGATGGCTGGCTTTCCGCCGTAGCGCCCCGGGCGGCGTCTGTAGCCTACCTGTGCTGCAATCCCGGCGAGCGATGCCAGCCGGGCCACACGGTTCTCCGAGATGCTCTCGCCCTGATCGCGTAGGTCATCCGTCAGCTTCCGGTAACCATAGACCTTGCCACTCTCGGCCCAGGCCCGCCGGATCAGCTCGGTCTGGCGCACATCTTCCTGCGCACGGCGGCTTAACGGTTCCTTAAGCCAGGCGTAGAAGCCGGAGACATGGACCCGAAGCACCCGGCACATGGCCCGGATGCCGAACTCGCCGCAATGCTCCCGAATAAAGGCGTACTTCATTGGGACCCTCGCGCGAAGTACACCGTTGCCTTTTTTAGAATATCGCGCTCCTCGGTCACCCTGGCCAGTTCGCGCTTGAGGCGCCGGTTCTCGGCCTCGTGGTCCACGCCTGACGTCTTCGGCGATAGTTCCCCGAACAGCTTCATCCACTTGTACAAAGAATGAGTGCTCACGCCCAACCGCCGGGAAACCTCCCGAACTGGATACCCACGCACCGTGATCTGATGCACCGCATCCCGCTTGAACTCGTCGCTGTAGTTGCTTGTCCCCATGTCGGCCTCCTAGCCTCAAAGTTAGGGGGCAAAGCGTCTACAAATCTAGGGGCACCTCAGACCATGCTTGTAGTGGAAGCAGACCGGATCACTCTGAAAATTGATCTCCGTCGCGACTTTCATCACCTGCACGAACGCCTTGCGGTCGAAGCGCATCGTGCGGGGCGCGCCGCTCGCAAACTCATACCGCGTTTCAAACGGCCATTCCTTGCCGTCGCGGCCCGAACGCTCAACTACGGTGTCCGCGTTCATGTAGATGTCGTCAGCAATCACGCCGTGCGACAGTTTCAGAGGCAACTTTCGCAGGTGGGGCGCTGGTTTCACGCCCTTGTCGAAGTCACGCCAGTAGCGCCCAAAGCTTTCGAGGGCTTCGATGATGGCGGTATTGACGCCGGTGAAGTCCCGATTAGCAGGGATGATCGTCGAAGCAGGTGGGTCGCGGAGTTCGTAGTCGATGAGCAGGCTATTGGTGATCACATAGAGGCGACCCTTGTAGGGCAGAACGTCACGTTCCATCACCTCACCGCGCCGGTTCGTGAAGCGGCGCATGTAGGACATGCCTTTGGCGAGTTCCGACACAGGGCGCTTGCCGCTCGCGCGCTTTGGCGGGAGCGGCTGGGAACGCGAATCGGAATCGACATTGTTCATCAGCATCTTACAGACGCTCCTTCCCGACAATAGCACGGAAAGAAGGTGAAGTGGACAGTTTAGGTCAATTGCGACAAAGCAGGCAACGACTCCTCAACTACAGGTTCGACCGAGAGTTCGCTCCCAGAACTCCAACGTTGGGCGCCACCTTGATCTACAAAAACCTTGCCTGATACGAATCGGTATTGTGGTTGCTCTTCAATAGGCTCACAATCTCAGTCCAACGCTGACTCGTTCTATCGTCAACAATTTGTCCTGCGAATCTTCGAACGGAAGTTTCACAAGGGCGAGCGCCACTCCTGTCTCCGCCGAGCTATCAATGCGATCAGATGCCATTGCTCCCAGTGAAAGAAAACGGCTTTATCTGCAACGGCGCCAACAAACACCGGCGCGACATCTCGGGCCAACGGAACTAAATTCGCGCCATCGAAAGAAATTTTAGATGATTTTCCACCCTTTGACCACCACCAAATAGTGACTTCTCAAGTCGAATTCAAATCGGTAGTTCACGTCAAAAGCCCCATAATAGAAATCAACGCTCTCGCCACTATGATTAATAAGGAAACCGCGCTGAGCAATCGATGCACGTGCGTGTGGATCTGACCACATTCCAAAATCACCGCCTGGCAAGGGCCAACCCTCAAAAACGATCTCCCGAGGGACAATGTATCGCGGTAGGTTAATTCTAACCTCGTCAGCCCCGCTTAGAGACGGAGAATCGTTTCACCGATAGGAAATTCCTCTAGGGCAGCGAATGCCAGAAGAACCGCTAACGCGCTTCCAACAATTTTTTCATCTCACCTCCCTCAATCGAATTTCTGGATGGACGTACGATTTCCGCATCTCTGGATTCAGCTAAGTCGCTGTGCGACGATTTTGGGCCAGTATCTAACAATTCTTTCTGGTCGAGAAGCGACGTTCCAGGAAACTCGGAAGCATCGATATTAGTTACTCTCTTCGATTTATCGATAATCCCAGCCCCTCTGTACTTTGTGACATTTAGGGTTGAGCCATCCAAACCTCCCCCAAAGGAGCGATCACGTCAAAACTCGAGTATAGGTGGATGTGATTGCGAAGCATTTCCGTATTCTGAACATAGTCAGGTCGTTGAGGGGTTCCAAGTGTAACTATTGAATGGTCGACGGCGACGGACTCCATATAACCCTGTATATTCTTTTACGACATTGCCTCCGTGACTATGCGCGACGATATTTAGCTTTTCATCCTCTTGAAAAAACATGTCCGTTGATAAGATCCTGGAGATCTTTTGCTTGCCTTTTTCCAGGATTCATCCGTGTTTTCTAACACACCCTCTAGCACGATTGGTTTTTCTTCGTGGAGAGTATTCTCAATTTCTCTAGGTAATCACCCGACATTCCCAAGTGGCCTGCCGCTTGACTTCAAGATCGCCTGATTTTGCCTGCTGGGCAAGCGTTTTTCGCCCCGAGCGGGTGTTCAAGTCGTCGCGCAACGGCCGAAGTCGGTGGATCAAGCCTCGAACCCGCAGCATTCTGGCCTCGCAGAGCCGCTTTCCCCGCGCGGCAGACGGACCTGTCCTGCCGCTTTCGTTCAGCTTGGGCATGGATCGTGGTCATGCGCATGACGGAGGCGTTCGAAGACGGCGGATGGCGGCAAGACGGCCCGCACCATCGGGCCGGTGACGGCGACCCGGCGGAAGGTAATGGCGCGGGCGTGGCGGACGACGCGGGCGCCGATCTTGATCAGCTTGAGTTGCAGGCTGGTCAACGACCAGTCCGCCATGGCCTCGGGCAGTTTGATGCAGCGCAGGAAGGTTGCCAGGTTGTAGGCCAGCGCGTGCAGTTGCAGCCGCACCTCGTTGTGCCGGAACTTCCGGCATGACAGCCGCGTCCAGCGAAAGGCATATTTGCCTTCCTTGATGTGCTGCTCTTCGCGGGTGCCGGTGCTGGTTGTAGAACTCACCACTTGTCTGGCTCCATCGGCAGGTTGGTGACGATGAAGCCGACTTTGGGGAACAGCTCGCCCGGATGCCATTCGATCTTGGCGGATGACGCGGCGGCTTGTCCCAGGACGCCGCCTGATACTCGAAGTCCTCGAAGAACCGTTTGACCTTGGTCAGCGAAGGCCGTCCCACGGGCCGTGTCAGCCGATGCGCTGATCTTCTCGCGCAAGACGGCGTTGGCGGGCAGACGGATGGCGTAGAAGAACCTGGCTTTTCCAGCCGCATATAGATCGCGGGGGATCGCGTAGGCAGCGTCGGCCCGGAAGAAGCGTCCACCAAGGTCGCGGCCAGCATATCGGGCAACGACGGACCGGGCGACATCCCGCCAGCCACTGCTGTGGACATTGCCGTTACGCAGGGCGCAGCGCTCCAGCATGCCAAACTGGTTGAACAAGCAGCATGGGGTGATAGCAGGTGCAGTCGAAATGCCCGTTCCAGGCAGCACCTTCCTGATCGCCGTGGGTGGCTGACCGAGCTGTCCATGTCCAGCACGATGTATTTCAAACCTGCCGGGTGGCTCATGAAACCGGTCGATCCATTGGCCGCGTTCAGATCGGCCAGCGCCGCCCGGTTCGCGGCCAGAGCCAGCGTCTCGGTCTCGAACCGTCCATCTGCGATGCCGAAGCAGCTTGCGCCTCGACGGCCCTGCCGCCAACGACCTGACGCATCACGGGATCGAGGGCTGCTGTCGGCATCGTTCACATCCTCGTATCCGGCCAGTCGTCCGAACACCGATTGCCGGAACAATCCGTCAAGCCGATGGAGCGTGTTCTTCCCGGTGCGGTTGTCTCTGCAGCGCCTCCTGACGCCAGATTGAGACAGGCCGAGCACGTCATCAAGTCGCGCATCACCAGCAGGCCACCGTCTGAACTGATCTGCGCACCACGGAACTCCAGACGCACACGGCGGTCGAAATCAACCCGATCTCCCCGCGCCAAGCCCGCACCCTCCAGGTGATCCATGAAACGCGCCCCTCGCAGCCGTCAACGCCATGATTTATATGCGAAATATCACGATTACGACAGCGAAATCAGCGACTTACTTGGAGAATGTGGGAATCTACTGCCTTTTGCATATCGACACGATCGCCCCCGGTGACACTTTGGACAGCGTCCTTGGTCACGCAGGAATCCCCGCGACGATCCGGGCAGAAGCCGCACTGGCACTTTCTGGGGTCTATGACCTGACCGACCTGCGACCTGGTCACCGGATCAAATGGACGGCAGCGTCCGGGGATCCGGCATCGCTGACACGCCTTTCACTGTTCGTGGAAGATGGAGTAGAAATTGCCCTCACCTTCGACGGGCCGATCGCAGCACAACGGCTTGACCCACCGGTTCATGTGACGGACCGGGGTGAGACCTTAACCTTAGACGGAACCCTTTACGACGCTTTGACGGCCCGGAATGCACCGGAACGCTTTGCGGTTGACCTGACAGCACTTCTTGCGGGCCAGGTCGATTTCAGGCGCGACCTCAAAGGTGGAGAGACTTTCGCGCTGGTCTGGCAAGAAGATCAGCTTCCCGATGGCAGCATCGCGGGAGAGCCGCGCCTGAGTTACGCACGGCTGGAGCTTACTGATCGCGTCCTCGAACTTGTTGCGACCGAAGCCGCTGGTCCGGTCATCGTCTTTGAAGATGGCGAAGCCGTGCAGCGTTCCGCGGCCCCCATCCTTGGTGCCCGCCTGTCGTCCGTCTTTGGCCGCCGGAACCATCCCGTGCTGGGCGGAGTTCGAATGCATACCGGGATCGATTACGCGGCCCCCGTGGGGACCGAGGTTTCGGCGACTGGTGCCGGTCGGGTGATCTTTGCGGGCTCGATCCGCGGTTATGGCATCACGATCGACATCGACCACGGCGGTGGGGTCGTCACGCGATATGCGCATCTCTCTGAGATTGCTGAAGACGTTCGCGTCGGAACGCGGGTCAAGGCGGGCGACGAGATTGGCGCGGTCGGCGCGACAGGGCTCGTGAGCGGCCCGAACCTCCATTACGAAGTGCGTGTCGATGGCCGACCGGTCGACCCGAAAGACCAGGACGCCCTGCCGGAGCAAGAGATTGCTACTGCTGCTGACCTTGATGCACTTGCCACTTGGCGCAGCGAAACCGGCTTCATGCCAACAACCGACGGGGAACGTGGATGAACCGACATTCCCCAAGTGGCCTGCCGCTTGACTTCAAGATCGCCTGATTTTGCTCGCTGGGCAAGCGTTTTTCGCCCCGAGCGGTGTCTGTCGTCGCGCAAACGGCCGAAGTCGGGTGGATCAAGCCTCGAACCCGCAGCATTCTGGCCCGGCAGAGCCGCTTTTCCGCGCGGCAGACGGACCTGTCCTGCCGCTTTCGTTCAGCTTGGGCATGGATCGTGGTCATGCGCATGACGGAGGCGTTCGAAGACGGCGGATGGCGGCAAGGACGGCCCGCACCATCGGGCCGGTGACGGCGACCTCGGCCAACTGGAAGGTAATGGCGCGGGCGTGGCGGACGACGCGGGCGCCGATCTTGATCAGCTTGAGTTGCAGGCTGGTCAACGACCAGTCCGCCATGGCCTTCGGGCAGTTCGATGCAGCGCAGGAAGGTTGCCAGGTTGTAGGCCAGCGCGTGCAGTTGCAGCCGCACCTCGTTGCGCCGGAACTTCCGGCATGACAAGCCGCGTCCAGCGAAAGGCATATTTGCCTTCCTTGATGCTGCTCTGCGGTGCCGCGCTGGTTGTAGAACCTCACCACCCAGTCTGGCTCCATCGGCAGGTTGGTGATGATGAAGCCGACTTTTGGGGAACAGCTCGCCCGGATGCCATTCGATCTTGGCGATGACGCGGCGCGGCTTGTCCCAGGACGCCGCCTGATACTCGAAGTCCTCGAAGAACCGTTTGACCTTGGTCAGCGAAGGCCGTCCCACGGGCCGTGTCAGCCGATGCGCCGATCTTCTCGCGCAAGACGGCGTTGGCGGGCAGACGGATGGCGTAGAAGAACCTGGCTTCTTCCAGCCGCATATAGATCGCGGGATCGCGTAGGCAGCGTCGGCCCGGAAGAAGCGTCCACCAAGGTCGCGGCCGCAGCATATCGGGCAATGACGGGATCAAGGACATCCCGCCAGCCATCGGCGCGGACATTGCCGTTACGGCGGGCGCAGCGCTCCAGCATGCCAAACTGGTTGAACAAGAAGATGGGGTGATAGCAGGTGCAGTCGAAATGCCCGTTCCAGGCAGCACCTTCCGATCGCCGTGGGTGGGCTGACCGAGCTGTCCATGTCCAGCACGATGTATTTCAAACCTGCTGCGGTCATGAAACCGGTCGATCCATTGGCCGTTCAGATCGGCCGCGCCGCCCGGTTCGCGGCCAGAGCCAGCGTCTCGGTCTCGAACCGTCGCATCTGCGATGCCGAAGCAGCTTGCGCCTCGACGGCCCTGCCGCCAACGACCTGACGCATCACGGGATCGAGGGCCAAGCGGTCGGCATCGTTCACATCCTCGTATCCGGCCAGCTGTCCGAACACCGATTGCCGGAACAACTGTCGTCGATGGAGCGTGTTCTTCCCGGTGCGGCTGTCTCGCAGCGCCTCCGACGCCAGATTGGACAGGCCGAGCACGTCATCAAGCTCGCGCATCACCAGCAGGCCACCGTCTGAACTGATCTGCGCACCACGGAACTCCAGACGCACACGGCGGTCGTGAAATCAACCCGATCTCCCCGCGCCAAGCCCGCACCCTCCAGGTGATCCATGAAACGCGCCCTCGCAGCCGTCAACGCCATGATTTATATGCGAAATATCACGATTACGACAGCGAAATCAGCGACTTACTTGGAGAATGGGCTAATACGCCGAAAATGACTTCGATCTGACAGCAAGCCGTGGAGCCCTGTTCCCCCCGACATTCGTGGCACGCAGCCATAGCAGTCGGGCGCAAGCAATCCAAACCCGTCGGGACAGGGTGCCGTGCCGGCTGTACAACGCGCCGACCCCAACCCAACTCCCTGGAAGCGGCCCTACACGCTTCCACGCAGACCGCCCGGTGTGGTGTTCGCCCGGACGGGCCTCCGGTGGAAGCCCGTCTGCGCCGAACACCCGACGCGCGAGCGGAGGGCCGGGACAGCCTGCGCGGTGAGCGATGAGGCGGGGCTGGCGGCGGAGCGTTCCACCTACTGGCCGTTCGGGGAGGCGGCGGAACAGCGGCTCTCGCTCGGGACACCGAAGGAAACCAAAGTCATCGGCGAACGCTTCGACGACACGTCCGGCCTGCACACCAACGCAAGATACTACGACCCCAGGCTGGGGATGTCGTCTATCCAGCCCGACTGGTGGGAGGTGACGCAGTCGGGGGTGGGGACGAACCGGTACAGCTATTCCTTCAATGATCCCGTGAATCTAGCCGACCCTCAGGGGAACTTGACTATTGTCGTGAAGGGTGCAGACGCAGAAGATGAAGAAGGTCGATCCCACATTCTCCAAGTAAGTCGCTGATTTCGCTGTCGTAATCGTGATATTTCGCATATAAATCATGGCGTTGACGGCTGCGAGGGGCGCGTTTCATGGATCACCTGGAGGGTGCGGGCTTGGCGCGGGGAGATCGGGTTGATTTCGACCGCCGTGTGCGTCTGGAGTTCCGTGGTGCGCAGATCAGTCTGTGACGGCCTGCTGGTGATGCGCGAGCTTGATGACGTGCTCGGCCTGTCCAATCTGGCGTCGGAGGCGCCGCGAGACAGCCGCACCGGGAAGAACACGCTCCATCGGCTTGACGGATTGTTCCGGCAATCGGTGTTCGGACGACTGGCCGGATACGAGGATGTGAACGATGCCGACCAAGCCCTCGATCCCGTGATGCGTCAGGTCGTTGGCGGCAGGGCCGTCGAGGCGCAAGCTGCTTCGGCATCGCAGATGACGGTTCGAGACCGAGACGCTGGCTCTGGCCGCGAACCGGGCGGCGCTGGCTGATCTGAACGGCCAATGGATCGACCGGTTTCATGACCGCACTGGTTTGAAATACATCGTGCTGGACATGGACAGCTCGGTCAGCCCCACCCACGGCGATCAGGAAGGTGCTGCCTGGAACGGGCATTTCGACTGCACCTGCTATCACCCCATCTTCTTGTTCAACCAGTTTGGCATGCTGGAGCGCTGCGCCCTGCGTAACGGCAATGTCCACAGCGCCGATGGCTGGCGGGATGTCCGATCCCGTCATTGCCCGATATGCTGGCCGCGACCTTGCGGACGCCTTCCGCCGACGCTGCCTACGCGATCCCCGCGATCTATATGCGGCTGGAAGAAGCCAGTTCTTCTACGCCATCCGTCTGCCCGCCAACGCCGTCTTGCGAAGATCGCGCATCGGCTGACACGCCCGTGGGACGGCCTTCGCTGACCAAGGTCAAACGGTTCTTTCTTGAGGACTTCGAGCATCGGCGGCGTCCTGGGACAAGCCGCGCCGCGTCATCGCCAAGATCGAATGGCATCCGGGCGAGCTGTTCCCCAAAGTCGGCTTCATCGTCACCAACCTGCCGATGGAGCCAGACTGGGTGGTGAGGTTCTACAACCAGCGCGGCACCGCAGAGCAGCACATCAAGGAAGGCAAATATGCCTTTCGCTGGACGCGGCTGTCATGCCGGAAGTTCCGGCACAACGAGGTGCGGCTGCAACTGCACGCGCTGGCCTACAACCTGGCAACCTTCCTGCGCTGCATCGAACTGCCCGAGGCCATGGCGGACTGGTCGTTGACCAGCCTGCAACTCAAGCTGATCAAGATCGGCCGCGTCGTCCGCCACGCCCGCGCCATTACCTTCCAGTTGGCCGAGGTCGCCGTCACCGGCCCGATGGTGCGGGGCCGTCCTTGCCGCCATCCGCCGCCCTCGAACGCCTCCGTCATGCGCATGACCACGATCCATGCCCAAGCTGAACGAAAGCGGCAGGACAGTCCGTCTGCCGCGCGGAAAGCGGCTCTGCCGGGCCAGAATGCTGCGGGTTCGAGGCTTGATCCACCCGACTTCGGCCGTTTGCGCGACGACAGACACCGCTCGGGGCGAAAAACGCTTGCCCAGCGAGCAAAATCAGGCGATCTTGAAGTCAAGCGGCAGGCCACTTGGGGACGTCGGGTCACCCGTCTTCTTGGTCAATTGCCGCGCTGCTGTTCAGGCTCGTATTGACGCTCCATCTGTCACTCTGGTCTTGCGCGGACTCGCCGATCTTGTGGATGTTTCCTTGCGCATCCCTGATAGCATAAACGTGGGTGTCGCCAACATACGACAGTGAATTCTTGTGGGGTAGTCAACTATGGCGCGAGTCTCAGCTGCGTCTAGTTCCGCAAAGTCTGATAACGGGTCGTTGCAAGCGGACTGCAGGTCTTCGGCAACGGCGCTTTCCAGAGAGGAAGATCTCCGCGCTCCTAGTGCCAGATAGGCTGCGCCGGTGGCCGCCTCGGCTAGGAGCATCCGAGGTCGTGATCCCAGTTCTCCTCAGCATGCAGCAGCATCGAGGGTATTGGATATCCTCTGGATCGCGCTCCTCTTCTATGAACTGCTTTGCAAGTTCTGTGTGTGTTTCTACGTTTTTTCGGTAGATTTCATCGCGCTCGGTAGGTCCTGCAGCTTCGAGCCCTGCAGTTCCGGCTGGATAAAAAGCGTCATGCCCACTCGGGTCCCGCCCATTCACCGGATCGTTGAAGCTATAGCTGTACCTGTTCGTCCCCACTCCGCGCCTCGTCACCTCCCACCAGTCCGGCTGGATGAACAGGCCGAGCCTGGGGTCGTAGTATCTTGCGTTGAGGTATTGCAGGCCGGATGTGTCGTCGAAGGGCTCGCCGATGAAGCCCTTGGTTTCCTTCGGCGTCCCGAGCGAAAGAAGTTGTTCCGCCTCCTCCCCGAACGGCCGGTAGGTGGAACGCTCCGCCGCCAGCCCCGCCTCATCGCTCACCGCGCGGACGGAGCCGAGGCCGTCGGCGTGCAGCGTGTTGACCCTGGTGGACGATGGTGCCGCCTCACGCCAGGCGGGGGCGCGAACGCGTGCCGGTCGGGCGGCGGCTGCGGGTGGCGTTGGCTAGACGCCGATATAGCGTTCGCGCAGTTCGGGCGTCAGTTCGGGCATCGGGCTGACCAGACGGTCTGGCTGCGCACCAGCACGACGGCGCGGTCGGCGACGCCCGCCAGTTCCTTCAGCGACTTGTCGACCAGCAGGATCGCCATCGCGCTCCCCGGCCTTCAGTTCGCGGATCGCGGCCCAGATTTCCTGCTCGACGATGGGGGCGAGCCCTCGGTCGCCTCGTCGAGGATCAGAAGGCGCGGATTGGTCATCAGCGCCCGGCCGATGGCGAGACTGCTGCTCGCCGCCCGAAAGCGAGGCCGCGCGCTGGTCACGCCGTTCGCCGAGCCGGGGAAAGCGCCTCGACCCGGGTCTGCGTCCATCGCCCCGGACGCGCGGCGGCCAGCAGGTTTCGCGCACCGTCAGCCCGGCGAAACAGCGCCGCCCCTCCGGCACCACAGCCTGGATACCGGCACGCGCCGCCTGATAGAGGCGAGCCGCGACAGGTCCTGCCCGGCAAAGCGCAGATCGCCGCCGGCCGCGATCATCCGGCAGATCGCCTTGACCGTGGTGGTTCGCCTGGCTGCCGTTGCGGCCCATCAGCGCCACCACCTGCCCCTCGTCCACCGTCAGGTCGACGCCGAAAAGCGCCTGGCTTGCGCCATAGCGGGCGGTGACGGCGGCGAGGCGCAGAAGGCTCATGCCTCGTCCCCCAGATAGGCTTCGCGCACCTCGGCGCTGGCGCGGATATCGGCCACGGTTCCGCTGGCGATGACCCGGCCATAGACCAGCACGCTGATCCGGTCGGCCAGCGCAAAGACCGCATCCATGTCATGTTCGACCAGAAGGATGGGCGCCTCGGTGCGCAGGTCCGACAGAAACCGTGTCAGCCGCGCCGAGCCGCCGGCGCCAAGCCCGGCCATGGGTTCGTCCATCACGAAGGCGCGGGGGCCCAGCGTCAGCGCCACGGCGACCTCCAGCTGGCGGCGCTGGCCGTGGCTGAGGTCGGCGACGCGGGCATCGCGCTTGTCGGCCAGGCCCACGCGTTCCAGGCAGGCCAGCGCGCGGTCGGTCAGGGCCCGGTCGGCCAGGGCGGGGCGCCAGAAGCGCCAGGGCGAACCCCTTGCGCCCAGCGCGCCCAGAACCGCGTTCTGCAGCACACTGTCCTGCATGGCGAGCGCGGATATCTGGAAGGTCCGGCCCAGCCCGGCGCGGGCGCGGGCGGCGGTCGTTTCCCGCGTCACGTCGCGGCCCGCCAGAAGGATCCGCCCCCCGTCGGGGCGCAACCCGCCGCTGATCATGTGGATCAGCGTCGATTTGCCGGCGCCGTTCGGGCCGATGATGGCGTGAATCTCGCCGGGGCGCAGGTCGATCGACACCCGGTCGCTGGCGCGCAGGGCGCCGAAGGCCTTGGTCAGCCCCTCGGTGGCCAGAACCGGCGCGGTCATCCCTGCCCCCTTTCGCGGGCAACGAGCCCGACGATGCCGCCACGGGCGAAAAGCACGATGACCAGCAGGATGACCCCCAGCCATATCTGCCAGAATTCCGTCAGACCGCCCAGGAACCGTTCCAGCATAACGAAGACGGCGGCACCCACGACCGGACCCACGCTGCGCGCCACCCCGCCGAGGATGATCAGCACGATCAGTTCGCCCGACAGGTGCCAGCCGAACATCGCGGGGCTGACGAAGCGGTTGAGATCGGCAAAGAGCGCACCGGCCAGCCCGGTGACCGCGCCGGAGATGACGAAGGCCGCCAGTTTCAGCCGCAGCGGCGACAGGCCCACGGTTTCGACCCGCGCGGGCACCTGCCGCGCCGCGCCAAGGGCAAGGCCGAAGGGCGAGGCGGCGAGCCGTCCGAACCCCCAGACCGCCAGCAGCAGGATGACATAGCAGATCGCGAAGAACTGGATCGGGTCGAGCGTGTTCAGACCGGCAAAGCGGTTGCGCACATAGATCGAAAGGCCATCCTCGCCGCCATAGGCCGGCCACGAGATGGCGAAGTAGTAAAGCATCTGCGCGAAGGCCAGCGTGATCATGATGAAATAGACGCCGCTGGTGCGCAGCGACAAAAGGCCGATGACCAGCGCCGCCAGCGACGACGCGACAACGGCCACGATCCAGATCACCGGCATCGCGGTGCTGCCTGCGGTGCTGAAAAGCCCCAGATCGAGCGGGGTAAAGCTTTGCGCATGCGAGGCGAGGATGCCCATGGCATAGCCGCCGATGCCGAAAAACGCCGCATGGCCGAAACTGACCAGCCCGCCGATGCCCAGCGCCAGGTTCAGCCCGACCGCCGCCAGCGCCAGGATCGCGACCCGAGTGGCAAGCGTGATGGTAAAAGGTTCATCGAGCGCCCATGCGGCGAGCGCGACCGCCAGCAGGGCCGCCATGACCGCGCATGTCAGAAACCGCTCGCCGATCATGGCCGCGCCCCGAAAAGCCCGGTCGGCCGCCAGATCAGCACCAGACCCATCAGCAGATAGATCGCCATCGACGACAACGCCGAACCGATGGCGGTGGCCGACGAGGGATCGGTGACCAGCTTCAACAGTTCCGGCAGAAAGACCCCGCCCAGCGTATCGGTCAGGCCGACCAGAAGCGCGCCCACGAAGGCGCCGCGGATCGACCCGATGCCGCCGATCACGATGACGACGAAGGCCAGGATCAGAACCGGCTCGCCCATGCCCACCTGCACCGACTGGATCGCGCCGACCAGCGCCCCGGCCAGACCGGCGAGCGCCGCGCCCAGCGCGAAGACCAGCGTGTAAAGCCGTTTGATATCAACGCCCAGCGCCGCGATCATCTCGCGGTCCATTTCACCGGCGCGGATGCGGATGCCGATGCGGGTGCGCTCGATCAGCCACCACAGCGCCGCACCGACGCCAAGGCCGATGGCGATCAGCGCCAGACGGTAGCGTGGATAGGCGATGCCGCCGGGCAGCGTGACCGGGCCCGACAAGAGGTCGGGCGTGTTGAGGTAAAGCGGGTAGGAGCCGAAGAGCCAGCGCACGCCTTCGGAAAAGATCAGGATCAGCGCAAAGGTGGCCAGCACCTGATCAAGGTGTTCGGCCGCGTAGAGCCTGCGGATCACCACCACCTCGATCAACGCGCCAGCGGCGGCGGCGGCAGCCAGCGATGCAATGAGCGCAAGAAGGAACGATCCCGTAGCCCCGGCCACGGCCGCGGCGGCAAAGGCGCCGACCATGTAAAGCGACCCATGGGCAAGGTTGATCAGCCCCATGACGCCGAAGATCAGCGTCAGCCCGGCCGCCATCAGGAACAGCATCACGCCAAGCTGCAGCCCGTTCAGCGCCTGTTCGGCGAAAAGCATCATCCGCCCGTCTCCACCGCGCCACCGATGCGGTGGCCGTCAGTCAGGTTGCCGTTGCGAAAAGACGGCGCGGCCCGACCGGGCCGCGCCTTGGTCTGACCTACATCTTGCAGTCGGCCGCATAGGCATCGGCGTGGTCTTCCAGTGCCGTGCCAATGGTTTCATTGGTCAGGATGTCGCCTTCCTTCACCACCCGGCGGGCATAGATGTTCTGGATCGGATGGTGGTTGGGCCCAAAGCGGAAAGCCCCGCGGGTAGAGGCGAAATCGGCCGCCTCAAGCGCTGTGCGGAAGGCATCGGCATCCGAAGGCTCGGCCTTGGCCAGCGCCGAAAGCATCAGGTTGGCGGTGTCGAAGCCCTGGCTGGCGTACAGCGACGGCAGGCGGCCATATTCGGCCTGGAAGGTTTCGACAAAGGCCTTGTTGGCCGCATTGTCCAGATCCTTGGCCCATTGCGAAGTGTTGACGACGCCCAGCGCCGCGTCGCCCACGGCCTGAAGGATACCCTGATCGAAGCTGAAGGCCGGCCCGATCAGCGGGATACCGACGCCGCTGTCGGCATATTGCTTCAGAAAGGAAATGCCCATGCCACCGGGCAGGAAGAAAAAGACGCTGTCCGCACCCGAGGCGCGGATCTGCGCGATTTCGGCGGCATAGTCGGTCTGGCCAAGCTCAGTATAAATCTCGCCGGCCACGGCGCCCTTGAAGAAGCGCTTGTAGCCGGTCAGCGCATCCTTGCCGGCCGGGTAATTGGGCGCCAGGATAAAGCTGTTGGCATAGCCGGCGCTGTTGGCATAGGCGCCGGCGGCTTCGTGCAGGTTGTCGTTCTGCCAGGCCACGTTGAAATAATTCTTGTGGCAACCGGCGCCGGCCAGCTGCGACGGCCCGGCATTTGGCGACAGGTAAAAGACGCCCTGATTGACCGATGCCGGCACCACCGCCATCGCGAGGTTCGACCAGATGATGCCGGTCATCACCTGCACCCGGTCGGACTGGATCATCTTGTCGGCGATCTGGACGGCGATGTCGGGCTTTTGCTGATCGTCCTCGATGATCACGTCGATATCGTCGCGCCCCGATTGCTTGATCGCCAGCATGAAGCCGTCGCGCACGTCGATGCCCAGCCCGGCCCCGCCACCCGACAAGGTGGTAATCATGCCGACCTTGACCTCGGCCGAGGCTAGCCCGGCGCTGAGCGCCAGCGCGGTTACTGTGGCAAGCAGTTTCTTCATGGTCCTCGTCTCCCTGTCGCTATCGTTCGTGGTTTGGCCGCGCGGCGCCCGGCCGGTCAACCGTGGCAGGATCGGGCGGGGTCGCGCAAGCCGTAATTCTTTCATACATGAACCTTCTGTTGCTTCATACTTGAAATATCATGGGCAACGCTATTTCAGGCAGCTCGACAAGGCGCTTTCCCATGGCTTGCAGCAGCGCGGGGTAAAGGCCCGGGCCAGGTTCCAGCCCCGCGCCAAGCGGGTCGAGGACGCCGGAGCGAAGCCCGGTGCCTTCAGAAACCGTGGCCAGAAGCCGGGGTCAAACTGCGGTTCGGCCAGCGCGCAGGTGATCGCAGCCTTCGGACACGCGCGCGCGGATATCGGCAAGTCGCGCCGGGCTGGGCGGGCTGGCATCGGAGATTGACAGGGCGCCGGCCGCGGTCAGGCCAAAGGCGGTTTCGAAATACTGAAACGCATCGTGGTAGACGATGAAATGCTGCGCGCGGACCGGCGCGAGCAGGGCATCGACATCCTTCGCCACGGCGGCAATCTCGCCCGCCCCGGCTGCGGCATTGGCCCGGTAGAGCGCGGCATTGCGGGGTCGGCGCCAGCCAGCGCTTCGGCGATCACGCCCAGCCAGGCAATGGCATTCTCGGGGTCGAGCCAGGCATGCGGGTCGTCTGCCCCGTGGTCGTGCCCCTCCGCATGGTCGTCGTCCTGCGCCTCCGCATGGTCGTCGCCCTGGTCGTGATCGTGGTCGTGGTCGTGGTCGCCATCGAAAAGCGCCGCCTCGCGGGCTGCAAGGCGCCGGGTTTCCGGCGCATCGAAAAGCGCGATCGCAACCGCGTCTTCGGTCAGCGTGATCATGGCATCGGATAGCCAGGGTTCCAGTTCCGGCCCGACCCAGAACACCAGATCGGCATCCTGCAAGGCACGCGCCTGCGAGGGGCGCAAGGCGAAGCTGTGCGGCGAGGCGCCGGCATCGACGATCAACCCCGGTTCGCCCACCCCGGCCATTACCCGCGCAACAAGGGAATGCACCGGCGCGATGTCGGCCTGTACCTCGGGCACCCCGGCCCGCGTGACCGCGGGGCAAAGCGCCAGCGCAATCAAGGCAAGACCGCGTGAAAGCCAGCATGATGGAATGGACATGTCGGAACCTTTGTGATTGTATAACATAACTTGCAGTAAACGATATACTATAACATGACAAGCTCCGCACCGCCGGACCCGCTGGGTTTCGTCCGCCACGACCACCGCAAATGCGAGGAAACCGCGCTGGCGGCGGCCGAGGCGCAATGCGCGGCATCCGGCGCCCGGTTCACACCGGTGCGCCGCGCCGTTCTGGAAATCCTCTTGCGCGAACACCGCGCCTTCGGCGCCTACGAAATCCTCGACCGGCTGCGCGAGGCCGGCTTTGGCTCCCAGCCGCCGGTGGCCTACCGCGCGCTGGAGTTTCTGGTTGGCCAGGGGCTTGCCCATCGGGTGGAAAAGCTGAACGCCTTCATCGCATGCGCCCATCCCGGCGCCAGCCATGATCCGGGCTTCATGATCTGCCGGCAATGCCAGGCGGTCGCCGAAACCCGTGGCGAAGCCCGCGCCGGGGCGCTGGACAGCGCCGCAGAGGCCACCGGTTTCGTCATCGAACGCACCGTGGTCGAGGCCGAGGGGCTGTGCCCGCGCTGCGCGCGAAAGGCGGCGCCATGAGCCTTGTTGCGCTTGACGCGGTCAGCGTCCGCTTTGGCAACCTTGTGGTCCTGCAGGAGGTCAGCCTGTCGGTGGACCCGGCAGAGATCATCACCATCGTCGGCCCGAACGGGTCGGGCAAGACGACGCTTTTGCGCACCATGATCGGCGCGACCCGGCCAAGTTCGGGGCGGGTCCGGCACAGGCCGGGGCTCAAGATCGGCTATGTTCCGCAAAAGCTGCATATCGACGCCAGCCTGCCGATGACGGTCGAACGGTTCCTGCGGCTGCCGCGCGCGGTCAGCCGCGAGGCGGTCGATGCGGCGCTGGACCGCGCCGGCGTCGCCGACCTGACCGGGCGGCAGATGTCGGCGCTTTCGGGCGGGCAGTTCCAGCGCATCCTTCTGGCCCGCGCGCTTGTCGGCGAACCGGATATCCTGCTTCTGGACGAGGCGACACAGGGTCTGGATCAGCCCGGCTCCGCGGCCTTCTACCGGCGGATCGAGGAGGTGCGCGCCGAAACCGGCTGCGCCGTCGTGATGATCAGCCACGAGTTGCATGTGGTGATGAGCGCCTCGGACCGGGTCATCTGCCTCAACGGCCATGTCTGCTGCGAAGGCACGCCCGCGGTCGTTTCCTCGGCGCCGGAATACCGCGCGCTATTCGGCACCGGAACCGGCGGGGCACTGGCGCTTTACCGCCACGATCACGACCATGCGCACGATCACGGGCATAGCCACGATCCGGGGCATGGCCATCACGGGCATCACCACCACGGCGCGGGGCACGACCACGCACATGACCATGACCATGACAAGGCAGAGACGGCACGATGACCCTTGACGACTTCATGCTGCGCGCGGTTCTGGCGGGTATCGGCGTGGCGATTGCCGCAGCGCCTCTGGGCGGCTTCGTGGTCTGGCGGCGGATGGCCTATTTCGGCGATGCCACGGCCCATGCCGCGATCCTTGGCGTTGCGCTGTCGCTGGGCATCGGCATCTCGGTCTTTGCCGGCGCGATGGGCGTGGCGCTGGCGATGGCGCTTGCCGTCACCGCGCTATCCGGCCGCGGCCACGGTGCCGATACGATCCTTGGCGTTCTGGCGCATTCGGCGCTGGCGCTGGGCCTTGTCGCGGCGGCCTTTCTTTCGGGGGTCCGGGTCGATCTGATGGCTTTTCTTTTCGGCGATATCCTGGCGGTGTCGCGCGGCGATATTGCGGTCATCTGGGGCGGTGCGGCAGTTGTGGTGGGGCTTGTCGGTTGGCGATGGTCGGCGCTTCTGACGGCCACGCTGAACGAAGAGCTGGCCTATGCCAGCGGCATCGACCCGCGCCGCGAAGGGCTGATCCTGTCGCTGGCGCTTGCAATCACGGTCGCCGTCGCGATCAAGGTCGTCGGCGCGCTTTTGATCGCGGCGATGCTGATCATCCCCGCCGCGGCCGCGCGGCCGCTGTCGCGCACACCCGAGACCATGGTCGTCGCCGCGGCGGGCATCGGCGCGCTGGCCGCGCTGGCGGGCCTCGCCGGCGCCTATCGACTGGATACGCCGGCCGGACCGTCGATTGTCTGCGCCGCGGTTCTGGGCTTTGTGGTGACCCACATTGTGGCCTCGGTTCGGGGCCGGCGCCGCGCGAAACCGGACTGATCGCGCACCCCTGCCCGCGCCGGCGCGGTGCGTGTCAGGTATCGCCGCCACCGGTCTGCGCGGCGCGGAACCAGCGTACGATCGCGTCGCGTTCGGCCGGCTCCATATAGCTCAGGTTGGCCGGCGGCATGGCGTGGCTCAGCCCCGCCTGAACGTAGATGCGCCGCGCCTCGGCGGCGATCTGGGCCGTGGTTTCCAGTTTCACCCCCTTGGGCGCCCAGTGAAAGCCGCCAAAGACCGGTTCTTCGGCATGGCACATCGAACAGCGGCCGAGAACGATGTCCTGCACCTCGTCGAAGCCCTCGGCGCTGGCAAAGCGCAGCGCCGCGCCATTCAGTTCGGCGGTCTCTTCGGACGGATCGGGGCGACCGGCCACCGACAGCCAGGCGATCACGATGAACAGGATCGCGGTCGCCGCCCAGGTCCAGTTCGGCTGGCCTTTGCGGGCATGCACGGTGTTGAAGTAATGGCGGATGGTGACGCCCATCAGGAAAACGAGACTGGCGATGATCCAGTTGTACTCGGTGGCGAAGGCCAGCGGGTAGTGGTTGGACAGCATCAAAAACAGCACCGGCAGCGTCAGGTAGTTGTTGTGCGTCGAACGCTGCTTGGCGATCTTGCCGTATTTCGGGTCCGGCGTGCGGCCGGCGATCAGATCGGCGACCACGACCTTCTGGTTCGGGATGATGACCATGAAGACATTGGCCGACATGATCGTCGCGGTGAAGGCGCCAAGGTGCAGAAGTGCGGCGCGCCCGGTGAAGACCTGCGTATAGCCCCAGGCCATGACGACCAGCACGAGATAGAGAAAGACCATCAACCGCGTGTTGTCCTCACCAAAGCGCGACTTGCAGATCGCGTCATAGGCAAGCCAGCCGAAACCGAGCGAACCGAGAGAGATCAAGACCGCCTGCCAGGTCGCCAGATCGGCCACTTCGGGGTCGATCAGATAGATATCGGCGCCGAGGTAATAGACGATGACCAGCATCGCAAAGCCCGACAGCCAGGTCGCGTAGCTTTCCCATTTGAACCAGACAAGGTCGTCGGGCATCGAGGCCGGCGCCACCAGGTATTTCTGGATGTGGTAAAAACCCCCGCCATGAACCTGCCATTCCTCGCCATCGGCGCCCGAGGCCAGGTTGCGATCGCGGTGCAGGCCAAGATCGAGCGCGATGAAGTAGAAAGACGAACCGATCCAGGCGATCGCGGTGATCACATGCAGCCAGCGCGCCGCAAATTCCAGCCATTCGCCCAGCACGACGAAATCATACATGGCCCGCTCCCTCGCCGGTGTCGTTTCGCAAAGGCTATACCCGCGCCCACCTTTTTGTTAATTCTGTAAATCGCTGAGGACTTTCAATCGGGGCATGAAAATCCATGGCCTATGTCAACAACCTGAAGATTTTCGTACGGGTTTACGAACTGGGTTCGATGTCGGCCGCGGCGCGCGATCAGCGGACCTCGCCGGCGGTGGCCTCGTCGCGGATATCGGAACTGGAAAAGCATCTGGGCGTGCGGCTCTTCAACCGCACCACCCGGTCGCTGAAGCCGACGGAGAACGGGCGCATCTTCTACGATGGCGCGCGCAAGGTGCTGGATGCCATCGACGAGGCCGAAGCGGCGGTGGTCGATGCCACGCAAAACCCGCGCGGTTCGGTCTTCGTGGCCGCGCCTCTGGGCATCGGGCGGCGCTTCATCGCGCCGCATGTGCCGAATTTCAAAGACAAATACCCCCAGATCGACGTACGCCTGCGGCTCTCGGACAGGGCTATCGACGTGACCGCCGAAGGGCTCGACGTGGCGTTCCATCTGGGCATTCTGGAAGATAGCAACCTCAAGGTCCGGGTCATTGCCGAATGCCCGCGCGTGCTGTGCGCGGCGCCGGCATACCTGTCGCGTCGCGGCCTGCCGCCGGATGGCGAAGCGCTGGTGCGCGACCGGCACGACTGCCTGAACCTGCGCTTTCCCGGCGCCAAGGAGTTTCAGTGGACGCTGAAGACCAACGAAGGGCCGCGCCGGTTCGAAATCACCGGGCCGTTCGAATCGGATGACGGCGATGTGCTGACCGGCTGGGCGCTGTCGGGGCGCGGCATCGTGCTGAAACCGGTATTCGAGGTGGCCGAACACCTGCGGTCTGGCGCCCTCGTGCCGGTGGCCGAAGCGACGCCGCCGATCCCCACGCAGCTCTCCTGCCTCTACCCCCACCGCCGCTTCAAGGACCCCAAGATCCGGCTGTTTCTGGATTTCATGATTGCCCATTGCCGCGCGGAAATGGCGCGGCTCACCAAAGGGCTTTAGCGGCCCGGTCAGCTTCCGCGATAGGTCGAATAACCGTAGGGCGAAAGCAGCAGCGGCACATGGTAATGCGCATCGCCATCGGACATGCCGAAACGGATCGGCACGGCATCGAGGAACTTGGTCTCTCCCGCAGCCAGGCCGTGGCGTTCCAGATAGTCCCTGCAGAAGAAGATCAGTTCATACTGCCCGGTTTCGAACCGCTCGGCCGGCAGGATCGGGCTGTCGGTGCGCCCGTCGGCATTGGTGACCGTTTCAGCCAGTTTGCGGTGGGAATTGCCGCTTACCCGGTAAAGCGCGATCGTGATGCCTTCGGCCGGCACGCCGCGCGCCGTATCCAGAACATGCGTCGTCAGATATCCCGCCGCCATGGCATCCTCCGTTTCGGTTTCCCGCATCCTGCGCGCAGGCTTCGCCGCCGGCCAGCGCGAAGGGCAGGAAAGTCCTATAATTTTTTTTTGAAAATCGTTTGCGCCATTCGCGCATATCAATCACCGCGCACCACAAGAAAGGCGCCTATCGTGAACCGCTACCCGCGCGACATGCGGGGCTACGGCCCCAACCCGCCCGATGCCGCCTGGCCCGGCGATGCCAAGATCGCCATCTCGCTGGTCCTGAACTACGAAGAGGGCGGCGAAAACTGCATCCTGCACGGCGACGCCGCCTCCGAAGCGTTCCTGTCCGACATCCCCGGTGCCGCGATGTGGCCCGGTCAGCGCCACTGGAACATGGAATCGATCTACGAATACGGCGCGCGCGCGGGGTTCTGGCGGCTTCATCGGCTGTTCACCGGCATGGATATCCCGGTCACGATCTACGGGGTTGCCACGGCGCTTGCCCGCAGCCCCGAACAGGTCGCGGCGATGCAGGCCGCCGGCTGGGAGGTTGCCAGCCACGGGCTGAAATGGGTCGAACACAAGGACATGCCCGAAGACGAGGAGCGCCGCCAGATCGCCGAGGCCGTGCGGCTGCATACCGAGGTGACCGGCAGCCGGCCCACCGGCTGGTATACCGGGCGCTGTTCGGTCAACACCGTGCGGCTGACCGCCGAACAGGGTTTCGAATGGGTCTCGGACACCTATGACGACGACCTGCCCTACTGGATCGAGGCGGGCGATGGGCACCAACTGGTCATCCCCTACACTCTCGAGGCCAACGACATGCGGTTCGCCACCGCGCCCGGCTATATCGAGGGCGAACAGTTCTTTACCTATCTGAAGGACGCCTTCGACGAGCTTTATGCCGAAGGCGCGGCCGGCGCGGCCAAGATGATGAGCATCGGGCTGCACTGCCGGCTGATCGGCCGGCCGGGCAAGATCGCCGGCCTGCGCCGGTTTCTCGACTATGCGCGCGGCCATGACGGCGTCTGGTTTGCCCGCCGTACCGACATCGCGCGCCACTGGGCCGCAACGCACCCGCCGCGGCCCTTCGACCGGCCAAGCCGGATGGACAAGGCGGGCTTCGTCGCCCGCTTCGGCGGCGTCTACGAACATTCGCCCTGGATCGCCGAACGCGCATGGGCGCTGGAACTGGGGCCAGCGCATGACAGCGCCACGGGCCTTGCCAATGCGCTGGCCCGGATGTTCCGCGCAGCCAGCCGCGACGAACGCCTCGGCGTGCTCGTCGCCCATCCCGACCTTGCCGGCAAGCTGGCCCAGGCCAGGCGGCTGACGGCGGAATCGACGGGCGAACAGGCTTCGGCCGGGCTCGACGCGCTCAGCGATGGCGAACGCGCCTCATTCGAGCGACTGAACGCCGATTATGTCGCCAAGCACGGCTTTCCCTTCATCATTGCGGTCCGCGACCATGACAAGGCCGGCATCCTGAAAGCCTTCGAGACGCGCATCGCCAACGACACCGAAACCGAGTTCGCCACCGCCTGTGCGCAGGTCGAACGCATCGCCGCGCTCCGTCTGAAAGAGCTGCTGCCATGACCGGCTATTACGCGCCCAAGGGCGGGCTGCCGCCGCAAACCGCGCTCATGACCCAGCGCGCCGTCTTCACCGAGGCCTATGCGTTTCTGCCGCGCGGGGTCTTTTCCGACATTGTCACCAGCTACCTGCCCGGCTGGTCCGCTACGCGCCTGTGGCTCATCGCCCGGCCGCTGACCGGCTTTTCGGAAACCTTCAGCCAGTATGTCATGGAACTCGCCGAGGGCGGCGGGTCCGACAGCCCCGAACCCGAAGCCGGCGCCGAGGGCGTGATCTTTGTCACCGAAGGCCGGATGCGGCTGACGCTCGACGGCCGCGATCACATGCTGGAGCCGGGCGGATACGCCTATATCGCCGCTGGCGCGGCCTGGTCGCTGTGGAACACCGGCAAGGACGCCGCCCGCTTTCACTGGCTTCGCAAGCTTTACGAACCGGCCCCCGGGATCGAGGCGCCGGTCTCCTTCGTCACCAACGAGCGCGACCACGCCCCCAACCCGATGCCCGAGACCGAAGGCCGCTGGGCCACCACACGCTTTGTCGAACCCGACGATCTGCGCCACGACATGCATGTCAATATCGTCACTTTCCAGCCGGGCGGGCTGATCCCGTTCGAGGAAACCCATGTCATGGAACACGGGCTCTACGTGCTCGAGGGAAAGGCCGTCTACAAGCTCAACCAGGACTGGGTCGAGGTCGAGGCCGGCGATTTCATGTGGCTGCGGGCCTTCTGCCCGCAGGCCTGCTATGCCGCCGGGCCGGGGCCATTCCGCTACCTGCTTTACAAGGATGTGAACCGCCACGCCAAGCTGCGCGGCCCCGGCGCCTTCGGTGGCGCGCGGTGACGGCGCCCCTTCATCTTGGCAAAAACACTCCCCGGGGGTCCGGGGGCGGGAAGCCCCCGGCGGCCGGCGGGTCAAGCCGATGACACAAAGGATCGTGACCGAAGCGCTGGGCGCCGCCGCCTTCGCGCCCTTCGGCGATGTGCTGGACGCCAGCGGCGACTTCCGGCTGATCAATCAGGGCCTCTGCCGGCGCCACCACGATCGCGCCGCGCTCGATTTCGGCTCCGGCGGCCGGGCCGGCATATCGGTCTTTCTGGCCGAACCGCGCAGCCTGCCCTACCGGCTCGACATGGTCGAACGCCACCCCGAGGGCAGCCAGGCTTTCCTGCCGATGACGGGCCATCCCTTTCTGGTTATCGTCGCGCCCGACAAGGCCGGCCGCCCGGGGCGCCCCCGCGCCTTCCTGACCGACGGACGGCAAGGCATCAACCTGCATCGCGGCACCTGGCACGGGGTCCTGACGCCGCTTCATGAACCCGGTCTTTTTGCCGTTGTCGACCGGATCGGCGACACGGCCAATCTGGAAGAACACCACTTCGCCACAGGCTGGGAGGTCGTGGCGCACTACCAATAGAAGCCGGCAAACGGCCCGCAACGCAACAGGGAGAGTATTCCATGACTGACGCATCCATCGGGACGCCAGAACAGCTGCGCGACCCCGACTATACCCCGCCTTTGGGCAAGGCCGTACCGCTGGGTATCCAGCACGTGCTGGCGATGTTCGTCTCGAACGTCACACCGGCCATCATCGTCGCCGGCGCCGCCGGCGTCGGCTTCGGCTCCGACGATCTGACGCCGATGCTCTACATGATCCAGATGTCGATGCTTTTTGCCGGCATCGCCACGCTTTTTCAGACCATCGGCATGGGGCCGGTCGGTGCGCGCCTGCCGATCGTGCAGGGGACATCCTTTGCGTTTGTCCCGGTGATGATCCCGGCGGTGGCCGGGCTTGGCACGGCGGGGCTTGCCGGGCTGATGACCGGCGTTGTCATCGGCGGCTGCTTCCATTTCTGCCTCGGCTTCGTGATCGGGCGTATCCGCTATGCCCTGCCACCGCTGGTCACCGGCCTGATCGTGCTGATGATCGGGCTTGCGCTGATCAAGGTCGGCATTCAATACGCCGCCGGCGGCGTGCCGCTGATCGGCAAGCCCGAATACGGATCACTGGCGATGTGGTTCCCCGCGCTCGTGGTGATCGTCGTCACGCTGGCGCTCAAATTCTTCACTCGCGGCTTTCTGGCCGTCGCCGCCGTTCTGGTCGGCATCATCGCGGGTTATATCGTCGCGGCGATGATGGGGCAGGTAAATTTCGGCCGCATCGCTGGCGCGTCGATGTTTGCCCCGCCCCTGCCCTTCAAATGGGGCTTTGAGCTGAACGGCGCCATCATCATCGGCATGTGCCTGATGGCGGTGGTTTCGGCGATCGAAACCGTCGGCGACACGTCGGGCATCACCAAGGGCGGCGCCGGCCGCGAGGCGACCGACAAGGAAATCGCCGGTGCGACCTTTGCCGATGGCCTTGGCACGGCGGTGGCGGGCGTCTTCGGCGGCCTTCCCAACACCTCGTTCAGCCAGAACGTCGGCCTTGTCGCCATGACCGGGGTGATGAGCCGTCACGTGGTGACCATCGGGGCAATCTTCCTGATCGTCTGCGGGCTGATCCCGAAGATCGGCGCGATCGTCCAGACCGTGCCGATCAACGTCCTGGGCGGCGGCGTGATCGTGATGTTCGGCATGGTGGCGGCGGCCGGCGTCAACATGCTCTCGGACGTCAAATGGAACCGGCGCAACATGGTGATCTTCGCCATCGCGCTGTCGGTCAGCCTGGGTCTGCAACTGGAACCCGGCGCGCTGCAGCATCTGGGCAAGACGGCGCAGATCCTGCTGACCTCGGGGCTGCTGCCGGCCGCGATCATCGCGGTTGTGCTGAACCTCGTGCTGCCCGAACACCTCGACGACTGACCGACGCGCCCGCGTGTCCGGTTTGCGGCCCCCGCTTGCGCGGGGGCCGTTTTCATGGCTTGGTCGGCGCGGCTGAACCTGACGGGCGCAAGGATGACCACCCAAGACGAAATCCTGACCTCGGCGCCCCCGGCCCATGACGCCGACACGGTGGCCGGCTGGGTCGCGCGCCACTGGGGGCTTCGCGGCCGGCTCGACCGGCTGACCTCGGAACGCGATCTGAACCACCGGCTGCGCTGCGAGGACGGTCGAAGCCTTGTCGTCAAGCTGGCCAACCGGGCGGAACCGCCGGCGGTGACCAATTTCCAGACCGAGGCGCTCTTGCATATCGCGCGAACCGCGCCCGATCTGCCGGTGCCCAGGGTGGTTCCGGCGCTGGATGGCCGGGTCGAGATCGCGCTGCCCGGCGGCGAGGTGATGCGGCTGCTGAGCTGGGTCGAGGGCGAGCCGATGCACAGCGCGCGGCCTTCGGCGGCGCTGCGTCAGGCGGTGGGCCGCACCGCCGCCCGGCTGACGCGCGCGCTGGAAGGATTCGAGCATCCCGCCGCCGGCCACGAACTGTTGTGGGACATCAAGAATGCCGCGCGGCTGCGGCCCATGCTTGCGGCCATCGCCGATCCGGCGCTGCGGGCCGAGGCGACGCGCCGGCTTGACCATTTCGACGCCACTCTTGCCCCCGCCCTGCCCGCTCTGCCCTGGCAGGTGGTTCATGCCGATCTGAACCCGCATAACCTGATGACCGGCCCCGGTGGCCAAACCATCACCGGCATTCTGGATTTCGGCGACATGGTGCGCACGCCGCGCATCTGCGATCTGGCGGTCGCGGCCTCGTACCGCACCGACCCCGCCGCGCCCCTGCAAAGCCTTTCCGACGTGATCGGCGCTTGGCATGGCGTCCTGCCGCTGACCGGGGCGGAAGCCGAGGTGGTGCTGGACCTTGTCGCCATCCGCATGGTGACCACGCTGGCGCTGGCCAGCTGGCGGGCGGCCCGCTATCCTGACAACGCCGCCTATATCCTGCGCAACCTGCCTGCCTCGGGCGCTGGCCTGATGGCACTCGTCGCCCATGGCACCGGCCGGAAATGGAGCCCGACATGACCCGCTATGGCGATGCCATGCCCAATGCCTACCGCCCCGGGGCCGCGACGCTCAGCGATGCCGACGCCGCCCTGATCGCCCGGCGCGACCGCGTGCTTGGCCCTGCCTACCGGCTGTTTTACGAAAACCCGGTTCATCTGGTGCGCGGCGAAGGCGTCTGGCTATACGACAAACAGGGCGACGCCTATCTCGATGCCTATAACAACGTCGCCTGCGTCGGCCATTGCCATTCCCGCGTGGTGGCCGCGATGGCCGAACAGGCGGCGACCTACGCCAGCCATACCCGCTATCTGCACGACGGTGTTCTGGCCTATGCCGAACGGCTGCTTACGACCTTTCCGGCCACGCTGGGCCATGTGATGTTCACCTGCACCGGATCGGAAGCGAACGACCTGGCGCTGCGGATCGCCTTTCAGCATACCGGCGGAACCGGGGTGATCGTTACCGAAAACGCCTATCACGGCGTCACCCATGCGGTGGCGGGGCTTTCGCCCTCGCTTGGTCGCGGCGTGCCGCTTTCGCCTTCGGTCCGTGTCGTTCCGGCGCCGCGGCGGCAGTGCGGCGGCGGCACCGGCGCGACATTCGCCAGCCATGTCAAGGCGGCCATCGACGACATGACCCGCCACGGGATCAGGCCCGCGGCGCTGATCGTCGACACGATCTTTTCATCGGACGGCGTGCTGCCGCATCCCGAGGGCTTTCTGGCGCCCGCCGTCATGGCGATCCGCGCCGCCGGCGGGCTGTTCATCGCCGATGAGGTGCAGGCGGGTTTCGGGCGCACCGGCAGCCAGATGTGGGGCTTTGCCCGCCACGGGGTGGAGCCTGACATGGTTTCGCTTGGCAAGCCGATGGGCAATGGCTATCCGGTCGCCGGGCTGGTGTTGCGCCCCGAAGTGGTCGCCGAGTTTGGCGAAAACGGGCGTTATTTCAACACCTTCGGCGGCAATCCTGTGGCGGTCGCCACGGCCGGCGCGGTCCTTGACGTGATCGATGACGAGGGGCTTTTGGCCAATGCCGCCGATGTTGGCGACTATCTGGCCTCGGGCCTGCGCGAATTGGCGGTGGGGCGCGACGCACTCGGCGAGATCCGCAATGCGGGGCTGTTCATCGGCGCGGACATTCTAGACGACGGCCGGCCCGATGCAGCGCGGGCGGCGCGGCTGGTCAACGCGATGCGCGAGGCGCGGGTGCTGATTTCGGCCTCCGGGCTGGCGCGCAACGTATTGAAAATCCGGCCTCCGCTGGTCTTTTCGCGCGAAAACGCCGACCACTTCCTTGACCGCATGGCCACCGCGCTCAAGGCGCTATAGCGCCGCCATCCGCGTGGCCATGTCGAGCATCCGGCAGGAAAAGCCCCATTCGTTGTCATACCAGCCGAAGACGCGCAGCAGACCGCCGCCCGTGACCGTGGTTTCGGGGCCCGCCATGATCACCGATTGCGGCATCTGACGCAGATCGGAGGATACCAGCGGTTCGTCCACATAGCCGATGATCGCGCCCTTCTGCGCCAGAAACGCGGCGTTGACCGTATCGGCCGTTGTCGGGCGCGCAGTCATCAGCGTCAGGTCGACGGCCGAAACGCTGGCCACCGGCACCCGCACGGCAGAGCCTTCGACCCGGCCGGCCAGATGCGGCAGCACAAGGTCGGTCAGATGTTCGGCGCTGGTGGTTGTCGGCACCATCGACAGGGCCGCCGCGCGCGATCGCGCCAGCGCGCCACCGGTCGGCGCGTCCACCGTGGGCTGGCTGCGGGTGTAGCAGTGGATCGTGGTCATGTAGCCCGTCACCACCCCGAACCGGTCGTCCAGAAGCTTCAGTAGCGGTGCCAGCGCATTGGTGGTGCAGGAAGCGTTCGACACCACGCGGTCGGCGGGTGTTAGGTCCCCCTCGTTTGCGCCCAGAACCACCGTGCGGTCGGCATCTTCGCACGGCCCCGAGATCAGCACCCGCCCGGCACCCGCCGCCAAGGCCCGTTCGGCAAAACCGCGGGTCCGCGCCTTGCCCGTGCATTCCAGAACCAGATCGACACCGGAGAGGTCGAGCGCCGAGATATCGGGGGCATCGGAAAACGCGATCGGCACGCCGTTCACGACCAGCGCGGCGCCTTCGGCCCGGGCGTCGCCGCGGAAACGGCCAAAGACGCTGTCGTAGCGAAACAGATAGGCGCCGCTTTCCAGACCGGCGATATCGTTGATGCCGACGATCTCCAACCCCGGCCAGCGGCCATCTTCGGCCCAGGCGCGCAACACCGAACGTCCGATGCGGCCAAAGCCGTTGATCAGGATGCGTGCCATCGGTCTCTCCGCCCGTCTGCCCGTGAACGGCGCGACCTTGTCAGCCCGCCTTCAGGCTGTCCAGTACCGCTTCGGCGTTTCCGGCAGGGTCCAATACCGGGCAGAAGACATTCCTGACCACGCCGTTCTGCAACAGCATCGTCAGGCGGCAGAGCAGCACCATGCCGGCGGCGGTGAACCGCGGCAGCGCCAGTGCGTCGGCCAGCGCCAGATCGGCATCCGAAAGCAGCGCAAACGGCAGGTGCAGGCGTTCCGCCGCCTCCCGCTGATAGGCGGTGCCCTGTGTCGACAGGCCAAAGACCTGATCAAACCCGGCGGCACGCAATTCGCCGAAATGGTCGCGAAAGGCGCAGGATTGCGGCGTGCAGCCGCGCGCGCCCGGGATCAGGTCCCAACCCGGCAGTGGCGGAGCGTCGGGCGGGCTGGTGCGCGGATAGGCGTAAACGACCGTGACGCCCGGCAGGGCCGAAAGATCGACCGGCCGGCCATCGGTCGCGGGCAACCTCAGCGACGGCACGGCACGCCCGACAAGCGCGCCGGCGGAAAATCCGCTCAGACCTCGACGGACAGCGCCTTGCCCTGTTCTTGTGCGATGCGGACGGCTGTGCTTGCGACGGCGAGGTCCTGGAGGCCGACGCCGGTTCCGTCGAAGAGGGTGATCTGGTTGTCGTCCTGGCGGCCTTCGGCGTGGCCCGCGATGACCGCGCCGATGGGGGTGATGTCCTCAGGCTTGATCAGCCCGGTGGCGACGGCGTGCTGGGCCTCGCCGATGGTGACGGATTGCGCGACCTCGTCGGTGAAGACGCGCGCACGGGCGAGAAGCGCGGGTTCGACCTCCTGCTTGCCGATGGTGTCGGTCCCCATGCAGGCCAGATGCGTGCCGGGGCTGACATGGGCCGACATCAGCGATGCGGCGGGGGAGGAGGTGATGGTGACGATCACGTCGGCCTCGACCATCCGGTCGAGCGTGACCGCCTCGAAGGGCAGGCCGAGTTCGGCGGCGACCTCACCGAGCTTCGGCAGCATGTCGGGATGGTAGTTCCAGGCGATGACCTTCTCGAAGGCGCGCACCTTGGCGGCGGCGCGGAGCTGGAACTGGGCCTGATGCCCGGCGCCGACCATGCCCAGCACCTTCGCATCCTTCCGCGCCAGCCGGTCGATGGAAATGGCGCTGGCCGCGGCGGTGCGCAGCGCGGTCAAAAGGTTGCCGCCGACCATCGCGGTGGGCCGCCCGGTCTCGGGATCGAAGAGAAAGACCGAGGACTGGTGGTTGATCATGCCCTTGGCGGCATTGCCGGGGAAATAGCCCCCGCCTTCACACCCATCACCCCCCGCCTGGTCGAGGCCCGACTTGAACCCGTATTGCCGCCCCTCGCCCAAGGCCTCGCGGATCACCGGGAAGTTGTAGGCCTCACCCCGCGCCATCGACGCAAAACAGGCTTGATTGCGGCGAAAGGCCGCCTCGGCGGTGACAAGGCCGGCGATCCGGCTCGGGAACGATCAGCATCGGTGTGACTTTCCTTTGTCTTGCGGGCAGGCGCCCCGGACTTGATCCGGGGCCTCGCGGACTTCTGCTGCGGAGGTCACGGATCAAGTCCGGGACGGCGGCCTCAATAAGCCTTGCCGCGGGCGGCGACCGGCCAGACGGTTTCGACCTTGCCCCGCACGCCGACATACCAGTCATGCACGTTGCAGGTCGGGTCGCAGTGCCCGGGCACAAGGCGCAGCTTGTCGACCTTCAGGGCCCCGTTCGTCCTCGACCACGCCATGCTCGTCGGAACACTTGATGTATTTCACATCCGTCCGGCCATGGACGAAGGGCAGCCTGCTATCGACCGACTGCGCCTTGAGGCCGGCATCGACAATGGCCTTGTCGGCCTTGGCATGGCTCATCACGCTGGTGAGAATGAAGAGCGCGTTTTCCCATTCGCCCTGATCGATGCGCTGGCCGTTCTCATCGAGGATCCGGCCGTAATCGGCATCCATGAAGGCGTAGGAGCCGCATTGCAGCTCGTTGTAAACCCCTGAGTTCGATTCGAAGTAATAGCTGCCCGTGCCGCCGCCCGACACCAACTCGGGCTCCAGCCCGTTGGCCTTCAGCCCTGCACCGCATCCTCGACCATGGCGATGGCGGTATCGAGCTTGGCCTTGCGGTCCTCATATCTGTCCATGTGCTGCATCGCGCCCTGATAGGCCTGGATGCCGGTGAACTTGAGCCCCGGCGCGGCATCGACGGCCCGGGCGATCGCGACCACGTCCTGCGTCGTCGTCACCCCGCAGCGCCCCGCGCCGCAGTCGATCTCGACGAAGACCTCCAGCTGGGTTCCGTGCTTCTGGGCCGCCGCCGACAGGTCGGCCACGTTGTCGATGTCATCGACACAGACGATGATCCGGCTCCCGAGCTTGGGCAACCGCGCCAGCCGGTCGATCTTGGCCGGATCGCGCACCTGATTGGAGACGAGCACATCCTGATCCCGCCGCGCACGAAGACCTCGGCCTCGGAAACCTTCTGGCAGCAGACGCCCACGGCGCCGCCCAGGCTTTCCTGCAGCTTCTGCACGTCGACCGACTTGTGCATCTTGCCGTGGCTGCGGTGGCGCATCCCGTGGGCCTTGGCGTAGTCGCCCATCTTCTTCACGTTGCGCTCCAGCGCATCGAGGTCGAGGATCAGGCAGGGGGTCTGGATATCGGCCTCGTCCATGCCCGGCTTGGCGGGGATGTCGTAGCCGACTTCGAAATTGGCGTAACGGTCCTGAGCGTTCATTTTTCCTCCTTACCCATTCATCCAGGGCAGTTTGTCCAGATCGACATTGCCGCCGGTGATGATCACCCCGACGCGCTTGCCTTTGAAAGTGTCCTTGTTCTTCAGGATCGTGGCGAGCGGCACCGCCGAGGACGGCTCCATCACCACGCGCAGGTGCTTCCAGGTCAGCTTCATCGCCTCGACGATCTCGGGGTCCGACGCGGTGAAGATGTCGCTGACGTGGTTTTTGACGAAATGCCAGGTCAGGTCCTTCAAGGGCACCAAGAGGCCATCGGCCACGGTCTTCGGCGCGTCGTCGGCGATGATGTGACCGGCCTTGAAGCTGCGGTAGGCGTCATCGGCCTGCTCGGGTTCCGCCGCGATGACCCTGGTCTCGGGCGCCAGCGTCGCAAGCGTCAGGCAGGTGCCGGAAATCATGCCGCCGCCGCCGATCGGGGCGACGACCATGTCGAGCCCGTCGGTCTGCTCGATCAGTTCCTTCGAGCAGGTCCCTGCCCCGCGATCACGCGCGGATCGTTGTAGGGATGGACGAAATCGCCCCCCGTCTCGGCCTGCACGCGGGCAAAGGTCTCCTCGCGCGACGAGGTCGAGGGCTCGCATTCGGTGATCCGCCCGCCATAACGACGCACCGTGTCCTTCTTGGCCTGCGGCGCGGTCCTCGGCATCACCACGTTGCAGGGAATGCCGCGCAGCATCGCGGCATAGGAAAGGCACGAGGCATGGTTGCCCGAGGAATGGGTCGCAACGCCCGCCTTGGCCTGATCGTCGGACAGGCCAAAGACCGCGTTGGTGGCACCGCGCACCTTGAAGGCACCGGGCTCCTGGAAGTTCTCGCATTTGAAGAACAGCTGGCAACCCGCCAGGTCGTCAAGATAATCCGAACGCCGCACCGGCGTCCGCCGGATATGCGGACCAATCCGCTCATGCGCATCAAGCATGTCCTGATAAGACGGGATCTTCATTGCTCGGTCTCCCTTCAGGCCGCGGCCCGGGCCGTCACGCCGGCGGTGCTGCGATAGTATTCCTGAGCGGCCGCAACGCCGGAACCCAGGCGGATGGGATAGCCGAGATCGGCCATGCACATTTCGGCCACGGCAAGGCCCGAAAGCATCATCGCGTCGGTCAGGCTGCCCAGGTGGCCGATGCGGAAGACCTTTCCGGCAACCTCGCCCAGCCCGACACCGAAGGCCATGCCGTATTTTTCGGCCGCGAGCTTGACCACGTCGGTGCCGTTGAACCCTTCGGGGACCACGACCGCGGTCACGGTGTCGGAATAAAGCTCGGGCGAAGCCGCGCAGGGGCGCATGCCCCAGGCCGAAATGGCCTGCCGCACGCCTTCGGCAATGCGATGGTGGCGGGCATAGACCGCGTCGAGCCCCTCGTCCTGCAGCATCTGGACCGCTGTCGCCAGCCCGTTGATCAGCCCGACCGCCGGCGTATAGGGATAGCCGCCCGCGGCATAGCTTTTGGCCATGTCACGGAAATCGAAGAAGGTGCGCGGCAGTGTCGCGGTGTCCATCGCCGCCTTCGCCCTGGCACTGAGACCGAGGATCGCAAGCCCAGCCGGAAGCATGAACCCCTTTTGGCTACCGGCGACGGCTATGTCGACACCCCATTTGTCCATCTCGAAGGGCATGGACCCGATCGAGCTGACACCGTCGACGAACAGCATCGCCGGGTGCGCGGCGCGTTTCATTGCGGCGCGAATGCCGGCGATATCGCTGCGCACACCGGTGGCGGTTTCGTTGTGGGTGGCCAGAACCGCGCGGATGCGGTGGCCCTTGTCAGCGGCCAGCGCGGCCGCGATCTCGGGCAATGGCGCGCCCTGCCCCCAGGGCGTTTCGATGATCTCGACCTTCAGCCCGTGGCGCTGGCACATGTCGATCCAGCGGTGGCTGAACATGCCGAACCGCGCCGCCAGAACCGTGTCGCCGGGGCTGAGCGTGTTGGTGATCGCCGCTTCCCAGCCGCCGGTCCCGGTCGAAGGGAAAAGGATGATCTCGCCCGCCTCGGTGCCCAGTACCGCCTTGACCCCGGCCACCGCCGGCTTGAACACCCGCGCGAAAGCGGGCGAACGGTGGTCGATCGTCGGCATGTCGCAGGCCTTGCGAATTGCCTCGGGGATATTCGTCGGGCCGGGGATGAAAACCGGGTTCTGGAACGACATCGCGGGTCCTTTCCTGACTGTCCATCACAGGATGATCCGGGTGTTTGCATTTTTCAATTTTTTCGAAAAAATTTTTCATAGTTACCATTCATGGCGTTTTTCTTCATGATGATAGTGTGTTATGATTTTTCATCAGTCGAAACCGACCTTCATGAAAAAACCGCATGAACACATCGCGCCCCGGGGCCGGCCCCGGGCCTTCAACGACAAGACAGAACAGAACACCGTGCAGGCGTTGGACCGCGCACTGGGAATGCTGGCGGTCCTTGCCGATACGGCGGGTATGCCGCTGACCGATCTTGCCGGTCGCGCCGCCATGGCGCCGGCCACCGCCTATCGCGCGCTCATCACCTTGCAGCGTCACGGCATGGTCGAGTTTGATCAACAGGCGCAAATCTGGCATGTCGGGCCCGGCGCCTACCGCATCGGTTCGGCCTTTCTGCGCCGCACACGCCTCAGCGAGGCGGCGCGCCATCACATGCAGGACTTGATGCGCACCACCGGCGAAACCGCCAATCTCGGCATCGAGGCCGATGACGAGGTGCTGTTTCTGACGCAGGTCGAAACGCATGAGGCGATCCGCGCCTTCTTTCCGCCAGGCACCAAGGGGCCGATGCATACATCCGGCATCGGCAAGGCGCTTCTGGCCTGGTATCCGGCCGACCGGGTGCGGCACATCCTGTCGCGCAAGGGGATGGCCGGGTATACGCCGCTGTCGCTGACGACCGAAACCGAACTGCTGGCCGATCTCGAAAGGACCCGCGCGCGCGGCTATGCGGTGGACGATCAGGAGCGCGCCCATGGCATGCGCTGCATCGCCGCGCCGATTTTCAACGCCCATGGCGAACCGGTGGCGGGGCTTTCGGTTTCGGGCCCGTCGTTCCGCGTCGATCTGGACGGCGCGGCGCGGATCGGGGCGCTGGTGCGGCGCGCCGCCGACCGGGTGAGCGAGGCGATAGGCGGAGTGGTTCCGCCGCAGGCCTTAACCTGAGGCAGAAAACGGCCGGTTGACTTGGAAGGCGCCTTAGCGGCTTATGCCCATGGCAAGAGGATCGGGGCAGAACACGATGGAAACGAAAGCTTTGACGGTCGCCGATCTGGTCGAGATGGTCGATCAGGACGCATGGTACGCCACCGAAGCGAAGCATCAGCGCAAGATCGAACAGGCGCAGGACGCCAAGGGGGGCGCGCCGCGCATGACGCGGCTCGAACGCAACTATTCAAAGTATTTCGACCTGCCGAAATGGCTGAAGTATCACCTGCGCAACGCCCAGCAGATCCGCGCCGATACTGCCGAGGCGCCCCAGCGCATTCTGGACGTGGGCTGCGGTTCGGGGCTTTTCCTGTTCGTTTGCAAGTGCTTCGGCCATGACGTGACGGGCATCGATGTGGATTCGCCCATGTATGCCGATATGGCGCGGGTTCTGGGCGTGCCGGTCGTGCCAACCTACGTGCGCCCGATGGAGCCTTTGGACGGCCCTTTCGAGGGCTATGACTGGATCACCGCCATCGCGATCAAGTTCGACCGCGAGGATTTCGGTTCGAACCGGCGCGAACCCTGGCGGCTGGAGGAGTGGCAGTTCTTCCTGCGCGATCTGGCAGGCCGGCTGAACCCGGGCGGCCATATCTATATCAAGCCCAACCTTCTGGCCAACGAGGCGCCGTTCGACGACCCCGCCGTCATCGCCTTCCTGCATGAGACGGCCAGCGAGGTTCTGGAACCGCTGGCCTTCATCATCCCGAAGGACCGTCTGGCCTGATCAGGCTTTTCGCGCCACGCAAAAGAGGTTCTGAACGGTAAAGTCCCGTTCGCCAAGGCCGGAGTGGCGGGCCCGGATGGCCGGCGTCAGCCGGCCAAGCCCAGTGGTCTCGCTCGACCGGGTCTCCTCGGCGATCTCGATGTCGAAATGCCGCGCGGTCAGGGCCAGCAGATCGTCAAGCCGGATGCGGTTGAGCGACCGCGCGATATAGTGACCGGCCGGCGGATCGAAGCTGACATGGCCCCAATCGGCCAGCCGCCCGCCATCGGGATCGGGCCGGCCGATATCGGACACGCGCTTTGGCGCCTGATGATGGCCGTTCCAGCTGTAGTAGTTGTGATGCATGAAAAGGATTCGCCCGCCGGGCCGAAGCAGGGCCGCGATCCGCGCAAAATCGTCCTCGATATCCAGCAGGTGTTCGGTCGTGTCGTGCAGAACCGCGATGTCGAAGGCGCCGCCTGCCCGTTCCAGACCGCTGGCCTGCACCCGCCATGGCTTAACGCGGGCTGCGATTTCGGCCGGTGTCCAGCCAAAGCCGGTGCGGCTGCGGGTCGTGAGGTTCTTGACCTTGTCGCGGTCGGCGATCAGCGCCGGATCGACACCGAAATAGGAGCGCGCGCCGGCCGCCAGATAGCCGAGCCCGTGCAAACCCTGCCCGCAGCCCGGTTCCAGAACGTCCTGCCCGGCTACCCATTCGGCGATGCGCGCGGGCCATTTCATGTAACCGAATTCCTGCGTCCGGGCGATCAGTTCGGGTTCGAAGGCATCGCCGCGCCATTCCTGCGCGGCGGTGTTGATCCACCAGCCACGCTGCGCCAGCGCCTGGCTTTTGGCAAAATCCGTCGTGCTCTGTTGCAAGAGCGCCGGCGCGTTGTGCTGCGCAAGGATCTCGGAAAATGTGGCCAGCGCCATGGGGTCGGCGTGACGAAAGGCCCCCGCGGCTTCCAGATTGTCCCATTCTCGCGTCGCGTCGGGGTCGGGCGGGGCAGCCGACAGCCGAGCATAGGCTGCGCGCCATTCGTTCGCCTCGGCAAGCCCAGCAAGGCGCGACAACAAGAACGCGCCGGTTTCCTCGTGCCCGTCGCCGCCCTCAACCCCGTCGGGGTTCAATGCGATGGCGCGCCAGTCGAGCGTGGCGATGTCAGCCGCATCGGCGGTGGCGCGGACGATCAGGATGTTTCCGGAGCCTGCGTTTTCGGCAGGATCGATCGTCACCGCGCCGGCGGCGGCCAGCCGGCCGGCATAATCCATCAGGTCGGGATACTGCGGGTTCAGGCCGTTCTTTACGAGAACCGGCGCGCCCTCGGCCAACGAACCGGCGACGGCTGACAGGACCGTGTGCAGATCGTCGGCCTTTTTCGGCGCATCGACAAGCACAAGACCTATCGGCCCGCCCGGCCAGCGAAACGCGGCAAATTCGGTTTCATGGACATGGGCCTTCAGGCCGCGCTGGTCGAGAACCGCCTCGAACGCGGGGCGAAAGCTTTCGCCCGGATTCAGCAAATCGGGCACCTTGCGGGCGTGATCCTTGGTCCAGAGGAAGCTGTCGACCACGTGCAGATCGGCCTTCGGCGCCAGGATCACGCTCAGCGCCCCGAGCCATGGCCCAAACTCCACCGCCGTGGCGCCGGCCGGCAAGGCGGCGGCATAGCGGCGCAAAAGTTCGACATCGCCGGCCCCGACCATCTTCGGCACCTCGCGACGAAAGCGATCGAGATGCGCGTTGCCTTTGCTTTTGGCAGTTGCCATAGTGTCGCGAACCGTTTGCTAACTGGAAAATTCAACTGTCTCAAAACGATAGCGGACGTTACAGGGCGGCACAAGTCCGACGCGAACTTGCCGATCTGGCGCGGCAGGGCGATTACATGGCGGCCTATGTCCGGTTGAACGAGGCCGGTCTGGACCCGGTGAGCGAACCGGGGCCGTGGGAATTTCTTGCCCGCCAAAGCCAGGGGGCCGGGTTTGGCGAACTGGCCCATCTTCTGCGCATGGCGCTTTGGCAGGCCGGCCACCGCACGCCGGAACTGGCGCTGAACGAGGCGCAGTATTCGCTGAGCCAAAGCGAGTTCGACACCGCCCGGGCGCTGTTGACCGAGGTGTTCGGCGAGACGCCCGACGACGCGACGGTGCGCTATGCCCTTGCGCAAAGCCTAGCCCCGTCCGATCCCGAGGCCGCGCTGGCGGCGATGGGCGATACGCCCGCGGCAGGCCCCGACGCCCAGCTTTTGCGCATCGAACTTCTGCGCGAACTGGACCGGCTGAAAGAGGCCACGGACGAAACCCGCGCCGCGGTGGCCCGGTTTCCCGACGATCCGCGTTTTGCGGTGCGTGCGGCGCGGATCATGGAAAGCCGCAACGACTGGAAGGCGGCACTCGGCTGGTGGAAGACCGTCACGGAAACCGCCGCCGGTTCGGCCCGTTCGCAGGCGTTGTGGAATCTGGCCCGGCTGCATCTGAGGCTCGAAAACGAAGCCGAGGCGGTGGCGGCGGCGGCCCGGCATCTGGCCGCCGCGCCACCGCTTTCCGAAGCGCTGGCAACCGCGCAGCTGATGGAACAGGAGCGGCTGGGCCTGAACCTTCTGGCCGATGCCGCCGAGACGGCGCGCTACGGGCAACACGGCGCGGGCGCTGTCGCGGCGGTGGAATGGGGACGCGTGGCGCGGTTTCTTCTGGGTCAGGGGCGCATCGGGCTGCTTGCCTGGCTCTGGCGTCAGAACCTGCCGCTGGGCGATCTGGCGCGCGCGGTTCTTGGCGGCGCGGCGTTTTCGCCCGATGATCTTGGCCAGATCGGCGCGGGTATCGTGGCAGCCGCCAGGCTGCGCAGCCCCGACTACCTGTTGCCCGACGTCTTGGCGGAACTGCGCGATCATGCACCGCCTGCGGTTGCCGGCGCGCCGGTTCTTCTGGTGAATTCGACACTGGCCGCCGGCGGCGCGGAACGCCAGTTGGTGATGCTGGTGCGCGCGCTTTTGTCCTCGGGTCTGGCGAAGGCGCGTCTGCATGTGGCCTTGTTTTCAGTGGCCGGCGATCGGGGCCACGCCCATTTCCTGCCGGAACTCAAACAGTTGGGTGTCACCGTTCACGTTCTTGACCGCAGGGCTGCCCGCGCAGAGGCGACCCTGCCCAGAACCGGGCGCGACTTTGTCGCGGTGCTGCCGACGCAGCTGCGTTCGGATGTGGTGGCGCTTTGGCCGCTGGTGCGCGCGCTGCGCCCCGCCGTTCTGCACGGCTGGCAGGATCGGTCTTCGCTGGCGGCCGGCGTGGTCGGGGTTCTGGAACACACGCCACGGGTGGTGATGAGCGCGCGCAACATGGAACCGGGCAAGCGTGCGGGGCTTGCGGCGCGCCCTTCGGCAGCCCTTTACCGCACGCTGATCGACCTGCCCGGCGTCACGCTGACCGCCAATTCCGAAGCCGGCGCGCGCGATTACGAGGCCTGGCTGGGCCTCGAGGGCGGGCGCTGCCCGGTGATCCGCAACGCCATCGAGATCGAACGGTTTCCCGCGCCCGCCAAACCGCCGCGCCGTGGCCGGCCGAAACCGCGCCAGGTGCGTATACTGGGGTGTTCCGGCTGGCGGCCAACAAGCGGCCGATGCTGTGGCTGAAACCCTGGCCGAATTGCGCCGCATCGCCCTTTTGCGATTGCGCCGCGGCTGTCGGAAGCGGCCCGTTTCTGAACGAGGTCATCGCCGCGCGCAGGCGTCTGGGGCTCGACGATCTGGAGATCCGGCAGTTTCTGACGCGCCCGGAAGAGATTTACGGCGAGGCGGATGCCCTGCTTTTGATGTCGCGGGTCGAAGGCACGCCAAACGTGGTGATTGAGGCGCAGGCCTGCGGGCTGGCCGTGGCGGCCAGCGATGTGGGCGGGGTCGCCGGTGCGATACTGCGCGAGGGCCCGGCGGCGGGCCTTCTTCTCGACCCCGACCTTGCGCCCGCCGCAGCCGCCGGGGCGCTGGCCGAATGGCTGCCGCGGGCACTGTCGGCCGCGCCGGACACGCGGCGGCGTTTCGTGCAGGACCGGTTCGACCTTGCCGTGCTTGGCGCCACGGCTTGCGCCCTTTACGGCGAACCCGGGGGGCGGCCATGACCCGCGAATCCGCTGCCGGGACCATGATCGGGCTGATTGCCGCGCCCGGCGATCACGCGGCCGAACTTGCGGGCGAGGTCGAAACCGTCTGCGGTCGCGAACTGGTCCTTGTCCACCGGCCCGAGGCGCAGACCACCGCCACGCTCGACAGCTGGCTTGTCGCCTCGCAGGCAGAGCTTCTGCGCCATGCGCCCGCCCTTCTGGCCGATGGCCGGCCGGTGCGCGTCATCCTGCGCCGCGCGATGGCCGCAGAGCCTGAAACCGGCTGGCGTCGCGGGCTGATGCTTGCCCATGCGCTGACCGAGCAGGCCGCGCCCGGCCAGATCCGGTTTTTCGCGCTGAGCCGCTCGGCGCGGCGCGACATCGGCCGTATCATCGGGATCAACCCGGAGCTTTTCGAACCCCGCTTTGGCGCGCCGCCGGCCGAGGCGATGCTGCGCATCGAGCCGGAACAGGGAGTCCTGCGCACGCCCAAAGATACGTACCTTCGCGCCGGTGCGCTCAACTGGGCGAAGCTGCGGCGGCTTGGGCGGTTACCGGCCAGCCGACGGCGCGGCATGGCGCCGGATGACGAGGATATCCGCAGTTTCGGCTGGGACACGACCGCGGACCTGCCCGCGCGACCCGCCGCGGCGCCCAGGCTCGTGATGGTGGTGCCGAACGGCATCGGGCTGGGCCATGTCACGCGGCTCCTGGCGATTGCCGATGCGATCCGGGCCGAGGCGCCGGATGCCGACATCGCGTTTTGGAGCTTTTCACGCGCCGCCGAACTGATCGCGGCGGCGGGCTATGACGTGATCCTGCGTCAGACCGCGGCCCATATCGGCGCCGATCCCGTTGCGTGGCGCGCCTGGGAAAGCGCCGAATTCGGCGCCTTCCTGCGCCGCTTCCGTCCCGACGCGGTGCTGAACGACGCTGGCCAGATCGACGCCTTCCTTCACGGCGCGCTGCGTCAGCCCGGCAATGGCGGCGTGGCGCTGGTCTGGATCCGTCGCGCGATGTGGCAGGAGGGCGCGGATGCCGGGCCGCTGGACGATGCGCAGTTTTGCGACCTGATCCTTGAACCCGGCGACCTGTCCTTTGCCACCGATCGCGGCCCGACCGTTGCCGACAACGCCGTGTTCAAGGGGTTTTCGCAGTTCCTGCGTACACCGCCCGTGATGCTTGAGGCCGGCAATGCGACCTTGCCGCGGCGCGAGGCACGCAAGCAACTGGGATTGCCCTGGCGCCGGCCGGTCTGCCTGGTCAGCCTAGGTGGCGACGCCTTTACCGGGCGCGAGATCGCGACCGGCCAGATCACCGAGGCCGCGCGACAGGCCGGCATTCAGCTTTACTGGGTGCGTTCGCCGCTGGCCGGGCTGCCGTCGTCGGGCGCTGACGGGATCGCCTTTCACCGGCTCTACCCGTTGGGCCGCTACCTTGCCGGCTTCGACGGGATCGTCACGGCGGCCGGCTACAACAGCTTTCACGAGGCGATGCTGAGGAGCACGTCGCCGGTTCTGCTTTGCCCGACGCTGAACCAGCGGCTGGACGATCAGGTGGCGCGCGCCGCCCATGCCGCCGATCAGGGCTGGGCCGAGATCCTGCATCCCGAGGCACCGCAGGACCATGTCGCGGTTCTGGCGCGGTTCATGGCGGCGGTGCGGCTTCGTGCGCCGGTTGCCGGGCGCCCGGCGCTGCGCCCCGGCGCGCCCGACATGGCCGGCACCATCCTGCAACTGATCCGGGACCGACAGCCATGAGCGATGCGATGCCGCCCTTTTCGGACAAGGCCGCGCAAGAGACGCTCTTGCGGCGGATGGGCACCGATCTGGCCGAGGCACGGGCGCGGCTGGCACGGTTCGAATTCGAGGCGATGCTGCGCGACCTGCGCGGCCCCGACCCGTTCGGGGCACCGGCCCGGTTCGGCGCACGCCCGGGGCATCGGGCCGGGGGCGGGCCGGCCGCCGCGCGCCGGCACGAGACTGCCAGCGCCCCGCCGCCCCTGCAGGTGCCGCTGGGCAGCATCGCCTGGAGTTCGGACGCGACACGGCTGGCGGTTCTGGGCGTTCATTGCCCCGATCTGCCCGACGTGGTGCTGGCCGCCGCGCTGACCACGGTTCTGGGCCAGCATCACCGCCGCCCCTTCGCGCGGCTGGTCTTTGTCTGCGACAGTTTTCGCCCGGTGGTGTTTCTGGGCCGCTACGGCTTTGCCACGCATGTTCTGGGCGGCGAATCGGTTGCCGATGCCGGCCCCTGGCTGGCCCGCCGTTTCGCGATCTCCCAGATCCGCGCCCTGGAAAACGCCGCGCTCTTGTGGACGGCGACCGGCTGAACCCCAAGATGGTGTCGGCGGGAATCCACCACTGGCCCGAAAACCCACCCCACAGATCGCCGAAAAGCCATATTCTAGCCCAACGTCAAACGTGTTTACCTCTGACAGTCAGCGACGGGGGTTAGTGCGGGCCTTGGCCCGGTATCCTTCGCGTGTGTCATCCGGGATCTGCCCCCGGATAGAATAGGACGGGTGATGAAAGGTCTGTATTTTGCTGCCGCCGTGCTTTGCGTTTCGCTGGCCGGTGTTTCCGCCGAAGCCGCGCAATGCGCCTCTCGCGACCATGTGGTCGGCCAGCTTCAGTCGCGCTTTGGCGAGACGTTGCAAGCGGTCGCCTACACACCCGACAACGCGACGCTCGAGGTGTTTTCCTCTGCCCAGACCAAGCGCTGGACGATCACGCTGGCCCTGCCTGACGGGATGTCCTGCCTGGTGGCGACGGGGCGAGGCTTTGAAAAGCTGAATGCCCAGATGGCGAACAGCGCGATCTTCGCCTACAACTGACCGCCCTTTCGCGGGACCGATAAAGGAAGGCGGCCCCGAAAGGCCGCCCCAGTGCTCTTGCTTGCCTGATCAGGCGCGCTTGCCGCCGCCCTTGCCGTGGCCCTTGCCGCCGCCCTTGCCCTTGTCGTGGCCTTTGCCGTGGCCCTTGCCCTTGTCGTGGCCCTTGCCGCCGCCATGGCCCTTGTCGTGGCCTTTTCCGCCGCCGCCGTGGTGGTCGTCGTCACCGCCGCCGCCGCCACCGCAGTTGGAGTAGCAATCGCCATTGGCCTGAACCAGCCACTGTTCCAGATACTGGTCGCGGGTCATCGGGCTGACCGCGCTGCTGGCGACGCGGTTTTGCAAGAACGCCTCGAACAGCGCCGCGTCGCCGCGGCGGGTGATCGTGGCCATCCAGAAGCTGTCAAGTGCGGGGTGATCCTCGACGCGCGTCGCGGCGTAAGAGCCGCGCACGATCTGTTCGGCATCGACGCCCGAGGGCAGCGACTTCAGCACCGCCTCCAGTTGGACGATCGTGGTCTCGATCGCCACATCGCTTTCGAATTCACGCCGCAGGTTCTGCCAGGCGTGATCGGTGTTCTGGGCCAGCGGCGCCGGTGCCACCGCGGCGCTGGCCGCGGTTCCGACGAAGATCTGGGTCAGAATTAGGGGGAATTTCCAGGTTTTCCGCGCCATCTTGCACTCTCGCTCTTTTTTACGCTCACTCGCGACGCTTCAGGGCTTCACCGGGCCAGAACCAGGCCGGCAATCGAATAATCGTTGCTGGTCTCGATCGGGGTGGCAAAGACCAGTTCGTCGGTCGTGACCGGGCTTGGCAGCACACCGGCCACCTCGCCATTGGATTTGGTGCCAATCACCCGGCCGGCTTCGGCGCTTTTGCGCAGATCGGCGATCTGGCTGGGCGACAGAAGCATGCGGGCGACCTGCTGCTCGTTATGTTTGCCGGTCGGGAAAACCGGCATGCCTTTGGCGTTGGCCAGGATCGTGCTGATATCGACCTCGACGGTCGGAACCCCGGCAAAGATTTCCAGCTTGTCCTTGTCGATCTGGCCGATCTGGGCGCGGATCGCGCCGGCTTCGCCGTTTTCGCGCAGCCCGGGCACCACGATGTTGATGGTGTCCTGGTCCATGACCAGCCGGGTCAGAAGATCGCCGTCCTCGACATAGGCCTTGCTGATGTCCTCGTTGAACGAGGTGTTGGGCAGATCGACATTGCCGGTGATGCGCATCTGCATGGCGGTGGCGCCGGCCATGCGCATTTCGACCTCGGCGGTCTCGGTATCTTCGTCATTCAGCGACACGCCGGAATACCGCGCCTCTTCGGAGATGAAGAGATCGCTGAGCCAGATCGTCTTGACCGTCTTGGGCGAGGCGAAGCTGACCACGATCTTTTCGTCGAAGTCGATTTCGTCGTTCTGGCCGCCGTCAAGCACGCCCAGACCGTCAACCGCGTCCCAGTAAAGCCGGGCCACGACCCAATCGGCGTCTTCGGCGGTGCGCCGGTAGGCCGATGCGGTGATGTCGCCCACGGTACAGCTTTGCTTGTCCATGCAGCCCTGGAAGGCATCCGCGCGGAAGTCGATCTGACCGGCGAGTTGCGCGTCGATCTCTGCCATCGGCTCCGCCATTGCGAAGGCTGGCATCATCGCGACACTGGCCGCGAGGATCGCGCGTCGGGCATTGCGGGAAACGTTCCGGCCGGGGTTCGGCCCCTTTGGCAGGAACGAACGACGAATTTCACTAGAGACTGTATGGGCCATGGTTTTGCCACTTTCTGCCAAAATATTGCCCCAAAAACTGCCTACATCTGCCACCAAGTCAACGAAGGGGCGGAAAATCTAGGGGGTTTTGGCAAAAGTAGTGGCAGAAAAGACTCATTGTCTCCAAAGGCTTATCAAAGAAGCACAAAACAGGTACGAATTGTAACCTGTGGATAAGACTCAGCTTTTCCACTCCGACATGGCCTGTCTGTGGGCGATTTCGCGCCCGGGGCAAAACCTAGCTTAAAAATTTTTTGATCGTGAAGCCGGCCGTCTGAAGATGCTCGCGCAGCGTTTTCGCCATCGCCACGGCGTCCGGCGTGTCGCCATGCAGGCAGACCGTGTCAATGCGCGCCGGAATGCGGCGACCGCTTTCGGAGATGATCGCGCCTTCGCCGAGCATTCGGGCTATTCGCGCCGCCGCCTTCGCCCCGTCATGCAGCACCGCGCCGGGCAGCCGGCGGTCGCGCAGCGTCGCGTCGTCCTCGTAGGCGCGGTCGGCAAAGATCTCGCCGGCCCAGCGCGCGCCCAGTTCGCGCGCCACCGCCTCCATCGCGGTCGCCGCCAGCACGACGAGGATGATGTCGGGATCGACGGCCAGAGCCGCGCGGTAGCAATGCCGCGCAAGCTCGGCATCGACCGAGGCCATGTTCGACAATGCGCCATGCAACTTCAGGTGCCGCACCCGCCCGCCGGCGCGGCGCGCCAGAGCCTGAGCGGCGCCAAGCTGATAGGCAACCAGATTGCCCAGTTCCTCGGCCGAAAGATCCATCCGCCTCCGGCCAAAGCCCTGTCGGTCGGCAAAGCCGGGATGCGCGCCGATCCCGACATCGCAGGCCACCGCCTGCTGCATGGTCCTGGCCATGACGTCGGGGTCGCCGGCATGCATGCCGCAGGCGATATTGGCCGAACTGACGATCCGCAGCAGCGCCGCGTCATCGCCGAGGCTCCAGCGGCCATAGCCTTCGCCCATATCCGCGTTCAGATCGACCTCGGTTCGCACCCCGACCTCCATAGGCTAGGCCCACCATACGGGCCGGACGATCATGACCGCGAGCGGCCCGAAGGCCACGCCAAAACCGCCGAAGCACCGCTGCGCCCTTTCCATGCGGCGCGCCAACCCGTAGTATGCGCGCGGCAGGAGGGCGGCGCGATCACGCGGTTTCCCGCTCTACGGGCAAGGTGAAGCGCGGCCAAGACCGCGCCGGAAAGGGGCAAGATGGTGAAGGCAAGGTTCGGCGCGTTTGGTCTGGCGCTTGTGGCCGGTGTGGTTCTGGCAGGATGCCAGGACGGACAGCAGCCGTTCGGATTTCTCAAGAAGAAGCCCGCGGAAAACACCGCGGAGGGAGCGGCGCAATCGGTCGAGCTGATCGACCGCGACGTCGAGGCGCCCGAGGTGTTTCAGGCCAATGAAACCGGCCTGTGGGACGGGCGGCCGTCGCTGGGCGGGGTCTGGGTGGCCTTTCCCGATGTGGCCGACCCCGAACGCGTGATCGTGCGCAACCCCGAAAACGGCAAGTTTGTCATCGGCGCGCTCTTCAAGCGCGAACGCGAAATGCCCGGGCCGCGGCTTCAGGTCTCCTCTGACGCGGCCGCCGCGCTGGGCATGCTGGCCGGCCAGCCGGCCGAGCTGAACGTGACAGCGCTACGGCGTGAAGAGGCGCCGGCGCTGGCGCTGGATGCCTCGAACCCGATCCTCGACACGGCCGAGACGATCGAAAGCGAGGCGCTGGACCCGGTCGTCGAACAGGCCGGCGCCGCCATCGACGCGGCCGAGGGCAAGACGACGGAAACGGCAGCCGCAGAAACGGCGGCGCCAGCCGCCGCGCCGGCTACCAGCCCCGCCAAACCAAGCAAGCCCTATGTGCAGCTTGGCATCTTCAGCACCGAAGCCAACGCCAAGCGCGCGGTGGACATGATGACCAAGGTCGGCGTCGCCGCCGCGATCAAGACGGAATCGGTGCAGGGCAAGACCTTCTGGCGCGTTACCGCCGGGCCGGCCGAAGGCCCCGACGGGCGGCAGGCGCTGCTTGACAAGGTCAAGGCCCAGGGATTTGCCGACGCCTATTTCGTTTCCAACTGAACCGCCCCGGACCCCGTGATGAAAAAGCCCGCCCTTGCCGCCCTTTTGCTTGCCTTTCTCGCCGCGCTGTGGAGCCTTCCTGCCGCCGCCGCCTTCGAGACGCGGGCGCGGGCGGCCTGGGTGTTCGACCAGACAACGGGCACCGTCCTTCTGGAAAAGAACGCCAATGAGGCACTGCCGCCGGCCTCGATGTCGAAGCTGATGACCCTGAACATGCTGTTCGAGGCGTTGGCCGACGGCCGGGTGACGATGGACACCACCTTCGCGGTCTCGTCAAAGGCGCGGGCGATGGGCGGGTCGACGATGTTTCTGAACGAGCGTGACCGCCCGACGGTGCGCGAGCTTATTCAGGGCATCATCGTTCTGTCGGGCAACGACGCCTGCGTGGTCGTGGCCGAAGGCCTGGCCGGCACGGAAGAGGCCTTTGCCCGCCTGATGACCGAACGCGCCAAGGCGATCGGGCTGACCCAGTCGACCTTTGCCAATGCCTCGGGCTGGCCCGACCCGAACCAGCGGATGAGCGTGCATGACCTGGGCCGCCTGGCAAAACGGCTGATCGAGGAATTTCCCGAGTACTACGGCTATTTCGGCGAAACCGAATTTCCCTATGACAACCGCGCACCGCAGAACCGGTTCAACCGCAACCCGCTTCTGAAGCTCGACATCGGCGCCGACGGGCTGAAGACCGGGCATACCACCGAGGCCGGCTATGGCCTTGTCGGCTCGGCAAAGCAGGGCGACCGGCGGGTGATCTTCGTGATCTCGGGCCTGGCGAGTGAAGCCGAGCGCGCCGAGGAAAGCGAACGCATCGTCAACTGGGCGTTTCGTCAGTTCGTGCAGAAAACCGTGGTCAAGTCGGGCACACGGCTGGCCGAGGCCGAGGTCTGGATGGGCGCCGAGCGGCGCGTCGGCCTCGTGGCGCGTTCCGATGTCTCGCTTCTGGTTCCGGCACTGGTGCAGGAGGGGCTGAAGGCCACGGTGGCCTATACCGGCCCGGTCAAGGCACCGGTTGCCGAGGGTCAGGAACTGGGCGAGTTGATCATCGACGTGCCGAGCATGGCCGAGGTGCGGGTTCCGCTGGTGGCCGAAGCGCCGGTGCCGGCCGGCGGCATCCTTCGCCGGTTCCAGACCGCCGCGGCCGATATCGCGGCGCGGCTTTCGGGCTATGTGCCGAGCTTCTGACGGAAGCGGGGCCATGTTCATCACCTTCGAGGGCATCGACGGTTCGGGGAAATCGACCCAGGCGCGCGCCCTGGCGGATCGGCTGCGCGGCGAAGGGCACGATGTGGTGCTGACGCGCGAACCCGGCGGATCGGCCGGGGCCGAGGAAATCCGCCGCCTGCTGGTCGAGGGCGCAACCGACCGGTGGTCGGCGGAAACCGAAATCCTTCTGTTTACCGCCGCACGCCGCGACCATCTGGAAAAGACGATCCGGCCGGCGCTGGAACGCGGCGCCGTCGTCGTTTCCGACCGCTTTGCCGACAGTACGCGGGTCTACCAGGGCGCCACCCGCGGCGACCTGCGCGGGCTGGTCGACCGCATCCACGACGCGGTGATCGCCACCGAACCCGACCTGACCTTCGTCATCGACATGGAGCCGGAAACCGCCCTGGCACGAGGCCTTGCCCGCAAAAGCGGCGAGGATCGGTTCGAGGATTTCGGCGCCGGTTTCCAGACCCGCCTGCGCGCGGGGTTTCTGCAACTCGCCCGCGATTTCCCCGACCGATGCCGCCTGATCGACGGCAACCGGCCCGCCGAAACCGTCGCGCTGGACGTGGCGGCGATTGCCCGGGCGGCTATGGGATGAGCGACGAGGCGATCCCCGAGCCCGACCGGATCGAGGGCGCGCCGCATCCGCGAGACACGCAGAGGCTTTTTGGCCAGGACGCCGCCGAAGCCGCGTTTCTGGAGGCGTTCGCCACCGGCCGGCTGCACCATGGCTGGCTGGTTACCGGCCCGCGCGGGGTAGGCAAGGCCACGCTGGTCTGGCGCATCGCGCGCTTTCTTCTGGCCGGGGAACCGGCGGGTTCGGCGGGCCTTTTCGGCGCCCCGCCACCACCCGCCACGCTGGATATCGGGGCCGACCACCCGGTCGCGCGCAGGGTCGCGGCGCTGTCGGAAAGCCGGCTTTGCCTGATCCGTCGTGGCTGGGATGACAAGGCGAGCCGCCTGAAGACCCAGATCACGGTTGACGAGGTGCGCCGGCTGGCGGGGTTCTTTGGCCTGTCTTCGGCCGATGGCGGGCGCCGCGTGGTCATCGTCGATGCCGCCGACGACATGAACACAAGTGCGGCCAACGCGCTTCTGAAACTGCTGGAAGAGCCGCCGAAGGGTGCGACCTTGTTGCTGGTCAGCCATCAGCCGTCGCGGCTGTTGCCGACGATCCGCTCGCGCTGCCGGGAACTGCGCTGTTCGCCGCTTGGCGCCGACGACATGGGCCGCGCGCTGGCGGCACCGGGCTTGAGGCACCGGGCGATGCCACCGCGCTTGCCGAACTGTCGGCGGGCTCGGTCGGCGAAGCGGTACGGCTGGTGCAGGCCGACGGTCTGGCGCTCTATTCCGAGATCGTCGGGCTTTTCGCCGCCCTGCCCCGGCTGGACCGGCCGCGCGCGCTGGCGCTGGCCGAACGCGCGGCCGGGCGCGGCGCGGAAGACCAGTTCGACCTGATCCTGACGCTGATCGAACGCCTGCTGGCGCGCGCGGCATGCAGCGGTGCAACCGGCCGGACCGCCCGAAGCCGCGGCAGAGGAAGCCGCGCTGTTCGCCCGGATCGCGCAAGGCCCCGGCGCTCCGCGCCTGGGCCGGACTTCTGCAGAGGTTTCCGCACGCGCCCGACAGGGCCGCGCCGTCAATATCGACGCCACCGCGCTGCTCTTCGATCTGGCGATGGCGATCGAGGATACGGCGCGGAAACTCGCGGCCTGAGCCGGGGCCGCGCGCCGGCCTTGCACGCGCGGGCGCTTGGCGATTTCCAAGCCCGGCAAAACGCGCTAAAGGCAGGCCATGACCACCCGACCCGCCCTTGTCGACAGCCATTGCCACCTGGACTTTCCGGATTTCGCCGGCCAGTTGCCCGATATCGTGGCCCGCGCCGAAGCCGCCGGCGTGACGCGCATGGTCACGATCTGCACACGGCTGCGCAACGAGCGGCAGGTCCGCGCGATCGCCGAGGCGCATGACCCGGTCTTCTACGCCGCCGGCACCCACCCGATGAGCGCGGCCGAAGAACCCATGGCAACCGTCGATGAGCTTGTGGCGCTGGCACGGCATCCGAAATTCGTGGGCATCGGCGAAACCGGGCTCGATTACCACTACACCGGCGAAAGCCGCGCGGTGCAGATCGAAAGCCTGCGTATCCATATCGAGGCCGCGCGCCGGACCGGCCTGCCGCTGATCATCCACGCCCGTGCGGCCGATGACGACATGGTCCGGATCCTGACCGAGGAACACCGCGCCGGGGCGTTTGGCTGCGTCATGCACTGCTTTTCTTCGGGCGCCGGGCTGGCACAAGCCGCGCTCGACCTGGGGTTCTACCTGTCGATGTCGGGCATCGCCGCCTTTCCGAAATCGCAGGACCTGCGTGCGATCTTCGCCGCCGCACCGGTGGATCGCATCCTGGTTGAAACCGATGCGCCCTACCTGGCGCCGCCGCCCTATCGCGGCAAACGCAACGAGCCGGCCTATACCGCCCGCTACCGCGCGCGCCGGCGCAACGCTCGGGCTGGGCGAGGCGGAGTTCGCCGCGCAGACCAGCGCCAATTTCGACCGGCTGTTTGCCAAGGCGGCGCAATGGGTGGCCGCGGCATGAGTGGGCGGCTGACCTTTACCATCCTTGGCTGCGGGTCCTCGGGCGGGGTGCCGCGCCTGGGCGGAAACTGGGGCGATTGCGACCCCAAGAACCCGAAAAACCGGCGGCGGCGCTGTTCGATGCTGGTGACGCGGACCGGGCCGAGGGCGCGACGCGCGTGCTGATCGACACCTCGCCCGACATGCGCGACCAGCTTCTCGATGCCGGCGTCGGCACGCTCGACGGCGTGGTCTTCACCCATGCCCATGCCGATCATACCCATGGTATCGACGACCTGCGGCAGGTGGTGTTCAACATGCGCCGGCGGCTCGATGTCTGGGCCGACAGCCCGACACAGGAGGCGCTTTACGCCCGCTTCGGCTATGCCTTCGTGCAGCCCGAAGGCAGCCCCTACCCGCCGATCCTCGACATGCACACGATCCGCGGCGATATCACCGTCGAGGGCGCCGGCGGCGCGGTGACGCTGACGCCCTTCCGCGTCGGTCACGGCGCGATGGAGGCTCTGGGTTTCCGGGTGGCCGACCTTGCCTATCTGCCGGATGTGGCCGAAATCTATGACACGGCCCTGCCCGCGCTTGCCGGGCTGGATTGCTGGGTGGTTGACGCGCTCAGGCGCAACCCGCATCCGACGCATTTCCATCTTGAACGGTCGCTGGAATGGATCGCGCGCCTGGCGCCGCGCCGCGCGGTTCTGACCAACATGCATATCGACATGGACTATGCCACGCTGGTGGCCGAAACGCCCGCCAATGTGGACATCGCCTTTGACGGCATGACCATCGCCTACGACCTGTGACATGCAGGCGCTGATCGAGGTCATCCTGCCGGTCTTCCTGGTGATCGGGTTTGGCTATGTTGCGGCCTGGCGCGCGCTGATCGCCGCCGAACATATCGACGGGCTGATGAAGTTCACCCAGAACTTTGCCATCCCCTGCCTGCTGTTTCGCGCGATCGCCGGGCTCGATCTGGGCCAGAATTTCGATCTGGCGCTGCTGGTGCCGTTCTATGCCGGGGCGAGTTGCGGCTTCGCGGCCGGGCTTTTCGGGGCACGGTTTCTGTTCGGCCGGCCCTGGGAGGACAGCGTGGCCATCGGTTTTTGCTGCCTGTTTTCCAACTCCGTCCTCCTTGGCCTGCCGATCACCGAACGCGCCTATGGCGCCGGCGCGCTGGCGGCCAATTACGCGATCATCGCGGTTCATGCGCCGTTCTGCTACGGGCTTGGCGTGACGGTGATGGAGGTGGTGCGCGCCCGTGGCCAGGGGGCCGGGGTGACAGCCGCACGGGTTGCCCGGGCGATGTTTCGCAACGCGCTGGTCATCGGCATCGGGCTCGGTTTCGCCGTCAACCTGTCCGGACTGCCGCTGCCCGATGTTCTGACCGATGCGGTGGATCTGATGGCGCGCGCCGCGCTGCCGGCCGCACTGTTCGGTCTGGGCGGGGTGCTGATCCGCTATCGCCCCGAAGGCGACGCGCGGGTCATCGCCTGGATCTGCGCCGTCTCGCTTGTCCTGCATCCGGCCATCACCTGGAGCCTCGGCCGGATGACCGGGCTCGACGCGCCGGCCTTCCGTTCGGCGGTTCTGACCGCGGCGATGGCACCGGGGGTCAATGCCTATATCTTCGCCAACCTCTATGGCGTGGCGAAACGTGTAGCGGCGTCGGCAGTGCTTCTGGCAACGGCGGCGACGGTCATCACGGCCTGGGGCTGGCTTCTGATCCTCGGCTAGGAAAACGGGGCGCCGCAACGCCCCTTCCCGTTCACCTTGGCGCAAATACTCCTGCGCGCCGGACCCGGCCTAGCCCGGGGTGAGGCCGCGCAGACGCTCGGAGCGGCGGCGCAGCAGCTCGACAGTGGTCAGAAGCGCGATCGAGAAGATCACGAGGATCGTCGCCACCGACAGGATCGCCGGGCTGATCTGTTCGCGGATCCCGTTCCACATCTGCCGCGGAATGGTCTGCTGATCGTGGCCGGCGATGAAGAGAACGGCGACCACTTCGTCAAACGAGGTGACGAAGGCGAAAAGCGCGCCTGATATCACGCCGGGCAAGATCAGCGGCAGGATGACGCGGAAGAAGGTTGTCCGTGGATTGGCCCCGAGCGAGGCTGCGGCGCGGGTCAGCGAATGGTCGAAGCCCACCAGGGTTGCCGTGACGGTGATGATCACGAAGGGAATGCCCAGCGTGGCATGGGCCATGATCACGCCCAGATAGGTATTGGCCAGGCAGCCTGAATTGGACAGGACCGGCGCCAGGAGCGAGCCGAGCGCGCTGTCGGGGGAAACACAGGCCGAGGAGTAGAAGAAGAACATCCCCGTCGCGGTGATGATGATCGGCACGATCATCGGCGAAATCAGCACCGCCATGATGACCCGGCGCCAGGGCATTTCCGGCCGCGACAGACCCAGCGCCGCCAGCGTGCCGAGCGCCGTGGCCAGGATGGTCGAGAAAAAGCCGATGATAACCGAGTTTTTCACAGCATTCACCCAGGCGGCGTTTTCCCAGACATCCGCCCACCACGAACTGTCGCGCGTCGCTTCCGGTGCCTGCATGCCGAAGGTGAGCAGAAGATCGTACCAGCGTGTGGAATAGCCCGTGGGGTCAAGCGACAGCATCTTTTCGGTGAAGGTAAAATACGGCTCCGCGTTGAAGCTGAGCGGCATCACGATCAGGATCGGCGCGATCAGGAACAGGAAGATGACCGTGCAGAGGAACAGATAGGTGTAGTGCCAGATCCGCTCCAGCGGCGAGGCATATGTGGGTAGTGCCATCGGTTCTGTCTCCTGTCACCCGCGGCCGGGGGCTGCCTGCCCCCGGACCCCCGGGAGTATTGTGGCCAAGGCGAAGGGGCATGCGCCCGCCATTGCCCTAGCCGAGCTTGAGGTTGTCGATGCCGACGATCCGGTCGTAGAGCCAGTAGAGCACCAGCACCCCGCCGAGCAGGAGCGCGGCCAGTGCCGCGGCAAGCGACCAGTTGAGCGATTTCGACATGTGGAAGGCGATGAGGTTGGAAATCAGCTGCCCCGAAGAGCCGCCGACCAGCGCCGGGGTGATGTAGTAGCCGACCGCCAGGATGAAGACGAGAAGCGCGCCGGCGCCGATCCCCGGCAGGGTCTGCGGCAGGTAGATGCGGCGGAAGGCCGTCCAGCTGGTCGCGCCGAGCGAACGGGCGGCGCGGACATAGGATGGCGGGATGGTGCGCATCACAGAATAAAGCGGCAGAACCATGAAGGGCAGCAGGATATGGGTCATCGCCACGATCGTGCCGGTCTGGTTATAGATCATCTGGATGCGGCCTGCCTCGTCGATGATGCCGAGCGCGACCAGCGAGGAGTTGATCACCCCCTGGCTTTGCAGCAGCACGATCCACGAGGTGGTTCGTACCAGAAGCGAGGTCCAGAACGGCAGGAGCACGAAGATCATCAGAAGGTTCGACTTGGCCAGCGGCAGCGTCGCCAGAAGATGGGCGATCGGGAAGGCCAGCAGCAGGCAGATCACCGTGATCAGCGCCGAGAGGATCAGCGTGCGCTGGAAGAGGATCCGGTAGACCGCGCGTTCCTTTTCAACCGGAACAATCGCCCCGGCCTCATCGCGCGACAGGTCCATCGCCGCCAGGTAGAAATCCGCGGTGTAGCCGGCCGAAGCCGAGCGCATGACGCGCCAGAGCATCGGGTCGCCCCAACCCTCGTCGGTTTCAAGCAACGCCTCCTTGTAGGGCGGTTCCAGCTTGTTGGCCTTGCGCGCCGCAGAGGTGAACATCGAGCGGCTGCCCGAGAGGTCGTAGTTGATCCGGGTTCCGGCCTCGCCGGCGGTTTTCTGTTCGCGCATCAGTTTGAGGTCTTCGGCAAGCGCGGCATAGGCGCTTTCATCGATTTCGGACCCCGTCGGGTGTTCGGCGAACCAGGCGCCGAGGTTCGGCGCGGCATCGGAAAAGGAGGGGTTGTCGACCGAGCGCATCAGCATCTGCCCGATCGGCGCCACGAAGGTCAGCAGGATGAACGCCAGAAGCGGCAACACCAGAAACAGCGCGCGGCGGCGGGCGCGCGTCTGGGCACGGGCCAGCGCCTGTGCCAGCGGTTTGCCGTCGGCGGTCGTAAGCCCGGTGGCGGTCATGTCGGTCATCGTCGATCCCTGTCTGCTTCCCGTTCTGGCGCGGGAGGTCTTGTCAGCCGGTGGCCGGAAGCGCCACCAGGCGGGGTGACGGCGCGGGAGACCCGCGCCGCCGGTTTGGTCAGACGCTTAGTTCGCCAGCCAGGCGTTGAAGCGTTCGTTCAGTTCGGTGTCCTTGTCGGCCCAGAACTCGAAGTTGTTGACCAGTGCGTTGGCCAAGTTGGCTTCGGCGGTCGGCATATGCGGACCCATTTCGGTCTTGCCGTCCTGATAGAGGCCAACGAGCGCGCCCGAGGACTTCCGCGCCGGACCGTAGCTGATCCACTTGGCCTGGTCGGCCAGACGCTGGGTGTCGGTCGCGAAGGCGATGTACTGCATGGCGGCGTCCTTGTTCGGCGCGCCCTTCGGCACGACGAAGAGGTCGAAGTCCATAATCTGGCCATCCCAGACGATCTGGAACGGCTTGCCTTCGGACACGGCGGCGTTGAAGATCCGGCCGTTATAGGCGGTCGACATGGCAACCTCGCCATCGGCCAGCAGCTGCGGCGGCTGAGCGCCGGCTTCCCACCAGACGACGTCGGCCTTGATCGTGTCGAGCTTGGCGAATGCACGGTCGACGCCTTCGGCGGTGTCGAGCATGTCATAGACTTCGCCGGCCGGCACGCCATCGGCCATCAGCGCCATTTCGAGGTTCGCCTTGGCGCCCTTGCGCAGGCCGCGCTTGCCCGGGAACTTCTCGAGGTCGAAGAAGTCGGCCATGGTGGTCGGGCCTTCGGGGAACTTCGTGGTGTCGTAGGCATAGACCGTCGACCAGACGATGTTCGCAATGGCGCAATCATTGATCGCCCCTTCGACGAAATCCTCGGTTGCCGGCGTGCCATCCGGCGCGGCCGGCAGCATCGCGGCATCGATCGGCTCCAGCAGGCCTTCGTCGCACAGGCGCACGGCGTCGGACAATTCGACGTCGGCCACGTCCACGGTGACGTTGCCGGCCTCGACCTGGGCCTTGATCGGGTCGCCGGGTTGTCGGCGTCGATCATGTTGGTCTTGATGCCGGTCTGTTCGGTGAAGGGCTTGTTGTAAGCCTCGACCTGGCTCAGGCCGTAGGCACCGCCCCAGGACATCACGGTCACTTCCTGCGCCGAAGCCACGCCGGCGAAGCCGACGAGCGCGGTGGTCAGGATCAGGGTCTTCTTCATTCTGATACTCCCAGTTTCTGTTGTTTGGTTGTTGTCACTCGCGTCGCCGCGAATGGATTGGTCCCGCATCGGCGGGATTCACACGGCGTCCAGCGCCCGCGCGTCTTGCGGGTGCCAGCCGATCTTGATGGTCTCGCCCGGGGTCAGCCTGGTCTGGCCCAGCGTGTTGCGCATCTTCATGACAAACTCGTCGCTGCCTGCCACGCGCAGCCGCGCCCGCAGGATGTCGCCCATATAGATCGTCTCCAGCACTTCGGCGGCGATGGTATGGGCGCCCTTGGGCATCATGTCGGGTTTGAATTCCACCCGCTCGGGGCGGATCGAGACCAGCGTCTTCTGCCCCTTCTCACGAACGTTGACCGCGGTCGCGTCGATCACCTCGCCGGTCGCCAGGCGCACCAGCGCCTTCTGGCCGTCAAGCTGTTCGATCGTGCCGGGCAGCTTGTTGTTTTCGCCGATGAACTGCGCAACGAAGCTGTTCTTCGGCCGTTCGTAAAGCTCGTCGGGCGCATCCAGTTGCTGGATCACGCCGTCGTTGAACACCGCCACGCGGTCCGACATCGTGAGCGCCTCGCCCTGGTCGTGGGTCACATAGACCACGGTGATGCCAAGGGTTTCGTGCAGGTGCTTGATTTCGAACTGCATGTGTTCGCGCAATTGCTTGTCGAGCGCGCCAAGGGGTTCGTCCATCAGCACCAGCTTGGGATCGAAAACCAGCGCGCGGGCCAGTGCGATACGCTGCTGCTGACCGCCCGAAAGCTGGGCCGGGCGACGGTTGATGAAGGCGCCCATCTGGACCATGTCGAGCGCGCGCTTGATCTTGGCTTCGCGTTCGTCCTTGCCCATGCCGCGCACTTCCAGCGGGAACGACAGGTTTTCGCCCACCGACATGTGCGGAAACAGCGCGTAGTTCTGGAACACCATGCCGATGCCGCGCTTGTGGGGCGGCACCTGGTTGATGGGGCGGCCATCGAGCCGGATCTCGCCATGGGTGGCGGTCTCGAAACCCGCCAGCATCATCAGGCAGGTGGTCTTGCCCGACCCCGAGGGGCCGAGCATCGTCAGGAATTCACCCTTGCCGATGCTGAGGTTGAGATCTTTTACGACGAGTGTCTTGCCATCGTAGCTTTTCTGCACGCGTTCAAATGCGACGAATGCGTCGTTCTGGATGTCCAAGGCCACCCTGTTCTCCCTGTCTGCGGCCAGTGTCCCGGCCTTATAATTGTTCTCAGTAAACCCAAGCCGCACCAAGAAAGCAACCGAGTTATTCCGGACGATGCATATTGTTATCCCGCCCTTTGATTATCCCAAATTCGACATCTTTTGGCAAATAACCGACATTGTTTGCGCAAACATGCCGTGGCGTCACCGCCAGCCGCGACTGGGGCGAAGTCATGCGAAAAGGCGGCCGGAGGGGCCGCCTGAACCACAGGAAAACGGGGGTATTTGGTGCGGTCGAGAAGACTCGAACTTCCACTCCGGTTAAGGAACAGCGACCTCAACGCTGCGCGTCTACCAATTCCGCCACGACCGCACTGCCCTGGCTGGGTGGCCGGGTTCATAGCCGAGGTGTACGGGATTGTGAAGGGTGTTTTTTCGCCCGTCGCGGGCGGAAGGAAGAGGCCGGCCCGGGGCCGGCCCCGCCGTCAGTTCTGCAACAGCGCGAAGGGCGCCATGGTGGCGGTCACAAGCGCGCCGAAGGGCGTGATCGGCCGCTTGGCCGGCGCTTCGGCCGCAGCCGCCTCAACCGTCGCTTCGGGCAGAGGCGCGACCGCGGTTTCCGGTTCCGCCACCGGTTCGATGGCGGCAAAGCTCGGCAGGCTAGCCGGAACCGGATCCGTCGGGGCGAGCGGCTCAAGCTCGCCGGCGCGCCCGCCCAGCGTATAGGCGGCGCGGCGGATCAGTTCGGTGCGTTCCGGCTGACCGGGGGCGAAGACAGGGGTCGCGCCCATGGCGGTGGCGTCCACGCCCATCTCGTACCACTCGATCGCCAGTTCAGGCCGCGTGCCGGCGCCAAACCCCTGCGACAGGTGGTGGCCCAGAAGCTCGGCATAGCCCTTTTCGCCCAACGCGGTCAGCAACAGCGCCGAACCGATCGCCACACCCATGTCGTCGGTGCGGTAGCCGACCGACAGGCAGATGCGCGCGGTGGCCGAAAGTTGCGCCGGCGACATGCCCGAGGCCAGGATGAAGCCGCCGGTCGACTTGAGCACATCGTCGCGCGCCTGCAACGACAGGGCATTGACCTGGTCGTGCATCGCCGGGCCGAAGGCCTTGCACTGCTCGGCGATCTGCGCGGGGGTAAAGCCCTGAACCGCGGATGCGGCCTCTTCCCCGGCGGCGATCGCATAGGTCCGGGCCAGACAGAACTGTTCGCCCAGCGCGAAGGTCGGATCGGTCATGTTGGCGACCGTGGTAAATCCGCCGTTGGTATTGGTCAGAAGGCTGATCTTGTTGCAATGCGACGCAAGCGACGCTTGGGTGGTATCGCCGCCCATGAACGAGGGCAGCGTCGCGCCGCCCGTGCCGGCCATTTCCGGCTCGGCCGGGACCTCGGGGGCCAGAACCGGCAGCGTCGGCTGTTCGGTCGTCGGTGCGGGCACGGCCAGGACCGGGACCGAAGGCGCTGGTGCCACGGTGGGCGTGCTGGGCACGCCGGCCATTTCGTCGCGCTGCGCGATCAACAGCCCGCGCACCCCCAAGGGATGCGTGGCGATGGTCTGGGCCGTGGTCGGGCCGCCAGCCACCGCACGGTGATAGGCGGTGGTCAGGATCATGCGTTCGTATTCGGTCAGCTGGCCGGTCGGAGGATAGCCAAGCTGCGCCTGATATTGCGAGATCGCGGCCTGCGAACGGCGGCCAAGCGCGCCGTCAGGTGTGCCGGCGGGATAGCCGAAGTAGTTCAGCGCCACCTGCACTTCGCGATTTGCCTCGCGCGTTGCCGACGACACGGTGGCGCGGCGATAGACCTTCTTGCTGCGCTTGCGGTTCGCCTCGTTGACGATGACGCCGCCGATGATGCCGCCGACGATTCCGCCGACAATGTCGTTTCCGCCCGCGGTTGCGCGTTCAACCGGGCCGATGACAAGGCTCGCCGCCAGGCAGCCGGTTGCAATCCGTTTCGCGATCATGGAATTTCCCCCGAAATAAAAAGTTCAATTGCGCCGAGACTAACACGGTCACAGGCGCCTGCATCAAGCAAAAAAAACCCGCCCAAACTGCGGTAACTGTTTACGTTTCGGAGACAATGCATGGTCGAATGGCGCGTTTGGGAAGGTCTGGTCGACTATCCGGCGGCGCTGGCCGCGATGGAGGACCGCGTGGCCGCCATTTCCGCCGGAACGTCGCGCGAGGCGATCTGGTTCTTGGAACATCCGCCCACCTATACCGCCGGCACCTCGGCCCGGACCGAGGATCTGACCGATCCGGGCCGCTTCCCGGTTTTTGTTGCCGGGCGCGGCGGGCAATACACCTATCACGGGCCGGGGCAGCGCGTGGTCTATGTCATGCTCGACCTCAACCGCCGCGGGCGCGACGTGCGGCGGTTCGTCAACCGGCTCGAGACATGGATCATCGCCGCGCTGGCCGAGTTCAACGTCACCGGCGTGCTGCGCGAAGGGCGCGTGGGCGTCTGGGTCGAACGGCCCGAAAAGCCGCCCCTGCCCGACGGCACCCCGCGCGAGGACAAGATCGCGGCCATCGGGGTCAAGCTGCGCCGTTGGGTCAGCTTTCACGGCCTGTCTATCAACGTCGAACCGGATCTGGACCATTTTTCCGGCATCGTGCCCTGCGGCATCCGCGGTCACGGCGTGACCAGCCTGGTCGATCTTGGGCTGCCGGTGACAATGGACGATGTCGACGATGCGCTGAAACGCAGCTTCGAGAAGGCTTTCGGCTGAAACTGGCCAACACCCGCCGGCGCGCGGATTGGCCGCAAGCCATGGGCACCGGCCGGCCTTTTGACTTATCTCAAGTCGTGGTTAGATCGCGGATGGTAACGATGCGCGGCGTTTCTGTCCGCGCCCTTGCAACAACGACCGAGGAAACACCATGAAAGCCTGTTTCATAGCTCTCTCCGCCGCGCTCCTTGCCGCGCCTGCACTGGCGCAGGGCGATGCCGCCGTAGGCGAAAAGGATTTCAAGAAGTGCAAATCCTGCCACATGATCGTCGCCGATGACGGCACAGAGATCGTCAAGGGCGGCAAGACCGGCCCGAACCTTTACGGCGTGATCGGCCGTGCCGCGGGTTCGACCGATTTCAAATATGGCGACTCGCTGAAAGCAGCGGGCGAGGCCGGGCTGGTCTGGGATTCCGAAACGCTGGTCGCCTATATCACCGACCCCAAGGCCTTCCTGCAGGATCGTCTGGGCGACAGCGCCGCGAAATCGAAGATGACCTTCAAGCTGAACAAGGGTCAGGAAGACATCGCAGCCTATCTCGCCTCGGTCGTGCCGGCGCAGTAACGCTACCGTCCGCATCCCGGCCCGGCGGTGGCCGGGATGCGACCAAGGCGCGGAAAAACATGATCTGCGTCAAACTCGTCCATTGAAGGCGACGCATTCAGCCTCTAGAAACCGGATGGAACCGTGTGACCGGGGGATTCCCACCGGTGCACAAGAATGACTCGAACGGGAGGCAAGCATGGCCGACGCCGCCATTCACGGCCACGGACATGACGAACGCGGGTTCTTCACCCGCTGGTTCATGTCCACGAACCACAAGGATATCGGTATCCTTTACCTTTTCACGGCCGGTCTGGTCGGTTTCATCGCGGTGGCCTTCACGGTCTACATGCGGTTGGAACTGATGCATCCGGGCGTGCAGTACATGTGCCTTGAAGGCGCGCGGTTTACCGCGGCCGCGGCCGGCGAATGCACCCCGAACGGGCATCTGTGGAACGTCATGATCACCTATCACGGTGTCCTGATGATGTTCTTCGTGGTCATCCCCGCGCTGTTCGGCGGCTTCGGCAACTATTTCATGCCGCTCCATATCGGCGCGCCCGACATGGCCTTCCCCCGGATGAACAACCTGTCCTACTGGATGTTCGTCGCCGGCGTGTCGCTGGGCGTCGCCTCGCTTCTCAGCCCCGGTGGCAACGACCAGCTGGGCTCGGGCGTGGGCTGGGTTCTGTACCCGCCGCTCTCGACCAATGAGGGCGGGATGTCGATGGACCTCGCGATCTTCGCGGTGCACCTCTCGGGCGCCTCGTCGATCCTTGGCGCGATCAACATGATCACCACCTTCCTGAACATGCGCACCCCGGGCATGACCCTGCACAAGGTGCCGCTGTTCGCCTGGTCGATCTTCGTCACCGCCTGGCTGATCCTTCTGGCGCTGCCGGTTCTGGCCGGCGCGATCACCATGCTCCTGACCGACCGCAACTTCGGCACCACCTTCTTCCAGCCCTCGGGCGGCGGTGACCCGATCCTTTACCAGCACATCCTGTGGTTCTTCGGTCACCCCGAAGTCTACATCATCATCGTGCCGGGTTTCGGGATCATCAGCCATGTCATCGCGACCTTCTCGCGCAAGCCGGTCTTCGGCTACCTGCCGATGGTCTATGCGATGGTCGCCATCGGCGCGCTGGGCTTCGTCGTCTGGGCGCACCACATGTACACCGTGGGCATGAGCCTGACCCAGCAATCCTACTTCATGCTGGCGACCATGGTCATCGCGGTGCCGACCGGCGTGAAGATCTTCAGCTGGATCGCGACGATGTGGGGCGGTTCGATCGAGATGCGGGCGCCGATGCTCTGGGCCTTCGGCTTCCTGTTCCTCTTCACCGTGGGCGGCGTGACGGGCATCGTGCTGAGCCAGGCCGGCGTCGACCGCGCCTATCACGACACCTATTACGTCGTGGCGCATTTCCACTATGTGATGAGCCTTGGCGCCGTCTTTGCGATCTTCGCCGGCATCTATTTCTGGCTGCCGAAGATGTCGGGCAAGATGTATCCGGAATGGGCCGCGAAGCTGCATTTCTGGCTGATGTTCATCGGCTCGAACCTGACCTTCTTCCCGCAACACTTCCTGGGCCGTCAGGGCATGCCGCGCCGCTACATCGACTATCCGGAGGCCTTCGCCTACTGGAACTACGTCTCGTCGATCGGCGCCTTCATCGCCTTTGCCTCGTTCCTGTTTTTCATCGGCATCGTCGCCTACACGCTGCTGGCCGGCAAGCGCGAGAGCCGCGCCAACTACTGGAACGAATGGGCCGATACGCTGGAATGGACCCTGCCCTCGCCGCCGCCGGAGCACACGTTCGAACAGCTTCCGAAGCAAAGCGACTGGGACAAGGGCCACGCGCACTGATCCGCCGAAACAGCAGAACGGCCCCGGAGCGATCCGGGGCCGTCTTGCTTTGGCGGAGACCGGAGTGCAAGGGCACAACGCCGCAACCGAGGAGACGAGCATGCTGACAATCTGGGGCCGCACCGATTCCTCGAACGTGCAGGCGTTGATGTGGTGCGTGGGCGAACTGGGCCTGCCCTACCGCCGCATCGACACCGGTCACCGGTTCGGCGGCAACGACACGGCCGAGTTTCTGGCGATGAACCCCAATGGTACCGTGCCGGTCCTGCGCGATGGCGACGGGCCGGCCTTGTGGGAAACCGGGGCGGTCCTGCGCTATCTGGCCAACCGCTATGGCCATGCGCCCTTCTGGCCCGAGGAGTTGGAGGCCCGCACCGATATCGACCGCTGGGCGGAATGGGCAAAGGTCAATATCGCCTTGGGGTTTACCGCCCCTATCTTCTGGCGCGTTGTCCGTACCCCGGCCGAACGTCGCGACCCCCAAGCGATCCGGGCCGCCGTGTCTACGCTGGAAATCAAGTTGCGGATTGCCGATCAACGATTGGCGCGCCACGCCCATCTTGTCTCCGATGCCTTCACGCTGGCCGATATCCAGTTCGGCCATCTCCTGTTTCGCTACTATGATATCGCCATCACGCGCGCGGAGTTGCCGAACCTGCGCCGCTATTATGACGATCTGTGCCGCCGCCCGGCCTATCGGGAACACGTGATGGTCAGCTACGAGGCGCTGCGCGAATAGTGTCATGCCCTACGAATGGATCCGAACCGAAGCCAGCGGCGAAACGCCCGCAGAGTTGCATCTGTGGCCCTACCGGTCACTGCCGCGAAAGGGATTCGTCACCTTCATCGCCATGACGGCGGCGATGCTTGCGCTGCCGCTGACGGCGGTTCTGGGCTCGGTGGTGCTGTGGGGGCTGTTGCCGTTCATGACGCTGACGCTTGGCGGCATATGGTGGGCGCTGGCCCGCAGTTATCGCGATGGCGAGGCGATCGAGATCCTGCGGCTCTGGTCCGACCGGATCGAGCTTGAACACCACGGCCGTCGCCGAAGCGCGCCGCTGACGTGGTCGGCCAATCCCTACTGGACGCGGGTCGAACTGCATGCCGAGAACGGGCCGGTCCCGCACTACCTGAAGCTGAAGGGCAATGGCCGCGATGTCGAGATCGGCCGTTTCCTGAGCGAGACCGAGCGACAGCGCCTGGCGGCGGAGTTGCGCGCGCTTCTGGCCGGATCGCTCTAGCGCCGTTTCGCGCCAAGGCTCCGCGCCAGCCTTGTCCGGGCGCGCAGCCCGGCCCTTCGCTCCCGCTACGGGCGTTCGGCGCTGACAAGGCTCCACCGGAGCCTTGTCCGGGCGCGCGGCCCGGCCCTTCGCTCCCGCTACGGGCGTTCGGCGCTGACAAGGCTCCACCCGAGCCTTGTCCGGGCGCGCCTCACCCCAGCATGTCCTTGACCTTGGGGCCGACGGCACCGAAATCCATCTGTCCCGCGAACCGGGTCTTCAAGGCACCCATGACCTTGCCCATGTCGCGGATCGATGCCGCGCCAACCTCGGCGATGGCGGCACGGATAGCCTCGGCCACTTCGGCATCGTCCAGCTGGCGCGGCAGGAAATCCTCGATCACGGTGATTTCCGCGCGTTCCTTTTCGGCCAGTTCCAGACGCCCGCCCTCTTCATAGGCGCGCGCGCTTTCCTGACGCTGCTTCACCATCCGGCCGAGGATCGCCAGAATGTCGCCATCGCTGACACCCTGATCGCCCGCCTCGCCACGCAGCGCGATATCCTTGTCCTTGATCGCGGCGTTGATCAGCCGCAGGGTCGACAGGCGATCGGCATTCTTTGCCTTCATCGCCTCTTTCAATTCGCTCGCGAGCCGGTCGCGCATATTCATCGGTGTCCATCCCCATGACGTTCCGAATTCCAGACAATAGCCGCAGCCACGCGCCGAAGCAACCGCAGTTGAAAAACGTAAGTCTTTGTTTTAACTTGAAAACGCAAAAGGGATGCCCCCCTTGACCCGCCCCTGCGGGACACTTAGGTTGCCCGGCAATTTGAGCCGGGGAGTCGCCGCCATGCCGCCAGCCGCCGCACATCCGACCGCCTGCCTTGTGCTGGCCGATGGCACGGTCTTTTACGGCAAGGGGTTCGGCGCCACCGGCCAGACGGTGGCCGAACTGGTCTTCAACACCGCGATGACCGGTTATCAGGAAATCATGACCGACCCGTCCTATGCCGGTCAGGTCGTAACCTTTACCTTCCCCCATATCGGCAATACCGGCACCAACACCGATGACGACGAAACCGCCGATCCGGTGGCCGCCGGCATGGTGGTGAAATGGGACCCGACCGAACCGTCGAACTGGCGGGCCAGCGGCGAGCTGACACAATGGCTGACAGCGCGCGGCCGCATCGGCATCGGTGGCATCGACACCCGCCGGCTGACCCGAGCGATCCGCCAGCAGGGTGCCCCGCATGTGGCGCTGGCCCATGACCCCGAAGGCCGGTTCGACCTTGCCGCGCTGGTCGCCGAGGCGCGCGCCTGGCCCGGGCTGGTCGGGCTCGACCTCGCGGCCGGGGTCAGCTGCCGGCAAAGCTACCGCTGGGATGAAATGCGCTGGGCCTGGCCCGAAGGCTACAGCCGCCGCGAAGGCCCGGGGCTGAAGGTCGTGGCGATCGATTACGGCGCCAAGCGCAATATCCTGCGTTGCCTTGCCAGCACCGGCTGCGAGGTGACCGTGCTTCCCGCCACCGCTACCGCCGAAGACGTGCTGGCGCTGGGGCCCGATGGCGTGTTCCTGTCGAACGGGCCGGGCGATCCGGCGGCGACCGGCCAATATGCCGTGCCGATGATCCAGGGGGTCCTGAAGGCCGACCTGCCCGTCTTCGGCATCTGCCTTGGCCACCAGATGCTGGCGCTGGCGCTGGGTGCGCGGACGGTGAAGATGAACCACGGCCACCACGGCGCCAATCACCCAGTCAAGGACCTGGAAACCGGCAAGGTCGAGATCACCTCGATGAACCACGGTTTTACCGTGGACAGCCAGACCCTGCCCAAGGGGGTCATCGAAACCCATGTCAGCCTGTTCGACGGGTCGAACTGCGGCATCCGCATGGCCGACCGCCCGGTGTTTTCCGTGCAGTATCACCCCGAGGCGAGCCCCGGGCCGCAGGACAGTTTCTATTTGTTCGAACGGTTCGCCGCAGCCATGCGCGCCGCCAGACCGTCGGCGCCTGAAAACCGGAGGCCACCGCCCCGCAATCCCGCCAGGGTTAACACCGCGTTAACCATCGTGAATCGATACTGGGCAAAGGTTTGGCCCGGTGAGCGATGTATGAGGCAAGGACGATGAGCGCGGCGGTCGCGCTGCCGGTTGAAGAGCCGGCCGGCGACGTCCTGCGCCTGCATCCGGTCGTCACCGCCGCGCCGGCGCCGGTTGCGCCGTCGGCGCTGCTGCCCCGCCGCTGCTTCAGATGCTGGTCGAAAGCCGGGCGCTTGACCCCGGCGAGGCGCTTGCGCGTCTGGGCGACCGGCCGCGCAGCGAGGCGGAACTGATCAACGCGCTGCTGGCGGAGGGCCTTGTCAGCCAGGCCGACATGACCCAGGCGCTGGCGCGACGATGGCGGCGCGGCACGGCCGACCTGTTTGGCGAACCGCCCGATCCGCGCCTGATTTCGCGGCTTGGTCTCGACACCTGCCTGCGGCTTGGCGTGCTGCCCTGGCGCGACAGCGGCGGGTTGGTTCATGTCGCGACCGCCCGCCCCGAAGCCAGCCTGCGCCACCGCGCGACGCTGGAAGAGCGTCTGGGGCCGGTCGCGCTGGTTATCGCGCCGCAGGCCGATATCGACGAAGCGCTGATTGCCGCGCAGGGCCGGGCGCTGGGCCTTCGCGCCGAAACCCGGGTCGCGGCCGAGGAAAGCTGTCGCGGCTGGTCGCGCGGGGCCTCGCGCGCCGGTTTTGCCGCGACGCTCGCCATTCTGGCGCTGGCCGTGCTGGTTGCGCCCATGGCGCTTTTCTGGCTGGCTGCGGCCTGGGCCGGGCTGACGCTGGCAGCCACGATCGCTCAAGGCTCTGGCGGCGCTGGCGGTGCTGACCCGGCGGCGAACCGAAAGCACCACCGGGACCGTCGTCGCGCGGCTGCCCGTCGTGTCGCTGATCGTGCCGCTCTTTCACGAACGCGACATCGCGGCGCGGCTGGTGCGCCGGCTGGAACGGCTGGACTATCCGCGCGAATTTCTGGACATCGTTCTGGTCGTCGAGGCGGAGGACGACAGCACCCGCAGGGCGCTCGCCGGCGCGCAACTGCCCGGCTGGATGCGCGTACTGACCGCGCCGCCGGGCAGCCTGAAGACCAAGCCGCGCGCGATGAACGTGGCGCTGGATTTCTGCCGGGGCAGCATCATCGGCATTTATGACGCCGAGGATGCGCCGGCACCCGACCAGATCGCCCGCGTGGTTCAGCGGTTTCACGAACGCGACGAGCGCGTGGCCTGCCTTCAGGGCGTGCTGGATTTCTACAACCCGCGAACCAACTGGCTGTCGCGCTGTTTCACGATGGAATACGCCGCTTGGTTCCGCGTCGTCCTGCCGGGGCTGGAACGGCTGGGGCTGGCCTTTCCGCTGGGCGGAACCACGCTTTTCTTCCGGCGCGAGGCGCTGGAGGCGCTGGGCGGGTGGGACGCCCATAACGTCACCGAGGATGCCGATCTGGGCATCAGGCTGGCCCGGCACGGCTATCGCGCCGAGTTCCTCGACAGCGTGACCGAGGAAGAAGCCAATTGCCGCGCCATGCCCTGGATCCGGCAACGCTCGCGCTGGCTGAAGGGCTACATGATGACATGGGCGGTGCACAGCCGCCGGCCACTGCGGCTGTGGCGCGAACTGGGCACGTGGAAGTTTCTGGGCTTTCAGGTGATGTTTCTGGGCACGATATCGCAATACCTGCTGGCGCCGGTTCTATGGTCGCTGTGGCTTTGGCCGCTGGGCTATGGCGGGGCGCTTTCTGCCCTTCCTGCGGGCGCGATGGACGCGCTTTTGCGCTGTTCCTGATCGCCGAGGGCATCAATCTGGCCGTGGGCGCCGTGGCCCTGCGTGGGCCGGCGCATCGCGGCCTGATTCCCTGGCTGCCGAGCCTGCACATCTATTTCCCTCTGGGCGCGCTGGCCGCCTACAAGGCACTGTCGGAAATGCTGGTCGCGCCGTTTTACTGGGACAAGACGCGTCACGGGCTTTTCGACCCGCTGGCCTAGACCTGGGGCGGCCGCGCCCGTCAGCGCCGGCGCACGTCACCCGCATCGAGCCGCAACCGCGTTTCGAAGGCTTTCGAAATATGCGCCTTGAGCGCGTCATAGGCCGCATTTGCGTCGCGTGCCTCGATGGCGCTGACAATGGCGTCATGCTCGGCAAGCGCGGTTTCGCCGCGCCCGTCGGCGGCCAGCGACGTGGTGGCCAATAGCGCCATGGAGCGGTGCACAAGATCAAGCTGCTGAACCAGATAGCGATTGTGCGAGGCCAGGTGGATCTGTTTGTGAAAGCGCCGGTTGGCCCGTGACAGCGCGGTCGGATCCTCGATCAGCCGGCGGTCGTCCTCGATCATGGCGCGCAGGACACGCACCTCTTCCTCGGTCGCGTGGCGCGCCGCAAGCCGTGCAGCCAGCCCCTCAAGCTCGGCGCGTACGACGTAAACTCGGCCAACTGGTTGTGGTCGAGCGAGGCGACGATCAGGCTGCGCCCGTCGCGCGCCAGCATCGACTGCGTCTCGAGCCGTTGCAGGGCTTCGCGCACCGGGGTTCTCGACACGCCGAAACGTTCGGCGAGTTCGGATTCGACAAGCCGGTCGCCGGGCCGGTAAACCCCGCCGTCGATCGCTTCGAGGATCAGCGTATAGGCGTCTTTCTGCATCCGCTCCGGGCCTTTCGGTTCTGCCGCGCGACCCTAGACCCGCGCCGTGGCGGGGATCAAGCCCAAGACCGTTGCCGCGGCCAAGTCCTGCGCGTAGGCTGGCGCCATGGTCGCCGCGCATTTCACCCATGTCGAAACCTGGGTTTTCGACCTCGACAACACGCTTTACGCGCCCGAAGCGCGGCTTTTCGACCAGATCGAGGTGCGGATGACCGATTGGGTCATGCAGGCGCTGGCCGTACCGCGCGCCGAGGCCGACCGGCTGCGCCGGCATTACTGGCAGGCCTATGGCACGACGCTGGCGGGGCTCATGGCCGAGCATCAGGTCGACCCCGCGCCCTACCTGACCCACGTTCACGACATCTCGTTCGATGCGCTGGCGCCGGACCCGGCACTGGCGGCGCGCCTTCGCGCGCTGCCCGGGCGGCGGATCGTGCATACCAATGCCTGTGCCCCCTATGCCGAACGGGTGATCGCCGCGCGCGGACTTTCCGGGCTTTTTGACGCGGTCTACGGTGTCGAGGAAACCGGCTTTCGCCCGAAACCCGAACGCGCGGCTTTCGAGGCGGTACTGGCAAAGGACGGCGCCGATCCGGCGCGGTCGGCGTTTTTCGAGGACGATGCGCGCAATCTGGCCGAGCCTCATGCAATGGGGATGCGTACAGTTCACGTCGCGCCACGGGCCAGCCCGGCCCCGCATATCCACCATCACACCGACGATCTGAGCGGGTTTCTGGCGCGGCTGACCGGCTAGGGGCTGCCGCCCCGCGCCCTGCGGCCGCCCCCCGCGAGTATTTCGGCCAAGCTGAAAACGCGGCGCGATGCCGCTTGGACCTTCCGGCAAAAACCGGCATAGGGTGGGTGTACGGGGGTTGGCCATGACACGTGTCGAAACCGATATTCTGATCTCCGGCGGCGGTGTGGCCGGGCTTTCGGCCGCCGCGGCCTTTGGCGCGTCCGGGTTTTCGGTCATCTGCGTCGATCCCGCCCCACCGGTCACCGATGCGGGTGCCGAGGGCGCCGATCTGCGCACCACGGCCTTCCTGCAGCCCTCGATCCCGGTTCTGGAGGCTGCGGGGCTTTGGGCGCGGCTGGCCCCGCATGCCACGGCCTTGCAGATCATGCGTATCGTCGATGCCGGGGGCGAAAGCCCCGAACCGCGGGTCGTCAGGGATTTCGACGCCGCCGAGATTTCCGACACACCCTTTGGCTGGAACCTACCCAACTGGCTCTTGCGGCGCGAAATGGTTGCACGGCTGGCCGAATTGCCGAATGTGACCTTCCGACCCGGCGTTGCCACCCGGTCTGTCCTGACGCGGCAGGCCGAGGCGCGCGTCGGCCTGTCGGACGGCACGGCGGTTTCGGCGCGGCTTCTGGTCGGGGCCGATGGCCGCGCCTCGCCGGTGCGCGAGGCGCTGGGCATTTCGGTCAGGACCCTGCGCTATGGCCAGAAGGCGCTGGCCTTTGCGGTGACCCACCCGATTCCGCATGACAATGTCTCGACCGAGATCCACCGCTCGGGCGGGCCCTTCACGCTGGTGCCGCTGCCCGATCACGGTGGCCAACCATCCTCGGCCGTGGTCTGGATGGAGCGCGGGCCGGAGGCGGAGCGGCTTGCCGCACTGCCGGTTGCGGAATTCGAAGCGGCGATGAACGCCCGGTCGTGTTACCTCTTCGGGCCGCTGCGTCTGGTCACCCGCCGCAGCCTCTGGCCGATGATCGGCCAATATGCGGCGCGGATGAGCGGCGAGCGAACCGCGCTCATAGCCGAGGCCGCCCATGTCGTGCCGCCCATCGGGGCGCAGGGGTTGAACATGAGCCTGGCCGATCTGCGCGTGCTGCTGGATCTGGCGGCCGCGCGGCCGGACGGGCTGGGCGACCGGGCGATGCTGGGTGCCTATCACCGGGCACGGCATGGCGAGGTGATGGCGCGGGTGGCCGGCATCGACGCGCTGAACCGCGCATCGATGCTTGGGCCGCGCTGGCTGCGCGACCTGCGCGCCGGCGCGCTGAACGCGCTTTACTCCGCCGCGCCCGTGCGCCGCACGATGATGAAAGCCGGCCTTGGCCTGCGCTAAGGCCGGTTCTGCCGGCCATGCCGCTCACTCACCGATCGCGAAGACCATCGTCACCGTCGCGGAAAGGCCCATTTCTCCATAGGCGAGCGGCACGGAATCGGCCGCCTCGGCGCCCATGCGGAACATCGGCTGCGGGCCTGCATAGCCCGTATTTTCGGTCAGCGTCTGAAGCGTGCCCAGTTTCACGCCCGCCGCAGCGGCCAGCAGGTCGGCCTTGCGCAGCCCGTCGGCCACGGCACGCCGGCGCGCCTCGTCCATCACCGGCGCGGGGTCGGCCAACCCGAAGCTGAGCCCGTTCAAGGTGTTGGCGCCGCCCGAAACGACCGCGTCCAGAACCGCGCCCAGCCCGTCAAGCGCGCGAATGCTCACCGTCACGCCGTTTGTCGCGATATAGCCGCCGATCTGCGGCTGGCCCTCGCTGGAAGACGCACTGTCCCAGCGCGGATTGACCGACAGACCGCTGGTCTGGATGTCGGCAGGGGCGATGCCGGCGGCTTCGAGGACGGCAAACACCGCTGTCAGACGTGCTGTGTTTTCGGCCAGCGCCTCGGCGGCGGTCGCGGCCTCGGTCGTCACGCCCAGCGACAGCGTCGCCATGTCGGGCGCGGCCTGGACCTGGCCTTCGCCGGTGACCGTTATGGTTGCCGCTTCGGCCAGCGCGGCGACGGGCGCGGCCAGGATCAGCACGGCAGTCAGGGCAATCGAGGGGAAAAGACGCATGTTCAGCTCCTTTGGATGAACCAGATCATGCCGCTTTGACGCGAACCGCAAGCCGATCCTTGGGGCTTTTCCTTTTCCTAGGCGAAATCCTGCTGTAGGAAGGGTGCGAAATCGCGGCGCCGCTTCGGCCTGCCGCCGGCACGTGTTAGACCCAAAGCCATGAAGCCCAGTTTCGCTCTGAACCTTTCGGAAGACGGTATCGCACTGCTGCATCGTGGCGGCGGGCGGTGGACCTCTGTCGGCCGCGCCGCTTTTGGCGACGATATGGCCGAAACGCTCAGCTATTTGCGCGCGACCGCCGTCTCGCTGGCGCCGGGGGCGCTGGCCAGCAAGCTTGTCCTGCCGAATTCGCAGATTCTCTACCTGACGCTCGATGCGCCCGGGCCGGATGTGCGCAGCCGCCGCGCCCAGATCGAGGCGGCACTTGAGGGGCGCACGCCCTATGCGGTCGCGGATCTCGTCTATGACTGGTCGGGGACCGGTGAGACGGTCCAGGTGGCGGTCGTGGCACGCGAGACGCTGCAGGAGGCCGAGGACTTCGCCGTTGAGCACCGGTTCAACCCGGTCAGTTTCGCGGCCTCGCCCGACCCCGGCGACTTTGCCGGCGAGCCGTTCTTTGGCCAGACCAAGGGCGCGGCGCTGTTTTTGGAGGAAGGCGATCAGGTCGAGCGTGAAACCGACCCGGTTCCGGCGGGGCCGTTGCCCGAGGCCGAAACGGCAAGCCTTGCCCCGGCCGATACCGGTGACGTGCCGGGAGAGGTCGGCGATGACGATGACGGGGACGCGCCCGCAATTTCGGCGATCGACGACACCGCGGAGGCCGCCCAGAGCGCCGATGTGCTCGATGCCGAGATTCGCGCGGAACTGGCCGCCGAAGCGGTAGCCGACGAGACCGCGAGCGAGCCGGAGGCAGGCGACGACGCGCAAGACGAAGCCCTCGCTGACGAGCCCGAGCCGGAAACCGTTGACAGTGCGGATACAGCGCTGGCCGCCGACGATGACGGCGCCACGGAGAGCGACGCGGAACCGGCGCGGGCAGCCGAGACCGAAGGCGACACCGCCGATCTGCCCGAAGCGGCGGAGACGGTGGAACCGACGGCGGAGGAAGCGCCCTTCGTGGCGCTGGAGGACACCGAAGAAGCGAACGACGACGCTGTTCCGGCCTTTACCACCGGCATGGTTTCCAACCCCGGCATCCTGCCCGGCGAAGAGGTCAGCCGGCCCGAACCGGCCTTTTCCACGCGCCGGTCGCCCGAAGCTGGGGATTCGGAGGAAGGCACGCTTGTCGGGGCTACCCCGCCACGCTTCGGCGTGGGTGGCGCAAGCGGCAAGCCTGCGCTGACCGCGCCAGCCCGCGACAGCGGCGGCGGGCGCAGCCTTCTGGGCGGAGCGCGCAAGACACGCACGCCGAAATCCACCGCCAAGCCGCGCTATACAGCGTTGAACGGCGGCGCCCCGGCGGCACCGACCGGCGAAACCGGCGAGGCGGCGGATTACGGCCAGCCGCAGCCGCCAAAGCCGGCAACCGAAGCCGAGGCGATGACCCGATTCGGCGCGCGCCGGCAGCAGCGGGGCAAGCCGCGCTTCCTTGGCCTGTTCCTGACGCTGGTGCTGATCCTTTTGCTGGTCATCGCCGCGATCTGGTCAAGCTTCGTGGTTTCGGACGCGTCAAAACCCGGCGGGGAAACCGCCGTTGCCGCCCTGCCCGATGCGCCCGCGGTCGAGCCGCCGCAACCGGTGGTGAACGACGAGCCCGCGCAGGCCGATGCGGGCGATGATGCCGCCGCCACGCCCAGCGACACGCAGGAGGCGACGGCCGACGGTACCGGGGCCCAACCCGCGTCCGACAGTTTGCAGGCGGCAGGCGATAGCACCACGACCGGCGCGGACGGCGCCACGGACGACCCGCTGGCCAGCGCCATCGCCGATGCGGTGGCCGAAGCGCAGGATACCGCCACATCGCCCGACACCGCCGCGCCGGGCAGCGAACTGGCCGGCGCCAGCGCCTCTGCTTTGCCTGAGGTGGCGGCTGATGCCGCGGCGGATGACGCCGGTGCATCGGTCGGGGTTGCCGCGCTGACCGGTGCCGCCGAGGCGCCCGATGTGGTTGCGACGCCGGGGCTTGACACCGCACCCAGCCATGACGCGCAAAGCGATATCCGGTTGGCCGCGCTTGACAGTTCGGTGCTGGCCTCGGACGCGATGCGGCTCGACATGCCGACACTCGGCAATACCGACCAGCCAATGGCCTCGCCGTTGCCGCCGCTGCCCTTTGGAACCACATTCAATTTCGGCGAAAACGGATTGGTGGTGCCGACGCCCGAAGGTTCGGTCACACCTGACGGGATCGTCGTTTACCGGGGCAAGCCGGCCCAGGTGCCGCCCGCGCGCCCCGCAACCGCCGCCCTGCCCGCCCCGGACGCCAGCGCAGAAGCGGGCGAGGAAACCAGCGTGGATGCCAGCGCAGAGGCCGCGCCCGAACCCGCCGCAACCGACGCGCCGGCCCTGCCGGTCGATGAAACGCTGGCCGGTGTCCGGCCGCGCGCACGCCCCGGCGACCGGGCCGCGCCGGCAAATGCCCAGGAGCCTCAGGCCGAAACCCCAAGCGCGGGCGCAGAAACCCAGGATGACGCCGCACTGACGGCGGAAAGCCAGACCGTATTCACCGGTCTGCGGCCGAAAAGCCGCCCCGAGGAGCGCGACATCGCCCTGGCCGCGCCGGCAGAGGCCGCGCCGGGCACCAGCGCCGCGGTTGTCGACAACAGCTTTGGCGCCTCGCTGATTCCGCGTTCGCGGCCCAAGGATCTGGCGCGCGCCGTCGCCGCCGCGGTTGCGGCCGCACAGGAAGCCCCGGCAAGCGCCCCGGAAGCCGAGGTTCAGGCCAGCATCCAGGAAGGCGACAACGAACCCGAGGTCGAAACCGCCATGCCGGCGGTGCCGACCCGCGCCTCGGTCGCCAAGCAGGCGACCGTCAAGAACGTGCTGAACCTCAAGCAGGTCAACCTGATCGGCGTCTCCGGGTCGCCCCGCGACCGGCGGGCGCTGGTGCGCATGTCCAATGGGAAAGTCAAGCGGCTGAAGGTCGGAGACCGGTTCGACGGCGGTCAGGTGGTGGCGATCAAGGAAACCGAGTTGCTCTACCAGAAAAAGGGCAAGACCTATTCGCTGAGCATGCCCAAGGCCTGACGGCTGCAGCCCGGGCGCTGGCCCGCCGGCGAGAACCCGCAACCCGGCTGCCTGGCGCATCGATCGCGGATGGAACACCGCCCCGGATTTGCACGGATGACACCCTGGCGATGAGGCCTGCGACCCGGCGGGAGGCAGTGATGACGACAGTGACGGCTTACGTGATGGACGGCAAGGGCGCGGTGCGGCAGGCCAGCCCCGGCGAGGCGGCCGCGAAAGGCGGCTTTGCCTGGGTGAACGTCGATTTTTCTTCGCCCGAGGGCCAGGCATGGCTCGACAACGCCGGGCTTGACCCGATTGCACGCGAGGCCCTGACGGCCGCCGAAACGCGGCCGCGCTGCACGCTGCATGACGAAATGGTGCTGATCAACCTTCGCGGCGTGAACCTCAACCCCGGGGCCGAGCCAGAGGACATGGTGTCGCTCAGGCTATGCGTCGAGCCGGGGCGCGTGGTGTCGTCGCACCGAAGGCCGCTTGCCGCGCTTGAGGATGTTCTGGTGGGGCTGCGTGCGGGTCATGGGCCGGCGACGCCGGGGGAACTAATCGCGCGGATCGCGCTCAGGCTGGCCGACCGGGCCGAACCGGTGGTGGCGACGCTGAACGAACGGCTGGACGGGCTGGAAGACCTGGTAACCGAGCATGCAGGCACGAAGCTGCGCCATGAACTGGCCGATGTGCGGCGGGTGTCGTCGGTTCTGCGTCGTTTCATGTTTCCGCAGCGCGACGCGCTTTCGACGCTGGAAATCGAGGAGCTCGGCTGGCTGGGGCAGCGCGACCGGAGCCGGATTCGCGAAGCGGCCGAACGGGTGACGCGGCTGGGCGAAGAGTTGGAGGCGATCCGCGAACGCGCGCAGGTCGTGCGCGACCAGATCGTCGATGTCCGCGCCGAGGCGATGAACCGGCAGATGCTGGTCCTGTCGGTGGTGGCGGCGATCTTCCTGCCGCTCGGGCTTTTGACAGGTCTTCTGGGGATCAACGTGGGCGGTGTGCCGGGCGCGGGGGTGAGTTGGGCCTTCTGGGCGGTCTGCGCGCTGCTGCTGGCGATCTGCGGCTTCCAGATTTGGCTGTTCCGGAAATTGAAGCTGCTGAGCTAGGGGCACCCGAAAGGGTCAGCGCCCCGCTGCCGCCTTCGCATCCGTCAGCGGCACGCGTTCGCCCGCCCGGATGACCGCCGGGTCATAGGGTTTGCGGGCAAAGACCTCGCGCACCATGGGGGCGAAGAAGTCGAGCGGCAGCGTGTCGTAACCGGGGTCGAAGGAGGACTGGTCCCAGCGCTCGCAGAACTCGGCGCAGTCGTCGAAATAGGGATGACCCCGGTGGCGGTCGCGCTTGTTCTGGTCGAAGCCCTCCAGATGGTGGCCGTAATAGAGCATCTGGAAATCGCCATGGGTCTGAACGACCCATGTGCATTGCTCGCGCACGAAGGGTTTGAGGATCGTCGCGGCATATTCGTCGTGGTTGTAGGGCGCGTAGATATCGCCGATGTCGTGCAGAAGGGCGGCGACGACCCAGTCGGTATCGGCCCCGTCGCGCCACGCCCGCGTGGCCGACTGAACCGAATGACCAAGCCGGGTGATCTGGTAGCCCGAGAGCGACTTGTCGAGCTCGACGAGTGCTGTCAGCAGCCGGTCGGCGGTGTGTCTGGTGTGGTCGATCTCATGCGCGGTGAGGAATTCGTATTCCTCCTTGGTGCCGTCCTTCATCTGGGTGAAGCTGACTGTCTTCATTGTGCGGCCCTCGCGTATAGTCCCTTGTCGTTCGTCGCGCCCTTCATCAGGACCTGCGCCTGAGCGGAGCGGATTTCTCGTAAAGCGCAAGGCTCGCCGGGGTGAAATTTGCCGTGGGCGGGGCGTAGTTGATGAAATTGCCCACCCGGTCGGCGCCGCGCGCCAGCATGGCGTAGTCCTTGTCGCCGACCTGTTGCGCAATCTCGGGCGTGACATAGCGCACGACCGCGCCGATGCGGCGGTCGTCAGTGGTGTTGGGGCCGGAGCCGTGGATGGTCAGGCCGTGATGCAGGCTGATCTGGCCGGGCATGAGCTCGATGGGCACCCGGTCCTCCGGCGCGACATCGACCTTGATCTCCTGCCCCCGGGACAGGAGGTTGTCCTCGGCGAACGTATCCTCATGCGGCAGGATCGGGTTGAGGTGGCTGGCGCGGACGAAATCCATGCAGCCCGAGGCACGGGTGGAGGGCGAGAGCGCGAGCCACATCGTCACCATGCCGTCTATGGCCCCAAGGCCCCAATAGGTCAGGTCCTGATGCATGGAAACCTTGTGTTTCGTGCGCGGCTCCTTGATGAAGAACTCCACCCCGTAGATCAGCAGATCGGGACCGAGGATGCCCTCGACGATGTCGAGGATCGCCGGGTCGGTGCCGATGCGGTGGGCGAGCGGCAGCACGCAATTGGCGTTGACGCGCTTGTAGGTGTTCAGGGGCAGCGGCAGGCCGGCATCGAGCCAGTCATGTTCGATGCTCTCCAGTTCGGACCGCCAGGCGCGGGCCTTTTCCGGGCCGACCGCCTGAATCGGGAAGAGGTAGCCGTCTTCCCAGTAGCGGGCCTTTTCCGCCTCCGAGAGGCGGCCGTCGATCAAGGGCACACACATTGCCGGTCTCCTGTCCGTCGCGTTGGTGTGACGCTAGCGCGGAGGCGGGCGGATTCAGCACAGTATCTCTTGCCGCTTAGAGAAAGCTGAGCTTATCCTTGAACCATGGACCGCACCCGCATCCCCTCGCTCAACTGGCTGCGCGTCTTCGAGGCGGCGGCGCGGACGGAAAGCTTCGCCCGCGCGGCGGCGGAGCTGAACATGTCCGCCCCCGCCGTCAGCCAGCAGATAAGGGCGCTGGAGGATCACCTTGGCGCGCCGCTTTTCACCCGCCACGCCCATGCGGTGCGGCTGACGGATGCGGGGCGGGCCTATCTGCCTTCCGTCCAGACCTCGCTCGTCACGCTGGAAAGTGCAACGGCGGGGCTCTTTGGACGGGCGCGTGAGGAACGCCTGTACGTCCGTTCCGTCCTGATCTTCGCGCAAGGCGTGCTTGCGCCCTTGCATCGTGACTTTGCGGACAGGCATCCCGACATCGCGCTGAACCTGACAACGGGAAATGCGGCGGGCGATTTCCTGCAAGGCTTTGCCGATATTCAGATCATTTTCGGCGCACCTTCGCCCTATGGCGCGGCGCATGATCATCTCATGGACGAGGTGCTCTATCCCGTCGCCCGGCCCGATATCGCGGCGAGCATAACCCGCCCCGCCGATCTTCTTGCCCACCCGCTGATCGAGGTCGCGACCCACCGCGCCGGCTGGCCGCATGTCTTCGAGAGCCTGAAGCTGCTGGGCGAAAGGGCGCGGTTCCTGATGGTCGATTCGACCGTCATGGCCACGGTGATGGCGGCCGAAGGCGCCGGCATCGCGCTGGCCCGGGCACCGGCCAGCGACTGGGCGGTGCGACAAGCGGGGCTGGTGGAGTGCCTGCCCGGCTTTGAGGTCGCGGGGCTGGAAAGCTATTATCTGGTCTACCCCGACCGTACCGCTCTGCGTCCACCTGCCCAGGTTTTCCGGCGATGGCTTTTGCAAGCACTGGCGGAACGCAACGCCCGGCGGTGAGTACGCCCGGCTGAAGTCGCCGGGCGCCGGCTTTGCCAGCCCTGTGACCTATCCGGCCTTCAGCACACCGCGCGCGATCTGGTCGGCCTCGATCGATTCGAACAGGGCACGGAAATTGCCCTCGCCAAAGCCATCGTCGCCCTTGCGCTGGATGAACTCGAAGAAGATCGGCCCGATCACGGTTTTCGAGAATATCTGCAAAAGGATCCGGGTTTCGCCGCCGTCGACCACGCCTTCGCCGTCGATCAGAATGCCGTGGCGCGCGAGGTCTTCCAGCGGTTCTTCATGGTCATGCACGCGTTCGCGGCTCATCTCGTAATAGCTCATGGGCGGTTTGGGCATGAACCGCAGCCCACGGTCGTGGATTGCATCGGTCGCGGCATAGATGTCGTCGGTGCCGATGGCGACATGCTGGATGCCTTCGCCGTTGTAACGCTTGAGGTATTCCACGATCTGCCCGGTTTCGCCGCGGTCTTCGTTGATCGGAATACGGATACGCCCACAGGGCGAGGTCAGCGCGCGGGAAAAGAGGCCGGAATACTTCCCCTCGATGTCGAAAAAGCGTATCTGTTTGAAATTGAAAAGGTTTCCGTAAAACTTGAACCACGTATCCATGTTGCCCTTGTGGACATTGTGGGTCAGGTGATCGAGGTAGTGGAACCCGACGCCCTTCGGCTTTTGCCCGCAAAGCCAGTCGAAGGCCCCGTCATAGGGATTGGCGCCGTCGCCATAGGCATCGACGAAATAGATCAGGCTGCCGCCGATGCCGACGATGGCCGGCACGTCCAGCACCTTGTCGTTCGCCTCGTAGGGCGTGGCGCCCCTGGCAACCGCATGGTCGAAGGCATGACGGGCATCGACCACGCGCCAGGCCATCGACGGCGCGCAGGGCCCGTGTTCGGTGACAAAACGCAGCGCGTGGCTGCCTTCGGCATTGTTCAGCACATAGGTGATATCGCCCTGCTGCCAGAGTTCGATATCGCGGGTCTTGTGTCGTGCGGTCGGCACGAAACCCATCTGGGCGAAGAGCGTGCGCAGCTTTTCCGGCTCGGGATGGGCAAACTCGACAAACTCCATGCCGTCGGTGCCGGCCGGGTTGGCTTCGCTGATCGTCGCGCGGGGCGCGGTATGCGGGAAGGGTCCCATCGGGTGCTCCTGTTCTGTGCTGAAGGAAAGCTACCGCAAAAATCATGACGTTTTCGCGCATTTTTTTAATGTTATCTGGCGTTATGTGCGTATTTCGCGCACAATGTGGTAAAGACATGCACGGATTACGCAGATGCTTGATACCACCGATTCCCGCCTTCTGAGCGAGGTGCAGCGCAACGCCCATCTGACCGCGCAGGAGCTGGGCGAGATCCTCAACCTGTCGGCCAGTCAGGCGGGCCGGCGGCGGCAGCGGCTTGAGGCCGAGGGGTTCATTCTGGGCTATGCGGCGCGGCTCGATCCCGAACGGGTGGGCCTGGCGGTACAGGCCTTCGTTCAGGTCCAGATGGCCACCCATGCGCCGGATGGCGCGCGAAGCTTTTCACAACTGATCAATTCTCGGCCCGAGGTCATCAGCGCATGGACACTGACGGGCGAGGCGGATTACCTGTTGCGTGTGTACTGCACCGATTTGCCGGCGCTGAACCGGCTGATTCACCAGACGCTCCTGCCGCATCCCGCCGTGGCGCGGGTCCAAAGCCAGATCGTGATGGATCAGTTCAAGCCCGACGCCGCCCTGCCCACCTGAAAAGCGCCCCATGGAAAACCTGCTGTTTCTTGCCACCGTCTATCTGCTCAGCGCCGTTGTCATCGTGCCGCTGGCGGTACGGCTGGGCCTGGGTTCGGTGCTGGGTTATCTGGCCGCCGGCATCCTGATCGGGCCGGTTTTGCAGCTGGCCGGGACCGAGGCGAAGGATCTACAGCATGTGGCCGAGTTCGGCGTCGTGCTGATGCTGTTCCTGATCGGCCTGGAACTGGAACCGCGGATCCTGTGGGACATGCGCCACCGGCTTCTGGGACTGGGCGGGATGCAGGTGGTGCTGACCACAATCACGGTGACATGGCTTGCCTCTTGGCTGGGCCTGCCCTGGCAGACCGGGCTGGCGGTCGGCATGATGCTGTCGCTGTCATCAACCGCTATCGTGTTGCAGACGCTGAATGAAAAGAAGCTGATGCGCAGCGCCGGCGGGCGGTCGGCCTTTGCGGTTCTGCTGACGCAGGACATCGCGGTGGTGCCGATGCTGGCGCTGATCCCGCTGCTGGCCATCGGCGATCTTTCCGCCTTCGGTACGGCTGAAATCTATGGCATCACCCGCGACCTGACCGCCACCGCAACCGACGCCGCCGGCCACGGTGCCGAGGGCGTCGATGGCCATGCCACGACGCTGGTGACCTTTGTCGAGGGCTTGCCGCGCTGGGGTGTCACGCTGCTGACCCTGGCCATTGTCGCGGCGATCGTGCTGGGCGGTCACTACCTGACCCATCCGGTCTTTCGCTTCATCCATTCCTCGCGCCTGCGCGAAATGTCGACCTTCAGTGCGCT
>JAWKWW010000007.1:0-232434 GCA_041397385.1 Paracoccaceae bacterium
TCGGCGCGGATCGTGTCGCAATGCGTTTCGGACCGGCCGATCCACTGGCCAAGCACGGTCATGTCCATGGTGCGTTCGTTCATTTTTCTCGCCGGTGCCGAAACATCCTGGGTCATGAATAGAAGCAAGGCCCCGGCAAGAAAAGCGTGGCCGGCATGAATACAGCAGGCCGGTGCATCGGCCGGCATTTTCCCGCAGTTCTTCGGCTGCCCTAGGATTGCGGTTGTGTTTCGCCGGATTTTCGGCGGTGATCGAGCGGATGGGCCGCACCGGCGGGCTGGCGGTGGCGATGCCTTTCGGGGGCGGAGGGTTTCATGGATATCAAGCAGATCGGGTATTTCCTGAACCTGGCAGAAAGCCTGAATTTCACACAGGCCGCGCGCGCGAGCGGTATTTCCCAGCCGAGCCTGACCCGGGCGATCCAGCGGCTTGAGGAAGAGCTGGGCGGACCGCTTGTCTATCGTGACGGCAAGGATACCCGGCTGACCGCGCTCGGCCGCGATCTTCAGGTGGAATTCATGCGCATCCGTGCGGCGCTGGAAACCGTTGCCGAAATGGCGGAAAGCTCGGTTCTGGGCAAACGCAGGCGCCTGAGGATTGGGGTGACAAGCACCATCGCCCCGGGGGTCTTCGCACCATTCTGGACCCATGTTCTGAACCAGCTGCCATCGGTCGAATTGCAGTTCGATCCGATGCAACCGGGCGAAACCGAGGCAGAGGTGCTTTCCGGCAAGTACGATCTTTGCATTCTGCCAGAACCGTCGGGGCCGAATTTCAAGCTGACGGTGCTGCCGCTTTTTCGCGAACCGCTGCGGCTTGGAATGGCGGCCGATCATCCGCTTGCCAACGCGGACGAGGTTACGCTCGAACAGCTTGCCGCGCAGACCTATTTTGATCGTCTGCATTGCGAGTTTCGCACCCAGCTCATCAAGCATTTCATGGACCGCGATGTCGTGATGGCCCCGCGTGTGCAGTCCGAGCGCGAGGATTGGGTGCAATGGCTTGTTGCCGAGGGCAAAGGCGTCTGCACGTTGCCGGCCTATTCGGCGATTGTCGACGGGATCGTGCTGCGCCGCGTGGCGGGGATGGATCTGTCGCGGCAGGTCGCCCTTGTCGCGGTGTCCGGCTCTGGCACCGCGCGCGAGGTTCGCCTGATCCTGCAACTGGCCAGAAACCATGCCTGGCCGGGTTGAGGGGCTACGGCAAAGCTATGGATTCTATGCCGGGCAGGTATTGGAATTCTGCCCGGCGATGCCCCACATTGATCGCAACGGAAGAACGGGAGTGTGACATGAGCTATGCGAAGACCGACGATGCCCTTGCCCGCCTGACGCCCGAACAGTTTCGCGTTACCCAGCAAAACGGTACCGAACGGCCGTTTACGGGCGAATATGACGATCACTTCGAGCCGGGGATCTATGTCGATATCGTGTCGGGCGAACCGCTGTTCGCATCGACGGCAAAGTACAATTCGGGCTGTGGCTGGCCGGCCTTTACGAAACCCATCGTCGAAGCGAATGTGAACGAGCTTCGCGACACGACCCATGGCATGATCCGGACAGAAGTCCGTTCGTCGCATGGCGACAGCCATCTTGGCCATGTGTTTCCCGACGGGCCGAAGGACCGGGGCGGGCTGCGCTATTGCATCAATTCGGCCAGCCTGCGCTTTGTGCCGAAAGAGGAAATGGCAGCCCAGGGCTATGGCGAATTCCTTGATCAGGTGGAGGATGCACAATGACGGAACGGGCAGTTTTGGCGGGCGGTTGCTTCTGGGGGATGCAGGATCTGATCCGCAGGCTTCCGGGGGTCGTCAGCACGCGGGTCGGCTATACCGGCGGCGATGTCGCCAACGCCACCTATCGCAACCATGGCACCCATGCCGAGGGCATCGAGATCCTCTTCGATCCCGCGACGATCAGCTATCGGCGGATACTCGAGTTCTTCTTTCAGATCCACGACCCGACCACGATGAACCGGCAAGGAAACGACCGTGGGACCAGCTATCACTCGGCGATCTACTATGGTGACGATGCCCAAAAAGCGGTGGCTGAAGAAACCATCGCCGATGTCAACGCCAGCGGGCTCTGGCCCGGCAAAGTGGTGACCGAGGTCGAGCCCGTTGGCGATTTCTGGGAGGCCGAGCCCGAACACCAGGACTATCTGGAGCGGATTCCGAACGGCTATACCTGCCACTTTCCGCGGCCGGATTGGGTGTTGCCCGGGCGCAAAGCGGCCGAATAGCGAAAACGCGGCAACCGGGGCCGGGCTTGGCCGGCATCGCGGCATGGCGCCCGCGGGCCTGCCGGCTTCGCGCGATACCGGCTGACCGAAAGAAAGGAATGACGATGCAGTTCGGTGGACTCCACGATAAGGCAAAGGAATTGAGGGTTGGCGAGTGGATCGGGCCCGGGGGCGACAGGCTGGATGCGCCGTTGCAGCTCGCCGATCTCGGCGCGGGCTACAAGGTCATCTTCGCGTTTCAGCACTGGTGCCCGAGGTGTCATTCGCGCGGCTTTCCGACGCTTCGGACCCTGCATGACGCACTGGCCGGCAAAGGCGTCGGTTTTGCCGCGATCCAGACGGTGTTTGAAGGCGCCGAGGTGAACACTTTCGACAAGCTCGCCGTCAATCAGCGCCAGTACGGCCTGAAGATTCCGTTTGGCCAGGATGTGCCGGGTGAAGGCGCGCGTTATCCGAGCTTCATGGAAGACTACCGCTCCGGCGGCACGCCATGGTTTACCGTGATCGATCCCGACGGGGTGGTCGTCTTTGCCGATTTCCGGCTGGATGCCTCGCGGCTTCTGGCCGCGCTGGGCGCCGAGGATGCGCGGATGGAACGGACCTGAAACGCCTGCCCCGGTGCCGCAGCGTCCGCTGCCCGGCCGAACCGAACCGCCGCCACTGATACGCCTGCCTGAAGGGAACCCGTGATGCCCGATCTGCCTGTTCTCCGGTTCGACAACAGCTTCGCCGCCGAGATGGAGGGGTTTTTCGTTCCGTGGCGGGGCGCCAAGGTGCCGCAGCCGCAGGTCCTGCGGCTGAACCGCGACCTGGTGGCGGAGCTTGGCCTTGATGGCGATGCGCTTTCGGGTGCCGGCGGGGCGGCGGTGCTGTCCGGGGTCGAGGGGCCCGCGGGCGCCCAGCCGCTGGCCATGGCCTATGCCGGGCACCAGTTTGGCGGGTTTTCCCCGCAACTGGGCGACGGCCGCGCGCTTCTGGTCGGCGAAATCATCGCCAGCGACGGCCGGCGTGTGGATCTGCATCTCAAGGGTTCGGGGCGCACGCCGTTTTCCCGCGGCGGCGATGGCAAGGCGGTGCTGGGGCCGGTCTTGCGCGAATACCTTTTTGGCGAGGCGATGCATGCGCTGGGTATCCCGACCACGCGGGCGCTGGCGGCAGTGACGACCGGCGAAAGCATCGCGCGAAACGGGATGGAACCGGGCGCGGTGCTGGCACGGGTTGCGGCGTCGCACCTGCGCGTCGGGACCTTCCAGTTCTTTGCCGCAAGGGGCGAGACCGACAAGGTGCGCCGGCTGGCCGATTACGCGATCCGGCGCCACTATCCCGACATTCCCGACGGGCCGGAACGGTTCCTTGCGCTTTTTGCCCGGGTGCGCGATGCGCAGGCAGAGCTTCTGGCGCAGTGGGTTCTTGTGGGTTTCGTGCATGGTGTCATGAACACCGACAACACGACCATTTCCGGCGAAACCATCGACTTTGGCCCCTGCGCCTTCATCGACAGCTACGACCCCAAGGCGGTGTTCAGTTCGATCGACCGGCACGGGCGCTATGCCTATGGCGCGCAGCCGCCGATCATGCACTGGAACCTTGCGCGCTTTGCCGAAACGCTGGTCGAACTGGTCAACCCCGAGGATTCCGACGACGCCATCCGGCAGCTGACAGATGCGCTGAATGCCTTCCCGGCGCAGTATCAGCAGGCCTGGTTGCGCGGGATGCGGGCGAAGCTTGGACTATTCACACAAGCGTCGGGCGATCAGGACCTGGCCAACGACCTGTTTGCCGCGATGGACAGGCGGGATGTGGATTTTACAAGGGCTTTCAGGGCGTTGTCTTCTGTCGTTCGGGGCGATCCGGGCGTGCTGCGCGCGCTATTCAATGACCATGAGGCCATCGACGCCTGGCTCGATCGGTATCGCCGGCGCCAGGCGGCCGAAGCCATCGGCGCAGAGGCGCGGGCGGCGGCGATGGACCGCGTGAACCCGCTTTACATTCCGCGAAATCACAAGGTCGAAGAGGCACTGGCCGCCGCGCTGGCCGGCGATATGGCGCCGTTTGACCGGTTGCTTGCCCGGGTCTCACGGCCCTTTGATGCCGCGGCGGGTTATGAGGACTATGCGCTGGGCGCGCCGTCCGCTTTCGGGCCGCATGTCACCTATTGCGGGACCTGACGGATGCCAGGCCGCGCCACGCCAAGGATCTCGCCTCATGGCCCTCGGTAACCGTCGGTTTCGGCGGCGGTGCCATTGGTGCACCGAGGCGGTGTTTCAGGCGCTGGCGGGCGTGGGCGAGGTGCGGCAGGGCTTCTTCATCCGTTCCGATCCGCCGGACGCGGACTGGTCCGAAGCGGTCGAGGTGGTGTTCGATCCTGACCGGATCGGGCTGAACGATCTGGTTTGCGTCCATCTTGCGACTCCATGCCAGCACGGCCAGGCACCGTATGCGCGGCAAATACCGCAGCGCGATCTATGCGTTCGAGGCGGCTCTCAGGCAGCCCGATGCCGGGCGATCCTGACGGGTCTGGCCCGGCCGGACGAGGCGCCTTTCGTCACGTGTGCTGTTGCACCGTGGTTTCAGCTGTCTGATCCGCGCGCGCGGGAATTATCACCAAAACGGCCCCGAGCGGCCGTTCTGCCAAAGCTATATCGAACCCAAGCCGGCAACGCTGCGCTGGCGGTTCGCCCAACTGATGAGGAGCGGGCCGGCATGACCACGCTGGTTCTGGTGACCCTCGTGGCGTTTTCGGCTTACTCGCTGGTCAGCAAACCGGTGGCGCGGTCCTTGCTGACCTTGCCGATCCTCTTTGCCGGGCCGGGACTTTGCTGTCGGCGCATAGGTTCGCCCCCGGCCGTGTTCACGAGGCAAGTGGCTGCCGGCCGAGGTGACGTTGATCCTGGTGCTGTTTACCGACGCCAGCCACACCCGGTTTCGCGAACTGGACTTGCCCCTGGAAAGTGGAGAGTACCAACTGAGGAACCAGGAGGTGTTCTATGGGAAACGGAAGCAGACTGACACACGACGTTTTGAACCGCCCCGGGTTTACCGGAGAGTGTTAGGTTCAATAGTTAGGGCCGCTTTATCATCGGCATTCAGGTTTTCGTAGAAGGCCTCCTGTGCTTCTTGTGGCGTGACATATGCGATGGCGCTGTGCAGACGTTCGGTGTTGTACCGGTCGACCCATTTCAGGGTTTCCCATTCGGACTTGGCCAACGGGCTTCCAGGGCCCGAGGAAGTTGATGACCTCAGCCTTGAACAGGCCGATGATGCTCGGCCAGGGCGTTGTCGTAACTGTCTCCGACGCTGCCGAGCGAGGTGTCGATGCCAGCCTCGGCCAGTCGTTCGGTGTACCTGATCGGCAGATACTGGCTGCCCCGGTCGCTGTGATGGATCAGACCACCGGCCTCGGACGGCGCACGCTGGCAGATAGCCTGTTCAGGGCATCCAGCACGGTGAGCGATCAGCGCGCCACTGGTTCGAGCGCGATCGCGAACGGTCGTCATCGAGGTTGAAACACGCCAGCCGACGATCTTGCGGGCGAAGACGTCGATCACGAAAGGTGAGGGCCTGCCCGCCACTGGTTCAAGGGCATGGCCCGAACGAGACCATTCCCCGCCAGCTTGAGACACAGGTGAAATCCGGAAACCCAGGGCTGAGCAATGTCCGCCACGAAGGCCCGGTTCACCTGTCGTCCGGGCACGGCTGGGCCGCATCAGATTGGTGGTGACCACCTTCTTGCCGCGCACAACACCCTGTACTTGCAGGGCCCGCATCAGCCGTTCCACCCTGCAGCGGGCAATGTCACGGCCTTCCCGGCGCAGGACATGCCAGACCTTGCGGGCACCGTAGCGGCCCCGGCTGGCATCATGGACCCGCTTGATGGCCTCTTTGTCCGACAGGTCGCACTTTTGCCCGTGCCGATGCCAAATCAGATCGCGCTTGAGCGTCGTGAGCGTGGCGGCCTAGGCTCGCGACGCGGCGGTTTCCCTTTTCACTCCTCGCACATATCGATTATGTGAAGGTCGATGAGGTCGCCAAAGGTCTGGAGGCGGGACACGGACGTGCTTGTAGGCGCCAGCCCCTGATCGACCCGGGTCTCCGCCTGAGGGGCTTGAGCGATGGGCGTCGTCGCGGTGGAGGAACGTCTCGCTCGCGTGAGCCACCCTTCGTCTGATCTGGACCCGGTATGCACCGGAGGGGAGCTTGGTGATGGAGGCCATTTTCGTGTGCGCTGTGTGTGCAACGAGTCGTCGTAGAGGGGTAAATTCGGGGATATTGGGGCGTATTCCAGCGTAGCAGCCGTCGCAGCCAACAGTTTGAGGATACACAAAAAATGCAAATAAATCAACACGCTAGATTGTCCACAGCCCCTATGATGGACTGGACGGACCGTCACTGCCGGTTTCTCCACCGCCAGATGTCGCGCCATGTCCTGCTTTTTACCGAGATGGTGACCTCGCCCGCGATCATCCATGGCGACCGGGACCGGCTGTTGGGATATGACGCGCAGGAACACCCGGTCGCCCTGCAACTCGGCGGATCTGATCCGAGGGAACTGGCACAGGCCACGCGCATCGCGGCCGGGTTCGGCTATGACGAGGTCAACCTCAATGTTGGCTGCCCCTCGGACCGGGTCCAGTCGGGCTGTTTCGGCGCGGTGCTGATGGAACGCCCCGAGCTCGTGGCCGAATGCGTTGCTGCCATGATCGCCGCCTCGCCGGTCGAAGTCACGGTCAAGTGCCGGATCGGCGTTGATGATCAGCTGCCCGAAGAGGTGCTGCCCGCATTCCTCGAAACCGTTTCATCCGCCGGGGTCAGTCGTTTTGCGATCCACGCCCGCAAGGCGTGGCTGCAAGGGCTGAGCCCAAAGGAAAACCGCGATATTCCTCCGCTGAACTACCCGCTTGTCGTCGCGATGAAGCGCGCCTTTCCGCAACTGCATATCTCGGTCAACGGGGGGATCACCTCGCTCGACCAGGCCGAGGCGTTTCTGGCCGACGGGCTTGACGGGGTGATGATCGGCCGTGCGGCCTATCATGAGCCCTACGACATCCTCGCCGATGCCGACCGGCGGCTCTTCGGCGGTGAGCCGGGGCCGGACCGGGCCGAGGTTGTCGACCGGATGCGGCCCTATATCGCGGATCACCTGCAGGCGGGCGGGCGGCTTGCCCAGATCACCCGCCACATGCTCGGCCTTTTCCATGGCCAGCCCGGCGCACGGGGCTGGCGGCGGGTGCTCTCGGAGAGGGCGCATGCCGAGGGAGCGGGGCTTGAGGTCATAGACGCGGCTCTGGCCGAGGTCGTCCGCCGCGCCGCCTGACCTAACGCGCGACGGCCGGCGCCCTGGCCAGCACCAGCAACGCCAGCACGAAGGACGCCACCGCGCAGGCGGCGATGGCCGCCATCATCGGCAGCGCGGTGCCGTCGAAAAACGGGCCGGTGGCGATGACGACAAGCCCGCCCGCGATCATCTGCAACGTGCCGCCAAGTGACGAGGCCAGCCCCGCAATATCGCCGTGATCGTCAAGCGCCATGACCATGGTCGTGGGGATCACGAGACCAAGGCAGGCATTGCCGAGGAAGAGCCCGCCCATCAGCACCGGCAGCGCGGTCATGCCGCCCGCGATCAGCACAAGTGTCGCGAGCGCGTTGATGGCAAAGCCGGCCGTCGCCCACAGCACCACCCGCCGCGCGCCAAAGCGCTGGCCGAGGGTTGCGGCGAACTGGCTGGAGACAAAGAACCCCAGCGCGTTCAGCGCGAAGGCCAGCGAAAATCCGGTGGGGCTGAGCCCGTATTGCCCGGTATAGACGAAGCTTGCCGAGGCGATGAAGACGCAGAAACTCGCCATGCCGAAGCCGCCGATGAAGGTCAGGCCCATGAAGCCCCGGTCGGTCAGAAGCGTCCGCGCGCCTCTGGCCAATGTGCCGACATGCACGGGCACCCGATCTTCCGGGGCCAGCGTTTCGGGCAGGGCGAAGCGGATGAGGAAGAGGCTCGCGACGGCCGCGAGGCAGAGGACCGCGAAGATTGCCCGCCAGCCCCAGAGGGCGATGACGCCGGACCCGGCGAGCGGCGCCAGCATGGGCGAGACCGAGATGACCAGCATCACGAGCGCCATGAGCCGCGTGGCCTCGTTCCCGGTATGCAGGTCGCGGATGATCGCGCGGGGCACGACCATGAAAACGGCGGCGCCGAGCCCTTGCAGGAAGCGGAAGGCGATCAGAGCGGCCATGGAGCCCGCGAACCAGCAGCCTAGCGAGGCCAGAATGAAGATCGCAAGCCCGACGAAGAGCGGCGGGCGGCGCCCCGACTGGTCCGCCCACGGCCCGTAAACCAGCTGAGCGATACCAAAGGCGATGAAATAGGCGGTGATCGTCATCTGGACGGCTGCGACATCGCCCGCCATGTCGCGGCCGATATCGGGCATCGCGGGCAGGTACATGTCGATGGCGAAGGGGCCGACCGCTGACAACAGGCCAAGAATGGCCGCCGTGCGGAACATGGAGGTCAACATCGGGGAGCCTTTCAAAGGGCTTCTTGCCCTCGGGTCTGCTGGGTGTGGGCCGAGGCTACATGCCTCTTGCCTGCCGTCAAGGAGACTTTGCGGAGGGTGAACGACGCGGAGTGGCAACCCCTTAGGCAACCACCACGCTGCGGCGCGGGCGGTGCCGCATGGTGTTGCGTCCCCTTGGATCGTCACGGCTCATCGGTTTGCCGAGCCGCGCGGCGGCTGGTCAAACCGCCGAAAGCGGTTTAGCAAATCCGAAAGGAAAGGAACGCCCATGCCCGACATGTCCGTGCTGTTGCCGATGGCGGCCATGCTGTTGGCCATCGGCGCCTTTGCCGGGGTGATCGCCGGCCTGCTGGGCGTTGGCGGTGGAATCATCCTTGTACCGGCCTTCTTCTTTGCCTTTTCCGCCCTCGGCTACGGCGGGGCGCAGCTGATGCAGCTTTGCCTGGCCACATCGCTGGCGACCATCGTCGTCACCTCGATCCGGTCGGTTCTGGGCCACAACCGCAAGGGTGCGGTCGACTGGGCGATCCTGCGCGGCTGGGCGCCGGGCATCGCGGCGGGTGCCATCCTTGGTGTTCTGGCGGTGGCGCGGCTGCGAACCCCGGCCCTGCAGGCGAGTTTCGGCGTTCTGGCGCTGATCGTGGCCTTCTATCTGGGCTTCGGCAGGGCGCGCTGGCGGCTCGGGCCTGTGATGCCGGTCGGCGGCCTGCGAGCAGCGCTATCGCCGCTTGTGGGGTTTCTCTCGGTCCTCATGGGGATCGGGGGCGGGTCCTTCGGGGTGCCGCTGATGAGCCTTTTCGGCGTGCCGATCCACCGCGCTGTGGCCACCGCCGCGGGTTTCGGCGTGATCATCGCCGTGCCTTCGGTCGCGGTCTTTCTGACCACCCCGGTTTCGCCGGCGCCGCCCTATACTCTGGGCTCGGTCAACCTGCCGGCCTTCGCGCTGGTGATCGCGATGACGCTGATAACCACACCCATCGGGGTGCGGCTGGCCCATGCCACCGATGCCGCGCCGCTCAAACGGATCTTCGCGGCGTTTCTGGCGATCGTCGCGCTCAACATGTTGCGCAAGGCGCTGGGCTGGTGACAGGCTTCGCCGAGCGCGGCTGGCAACGCTTCGGTGCCGAACCCGCGACACGAGACTGGGTCGCGGCGGCTTTGCCGGCAGCGCGCGCGGCACAGGGCGATCCGCGTCACGCGCAATGGTGGCGCCACGGGCGTACCTGGTTCGCCGGGGTCAACGTGCTCGACAATGATACCGATGGCCGTGTCGGCGATGGCCCGGCTCTCGCCGGTGCGGCGGTCGGCTTTGCCCGTGCGCTGGGCACGCTCGCTGGCCCGGCGTGGGACCATGCGCAGGTATCGGTCGTGCGGCCGGGCTATCCGCGCCGCGACGCCGGCGAAAGCGAAGCCGCACACCGGTTCCGAAAGCTCCGCGATGCCGCGCATCTCGACGGGCTGCTCGCCGAAGGCGCGGACAGGCGCCGCTTCATCCGTGAACCGCATGCCTTCATTCTGGGCATAGGGCTGACGAAGGCCGAAGCCGGCGCCGCGCCGCTTGTCGTCTGGCAAGGCAGCCACGACGGTTGCGCGCCGCGCTGGTCCGGGCGCTGGGGAACCATCCGCCGGCAGACTGGCATGCGGTCGATATCACCGAAGGTGCTCGGCCCGCGCGGCGCGAGGTCTTTGAAACCTGCCCGCGGCCTCTGCCTGCAGCGCTGGCCCTGGCGAGGCGGTGGTTCTTCACCGGCTGCTGCTGCACGGCGTCGCCCCCTGGCAAGTGGGCGCGCGGGCTGCGCCGGACGGCCGCGCCAATGCCTATTTCCGCCCGCTCATGGCTTCTAACGCCGAATGGCTGACCCGGGCCTGATTTCATCTTGGCCGAAATACTCCGGGGGTTCGGGGGCGGCGCCCCCGATGCCTTGTCGGTTCAGCCGCCGGCCCGCCCCAGCCGACCGCCCCGGCGCTTGCCAAGACGCGCGGCGCGCGACGGCAATTCGGCCATGATGCCGGCGCGTTCGCCCGGTTCCATGCGCGACCAGCGGGCGATTTCCTCGATCGTGCGGTGACAGCCGACACAGATGCGTTCCTGCGGATGCACGACGCAGATCTTCACGCAGGGCGACTGCACTTCGTTGCGGCTCCATACCCCGTCTGTCACGGGCGCATCTCCTGATCGAGGTGCCGCAAACGGTCCAGCACGCCTTGCAGGATATAGCCGGCCGCGACGTGATCGATGACTTCTTTGCGACGTTTTCGCGACGTATCCGCCTCCAGCAGGGCGCGTTCGGCGGCGACGGTCGAAAGGCGCTCGTCCCAGAAGGTGATCGGGCAGGCGGTCAGCCGTTCGAGGTTGCGCGCAAAGGCACGGGTCGATTGGCAGCGTGGGCCTTCGCTGCCGTCCATGTTGCGCGGCAGGCCAAGGATCAACCCGGCGATCTCGCGGCTTTGCACGAGTGCCAGAAGCCGTTCGGCATCGGCGGTGAACTTCAGCCGACGGATCGTCTCGACCGGGGTTGCCACCGTCCGGCGCCGATCGGAAATCGCGACGCCGATGGTCTTTTCACCCAGGTCCAGTGCCGCCAGCGCGCCTTGGCCGGGCAGGCCGGCGGCGAATTCGGCGAGATCGTCGACAACGCTCATTCATTCAGCCCGGCGCCGGCGGCCGCAGCCTCGATCACGGCCAGCGCCGCATCGTCGCCGGCAAAGGCGTTGCGCGCGGTGTCGCGTGCGGCTTTCGCCTTGTCGGTCTCGCCCAGAACGCCGTGGGCGGTGATCAAGCGCGCCCATTCCTCGGCGCTGCCGCCCTCGGAGGCCAGCCGTTCGGACAGCTGGTCGACCATGCCACGGATCATCGCCGCGCGGTCCGCCTGGCTCATCTCGCCGGCTTCGGCAATGGCGGCGGCGTCGGGGCCGGGCAGGGTGGTCGCAGCCGGATCGGGCAGAGTGTAGCGGACGCCGGCAAGCCCTGCCAGTACCTCGATCTGCTCGCGGATCGGACCGACCCAGGGGGCTTCGGCGGGGCTGTCTTCCAACAGCGCCTTCCAGATCTGGAAGGCGCGGTCGGGCCGGTCGTTCTGGGCCTGCACCAGCCCGGCATAATAGCGCGCGGTGCCGTTTTTCGGGTCGCGGCGCAGGGTTTCGGCCAGCGCGACCTCAGCCTCGGGCGAGACATAGCCGCCGGCGGCCAGCACCATCAGATCGGCGAGCGCGGCATAGTCCTGCGCATCGGCCCTGTCGCCTTTCAACGCGATCACCTGGGCCTGCGCGGCATGGGCTGCGGGGTAGTTGCCTAGCGCGGCCTCGCTTTGTGCCAGAAGCGTCTGGCCCTGAAGCCGCTCGGGGTGTTCGGCGACTGCGACACGCAGCTTTTCGACCAGTTCCAGATAGCCGGGATCGACGCCTTCGCGCTGGGCCGGGGCGGGCAGCGTCGCCTCGGCTTCGGCCTGGTCGGGGCGCGTGCGATAGGCCTTCTCGGCGGCGGCGATCCGGCTGGCCAGCGGCAGGTCGGGATAATCCGGCGCGCCCATGTCCCAATAGCCCCAAAGCGCCGCCGCGATGGCCACGACGACCACGAAGCCGGCGGCGGTGGCGGCCGCCGGCGCCTCGGCGGTTTGGGCGGGCGCGCTGCGGGCAGCGCGGTCGGCCTCCAGCACGCGGCGCGATACCTCGGTGCGCAGCCGTTCGGCCTCGGCCGGACCGATCACGCCGCGGTCAAGGTCGCGGTCCACATGGCGCAGCTGGTCGCGATAGATGTCGATATCGGCGACCCCGCGGCTGGCGGCATGGTCGCCGCGACGCAGCGCCAGGAACATCGGAACGGCCACGATGGCACCCATCAGAAAGGCGATGATCCAGAAATTCATGCAATCTCCTGCGCTGGGCCCTAGTTAAGGGTTTCGGGGACCGGGAAAAAGGGGCAATTCGGCCGAAGCGGCGCGCGTCGCCTGCGGCATCATTGCGCCATGTCGTATTTTTCCCGATTGTGCCGCTTGAAGCTGCGGGCGGCGCTGCGCCATCCGTCACAACGCGATCACCGGCGTGACCAGCCGGCAAGGGGGATTCGAGCCGAACGATGAAACGTTATTCTGCCTTCGCTATCGCCCGAGAGGCGCTTCGCTATCATCAGGGCTGGGAACGCGCCTGGGCCGCGCCCGAGCCCAAGTCTTCCTATGACGCCATCATCATCGGCGCGGGCGGTCACGGCCTTGCCACCGCCTATTACCTCGGCAAGAACCACGGGCTGCGCAATGTCGCGGTTCTGGAAAAGGGCTGGCTTGGCGGTGGCAATACCGGCCGCAACACCACGATAATCCGGTCGAACTATCTGCAAGACCCTTCGGCGGCGATCTACGAAAAGGCGCGCAGCCTTTACGAGACGATGAGCCAGGACCTGAACATGAACGTCATGTTCAGCCCGCGCGGCGTGATGATGCTGGCGCAGACCCATCACGAGGTTCGCGGCTATCAGCGCACCGCCCATGCCAACAGCCTGCAGGGCGTCTCGACCGAATTCATCGGGCCGCAGCGGGTCAAGGAACTGTGCCCGATCATCAACATCGACGGGCCGCGCTATCCGGTTCTGGGCGCATTGTGGCAGGCGCGCGGCGGCACCGGGCGCCACGACGCGGTGGCCTGGGGCTATGCGCGGGCCTGCTCGGCCATGGGCATGGACATCATCCAGAATTGCGAGGTTACCGCGATCCGGTCGGAAAACGGGCAGGTGACCGGGGTCGAAACCACGCGCGGCGCGATCGGCACCAAAAAGCTGGGCATCGTCGTGGCCGGCCATTCCGGGCAATTGGCGGAAATGGCGGGCTTTCGCTTGCCGATCGAGGCGGTGGCCCTGCAGGCGCTGGTATCGGAGCCGATCAAGCCCTGCATGGATGTGGTCGTGATGGCCAACACCGTGCATGGTTACATGAGCCAGTCCGACAAGGGCGAGATGGTGATCGGCGGCGGCACCGACGGGTTCAACAACTTCACCCAGCGCGGGTCGTTCCACCATATCGAGGAAACCCTGCGCGCGCTGGTCGAGACTTTCCCGATGATTTCGCGGCTGAAGATGCTGCGCCAGTGGGGCGGCATCGTCGACATGACCGGCGACCGCTCGCCGCTGATTTCGAAAACGCCGCTTGGCAACTGCTTCATCAACTGCGGCTGGGGCACCGGCGGGTTCAAGGCGATCCCGGGGTCTGGCTGGGCGATGGCGGAACTGATGGCCAAGGGCGAGCCGGGGCCGCTGGCGGCCGAATTCGGTATCGACCGGTTCCGCGAAGGCCGCTTCATCGACGAAAGCGTCGCCGCGGGGGTGGCGCACTGATGGGCATGCTGACGACGATCTAGGACGAGGCGCGCGACGAGGCGCTGTCCGAAGCGGTGTTCGGTCGCGGCCCGCTTCGCCCCGCAACCATGCGCGTGGTGTTTTCCGGATGCGCGGAAGCACCCGCCCGCGAAAGCCATGTGCAGCGCGCCCGCCGTCCGGGTGTGGCCGCCGAATTCGACAGGGAATGCCGCCATGCTAATCCTTGAATGCCCCTATTGCGGCGTGAAGGCCGAGGAGACCGAGCTTCAGCCGGGCTATGAGGCGCATCTGAAGCGTTTCGGGCCGGGGTCGTCCGATGACGAGTTCGAGGCCTATATGTTCGCCCGCAAGAACCCCAAGGGCGTGCATTTCGAACGCTGGCGCCATGCCTATGGCTGCGGCAAGTGGTTTCTGGCCCGCGCGCTCACCCCTGACGCTGGAGGTGTTCGGAACCTACCCGGCACAATCCAAGGAACCACTGCCGATCTGCAGGCGAAGATCAAGGCGAACGGCCGGGCTGGGGGCTACAAATGACACCGTCTGGCCGGGGTGGCCGGCTGATCGACCGGTCGGCGCCAATGGGTTTACCTTCAACGGCAAGCGGTTTTCGGGCTTTGCCGGCGATACGCTGGCGGCCGCGCTTCTGGCCAATGGCCAGATGCTGCCTGAGCCGCAGCTTTTCAACGAATACCACCGCCCGCGCGGCGCCGTCGCCTCGGGCGCGGAGGAACCGAACGCGCTTGTGAACCTCGGCAAGGGCGCGCGGCTGGACCCAACCAGCGCACCACCACGACCGAGCTGTTCGGCGAATGCGCGACCAGCCAGAACCACTGGCCAAGCCTCGAATTCGACGTGGGCGTCATCAACAACTATGTCAGCCGCTTCCTGCCGGCGGGCTTCCTCTGGTCCCTAACGGCGCCGCGGGCGGCGTGGAAGCATCTCTTCGAACCCATCGTTCGCCAGTCCGCCGGCCTTGGCAGAGCGCCGAAGGACCGCGACGCGGACCGCTATGAATACTTCTATGCCTTCTGCGACGTGCTGGTCGTGGGTGGCGGGATTGCCGAATACGCCGCGCGTGTCGCGGGCGAGGCCGGCTGCCGGGTGATCCTTCTGGAACAGACCGCCCATTGGCGGCCGCGCGCCGGTCGATGGCGACGAGATCGCCGGCAAGCCGGCGGCGGAATGGATCGATGACACCGTCGCCGCGCTGGAGGCGATGGACAATGTCACGATGCGCCTGCGCACCATGGGCTTTGGCGTTTACGACCATGGCTATGTGCTGGCCGATGAAAAGGTGGCCGACCATACCCCGGGCGACGGGCGTCCGCGCCACCGGGTCTGGCGCATCCGGGCGGGTCGCGTCCTGGCCGCGACCGGCGCGCTGGAACGGCCGCTGAGTTTTGCCGGAAACGACATCCCGGGCGTGATGCTGGCCGGCGCGGTGCGCGACTATGTGGCGAACTGGGCGGTCAGCCCCGGCGACCGCACCGTTGTCGTGACCAACAACGACGATGCCTATCGCACCGCCATCGCGCTGGTCGAGGCCGGGCTATCGGTGCCGGCAGTGATCGACGCGCGCGAGGTGGTGATCGGCGATCTGCCGGCGCGCGCACGCACGCTGGGCATCCGGGTCGAAACCGGCAAGGCGATTGCCAAGGTCAAGGGACGCCGCGCGGTCGAGGGTGTGGCGATCTGTTCGCAGGCCGGCGAGGGCGCGGTGATCGAAGAGATCGCCTGCGAGGCGGTCGCGATGTCGGGCGGCTGGTCGCCGGTCGTTCACCTGTGGTCGCATTGTGGTGGCAAGCTGGTCTGGGACGAGGATCAGGCGCATTTCCGGCCCGATCCGTCGCACCCGCCGCTTGGCCATGATGGTGAGGGCTTCGTCATGACCGCCGGGGCCGCTTCGGGCGCGCTGGCGGCATCGGCCGCGCTGGCCAATGCCCATGATGCGGCCAAAGCCGCGGCGAAGGCCATGGGCGGCAAACCGAAGGCGGGTGCCGCGCCGAAAGCCGCCGAGACTTCCGAGGCGCCGATGCAGGCCGTATGGGTCATGCCGCAGGGCGCCGGGCCGGACAAGCGCGCCAAGATGTGGCTCGACTACCAGAACGACGTGAAGGTTTCCGATGTCCAACTGGCCGCGCGCGAAGGCTATGTCTCGGTCGAACACACCAAGCGCTACACGACGCTCGGGATGGCGACCGATCAAGGCAAGCTGAGCAATATCAACGGTCTGGCGGTTCTGGCCGGATCGCTGAACACCGAAATTCCGCAGGTCGGCACCACCACGTTCCGTCCGCCCTATACGCCGGTCACCATCGGCGCGCTGGCCGGGGAATCGCGGGGCGAGATCTTTCAGCCGCTGCGGCGCACGCCGATCCATGGCTGGCACGAGGAAAACGGCGCCTATTTCGAACCCGTCGGGTTGTGGCGCCGGCCCTATTGCTTCCCGCGCGGTGGCGAAAGCCATGCACAGGCGGTACATCGCGAGGTCGAGAACACCCGCAGCAGGCTGGGTCTTCTCGATGCCTCGACGCTGGGCAAGATCATCGTCAAGGGCCCCGATGCCGGGCGTTTCCTTGACATGCTTTACACCAACATGATGTCGACGCTGCCGGTCGGCAAATGCCGTTATGGGTTGATGTGCAACGAACAGGGTTTTCTTTCCGATGACGGCGTGGTGGCGCGCATCGACGAGGATACCTGGCTTTGCCACACCACCTCGGGCGGGGCGGACCGGATCCACGGCTGGATGGAAGACTGGCTCCAATGCGAATGGTGGGACTGGAAGGTCTATACCGCCAACGTGACCGAACAATATGCGCAGGTGGCCGTCGTCGGCCCCAATGCGCGCAAGCTGCTTGAGGCGCTGGGCGGCATGGATGTCTCGAAAGAGGCGCTTCCCTTCATGCAATGGGCCGATGGCACGCTGGGCGGGTTCCGCGCACGGGTCTACCGCATCTCGTTCTCCGGCGAGCTTTCCTATGAAATCGCGGTGCCGGCCAGCGAGGGCCGCGCCTTCTGGGATGCGCTGATGAACGCGGGTCAGGAATTTGGCGTGATGCCCTATGGCACCGAGGCGCTGCACATCATGCGGGCCGAAAAGGGCTTCATCATGATTGGCGACGAAACCGATGGCACGGTGACGCCGCTGGACCTGAACCTTGGCTGGGCGGTGTCCAAGAAGAAGGCGGATTTCCTGGGCAAACGGGGGATGGAACGAAGCTTCCTGTCCGATCCCGAGCGCTGGAAACTTGTGGGCCTTGAGACGTTGGACGGGTCGGTGATTGAAGACGGCGCCTACATCGTCGCGCCGGGTGTCAATGCCAACGGCCAGCGCAACACGCAGGGCCGTGTTACCTCGACCTACCATTCGCCCACGTTGAAACGCGGTATTGCCATGGGGCTTCTGCGCCACGGGCCGGACCGGATGGGTGAAACGGTGGAATTGACCAAGACCGGCGGCGGCACGGTTGCGGCCAAGGTCGTCGATCCGGTGTTCTACGACAAGGAAGGGGCGAAACAGGATGTCTAAGGCTGTCAGCGCGCTCGGCGGCGCCCGTTTCGCCGGCACCGTGGAGGTGCGCGAGGTCGGGCCGCAGGGCATGATCACACTGCGCGGCGATCTGTCCTCGGCCAAGGTGAAAAGCGCGGTCAAATCGGCGGTGGGCGTGGCAGTGCCGGCACAGCGCCGCGTGACGATCGAGGCGGGCCGTGGCGCGGGCTGGATGTCGCCCGACGAGCTTTTGCTTTGGTTGCCCTATGACGAGGTCGCCGCAACGCTGGCGACACTGGGCAAGGCGTTGGCCGGTCAGCACGCGCTGGCGGTCGATGTGTCGGATGCGCGCGCGGTCTTCGAGGTCGAGGGCGCCCGCTCGGCCGAGGTTCTGGCCAAGCTCTGCCCGGTCGATTTCGCCACGCTGCAGCCCGGCGAGTTGCGCCGCAGCCGTACCGCGCAGGTCGCCGCCGCACTGTGGCAAAGCGCGCCCGACACCTATACGGTGGTCGCGTTCCGCTCGGTCGGAAGATATGTTTTCGACCTTCTCAGGGCGTCCGCGCAAAAGGGCGGCGAGGTTGCCTGAACAGGCATGCGGTGGCAGGAAACGCCTGCCGCCCCTTGACCCGGCGAAGCGGAACGCGCTTATACGTGATGAGCCAACACACACGCGCGAAAGGACTGAACCATGGCCTTCACCCTTCCCGATCTTCCTTATGCCCACGACGCGCTGGCGCCGCTCGGCATGTCGAAGGAAACGCTGGAATACCACCACGACCTGCACCACAAGGCCTATGTCGACAACGGCAACAAGCTGATTGCCGGGACCGAGTGGGAAAGCAAGAGCCTTGAAGACATCGTGCGTGGCACCTATCAGGCCGGCGCCGTTGCCCAATCGGGCATCTTCAACAACGCCAGCCAGCACTGGAACCACGCCCAATTCTGGGAGATGATGGGACCGGGCGGCAAAGCGATGCCGGGCGCGCTGGAAAAGGCGATCACCGAAAGCTTCGGTTCGGTCCAGAAATTCAAGGATGATTTCGCCGCCGCCGGCGCTGGACAGTTCGGCTCCGGCTGGTGCTGGCTGGTCAAGGACAAGGACGGCAGCCTCAAGGTCACCAAGACCGAAAACGGCGTGAACCCCTTGTGCTTCGGGCAGACCGCGCTTCTGGGCTGCGATGTGTGGGAACATTCCTATTACATCGACTTCCGCAACAAGCGGCCGGCCTACCTGACGAACTTCCTCGACAATCTCGTCAACTGGGAAAACGTCGCCTCGCGGATGTGAGGCGCGGCCGGTGATGACCCGGCGCACATTTCTCAAAGGCCTGCTGGGCGCGACCCTGGCGGGCCTTTTCGCTGCGACCTGGGGTTTCGTCATCGAGCCGATGTTGCGGTTTCGCGTGCGGCGCTGGCGGGTAGCGGCCAAGGGTTGGCGGGGTGCGCCCCTGACCATTGCCGTGATCGCCGACCTGCACGTGGGCGAACCATTTGTCAGCCGCGCGAGAGTAGCGAAGATCGTCAGTAAAACCAATGCCCTGGGCGCCGATCTTTGTGTGATATTGGGTGATCTGGCGGCCGGTCACCGGTTTGTCACCGCTCCGGTTCCATTGTCCGAGGCGGCGGCGGAACTTGGCAAGCTGCGCGCGCCGCTGGGGGTTTACGCGGTGCTGGGCAATCACGACTGGTGGGACGACCCCGCCGCGCAGGACCGTCGCGCGGGGCCGGTCGAGGCCGGCCGGACGCTGGAAGCAGCCGGAATTCCGGTTCTGGAAAACCGCTGCGTGAAAATCGCCCGGAAGGGTGGCGATTTCTGGCTGGCGGGCTTGGGCGACCAGCTGGCGCTGTTTCGCCGTGGCGGTGGTTTCGATGGTGTCGACGACTTGCCCGGAACGCTTGCCCAGATCGAGGACGACGCCCCGGCCATCCTGCTGGCGCATGAGCCCGACATCTTTCCACAGGTGCCCGACCGGGTGGCCCTGACCCTTTCGGGTCATACCCATGGCGGCCAGGTCAGGATCTTTGGCTATTCCCCTGTTGTTCCATCGAAATTCGGCAATCGCTTTGCCTATGGCCATGTCCGCGAAGGCGGCCGCGATCTTGTGGTTTCGGGCGGCATCGGCTGTTCGATCCTTCCGGTGCGCCTGGGGGTGACACCCGAGGTGACGATGATCGAGCTTTCGGGCGAGGTTTGAGGCGCAAAAGCGACGGCCGAAAGGCCGGCGGTCAGTTCCGGTTTTTGGCAAGCCGGTCGACAAGAGTTGGCACGTCAGGCAAGCTTTCAAACCCGTCACGCAGGCTGGAATCGGCGAAGCCTTCGGCAATCACGTGATCGACCAATGCGATCAGCGGGTCCCAGTAGCCGCCTACGTTCAAAAGGAAAATCGGCTTCTTGTGGAGCCCGATCTGGCGCCAGGTCAGGACCTCGAAAAACTCGTCGAGCGATCCGGCACCGCCGGGCAGGACGACGATGGCATCGGAATTCATGAACATCACCTTCTTGCGTTCGTGCATGTCCTCGGTCACCACCAGCCGCGACAGATCGCGTTTGCCCATTTCGGCCTGCATCAGATGGACCGGGATCACGCCAAAGGTGTCGGCGCCACGGTCCTTGGCGGCGCGCGCGACCTCTCCCATAAGCCCGACATCACCGGCGCCATAGACCAGACGCCAGCCTTCGGCAGCGATGGCGGTACCGAGTTCGCGGGCCGCGCGTGCATGGCCGGGGTTTGCCCCGGGCCTTGCGCCGCAGAAGACACAAACCGAAAAAAGCGCCGTTGCCATGGCCTTGCCATCCCGAAAAGGTTGCTTTGACCGGTGATATCGGCATTGCTAGTTTCGCTCAAGCGCCGGTCCGGGGGAGACGGGCGCAGCCGGGGGCGGGAATGAAGAATTGGTCAAAACTGACTCTCGGTCTGGTGCTTGGGGCGGCATCGGGCCTTGCCGCGGTGCTTCTCGTCTGGGCGGTTGCGCTGTGGCGCGGCGATACCGGCGATCAGATGAGCGAACCGCAGGGCCTGGCTAGCGCGCCACAGGCCGAACAGGGCGCGGCGGAACCACAGGCGCCGGGCGAAGACACGGCGGCGGTCGTGCCCGAAGCCGAGACAGCGCCGCAGGCCGACGGTGACGCTGCGGCGGAGGAAGACGCGGCAGCGACCGGGGAGGACGGCGGCACGGCCGAGAACGGCGATACAACCGCCGGAGAGGTTGAAGCCGATGCGACCGCCGAGGCGGTCAGTCCCGAAACCGGTGCCGAAGCCGCCGAACCGGTTTCGGTCAAGCCGGGTTTCGACCTGGTGCGGGTGGCGCCTGACGGGCAGGCGCTTGTTGCCGGAACTGCAGCGCCGGGCGCGCGCATCGAAGTGATGGTCGACAGCACGGTCGCGGCGGAGACACGAAGCGACAGCGGCGGCAGGTTCGTTGCGATGTTTGATCTGGCGCCTTCCGAGCAGCCGCGGGTGATGAGCCTGCGGTCGAACCAGGGCGATCAGGCGCCGAGCCTTTCGGAGGAAAGCGTGATCGTTGCACCCCTGCCGGGGCCGGCAGCCACGGAACCACAACCCGAAGCGGTTGCCGAAGGCACGGCGGAACCTGCCACGACCGAAAGCGGCAGCGCGGACGTGGCGGCCGGTGGCGCCGTGGCACCAGAAGCGGTTGCCGAGGCCGGAGTTGCGCCTGAAACCGGCGATCCGGACGCCGCAGAAACCGCCGCTGCGGATGCGACCGAACCGCCGGCCGAAAGCGCCGCGGCGTCAGAGCCGGAGGTTGCCGAAGCCCCGGCTGAACCGGTGGCCGAACCGGCACAGGAAGCGCCCGCCCTGTTGCTGGCCGATGATCAGGGCATCACGGTGCTGCAGCCGCCAAGCCCGGGCGCCGCGCCGCGTTCGGTGACGATCGATACGATCAGCTATTCGGATCAGGGCGCGGTCATTCTGGCCGGCAGGGGCCGTGCCGGCGATCACGTACGCGTCTACCTCAACAATGCCGATGTTGCGACGGTCGGCATCGGCGATGACAGTCAGTGGCGGCTGGAACTGGCCGATATCGCCAGCGGCGTCTATATTTTGCGCGCCGATCAGTTGAATGCCGATGGCAAGGTTACCGCGCGGTTCGAAACGCCCTTCCAGCGCGAGGCACCGGAGACCCTGGCCAGCGTCGCGCCGCCGCCGCAGCCGGCCGAACCCGGTTCCGCCGACCAACCTGCCGAGGTCGCGCCGCTGCGCGCCTCGGTCATCACCGTGCAGCCCGGCTTCACGCTTTGGGGGATCGCCAAGGAAAGCTATGGCGAGGGTATCCTTTACGTGCGGCTTTACGAGGCCAACAAGAGCCAGATCCGCGATCCCGACCTGATCTATCCCGGCCAGGTCTTTTCGATCCCGACCGAAGCCGCGGCCGAATAAGCGCGACCGCTATGGCCTACCGGCATCCGTGCGCTGGCGCACAGTGGGTCCACTGGTCTTTTCCGTTGCGCGCGACTACCTAAGGCGCGACAGCAAGGATATCCGACATGCGCCGCATGACCGCCAGTGCCACTTCCCAAGACATGCACGAGCCGAAGGAGAACGGCCGGGCCACGCTGCGGCGCATGGTTGCCTACCTCTGGCCGGCCGATGTGCCGTGGGTGCGCCGGCGTGTCGTGCTGGCGCTGATTGCGCTGGCGCTGGCCAAGGTCGTCTCCGTTTCCACCCCGTATTTCTACAAGCTCGCCGTGGATGCACTGGGCGGTCCTTCGCCCGATGCCGGTGTCATGCTGGGCCTGACGGCGGTCGGGCTGACCGTGGCCTATGGGCTCGCACGGCTGGGCAACGTGGGCTTTTCCGAACTGCGCGACGTGATCTTCGTACGCGTGGGTCAGCGCGCGCTGCGCAAGCTGGCGCTGGAAACCTTTACGCATATCCACCGCCTGTCGATGCGCTATCACATCACGCGCAAAACCGGCGGGCTCAGCCGGATCATCGAGCGGGGCGTGAAGGGCGTCGATTTCCTTCTGCGCTTCATGCTGTTTTCCGTCGGCCCGCTGATTCTGGAACTGAGCATGGTGGCGGTGATCTTCGCCTTCGCCTTTGGCTGGCTCTACATGGTCGTGGTGGTGGTCACCATCGCGCTTTACGTGGCCTTTACCTTCAAGGTCACCGAATGGCGGGTGAAGATCCGCCGGCAGATGAACGAACAGGATACCGATGCCAACCAGAAGGCCATCGACAGCCTGCTGAACTTTGAGACCGTCAAGTATTTCGGCGCCGAGGAGCGCGAAGCATCGCGCTATGACGACGCGATGCGCGGCTATGAAACCGCCGCGGTCAAGACCGGCCAGTCGCTGAGCTTTCTGAACTTCGGCCAGTCGCTCCTGATCACGTCGGGGCTGGTGATCGTCATGGTCATGGCGGCGATGGGTGTGCAGGCGGGTACGCTGACGGTCGGCGATTTCGTCATGGTCAACGCCTATATGATCCAGATCACCATGCCGCTGAACTTTCTGGGCACGGTTTACCGCGAAATTCGTCAGGCGTTGGTCGATATGGCTGCGATGTTCGACCTTTTGGGTCAGCCGGCAGAGGTGACCGACAAACCGGGTGCCCCCGATCTTCGCGTGACGGGCGGTGAGGTGGTGCTGGACAACGTCCGCTTTGGCTATGAGGCCGAGCGCGAGATCCTGAAAGGGATCACGGTGCGTGTCGGTGCCGGCCAGACCGTGGCGCTGGTCGGCCCGTCGGGTTCGGGCAAATCGACCATCGGGCGGCTCATGTTCCGGTTTTACGACGTAACCGGCGGCGCACTGCGGATCGACGGACAGGATGTGCGCGACATCACGCAAGACAGCCTGCATGCCCAGATCGGCGTGGTTCCACAGGATACGGTGCTGTTCAACGACACGATCTACTACAACATCGCCTATGGCCGGCCAGAGGCGAGCCGTGGCGAGGTCGAGGCGGCGGCGAAGGCCGCGAAGATCCATGATTTCATTGCAGCCCTGCCGGAAGGCTATGACACCAAGGTTGGCGAACGGGGGCTGAAGCTGTCGGGCGGGGAAAAGCAGCGCGTGGGCATAGCGCGCACGCTGCTGAAGAACCCGCCGATCCTGCTGCTGGACGAGGCGACAAGCGCGCTGGATACCCAGACCGAACGCGACATTCAGGACAGCCTGAAGGCGATGGGCAAGGGCCGTACGGTGCTGACCATCGCGCACCGCCTGTCGACCATCGCCGATGCCGATCGCATCGTCGTGCTGGAGGCCGGTCGCGTGGTCGAGGAGGCGCCGACACGAGGACCTTCTGGCCAAGGGCGGTCGCTATGCCGCGATGTGGGCGCGGCAATCCACAAATCACCGATGATGAGAGCCACATTTCGCTGCGGCGCGAATACGAAAGGCCCGCCGGGTGCTCTACAGGCTGACGAAACGGACGAACGGCTCGACCGTTAGTCCGTAAGCCGCAACCCGCAACCTGGCGGTTATTCGGCGGCTTTCAGGGGGCGGCGTGGCCGTCGGGGTTTGCGCTCGACCACGGCGGCCTCGCCCGGTGTTTGCCCTTGCGGTTCCTGCGTGTCGTCCTCCAGCCACAGGATTTCCGGCGAGCCGAGGCGGCGCGCGGCGCGGCGCAGGGCACCGTCGCGGGCGGCGCGGCTGCCGCGGCCCAGCGAGAGGGCGCCAAGGGCGAGAACCGAACGGTAGGCGCCGACGCGCAGCCACACGCGCAGCGCCAGCATCGCGGGGGTAAAGATCAGCGTCAGGACCGTTGCCACGCCCAGCCCGAAGACCACGGCGGTTGCCAGCTGTTTCCACCAAAGCGCGGTCGGGCTGTCGATGGAATAGCCGCCATTCATGAAATCCAGCGACAGGCCGAACATCATCGGCGCAAGGCCGGCCATCGTGGTGATCGTGGTCAAGAGCACCGGACGAATGCGCTGTTCGGCGGTGCGCACGATGGCCTCGATCTTCGGCATGTACTGGCTGAACTCCTGATAGGTGTCGATCAGCACGATATTGTTGTTCACAACGATCCCGGCCAGCGCCACCACGCCGGTGCCGGTCATGATGATCGAAAACGGCTGACCCATGACCAGCATGCCGATCAGCACGCCGGTGGTGGACAGAACCACTGCGATCAGAACCAGAACGGCGTTGTAGAAGCTGTTGAACTGGGCGAGCAGGATCACGAACATCAGTCCCAGCGCGCCGGCAAAGGCCTGACCGAGGAAGGTCTGGCTTTCGTTCTGTTCTTCCTGATCGCCGGTCCATTGCCAGTCGACGCCCGCGGGCAGGGGCGTTTCGCCTTGCAGCCATTCGGTCAGCAAGGCGATGCGTTCATTGGCGTTGATCGGCTGGCCATCGGCATTGGTCAGCCCTTCGGCGACGCCGGCCTTCACATCGTAATACCGCTTCTGGCCGAAGCGGTTGATCAGCGCGCGCTTGGCCACCGGGGTCCGGGTGATGAAATTCGACATCGGGATCAGCCCGTCGCGCGTCCGGACCTTGAGCGTGTCGAGCGTCGACAGTACCCGGTCCTTCTCCGGCAGGCGCACGCGGATCTCGATTTCCTCGTCAGACGAGTCGACCCGCATCGTGTCGAGGAGGATGCCGCGGGTGATCAACTGGACCATGCCGCCGACGGTGGCCACATCGGCGCCGAAGCGGCCGGCCTTCTCCACATCGACATCGATCTGCCAGTCGATGCCGGGCAGGGGGCGGTTGTCTTCGATATCGATGATGCCATCGGTTTCGGCCAGCTTCGCCCAGACGGTTTCGGCGGCGGTGTTCAGCGTATCCCAGTCGTCGCCGGTCAGGCGCAGGTGAATGGGCTTGCCCGACGCCGGCCCGCGGCTCTGGCTGAGAGATTCCACCTCGATCCCGGGAAGCTCATGCAGCCGAGCCATCAGCCCTTCCAGCACGACGTCGCCATCAAGGTCGGGCCGGTCGGCGCGTTCGGCCCAGGGCACCATCTCGATCTGGATCTGGCCGATCGTGTCGATGGGCGAGGTGGCGCCGCCGTTGTTGGTGTTCAAACCGCCCGCCCCGGTAAAGGTAAAGGCGCTTTGGATGCCATCGGTAGACAGCACGATATCCTCGACCTCGCCGACCAGCCGGTCCTTTTCGGTCAGCGACAGGTTGCCGCGCGCCCGGACGTAGATGATCGCCTGTTCGGTCTCGCTGTCGACGAAGAACTCCACGCCCTTGTTGTTCTGACCGTAGGTAATGAACGTGCCGACAACAATGGCGCCGACCACGCCGATGGCGACAAGCGGCATGATCGGGTTGCCGGCGATGGCCCGGATGAACCAGCCGAAAGGCGTGCGCCGGTAGCCTGCCCGGATCGGGCGCGTGCGCCGGGCAGGCTTGGCCGCTTCCAGCGCGACCGAGGCAAGGATCGCCCCGACGATGAACAGTGCCGCGCCGGGAAGTGATGCGGAAAGCCCCTGACCATGCGCCGTGCCGCCCGAAAGATAGGCGGGGTTCAAGACCAGCATCGCCCCGATAAAGACCACATACCAGGCGAGAGGCACCAGCACCGCGCGCAGGATCCACGGCAGAGGGCGCAGCACGCCGGCCAGCCGGTCGAAACTGCGGGTCATGCGGCCGGCCACGCCGCCCATGACCGGAAGATAGACCAGCGCGACGACCAGAGAGGCGGACAGCACGAAGATCAGCGTCACCGGCAACATGCCCATGAACTCGCCGGGAATGCCGGGCCAGAAAAGCATCGGCAGGAAGGCGCACAGGGTTGTCGCGGTCGATGACACGATGGGCCAGAACATCCGCTTGGCCGCTTCGGTATAGGCGGCCATCGGCCCCGAACCTTCCGTGATCCGCTTGTCGGCATATTCGACGACGACAATGGCGCCGTCGACCAGCATGCCGACGGCAAGGATAAGCCCGAACATCACGATGTTCGAAACCGGAACATCCATGACCGCCAGAAGCGCGAAGCACAGCAGAAACGAGGTGGGAATGGAGAAGCCGACCAGCAGTGCCGAACGCGTGCCAAGCGAGGCCAGTACCACGATCATCACCAGCGCGATGGCGGTCAGGACCGACCCTTCTAGCTGGCTGACCATGCTGGCGACGGTCGCCGACTGGTCAAGCGCGGTCGACACCGTGACCGCCTCCTGAAGCTCCGGCGGCCAGCTTTGCCGTTCCTCCTCGACCGTCTGGCGGATCAGCGCGGCGGTGTCGATGAGGTTGAAACCCTTGCGCTTGGCCACCTGCAACGCCACGGTCGTGTCGCCGTTGTAGCGCGCGGTGCCGGTGCGGTCCTCGAAGGTCAGGGCGAATATCCGCGAGTTCGCCAAGCGTGACGACGCGGTCGCCATTCACTTTGACGGGCAGGCCGTAGACATCCTGCGGCGTGTCGAAGGACGACGGGATCTTGACCGCGAAGGCGCCGGTTTCGGTCTCGATCTGCCGGCGGCGATCAGCTGGTTGTTGTTGACGACCACGCTGATCAGTTCCGCGGCGGTCACGTTGTAGGCTTCGAGCCGCAGCGGGTCGATCACCACCTCGAGCATTTCGTCGCGATGGCCGGCCAGCGGCGCCTCGAGCACCGCGTCGATGCTTTCCAGCCGGTCCTGCAATTCCTTGGCATAGCGCAAAAGCGTGCGTTCCGGCACCGGGCCGGAGAGCGCCACGATGATGATCGGAAATTCGGAAAAGTTGATCTCGGTGATGGTGTACTTGTCGGCGCCTTGGGGAAACTTTGCCTCGGCCGTGTTCATCGCGTCACGAACGTCGGCGATGATCTTGGTCTTGTCCCACCCGAATTCGAACTCCAGCGCCACGCCGCCATAGCCTTCGGCCGCGGTGCCCGAAAGTTTCTTCAGCCTGTCCAGATCGGAGAGTTCGGTTTCCATTACCTTGACCAGCAGCTTTTCGCTGTCGGCGGCGGATATGCCGGGGAAGGGGACCGAGACGAAAAGCGCCGGGATCTCGATATCCGGCTCGCCTTCCTTGGGCAGACCGACATAGGCAAGGCTGCCGGCAAGGATCGAAAGCACGACAAAGGCGACGACCATCCGCGCCCGCGCGGCGGCCCAATCGACGATGCCGATCATTGCGCCGGCTCCCGCAGCGTCGCGGCAACGGGCACGCCGTCGGTAACATATTCCTGGCCGACGACGATGATGGTGGCGATGTCGGGCAGGCCCGAAACCCAGACACCTTCACTGGTGTCGCGCAGCACTTCCACCGGCGAAAACACCGCGCGGCTGTCGGCATCGACCAGTCGCAGGCCCAACCGGCCGCCGTCGTCCAGCGTCAGGGCCGATGCCGGGACAAGATGGGCTGTTACCCCTTCGGAGGCAATCACCACCTCGACCGTCTGGCCGTCGCGAATGTCGAGATCGGGGTTGGCGACCTGAACCTCGACACGGAAAGTGCGGGTTTCGGGATCGGCCGAGCGCGACAGGAAGGTCACCCGGCCCACCGCCTCGCTGCCCGTGGCCAGCCGTGCGCCGGCAATGGCACCGGTCGTGATCTTGTCGACCTCGGTTTCGGGCACGAAGCCCACGAGCTTGATCGGGTTGAGCTGAATGACCGTGGCGCAGGGCGCGCCGGGCTGCAACAGACTGCCAAGTTCGGCGGTATCGGTTTCCAAGAGCCCTTCGAAGGGCGCGGCAATCGTCAGGCGGTCGATTTCGCGTTCGGCGGCGGCCACGGCGGCCTCGGCGGCGGCAATGCCCGACTGCGCGGCGATCACGCCCGACCCTGCCGCCTCGACCAGCGCCTCGGCCGATTTCAGCGCCGCTTGGGCCGAGGCCACGCGGGTATCGGAGGCGAAACCGCCCTTGGCCAGCTTTTCGGCGGCGTTCTGGTTGATCCGCGCTTCGCTCAGCCGTGCCTCGGCTTCGGTCAACCGCGATTGCGCCTCGGGCACGCGGGTGCCGGCCTCGTCAAGCCGCGCGCGGGCTTCGGCAAGCGTCGCGTCGCGGGTGCCGGCATCGATCCGGCACAGGACCTGCCCGGCGTTCACATAGGCGCCGCGCCGCAACGGTTCTGACACTACTCGCCCCGAGGTTTCGGCCATGACCGTGACCTGACGTGCCGCCTCTGTTCGTCCGCGCACCAGAACCGCATTGTCAACCGGTTGCGCCGCGCTTTCGAGGGCAACCACCTTGACCGGGTTCGTATGACCCCCGGCCATGGCCGCCGCCGCCGTTTGCGTGCCGGTTTCGGCCGACTGGGCGGCCGGGCTTTCGCCGGCGCCGCGGGCGGCAAAGGCGGTGATCGCCTCGCGCTCGAAAATGAAGAGGTAAAGCGCGGCGGAAACCACAAGCGCCGTAACGATGGGAAAAAGCCGCATCCCGTGCCCCGTATCCTGTTGCCGGCGTGGCGGGTCGGAATGCGGTAATTCCCACAACCCGGCCAAGGCCGCTTCTTGTCCTGTCACTAAACTGTCCGGTTCAGATTACCGGTTTCTGGCATTGGGTGCAAGCACTTCGCCCGCCGGGCATCGTCGGGGCTGGCATGGCGCGGAGCGAGCGTGTAAGACGGGGCAAGAGCGGTGGGAGCGTGCCTTGAGCGACAGCGACAGTTTCATCGAAGAAGTGACCGAAGAGGTTCGCCGCGACCGGCTGTTCGCGCTGATGCGTCGTTATGGCTGGATCGGTATCGGTCTGGTTCTGCTGATCGTGGGCGGTGCCAGCTGGAACGAATGGCAAAAAGCCACCGCGCGCAGCGAGGCGGAGGCCTTTGGCGATGCGCTGCTGGAGGCGACTGCCGCGGAGCCGGGTGGCGGGCGTGCCGAAAAGCTGAAGGCCATCGCGGCCACCGGTGAGCGCGGTGCCCTGGTGGCGTTTCTGACGGCGGCGGACGAACTGGCGGCGAATGACCGCCCGGCCGCGCTGGCCGCGCTACAGGCGGTGGCGACCGATGCGTCCTTGCCGGTGTCCTACCGCGACCTCGCGGCACTCAAGCATCTTCTCGTCGGTGGCGACAGCCTGCCCGAGGCTGACCGGCGCGCGGTTCTGGCGGAACTGAGCCTGCCCGGCCGGCCCTACCGGGTTCTGGCGGAAGAACAGATTGCCCTTCTGGATGTCGAGAGTGGCGAAACCGAGGCGGCGCTGACGCGGCTGAAGGCTCTGGGCGAGGATCAGGAAGCCACGCGGGGCTTGCTTGCGCGCGTGTCGCAGTTGATTGTGACGCTGGAAGGTGATGCAAATACAGAATGACCGGCCGCTCTGGCGGATGGCAAGGACATGAGGACGGGATCTGTGAAGCAAGCTCGGTATATCGGTGCGTTTGCCGTTGTCGCACTTCTGGCGGCCTGTGGCGAACGCGAAGTTATCCTGACCGGCGAACGGCTTGACCTTCATGCCGACCTGGCCGGCGCCGAGGCTGGCGCGCAACCGCTGGATGGCAGCAAGGACGTGGCGATCTCGCTGCCCGGCGCGGTCAGCCAGTCGAGCTGGACGCAACGCGGCGGCAATGCCCAGCACAACCCCGGCCACAGCGCGCTGGCCGGTGCGCTGAACCCGCTGTGGTCGGCGCGGATCGGGCAGGGCGATGACCGCAAGCACCGCATCAGCGCCGATCCCGTGGCCGCCGATGGCCGCGTCTTCACGCTCGACAGCCGGGCGCAGGTGGTGGCGACGGCGAGTTCCGGCGCAACGCTCTGGTCGGCTGACCTGACCCCGCCCGCCGACCGGCAGGATGACGGTTCGGGTGGCGGGCTGGCCTATGGCGCGGGCAAGGTCTATGCGACGACGGGTTTTGGCGAACTGGTGGCGCTTGACGCGGCATCGGGGGCCGTTGTCTGGCGGCAGAAATTCGACGCCCCAGTGGGCGGTGCGCCGACCGTGGCCGATGGCACCGTCTATGTGGCGGCGCGCGATGCCAGCGCCTGGGCCGTGGATGGTGAAAACGGCAAGGTGCGCTGGCAATTGCCCGCGACGCCGTCGCTTTCCGGCGTGGTGGGCGGATCCGCGCCGGCGATTTCGGGCGATCTGGTGCTGTTTCCCTTTTCCAGCGGCGAGATCATGGCGGTGCGCCGCGACATTGGCGTGCAGGTCTGGATTGCCGCCGTCGTCGGCAAGCGGCTGGGCCGGACCTATGCCGGCATTTCCGACCTGACGGGCGATCCGGTCGTGGTCGGCAACACGGTCTATCTGGGCAATGCCTCGGGCCGGGCGGCGGCGATCGACATCACCACGGGTCAGCGGCTCTGGACCGCGCGGCAAGGCACGATGGGCCCGATCGCGGTTGTCGGCGGCGCGCTGTTCCTCGTATCCGACGAAGACCGGCTGGTGCGGCTGGATGCGGCCACAGGCGAAGAGGTCTGGGCCGTGGATCTGCCCTATTTCACCAAGAAACGGATCAAGAGCCGCCGCGCGATCTATGCGCATTACGGCCCGATCCTGGCCGGCGGCCGGCTGATTCTGGCCTCGGGCGACGGGATGTTGCGCAGTTTCGACCCGGCCTCGGGCGATGCGACCGGCACCGTTTCGCTGCCCGGTGGCGCCACCTCGAACCCGATCGTGGTCGGCGGTACGCTTTACGCGGTGTCGCGCAAGGGCCAACTTCACGCTTTCCGCTGACGCGGCAAGGGTGTATCGGGGCGGTTTCGCGCCGTCACGGAGGACGTCATGAGCTTTACCCTGGCCATCGTGGGCCGGCCCAATGTGGGCAAGTCGACGCTGTTCAACCGGCTGGTCGGCAAACGGCTGGCACTGGTTGACGATCAGCCGGGCGTGACCCGCGACCTGCGCGAAGGCGACGCGCGGCTGGCCGATCTGCGCTTTACCGTGATCGACAGCGCGGGCCTTGAAGAGGCCGAGGATGACAGCCTTCAGGGCCGGATGCGGCGGCTGACGGAGCGCGCGGTGGAACTGGCCGACATCTGCCTGTTTCTTGTCGATGGCCGCGCCGGCATCACCGCCGCCGATCAGGTTTTCGCCGATATCCTGCGGCGCAAGAACGCCCATGTGATCCTTGGCGTCAACAAGGCCGAGGGCAAGGCGGGCGATGCCGGCTATCTGGAAGCCTTCGCCCTGGGTCTGGGCGAGCCGATCCGGCTTTCGGCCGAGCATGGCGAGGGGATGGACGACCTTTACACCGTGCTGCGGCCGCTGGCCGATGGTTTTGCCGAACGCGCGGCGGCCGATGCGCCCGAGGTCGATGTCGCGGTAAGCGACGAGGAGGCCGACGACGGCCCGCGCCAGCCGACCCCGGCAAAACCCTTGCAGATTGCCGTGATCGGCCGGCCCAATGCCGGCAAGTCGACGCTGATCAACACCATTTTGGGCGAAGACCGCCTGCTGACCGGTCCCGAGGCCGGGATCACGCGCGACGCGATTTCGGTCAGCGCGGATTTCATGGGCACGCCGGTGCGCATTTTCGACACCGCTGGCATGCGCAAGAAGGCCAAGGTTCAGGAAAAGCTGGAAAAGCTGTCGGTCTCTGACGGGCTGCGGGCGGTTCGCTTCGCCGAGGTTGTCGTGGTGCTCCTCGATGTCGAGATCCCCTTCGAGCAGCAGGACCTGCGGATCGCCGACTTTGCCGAAAGCGAGGGCCGCGCGGTGGTCGTGGCGGTCAACAAGTGGGATCTGGAAGACGACAAATCGGCCAAACTGAAGGCGCTGCGCGAGATGTTCGAACGGCTGTTGCCGCAGTTGCGCGGCGCGCCGATGGTCACCGTCTCGGCGCGGACGGGCAAGGGGCTCGACCGGCTGCACGGCGCGATCCTGAAAGCCTATGACGTGTGGAACCGGCGGGTGACCACGGCGAAGCTGAACCAGTGGCTTGGCGCGATGACCGAGGCGCATCCGCCCCCGGCGCCGGGCGGGCGGCGGATCAAGCTGCGCTACATGACACAGGTCAAGACCAGGCCGCCGGCCTTCGTGGTCAAATGCACCCATGCCGACAAGATCCCCGAAAGTTACACGCGCTATCTGGTCAACGGGTTGCGCGATGCCTTCGACATGCCGGGTACGCCGATCCGCCTGACCCTGCGCGATCAGGGTGCAGACAACCCCTACAAGGATCGCAAGAAATCGATCCCGTCACGGCTGCGCAAGCATGTCGTGAAAAAGGCGGAAGCCCGGAAAAGTTGAAAATTGAAGGGTTGCCCGCCGGCAAACCCTTCAGATTTCATTAGAAATGTTCGAAAAGTGCAGGCGCGTCAGGCCAGTGCACCCTCGGCCGTGATCCGGGTGCGACCGCCCAGATAGGGGTGCAGCACCGCCGGCAGATCGACCGAACCGTCCGCCTGCTGGCCGTTTTCCATAACCGCGATCAGCGCGCGGCCCACCGCCAGACCGGAGCCGTTCAGCGTGTGCACGAATTCCGGCTTGCCGCCACCGGCGGGGCGGAAGCGGGCATTCATCCGGCGGGCCTGGAAATCGCCGCAGACCGAAACAGAGGAGATTTCGCGGTAGCAATCCTGCCCGGGTAGCCAGACTTCGAGGTCATGAGTCTTGGTCGCGCCAAATCCCATGTCGCCGGTACAAAGCACGACCACGCGGTAGGGCAGCCCCAGCTTCTGCAGGATCGCCTCGGCGCAGCCGGTCATACGTTCATGTTCGGCCAGCGAGGTTTCGGGCGTGGTGATCGACACCATCTCGACCTTCTCGAACTGGTGCTGGCGCAACATGCCTGCGGTATCCTTGCCCGCGCTTCCCGCCTCGGACCGGAAGCACTGGGTATGGGCGGTCATGCGGATCGGCAGCGATGCCTCGTCGACAACCTCGCCGGCAACCGTATTGGTCAGCGTCACCTCCGACGTCGGGATCAGCCACCAGCCGTTGGTCGTCTGGTAACTGTCTTCGGCGAATTTCGGCAACTGCCCGGTGCCAACCATCGCCTCGTCCTTGACCAGAACCGGGGTCCAGGTTTCGGTCAGGCCATGTTCCTCGACATGGGTGTCGAGCATGAATTGGGCCAGCGCGCGGTGCACGCGGATGACCGCGCCGCGCAGCACCATGAAACGGCTGCCCGAAAGCTTTGCGGCCAGTTCGAAATCCATCCCCGGCTTCACGCCGGCGATGTCGAAATGTTCGCGCGGGGCGAATTCGAAAAGCCGCGGTTTGCCCCAGCGGCGCAGTTCCACATTGCCCTTTTCGTCGGCGCCATCCGGCACCTCTGCCAGCGGGCTGTTCGGCAGGGTCATCATGAGATCGCGCAACGCCGCATCGTCGGCCTTGGCCTCGTCGGTCAGGCGCGCGACCTCGGCCTTCTTCTCGGCCACCAGCGCGCGCAGGCGTTCGAACTCGGCCTCGTCGCCGCGAGCCTTGGCGGCGCCCACCTCTTTCGAGGCGGCGTTCTGCGCGGCCTGCGCGGTTTCGGCGGCCAGTATCTTCGCCCGCCGCGCCTCGTCCCGCGCCAGCACCTCTGCCGACAGGGCCACACCGCCCCGGCGGGTCAGCGCGGCGTCGAAAGCGGCAGGGTTGTCACGGATCAGGCGGATATCGTGCATGGCGTCGTTCCGGGGTCAGTCAGCGTTGGCGAAGATATGCCCGATCGGGCCGCGAAGGGAAACCGGGAAATCGTCAGGCGGACGGGGGAAGGGTGGCCTGCCATGCGTAGCCATTCAATGCCCGTGACCGTAACGCCACGCGCGGGCCCGCAACTCAAGCGGGCAGGGGGTGGGTGGGCTTTGAAACCGTGGGGTTCTGTGGTGTAGTGCGGGCGATGGGAAGGGATGCCGAGGATTTCATCCGCACCACGCTGCGGCATTTCGCGACGCTGCGGAAAAACCCCGACAGCGCGGTTGGCACCGCCTTTCCCAAAGGCTGGTTCGACCTGCCGGACGCCCTGTGGGCCGATCTGGGGGCGATGTTCTATCTGACCGCGCTGACCGGTTTTCACCGTGGCCGCAGCCTTGCCGACGCACTGACCATGCTGGAACCGCCGCTGCGGCTGGGCCAGTACCGGGTGTTTCGTACGCCCGACGGGCAGCCGCGCGCCTTTGTCAGCTGGGCGGGGCTCAGCGCGGCGGCCGAACGCTGGTTTGCTGTCGAACACATGCCGCTTCGGCCCGAGGACTGGAACAGCGGCCCATCGAAATGGCTGATCGACGCCGTCGCGCCCTTCGGCCATCGACGAGATCGTGCCGGCCCTGACCGCCAACCGCAACGAAACCCGCGTGCGCACGCTTTGGCACAACAAGACCGGGTCGCGCTATCGGGTTGTCGAATGGTCGCGGCCGAAGGGCGAAGAGGTGGTGAGCGTGCGATCCTACGGGCGCGGGCCAGTTCGCGCGGCAGCTGGAGGTCGAGGGCTAGGCGATGGGCGTTCCGACGATCGGCGGGCAGATCAGCGGCGCGGTGACCGAGGGCAGCGGCCTGATCGTGACCGGCGATCTGGACGACGTCGGCTTTGCCACCGGCAATACCGACGATGTCTGGTCGATCAGCGTGGCGGCAACCTATGGCGTGGCCACGATCGACCCCGCGACCGGGACATGGAGCTATGACCTGAACGACAGCCACCCGGCGGTTCAGGCGCTGGGGCTGGGCGATACCCTGACCGATGTCTTTACCGTCCTGATGGTCGATGCCGATGGGCGGTCAGACACGCAGGTGGTCACGATCACCATTTCCGGCGCGCCCTGTTTCGTCGCCGGAACGCCGATCTCGACGGCAGTGGCGAACGGCTGGTCGAGGAGCTGCGCGCCGGTGACCGCGGCAAACGCTCGACCACGGTTTGCTCGCTCGTTTGGGTGGGCGAGCGGGTGCTGTCGGCCGCTGAGCTGCGCGCGCGGCGCCGCGCCGGCTGCCGGCGTATCGCCGCCGGGGCGCTGGGCGCGTTTGTGCCGATCTCTACCTGTCGCCACAACACCGGGTGTTGTTGAACGGTGCCGGGGTCGAGGCGCGGTTCGGTGCCGCAGAGGTTTTGTGTGCCGCCACACGCCTGCGTGGCTGGCCGGGGATCGAGCGGGTCGATGCCCCGGCGGGCGTTCGTAGCGTGTGCATCTGCTTTTCGCGCGCCACGAACTTCCTTGGTCCTCGCCGCCGGCGCGGTCAGCGAAAGCCTGTACCTGGGCGAGGAGGCCGAAGCGCTGGTCGGCGACGACCTGAAGAACGCGCCCGAAGTTGTGCGCAGCGCGCGCGGCATGGCGCCGGCGCGCCCGATCATCGAGGGCGGGCGCGAGATCGGGGCGATGATCGACGAAGGCGGGCGCGAGTTGCAACGGGCTTGCCTGCTGGCCTGACCTTCGCGCTTCACCTTGCAAAGCGGCGGCGCCGCCTATAGGTTCCCGCCGATCCAGACGGGCCGTTCGCGCCCGGACATGCAAAGGGAATACCACATGTTCGCAACCTCGCTTATGCCCAGGCGCCTCCGGCGGCGCCGGCGCGTTTGCCAGCTTCATGCCGCTGATCCCAGATTTTCGCCATCATGTATTTCCTGTTGATCCGCCCGCAGCAGAAAAAGATGAAGGAACACAAGGCCATGGTCGATGCGCTGCGGCGCGGCGACGAGGTGGTCACGCAAGGCGGCATCTTCGGCAAGGTGGTTGCTATCAAGGACGACGGCCAGGTCGAGGTCGAGATCGCCGACGGCGTCAAGGTGCGCGTCGTCAAGTACACGATCGCCCAGGTCGTATCGAAAACCGAGCCGGCGGTGCGTAGGCGCCCTGGTCCTGCCGGACGGACCCCTTAGATGCTGCAAATACCGCTGTGGAAGCGCGTACTGATCTGTGGGCGTAGTTACCCTGGGTCTGATCTATGCGATGCCCAACCTCTTCTATTCGCGGGTCGAGACCCACAACGACGCGATGAAGAAGATCGAGGCCGGGATCACCAGCCCCGAACTGGAGGCGGCGCGCGCCGGCTGGCCGGACTGGCTGCCAAGTCGGATCGTCAATCTGGGCTCGACCCGCGCGGGGGCGCGCATTTGCTGGCCGAGGTGAAGGTCGCCGATGTCTATGCCGCGCGGATCGACGGCATGTGGCCGGACGTGCGCGACGCGCTGCGCGATGTGCGCGACGAGGTGGGCAATATCCGCCGCGTCGACAGCACGCCGGGAACCCTGCGGGTCACGATTTCGCGCCCAGAAGGCATTGAAAAGGCGCTGGAAACCGTGCGCGGTCTTGCCCAGCCGGTGATCAGCCTGACCGGGGTCGGCCAGAACGATATCGAGGTGACGGCCGAAGGCGACACCATCGTGGTTGGCCTGTCAGAGGCCGAAAAGGCCGCCACCGACAGCCGCACCATCGCCCAGTCGCTGGAAATCGTGCGCCGCCGGGTCGACGAGGTCGGCACGCGCGAACCGACGATCCAGCGTCAGGGCGAAGACCGCATTTTGATTCAGGTGCCGGGTATCGGCAGCGCCGCGGAACTGAAGGCGTTGATCGGCACGACGGCAAAACTGACCTTCCACCCGGTGGTCGGTCGCGCGACAAGCGCCGATGCCGATCCCGGTCCGCGCAACCTGGTTCTGCCTTCGATGGACGAAGAGGGCGTCTTCTACATCATCGAACAGACCCCGGTCGTGACCGGCGAGGAACTGGTCGATGCGCAACCTTCGTTTGACCAGAACGGCAGCCCGGCGGTCAACTTTCGCTTTAACCCGACGGGTGCGCGCAAGTTCGGCGATTATACCGCCAACAACATCGGTGCGCCTTTCGCCATCGTTCTGGACGACGAGGATCAGCGCCCCGGTCATCCAGGCCCATATCGCCGGCGGGTCGGGGATTATTACCGGCCGCTTCACGATCGAGGAATCGACGAAACTGGCGGTGCTGTTGCGTGCCGGCGCATTGCCGGCGGAACTGGAATTTCTGGAAGAACGCACCATCGGCCCGGAACTGGGGCAGGACAGTATCGATGCCGGACGCATCGCGGCGCTGGTCGGCATGGCCGCGGTGGTGCTGTTCATGCTCGCCTGTACGGGTTCTTTCGGACTTGTGGCCAATATCGCGCTGACGCTGAACGTCGCGATGATCTTTGGCGTTCTGTCGGCCATAGGCGCGACGCTGACACTACCCGGCATCGCCGGCATCGTGCTGACCATCGGTATGGCGGTCGATGCCAACGTGCTGGTTTACGAACGTATCCGGGAAGAGCTGAAAACCGCCCGTGGCCCGGCACGCGCCATCGAACTGGGCTATGAGAAGGCGCTGGCCATTCTGGACGCCAACATCACCACATTCATCGTCGCGGTCATCCTGTTCGTTCTGGGGCGGGGCCGGTGCGCGGCTTTGCCGTGACGCTGGCGGTCGGCATCGTCACATCGGTCTTCACGGCGGTTTATATCACCTGCGTCATGCTGGTGATGTGGTTCGACTGGCGCCGCCCCAAGACCATCACCGCATAAGAGGGCTGCCATGCGACTGAGACTGGTTCCCGAGAAGACAAGCTTCGATTTCTTTCGTTTCGCGCCCGTCACCTTTGGTGCCTCGATCGTGGCGACGCTGGCCTCGATCGTGCTGGTGCTGGTCATGGGGCTGAACCTCGGGATCGACTTTCGCGGCGGCACGACGATCCGTACCGAGGCTACGCAGGCCGTGGACGTGGGCGCCTATCGTGCCGCCATCCAGCCGCTGGAGCTTGGCGATGTGCTGATCACCGAGGTGTTCGACCCGAGCTTCGGAGCCGAAAAGAACGTCGCGATGATCCGCATTCAGGCGCAGGACGGGGCCGAGGCGATCACGCCCGAAACCATCGGCAAGGTCGAGGCGGCGCTGAAAGCGGTCGATCCGTCGATCAGTTTCCCCTCTGTCGAAAGTGTCGGGCCCAAGGTGTCGTCGGAACTGATCTGGACGGCGGTCTGGTCCGTTCTGGCGGCGACGGCGGCGATTCTGGTCTATATCTGGCTGCGCTTCGAATGGCAGTTCGCGCTGGGCGCGCTGGCGGCAGAAGTGCATGACGTGGTGGTTACGGTCGGGCTTTTTGCGCTTTTTCAGATCAAGTTCGACCTGACGATCATCGCCGCGCTGCTGACGATTCTCGGCTATTCGATCAACGATACCGTGGTGGTCTTTGACCGGCTTCGTGAAAACCTGATCAAGTTCAAGCAGATGCTGCCGTGATGAACCTTCGGTCAACGAAACGCTGAGCCGCACGCTGATGACCTCGGGCACGACGCTGATCGCGCTTATTGCGCTACTGGTTCTGGGCGGCGACGTGATCCGCGGCTTCGTTTTTGCCATTGCCTGGGGCATCGTCGTCGGCACCTATTCCTCGGTCTATGTGGCCAAGAACGTGGTTCTGTTCCTCGGCACCAAACGCGACTGGTCGAAGCCCGACAAGACGACCGAGGCCGGCACCCAGTTCGGCGGCTAGATGCGGCTCAACCCGGTCGAATATGGCACGGCGCGACCTGTCGAGGGGTACGCCCGCTTCGTGTCGGCGGCCGGGTCTGGCAGGCGGGGTGATCCTGGCCGCGACGGGGAAAATCCGGTCTGGCCGGGCTATCACGACCGCGCGCCTCTGCTGGCGCTCGCCGGCGCGGTCGATCTGCTGATCATCGGTACGGGAGGCGAGATCGCGCCGCTTCCCGCGGACCTGCGCGAGGAACTGGAAGCCAGCGGGCTGGCGCTGGAGATCATGGCGAGCCCGCCGGCCGCGCGCACCTATAACGTTTTGCTGGGCGAAGGGCGGCGGGTTGCCGCGCTTCGCCGGTGGCTGAACCTCCTTTCGGCGGCGCGCGCTTTGGGCTAGGGCTGAGGCGATGGAGCTGATAGTCGCTGATCTGACATGCGCGCGCGGCGGGATCGCCGTTCTGGAGGGCGTGAGCTTTCGCGTCGCGCGGGGGCAGGCGCGAGTTCTGCGCGGGCCCAACGGCATCGGCAAGACGACGCTGTTGCGCACCATTGCCGCTGCAGCCGCCGATGGCGGGCCGCGTCGAGGCGCCGGCCGATGCTATCGCCTATGCCGCCCATGCCGACGGGTTGAAGGCAACGTTGACCGTGCGCGAGAACCTCAGCTTCTGGGCGGCGGTCTATGGTGGCAGCGGGGTCGCGGAGGCGATGGCGGCCATGAACCTGACCGAGCTTGCAGACCGCGCGGCACACAATCTGTCGGCCGGTCAGAAGCGCCGGCTTGGGCTGGCGCGGCTGCTGGTGACCGGTCGCGCAATCTGGGTTCTGGACGAACCGACCGTGTCGCTTGACAGCGCCTCGGTGGCGCTGTTTGCCGGCCATGTCCGCGCGCACCTTGCCGCGGGCGGCATGGCGCTGATTGCTGTACTCATATCGATCTGGGTCTGCCCGAGGCCGAGGTGCTGGAGCTGACGCCTTACAGCCTGCGCGGCTGCCGGGGTAGGGCGGTGCAGGTCGACGCCTTCGACGAGGCTTTCCTGTGATCGCGCTTCTGCTTCGTGACCTGCGGCTGGCGGTGCGCTCTGGCGGCGGTTTCGGCCTTGGCCTTGCCTTTTTCCTGATCGTCGCGGTTCTGGTGCCGCTGGGCGTCGGCCCCGAGGGGGGCACGCTGGGCCTGATCGCCCCCGGTATCCTGTGGGTTGCGGCTCTTCTGGCCTGCCTTCTGTCGCTGGACCGGATCTTTGCGCTGGATGCCGAAGACGGCAGCCTGGAATTGCTGGCGACGGCCCCGCTGCCGCTGGAAGGGGCCGTGGCGGTGAAGGCGGTCGCGCATTGGCTGACCACCGGCCTGCCGCTGACGCTGGCGGCGCCGGTTCTGGGCGTGCTTCTGAACCTGCCTGCCGACGGCTATGGTTGGCTTGCCGCCTCGCTTGCGCTTGGTACACCCGCGCTGTCGGTGATCGGCACCTTCGGCGCGGCGCTGACGGTTGGGCTGAAACGCGGAGGGCTCTTGCTGTCGCTTCTGGTGCTGCCGCTATACATGCCGACGCTGATCTTCGGGGCCGAGATCGTGCGACGGGGCGCCGAGGGCATGGCGGTTGCCACGCCGCTGGCGCTTCTGGCCGGGATCACCGCCGGGGCGCTGGCGCTCTTGCCATTCGCGGCGGCTGCGGCAATCCGCGTCAATCTCCGTTAGCGCATGACATGCTATTGAATTGCACCGGCCGGTAAAGGGACGTAAGGAAACCCGATGTCGCTTTGGGAATATGCCAACCCCAAGAAGTTCATGCAGACCTCGGCCTGGGTGTTGCCCTGGGTCACGGGGCTGGCGGTGCTGGCGCTGCTTGGCGGGCTGGTCTGGGGCTTTTTCTTTACACCGGACGATTACAAGCAGGGCGCGACGGTCAAGATCATCTATCTTCACGTACCCGCGGCGATGATGGCGATCAATGCCTGGGCGATGATGCTTGTGACGTCGCTGATCTGGTTGATCCGGCGTCATCATGTTTCGGCGCTGGCGGCGCGCGCGGCGGCACCGATCGGGCTGACCTTCACGCTGATCGCGCTGGCGACCGGGGCGATATGGGGTCAACCGATGTGGGGCACCTGGTGGGCCTGGGACCCGCGCCTGACCGCGTTCCTGATCCTGTTCCTGTTCTACCTCGGCTATATCGCGCTCTGGGAGGCGATCGAGGACCCGGACACCGCCGCCGACCTCACCTCGGTCCTTTGCCTTGTCGGGTCGGTCTTCGCCGTGCTCAGCCGCTATGCGGTGAATTTCTGGAACCAGGGGCTGCATCAGGGCGCATCGCTGTCGCTCGACAAGGAAGAAAACGTGTCGGATGTCTACTGGCTGCCTTTGCTGCTGTGCATCGCCGGTTTCGTCCTGCTCTTCGTCACACTGGTTCTGCTGCGTACGCGGACCGAAATCCGCGCGCGCCGGCTGAAAGCGCTGATTGCGCGGGAAAGGCTTGGCTGATGCCCGATCTTGGAAAATACGCCGTGGCCGTGCTTTCGGCCTATGGCGCCTCGCTGGTGCTGATCCTCGTGCTGGTTCTGGCGACGATCCGGCGCGGCGCCCGGGTGCGGCGTCAGCTGCGCGAGGTCGAGGCCCGGCAGGGGCGCGAGCATGGCTAGGCTATCGCCCCTGATGATCGCGCCACCGCTTCTTTTTGCGGGCCTTGCAGTGCTGTTCTACGCCGGGATGAGCCGCGACAATCCCGATGAGCTGCCATCAACCCTTGTTGGCAGGCCGGCCCCGTCGGTGCAACTGACCGCCCTGGGCGACGGCGAGTCCTTTACCGATGCCGACCTGAAGGCCGATGGCGTGAAACTGGTCAACTACTGGGCGAGCTGGTGCGCGCCCTGCCGCGCCGAACATCCGCAACTGGAAGAGATGGCCACGGAGGGAATTCGCCTCTTCGGCGTGAACTACAAGGACAAGCCGGAAAACGCGCTGAAATTCCTGGCAGAGCTTGGCAACCCCTTCGCCATGCTCGGCGCGGACGCCAACGGGCGCATGGCGCTTGACTGGGGCGTTTACGGCGTGCCCGAAACCTATGTGATTGATGGCGAAGGCCGGATCGTTTTGCGGTTTGCCGGCCCGATCACCAAAGAGCACCTGGAAAAAACCATTCGCCCGGCTATTGCCGAGGCTTTGGGGCAGGGGGCCAACTAGGCGCCGGCTGTTCAGACCAGGTTGAGTGACAGCACCAGAGCGGAAATGAACAGGATATCGGTCCACGGCAGGGCCGGGACAGAAAGGCGGCGGCGAGGCTTTTCGCCGCCGGAGAAATCGAATTTGAAAACGGGCATCGGCAATTTTTCGCTTATGGCATTTCGGGGTTGATACCACCGGCAGGCGAGTAATCAGAGCGAAAAACGCAAGTGAAACGGAAACATTCCGTTTCTGCCAGAATTCGGGCAATCGTGCCGGAAATCAGGCAAGCCCGACAATGACCGCGAGCCCCGCGGCAAGCAGCGCCATCTCAGTCCACGGCAGGTTGGGCAAGCTGGACAGAGAAGGCAGCCCGCGGCGGCGGCGGGCCACGTCGCTTTGCGGTTTCAGACGGGGCAGATGCGGGTGCATGGCGTCTCCTTTGTCTGCCACTGATGCACGAGCGCGGTTAACAAGACGACAAAGGCCCGGGAAAACCCGGGCCTTCGGCAGGAAACTCTGTGTTTCGGACTAGCTTGCGAGATTGCGCAAGACGTAGTGCAGCACCCCACCGTGTTCGACGTATTCGATCTCGATCTCGGTATCGATCCGGCACTTCAGCTGGATGGTCGTTTCGCGGCCATCGGCATAGCGGATGGTGCAGGGCACAAGGCTGAGCGGTTTCAGATCGCCCTCGAGCCCGGCGATGCTGATTTCCTCATCGCCTTTCAGGCCCAGCGACTTGCGGTTCTGGCCTTCGGTGAACTCGAAGGGGATGACACCCATGCCGACAAGGTTCGAACGGTGGATACGTTCAAAGCTTTCGGCGATAACCGCCTTGACGCCCAAAAGCGCGGTGCCCTTGGCGGCCCAGTCGCGGCTGGAGCCCGCGCCGTATTCGATGCCGCCAATGACGACCAGCGGCGTCCCGGCCGCCTGATGGGCCATCGACGCCTCGTAGATCGAGGTCTGGGCGCCGTCGGGACCCTTGGTGTAGCCGCCCTCGACGCCGTCCAGCATCTCGTTCTTGATGCGGATATTGGCGAAGGTGCCGCGCATCATCACCTCGTGGTTGCCGCGCCGCGACCCGTAGGAGTTGAAATCCTTCGGCGCGACCTGCCGTTCGGTCAGATACTGGCCGGCGGGTGTCGTCGGCTTGAAGGAACCGGCGGGGCTGATGTGGTCGGTGGTGATCATGTCGCCCAGAAGCGCAAGGATGCGGGCGCCCGAAATGTCGGTAATGGCGCCCTTCTGCTTGCCCATGCCCTGAAAATAGGGCGGGTTCTGGATATAGGTCGAGGTCGGCGGCCAGTCATAGGTTTCCGATTCCGTGACCTTGACGCCCTGCCATTTGGCATCGCCCTTGAAGACATCGGCGTACTTTTTCAGGAACGCCGCGCGCGTCACGGTCTTGTTGACCAGATCGGCGATTTCGGTGTTGGTGGGCCAGATGTCCTTCAGATAGACCGGTTTGCCGTCCTTGGAGGTGCCCAGGGGTTCCGTCGTCAGGTCGATATTCATGTCACCGGCCAGCGCATAGGCGACGACAAGCGGCGGCGAGGCTAGGTAGTTCGCGCGCACATCGGGGCTGATGCGGCCTTCGAAGTTGCGGTTGCCGGAAAGCACGGCGGTTGCCACGAGGTCACCCTCGGCGATGGCCGCCGAGATCTCGGGCTGAAGGGGCCCCGAATTGCCGATACAGGTGGTGCAGCCGTAACCCACGAGGTTGAAGCCAATGGCGTCGAGGTCGTCCTGAAGGCCGGCGGCCTCAAGATATTCCGATACGACCTGCGAGCCGGGGGCGAGCGAGGTTTTCACCCAGGGCTTGCGGTTCAGCCCCAGTGCGCGCGCCTTGCGAGCCACCAGCCCCGCGCCGATCAGCACATAGGGGTTCGAGGTGTTCGTGCAGGAGGTGATCGAGGCGATGACGACCTTGCCCGAGGACATGGTGTAATCCTCGCCCTTCACGGCGACGTCCTTGCCCATCGGGCGCTTGAACGTATCGGCCATTTCCCTGGCGAAAGCGGCCTTGGCGCCGGTCAGGGGCAGGTAATCCTGCGGTCGCTTCGGGCCGGAGATCGCCGGAACGATCGTCGACATGTCGAGTTCCAGCGTCGAGGTGTAGATCGGGTCGTAATCCGGCCCGCGCCAGAAGCCGTTTTCCCTGGCATAGGCCTCGACCAGCGCGATGCGGTCCTCGTCGCGTCCGGTCTGTTCCAGATAGCGCAGGGTTTCGCCGTCGATCGGGAAAAAGCCGCAGGTCGCGCCGTATTCGGGGGCCATGTTGGCGATGGTCGCGCGATCCGCAAGCGGCAAATGGTCAAGCCCCTCGCCATAGAACTCGACGAACTTGCCGACAACGCCGTGCTTGCGCAGCATCTGCACGACCTTCAGAGCATTGCCGGTCGCGGTGGTGCCTAACCATCTGCCCGGTCAGCTTGCCCATTGACCTGATCAGCATCGAAACCGGCTAGCCCAGCATTGCCGCTGGCCTGATCCTGCCGACGCCCCAGCCGAGGACGGCAAGACCGTTGACCATGGTGGTGACTGTCGGTGCCGACGAGCGTGTCGGGATAGGCGACGCAGGTTTCGCTGTTCTGGTCGGTATCGGTCCAGACCGTCTGGGCAAGGTATTCGAGGTTCACCTGGTGGCAGATGCCGAGCGGGCGGCACCACGCGGAAGTTGTTGAACGCATTCTGCCCCCATTTCAGGAAGGTGAAGAACATGTTCCGCTCGTACTCGCGGTCGACATTCATCTGGAAGGCGGGGTTGCTGAACTCGTCGTGATCATCACCGAATGGTCGATGACGAGGTCGACGGGATTGAGCGGCTGGATCTTTTGCGCGTCGCCGCCGAGCCCCTTGATGCCATCGCGCATCGCGGCAAGGTCGACGACTACCGGCACACCGGTGAAATCCTGCATCAGCACGCGGGCCGGGCGATAGGCGATCTCGCGCGGGTTCTTGCCGCCCTGCTTGCCCCATTCGGGTGCGGTGCGGATGTCGTCGACCGAAACGGTCTTGCCATCCCCTCAAAGCGCAGCATGTTTTCCAAGACGACCTTCTTCAGCGCGGCAGGCAGGCGCGCGAATTCGCCAAGGCCGGCCTTTTCAGTTACCGGGATCGAATAATAGGCAACGCTTTGTGTGCCGACGGTCAGGGTTTCCGGCAGGGTCTTCTGGCCGTCATGTCCGACGGTGACGGTCATCGCGGCCTCTCCTGAGAATGAAATCTGTGAACTGACGCCTCTTGCCCCGTTATGGTCTGGGTAAGGGCGGGAGTTCGTGCGCTTTGTATGCAATTGTATGCAGAAAATCCAGTGGCAAAGTCCACGCCCCCCTCGGGCGGGACGGCGGAGGACGGCAAAACGTCGCGCGGTCCAGGCGGCTGGCAAAGGGTAAGCTGGCGCGAAGGCAACAGCCGCAAGGGATCGCAAAACCTTGATTGGTTTGTGTGGTGGCGGTTGGCTAAACCGGTTCAGGGACGCAACGGGATGTCGACATGATGCTGAAAGCGGGCGTGGTTCTGGCAGGATGGCTCTTGGCCATGGTGCCCTTTGGCGCGGCGACGGCGCAAACCCAGCCGGTGGTCGTGGAGCTATACACGTCGCAGGGCTGTTCGTCCTGCCCGCCGGCCGATGCCTTTCTGGCCGAACTGGCCGATCGTGACGATGTGATCGCGCTGTCTCTTCATGTCGATTACTGGGATTACATCGGCTGGAAGGACGTTTTCGGCCGGCCGGAAAACACCGCGCGGCAAAAGAACTATGCCCATGCCGCCGGCAGCCGGTCGATCTATACACCGCAAATGGTCATCGCCGGGCAGGAACAGATCGCCGGGTTCCGCCCGATGGAAGTCAGCGACGCGATCATGGAGCATTTCCGCCACCCCGCGCCGGTTTCCGTCACCCTGACCCGCAAGGGCACGATGCTGCACATCGCGGCCCGGTCGGATGCCCCGCTAGGCCGGAGTGCGGTCATCCAACTGGTGCGCTATCGCCCCAAGGGCACAGTCGAGATCACGCGCGGCGAAAACCGGGGCCGGACGATCAGCTACCGCAATGTCGTTACCGACTGGCGTGCGCTGGGCCGCTGGGGCGGGTCCGAGGCGCTTGAGCACGAGGTCAGCCTTTCAGGCCAAGACCCGGTTGTGGTGATCGTGCAGGAGGAGGGATTCGGCCCGATCCTTGGCGCGGCGCGTCTGCGCTAGGCGATCAGGTCTTCCAGCGGCGGTGGATCCAGAACCATTGGTCCATGTGCCGGCGAACCAGCCGTTCCAGACTGTCGTTCAACGCCTGGGTCATCGCCTCGGGCGTGTCCTTCCCGATCGGTGTCTCGACGACGATATCGAAGTCGAGCCCGTTTTCGCGACGGATGCCGTAGGTCGGTACCAGAAGCGCGTCGTATTTCAGCGCCAGTTCCGCCGCAGACAGCGCGGTCAGCGCGTCATGGCCGAAAAACCGCAGCCGGGCGCCATGATTCATATGCTGATCGATCAGCATGCCCAGCATACCGCCACCGCGCAGGAAACGGACCATTTCGCCAAGGCCCTTCTTGCCACGCGGGAAGACGGGGCGGGCAATGCGGGAAATCGCGGCCTCGTAATGGGCGTTGAAAAAGGCGTTGCGCATGGGTTTGTATAGCGCGCCGACACGGAAACCGCGGGCGCTCAACGCCGCGCGCGAGGCGTCGTAATTGCCGAAATGGCCGGTGACCAGTATGACCGGGCGGCCCTGCGCATGGGCGGCTTCCAGCGCTGCCAGACCCGGGCCCGAAGGCGGGGTACGGCTGACGCGGCTGGTGAATTCGGAGCCTGAATAGATTTCGATGATCGTTCGGCCGACATTGGTCGGAACCGCGCGCATCAGGCGGCGCACCTCATCGTCGGGCAGGTCGGGACGGATGCGCGCGAGGTTTTCGCGAACGCGCCGGTCATAGCCGGCAAGCGGCGCGACAATGCGCGCCATGACCCATCCGCAAAGCCGCACGCGGGTGTCATAGGGCAGCGCCAGAAGCACCGCGATCAGCCCGCGCAGCGCCCGGTCGCTCAGCCAGTCGCCCGGCCCCTGTCCGCGAATTGCCGCCAATGCTGCCTGTCCCCGTTCTCGCTGCCCGGTCAATGCGTCGGGTGACGCCCGCCGGGCCGGTCAAGACATAGGCGGTGGCAGAGCGGGCGGCAAGCATCGCAAATCCGCCTGCACGGCAATGCCGACCACGCCGAGAAGCCTGGGAGCCGCGCGCTCCATTCCGTCATGCGGGCCGGGGCGCCGGCACGCACGGGGTTGCTAGTCGTCGTCTTCTTCGGTGACGATAAGGGTGATCTCGCCCGAGGCCTGCAGATCGCGAATGGCGCCAACGACGGCGTTCATCGCCTCTTCGCCATCCTTCTCCTTGACCTTTCCGCGTTCGGCGATCTCGTCGCGCAGGCCTTGCGCCATGCGCTGCGACAGGTTTTGCAGAATGAATTCCGCCGCGCCTTCCAGGTCGCCCGTCGCCGCCGCCAGCGCGGTTACCAGAACCGGCTGTTCGACCAGCCGTGTGATCTTCGGCACATCGCGCGGTTCCAGCCGGGCGGGAATGTGCACAAAGGTAAAGATCGCCTTGCGAACCAGGCTGGCGAAATCGGCATCGTCGGCTTCCAGCCCTTCGAGAACCGCGTCACGGGTGGCCGCGGCGGAGATGTTCAGGATCGCGCCGACGCGTTCGACCGGCCCGGCTTCGAAGGCGGTGGGCGGCTGCGATTCGAGTTGCGTGGCGATCGACAGGCCTATGCGGCGCACGCAATCGGGGTCGATGGACGATGTCTGTGCCATGGCATAGGCGACGCGCCGCGCCTTGTCGCCCGGCAGGCGCCCCAGAAGTGCAGCGGCCTTGGGTACAGGCAGTTTCGACAGCATGACCGCGCCGATTTCCGTGCCCTCGTTTTCGAGAACCGTCAAAAGGCGGTCGTTGTCCAGGCCGAGGATCCGGTCCCAGGGGTCGGCCTTGGTGCTGGTGGCGGCGAGCCGGCGCAGGCGGCTGGCGGCGGTGGCGCTGATATGGCCGTCAAGGATCGACAACGCGCCGTCGATGCCGCCGGGAAACGAAAGGCCGATGCTTTCCAGTTGCTGCATGAACTCCTCGACCACGCCGCGCAGGGTGGTACGGTCGACCGCGCGCATCTGGCCGATCTGTTCGGTCAACGCGGCCTGCAGATGGTCGGGCAGGGCCGACAGGGGCAGGGGCGACCCTTCGGCAAGAAGAAGGCGCACGATGATCGCCGCCTTCTCGCGGCCGCGAAGGCCACGTTTTCCCATGATATCGGTTACGGTAACGGCACCAGGCTGACCTGCGCCCCGATCAGCGCCATTGTCACGTCTTGTCAGGGCGCCGCCTTGCATCACGAGGCTTTCGGCGGTTTTCGCCGCCGTTTTCGCCTCTGCCGCCGGGATCTGAGCCGGTTCGATCCTTGCAAGTGCCTGCGCCACCATAAACCTCCGTCCGTTCCGGGCTTCTCAACCCTGACAGAGCGGAGTTAACGGCGCCTTAGCAACAGAACACCCTGGCCGGACGAGCCGGCCATTTTCTTACCCCGAAAGCGAAGTGATGCAGGTGTTTGTCGCAGCGTCCCAGACCTGGCCGTCGGCGCAGGTCGTGCTGGCCTGCACGTCGCGGCCATGGCTGCAGCCCTGGGCAAGCGCGATGGCCGGCGACAAGGCCAGCGCCAGCGCGGAAAGAAGTAGCCGTGCCTTCATGTATCCATCCTTTCCCTTGCTTTCCAATCAACGGTTCCTAGTACCGGAAGACATGCCCGGTTTCGATCGCGGTTCGCAGCGACGCTTCGGCCCAACTGCCGGTGCCGCCTCGTGCCAAGATTTCGTTCAGCTGGTCCTGGGCCGCCGCGATCTGACCCATCTCGATCAATCCCTGCCCCATGTAGGAGCGCACGAGAAGGTTGTCGGGATTGACGGCGAGCGCGGCCAGATATTCGCGCATGGCGGTGTCCATGTCGCCGGATTTTCGGGCGATGAAACCGCGGTAGGTCAGTACCCGGTCGCTGCCCTGATCGGCCATCGTGGCCAGCACCGCGGCGGCGGCGTCCAGCCGGCCGGCATAGGCCAGCTCGCGCACCGCATCGTAACGCTGATCGTCATTCAGGCGGCTGTCCTGCGGGTTGACGCAGGTCTGTGTCTTTTCATCCCAGACCTGGCCGTTGTCACAGGTCGTGGTGGTGTTGGTCGTGGCCGGTGGCGACGTGCTGTCGCTGCCGGCTGCCCACAGGGCTGTCGGAAAGGCGAGCGTCGCCGAAATCATCACGTTTCTGAACACCGCAGGAAACTCCCCGTTCGCGTCGCGGCGAGGATAGCACGGAATTCAGCGCCTTACGCTCACGCTTGCTTGAACACGCGTGCAAAGATCGTATCGACGTGCTTCGTGTGATAGCCAAGGTCGAATTTTTCCTCGATCTCGGCGGGGGTAAGGGCGGCGGTCACCTCGGCATCGGCCAGAAGTTCGCTTTTGAAATCCGCGCCCTGTTCCCAGACCTTCATCGCGTTGCGCTGAACCAGCCGATAGGCGTCCTCGCGGCTGACACCGGCTTGGGTCAGGGCCAGAAGCACGCGCTGCGACTTGACGAGGCCTTTGAACTTGTTCATGTTCTTCAGCATGTTGTCGGGGTAGATGACCAGCTTTTCGACAACCCCAGCCAGCCGGTTCAGCGCGAAGTCGAGCGTGATCGTCGCATCCGGCGCGATGCCGCGTTCGACCGAACTGTGCGAGATGTCGCGTTCGTGCCAGAGCGCCACGTTTTCCATCGCCGGAATCACCGCCATGCGCAATGAGCCGGGCAAGGCCGGTGAGGCCTTCGTCAGCACCGGGTTGCGTTTGTGCGGCATCGCCGACGAACCCTTCTGACCGGGAGAGAAGAACTCCTCGGCCTCCAGCACTTCGGTGCGTTGCATGTGGCGGGGACCCCGGCAGCGATGTTGATGCTGCTGGCAATGACGCCGAGGGTTGCGAAGAACATCGCGTGGCGGTCACGCGGAATCACCTGGGTGGAAATCGGTTCGGGGCGCAGGCCGAGCCTTTCGCAGACATGCTCCTCGACGCTCGGGTCGATATTGGCGAAGGTGCTGACGGCGCTGGAAATGGCGCCGGTGGCCACCTCCCATTTCGCCTTTTCCAGATTTGCTCTTGTTGCGGTCCATCTCGGCATAGAAGCGCGCGAAGGTCAGGCCCATCAGGTGGGTTCGGCATGGATGCCGTGGCTGCGCTCGATGCGCACGGTATCCTTGTGCTCATAAGCCCAGCCCTCAGCGCGGCCAGAACCCGGTCCATGTCGGCCAGAAGAATATCGGCGGCGCGGACAAGCTGGATGTTGAGCGTGGTGTCGAGCACGTCGGACGAGGTCATGCCCTGATGGACAAAGCGGCGTATCCTCGGCCCCGATGTGTTCGGCCAGATGGGTGAGGAAGGCGATCACGTCATGCTTTGTCACCGCTTCTTCGATCTCGTCGATGCGCGCGACATTGAACTCGACGTCCTTTGCCTTCCACACCGCCTCGGCATTGGTCTGCGGGATCACGCCCAAAGCGGCCTGAGCGTCGGCATGGGCCTCGATCTCGTACCAGATGCGGAACTTGGTTTCGGGCGACCAGATGGCGACCATTTCGGGGCGGGAATAGCGGGGGATCATCCGGGGGGCCTTTCGGTTTCGTGCGGGCGCGTCCGGGTCATAAACCTGCCGGGCAGGAGGCTCAAGATCAGCGTTGGCCGCGCGTACTGATGGTCCAGGTCAGGCGGGGCGATCTGGTCGCGCCACCAGCCATTTGTGCTTGCCGATCTGGTGTTTGCGTTCAAAGCCCTGACGCAGAAAGCTCGACACGGTGCCGTTGAACAGAAATGCACCGGTTGCAGTTCGGCCTTCGGTATCTTCCGGGAAACCTTCAACATACCCGCCACCGGCTTCGGCAATCTGGTTGACAGCGCCGGCAAGTGCCCTATCCGCCACACCCTTGCCGCGATAGCCCTTGGCGGAGAAGAAGCAGGTGATCCGCCAGTCGGCCCCTGCCGGCCCGGCGGCGAGATAGGCGCGCTGGTTCTTGATGCGTGGCAATTCCACGGGTGGTCCGTACTGGCACCAGCCGACGCAATCTTCCCCGTCGAATACCAGCGCGGCATGGGCATGACCGGCGTGCACCAGTCGTTCCTTCTCGGCCCGGTTTGCTTCGCTCTTACCGAATTGCCCCAGCCTTCGCCCTTTGCGTGAAAGCCCATGCACCAGCAGCCGCCCCAAACGCCGTTATGTGCCTCGATCAGACGGGCATAGGCGGGCCAGGTTTCAGGGTCGAGCGGACGCGTGTGAAAGCCGGTCATCCGATATCCCCCAACCGGGTCGCGTAGCTGCGGCCATGTATGAACCGGCTCACCCGCGCCACGATGACGGGCGCCAGCGCCGGCGTGATGATGTGGCCCATGCCGTCGATGACCTCCAGCTCGGCGCCGGGAATCAGCGCGGCGATTTCGCGGCCTTCGTCGGGTCCGATCAGCGTGTCGTCGGCGCCGTGGATCACAAGGCAGGGCAGCGAAACGGTTTTCAGCCGCTCACGCCGTTCGGGTGACGTGACGATGGCCAGAAGCTGGCGGTTCATCGCATCGGCTTCCGCGCCGCGGTCAAAGGCGGCTTCGTGCTGGGCGCGGAAATAGGCCTCGGGTGCGGGGTAGCCGGGGCTGCCCCAGATGCGATCGCCGTAAAGCGCCGCCTCGACAAAGGTTTCGCGGTCGAGAGGCCGCGACAGAAGCTGTTCGACCAGTGCGGGATCGCGCAGCCGGGCCGAACTCATCACGATGGTGGCGCTGAGCAGCCGCCGGGCATGCTCCATCGCCAGGATCTGGGTGATGGCGCCGCCCATCGAGATACCGAAAACATGGGCGCGGTCGTGGCCGAGCGCGTCCAGAAGGCCCACGACGTCGCGGGCCATGTCAGACAGCGCATAGGCCGGGGTGAGCGGCCGGCCGGCGCGAAGCTCGTCAAGAATGACCTGCGGATCGCCCGTGGCCCCGGGCGTGGGGCAGCGCGCCGATAGCCCGGCATCGCGGTTGTCGAAAGTGATGACGTGGCCCGCCGCGACGAAACCGGAAACTGCCCGGGCGCCCAGTGCACGATCTGCGAGCCAAGGCCACGGATCAGAACCATCGGTGTACGCTGCTTTTCGGGCTCAGTGGGTTTCGGCATAAAGCGTTATGCCGTTTGCGCTGAACTGCATCGCCGTCTCCCGTGCCGCGTCGGGGCAAGGTGGCGCATGGCGCGTGGCGCTTCAAGCGGGATCGGCAAGAACCGTGTCGATCCGCGACGAGGCTTCGAGGGTGCGGTGCACCGGACAGCGGTCGGCGATCTGCAGAAGCCTTTGGCGCTGGTCGCCGTCCAGTTCGCCCTCCAGCGCGATTTCGCGCCGGAAGACATCGATCCGGCCATCTCTTCCGTTGCAGTCCTTGCAGTCCTGGCCGTGCATCTTGTCATGGCTGACATCGACACGGACATGGGCCAGCGGCCAGCCCTTGCGACGGGCATACATGCGGATCGTCATCGCCGTGCAGGCGCCAAGCCCGGCGGCCAGAAGCTGATAGGGTGAAGGGCCAAGATCGGTTCCGCCATAGGCCAGCGGTTCGTCGGCGCGCAAGTGGTGTGGGCCGGACTGGATGTCTTGCAGGAAACCGCCGGGGTCGGCCTCGGCCACGCGGGTAACGCCTTCGGGCGCGCCGGGCGGCGGGGCCGGGCGGGCCAGTGCCAGGTAACGTTCGGCCCAGGTGGCGATTACATCGGCGGCGTATTCCGCATCGGCGGGGTCGGTCAGCAGATGGTCGGCGCTGTCGAGCGTGACGAAGCTTTTCGGATGGCGGGCGGCTTGAAAGATGCGGCTGGCATTGTCGATGCCGACCACGCTGTCGCGCGGGGCGTGCAGAACAAGAAGCGCCTTGCCAAGCGCGGTTAGCGCCGGTTCCAGCCGCGCCGCTGCGATATCGCGCAGGAATTCGCGCCCGATTGTCAGTGTTTGCGCACCAAGACGGATCGCGGCGCTGCCTTCGCCTTCGATCTGCGCCAGCGCGCCGGCGAAGTTCTGCGCCACATGAGCCGGCTCGAACGGCGCGCCGATGGTCACGACCGCGCGAGCCGTGGCGATCCGCCCGGCCGCTGCCAGTACCGCCGCGCCCCCCAGCGAATGCCCCACAAGAAGCGCGGGCGCCATTCCGCGTGCCGCCAGCGCCTCGGCCGCCGCGGTCAGGTCGTTCAGGTTGGAAGTGAAGGTCGTATGGGCGAAGTCGCCCTCGGACTGGCCCAGCCCGGTGAAGTCGAAACTGAGAACCGCGATGCCCTGATGCGCCAGCCGGCGGGCAATTCGCCGGGCGGCAAGGCTTTGCTTTGTGCAGGCAAAGCAATGAGCGAAAAGCGCGGTCGCACGCAGGGGGCCGGTCGGCCGTTCCAGCCGCGCCGCCAACTTGTGACCGGCGGAGTTTTCAAAGCTTAGGGTTTCGGTGGGCATCGGCAGTCCTTTGCGACGAACCTGCGCCGGACCGGCCTGCTGTTCAAGCCCGCCCGCCCGGGCGTCACGGCAAGGTGAGCGGCCGTGACAGCCACCGGGGCCACAGTGACCGCGTCAGGCGCGGCCCATCAGCCGGTCGTCGAACGGGTAGCGGGTCAGGTTTTCATGGCCCGTCTCCGTGATCAGAACCTGATCTTCCAGCTTGATCGAGAAGTCGCCGCCATCGGGGCTGACCAGCGCCTCGACACAGAGCACCATTCCCGGCTCAACCTCATAGTCGAAGGCGCCGTCCTGCCAGTGGTCGGGATAGACGATGGACGGCCATTCATCGCACAGCCCGACGCCGTGCATCTTGACCCCGTATTTCAGCCGGTCGAATTCCGGATCGAGCTTGTGACCGCCGAACACCAGCTCGCGGAAGGACACGCCCGGTTTCAGCATCGCCATATTCGTCATGATGTGTTCGTGCGCGTGGCGCATGGCGTAGACCATCGAATTGGTGGGCTTGGCGTCACCCACCCACCATGTCCGCGAAATGTCGATGCAGATGCCGTAGCTGCCGATCAGATCGGTATCGAAGGCGACAATCTCATTGGGCTGGATGATGCGCGGCCCGCATTCCTGAAACCACGGATTGGTGCGGGGGCCGGAGGCCAAGAGCCGCGTCTCGATCCACTCACCGCCGCGTTTGATGTTCTCGGCGTGCAGGACCGCCCAGACGTCATCCCTGCTCATATTGCCCAGCGGCACGCCCTCGCAGGCCTTCTCCATCGCGGATGGATTTTCGCAGGCGTCATGGGCGCAGCGCATGGCGAGGATTTCGTCCGGTCCCTTGATGACGCGGGCCTTCTCCGTGCATTCCTCGCCCTCGCCGACGATGAAGCCCGCAGCCTCAAGCGCGCGCAGCCCGTGGACCATGATCTTGTCGACGCCCAGATGGCGGTTCGTCCCGGCATGGTCGCGCATCACCTGATCGACGTCGGCGGCGAAGGCCTTTGCCGCCGCCTCCCGGTCGCCGGTCGACATGTAGAACATGGAGGCATCTCCGACCGCACCTCGCGCACCAGCGCGGATTGTGCTCGGCGAGAAAGGGCGAGTTCTTTGTATTCCCAAAGCACCATGTACCCGTCGGCGCAGAGCAGAAGCGCCCGGAACGGGCTGGTGTTCCAGAGCTGCATGTTGGTCGCATCTGTCGCATAGCGGATGTTCAGCGGATCAAAGAGCAGGATGCCACCCCGCGCCGCGTTCCACGACATGTTCGGTCAGCCGTTTCCAGCGGAACTCCCGCATCCGTTCAAGATTGGGCAGGGTCAGCCCGGCCGCTTCCCATTCGCGAAACGCCAGCTGGGTCGGTCCGATCTCGATCCGGTCATTGTCGTTGGGGCTGCCATCGGGCAGGTGGGTGCCGCGCGTGGGGGCGATCTTGCGTCGGTCGGAATAGTGGCTGGTCATCGGCGCCTCCGTCCGTGCAACGATGCGCGGGGTGTTTTGGCCGTGCCAGACAGTTCGCGACACCGCTATGTCGTTATCGCGTTATTGCCAGTCTCGACCGCCAAGCCGGGACGCGGCGCGTCCGCCCCATGCTCCGACGCCGGGGTCGCTACGGTGTGCGCCGGTTGCGGGTTGGGCGGGGCCGCCTATCAGATCAGCGACATTGCAAGGCTGCCAAGCCCGGTCGACTGGGCCAGCGCGATGACGGTGGCCGTCAGCGCCATGGCGTGTGGGCCGATACGCCGATGTCTTCGCGACCAAGGCAGTTATAGGTCAGCAGTGCTGCCGACCGGCATGGCGGCGATGATCAGCGCGGTGTTCATCGTGTAGATCGTCAGCCGCTGCGGCAAGGGGCCCTGTGCCGCCATGACCGTCGCCTTTTGCGGGGTCTCGGCGTGCAGCGCCGCGGATCCGCTGCATTTCGCACCATGGGTGCGGAAGGTCGGGCATGTCATTCGCGATCGGCGCCGGTTCTTGCGGTGCGGGGGAGGTTTCGGCAAGTGGCGCGGGACGCGGGCTGCGCCGCCGGGGCGTCACGTCGGCCGGCGTTTCTGCCGATGCGGGTGCGGTCCGGGGCGGGTGTACCGGTGCCGCGGGCGCCATCGGTTCGCCGCGGGTTTCCGCGGGGCGTTCGGCAAGATCGACCGAACCCTTGTGTTCGGCCGCGGAGCATGCGGGCGGCGGTGTCAGGCGCAGTTCCGCCTCGACCGCGGCCAATTCGCGCGCGAGCGCCAGATCGAGCCGCGCTTCGTCATTGCGCAACGAATCTCTACCGAACGGGCCGGTACTGATGCGTGAAACCCACCTGCCGGTCGCAGGACATGCCGCTGTCCCAGCTTGGTGCATTTGGAGCCCGCGGCGGCGCGGGATCTACCGGCGGGTTTTCGGCAAGATCGTGCAGCCATTTCGCCACAAGGCCCTGAACGCGGTTGTCGGAAAACCGTTCGCTGGCCGCGAGACCGGCTTGACCGCGTGCGCGCGGGCTTCGCCATTCAGCTCGACCGCGATCCGGTCCAGGTCGTCCGGTGTGAAGGGTGTTTCAAACTGCTTCCAAAGGATGTGACTGCCGACGTCCATCCGCCGCACCACGGTGCGGCACAATTCGTCACGATTGTCTGCGACAAGCGTGCTGGCCGTCTCGTCCGGGCCGTAGCCCACGGAGAGCACGAGCATCGCGGCGAACCCCTGCACGCCGGGGTTTTCCGGCATGTCCGACGCGGCGGCGACCACGCGCGAGCCGTCGATGTCGATGCTCGCGAAGTCGTCATATTCCCAGGTCTTGGCAAAGCTCTGCGGACTGGTCCGCTTCAGCGCCGTTTCAAGCTCGGCCACGTAATCGGCAAAGCTGAACCGGGGGCGCTGCAGGAAACAGCAATACGACAGCGGTGTTTGTGGTGCGAGACTGCATGGGCGGGCTTCGAGTGGTCAGGGACATAAATGTTTTCTTTGGAAATCCGGCGTGAATTTGAGGCGAATGTGGCATGTCCAAGGCAGGGGCCGGTTTTTCGCGCGATTGGCAGAGCCGGTGCCGGGCAATTGACGATCCGGTCCATGGCGGCGCCGGCCATAGAAAAAGGCGCGCTGTCGTGGCGCGCCTTTCGGCAGTCTCGGTTGCCGCTCAGCAGCTGTAGTGGGCTGGTACTCGACTGGGTGCGGCGTGTTCGTAGGCATAGACCTCTTCCCACTTCAGCGCCATGTAGCCTTCGAGCTGATCCTTGGTGAAGACATCGCCGGCCAGCAGGAAGTCGTGGTCGGCTTCCAGAGCCTCGAGCGCCTCGCGGAGCGAGCTGCAGACGGTCGGGATCTCGGCCAGTTCTTCCGGGCGGCAGATCGTAGAGGTCCTGTCCGGAAGCCGGGCCCGGATCGATCTTGTTCTTGATGCCCGTCGAGGCCAGCCATCAGGAGCGCCGCGAAGGCCAGGTAGGGGTTTGCCGGACGGATCGGGGAAACGGGCCTCGACGCGCTTGGCCTTCTCCTGGGCTTTCGGTCCACGGGATCCGCACACAGCCCGAACGGTTGCGGGCCGAATAGGCGCGCAGCACCGGGGCCCCAAAACCCGGGATCAGGCGCTTGTAGCTGTTGGTGCCCGGGTTGGTGATGGCGTTCCCGCCTTTGGCGTGCTTGAGGATGCCGCTGATGAAGGGTTACGGCCTCCTGGCTCAGATCGGCGTATTTGTCGCCCGCGAACAGCGGCTTGCCGTCTTTCCAGATCGACATGTTGACATGCATGCCGGTGCTGTTGTCGCCCTGATCGGCTTCGGCATGAAGGTCGCCGTCTTGCTATAGGCGTGGGCCACGTTGTGGATCACGTATTTGTACTTCTGAATCTCGTCCGCCTGCTTTGTCAGCGTTCCGAAGATCAGCCCCAGTTCGTGCTGGCACGAGGCGACTTCGTGGTGGTGCTTGTCGACCTTCATGCCCATCCGCTTCATGGTCGAGAGCATCTCGCCGCGCAGGTCCTGCGCCTCGTCGATCGGGTTGACCGGGAAATAGCCGCCCTTGACGCCCGGACGATGGCCGGTGTTGCCCATTTCGTACTGGGTGTCGGTGTTCCAGGCGCCGTCGATGGCGTCGACCTCGTAGGAGACCTTGTTCATCTTAACCGAGAAGCGGACGTCATCGAAGATGAAGAACTCGGCTTCCGGGCCCATGAACGCGGTGTCACCGATGCCGGAGGCCTTCAGATAGGCTTCGGCCTTCAGCGCGGTACCGCGCGGGTCGCGGCTGTAGGGTTCGCCGGTGTCGGGCTCGACAACGTTGCAATGAATGCACAGCGTCTTTTCGGCATAGAACGGATCGATATAGGCGCTTTCGGTATCCGGGATCAGCTTCATGTCGGACTGGTCGATCGACTTCCAGCCGGCGATCGACGAGCCGTCGAACATGAAGCCTTCCTCGAAGAAGTCCTCGTCGATGATGTCGACGATCAGCGTGACGTGCTGCAGCTTGCCGCGCGGGTCGGTGAAGCGAACGTCGACATATTCGACCTCTTCATCCTTGATCAGTTTCAGAACGTCCTTTGCGCTCATCTTCGATGTCCTTCTGATTGGCGTTTCGGTGCGGGCGGATGCCCGGTGTCAGATCGCGTCTTCGCCGGTCTCGCCGGTGCGGATGCGGATGGCCTGTTCGACGGGGGTGACGAAAATCTTGCCGTCGCCGATCTTGTCGGTGCGCGCGGCCGAGACGATCGCCTCGATGGCGCTGTCGACCAGGTCGTCGGAGAGAACCACCTCGATCTTCACCTTCGGCAGGAAGTCGACGACATATTCGGCGCCGCGATAAAGCTCGGTATGGCCCTTCTGCCGGCCGAAGCCCTTGACTTCGATGACGCTGAGGCCCTGCACGCCGACCTCTTGCAGCGCTTCCTTTACCTCGTCGAGCTTGAAGGGCTTGATGATCGCTTCGATCTTTTTCATGGCCGGCGACTCCCCCGTGGAAATTCGTCTTTGCGGCCCCTGTGACCACTTTCGCGCCCGGGGGACAATTGGCTAGGCTGGATGGCGGCGGGTGAAGTGGCGGAAAACGGTGTGCGTGATGAAAAAAGAGGCAGAAAGACTGTTTTTTGAGCATGCGCGGGACGGTGCCGTTGGAAGCGGGGGGGCCGTCAGCCCCCCGGACCCCCCGAGAGTATTGGGGCCAAGATGAAGGGGCAGAGCCATGACCGAACTCCTCACCGCCGCGCAGATGCGCGCCATCGAGGACGCCGCGATTGCCACCGGCGAGGTCACCGGCCTTGAACTGATGGAACGCGCCGGGCGGGGCGTCGTCGAGGCGATCTTCGAGGAATGGCCGGAACTCGCGCAGACCTCGCACCGGGCGGTGGTACTGTGCGGGCCTGGCAACAACGGCGGCGACGGGTTTGTGGTGGCGCGGCTGCTGAAGGAATGGGGCTGGGAGGTGGAGGTCTTCCTCTACGGCGACCCCGAAAAGCTGCCGCCGGATGCGCGAGTGAATTATGAGCGGTGGAGGGCGTTGGGGGAGGTGGCGCCGCTTGAGGATGATCGTTTTGACAGTTGGCCAGATGGCGATTCAAGCATCTCGCTGGTCATAGACGCAGTTTTCGGAACGGGTCTCACCCGACCGTTTCTAAGCCATCGGCATCTTGCCATGACGTTGAATTCTGCGTCGTCTATTTCTCGGCGAAATAACAGGTGGCCGCTCGTTGTCGCTGTCGATGTTCCGAGTGGGATGTGTGCCGATTCAGGGCAATGGTTAGGAGACGATGCCCCAGTCGACTTCGCTGGCACGGCAAATCTCACCGTCGCTTTTCACCGACCGAAACTGGGGCATGTACTGCACGATGGTCCGTGGTCTTGTTCAAGTCTTAGAGTGGCAGACATCGGTCTGCCGGAGAACTGGCGAAGCACACGGTCACTGCTGTGGAAGGAGGTTGTGCATCTGGCCCAGAAGCCGCAACGTATCGACGCGTTTCATCTGTCGAAGGAACGCTTTCCCAATCCGCCGCACAAATACACCCACGGCCACGCCCTGATCCTCTCCGGCGGCGCGGGCCGGGGCGGGGCCGCCCGTCTTGCCGCGCGGGGGCGCTTCGGATCGGGGCGGGGCTGGTCACCGTGGGCTGCCCGCCCGAGGCGCTGACCGAAAATGCCGCGCGGCTCGATGCGGTGATGTTGAGGCCGGTCGCCGATGCCGATGCGTTCGGGCGCGTGCTGGAGGACAGCCGGATCAATGCGCTCTGCCTCGGGCCGGGGCTCGGGACCGGGGAGCGGGAGGTGGCGCTGGTGGCGGCGGCGCTTGGCAGCCTCGTACCGGGCATGACCCGGGACCTCTTGGGCAGTCATGGAAGAGGCCCCGGATCGGGTCCGGGGCGGCCTCTCGTCCTCGACGCCGATGCGCTGACGATCCTTGGCCGCGAACCCGATCTCTTTGCCGCCCTGCATGATAACTGCGTCCTCACCCCCATGCCGGCGAATTCGCCCGCCTCTTCCCCGACATCGCGGAAAAGCTGGCCGCCCCGGCCACAAAAGGTCCGGCCTATTCAAAGGTCGATGCGACACGCGAGGCGGCGAAACGGGCGGGCTGTGTCATGCTTTACAAGGGGCCGGACACGGTGATCGCCGACCCTTCAGGCCGCTGCAGCATCAACTCCGCCCATTACGACCGCGCAGCGCCCTGGCTCGCGACGGCGGGGTCGGGCGATGTGCTGGCGGGGTTCATAACGGGGCTTCTTGCGCGGGGTTTCGCGCCGATGCAGGCGGCCGAAACCGCCGCCTGGCTGCATGTCGAATGCGCGCTGAGATTTGGGCCCGGCCTGATTGCCGAGGATCTGCCGGACGAACTGCCAAAGGTCTTTCGCAGCCTCGGGCTTTGAGCCGGGCCGCCCCTTCATCTTGGTGCAAATACTCCCGGGGTCCGGGGCGGGCCCCGGCGGCTCGCGATCAGGCCGCAACGGTCACAGCGGCGCAACCCAGTTCCAGCCCGCCGGCATAGATCACTTCGGCCTCGTCGAACTCCAGAAGATAGATACGTTCGGCCGCGACCGGTTCGGCGCTGACATAGGCGCCATCGACCAGCCGCGCGGCCGGGACCAGCGCCGCCTCGACCCCATAAAGCGCGCGTGCGCGCCAGTCGCGCAGCAGGATCGACTGGCCGGGCGCCAGAATCGCATCGCGGTCTGGCCGGCCATGGCCAAGCGCACTGCCCGAAACCCGCACCACCTGGGCATTGCACAGGATCTGCACATGCACCGCGCGCAGGGTCCTGAGACCCGACCGGGTGACCACGCGGTCGCCTTCGTTCAGGAATTCGACCGGAATCTCGCCATCCAGCGTCAGCACCGCGGTGCCCGAAGCAAGACCAGACACGCCGGCCGACCGCGCCAGTGCAGCTTTCTGCGCGGCCCGAAGATCTTCGGAGTAGTTGTCCATCTGCCAGTCCCGCGATGGCCCCCAATCGCCATGATTTCACCGCAATTGTGGCAAGATTGCGTTAACGCGGTGCTGATTCCGGGGCGCTTTTTCCTCTCGCATCGGCGCATGAGACTTGCTAGAAGGGCGCGAATTTTGGGGGCGGTCCTGGGCCGCCCCTGGCACTTTGCGGGTGTGGCGAAATTGGCAGACGCACCAGATTTAGGTTCTGGCGCCGCAAGGCGTGGGGTTCAAGTCCCTCCACCCGCACCACGGACGGATGAGAAGGACAACAGAATGCAGGTCACCGAGACCCTGAACGAAGGCCTCAAGCGCGCCTACACGATTACGCTGACCGCGGCGGAGCTTGATGCGAAAGTGACGGAAAAACTTGTCGAGGCGCAGCCCGAGATCGAGATGAAGGGCTTTCGCAAGGGCAAGGTGCCGATGGCAATGCTGCGCAAGCAGTTTGGCCAGCGCCTGCTGGGCGACGCGATGCAGGATGCCATCGACGGCGCGATGAAGGAGCATTTCGACGCTTCGGGCGACCGGCCGGCGATGCAGCCCAAGGTCGAGATGCAGGACGGCGAGAACTGGAAAGAAGGCCAGGATGTCGTCGTCGCGATGAGCTACGAGGCGCTGCCGGAAATTCCGGATCTGGATTTCTCGGGCGTCAAGCTGGAGCGCATGGTGGTCAAGGCCGACGCGGCCTCGATCGACGAGGCGCTGAAGAACCTGGCCGAGAACGCCCAGAACTTCGCCGACCGCCGCAAGGGTTCGAAGGCCAAGGAGGGCGATCAGGTGGTGATCGACTTCAAGGGCATGGTCGATGGCGAGGTGTTCGAAGGCGGCACGGCCGAGGATTATCCGCTGGTTCTGGGCTCCAATTCCTTCATCCCCGGTTTCGAGGATCAGCTTGTCGGCGCCAAGGCCGGCGAGGATGTGAAGGTCGAGGTGAGCTTTCCGGAAAACTACGGCGCTAAGAACCTTGCCGGCAAGGCGGCGGTGTTCGAATGCACCGTCAAGGCTGTCAAGGAGCCGAAGCCGGCCGAGATCGACGATGAACTGGCCAAGCAGTTTGGCGCGGAATCGCTCGACAAGCTCAAAGAACAGGTCGCCGAGCGTCTGGAAGAGGAATACAAGGGTGCATCGCGCGCGGTGCTGAAGCGCGCGCTTCTCGACAAGCTCGACGGGCTGGCCAAGTTCGATCTGCCGCCGAGCCTTGTGGAAGCCGAAGCCAAGAGCATCGCCCACCAGCTGTGGCACGAAGACAACCCCGACCATCACGGCCATGACCATGGGGCCATCGAACCGACCGAAGAGCACAATTCGCTGGCCGAACGCCGGGTGCGCCTGGGTCTTCTGCTGGCTGAAATCGGTCGCAAGGCGGAGGTCGAGGTGAGCGATGCCGAGATGACGCAGGCGGTTCTGCAGCAGGCCCGGCAGTATCCGGGCCAGGAGCGCGCCTTCTTCGATTTCGTGCAGAAGAACCCGCAGATGCAGCAGCAGCTTCGCGCGCCTCTGTTCGAGGAAAAGGTGGTGGACCACATTGTCGCCGGCGCCAAGGTCAGCGACAAGGATGTCACCAAGGACAAGCTGCAAAAGGCGGTCGAAAAGCTCGACGAGCTGTAATCGGCCCCCGAACCGACCCAACACCGGCCGCCCCCGTCTCGGGGGCGGTTTTTTCATGCCCTGATCGTCGCGGGCCTTGCCCCATATCGGGTAAGGGGTGAGGCGCGCGTCATTCTCGACCAGGATTGCCCCGCGGGCCAGGCCGGACGTTGCATGCCCGATGGCCTGCGCTATGGTATTGGCCAGCGGCACAGACCCCGGCCGCAAAGGGAGAGCGTCATGGACAAGGGTATTCGCACGACCTCTGGCAGAAGCCGGCTTTTCGACAATGTGCTCGACACGATCGGCGATACGCCGGTGATCCGGCTGAACCGGATCGCGCCGGACCATGTCACCGTTTATGTCAAGGCCGAAGCCTTCAACCCCGGCGGTTCGGTCAAGGACCGGCTGGCGGTCAATATCATCGAGGCCGCCGAACGTTCGGGTGCGCTGAAGCCCGGGCAGACCGTGGTCGAGGCGACCAGCGGCAACACCGGGATCGGGCTGGCGATGGTCTGCGCGCAAAAGGGTTATCCGCTCGTTGTGACCATGGCGGAAACCTTTTCGGTCGAGCGGAGGCGTCTGATGCGGATGCTGGGCGCAAAGGTGGTGCTGACGCCGAAGGCGGAAAAGGGCGTTGGCATGTATCGCAAGGCGGCGGAACTGGCCAAGGCCAATGGCTGGTTTCTGGCGCGCCAGTTCGAGACCGAGGCCAATGCCGATATCCACGAGGCGACGACCGCGCGCGAGATCATTGCCGATTTTGCCGGCCAGCGGCTGGACTACTTCGTGTCGGGCTATGGCACGGGCGGCACGGTGACCGGTGTCGGGCGCGTGCTGCGCCGCGAACGCCCCGAGGTAAAGATCGTGCTGACCGAACCGGCCAATGCGGCACTGGTCAGTTCGGGCCACAAACAGGACCGTGGCGCCGATGGATCGCCGGCGGTCAGCCACCCGGCCTTCGAGCCGCATCCGATCCAGGGCTGGACGCCGGATTTCATCCCGAAGGTCCTGCAGGAGGCGCTGGACAGCAACGGCTATGACGCGCTGATCCCGGTGCCGGGCCCGGAGGGCATTGCCTGGGCGCGCCGCCTGGCGGCCGAAGAAGGGATCTTTACCGGAATCTCCGGCGGCTCGACCTGTGCGGTTGCGATGAAAGTGGCCGAAACCGCACCGGCCGGTTCGGTCATTCTGTGCGTTCTTCCGGATACGGGCGAGCGGTATCTTTCGACCCCGCTGTTTGAGGGGATCGAGACCGAGATGACCGAAGAAGAGCGGGCAATCTCACGCTCCACCCCCGGGCAACAAATGGGTTAGCGGGGCGGCGTACCCCTTCGCGGTACAGAACGTATAGGCCCGATGCCATGATCGTGGCGATGCCGAGCCAGGCGATGGTGTCGGGCCAGTCGCCGAAAAATGTCCAACCGTAAAGAACACCCCAGAGCATGGCGGTGTATTCGAAGGGCGCGACGGCGGAGCTTTCGCCGATGCGGTAGGCCTGAGTCAGAAGTGTCAGGCCCAACGCGGCGATGACGCCACAGGCCATCATGCGCAGAAGGTCGGGCAGGGTGGGTGTGACCCAACCGCGCAACAGGAAAAGCAGGCTGGGATGGCTGCCAGCCGCGTGGCTGCCATCGGCCAGAACCGCCGCCATGGCGGTGGCGATGCTGAGAAAGACGAAATTGCCCCAGAAGGACAGTGCCGCGGCGCGCTGGTGGGTGCCAAGCCGGCGCGCCGAGATCATCGACAGCGCATAGGCCAGCCCCGAAGCGACGACCAGAAGCGCGGCCCAGTCGAAAAGCGCGGAGCCGGGGCGGAGCATGATGATGACCCCGGCGAAACCGACCGCGACGGCCGTCCAGCGCCGGGGGCCGACATGTTCGCCCAGTACCAGCGCCGAAAGGGCGGTGATAAGCAGCGGCGCGACGAAATAGATGGCGACCGTGGTGGCGATGGGCAGCGCGGCAAGCGCGAGGTAATAGCAGCCATAGGCCAGAAACATCACGATGCCGCGAAAAAGCATCCAGCCAATGCCCCGATTGAACAATGTGCGCAACCCGCCATCGAACCAGACCAGCAAAAACAGAAGCGGCAGCGCCGTCAGACTGCGCAGAATCATCGCCTCGTAAAGCGGGTAGGCGCCGCTTAGCTGTTTCAGGATCAGGTCCTGCACCGAAAAGAGCGCGATGCCGAGGCAGAGGCAGAGTATGCCGGCCAGATTGCCCGTGCGGGCCGGGGTGTCGGACGATGGGGGCACGGGCGGCGGCTCCTTCAGCTTCGGTGCCAGCCTGCGGCGGATGGCGCTGCCGTGCCCGCCCGTTTGCGACTGCTCGGTGACGGGTTGAGCCTATGACAAGGCGGGGCGCGGCAGGTGCTGGGGCGGCGCGCCGACTGGACAGGGGCGCGGGCCGTGCTCAATGCCGATGAAGGGAACGTCATTGCAGCAGAGGCCGCGGTCAGCGGTACGCGGTCACCAACATCGGCACAAGACGCCCATCGCGGACAGCGTGCATAGCGTTTGCGCGGCGCCTTGGCATATCGGCGCCCATCGCGAAATCGTCCTGAGGCTGACCTTCGGCCGGCATCGGCGGCGGGGTGGCGGCGCGCCCGCGGCGTGATCGGTCACCCGGTCAAAACCCGCATCTGCAAGGTGTTGCAGGATCATGCCGGGCGCGGTTGCGAAACTGGTTTCCGCCGTCATGGCCCAGGGCAACGGATAATCGAGCGCGGCGCGACCCGTTTCCGCCAGGTGCGAGAGGACATAGACGCCACCCGGGCGCAGTACCCGGAAGGCTTCTGCGAACATGGCGGCTTTGTCCGGCACGTTCATGGTCACGTTCTGGCTCCAGACGGCATCGAAGGTCATTTCGTCGAAGGGCAGTGCCGTTACCGAAGCGACGCGATGGGTGATCTTGCCCGACAGGCCGACGATCCGGTCGAGTTCTTTCGCCGTGGCGACGAACTCTTCGCTCAGATCGACGGCCTCGACCCTGGTGCCAAACCGGTCGGCCAGAAATCGTGCGGCCCCGCCGATGCCGGCGCCGGCATCGAGTAGCGTCATTCCGGCACCTATGCCGGCAGCCTTCGCCAATTTCTCGGTCAGCGCGACGCCGCCGTGATGAAGCTGATCCAACGGGAAAAGCGTTTCGACGCTAACCCTTCCATAGTCATCGGGTTCTAACCCTAGCGCCTGCACGATCCGGGCCGTCACGTTGCCCTGCGTATAGTGGGCGGCGACCTTCTGTTCGATATCCGCGTTTTCCATGCTGGCCAGTCTACACCCAAAAAACCCGGGGGCGGACAGCTTTCATTGACGGCGCGGCGGGATGAGAACGGCACGATCCGGATCGCGGCAACGCGCTTTGGTTGCGGAGTGTCGCGGGCCACGACGCCAAAGAAAAAACCGCGCCGTTGGCCGGCGCGGTTTGGTGTTTCTGCCGTGACGAGCGCCGGTTACTCGGCGCGTTCCTCGGCTTCGGCGTCGTCGCTGGCCGATCCGATATCGTCGAAAAGCTCGGCGATCTCGAATTCAGCTTCGGCCTCGGCCTCGGCGGCGAGGTCCTGGATCGACTTGCCGGAAGCCTGAAGTTCGGCCTCTTCGTTCGAACGGGCGACGTTGAGCGTGATCGTGGCGCTGACCTCGGGGTGCAGGTTCACGGTGACGCTGTGCAGGCCCAGTTCCTTGATCGGACGGTCGAGCACAACCTGATTGCGCGCGACGGTGAAGCCGCCGGCGGTCGAAGCCTCGGCCGCATCGCGGGTGGTGACCGAACCGTAAAGCGCGCCGGCGTCGGAGGCCGAACGAATCACGATGAAGGTCTGACCGTCGAGCTTTTCGGCCAGGGCCTCGGCTTCCTTGCGGGTTTCGAGGTTGGTCGCTTCGAGCTGTGCCTTACGCTCTTCGAACTGGGCGATGTTGCCCTGCGTGGCGCGCAGCGCCTTGCCCTGGGGCAGCAGGAAGTTGCGGGCATAGCCGTCGCGGACATTCACGACTTCGCCCATCTGGCCAAGCTTGGCCACTCGTTCAAGAAGGATGACTTGCATGGGGCTCGCTCCTTACTTCACGGCATAGGGCAGAAGCGCGAGGAAGCGGGCGCGTTTGATCGCGCGCGCCAGTTCGCGCTGCTTCTTGGCCGAAACGGCGGTAATGCGCGACGGCACGATCTTGCCACGCTCGGAGATGTAGCGCTGCAGCAGACGGACGTCCTTGTAGTCGATTGCTGGCGCGTTTTCACCCGAGAAGGGGCAAACCTTGCGGCGGCGGAAAAACGGTTTGTTCGCCATGGTTTAGTGTCCTTTCCTCAGGATTCGATCAACGGCGTTCGCGACGGTCACCGCGATCGCCGCGGTCGTCGCGCTTCTGCATCTGCACGGACGGGCCTTCTTCGTGCTTGTCGACCTTGATGGTCAGCACGCGCATCACGTCGTCATGCAGACGGGCCAGACGTTCCATTTCCTGCACGGCGGCCGAGGGCGCGTCGGTGCGCAGGAAGGCGTAGTGGCCCTTGCGGTTCTTGTTGATCTTGTAGGCCATCGTCTTGACGCCCCAGTACTCGTGTTCGACGACCTTGCCGCCGTTATCCGCGAGGACGGTGCCAAAATGTTCGATGAGGCCTTCGGCCTGCGCGTTGGACAGATCCTGACGCGCGATGAGGACATGCTCATAATGCGGCATGTATGCTCCTGTCTTTTCAGGCGGCTTCAACGGCGGGGCCAGACCTTCCGCGGCCCGCCACGAGAGGCTACGCCGGTTTCGCGATTGCGGAAGGATGGCGCCTTATAGAGGAACAGGCCCCGGATGCAAGGATTTCCCGCCCCGGTTCAGCGTGCGGATTCGGGCAGGCCGAAAAGCCGGTCGAAACCCCAGGTGAAGACAAAAGTATAGACCGCGAAGGCCGCGACCAGGGCGGCATCGTACAACAGCGCCTCGACGAGGCCGATCTGCAACCACCAGGCCAGGAAAGGCACCAGAACAAGAACCAGGCCACCCTCGAACAGGATGCCATGTGCCAGCCGCCGCTTCAGGCTGCGGCCACGCACCGGCTGGTGCCGCTCCCAGGCTTCGAAGGCCCAGTTGAAAACCGTGTTGTAAAGCAGTGCCAGCACCGTCGAGCCGATGGCCGCACCGCCGGAGCTGTGTGCATCGTGGCCAGAGAGTGCCATCAGCCCGAGGGTGGTGATAAGCAGGCCGATGCCTTCGAACAGGAGGGCGTAGGTCACGCGACGCGCGAGGGCGGAGCGAAATTGTCGGGGCACCGGTGGGGTCCTTTCCGCTGCAGCTTGGTCGAGCGCTGCGCGCGGCGCAAGGGCGAAGGACGCGGCGGCGCGGGAACCGGCGCGGCCCGCGCGCCTTGCCGTGCGAGTGCAAAGAATCTAGAGGTTGGAAAACGTGTTCGGGAGGGATCATGAGCCGCGCATTCGTATTTCCGGGCCAGGGGGCGCAAACCATCGGCATGGGCCGGGCGCTGGCCGAGGCCTATCCCGCCGCGAAGGCGGTCTTTGACGAGGTGGACGATGCGCTGGAGGAAAAGCTTTCGGCGTTGATCTGGGATGGCGCGATCGAGGATCTGACACTGACCGCGAATGCCCAGCCGGCGCTGATGGCAACCTCGATTGCGGCGCTCAAGGCGCTGGAGACCGAGGGCATCGGCATCGAGGCAGCGTCGTTTGTGGCCGGGCATTCGCTGGGCGAGTATTCCGCACTTTGCGCGGTGGGTAGCCTCAGCCTGGCCGATACCGCACGGCTGTTGCGCGTGCGAGGGCAGGCCATGCAGGAGGCGGTGCCGGTAGGCGTCGGCGCGATGGCGGCGCTTCTGGGGCTCGATTTCGAAACCGCGCAGGCGGTGGCGGAAGAAGCCGCCGAGGGCGAGGTTTGCCAGGCCGCGAATGACAACGACCCCGCGCAAGTCGTGGTTTCGGGCCACAAGGCCGCGGTCGAGCGGGCGGTCGAGATCGCCAAGGCGAAAGGTGCCAAGCGCGCGCTATTGCTGCCGGTCAGCGCACCCTTTCATTGCGCGTTGATGCAGCCGGCGGCGGCGGTGATGTCCAACGCGCTGGCGGCCGTGGTGATCGAGGCGCCGGCCATTCCTGTCGTGGTCAATGTGCGCGCCGAGGCGGTGACGGAGCCGGACCGGATCCGCGCGCTTCTGGTGGCGCAGGTGACCGGGTCGGTGCGCTGGCGCGAAAGCGTGGAATGGATGGCGGGCGCCGGGGTAACCGAGTTCTGGGAAATCGGCGCCGGCAAGGCGCTGAGCGGCATGATCAGGCGGATCGCCAAAGACACGACGCAGCGCGCAATCGGAACGCCCGAGGATGTCGCCGCGGCGCGCGATGCGCTGGGCTGATATCAGGCGCGGGCCTGGACGCCGACGGGGCTGCGGCGGCGTTTCAGGATGCTGCGCAGGGACGCGACCACTTCGTCTTCGCTGTAGTCCACGCCGATTTCCAGAACCGGGACCTGGGCGTTGCGAATGGCATCGCGTTTGATCGCATCGCGTACGAAGTCGCGGGTCGAGGCGCTGCTCAGCCCCTGAAACTCAATGGCCAGTGCCAGATGGCCCCAACGATCGAAGACGGCGAAATCGACGCGCCTGGGCGCCAGCGTCGCCAGAACCCTCTGGTGGGTCTCGTCATCGAGGCTGCCGGGCTTGGGGCGCAGCAGTTCGGCCAGGCTGGTCTGCGCCATGATCCGGTAGCCGCCGCCGGTTTCCGCCAGCGCGGCTTCCAGTACCGCAAGCAGTCGCGCGCCCTGGCGGTTGAGCACCGGAGTGGTGACGAAACCGATGCCGTCAAGCCGGACCGCGGGGGCGGTTGCGCCATGGCCGGGAAGCGGTTCGCTGCGTTCGCGTTTCAGCCGCTTTGCCCTGATCGCGCGCGGGACAAGAACCAAAACCGCGACCGCCGCCAGGAAACCCGCGACCAGCGCGACCGCGACAAAGGCCGGCAGGTTGCCGAGCGCGGCGGAGACCTGAGGAAAGGGGGGATCGGAATTCATCGTGGCGGCGGTTTTCGGTGGCGCTTTTGCCAAGTCTAGACGGCGATTACGGCGGTCTTGTGGCGCTGTGGCTGGTGCTGCCCGAGATTGGCTGGTACATGGCGGACCGGGGGTACGTAAGAGAGGGGGGATCATGTTTGATCTGACGGGAAAGAAGGCTTTGGTTACCGGGGCTTCCGGCGGGATCGGCGGCGCCGTTGCACGGGCCTTGCATGGTGCGGGGGCTTCGGTGACGCTGTCGGGCACGCGGCGCGAACCCCTTGAAGCACTGGCCGGGGAACTGGGCGAGCGGGCACATCTGGCGCTTTGCAACCTGGCGCGTGCCGACGAGGTCGAGGCGCTGCCGAAACAGGCGGCCGAAGCGATGGGCGGCGTCGACATTCTGGTCAACAACGCAGGCATTACCCGCGACAACCTGTTCATGCGGATGAGCGACGAGGAATGGCGCGAGGTGATCGAGGTCAACCTGACCTCAGCATTCCGGCTGTCGCGCGGCGTGCTGCGCGGGATGATGAAGGCGCGCTGGGGGCGGATCGTCAACATCGGCTCGATCGTAGGGGCGACGGGCAACCCCGGGCAGGGCAACTACGCGGCCGCCAAGGCCGGCATGGTCGGGATGGCGAAATCGCTGGCGGCCGAGGTGGCCAGCCGGGGGATCACGGTGAACTGCGTGGCGCCCGGCTTTATCGCGACCGCGATGACCGACAAGTTGAACGACGAACAGAAGGCCAAGATCAACGTGCAGATCCCAGCCGGTCGCATGGGCACGGCCGAGGAGGTCGCCGCGGCGACGCTGTACCTTGCCAGCCCGGAAGCGGCCTATGTGACCGGTGCGACGCTGCATGTGAATGGTGGAATGACCATGATCTGACCCCGCAGCCGGATATGGCGGCGCTTCGCCGGGACCGGCAATCAAGGGGGTGGGAAAGCGTTTGCCTTGGCCTGAGACTGTGCTATAGGCGGCGCGATGAGGCCGGGACGCAAGCGCATTCCGGCGGCCCAGGTTATTGGGCGTGAGCCGCTCGAACGAGCACCAGACAAGACCGGGGATACACCCGAAACAACATGAGGATGGAACATGAGCGACGTCGCAGATCGCGTTAAGAAGATCGTTGTCGAGCACCTGGGCGTGGAAGAGGACAAGGTCACCGAGAACGCCTCTTTCATCGACGATCTTGGCGCCGATAGCCTGGATACGGTCGAGCTGGTCATGGCCTTCGAAGAAGAGTTCGGCATCGAGATTCCCGATGACGCCGCCGAAACCATCCAGACCTTTGGCGATGCGGTGAAGTTCATCAGCCAGGCGGCCTGAGCCGACCCTGTCACCATTTGCTGGCGGCGTCCATTCGGGCGCCGTTTTGCATTTGTGCGCCACGGCAGGCGATATTCGCGCGCCGGGCTTGACGATGGCGCGCCGCCATGGCTCGCTATGGCGTGCAGGCTGGGTGGGGCAATGCGATGTCGCGCAGACCGGATGTCTACGATTTCTGTGGGGCTGGTGTGGCTGCCGGTCTTGCGCTGGTTGCCGCGCAATTCGGCTTTGCCACCGATTTCGGTGCGCATCCGATCTGGGCCTCGACCGTGGCGCATGTCGGGGCGGCCGTCGGGGCGGTGGTTGCGCCGGTTCTGGCATTGATGCGCTTCGGCTGGCGGGCCAAGGCCCTGGCAATGGCGTTTCTGGCGGTGCTGGCGGGTGTCGCGGCATGGCAGGGGAAGGCGCGTTTTGCGGAAAGCTATGCCGAAGACGCTCTAGCCGGGCGGATGTGGTTTTTGGGCTGGATCGCGCTGATTTCGGCGCTGGTCGTGCTGGTGGCGATCCTTGCCACACGGCTTCTGCGCAAGCACGACCGGGTGTAGCGGGCGAGTTGCGCCGCGCCGGGTGCGCGTGTATCTGAACCGGGACGGGAAACGACGGAGGTTGCCTCATGCGTCGCGTGGTTGTTACGGGCCTAGGCATGGTTACGCCGCTGGCCTGCGGTGTGGAAGAAACCTGGAGCCGGCTGCTGGCCGGGCAATCCGGTGCCGGGCCGATCACCCGGTTCGATGCCGAGAACGTGGTCACGAAATACGCCTGCGAAATTCCGCGCGGCGATGGCAGCGACGGCACGTTCAACCCCGATGACTGGATGGAGCCGAAAGAGCAGCGCAAGGTCGATGAGTTCATCCTTTACGGGATGGCGGCCGCGACGCAGGCGGTGCGCGATGCCGGCTGGGAACCGGAAGACGAAGACAGCCGCCTGCGCACCGGCGTGATGATCGGTTCGGGCATCGGCGGGCTGAGCTTTATCGCCGATACCGCGGTGCTGATCAAGGAACGTGGGCCGAAGCGGGTCAGCCCGTTCTTCATCCCCGGCGCGCTGATCAACCTGATTTCCGGTCAGGTCGGCATCCGGTTCGGCTTCAAGGGGCCGAACCATGCGGTGGTGACGGCCTGTTCGACCGGGGCCCATGCCATCGGCGACGCGGCGCGGATCATCCAGTGGGGCGACGCCGATGTGATGGTCGCCGGCGGTGCGGAAAGCCCGATCAGTGAAATCGGGATTGCCGGGTTCAACGCCTGCAAGGCGCTGTCGACCAAGCGCGCCGACGATCCGACACGGGCCAGCCGGCCCTATGACGCGGATCGCGACGGGTTCGTCATGGGCGAAGGTGCTGGCGTGGTGGTTTTGGAAGAATATGAACACGCCAAGGCCCGAGGCGCGAGGATTTATGCCGAAGTGCTGGGCTATGGCATGTCGGGTGATGCCTATCACATCACCGCACCGAGTGAGGATGGCGATGGCGGCTACCGTTCGATGGCGGCAGCCTTGAAGCGCGCGGGTCTAACCCCTGACAAGGTGGACTATATCAACGCGCACGGCACCTCGACCATGGCCGACACGATCGAACTCGGCGCGGTCGAGCGGCTGATGGGCGATGCGGCCGCGGGAGCCACGATGTCGTCGACCAAGTCGTCGATCGGGCATCTGCTGGGTGCGGCCGGTGCGGTGGAGGCGATCTTCTGCATTCTGGCGCTGCGCGACCAGATTGCGCCGCCGACGATCAATCTGGACAACCCGGCGGTTACGCCGAAGCTGGATCTGGCGCCAAACGCCGCCGTCAAACGCCGCATCGACGTGGCGCTGTCGAACAGCTTTGGCTTTGGCGGGACCAATGCCAGCCTGGTCCTGGGGCGGGTGGCAAGCTGATGTGGCGCTCTATCGCCTCGAATGCGCTGACGCTGTTCATCGTCATCCTGGCCGCGCTGGCGGGGCTTATGGCCTGGGGCCAGCGGCAGTATACCGGCCCGGGACCACTGAGCGAAGCGATCTGCGTGCGGGTGGAAAAGGGCGGGTCGATGTCGGCGCTGTCGAAATCGCTGGCCGAGCAGGGAGCGGTGTCGAGCCCGACGATCCTGCGGATTGGTGCCGATTACAGCGAAAAGTCGGGGCAGCTGAAATTTGGCAGCTACCTGGTGCCGCCGGCGGCCTCGATGGCCGAGATCGTCGATATCGTGACCCGGGGCGGGCAATCGACCTGCGGCACCGAGGTGAACTATCGCATTGGTGTGCTGACGGCCGAGATCGTGGTGCGCGAGCTTGATCCGGCGACCAACCGCTACGAGGAAATCGTCAAGTTCGATCCGGCGACCGAGGCGGCGCCGGCCGAATATGTGGATATCGCCGAGGACCCGGATGTGCGGTTTCGGCTGACATTGGCCGAAGGGGTCACGAGTTGGCAGGTGGTCGAGAGCCTGAAGCGGGCGGAGTTTCTGACCGGTCAGGTTGATGCGGTGCCGGCGGAGGGATCGCTTTCGCCGGACAGTTACGAGGTGAAGCGGGGTGCCGAACGGGCCGGTGTGATTTCCGAAATGGAGGCGCGCCAGACGCAGGTTCTGGCCGATCTCTGGGCGAGCCGCGCCGATGGCCTGCCTTACGATTCACCCGAAGAGGCGCTGACCATGGCGTCGATCGTGGAGAAGGAAACCGGCATAGCCGAGGAACGCAGGCGGGTGGCCAGCGTCTTTCTGAACCGCCTGAACCAGGGTATCCGGCTGCAGACCGACCCGACGGTGATCTACGGGATTACCCGGGGCGAGGGTGCGCTGGGCCGGGGGTTGCGGCAAAGCGAGTTGCGCCGCGAAACACCGTACAACACCTATGTGATCGACGGGTTGCCGCCGACGCCCATCGCCAACCCCGGCCGGGCCAGCATCGAGGCGGCGCTGAACCCCGAGGACACCAATTTGCTGTTTTTCGTGGCCGATGGCACCGGCGGGCATGCCTTTGCCGAAACACTGGACGAGCACAACGAGAACGTCGCCAGATGGCGCGCGATCGAGGCGGAACAGGCCAAGACACAGGATGATAACGCCGCCAACTGATGTGTTGCGTGTAGGTAAATCCGCAGGACTGTGGCTTAACATATTGAAAACACAAAACTTCTTGACCTTTCGGACGGTCTGATGTAGAACTTGTGACATGCTAGAAGAAGTGGGCGAGCGGCACGGGGAAACCCGGCGCCGCTTTTTCCATTTCTCTCGTGCGGGTGGCATGAGAGGGCAGGCGAAACGACACATGACAATCCAGACCCCGGTCGATGAGAACGGGTCTTTGCGGTCGCTGATCGCAGAGACGGAGGAACATCTGATCCGCACGGCAGAGCTGCTGAATGCGGTCATCAAGGATATCGGCGCTGGCAAGTTCGGCCAGGCCAAGGAACTGACGGGCATCCTGTCGAGCCTCGAGAAGGCGTTGCAGGCGGCCTTTCATGAAAGGATGCGTGTTGAAAAACTCCGCAACAGCACGGGGGGCGCGGCCGGGGCCGGCGCGCTCGACTTCGACGCGGCGCGGGCTGAAATCGGGCGCCGCCTGGCTCGCCTCCGCGACGCCGGAGACGGTTGACGCGTTTCTCGAAGGGCTAACGGATGCGTCGCTTCTGGCGCTGCCATGGCTTTTCGAGTTTTGGGCGCTGCCGCACCAACTGCCCCCCGATGGCGCCTGGAAAAGCTGGGTGATCATGGGCGGGCGCGGTGCCGGCAAGACGCGGGCCGGGGCCGAATGGGTGCGCGCGCAGGTTGAAGGCGCCGGACCGTTCGACCCCGGCGGGGCGCGCCGCGTCGCGCTGGTCGGCGAAACCATCGACCAGGCGCGCGAGGTGATGATCTTTGGCGACAGCGGCATTCTGGCGTGCAGCCCGCCAGACCGCAGGCCAGAATGGCAGGCCGGGCGCAAGCGGCTGGTCTGGCCGAACGGCGCCGTGGCGGAGCTTTACTCCGCCCATGAGCCTGAAAGCCTGCGCGGGCCGCAGTTCGATGCGGCCTGGGTCGACGAGTTGGCGAAGTGGAAGAAGGGTGGTGAAGCCTGGGACATGCTGCAGTTCGCGCTGCGGCTGGGCGATAACCCGCGGCAAGTGGTGACAACGACGCCAAAGAACGTGGCGGTTCTGAAGGCGATTCTGAAGAACCCCTCGACCGTGGTGACGCATGCGCCGACCGAGGCCAACCGGGCCTATCTGGCGGCGTCGTTCCTTGAGGAGGTGCGTGCACGTTATGCCGGCACCCGCCTTGGCCGGCAGGAACTGGACGGCGTGCTGCTGGAAGATGTCGAGGGTGCGCTCTGGACCACGGCGGGGCTGGAGGCGATGCGTGTCGATCAGGCGCCGGAACTGGGTCGGGTCGTCGTGGCAGTGGACCCGCCGGTGACCGGCCATGCGGGTTCGGACGCATGCGGGATCGTCGTGGTCGGGGCGCTGACCGACGGTCCGGTGCAGGACTGGCGCGCCTATGTGCTGGAAGATGCCAGCGTTTCGGCAGCCTCACCCGCGGAATGGGCGCGTGCGGCGATTGCCGCGATGGAGCGGCACGGGGCCGAACGGCTGGTGGCCGAGGTCAATCAGGGCGGCGATCTGGTGGAAAGCGTGGTGCGCCAGGTCGATCCGCTGGTGCCGTTTCGCGCGGTGCGGGCAAGCCGCGGCAAGTCGGCCCGAGCCGAGCCGGTTGCAGCGCTTTATGAACAGGGCCGGGTGCGGCACCTGCGTGGCCTGGGTGCGCTGGAAGACCAGATGTGCCGGATGAGCGCCGCAGGATATCAGGGCAAAGGCAGCCCCGACCGGCTGGATGCGCTGGTCTGGGCGCTGACGGCGCTGATGATCGAGCCTGCTGCCCATTGGCGGCGCCCGCAGGTACGCGCGCTTTAGATCAATCTGCCCCTGGGGCGGGTCAGACCGACTGACGCAATGAGCAAGGCCCGCGGCAGCGCCGCCGGGCGGGACGAACCGTGTTCGGCGGACGCGGTCGAGGATGAATGGGAGCTTGACGCATGGTGTTTGATTTCCTGCGGCGCGCCGAGAAGGTAGCGCCGGAAGCGAAAGCCTCGGCCACGGGGCCGGTGATTGCCTGGGCCGGGGGCACGGGCCGCGTGGCCTGGAGCCCGCGCGATACAGTATCGCTGACCCGTGCGGGGTTTCAGGGCAACCCGGTGGGGTTTCGTGCGGTCAAGCTGATTGCGGAAACCGCTGCCGCGCTGCCGCTGGTCTTTCAGGACTGCGAGAGGCGCTATGACAGCCACCCGGTAATGGCGCTGGTTCGCCGGCCGAACCCGGCGCAGGGGCGGGCGGAGCTGTTCGAGGCGCTCTACGGCCAGCTTCTGCTGACCGGCAACGGTTATCTGGAAGCGGTGACCGGCGAAGCCGGCGGGCCGGAAGAGTTGCATGTGCTGCGCTCCGACCGGATGGGGCTGGTGCCAGGCGCGGATGGCTGGCCGGTCGCCTATGACTATACGGTGGGTGCGCGCAAGCATCGGTTCGACATGACCGGCCCGATCCCGCCTGTCTGCCATATCAAGAGCTTTGCGCCGCAGGACGACCACTATGGTTTGTCGCCGATGCAGGCGGCGGCCACGGCGATTGACGTACACAACTCCGCCTCGCGCTGGTCGAAGGCGCTTTTGGACAATGCCGCGCGACCTTCGGGTGCCATCGTCTACAAGGGGGCGGACGGGCAGGGCGCGATGACGCCCGAACAGTACGACCGCCTGGTGATGGAGATGGAAAGCCATCATCAGGGCGCGCGCAACGCCGGGCGACCGATGTTGCTGGAGGGCGGGCTGGATTGGAAGCCGATGGGCTTTTCGCCTTCGGACATGGAGTTTCAGAAGACCAAGGAGGCGGCGGCACGAGAAATCGCTATCGCCTTTGGCGTGCCGCCGATGCTGATGGGCATTCCCGGCGATGCGACCTATGCCAATTACCAGGAGGCCAACCGCGCCTTCTACCGGCTGACGGTTCTGCCGCTCGTTGGCAAGGTCATGGCGGCGGTATCGCACTGGCTGTCGGTCCATACCGGCGAGGAACTGGAGATACGGCCCGATCTTGATCAGGTTCCGGCGCTGGCCGCCGAACGCGACCAGCAATGGGCACGGGTCGGCGCGGCGACTTTCCTGAGCGATGCCGAAAAGCGGCTGCTTTTGGGTCTTCCGCGGATCGCGGAGGAGGAATGACGCGCAAGGACGGGACGGGATCGCGCTTTCTTTACGAAAGCTTCGACGCTGCCGCAGCCCGGATCGAGGCCAATGAGCGGGTGGCCGAGGAACGCTGGGCGGGGTTGGAATACCGGCTGCAGAAGATCGAAGGCGCGCTGGAGCGGTTGGAAAAGCGCATCTGGCTGGGCGTTTACGGTGTGGCCGCCTTTCTGCTGGCGCAAGGTGCCCAGACGCTGATGCAAGCGTCGATGAAATAGGGAAAATCACATGAAGACAAGCGTTTACGGTCTGGAGCAGAAGTTTCAGGCGCTTGGTGGCGACGTGACGGTGACCGATGGCACGCGGATCGAAGGCTATGCTTCGGTCTTTGGCCGGCGCGATCAGGGCGGCGATGTGGTGCAAACCGGTGCCTATGCCAAGTCGCTCGCCTCGCTGGCGGCGAAGGGGCGACGGGTGAAGATGTTGTGGCAGCACGACCCGAACGAGCCGATCGGTATCTGGGACGAGGTGCGCGAAGACGCCCACGGGCTGTTCGTCAAGGGCCGTCTGCTGCCGGAAGTCGGCCGCGGGCGCGAGGCGATGGCGCTGATCGGGGCGGGGGCGATCGACGGGCTGTCGATCGGCTATCGCACCGTGAAGGCGGAGAAGGATTCGAAAGGGCAGCGGCTTCTTTCGGAACTGGAGCTTTGGGAGGTGTCACTGGTGACTTTCCCGATGCTTCCCGAGGCGCGGGTGGCGGCCAAGGACGCGGAGTCCGACGCCAGCCTGCGTGAACTGGCGGCGGTCTTCAACGAAGCGCGCCGCGTGCTGGCCGAACGCTGAGCCCGGCCAGGCTTTCACCCAACGAGGAATGACGATGACCAAGACCGAAACGAAGGCTCGGGCCGGGACGGGTTTGCCTGACGGCCCGCAACCGGCCACGGAGGTGAAAACCGCCATGGCCGGTTTCCTGAGCGAATTCAAAACGTTTCAGGAAGACATGAAGACCGAATTGCAGCAACAGAAAGAGCGACTGACCATGATGGATCGGAAATCCGTGACCCAAACCCTCGCGCGCCCGGCACTGTCGGCCGCGGTCGAGATCGAGGCCCCTCACAAGAAGGCCTTCGACGCCTATCTGCGCACCGGTGACGACGACGGATTGCGCGGGCTTGTGCTGGAAGGCAAGGCACTGAGCACGGCTGTGGCTTCGGACGGCGGTTATCTGGTGGATCCGCAGACGTCAGGATCGATCCGCTCGATCCTGAATTCCTCGGGTTCGATCCGCGCCATCGCCAATGTCGTTTCGGTCGAGGCGACCGCCTATGACGTGTTGATTGACGGGTCGACGATGGGTTCGGGCTGGACCTCGGAAGCGGGGCCGATCACCGAGACCACGACGCCGGAGTTCGACCGCATCTCGATCCCGCTGCACGAACTGAGCGCGATGCCCAAGGCGAGCCAGCGCCTGCTGGACGACAGCGCCTTCGATCTGGAGACATGGCTGGCCGAACGCATTGCCAAGCGCTTTGCCAATGCCGAGGCGGCGGCCTTTGTCAATGGCAACGGTGTGGACAAGCCGCGCGGGTTTCTAAACCACACCGCGGTGGACAATGCCAGCTGGGCCTGGGGGAACCTCGGATATGTGCCGACCGGTGCGGCGGGCGATTTCGCGGCCACCAATGCCGCCGATGCGATCGTCGATCTGGTCTATTCACTGCCGGCCGGCTACCGCGCCAACGCCGCTTTCGTGATGAATTCGAAAACCGCCGGTGCGGTGCGCAAGATGAAGGATGCCGATGGCCGCTTCCTGTGGTCGGACGGTCTGGCCGCGGCCGAACCGGCGCGGCTGATGGGGTATTCGGTGCTGATCGCCGAGGACATGCCCGACATCGCCGCGGATGCCTACGCGATTGCCTTTGGCGATTTCAACGCCGGCTATACCGTCGCGGAACGTCCTGACCTGCGGATCCTGCGCGATCCGTTCTCGGCCAAGCCGAACGTGTTGTTCTATGCCACGAAGCGGGTCGGCGGCCACGTCAGCGACTATGCCGCGATCAAGCTTCTGAAGTTCGCCGTCAGCTGACGGTGAGCCCTGATCCGGGGGCGAGCGCCCCTGGATGAGGATCGGGCGCGCGCCGGGCTTTGGCCCCACGTCGTCTAGCTGTCCCCTCCGTCCGAGCGACGCGGAGGTGCGCGCCCGTGCCACGGAACGGACATCGGAGATTTCCCATGATTTTGATCGAGCAGACCACAGTGCCGCCCGAGGCGCTGCCGGTTCAGGCATTCAAGGAACACCTGCGGCTGGGCACGGGATTCGCCGATGACGGCACCCAGGACGGGTTGGCCGAGGCGTTTCTGCGAGCGGCGATCGCCGCCATCGAGGGCCGGACGGGCAAAGCGCTGTTGACGCGCGAGTTCCGATGGTCGCTGTATGCCTGGCGTGATGAAGCGGCGCAGGCTCTGCCGCTTGCTCCGGTGACGATGATCACCAGTGTGACCATGTATGACCGCGACGGGTTGGACACCGTGGTTGACCGGGCACGCTATCAGCTGATGGCCGATACCCACCGCCCGAAAGTGGCGGCGACGGGTGCGATCCTGCCCGGCATTCCGGTCGGCGGCAGCGTCGATATCGTTTTTGAGGCAGGTTTCGGGTTTGACTGGGCCGAGGTGCCGCCCGATCTGGCGCAGGCGGTCTTTCTGCTGGCGGCGCATTACTATGAACATCGCAGCGAAGGCAGTGAGCCCAAGGCCATGCCCTTTGGGGTGATGTCGCTGATCGAGCGCTGGCGCAACGTGCGGGTTCTGGGTGGAGGCGGGGCATGAGCGCGCCGCGGCTGAACCGCAAGCTGGTGCTGGAAAGCGAGGAGCGCGTCGCCGATGGCGCCGGCGGCTTTGCCAAGGCCTGGGTGGCGCAGGGCGAGATCTGGGCCGAGATCAAGGCCGGGTCGGGGCGGGAAACCGATGGCGAGCTGGTCACGGTTTCGACCGTTCCCTACCGGATCACGGTGCGTGCTGCACCGGTCGGCGCGCCTTCGCGGCCCAAGCCCGACCAGCGGTTTCGTGAAGGCAGCCGGGTTTTCCGAATTCTGGCGGTGACCGAACGGGACTCCGATGGCCTTTACCTGAGCTGCTTTGCACGAGAGGAGGTGCCGGCATGAGCTATGGCGTGGCTTCGGCCCTTCAATCGGCTGTGTTCCAGCGACTGAGTGCCGATTCGGCACTGGGCACGATCGTCGGCACGGCGATCTTCGACGCGGTGCCATCGGGCACCGGGCCGGGAACCTTTGTGACCATCGGTCCCGAGGACGTGCGCGAGCAATCCGACAAGACCGGACGCGGCGCCGAGCATCGTTTTACCGTCAGCGTGATCAGCGATGCGACGGGGTTTCAGACCGCCAAGGAGGCGGCCGGGGCCATCTCGGACGCGTTGATCGACGCCCCGCTGATCCTGGCGCGTGGCCGGCTGGTCGGGCTGAGCTTTCAGCGCGCGGTGGCGCGGCGGGTAGACAATGGCGCGACACGACGCATCGACCTGACCTTTCGGGCGCGGGTCGAGGACCAGTAACGCGGGCGCAAGCGCCCACAGGCGAAACCTATTCTATCGGAGAGAACGACATGGCTGCCCAGAACGGCAAGGACCTTCTGATCAAGCTCGACATGACCGGTACGGGCGTGTTCGAGACCATCGCGGGGCTGCGCGCCACGCGGCTGAACTTCAATGCCGAAACGGTTGATGTCACGAGCCTGGAAAGCCAGGGTGGCTGGCGCGAGCTCTTGGGCGGGGCCGGTGTGAAATCGGCCGCGATTTCGGGGTCAGGCGTTTTCAAGGACGACGTGACCGACGAACGCGCGCGGCAGATCTTCTTTGACGGCGAAACCCCCGATTTTCAGGTCGTGGTGCCGGATTTCGGCGTGGTCGAGGGGCCGTTTCAGATTACCTCGGTCGAATATGCCGGCAGCCACAATGGCGAGGCGACCTATGAGCTGAGCCTGGCTTCGGCCGGGGCGCTGACGTTCACAGCACTGTAATGGCAAATCCCTGGGCAGGCGAGGTGGCGCTTAGCCTCGATGGCGAGCGCCACCTGTGCAAGCTGACGCTTGGCACGCTAGCCGAACTGGAGGCGGCGTTGGAAACCGGCACGCTGGTGGAACTGGTCGAACGGTTCGAGGCCGGCCGGTTTTCAACCCGTGACGTGCTGGCGCTGATCGTGGCCGGTTTGCGCGGGGGCGGCTGGCAGGGCACGGCGCGCGACTTGCGCACGGTCGAGATCGGTGGCGGGCCGGTTGAGGCGGCGCGGGTCGCGGCCGAGCTGCTGGCGCGTGCGTTCGTGTTGCCCGGCGGTTCGCCGCCGTGAGCGCGATCGATTGGCCGGGCCTGTTGCGCGCGGGTCTGAACGGGCTGCGGCTGACACCGGGCGAGTTCTGGCGGCTGAGCCCGGTGGAGCTGATGATCATGCTGGGGGCCGATGCGGCGACGCCGCCGCTGACGCGCGCGCGGCTGGATGAGTTGGCGCGGGCGTTTCCGGACGTGAGGAAAGGGCAAGACAATGGATGACGTGGACGCCTTGGGTGACGATCTGATCGCGCTGGAGGGGGCCTTGGGATCGACGGCTCAGATGGTGGCGGCCTTCGATGGCGAACTGTCGCGCATGCGCGAGAGCCTGGTTTTTACCGGCCGCGAGATCGGCACGCTGTCAAGCGGGTTGAGCCGGGGGCTGAAAAGCGCCTTTGACGGCGTTGTGCTGGACGGCATGAAGCTGTCGGATGCGCTGAAAGGTGTGGCGCAGTCGATGGTCGACACGGTCTATGCGATCGCCACGCGGCCAATCCACGATGCGGTTGGCGGGTTCCTGGCCAACGGGTTGCAGACCGCGATGAGCGCAATCCTGCCATTCGAGAAGGGCGCGGGCTTTGCCCAGGGGCGGGTGATGCCCTTTGCCCGCGGTGGCGTGGTGGCGAGCCCGACGATGTTTGCCATGCGCGGCGCGACCGGGTTGATGGGCGAGGCGGGGCCAGAGGCCATCATGCCGCTGGCGCGCGGGGCCGATGGCCGGCTGGGCGTACAGGCGGCAGGCGGCGGGCGGCCGGTGAGCGTGGTGATGAACATAACGACACCGGATGCACCCAGCTTTCAGCGCAGCCAGGGCCAGATTGCCGCCCAGATGAGCCGGGCATTGTCGCGCGGCCAACGCAACCGTTGAGGAGGGACCGATGGGATTTCACGAGATACGCTTTCCCGCCTCGCTGAGTTTCGGGTCGGTGGGCGGGCCGGAGCGGCGCACCGAGATCGTGACACTGGCCAACGGCTTCGAAGAGCGCAACACGCCCTGGGCACATTCGCGGCGGCGCTATGACGCGGGTGTCGGCCTGCGCAGCCTCGACGATGTCGAGGCGCTGGTGTCGTTTTTCGAGGCGCGGCGCGGGCAATTGAACGGTTTTCGCTGGAAGGACTGGTCGGATTACAAATCCCGCTGCCGTCCGAAGAGCCCGATTACGAGGATCAGCAGATTGCGACCGGCGATGGCGAAACCGTGGCGTTTCGTCTGAGCAAGACATACCGCTCGGGCGACGAGACCTATCAACGGCCGATCACCAAGCCGGTGCTGGGTTCGGTCAAGATGGGGATCGCCGGCGATCCGAAGGTCGAGACCATCGACTATACCGTCGATACCGCGACAGGCATCGTCACCTTTTCCGAGCCGCCCGATGTGGGCGTCGCGGTGACGGCCGGGTTTGAGTTTGACGTGCCGGTGCGCTTCGATGCCGACAGCATCCAGACCTCGGTCGCGAGCTTTCAGGCGGGCGAAGTGCCGAGCGTGCCGGTGGTGGAGGTGCGGATCTGATGGGGGTCGAGAGCGAAGCGCTGCTGGCGCATCTCAAGAGTGGTTCAACCACGGTCTGCCGGGCCTGGGCGGTGACGCGCAAGGATGGGGTGGAATACGGGTTCACCGATCATGACGAGGACCTGAGCTTTGCCGGCATCACCTTTCGCGCGCGCACCGGGATGAGCGCGCGGGCCTTGCAGCAGACCACCGGGCTTTCGGTCGACAATACGGAAGCGCTGGGAATGCTGAGCGATGCCGCCGTGCGCGAGGCGGATATTCTGGCCGGAAGATTCGATGGGGCCGAGGTGCGTGCCTGGTTGGTCAACTGGCAGGATACCGATGCGCGGATCGTCCAGTTTCGCGGCACATTTGGCGAGATCACCCGCGGTGCGGGCGCCTTTCAGGCCGAATTGCGCGGGCTGACCGAAGTGCTGAACCAGCCGCAGGGCCGGGTCTATCAAAAAACATGCAGCGCGGTTCTGGGTGACGGGCGTTGCCGGTTCAACCTGGATACGCCCGGCTATTTCGCCGAAGCCGCGCTTGTTGAAGCCGAAGAGGCACGCGTGTTGCGTTTTTCCGGTATCGACGGGTTTCCGGCGCGCTGGTTCGAACGCGGACGGTTGCGCGTTGTGAGCGGCGCGTCGGCGCCGCTGGTCGGGATCATCAAGAACGACCGCAAGAAGGACGGGCTACGCGAGATCGAGCTGTGGGAGGCTCTGGGCACCGATCCTGCAGCAGGCGATCTTGTGCGGCTGGAGGCGGGATGCGACAAGCGGCCCTCGGTCTGCAAGGTGAAATTCAACAATTTCGAGAACTTCCGGGGTTTCCCTCATATCCCCGGTGAAGACTGGCTGATGTCTTATCCGTCGCGTACCGACGTCAATGATGGCGGGAGTCTGGCGTGACGAAAGATACCGGTGCGGCCGTTGTGGCGGTGGCGCGCGGCTGGATCGGGACGCCCTATGTCCATCAGGCGGCGAGCCGGGGTTGCGGCACTGACTGCCTTGGGCTTCTGCGCGGCATCTGGCGCGAGATCATGGGCGAGGAACCGGAAACCGTGCCGGCCTACACGCCCGACTGGGGTGAGCCGGGAGGTGGCGAGATCCTTCTGGGCGCGGCCCGGCGCTGGCTGATCGAAAAGCCGCATGTGGCGGCAGCGCCGGGCGATGTGCTGCTATTTCGGATGCGCGCGGGTGCTGTAGCCAAGCATCTGGGGGTCGCGGCGCAGACCGGTGCGGCGCCCAGTTTCATACATGCCTATTCGGGACATGGCGTGGTGGAAAGCCCGCTGTCGGCCCCATGGCAGCGCCGGATCGCGGCGCGGTTCGAATTTCCGAAGGGAGCGGGTTGATGGCCACGATAGTTTTGTCGGCGGTGGGCGCCTCGATCGGCGCGGGGTTTGGCGGCTCGGTTCTGGGGCTGTCGGGCGCGGTGATCGGCCGCGCAGTGGGCGCGACGCTGGGTCGGGTCATCGACCAGCGCCTTTTGGGGCCAGGATCGGAGGTGGTCGAGACCGGCAAGGTCGACCGGTTCCGGTTGAGCGGAGCCTCGGAAGGCGCGCCGATTGCCCATGTCTTCGGCCGTGTCCGCATTTCGGGGCAGGTCATCTGGGCCACACGGTTTCAGGAAAACGTCACCGAGACGACGAGCGGCGGCAAGGGGGCGCCGCGGCCGCAGACGACGACGGTCGAGTACAGCTACTCTGTCAGCCTTGCGGTGGCGCTGTGTGAGGGCGAGATCACGCGGGTCGGCCGGATCTGGGCCGATGGCGTGGAGATGTCGCGCGACGACCTGAACCTACGGGTCTATAACGGCAGCGAGACCCAACAGCCCGATCCCAAGATATCGGCGGTCGAAGGTGCCGGCGATGCGCCCAGCTATCGCGGCATCGCCTATGTGGTGATCGAGGATCTGGAGCTTGGGCAATTTGGCAACCGGGTTCCGCAGTTCAGCTTTGAGGTTCTGCGCCCCGCTCAGGGCGATTTCCAGTCTGACGTGCCCGATCTGGTTCGCGGTGTGCGTGGTGTCGCGATGATCCCGGGTACAGGAGAGTATGCGCTGGCGGCGACGCCTGTGCACTATTCGCAAGGCCCCGGGATCAACACCAGCGCCAATGTGAACACGCCAAGCGGCAAGACCGATCTGGTGACCTCGGTCGAGATGCTGGACGAAGAGTTGCCCAGATGCGGATCGGTTTCGCTGGTCGTGTCGTGGTTCGGCAACGACCTGCGCTGTTCGCATTGCTCCATCCGTCCGATGGTCGAGCAGAGCGAATATGACGGCGCGGGCATGGCCTGGCAGGTGTCGGGCGTGTCGCGGAGTGCTGCGCAGGAAGTGCCGCGCATCGACAACAGGCCGGTCTATGGCGGCACGCCCGCGGACCGTTCCGTGATAGAGGCGATAGGCGCGTTGCGCGATGCCGGCAAGGCGGTGATGTACTATCCGTTCATCCTGATGACGCAGCAGATCGGCAACGGTCTTCCGGATCCCTGGAGCGGGGCGGACGACCAGCCGCGCATGCCCTGGCGTGGGCGCATCACGCTGAACGCAGCACCAGGCCAGCCGGGCAGCACCGACCAGACCGCGGCGGCGGCGAGCGAGGTCGCGGCGTTCTTTGGCACCGCGCAGGCTTCGGATTTCACTGTCAGCGGCGACACGGTCAGCTATTCCGGCCCCAATGAGTGGAGCTATCGCCGTTTCATCCTGCACAACGCGGCGCTGGCCAAGGCGGCTGGCGGTGTCGATGCCTTCTGCATCGGTTCGGAAATGGTGGCACTGACGACCGTACGGGGTGCGGCCCACAGCTTTCCGGCGGTGACGCGGCTGAAGGCGCTGGCGGCCGACGTTCGCCAGATTCTCGGGCCCGGCTGCAAGCCGACCTATGCCGCCGACTGGCTGGAGTATTTCGGCTTTAACGATGGCGCCGGCAGCCGCTATTTCCACCTCGACAGCCTAGGCCGATGCCAATATCGACTTTATCGGCATCGACAATTATGCTGTCGGACTGGCGCGACGAGATCGACCATGCCGATGCCGATTGGCAGCAATCTACAACCTAATTATCTGAAGGCCAATATCGAAGGCGGCGAGGGGTTTGACTGGTACCACAGTTCGCCCGAAGGCGAAGCGGCGCAGAACCGGGTACCGATCACCGACGATGCCTATGGCGAGCCATGGGTCTGGCGCTACAAGGACCTGCGCAGCTGGTGGCAAAACTAGCACTACGAGCGGATTGGCAGTCCGGCAGGCCACCGCCAGGAGATATTCCGTTCCAATCAAAGCCGTTCTGGGTTCTCACCGAACTGGGATGCGCGGCGCTGGACAAGGGTACCAACCAGCCCAACAAGTTTCTGGACCTGTATTCCTCGGAATCGGCTCTCGGTTTGAAATACTCCAATGGCATCCGTGATGACCTTATCCAGATGCAATACCTGCGAGCGGTATACGATTACTGGGGCAACATGGCGAACAACCCGCTTTCGATGCGTATTCGGGCCGGATGATCGACATGACGCGCGCCCATGTCTGGGCCTGGGATGCGCGCCCCTATCCGGCTTTCTCAACAACCGCGAACTGTGGAGCGACGGGGCAGCTGCGCCAAGGCCACTGGCTAAACGGCGCACATCGGGGCAACCGCTGGCAGCGGTCGGCTGAGCTTTGCGAACGTTCAAAGCCTGGCGGATTTCGACGTGTCGCAGCTTTACGGATATGTGCGCGGCTACACGATCGACGACGTCGGCAGCTAGCGCGCGCGGCTTTGCAACCGCTGATGCTGGCTCAGCGGCCTGAGGCGATCGACAGGGGGCGCTGATCTTCAAGATGCGTAACTGGCGGCGAGCCGAAGCGCTTAGCATCGAGGCGCTGGCCGAGCCGGAAAACGGGGGCGAGCCATGAGACTCCAGCGCGCGCCAGAGGCGGAAACGGCCGGTCGCGTGCGGCTGAGTTTCGTCGAGGCCGAAGGCGATTACGAATTGCGGGCGGCCGAAACTGTCTTCTTTCCCGATGAGGACAGCTCTGAATGTTTCTGCAATCCGAGTTTCCGCTGGTTCTGACCCAGGCCGAGGGCAACGGCATTGTCGAGCGCTGGCTGGCGGAGGCGCGGGTAGGCGCGCGGCGGCTTCGCAGCCACCGCCGCCATCGCGCTGGACCTCGGCGCGGGCGATGTGGGATCCGGCCGCCGTAGTGCCGGTGGCAGCGTTGCGCCACGGATCGACCGGGTCGAGCAGGCTGGGTGCGCCGAATGTCGAGGCGGTGCGGATGGAGCCTCGGTCTACCAGCGTAGCGACACCGCAGAATCGCGACCGACCCCGCGCCGGTTCACGCCACCGGCGCCGGTTTATTCGCTGTTCATGGACCCGCCGCTTGACCGGCGACGAGGTGCCGCACGCACCGCATCTGCGTATGGCGGCAAGCCAGCGGCCGGGGACGCCGGCTCCATCGTCGGCGTCGACAGCGGTTACCGGCTGAACACCGTGCCGTGCGCAGCGCGACGGACCGGGGTGACGGAAACCGACTCCCACTTCGCGCGGTCCGGCGCTGGTCTGGGATCGGGGGCCTGCGCTGCGGTGCGGATGCACCATGGTGTGCTGGCCTCGGTATCGGCGGAAGATGTTCTGAACGGGGCCAATGCCAGCAGCTATCGGTGATGGCAGCGCGACAACTGAGTCCTTCCGTTCGCCACCGCAACGTCGTTGAACCCGATGTTCGACGAGCCGAGCCTGCGGCTGCGCGGCCAGCTTGGCACCGACGCCGCGACGTTCGACCCAGACCTGCCGGCAGCCCGTAGCTGATCAACAATGCGTTGAGGCAGATCAACCTGAAGCGGTCACTGGGGTCGGAAGGCAGACGGTCGGGTCGGACCGTCGAAACGGTCCGACACGGGCCCTCTCTACGAGCATCGGCTGGAGACCTTCAACTTATCGGGCTGCGCCCTATGCGCCGGCGCATCTGCGTTCGCTTGCTGCATGGCGGGCGCCGATTTACCTGGGTCCGCCGCACGCGCATCGACGGCGACGGATGGGGCACGCTGGATGTACCGTTGGGCGAAACCGAAGAAGTGTACCACCTGCGTGCCACCAAGAACGGCCTGTTGCGGAGAGTCACTGAACGCGCCGGAATGGTTCTATGGCAGCGCCGATCATGGCGCTTGACGGTGGCTGGTGGTTACCGCGGGCGGGCAGGGTGTCGGACCCGGCGGTCCGGGGCTTTACACGGCCATCGAGCACCGGCGCGTGATCGATGCGCCAGATCACGCCCGGCGAGCTTTGGACCTTTGCGGGCTTGCTGGCAGGCATTGCCGACGATGAACGCGAGGCGACGGCCGAAAGGATCGTCGCCGAGGCACGGGCGGCGGACAAGTACCGCCGCCGCTTTCGGCGCGCCCATCCGTTCTGGGGATGCGGCACCCTGTTCTCGGCGCTGGCGCGCTGGCCCGTTGCAGCATCCGCTTCTCCGGGGTCTGCGGCGTTTCTGGCCGCCATGGCGGTCGCAATTGACGCCTTGCGCAACGCAAGCCCGGCAAATAATCGCAAAAGGTTCTTTTTGCACCCGGCTTCGTGCTTAGATAAAAGGGGCCGAACAAACCTCGGGAGCGCGCCATGGTTGAAAGCAAGGTCAAAGTCGCCGCCGTCGATCCGGTCTGGAGCCGAATTTGCGCCGAAGCCAAGACTGCGGTGAATGACGAGCCGCTGCTTGGCGGGTTGATTCATTCGAGCCTTCTGCACCATCCGTCGCTGGAGCGGGCGCTGGCCTATCGGTTTTCGCTGAAGCTTGCCTCGGGCGAGATGAGCGAACAGATCCTGCGCGAGATCGCCGATGAAGCCTATACGCGCGACCCCGAGATCGGGCAGGCAGCACGGGCCGATATCATGGCGGTCTATGACCGTGACCCGGCCTGCCACCGGTTCTTGCAGCCGATTCTCTTTTTCAAGGGTTTCCAGGCGATTCAGGCCTATCGGATCGGGCATTGGCTGTGGCGCACCGGCCGGCAAGATCTGGCCTATTTCGTGCAGATGCGGGTTTCGGAGGTTTTTGGCGTCGATATTCACCCCGCCGCGCGCGTCGGGCGCGGTATCATGATCGACCACGCGCATTCCATCGTGATCGGTGAAACCGCCGTTGTTGGCGACAATGTCTCGATGTTGCATTCGGTCACGCTGGGCGGGACAGGCAAGGAAGACGGCGACCGTCACCCCAAGATCGAGGATGGCGTGCTAATCGGCGCCGGGGCCAAGGTGCTGGGTAACATCCGTGTGGGCCATTGTTCGCGGATCGCTGCCGGTTCGGTCGTGTTGCAACCGGTGCCGGCCTGTTCGACCGTCGCCGGCGTTCCGGCACGGGTGGTGGGCAGCGCCGGATGCGACCAGCCGTCGTTGACCATGGACCAGATCCTGTCCGAGGAGCGCTGAGCGCGCCTTTACCCCAATTCGTGTTTTGCCGCTCGATCCGCCGGGGTCGGGCGGTTTTTTTTTGTTGCCGGGAAATATAAACGTTTATATTTTTTCCGGGCGCGGCACCGAATCCGGGGTGCCGGTTTGGCGTGAGGAGGCCCAAGGCGGCGATGGCGAGGCCCACGATCCGGACGATCTGCGCCGAAACCGGCCTGTCGACGGCGACCGTCTCGAAGGCGTTGCGCCAATCGCCGCAGGTGCGCCCCGAGACCCGAAAGCGGGTCGAGGAGGTGGCGCGCAGACTGGGGTATTCGGCCAATCTTGACGGTGTGCGGCTGCGAACCGGAAAGACCTTTCAGATCGCCGCGGTCATGGCAGCGCCGGAACCCGGCAGCGACGAATGGGAGGGCGTGGAATATGCGCCGATCCTTTCCGGCATCTCGCGTGCGGTCGAAGGCACCGGTTATCGCGTGGCCATTCACGCAGTGCGCGATTTCGCGGAATCCGTCGATGCCGTGCAGCGCATCGTGCGCGAACGGCTGGCCGATGGCGTGATCCTGTCACAAACCCGTGTTACCGACGAACGCGTCGCGATCCTGCAAGAGGCGGGAATGCCTTTCGTCACCTATGGTACGACCGGCGCGCATCCGGCGCATCCCTTCGTGGATGCCGATAATGCCGGGGTCGTCCGGCAGACGGTCTTGCGGCTTGCTGCGGCCGGGCATCGGCGCATCGCGCTGATCAACCCGCCGCACGAACAGTCCTATGCGCGGACGCGCAGCGAAAGCTACCGCCGCGCGCTGTCGGATGTGGGCCTGAGCCACGACCCGGCGCTGGAGGTTGCCGGGCGGCTGACACCGGAGGCCGGGCGGGCCGCCGTGATGCGGCTTGCCGCGCGGCCCGAACCGCCCACCGCCTATGTCTGCGCCAATGAAGCGGTGGCGCTGGGGGCATTGTCGGGATTTGCCGCTGCGGGTCTGGTGCACGGGCGCGATGCGATCATCAACGCCACGGACGATCTGAACATATCGGCCTATCTGAACCCGCCGATATCCACCTATTTTCTGCCCATCCACACACCGGCGGCCTGGCTTGGCGATCACATCCTGCGTGCCATGGCCGGCGAGCCGCCGGAGGATTTGCAGACCTTGCTGATGCCCGCATTCATCGCCCGCAGCGATGATCGATTGCAGCCGGGCGGCGAGCGATGAGCATGCAGGCCTTCACGCAGGCGCCGCCGGCTTTCACCCCCGAGGCGCTGCTGGACATCGCGCGGACACATTGGGGCGTTGATGGCCGTCTGAAGGCGCTGGTTTCGGAACGCGATCAGAACGCGCGGCTTGACACCGGCGCGGGCTCCTTTGTTCTGAAGATCGCCAATGCCGGGGAGGACCCCGAACAGATTGCCCTGCAGGCTGCAACGCTCGCGCATCTGTCCGGCGTCGGGGTGAAGGGCCTGCCGCAGGTCATCGCGACCCTGAAGGGCGAGGACGCGGTGACGGTCGATCTCGAGGGCCGGCGCCATATCGTGCGGCTGGTGCGCTGGGTCGGCGGTACGCCGCTTGCGGCCGCGCCGCGAAGCCTGGCGCAGCTTTCGGCACTGGGCGCCTATCTGGGCCGGCTGTCGCGTGGCTTGCAGGGTTTTGGCCACCCGGCGGCCTTTCGCCCGGACTTTGCCTGGTCGCTCGACCATGTCGGGGGGCTGCGTGACCATGTCGGCGATATAGCCGATCCCGCTCGCCGGGCGCTGGTCGCGGGTTTGTTCGAGCGTTACGAGGCCCGGGTTCTGCCCCGCCTCAGCCCGTTGCGCGCCTCGGTTCTGCATCAGGATGCCAATGACAACAACGTCATCGTCGCGGCCGACGACCCCGATCGCATCGCGGGGCTCATCGATTTCGGCGACATGTGCCATGGCAGGACGGTCAACGAACTTGCGGTGGCGCTGGCCTATGCGTTGCTGGACGCGCCCGATCTTTACGCCGCCTCGCGGGCGCTGATTTCACACTATGCGGCGGAATTTCCGATCACCGAAGATGAAGCCGGCGTACTTTACGATCTGATGCGGATGCGGCTGGCCGCGTCGGTCTGCCTGTCATCGCGTCAGGCCGCCCTGCATCCCGAAAACACCTATCTGACCGTCTCACAGGCGCCGGCCTTCGCGCTTCTCGAACGGCTCGACCAGATCGACCCGGAATTTTTCGTGGCGCTTTACCGCAAGGCGGCCGGCCATGACGCGACCGCCGGCGCCAAGCGGGTTCGCACCTTTCTGGCCGGCGCCCGCCCGAGCGCGCTTTTCGATCCCGATGTCGCCACTTCGGCGCGCATCGCGCTTCTGACCGACGGCAGCCAGCCCGGCATGCCGGCCTTTTCCGACCGCGCCTTCGATGGCTGGTTTGCGGCGCAGCGCCCCGAAAACCTGCCCGAGACCGAGGCGTTCTATGGCACCGGACCTTACGGCGAACATCGCACCGTCTATGCGACCGACCAGTTCGCCGATGCCGCGAGCCCCGAGCGGCGGACAAGGCACCTGGGTGTCGATATCTTTGCCGCCGCCGGTACGCCGGTTCACGCACCCTTTGCCGGAGTTGTCGAGCATGTCGCCTATAACGCCGATCCGCTGGACTACGGCCATACGCTGATCCTGCGCCACGAAACCGATGACGGCACTGCCTTCTGGACGCTATACGGCCATATGGGCGGTAGCCTGCCGGGGCTTTTGCAGCCGGGTGAGCGGGTAGAGCCGGGCCAGTTGATCGCGCATTTCGGCGACTGGCATGAGAACGGCGGCTGGTCGCCACACCTGCACCTGAACGTGATGACCGACATGCTGTCGCAGACCGGAGGCAATTTCGCCGGTGTCGGCCATGCCAGCCTGTGGGATGTCTGGGCCGATATCTGCCCTGATCCCAACCTGATCCTGCGGCTGGAACCGGAAAGCTTCACCGTCGATCCCGCACCACCGCAAGCGCTGGCCAAGCGTCGGTCCGACCGGCTTGGCCCCTCGCTTTCGACCGCCTATGCCGAGCCCTTGAAGATCGTGCGCGGGCAGGGCGCGTGGTTGATCGACCATACCGGCCGGCGCTTTCTGGACGCGGTCAACAACATCACCCATGTCGGCCATTGCCACCCCCATGTCGTGGCGGCGCTGGCCGGGCAGGCGGAACGCCTGAACACAAATACCCGCTATCTTTCCGAACCGATCCTTGACTATGCCGACCGGCTGGTCGCGACGTTGCCGGGCGATCTGGGCGTCGCCTATTTCGTCAATTCCGGGACCGAGGCGAACGAACTGGCGCTGCGCATCGCGCGCACGGCGCTGGGCAAGCCCGATACGGTGGTGCTTGACTGGGCCTATCACGGCAATTCCGGTGGCATGGTTGCGGTTTCGCCCTACAAGTTCAAGCGAAAGGGCGGGTTCGCACAGCCCGACCACGTTCAGATTGCCGCCTTCCCCGATCCCTATCGCGGCCCGCACAGGGGCATGACCGAGGCCACGGGGCGGGCCTATGGCGCCGATATCGGGCGCTGTCTGGATGCGGTGGCGGCGCGGACCGGCGATGGCGCCGCTGCGTTCATCGCGGAATCGCTGTCGGGCGTTGGCGGGCAGGTGATCTATCCGCCGGGATACCTGGCGGCGGCCTATGCCGCGGTGCGCGAACGCGGCGGGTTGTGCATCGCCGACGAGGTGCAATGCGGTTTTGGCCGGGTCGGCAGCCATTTCTGGGGTTTCGAAACCCAGGGCGTCGTGCCCGACATCGTGGTGATGGGCAAGCCGATGGGCAACGGCCATCCGATGGGCGCGGTCGTGACCACACCGGAACTGGCGGCGCGCTTTGCCAACGGGATGGAGTATTTCAACTCCTTCGGCGGCAATCCGGTTTCGATGGCGGTAGGCCGGGCGGTGCTGGATGTGATCGAGGACGAGGGCCTGCAGGCGCGCGCCGCAGAAACCGGCACCCGCCTGAAAGCGCGGCTGGGTGAACTGGCCGGCGAATGTGCCGCGATTGGCGATGTACGCGGGATGGGTCTGTTTCTGGGCGTCGAACTGGTCGCGGACCGCGAGGCACGCCAGCCCGCCACTGCGCTGGCCTCGCGCGTCGTCAATCACATGCGCCAGCAGGGCGTTCTGATTTCCACCGACGGACCTTTTGACAATGTGCTGAAGATCAAGCCGCCGATGGTTTTTACCGCGCCCGAGGCCGATCGCCTCGTCGCGGTCTTGCGAAAGTCCCTAAGCGCCTGTTGCTGACAGGCGCCGAGGGGGCGTAACCTAGAACCGGACGGCGGGGAACAGCGCCGCCATCAACAGAGGAGAAAGACATGAAAACCACGCTATTCGCCGCAGCCCTCGCGGTCCTGAGCCTGTCAGCGGCGCAAGCCGCCGATCTGGGTGGCGCGCATCTGAAGATCGGATCCGACACCACCTATCCGCCGATGGAAACCATCGACCCGGCCACCGGGCAGGTCGTGGGCTTCGACGTCGATGTCGTCAACGCGATCTGCGAACGCATCAATTGCACGGCCGAGTTCGTGACCACCGCATGGGACGGCATCTTTGGTGCGCTCCAGCAGGGCGAATTCGACCTTGTCGCCTCGGGCGTGTCGATTACCGACGAACGCAAGCAGACGATGGATTTCACCGATCCCTATCTGGTTGTCAGCCAGGCGGTGTTGATGCAGGTCGAGGATGAAGGCATGACCATCGACGATATCAAGGCCTCGGGGCGCAAGCTGGCCGCGCAGACCGCGACCACCAATGCACAGCTGGCCGAAGACCTCGTCGGGCGTGACAACGTGGCGCTTTACGACACCTTCGTCAGCGCGGTCGTCGCGCTGCAAAACGGCGACGTGGCCGGTGTGGTGATCGACGGAACCTCGGCCGCGGCCTATGAAAAGGAATTCGCGGGCGACCTGATCATCGGGATCACCGGTTTGCAGGCCGATCCGCTCGGGCTCGTCTTCCGCAAGGGCGATGAGAACGTAGCGGCCTTCAACGAAGGGTTGGCGGCGATCAAGGCCGACGGCACGATCGACGCGCTGGTTGCGAAATACTGGAGCAACTGACACCTTCGCGTGTTTCCTGACACTCACGGGTGCCCCTTCGGGGGCGCCCGGCTTCCCGTCTGACGAAAAGGCCGCGCGATGAAACGGCTCGCCCGCATCCGTCCCTCCAACCTTGTCATTCTCTCGGTTCTGCCCTTCGTGATCTACCTCTTCACGATGGTGCCGAACTACCGCCGTTCGATCACCGCCATCGTGGGTATCGAAACCGGTGCCGGGCAGTTGCTGGCCGACTGGGCCGTTGTCGTCACGATCCTGGTTCTGGGGCTTGTCTGGCCGGTGCTGCGATTGCGCGGCGGGGTCGCGGCGGGGGTCGCGGGGGCGTTCGCTGGCCCTGGTGTCGGTCCTTGCCAACGCCATTCTGGCGGTCGCGCTGGCCAGCGTGGGCGACATTTCGGCTCTGGCCCGGTCGGTCGTGGCCAATGCGCTCGACCCCGCGACCTCGGCACTGGTGGAAAAGGCGGTCACGCCGCGGCAGATGACGACGGGTGGCGCGGCGCTGGTCGATGCGGCGCTCATGCGCGGGCTTTGGGCCTATGCGGGGCTGAGCGTTGCGCTGGCGCTGGGCGCCCTGGCCGAACTGATGCCCGGGCGCACCGGGACTATCGGGCGCTGGCTGGCGCGTGCGGCCATCGCGATCAACGGCGCGGGCCTGGCCTATGTGCTGCTGGCCGCGCATCTGGGTTTTGCCTCGGGGCTTTTCACCACGCTTCGGGCGGGTATCTTCGCCTATATCCTGGCGGCTCTTCTGGGGCTTTTCTGGGCGGGTTTGCTGTTTCTGGCGCCGTCGCGCCACACGACACGGCGTTGGGCGATTGCTTGCGTTTTGGCGTTTCTCGGTTCTGGCGCGCTGTGGATGCAGCCGCACGATTCCTATGTTCTCGTCGGCTCGCTCGACAAGCGCGTAGCGATCATCAAGGGCACGCCCAAGGCGCTGGTCGATACCGTCCGGTTTGGTGAATTCGCGCCCGATATCGACCGGGAAATCGGGCTTCGCAGCGCCGCCACGACCGATCAGGCACTGTCGCTTCTGGCCGATGGCGAGCAGGTGTCGGCGGCGCTTCTGCCCGAGGCGCAGGCGCCCGCGGGTGCACCGGTTCGCTGGACCCAACGTTTCCTGCCCGACCGCTACCGGCTGCCGTCGATGTTCCTGTTCGTCGGCGGGCTGTTGCTGGCGCTTCTGACCTTTTCGGCCCATCACCACCAGCGCCACCCCCTGTCGGTCACGGCCGAGTTCTTCATCGACACCGTGCGCGGCATTCCGATGCTGGTCATCATCCTGTTCGTCGGCCTGCCCTTTGCCGGCGCGCTGAAGGATGTTTCCGGCGGCACGATCGACATGCCGAACGTCCTGCGCGGGGTGATCGCCGTCGCGATCGGCTATTCCGCCTACCTGGCAGAGATCTTCCGCGCCGGAATCGAGGCGGTGCCGAAAGGCCAGATCGAGGCAGCGCGGTCGCTGGGGTTGAACAACTGGATGGTGGCGCGCCATGTCGTGCTGCCGCAGGCGCTGAAGGTGGTGATCCCGCCCTTGGGCAATGAATTCATCGCGATCCTGAAGGACACCTCGCTTCTGTCGATCCTTTCGGTGCGCGACGTGACGCAGCGCATGCGCGAGTTTCAGTCGGCCTCGTTCCTGCCCTTCGCGCCTTTCAATTCGGCAGCAATCCTCTATGTCTTCCTGACGCTGGCCGCGGCCAGCCTGATCGCCTCGATCGAACGGAGATACGATGCTAAGGAACGTTGACAGTCTCCTGCCGCTGGAAGACCGGGCCGATGCGCTGGAACTTCCGCCGGGTTTCGTTCTGGGGGCCGCCACCGCCGCCTACCAGATCGAGGGCGCACCGCGCGAGGGCGGCAAGGGCGAAAGCATCTGGGACCGCTTCACGGCGACGCCGGGCACGATTGTCGACAGCAGTTCCGGCGATCAGGCCTGCAACAGCTATCATCTGTGGCGCGACGATATCGCGCTCCTGTCGCAGATGGGCCTGGGCGCCTACCGGTTTTCGCTGTCCTGGCCGCGCTTGCAACCCGGTGGGCGCGGGCGGCTGAACCCCGCGGGGCTGGCCTATTACGACCGTCTGGTCGATGCGCTTCTGGCCGAGGGCATCGCGCCCTATGTCACGCTTTACCACTGGGATCTGCCGGCGGAACTGCAGGACCTTGGCGGGTGGTACAGCCGCGATACCGCCGCTCGCTTTGCCGATTACGCCGCGCAAGCGGCCGAAGCGCTCGGTGACCGGGTCGGCCACTGGACGACGCTGAACGAACCCTGGACTTTCTGTTGGTTCGGTCATGCACTGGGGGAGGATGCGCCGGGGCTGACCGATGGCGTTCGCGGCGGCCTGACCGCCAGCCACCACGCGTTGCTGGCGCATGGGCGGGCGGTGCCGCGCCTGCGCGAAGTGCTGCCCGAGGCCGAGGTGGGCATCGTTCTGGACCTCAACCTGGTCAGCGCCGCCAGCGACCTGCCCGAGGACATGGCCGCCGCGACCCGGTTCGAAGGCGTGCAGAACCGCTGGTATCTCGACGCGCTGTTTCACGGCGCCTATCCCGAAGACATTCTGGAGCTTTGCGCCGCCGATCTTCCCGAAATTCGCCCCGGCGATCTCGACATCATCAGCCAGCCGCTGGATTACCTCGGCATCAATGTCTACCGCCGTTCGGTCATCGGTGCGGGAGAGGATCTTTCGCCGCTCGATTTCGCGCGGGTGAATCCGGTAGGCGAATACACGGCGACGGGCTGGGAAATCTGGCCGCGCTGCATCCGCGATGCGCTGGAATTCGTTTACGAAAACTATGCACCCGCCAAGCTGCTGATCACCGAAAACGGCATGGCCACGCCGCCGGAAATCCCGGGGGAAGACGGCGTCGTGCATGACGAGGATCGCGCCCGCTATATCGTCGATCATCTGAGCGAGGTGGCGGCAGCGGCGCGTGCAGGCGTGCCGGTGCGCGGCTATTTCGCGTGGACCCTGATGGACAACTTCGAATGGGCCTCGGGCTATACCGTGCCGTTCGGGCTGGCGCATGTCGATTTCGAAACCCAGCAACGGCGGCTGAAATATTCCGGCGAACTGTTCGGCCGCATCGCCCGCAACACGGTCTGATCGCGTGGCGGTGGCGGAACCTGGCCCGCTTTGCGTCGCGATTACCGGTGCCAATCGCGGGCTCGGCCGGGAACTGGTGCAGCAGTACGCGGGGCAGGGCGCGCGGGTTCTGGCGCTGTCGCGGCGTCCGCCCGAGAATGTGCCGAAAACGGTGGTCTGGCACCGGGTCGATCTGTCCGATGCTTCGGCCATCGAGAGCTTGTCGACAAAACTTGCCGGCCAGCCGATCGACATCCTGATCAACAACGCAGCCATTCGCGGGGCGACCGGCGGGCTTTCCGCAGTCGCGGCGCAGGATTTCGCCCGGGTGATGGCGGTCAACGCGCTGGCGCCGGTGCTTCTGACCCGTGCGCTGCTGCCGAACCTCAGGGCCGGGAGCGCGCGTTGTTGCGATGATTTCCAGCCGCGCGGGATCGCTGGCCGAGGGGCTTGACCCCGATGGCGACTATGCCTACCGGGCATCAAAGGCGGCGCTGAACATCGCGACCGTCAAACTGGCCGACGACCTTCGCGATCTGGCCTTTCTGTTGCTGCATCCGGGCTGGATACGCACCGATATGGGCGGCGCCGAAGCCGAGATGGAGCCCGCCCGGGCGGCGCGCGGCCTGGTAGAGCGCATCGCCGAAGCCCGACCGGGCCAGCCGCCCCGCCTGCAATGCTGGGACGGCACGCCGGTGGCGTGGTAGCGGCCCCGAAACCGGGGCCGCGCCGCCATCAGGCCAGCATGGCCACCGGGTTTTCGAGGTTCTCGATGATCGCCTTCAGAAGATCGGCGCCCAGGGCCCCGTCGATCACCCGGTGATCGACCGACAGCGTCATCGACATGACCGTCGCCACCGTCAGTTCGCCATCCTTGCCGACGACGGGCTTTTTCAGGCCCGCGCCGACCGCCAGGATCGCGCCATGCGGCGGGTTGATGACGGCGTCGAAGTTTTCGATCCCCATCATGCCGAGGTTCGAGATGGCGAAACTGCCACCCACATATTCATGTGGCGCCAGCTTGCGGTTGCGCGCCCGCGTTGCCAGATCCTTCATCTCGGCCGAAAGCGACGAAATCGATTTCTGATGCGCATCCTTCAGCACCGGCGTGAAGAGGCCGCCGTCGATGGCGACGGCAACCGCCACATCCGAAGGCTTCAGCTTCAATATCCGGTCGCCGGCCCAGACGGCATTGGCATCGGGCACGGCCTGCAACGCATTGGCGCAGGCCTTGATGATGAAATCGTTGACCGAAAGCTTCACGCCGCGGCTTTCCAGCTGGGCATTCAACTGGCCGCGGAACTTCATCAACGCATCCAGCTGCACCTCTCGGCGCAGGTAAAAATGCGGGATGGTCTGCTTTGCCTCGGTCAGCCGCGCGGCGATGGTCTTGCGCATGCCGTCAAGCGCGACCTCTTCAAAGTCGCGGTCGGCGAACATCTTCATGACCGTCCCGGCGCCGGCACCGGTGGCCATGGCCGGGGCGGCTCCAGCGGCCGGGGCAGCTGCGGCAGCGGCCGGCGCCGGGGCCGGTGCGGCAGCACCGGGTTTGGCGCCTTCGACATCGGCCTTGACGATCCGGCCATGCGGTCCGGTGCCCTTGACCGCGGTCAGGTCGATGCCTTTCTGCGCGGCGATCCGGCGCGCGAGCGGCGAGGCGAAGACCCGCGCACCGCCAGCGCTCGGGGCGGCCGGGGCCGGGGCCGCGGCGGCGGCGGCGGGGGCGGGTGCCGGCGCGGGTGCCGCGGCCGGTGCCGCTGCAGGGGCGGCGGCAGGAGCGGCGACCGCATCAGCGCTTTCGCCCTCTTCGACCAGCACCGCGATGGGGGTGTTTACCTTGACCCCCGCGGTGCCCTCGGCCACGAGGATCTTGCCGACGATGCCTTCGTCGACCGCTTCGAACTCCATCGTCGCCTTGTCGGTCTCGATCTCGGCCAGGATATCGCCGGAGGAGACCGTGTCGCCCTCTTTCACCAGCCATTTCGCCAGCGTGCCTTCCTCCATCGTCGGAGACAGCGCGGGCATCAGGATTTCGGTTGCCATCTGCGTACTCCTTACCGGTAGGTGACTTGCTTGACCGCCGCCACGACCTCGTCGGTGGTCACCAGCGCGTGCTTTTCAAGGTTCGCGGCATAGGGCATCGGCACGTCCTTGCCCGTGCAGTTGATCACCGGCGCGTCGAGATAATCGAAGGCGCGTTCCATGATCGTGGCCGAGAGGTGGTTGCCGATGGACCCGACGGGCCAGCCCTCTTCCACCGTCACGCAACGGTTGGTCTTCATCACCGATGCGATGACCGTGTCATAGTCGATCGGGCGCAGGGTGCGCAGGTCGACCACCTCGGCGCTGATGCCTTCGGCAGCCAACTTCTCCGCCGCTTCCAGCGCATAGGTCATGCCGATGCCGAAGCTGACAATGGTCACGTCGCTGCCTTCGCGCCAGACGCGCGCCTTGCCGAAGGGAATGGTGAAGTCATCCAGCGCCGGCACCTCGAACGAGCGGCCGTAGAGGATCTCGTTTTCCAGGAAGATCACCGGGTTCGGATCGCGGATCGCGCTTTTCAGCAGGCCCTTGGCATCGGCGGCCGAATAGGGTTGCACGACCTTCAGGCCGGGGATCTGCGCGTACCATGCGGCGTAATCCTGGCTGTGCTGGGCGCCGACCCGCGCCGCGGCACCGTTCGGGCCGCGGAACACGATGGGGCAGCCCATCTGCCCGCCCGACATGTAAAGCGTCTTGGCGGCGGAGTTGATGATGTGGTCGATCGCCTGCATGGCGAAGTTGAAGGTCATGAATTCGACGATGGGCGAGAGCCCGGCAAAGGCCGAACCGACCGCGATGCCGGCAAAGCCGTGCTCGGTGATCGGCGTGTCGATCACGCGCTTGGCGCCAAACTCATCCAGAAGGCCCTGGCTGATCTTGTAGGCGCCCTGATATTCGCCAACCTCTTCGCCCATCAGATAGACATTGGCGTCGCGGCGCATTTCCTCGGCCATGGCTTCGCGCAGCGCCTCGCGGACAGTCATTGTCTTCATCGCCGTGCCGTCCGGCCAGTCGGGCGAACGGTCGGCCACCGGGGCGGCCGGCGCCGCGGTAACGGGGCGGCCGCAACGGGGCGGCCGGCGCCGGGGCCTCGGCTGCGACGGCGGGGGTCGCGGCGGCCGCGTCGGCGCTTTCACCCTCTTCCACCAGAACCGCGATAGGGGTGTTCACCTTCACACCGGCCGCGCCTTCTGCGACCAGGATCTTGCCGACGATACCCTCGTCGACCGCCTCGAATTCCATTGTCGCCTTGTCGGTCTCGATTTCGGCGATGATCATGCCGGAGGTGACCGTGTCGCCTTCCTTGACCAGCCACTTGGCCAGCGTGCCTTCCTCCATCGTGGGCGAAAGGGCGGGCATAAGAATTTCGGTTGCCATGTCTCTTCCCCCTCAGGCGTAGATGTCGGTCCAGAGCTCCGACAGGTCGGGCTCGGGGCTGGTCTTGGAAAACTCGGCCGCGTCGTTGACGATGGCCTTGATGTCCTTGTCGATCGCCTTCAGGGCGTCGTCATCGGCATGGCCGGCCTGCAACAGCAGTTCGCGCACGTGTTCGATGGCATCCTTTTCCTCGCGCATTTTCTGCACCTCTTCGCGGGTCCGGTATTTCGCCGGGTCCGACATCGAGTGTCCGCGGTAGCGATAGGTCATCATTTCAAGGATATAGGGGCCTTCGCCGGCCCGGCAGGCGGCCACCGCCTTTTCGCCGGCGGCCTTGACCGCAAGCACATCCATGCCGTCGACCGCCTCGCCCTTGATGCCGTAGGCCGCGCCGCGTTCCCACAGGCTGGGGCTTTTCGTGGAGCGTTTCATCGAGGTGCCCATGGCGTACTGGTTGTTCTCGATCACGAAGACCACCGGCAGGTTCCAAAGCTCGGCCATGTTATAGGCCTCGTAGACCTGGCCCTGGTTGGCCGCGCCATCGCCGAAATAGGTGAAGGTCACGTTGTCGTTGCCAAGGTACTTGTCGGCAAAGGCAAGGCCCGCGCCCAGCGGAACCTGCGCGCCGACGATGCCGTGGCCGCCGTAGAAATGCTTCTCTTTCGAGAACATGTGCATCGAGCCGCCCTTGCCCTTGGAATAGCCGCCGCTGCGCCCGGTCAGTTCCGCCATCACCCCGCCGGCATCCATGCCGCAGGCCAGCATATGGCCATGGTCGCGGTAGCTGGTGATGCGCTTGTCGCCATCCTTCGCGGCCGCTTCCAGCCCGACGACGACCGCCTCCTGCCCGATGTAGAGGTGGCAGAACCCGCCGATCAGGCCCATGCCGTATAGCTGACCGGCCTTTTCCTCGAATCGCCGGATCAGCAGCATGTCGCGGTAGTATTTCAGAAGCTCGTCTTTTGAAACGTTTGATTTGGCAGGGGTTTTTCGTGCGGCCATGCCGAAGGACTCCCGTGGTTTCGGATAATAGTTCAACGTTAAACTATAAGATAACGCAACGGAAGCCCGATGGCGAGCGGAAATCGGCCCGACGGGGGCGCTGTTGCGGCGGATCCGGTGCGAAGCGGATGCTGTCAGCGGATGACGACCTCGTCCGCGCGCATCATGCCAAGCACGCTGCGCGCCTGTTCGTCGAGAAGATCGAGGTCGAGAAATTCGTCCGAAAGCCGGCGGGTCCGATTTGACAGCGCCGCCAGTTCCGTCTTCAGACGGTCGCGCTCGATGCTCAGCTGGTCAACCTCGGCGTCCAACTGGACGCGGCGGAAAACGCCGTGGTCGCCCTGAACCGCAGCAATCGCGAAATAGCTGCCGGCGACAAGCGCAAGCGCGTAGTAGACGATGGCGCCAAAGGCGGGCGATTTGCGGGTCTTTGTCATACTGGCCTCGGTGCCGCCTCTGACGGGCGGCTGGGGGCACCTTTGCACAGCACGGCGGCTTTGTGAATCCCCTGATTCGCGCGAAAGCGAATCGTGGCGAAAACGTCAGCCTTTGCGCAACAGCCGTGCCGCCACCGGAGCGAACAGGATGACCAGAAAGATGCGCGACAGGTGGTGCGCAACGACAAAGGCCACATCGGCGCCGGCGACCATCGCGATCACCGCCATCTCCGCCTGACCGCCGGGCAGAAAGGCCAAGGGCGTTTCGATGCCGCCACCGGGGCGCAACCACAACGCCAGTTCGACGAAGACAAGGCTGATTGCTGCCAAAAGCAGGGCATAGCCGAGCCCTGCGGCCACGTCACGGCGCAGTTCGGCGCCTGTGATGCCGGTATATTTCGCGCCGACCGCCAGGCCGATGAAGAACTGCGCCAGCCAGATCAGCTCGGCCGGCGGGCGCGACTGCAGGATGCCGGTCAGCCTGAGTGCCGCCGCGAGGATCAGGGGCCCGAGGATCGAGGCCCCGAACAGCCCCAGCCGCGCCGCCACGCGCCAGCCGATCAGCCCTGCCGCGACCATCAGAACCAGTTGGCCTTCGTCGAACTCCCGCAAGGGGGCGCCGGGCGGGCGGGTCAGATCGGTGCCGTGCAGAAGCGTCAGCACGACGGGCGCGGCAGTCACGATCACCAGCACCCGTGTCGCATGAACCAGCGACATGGCGCGGACGTTGCCACCGGCCTCTTCGCCAAAGATCAGCATGTCCTGTAAGCCGCCGGGCATGGCCGAATAGAAGGCCGTCGGATGGTCATAGCCCATGACCCGGCGGAAGAAGGGATAACCGACCAGACCGATGGCCAGCACGAAGAGCGGGATCAACGCCAGCGTCGGGCCGAGACCGGGCAATTCGGCGACGAGTTCCGGCGTGACCGTGGTGCCGATCGCCACGCCCAGAAGCGTGCGCATCGCGGTTCCAAGCGTTCCCATGCCCTGCAGGGGCGCCCCCGCCAGCGCCACGACAAGGCAGCCGAACATCGGGCCAAGCAGGAGCGGCAGGGGAAAGCCGAGGGCAAGAAAGCCCGCCGCGCCGCCCGCGGCGGCGAGACAGGCGATCAGGCGGGGCAAGGTGAACATGGCCATCATCGTGCCATTAGGGCGCTTTGAACCGCCCGGCAAGCCTGCCGGTTCAGTGGGCTATAGCCGGCCTTCCTCCTCCAGCACCTTGCGCGCCACGCGAAAGCATTCGACGGCCTGCGGCACGCCACAGTAGATCCCGACGGCATGGATGGCGGCGCGCAATTCGTCGTTGGTCACGCCGTTGGTCAGCGCCCCGCGACAGTGAATCTCCCATTCGTGCATCTTGCCGAGCGCGCCGATCATGGCGAGGTTCATCAGGCTGCGGGTCTTGGGCGGCAGCGCTTCGTCGCCCCAGCCAAAGCCCCAGCACCATTGCGTCATCGCCTCCTGGAAGGGGCGGTTGAAATCGTCGGCCGCAGCCAGGTTGCGATCCACATAATCGGCGCCAAGCACGGCCTTGCGCTTGGCCAGCCCCTTGGCAAACGTGTCGTCGTCGATCATCTCACTCTCCCGCTTTCGTTGCTTTTTCGGCGGCCTTTTCGGCGTTCCACAGCGCGTCCATTTCCGCCAGGTCGCTGGTCTCTGGGCGCTTGCCCATGGCCGCCAGCCGCGCCTCTATCCCCTGGAACCGGCGGGTGAACTTGGCATTGGCGCCACGCAGCGCCGCTTCGGCATCGATTCCCAGATGGCGGGCGAGGTTCGCCATGACAAACAGCATGTCACCGAATTCCTCCGCCAGCGCTTCGGGGCCAAGGCTGTCGCGCGCCTCGACCAGTTCCTGCGCCTCCTCCACGATCTTGTCCAGAACCTCGTCGGTCGAGGGCCAGTCGAAACCGACGCGCGCGGCGCGGTTTTGCAGCTTGATCGCCCGCATCAGCGCCGGCAGGCCGGCGGCGACGCCATCCAGCACGCCGTTTTGCGCCTTGCCGGCACGTTCGGCGGCCTTCATCCGTTCCCAGTCGCGGGTCTGATCCTCGGCCGTCTTGTCGCGGCTTTCATCGCCGAAGACATGCGGGTGGCGGGCGACCATCTTGCCGGCGATATTGGCGACAACGTCGTCAAAGGTGAAATGGCCCGCCTCGGCCGCCATCTGGGCGTGATAGACGGTCTGCAACAGCAGATCGCCCAATTCGCCTTCCAGCTCGCCCCAGGCCTGCCGTTCGATCGCATCGGCGACCTCATGGGCCTCCTCGATCGTGTAGGGCGCGATGGTTGCGAAATTCTGTTCGACATCCCAGGGGCAGCCGGTGTCGGGGTCGCGCAGTCGCGCCATGATCTCCAGAAGCCGGGGCATGCCTCCTTTTGGGTCGAGGCACAGGCGCTGGCTTTCATCGCGGTCGCGGGGCATGGCGGTTCCTTTTGCGGTTCGCGGCCATAAAAGGCCATGCGCCGGGCGAAGTCCACGGGGCGGCGGGGGCGACGCCATTCTTTGCCCATTGCCTATTTCGCGCGGCTCTGAGAATTTGCTCAAATTCCGCAGCCGAGGTGCATCATGCCCGTCATCAACCGCATTGCCGATTATTCCGACGAGATGAGGGGCTGGCGGCGCTGGCTGCATCAGCATCCGGAACTGGAATTCGACCTGCCCGAGACCTCGGGCTTCGTGGTCGAGCGGTTGCGCGAATTCGGCGTCGACGCGATCCACGAAGGGATCGCCAAGACCGGCATCGTGGCGATCATCGAAGGGCAGGGCGCGGGGCCGACCATCGGGCTTCGCGCCGATATGGACGCGCTGCCGATCACCGAGGAAACCGGCCTGCCGCATGCCTCGACCCATACGGGCAAGATGCATGCCTGCGGCCATGACGGCCATACCACGATGCTTCTGGGCGCTGCGAAATACCTGGCCGAGACGCGGCGGTTTTCGGGGCGCGTGGCGCTCATCTTCCAGCCGGCCGAAGAAGAGGGTGGCGGTGGCGAGGTCATGGTGCGCGAAGGCATCATGGAGAGGTTCGGCATTTCACAGGTTTATGCGCTGCACAACGCGCCCGGCGTGCCGCTGGGCCAGTTCGTGACCACGCCGGGGCCGATCATGGCCGCTGTGGATACCGCGCGTGTGACCGTTACCGGCAAAGGGGGCCATGGCGCCAACCCGCACCACTGCACCGATCCGATCGCCGCCGGCGTCGCCATGCTGTCGTCGTTGCAGACCATTGTCGCGCGCAACCTCAACCCGCTGGACGAGGCGGTGGTTTCCGTCACCATGTTCCAGTCGGGCACCGCGTCGAACATCATTCCCGAAACCGCGTTCTTTGCGGCCACCATCCGCAGCTTCCGGCCGGAGGTTCGCACGATGCTGCAAGAGCGGTTCGAAGCGATCGTGAAGGGCCATGCCCAGGCCTTCGGCGTGACGGTCGCGATCGACTATGAAATCGGCTATCCGGCGACGGTGAACGATGCGGAAAAAACCGCCTTTGCCGCGCGCGTCGCTGCCGATGTGGCGGGCGAGGCGGGCGTTCGCACCGATGCCGGCCGCGAGATGGGGGCCGAGGATTTTTCCTATCTTCTGGAGGCGCGGCCGGGCGCCTATCTGTTCCTGGGGCAGGGGCCGGGCGCGGGCCTGCACCACCCTGCCTATGATTTCAACGATGCGATCAGCCCGATCGGCGCAAGCTTCTTCGCGCGCCTTGTCGAGGTGGCACAGCCGCTCTAGGCGAATTTGATCAAAAGCCTTGACAGCGCGCGGGAAATCGCGTCGGTTTGGCCTATCCGGATCGGCGGCGTCTCCGGCTTGAACGACGCCAGACCCCAATCGCGGAGCCCAACCCATGGCTTTGGAAGATGCCAAGAACGAGGTCGACCTCGCCTTCAGCCGTGCCGAACGGCGCGGTCTTGCCTATGAAAACGCCTTTGGCGGCGCCACCAGCTTTCTGCGCCGGCGCTATTCGAAGGACCTGACCGGCGTCGATCTGGCGATTACCGGCGTGCCCTTCGATCAGGCCGTCACGCACCGCACGGGCACCCGCTTTGGCCCGCGCGCAGTGCGCGAGGCCAGTGCGTTGCAACCGTTCGACCCGCCCTATGGCTGGGGTTATTCACCCTTGGATGAAATGGAGATCGTCGATTATGGCGATCTGGCCTTCGACTATGCCAAGGTGGCCGATTTTCCTGACGCGCTGACGCGCCATATCCGGACCATTCTGGCGGCCGGCGCGGGCACGGTGACGCTTGGCGGCGATCACTACATCACCTTTCCGATCCTCAAGGCCTATGCCGAAAAGTTCGGGCCGCTTGGCCTTTTGCATTTCGACGCCCATTCCGACACCTGGCCGGATGACGATTTTTCGCGCATCGACCATGGCACGATGTTTTACAAGGCGATCAAGTCGGGCATCGTCGACCCCAAGCGGTCGGTTCAGATCGGTATTCGCACGCATAATGACGATTTCATGGGGGCCCATGTGATCGATGCGCGCGAGGTGCACGAAAACGGTACCGCCGCCGCTGTCGCCAGCGCGAAAGCCAACCTCGGTGACGGGCCATGCTATCTGACCTTCGATATCGACTGCCTCGATCCAGCCTTTGCGCCGGGGACCGGCACGCCGGTCTGGGGTGGGCTGGCCAGCTGGCAGGTGGCGGCCATGCTGCGCGATCTGGCCGGGATCAACATGGTCGGCGGCGATGTGGTCGAGGTGTCGCCAGCCTACGACACGACCGGGGCCACGGCGATTGCCGGCGCCCATGTCGCGCACGAACTGATCTGCCTTTACGGCTGGACACGGCGGCGCTGATCGGGGCCGCCGGCGGCGGTTATCCGGCCGTGTCGCGCGGCCGGAAATCGGCCCAGATCGGCAGGTGATCGGAGGCGCGCGCGGCTTCGCCGGTTTCAACCAGCCCCATGGCCTGGGGCTGAAGACGGTCGCAAAACCCGATCCGGTCCAGCGCGGCCAGCCGCAGGCGGGCATGAAAGCTGGGTCCGGGTGCAAGCAGCGTCAGCCCCGGCCAGTGCCCCGGTCCCCATTCGTTGAAATCGCCCGCCACCACCGTGGCCATCGGCGCACGCCCAGCAAGCCAGCGGTCGATGGCCGCGATCTGGCGGCGCCGGTCGGCTGCACGCAGACCCAGATGCAGGGCGACAAGCCGCAGAGGGACCGGGCCCGGTGCCAGTTCCGCCAGGACCGCACCGCGCGGCTCCAGCCCCGGCAGGTGCAGGCGTTCGACGCGCAAAAGACCGATCCCCCTGCGGATCAGGATTGCATTGCCGTGCCAGCCCAGACTGTGGCTTTCGCCGACCGCGAGCGGTTCATACCCGTGATCGCGGGCCATATGCGCCGGCAGTGCCGCCGGGCGCGCGCCCAGCCTGTGGTCGGCCTCTTGCAGCGCGACGATATCGGCGCCCAGCCCGGCGATGACCCGCATGATGCGGGCCGGGTCGCGCCGCCGGTCGATGCCCAGGCACTTGCGGATGTTGTAGCTTGCCACGCGGACCGGCCTCTCCGGGCTGGACTTTGCGCCATGCGCTTCCGATATCTGGGGTGCAAGCTGCATGGAAGAGACATGGGAATTGGCGAGGAAATTCGCAAGCAGAGCCTGATCGTCTGGGCCATCTGGGCGGTGCTGTTCTCGGCCTTCGCCGTCGCGATGTTCCAGTTGCGCTGGTCGCTGGCCTTCGTTTCGGTCGCGGCCTTCGCGCTGACGACGCTGCCGATCCTGCTGCAAAGCCGGCTTGGCGTGCGTCTGCCGGTCAGTTTCGTCGCCGCCATCGCGCTTTTCATCTTCGCCACGATCTTTCTGGGCGAGGCGGCGGATTTCTACAACCGCTACTGGTGGTGGGATATCCTCTTGCATGGCGGTTCGGCGCTCGGCTTCGGGATGATCGGCTTTCTGGCCGTCTTCATGATGTTCGAAGGCGACCGGTTCGCCGCGCCGGCCAGCGCGATCGCCTTTTTCGGCTTCTGCTTTGCCATCACCATCGGGGCGCTGTGGGAGGTCTTCGAGTTTGGCATGGACCAGCTTTTCGGGTTGAACATGCAGAAATCGGGGCTTCTGGACACGATGGGCGACCTGATCGTCGATACCGTGGGCGCGGCCATCGGTTCGGTTGCCGGCTACCTGTTTCTCAAGGGGCGCCGCTTTGCCGGGCTGACCCGGCTGATCCGGGCCTTCATCGCCCAGAACCGCGAACGGTTTCGCAAGTTGCGCCGATAACCGGGCACTGCGGGAGCCCCGCCCGGTTCAGGGCTATTGCACGGGAACGATGCCGGCGAAGCTGCCAGAAATCTGTCGTTGCACGCCACCGCTGACCGGCGACAACGCGCCGTCATCGGCGCGCGACACCTCGATCAGCGTTCCGGTGAAATCAAAACTCAGCTGTCCGCCCGCGCCATAGACCACATTTGTTGCCTCGGCGCTGCCGCCGATATCGGTCATCGCGGTCAGGATCATGCCGTCGATCAGAAGGGTAATCTCCGAAAGGCGGGTGGGCGGCGGTGCGTCGGGGCCAAGTTGAAGCGCCAGAACCGGCGCGGCAGGGGTGCCCGAACCGTCATCGGTCCGGCCGACGATGTTGATGAAGACCTTGCCCAGAATTTCGTGTGCCTCGGCGCCACGGGTGTTTTCGCCCGTGTCATCGGTCACGAAAAACCGCATCGCGCTGCCGTCCAGTACCGCGGTATAGCTGCCGGTCACGCTGTAGCGCGGCAGAAAGTCCTGCGCCGCGACGTAGGGCGCGGCGAAAATGGCGGCGACGGCCGCAGCAATCATAACGATCTTGCGCATCGGAACCCTGCCTGTTGCCTGATAACCGCTGATTGCACATGAGATGGGGTCAGACAACCGCGATACAAGCCGACCGGCGGAAACAGGCCGTTTCGCGCCGGCCCACCAGTGGTGGATCAGAGCCGCGCCAGCCGTTCGGTCAATAGCCCGAAAAATCCATCGGCTTCGATATCGCCCAGAAACAGCGCGTTCGGCGCGCGCCCGCTCACGCCCCACCAATCGGCCACGGTCATGCCAAGGGTCAACTCTCCCCGTGTCTCGATTTCCACGTTGATATGACGGCCGGAAAAGAGATCGGGGCGCAGGATATAGGCGATGGTGCAGGGGTCGTGCAGTGGCGCGCCCTGACTGCCGTATTTCTCCATGTCGAAGCGTTCGAAGAAATCGGTCCATTCGGCGACGCAGCGGCCGACCTCGGTGCCAAGGGCGCGAAACGCCTCGATCCGGGGGCGGGTCGTCAGCGCCTTGTGGGTGATGTCGAGCGAGGCAACGACCAGAGGGACGCCCGAACGGAAGACGATATCGGCCGCCTCGGGGTCGACATAGATGTTGAACTCGGCCGCCGGGGTGACATTGCCGACCTCGAAATAGGCGCCGCCCATCAGCACGATCTCTTGCACGCGTTCGACGATATCGGGTGCGCGGGCAAAGGCGGTGGCGATGTTGGTCAGCGGGCCGATCGGTACCAGCGTGACGCTTCCGGCCGGTTCGCGGCGCAGCGTGTCGATCAGGAAATCGACAGCATGGCCATCGCGCAGCGGCATCGTGGGTTCGGCCAGTTCCGGCCCGTCAAGCCCGGTCTTGCCATGGACATATTCGGCCGTCACCAGCTTGCGCGTCATCGGCCGGTCGCAGCCGGCGTAAACCGCAACGTCGCGCCGGCCGGCCAGTTCGCAGACGATGCGCGCGTTACGCTGGGTCAGCGCCAGCGGCACGTTGCCGGCGACCGCTGTGATGCCCAGAACCTCGATCTCCGGCGATGCGAGCGCCAGCAGGATCGCCACGGCATCGTCCTGTCCGGGGTCGGTGTCGATGATGATATTGCGCGGCGTCGTCATGGGGGGCTCCTTTCGCCAAGCCGGCAGGAAAGCGCAAGGCCCCGGCGATGTCCAGAGCGGCGCGACGAAAAAGGGGGGCCTTCGCCCCCCTTTGATGCCGGTTGCCGGAAAGGTCGGATCAGCCGTCGAAATTCACCTCTTCCATCAGGCGCAGCGCGGCAGGGCGGTTACGGGCAATCTCCATCATGTTCAGCGCATCGGGGGTGAAATCGCCCCAGTTTGCGACAAGCTCCGAACGTGGAACGCCCGGTTTCACCGGAAATTCGTGGTTCACCTCGGCATAGATGCGCTGCGCCTCGTCCGAAGACAGGAACTCCATCAGTTTCAGCGCCGCGTCGCGGTTCGGCGCGGCCTTTGTCATCGCCACGCCCGAGACGTTCATATGCGTGCCGCCGCCTTCGAAGACCGGGAAGACGATGCGCACCGAATTGGCCCATTCGGTCTGTTCAGGATCGGCCAGCATCGCGCCCATGTAATAGGTATTGCCCAGCGAGATATCGCATTCGCCGGCCCAGATCGATTTGACCTGACTGCGGTCGTTGCCTTCGGGTTTCTTGGCCAGATTGGCGCGCAACCCTTCGGCCCAGGCCTTGGCCTGCTCTTCGCCGTGATGGGCGATCATCGCCGCCATCAGGCCGAGGTTGTAGTCATGTGTGCCCGGCCGGGTGCAGATGCGGCCCGTCCACTTCGGGTCGGCCAGATCTTCGTAGGTGGTGATTTCGCCGTCGGCCACGCGGTCGCGCGAGGCATAGGCGATGCGCGCGCGGGTGGTCAGCCCGAACCACTGGTTTTCAGGGTCGCGGAATTCGGCCGGGATATTGGCCTCGAGCACCGGCGAGGTGACGGGCTGGGTGACGCCGGCATCGACGATTTCGGCCAGCCGGGCGATATCGACCGTCATCACCAGATCGGCCGGGCTGCGGCTGCCTTCGGCAACCAGACGTTCGGTCATGCCCTTGTCGACAAAGGCGACATTGACGGCAATGCCGGTTTCGGCGGTGAAGGTGTCAAAAAGCGGCTGCACCAGTTCCGGCTGGCGCAGGGAATAGACGTTGACCTCTTCGGCCAGGGCGGGGCTTGCCAGTGTGGCGGCCGCAAGGGCGAAGGGCAGGGCGTGACGGGTCATCGGGCGGTTCCTTTGGTCGGTTGCTTGCCCGCGTTAAACCTGAGTCTTTTTATCAGGTCAATACCTGATTAAAGAAATCGGGTATTCCCGCACCCGCCGTCAGCCCCGTTTCTGCCGCTCGCGCCGGCTTTGGCGGACATTTTCCGCCAGCTCCACCGTATAGCGCGCCAGTTCGGCCAGCGCCGTCTCGGCCGGTTCGGCACGGCCGGCCTCGACCGCGTCGGCGATGGCGCCATGCAGCGTCACGATCCGTTCGCGCGACCGGGCGGGAAAGGTGATCATGTTCATCAGGGGCTGCATCGCCTCGACCGCGCCGGCAAGCTGATAGGACAGGATCGGGTTGCCGGCGGCATCGACCAGCGCACGGTGAAAGGCCACGTCCGAGGCGCAGAATCCCTCGTCCGAGAGCCCGGGCTGGCCCTGACGGTGAATCTCGGCGCGCATCGCGGCCAGATGGTCGGCACCGCGCCGTTCGGCGGCGAAGGGCACGCAGGCGCGTTCCAGCGCGTAACGCGCCTCGCAGGCGGTTTCGAAATCGACGGCGTTCATCGACAAGAGAAGGGTCGAAGTGGTGATCTGCTGTTCGGCCGCCTCGTCATAGGAAATCCGGTTTACGAAGGCGCCGCCGGTCGCGCCCCTCTGGGTGCGGATCAGGCTTTGTGCCGCGAGCCGTTTCAGCGCCTCGCGTACGGTTGGCCGCGACACGCCGAACTGTTCGGCCAGTTCCTGTTCCGACGGCAGGCGTTCATCGACGATCAGCCGCCCGCCGACGATCGCGTCGCGGATCGCCTCGGCGATGCGGACCGGCAGTTCGCCTTCCCCCGCAAGCGTATATTTCTGCATTCTGCCGGCTCCCGTCGCGCTGCGGCCAAATGTCAGACATTAATTGTTTGACATTTGATCCGTTTGCCACGACCCTAGGCAGAGAGGGGCCATTCGTCCACCGGTTTTCGCTGCCATGTCCGAAATCAGCCACAGCCCGATTGCCGGTTCTGCCCGCCTGTTGCGGGTCGGGCTCTGGGCGGTTTTCTATGCGCTGGTGTTGGCCGCATGGGTCGGGGTGGCGCGGATGGGCGCGACGCGACCGGGCGCCGATCTGGGGGCCATGCCGGCCGATTTCTGGGCGGCGCTTTGCCTGTCGGCGGGTCAGGCGGACCTGGCTGCACTTTACGCGATGTGGGCGCTGATGAGCCTGGCGATGATGTTGCCTACCTTCGTGCCGGCGCTGTCCACCTTTGCCGATCTCGGCCATGCCGGCGCGGGCGGAGCGCGCGCCATGGCGGCGCTGGTCGCTGGCTACATGCTGGTCTGGCTGGGTGCGGCGGCTGCCGGTGCGCTGGCGCAGGCTGGGCTGTCGAAGGCCGGGCTTCTGTCACCCTTGGGTGTCAGCCTGTCGCCATGGCTGACGGCGGCACTGCTGTTTCTGGCCGGTGGATACCAGTTTTCGCGGCTGAAACAGGCCTGTCTGACGAAATGCCGCCTGCCGCTGACCTTCTTCATCGAACGCTGGCGTCCCGGACCACTGGCGGCGTTGCGCATGGGCGCGCAGCTTGGCGCGCTTTGCCTTGGCTGCTGCTGGGCGCTGATGGCGCTCGGCTTTGTCGGCGGCACGATGAACCTTCTGTGGATGGGGGCGGCGACCGCCTTCATGGTGCTGGAAAAACTGCCCGACATCGGGCGCTGGCTGACGCGCCCGGCGGGCTGGCTGCTGATCTTCACCGGGTTCTGGGCGCTGACCCGGGCCCTGACACTGGTTTGAAACGGAGGATATGACATGGCCGACCTGCCGCAATGGGCAATCAAGGGCGAACTGATCCTGAACTGCAACTGCACCGTCTTCTGTCCCTGCGTGATCTCGCTTGGCGATCACCCGCCGACCGAAGGTTACTGCATGGGCTGGGCCGGGATCCGCATCGACAAGGGACACTACGACGGCGAAGATATTTCCGGTCTCAACATCGGCCTGCTGCTGGAGATTCCCGGCAAGATGGGGCGCGGCAACTGGAAGGCGGCCGCCTATATCGACGAACGCGCATCCGACAAGGCCTATGAGGGGCTGCTGAAGGTCTTCACCGGGCAGGCGCGCGGCACGACCGGGCTGTTCAAGGTTCTGGTCAGCGAGTTTCTGGGCGCCGAACGCGCGCCGGTTTCGTTCGAAACCGAAGGCAAGACCCGCCGCCTGACCGTGGGCCGCGCCATCAAGGGCGAGATTGCACCGGTGCCGGGCACTGGCGGCGAGGATATCGTGGTGACCAATACCGAATACTGGATGGGTCCCGACATCACCGTGGCCAAGGCTTCGAAAGGCCGGGTCCGCGCCTTTGGCCGGGTTTGGGATTTTGACGGCCGTTCGGCCGAAATCTGCCAGATCGACTGGCACGGGCCGAACTGAGCCCAACGGAGCACACCACCAATCATGGCCACGATTTTCCCCTCGCGCCGGGTGCGGCGCACACCGTTTTCGGCCGGCGTCGACGCGGCAGGCATGTCCGTCTGCACCGTCTACAACCGGATGATTCTGCCTTCGGTCTTTGCCAGCCAGGAAGAGGATTACCGCCACCTGAAATCCCATGTTCAGGTCTGGGATGTCGCCTGCGAACGTCAGGTCGCGGTGCAGGGGCCGGACGCGCGCCGGCTGCTGGACATGATCAGCCCGCGCGATCTGGACAAGATGGCGGCCGACCAGTGCTATTACATGCCGGCGATCGACCGTGACGGCGGCATGCTGAACGATCCGGTACTGGTCAAGCTGGCCGAGGACCATTACTGGATTTCGGTCGCCGACAGCGACTATCTGCACTATGTCCTCGGCATCGCGGATGCTCTGGCATTGGATGTGCGGGTCTGGGAACCCGATGTCAGCCCGCTGGCGGTGCAGGGCCCGAAGTCCGACGATCTGATGGCACGGGTCTTCGGCGAAGAGGCGCGCGCGATCCGCTTCTTCCGCTACAAGCGTCTGACGTTTCAGGACACGACTTTCGTCGTCGCGCGCTCGGGCTATTCCAAGCAGGGCGGGTTCGAGATTTATGTCGAGGGCGGCGAATACGGCATGCCGCTTTGGAACGCGCTTATGGCGGCGGGCGAGGATCTGAACGTGCGCGCCGGCTGCCCCTCGACCATGGAACGGGTCGAGGGCGGCCTTCTGAGCTATGGCAACGACATGACGCGCGACAACACGCCGTTCGAATGCGGGCTGGGCAAGTTCGTCAACAGCCCGCGCGACTACATCGGCAAGGCAGGGCTGATGGCGCGGGCCGAACCCGTCCAGCAGGTGCGCCCGATCGAGATCGGCGGCGACATTCCCCCGATCACCGCCGCTTGGCCGCTGCTGGCCGGTGGCCGGCGCGTCGGTCAGGTGACGACCCGCGAGCGCGGTCGCCGGATTTTCGGCGTCAACGTGGCCATCGGCATGGTGGAACGTTCGCACTGGGATGCCGGCACCCGTCTTGAGGTGGAAACCCCGGCCGGGCTGCGGCCTGCCGAAGTGAAATCGAGATTCTGGATCTGATGTGACGCGGGTCGGCCCCGCGGGAAGGAGAGATGATGAAAGCCCTGATCGTTCGCAAGGAAGGCGAGGAAAAGCCGGTCGCGGCCGTCGAGGACATCGGCGAGGACATGCTGCCTGCCGGTGAGGTTACCGTCGCCGTCGACTATTCGACCGTCAACTACAAGGACGGGCTGTGCATCGGGCCGGGCGGCGGTCTGGTGCGCAACTACCCACATGCCCGGCATCGACTTTGCGGGCACGGTCGACCTCGGACGACGCGCTACAAGCCCGGCGACAAGGTCGTGCTGACCGGCTGGCGCGCGTGGGCGAGGTCTGGTGGGGCGGCTATGCGCAAAAGGCGCGGGTCAGGCCGACTGGCTGGTGCCGCTGCCGGCGGGGCTGAGCCGCGGCAGGCGATGGCGGTGGGAACGCGAGGGCTGACCGCGATGCTGTCGGTCATGGCGCTGGAAGATCATGGCCTCGCGCCCGGTCAGGGGCCGGTGCTGGTCACTGGCGCCGCCGGTGGCGTCGGTTCGGTCGCGACCGCGGTCCTCGCCAAACTGGGCCATGAGGTTGCCGCCGTGACCGGCCGGCCGGAACAGGCGGACTATCTGAAGGGGCTCGGGGCCAGCCAGATCGTCGCGCGCGAGGACCTGACAGAGGTCACGCGCAAGCCGCTGGAGGCCGAAGCCTGGTCGGGTTGCGTCGATGCCGTGGCCGGCGCCATGCTGGGCCGGGTCCTCAAGCAGATGAAATACGGCAGTTCGGTTGCCGCGGTGGGCCTTGCCGGCGGCGCCGCGATCGAGGGCGCGCTGATCACGCCCTTCATCCTGCGCGGCGTCAACCTGCTGGGCATCGACAGCGTCATGCAGCCCTATGCCAACCGCGTCCGCGCATGGCAGCGCATTGCCGCCGACCTGCCGATGGACAAGCTGGAATCGATGATCCAGCCGGCCACGCTTTCGGATCTGCCGCAGCTTGGCCGCGACATCCTGAAAGGCCAGGTCAAGGGCCGCGTCGTCGTCGATGTCAACGCCTGAGCCGATGCGCGCCGCCGCCTACAGCCGCACCGGCCCCGCCGCCGAGGTGCTTGAGCTTCTGGACCTGCCCCGGCCCGAGCCGGGGCCGGGCGAGGTTCTGGTCCGCGTGGCGGTGTCCGGCGTCAACCCCTCGGATGCCAAGACCCGCGCCGGCGCGCGCGGGGCGCTGGCATTCGCGCGCGTCATCCCGCACAGCGACGGGGCCGGGCGGATCGTGGCCACCGGTGACGGTGTCGATCCGGCGCGGGTGGGCGAACGGGTCTGGCTCTGGAATGCGGCCTGGGGGCGGGCCTTCGGCACCTGCGCCGATTACGTGGCGCTGCCCGAGGCGCAGGCGGTGCCGCTGCCCGATGCGGCGGGTTATGACGACGGTGCCTGCCTGGGCATTCCGGCACAGACCGCGCATCGCTGTCTTTTCGCCGAAGGTCCGGTGGCCGGGCTGGACGTTCTGGTGACCGGCGGGGCCGGCAGCGTTGGCGCCTATGCGATCCAGATGGCCAAACTGGCCGGCGCGCGGGTCATCACCACGGTGTCTTCTGCCGAAAAGGCCGCCCACGCCCGCGCGATGGGCGCCGATTGCGTGATCGATTATCGCGCCGGCGATGCTGCGGCCGCCATCCTCGATGCGACCGGTGGCCAGGGTGTCGACCGCATCGTCGAGGTCGAGTTCGGCGGCAACCTGCCCCAGACGCGGGCGGTGCTGAAAGAAAACGGCGCGATCGCGGCCTATGGCTCGATGGCGGTGCCCGAACCGGTCCTGCCGTTCTATCCGATGATGTTCGCCGGCCAGAGCCTGCGAATGGTTCTGGTCTACACTTTGCCGGCCGCCGCGCGCCGTGCTGCGATTGCCGATATCGGCGGCTGGCTGGCCACCGGTGCCCTAGGTCACCCGGTTGCGGCGCGCTATGCGATTGCCGATGTCGCCGCGGCGCAGGATGCGGTGCTGGCACCGGGCCGGATCGGGGCGGTTCTGGTCGAGGTCGCGACCGGGGTCTGACCCTTGCCGAGCCGCGCCGATCCGTCCTATATGCGGCCAGTCCAGTCGAGCCGGGGGACCCATGCGGGCCGAAATTCAGAATGTCGTTCAGGCGATCGAGAAGTCGTTGAAGCTTCTAGGCCAGCGGATGGACTGGGAAACCGCGCCGCACCGGCTGGAAGAGTTCAACGCGATGATCGAGGATGGCGATCTGTGGAACGATCCGGCCAAGGCGCAAAAGCTGATGCGCGACCGTCAGGTGCTGATGGATCAGGTTGCGACCTACAAGCAGATCGAGGCCGGGCTGCGCGACAATGCCGAACTGATCGAACTGGGCGAGGCCGAGGGCGATGACGAGATCGTCGCCGAGGCCGAGGCGGCGCTGAAGGCGCTGGCCGAAACGGCGGCCGAAAAGGAGGTCGAGGCGCTTCTGAACGGAGAGGCCGACGGCAACGACACATTCCTGGAGATCAATTCCGGCGCCGGCGGCACCGAAAGCTGCGACTGGGCCTCCATGCTGGCGCGGATGTATGTGCGCTGGGCGGAAAAGAAGGGCTACAAGGTCGAACTGCAATCGGAAAGCGCGGGCGAAGAGGCGGGCATCAAATCCGCCGCCTACAAGATTTCCGGGCCAAACGCCTATGGTTGGCTGAAATCCGAAAGCGGGGTGCACCGGCTGGTGCGGATTTCGCCCTATGACAGCGCGGCGCGGCGCCATACCTCGTTTTCGTCGGTCTGGGTCTATCCGGTGGTCGATGAGAATATCGAGATTACCGTGCCGGACAATGAAATCCGCATCGACACCTACCGTTCGTCCGGTGCCGGGGGGCAGCACGTCAACACGACCGACTCGGCCGTGCGGATCACCCACCTGCCGACCGGTATCGTTGTGACAAGCTCGGAAAAGTCGCAGCACCAGAACCGCGCCAACGCGATGGCCGCGTTGAAGGCGCGGCTTTACCAGCAGGAACTGGACCGCCGCAACGCCGAAATCAACGCCCAGCACGAAGCCAAGGGCGATGCCGGCTGGGGCAATCAGATCCGGTCCTATGTGCTGCAGCCCTACCAGATGGTGAAGGACCTGCGCACCGGTGTCGAAACCTCCGACACGCAGGGCGTGCTTGACGGCGATCTCGACCGGTTCATGGCCGCGACGCTGGCCATGGATGTCGCCGGCAAGAGCCGCGCCGAGGCCCAGGCCGACGACTGAAAGGCCGGACGGCCGCTTTCTCGTTGATTTTGCGGTCCGGTATTTGGCAACCTGTGCCCCGTGGAAGCGCGCCACGTGGGGAGAGGATGATGACCGAGGCATCGGCACCGCCGCCGTCGCGCATACCCGAATTGCGCGACATCCAGTTTTCCGACCTGCGCGCCGCGCTGGGCCGGGGCTGGGCGGATTACCGAAGAGCGCCGGCCTTCGGGCTGTTTTTCAGCGCGGTCTACGTGGCCGGCGGGCTCTTGCTTTACTACGCGCTGGCCACGACCGGAAAGATCTGGTGGTCGGTTCCCGTCACCGTCGGCTTTCCGATCCTCGGGCCGTTCACGGCGGTTGGACTTTACGAGGTGAGCCGCAGGCTGGAGCGGGGCGAGCCGCTGGTCTGGTCCGAGGTGCTGGGCGTGATCTTTCGCCAGAAAGATCGTCAGATCCCGTCGATGTCGGCCATCGTGGTGGTGTTCTTCCTGTTCTGGAACTTCATTGGCCACATGATCTTCGCGCTGTTTCTGGGGCTGCAGGTGATGACCAACGTGTCCTCGTCCTTCGCGGTCTACCTGACCCCGGCGGGCCTGTCGATGCTGGCGGTCGGCACGGCGGTCGGAGCCGCCTTTGCGCTGGTTCTCTTTGCGCTGACGGTGATCAGCCTGCCGCTTCTGCTCGACCGGGAGGTCGATTTCGTCACCGCCATGATCACCAGTCTGCGCTGCGTCATCGCCAACCCGGTCACGATGCTGAGCTGGGGCGCGCTGATTACCGTGTCACTGTTTCTGGGCATGGCGCCGGCCTTTCTGGGCCTGTTCATCGTGCTGCCGGTTCTGGGGCATGCGAGCTGGCATCTTTATCGTCTGGCGCTTGACGACGGCTAGCGCGGCGGGGCGCCGGGCAGGCGTGCGGGCGGCAACGGAAAAGGCACCGCGCCGCGGTGCCTTTCATCTGTCTCTGGCCGTCTGGCTGCGCCGGCCGTTCAGTCCTTCATCGCCGATTTCGCGGCACCGGAAAGCGGGTCTTCCTGGCGCTGGACGGAGCCTTCGAAATGCGCGCCGCTCTCGATGGCGATGGTCTTGTGAATGATATCGCCCTCGACGCGCGCGGTCGAGGTCAGGCGCACCTTCAGCCCGCGAACGCGGCCCACGACACGGCCATTGACCACGATGTCATCGGCCACGATTTCGCCCCGGATCGTCGCGCCTTCGCCGACGGTCAGAAGGTGGGCGCGGATATCGCCCTCGATGATGCCTTCGATCTGGATGTCGCCGGTGGTCTTGACGTTGCCGACCACCGTCAGATCCGATGACAGGACCGATGCCGGCGGTTTGGCCTTGGGTGCCGACGAGGCGGTGTAATCGTTGGTCGAGGTGGCGATAGTATCGGCGGCCTTCGGCTTGTCGGCGTCGGCTTTCGGTCCCGGTTCGTGGATCTTGCTCTTAGAAAACATCTCTCGCAGCCTTGATGTAGGTCATAGGATTGATAGGTTTGCCGCCGACCCGAACCTCGTAGTGAAGATGAGTGCCGGTCGACCGTCCAGAATTGCCCATATCACCGATCCGGTCCCCGCGCGAGACCCTTTGACCCTGCTTCACCCGGATTTGCGACAGATGGGCAAAGCGGGTTTCGATTCCGAAGTCGTGGCGGATGAGGATCATGCGCCCGTATCCCGACTGCCAGCCGGCCTTGACCACGACGCCGTCGGCGGTGGAATAGACCGGTGTTCCATAGGCACCGGCAAAGTCGGTGCCGGCATGCATGCGCCGCCCGCCGCCTTTCGGGTCACGCCGATAGCCAAAACCCGAGGTGAAGCGAAAGGCCGACTTGATCGGCATCGCAAAGGGCGCCTTGGAGGCTGCCAGCCGGTAAAGGTTCATCCGGTCCAGCCCTTCCAGGATCGCGTTCGCGCGGTTCTGGTCGGCCGAGGCTTCGCCCTTGGTGGAAAACGACAGCGGCGTCAGCGGGCCACCCTGGCCGGAATAGCCGCGCCGCACCTGATCGAGCACGCTGTCGGGCGAAAGCCCGGCGGCGCGGAACATCTTGTCGAGCGGTTCCATGGAGATGGTCACCGCCTCCTCCAGCGTCGCGAAGATCTGGTTGTTGCGCTCTTCCATCAGGCGCTTGTCAAGCGCCAGGTCTTCGGCCGCCTTCATCGCCTCGTCGGCGGTTGCCATCATCGCATCGCGCTCGCTGGCTGTGGTCTCAAGCGCCGCCGTCAGCAGATCGAGCGTATCCTCGATGTCGCGGCCGCGTGCAGCCTCGCCAATCTTGCCGCCCGATTGTTCGGCCATGGCCAGTTGGTATTCGGTTGCTTCCCTGCGTGCATCGTCACGTTCGACGATGGTGCGGCGCAGCGTCTTCTGGATCACCTCGATCCCGGTTTCCAGTTCCTTGCGGCGATCTTCCGAGGCCAGAAGCGCCGATTGCATGCGCGAGACCTGTTCCAGCGCCACGTTGAAACGTTCCTGTGCCGCCGCCGCCTCGGCGCCGCTGCGGTCGCGCGCCTGCGACAGGGTATTCAGGCGCTTTTCGTAGACCGCCTGTTCGCGCCGCGCCTGGTCGCGCACCCCGCCAGAGCCGATCGAATCCATCAAGATCACGGCGGTGGCGACGATCGTCCAGGCCACGACAAGGGCACCGCAAATCATGGCAATGGCCTGAGTTGACGGTTTCAGCCGGATGTATCGGGTCTCGGTGTCGGACCGCAGGAAAAGACGCTGCTCTGGCAGATAGTGCTCTAGAAGCGTGTGCAGTCGGTAGGAAAGCCGCCCCGTCAATGAACCTGTCCCGTTTTGTCCCCAACACGGGTATCCGCCGTTCCCCAACGGCGCCCCCGGCCTTTGCTTAGCGGCCCGTGCCGGCTGGGGCAACGCCTTTGCGCCCAAAGCCGGCAAAGCTATACGAAAGCAGGGTGCAATGGGCAGAATCCCGCCGATCTTGCGCCGTTTTTGTTGGTGTTTACAGGCGTTTCGGGGTGGGCGTTTCCTCGGCCAGCGGCCAGTAGAAATCCGGCGGAAGGCCCGCTTCGGCGCGCTTTTCCTCGTTGAACGGCGGTTTCAGCTGGCCGTGAAAATACTGCCGCACCAGACTGTGGAAAACTTCTTTGGGGTCCAGCCCGTCACGCCCGCAAAGCCAGTTGAACCATTTCGACCCATAGGCGACATGGCCTACCTCTTCGGCATAGATCACCGACAGCGCCTGGTGCGCGGCCGCGTCGCCGGCGCGTTCGAAAACCGCGATCATGCCCGGCGTCACGTCAAGGCCGCGCGCCTCCAGCACCATCGGCACCACGGCGAGCCTGCCAAGGAAATCCTCGGCCGTGTCCTCGGCCGCGCGCCACATCCCGGCATGGGCCGGCAGGGCGCCGTAGTGGCTGCCCATCGCTTCCAGGCAGTCGCAGATCAGGTTGAAGTGCTTTGCCTCCTCGTCGGCGGCGCGCACCCAGTCGTCGTAAAACCCCAAGGGCATCGGCTCATCGGTGAACCGCGCGATGATGTCCCAGTGCAGATCGACGGCGTTGAGTTCGATATGTGCCAGCGCGTGCAGGAGCGCGATGCGCCCCTGCGGCGTGCCGGGGCGGCGGCGCGGCACCTCGCGCGGAGGCAGCAGTTCGGGGCGGTCCGGGCGTGCGGGGCGTGGCGGCGGCGTCGCGGTGCCGATCGGCAACGGCTTGCCCGCCTCGCGCGCGGCAAACCAGCGTGCGGCATGGGCGCGACCCAGTGCGCATTTGGCACGGCCATCGGCGGTTGTCAGAACCGCGACCGCCGCCTCGGCCAGCGTGCCGGGGTCACCGGTCACAGTGCACGCGCCGCGGCCAGCACCTGTTCGGCATGGCCGGCGACCTTGACCTTTGGCCAGACGCGGGCGATCCGGCCGGCACCGTCGACGAGGAAGGTCGTGCGTTCAATGCCCATATAGGCGCGGCCGTAGAGCTTCTTCTCGCCCCAGACGCCGTAATCTTCGCACACGGTTGCCTCGGCGTCCGAGGCAAGGATGATCCCCAGCCCGTGTTTGGCACAGAATTTGTCATGCGCGGCGACGCTGTCCTTCGACAGGCCGATAATCGTGGTGTCCGCAGCGGCAAATTCGGCGACAAGGCGGGTGAAATCCAGCGCCTCGGTCGTGCAGCCCGAGGTGTCGTCCTTGGGGTAGAAGTACAGAACCACCTTGCCTGGCCGCATGGCCGACAGGGTTACAGTGCCGCCACCGTCGCGGGGCAGGGGTGAAATCGGGGCTGGCTGGCCTTCGGCCAGAGGATCTGGCGCTTGGGGTTTCGTTTCGGGCATCGGCAACTCCTTGCGTGGCGGTGGGGCTTTGTCTTTTTGTTGCCTTCGGGCGAAGATAAAGGCAAGGCGTCACGCAACGGAGACTCCGAGGGGCTGAAACCGGATGACCGGGCAGGAACAGGGCGACAGCAAGGCCGCCGCGAACCGCAGGCACTGGAGCGTGCGGCTCATCGCCGTTCTGGTGCTTCTGGCCAGCCTTGCGCTTTTTGCCATGCTGGCGCTGACCGGGCGCCCACTGACCGCGCCGGGTTGGGTCGTGAGCGAGGTCGAGAGCCGGGTGAACGCCGCGCTGGAAGGGCAGGCGCGGGTGACGCTTGGCGCCGCCGAGGTGATCGTCGACAAGGCTTGGGTGCCGCGTGTCCGGCTGCGCGACGTCACGCTCATCAGCAGCCACGACGAAAAGCTTGCTACCGTACCGGAATTGCGCATCGCCTTCGCGCCGCAACCGATCCTGCGGGGCAAGCTGCGCCCCCGCAGCCTGCGGTTGCGGGGTGGCCATCTGAATGTCACGCGCGCTCGCGACGGTTCGGTCAACCTCGCGCTGAATGCCAGCGCATTGCAGCCCGGGCGAACCCGGTCGCTCGGCGAAATCCTCGACCGTATCGACGAGGTGATGGCGACGCCGGCGCTGTCGGAGCTGACAAGGGTTGACGCCGAGGCGCTGACGCTCAGTTTCGACGATGCCCGCGCCGGGCGGCTTTGGCAGGTGCGCGATGGACGGCTCAGCGCGACGCGCGGGGCCGAAGAGATGTCAACCAGCCTGGCCTTCGATCTGGCCGGGGCGGGCGAGGCGCCGGCGAAGGCCGAGCTGAGCTTCGTGTCCAATCGAAAGACCAGCGCAGCGCAACTGGGCGTGACGCTGGCCAATGTGCCGGCGCGCGAACTGGCTCTGCAAGCGCCGGCGCTGACCTGGCTATCGGTGCTCGACGCGCCGATTTCGGGCAGTTTTCGCATGGGGATCGACGCCGGCGGCGCGCTTGGGACCCTGGACGGCACGATCGCGATCGGTGCGGGGGCGGTGCGCCCCGTGGCCACGGCGCCGGCGGTGCCGCTGAAGGGCGGCAAGGTCTATATCTCGTACCAGCCCGGGGCCGAGAAGGTGAACTTCTCCGACATCACGCTGGAAAGCGCGGCCCTGCGTCTTCGTGCCGCCGGCAGCGCCTATCTGCGCGACATGCAAAGCGGGCTGCCGCGCACGCTTCTGGCGCAGTTCCGGATCAGCGAGTTGACGGTCGACCCCGACGGGTATTCGAGACACCGGCGCGGTTCACCCAAGGGGCGATGGACCTGCGGCTCCGGCTTGACCCCTTCGCGCTCGATATCGGGCAGGTGGCGCTGGTCGACAGGGACGGCACGCTTCGCGCCCATGGCCGGGTGGTTCCGGTGGCCGCGGTTGGCGATGGCGCGGCGGGCGGCTGGCAGGTCGGGCTGGACTTCGGGCTCGATACGATGTCGCGCGACAGTTTCATGGCGCTTTGGCCGGTCGGGCTGGCGCCGAAGACGCGGCGCTGGGCGGTGGAGAACATCCAGACCGGGCAGTTGCGCAACGTCAACGGCGCGGTCCGGCTTGCCCCGGGGCCGAGCCGCGCCTGTCGCTTGGCTATGAGTTCGCCGATACCGACGTGCGCTTCATAAGGACGCTGCCGCCGATCCGCAGGGCCAGTGGCTTTTCCTCGATCGATGGCAAGGTTTACACGGTTACCGTGGAAAGCGGGCAGGTCACGGCGCCGCAGGGCGGTTCCGTGGATGCCACCGGTACCGTCTTTCGCGTCCCCGATATCACCAAGCGGCCGGCGGACGGTGAAATCACGCTGCAGGCCGCGGGGCCGATCACCGCCGCGCTGTCGCTTCTCGATCAAAAGCCGTTCACGTTTCTGGCCAAGGCCGGCCGGCCGGTCGATCTGGCAGAGGGACACGCCCGGATCACCGCCGAGATCCGCACCCCGCTGCGGCGCAAGGTGCCACTGAGCGAGGTCGACTACGAGGTCGAGGGCACGCTGAGCGATCTGCGGTCGGACAAGCTGGCGCCGGGGCGGGTCCTGACCGCGCGTGAACTGACGGTTTCGGCCAATCGGGCGGGTCTGACCATAGCGGGCGAGGGGTTTTTGGGCACGCTGCCCTTCAATGCCAGTTGGCGGCAGGATTTCGGGCCCGAACACCGCGGCAAGAGCCGGGTCGAGGCCACGGTTTCGCTGGACCATACCTTTCTGGACGAGTTGAAGATCGCCTTGCCCAGGGGCGCGGTTTCGGGCGCGGCACGGGCGCGAGTTACGCTGGACATGACGCGGGGCGAGCCCACGCGTTATTACCTGGGGTCCGATCTGGCCGGCGCCACACTCGCCATCCCCGAACTGGGCTGGTCGAAAACCGCGGGCAGCGCGGGCATGCTGGAAATATTCGGCACGCTCGGGCAGCCCGCCACGGTCGAGGCGCTGCGACTCGCGGCGGCCGGGCTTGAGGCCGAGGGCGATCTGACCCTGCGCGACGGCGGCGGGCTGGACCAACTGCGGCTTTCGAAGGTGAAGGTCGGCGGCTGGCTGGACGGCACGGTCGAGGCCATGGGGCAGGGCGCCGGCAAGCCCATGGCAATCTCGGTCACCTCCGGCACGATCGATCTGCGCCGGCGCACGTCCGGCACCGGCGGCAGCGGCGCGGGCGCGCTGGATCTGGCGCTTGACCGTCTGGTTGTCTCCGACGCGATCGCCCTGACCGGCTTTCGCGGACGCTTTTCCACCGGCGGCGGGCTTTCGGGCAAGTTTACCGCGCGGGTCAATGGCGAGGTGCCGGTCGAAGGCGCGGTCAGCCCCGAAAACGGCCGCAGCGCGGTGCGCATCCTGTCAGAGGATGCCGGCGCGGTCTTTGCCGCCGCCGGCGTCTACCCCAACGGGCGCGGCGGGGCGATGGATCTGGTCCTGCGGCCGCGGGCGGAGGCGGGCGAATTTGACGGTACGCTTGCGGTCACCGGCGCGCGCGTGCGCAACACGCCGGTTCTGGCCGAACTGCTGAACCTGATCAGCGTCGTCGGCGCGCTCGATCAACTGCAGAATTCGGGGCTTTACTTTTCCACCGTCGATGCACGGTTCCGCCTGACCCCGGCGGCGGTCGAGATCACCCAGGCTTCGGCGGTCGGACCGTCGATGGGCATCTCGATGGCCGGGCTTTACCGGCTGTCCGACAAGGTACTGGACATACAGGGGGTCATTTCGCCGGTTTACATCGTCAACGGTATCGGCCAGATCTTCGCCCGCCGGGGCGAGGGGCTTTTCGGTTTCAACTATCGGGTGGCAGGGCCGGCCGCGGCCCCCAAGGTCAGCGTGAACCCCCTGTCCTTCCTGACGCCCGGCATGTTCCGCGAAATCTTTCGCCGCCCGCCCCCGAAACTGGCGCAATAGGCCCATGAAGCTTTCCGATTTCGATTTTGACCTTCCGGAACGACTGATTGCCACACGTCCCGTGCGGCCGCGCAGTGCCGCGCGGCTGCTGGTTGCCCGGAACGGCGCGATCACCGATGCCCATGTCCGCGACCTGGTCGATGTTCTTGGTCCCGGCGACCGGTTGGTCCTGAACAATACCAAGGTCATCCCGGCGCGCCTTTCCGGCACGCGGCGGCGCCAAACCGGGCAGGGGAGGCGGTGGCGCGGGTCGAGGTCACGCTGCTGGAGCCGCGCGCCGGCGGGCTCTGGTCGGCGCTGGCGAAACCCTTGCGAAAACTGCGGGAGGGCGAGTGCATCGTCTTTTCCGGCACCCTCTCGGCCCGGGTGGAAAGCATTGCGGGGGCAGGCGCTTTTGGCTTTCGACCGTGCTGGGGAAGATTTCGATGCCGCGTTGGCGGAAGCCGGGCAGATGCCGCTGCCGCCCTATATCGCGGCGCTGCGTGCCCCGACGCGGACGACAAGCAGGATTACCAGACGGTTTTCGCCCGCCATGCCGGTGCCGTCGCCGCGCCGACCGCCTCGCTTCACTTCGACGACGAACTGCTGGCGGCCCTCAGGGCGCGGGGCGTGGCCTTCAGCGAGGTCACGCTGCATGTCGGTGCCGGGACCTTCTTGCCGGTCAAGGTCGAAGATGTGACCACCCATCGCATGCATGCGGAATGGGGGGAGGTCACAACGACCGCCGCGGCAGAGATCAACGCGACGCACGCGGCCGGCGGGCGCGTGATACCGGTCGGCACCACGGCACTGCGGCTGATCGAAAGCGCTGCGGACGAGGCCGGGCAGGTCATGGCCTGGCGCGGCGAGACCGACATCTTCATCTATCCCGGCTACCGCTTCAGGGTCACCGATGCGCTGATGACCAATTTCCACCTGCCGCGTTCGACGCTTCTGATGCTGGTTTCGGCGCTGATGGGGACTGAAACAATGTTACGCGTCTATGAGCATGCCGTCGCTCATGGCTATCGCTTTTTCTCTTACGGAGATGCGTCGCTTCTGATACCGGGCGGCCGCGCATAGTCAAAATGGCGTCGCAAGCAACAATGCGCGGGCAGAACCGGGGGGTAACCTTGGTAAAGACACTACAGGTTAACGGATGTTGAAGGTTATTGGAAATTCGTGGGCGCTGCTTTTGGGCGTCATGCTCCTGATGGTCGGCAACGGCGTTCAGGGCTCACTCCTGGGTATTCGTGGCGCGATCGAGGGGTTTTCGACCTTTCAGCTTTCGCTGGTTTCCTCGGCCTATTTCATCGGCTTTCTCGGTGGCTCGCAGCTTGCCCCCGAAATGATCCGGCGGGTCGGCCATGTGCGGGTCTTCGCCGCGCTCGGCTCGCTCATCTCGGCGGTGCTGGTGCTTTATCCGGTGATCCCGCAATGGCAGGCCTGGACCGTCATGCGCATCCTGATCGGCTTTTGCTTTTCCGGCGTCTATGTGACCGCCGAAAGCTGGCTGAACAACTCCGCGACCAATGAAACCCGCGGTCAGGCGCTGTCGGCCTACATGATCGTGCAGATGATCGGCATCATCGCCAGCCAGGCGTTGCTGAACGCCGCCGATCCCTCGGGCTTCACCCTCTTCGTCATTCCATCGGTCCTGGTGTCGCTGGCGTTCATGCCGATCCTGTTGTCGATCGCCCCGGCGCCGGTCTTCGCTTCAACAAAACGCATGTCTTTTGCAACATTGTTTCAGGTTTCGCCGCTCGGCTGCGTGGGCATGTTCCTGATGGGCGGGATCTTTTCGGCGATGTTCGGCATGGCCGCTGTCTGGGGTACGCAGGCCGGCCTGAGCGTGCGCAACATCTCGATCTTCATCGGCGTGATGTACCTTGGCGGGCTGGTGCTGCAATACCCCATCGGCTGGGCATCGGACCGGATGGACAGGCGCCAACTGATCTTCATTCTGGCGGTGATTGCCGGGCTGGTGCTGAGCTATGCCAGTGTCGCAAACCCGCCGTTTGCGCTGCTTCTCGGCGTCGCTCTGACCATTGGTGGTATCGCCAACCCCTTGTATTCGCTGCTGATTGCGCACACCAACGACTACCTGGGTCAAGACCAGATGGCGGCCGCGTCGGCGGGCCTTCTGTTCATCAACGGGCTCGGGGCCATCGGCGGCCCGATCATGACCGGCTGGCTGATGACGGTTCTGGGGCCGGCCGGATTTTTCGTGTTCATGGCGCTCCTGATGGCGTTGATGTCGGGCTACGCAGCCTGGCGGATGACCCGGCGCGCGGCGCCTTCGCCGGCCGATACCGGTGCCTATGCGAACCTTTCGCCCACCGCTTCCGTTGTCGCGGTGGAGGCGGTTCTGGACCGTTCCGACGATGCCAAGGCGGCCTGATGGGCGTGCCCCCCTTGCCAGGTCGTCACGGGCTTGGCAGGCTTTGCCCAATAGGGGCTGTTTGTTCGATGGAGGAGTAACGATGGCCACCCCGGAAATGGTTCTTGAGTACTGGATCAACGAGCTTGGCCCGGAAGGCTGGTATGCCGGCGGCAAGGCGATCGACGATGCGATCCGCAGGCGGTTCCTGCCGGTCTGGGAGGCGCTGGAGCGCGGCGAGTTCGACGACTGGCTGTGCAGCCCGGAGGGGACGCTGGCCTACCTGATCGTGGCCGACCAGTTTCCGCGCAACATGTTCCGCGGAGAACCGCGCGCCTTTGGCACCGATCATCTGGCGCGGGCCGCCGTGCACCGCGCACTGGCGCGTGGCTTCGATCTGGAAATTCCCGAACCGCAGCGGCAGTTCTTCTACCTTCCGCTGGAGCATTCCGAATGCAAGGCCGACCAAAGCCATGCGGTGCGCCTGATCCTGACCCGGATGCCGGAAACCGGCCCGGCGATCCTGCTGCACGCGCGGGCGCATCGTGAGATCATTCGCGAATTCGGGCGCTTCCCGTTCCGAAACCAGGCGCTTGGCCGGCAAAACACTCCGGCGGAGGATCGGTTTATGGCCGACGGCGCCTATGGTGCGGTGCTGCGCCGGCTAAGCGCCTGAGGCGCCGGACCGCGACAGGACACCTTGCCGGCTCGCCCCGTAGCCCCGCCAGCTGGCGGGGCAATGCGGACCGCCTGACAGAACCGCAAAGCTGTGCAATACTCAAATCCGGGGCTCCGATGGGTCCGGGTTTCGGCCGCGCCATGCGCTGGGCGCATAGCGGTGCGCCGTCAGGTTCGTTGCTCGCCCCGCGAAAATAGTTTAATGGCAAACTACTTTTTGCCGGAGGGGAGAGAACGGTGGCCAAATCCTTTGACATGATCGTGATCGGCGCGGGCCCGGGTGGCTATGTGGCGGCGATCCGCGGAGCGCAACTGGGGCTCAACGTCGCGATTGTCGAGCGTGAGCACCTGGGTGGCATCTGCCTCAATTGGGGCTGTATCCCGACCAAGGCGCTGTTGCGTTCGGCCGAGGTCTTTCACCTGATGCATCGCGCCAAGGAGTTCGGGCTGAAGGCCGATGGCATCGGCTATGACCTCGATGCGGTGGTGCAGCGTTCGCGTGGCGTGGCCAAGCAGTTGTCCGGCGGCATCGGCCATCTGATGAAGAAGAACAAGGTCACCGTCTTCATGGGGGCGGCCACCTTGCCCAAGGCGGGGACCGTCAGCGTCAAGACCGACAAGGGGGTCGAGGAGCTGACCGCCAAGGCCGTCGTGCTGGCAACCGGCGCGCGGGCGCGCGAACTGCCGGGGCTGGAGGCCGACGGCGATCTCGTGTGGACCTACAAGCATGCGCTGATGCCCAAGAGGATGCCGAAGAAGCTGCTGGTCATCGGCTCGGGCGCCATCGGGATCGAGTTTGCCAGCTTCTTCAACACGCTCGGTGCGGACACGACCGTGGTCGAGGTGATGGACCGGGTCCTGCCGGTGGAAGACGCCGAAATCTCGGCCTTTGCCAAGAAAGCCTTCGTCAAGCAGGGCATGAAGATCATGGAGAAATCCACGGTCAAGAAGCTCGACCGCGCGCCAGATGGAAAGGGTGGGGGCAAGGTCACCGCCCATATCGAGGCGGGGGGCAAGACCGAGACGATGGAGTTCGACACGGTCATTTCCGCCGTCGGTATCGTCGGCAACGTGGAAAACCTCGGGCTCGAGGCGCTCGGCGTCAAGATCGACCGCACCCATGTGGTGACCGACGAATTCTGCCGCACCGGGATCGAGGGGCTTTATGCCATCGGCGATATTGCCGGCGCGCCCTGGCTTGCCCACAAGGCCAGCCACGAAGGGGTGATGGTTGCCGAACTGATCGCCGGCAAGAAGGCCCATCCGATCAAGCCCAACACCATCGCCGGTTGCACCTATTGCCATCCGCAGGTGGCGTCCGTCGGCCTGACCGAGGCGAAGGCGAAAGAGGCGGGCCATGAGGTCAGGGTCGGCCGCTTCCCCTTTATCGGCAACGGCAAGGCCATCGCGCTCGGCGAGGCCGAAGGGATGATCAAGACCGTCTTCGACGCCAAGACTGGCGAGCTTCTGGGCGCGCATATGGTGGGCGCCGAGGTGACGGAGCTTATCCAGGGCTATGTCGTCGGCCGCAGCCTGGAAACCACAGAGGCCGATCTGATGGAAACCGTCTTCCCGCATCCGACGTTGAGCGAGATGATGCACGAGGCCGTGCTCGACGCCTACGGCCGCGCGCTCCATATCTGATGCCGGTCCTCGAGATCCGCGCCCTGCCGCAGCCCGATCCGGGCCGGGTCGGGCCGGCTCTAGCGGCGACCTGCCTTGCCATCGCGCGCGAATACGGGTGCGAGCCGCACCATGTCTGGGCCACATGGGTCACGCTGGAACCCGGCCACTACGTCGAGGGCGACCGTCCCGCCACCGAACAGCCCGGCCAAACTCACCCGCCCATCGGCCGGCTTCTGTGCTTCGAAGGACGTGACCCGGAGACGATCGAACGCGTGCTGATCGCCGCGGCCGAAACGCTTTCGCGCGAACTGGGCATTCCCGGCAATATCTTCATCGAATATGTCGAGGCGCACTCAGGCCGTGTCATCGACGGGGGTGGCGTGATCCGGCGGTAGGTGCGGGCCGGTCACACGCGGCATGGTTGGCCGGCCGGGCGCCCGAATAACGATGGGAAAGCGCCCGCCGACCACCGGCTTGAAGCTGGCTTCGCGCATGTCACACCGGGCTGCGACTCCATCACGTCCCGCCGGGCCTCCTGCCAGAGCCCCCATATCGGACACATACCGGCAAGCCAATGATTTATAACTAAAAGATTGCCTATCCGCCCCGCGATCGGATGCTCGCGCAACGCGGTTCGCCGGCAGGCCAGCCCGGACGCATCCAACACCTCGATGTGTTCGGAAGTGGCGTTGAAGCGTCGGGCGAAGCGCCGGGCGTTATCGGGTGTGCGCCGCGGTTCCAGCCGGGCCAGATGCGACGGGATCGCGCGACACATGTGATCCGGCGCGGCTTTGCGGTTCGCGTACAGTTTATCGCGCAGCGTTCGTTCGGCCTCTTGGGTGAGTCATTTGGGCCTCGCCACGCAATCGGCAAATCTGGGGAGGATTGCGCGCGCGGCTCCCCTTCACCTTGGCGAAATACTCCTGGGGGGTCCGGGGGGCGGCGCCCCCTGGGTGTCCTGCTGACAATCCCTGTCATGAGTTCCCCCTATGTTCTCTTTTCCGGGTTGGAGACTCAGCCGCGATCCACTATCTCTGGAGTTCTGAGCGCCCGGGGGTAGGCATGGCCGAGCAGAAGTTCATCGAGGTGCGCGGTGCGCGCGAACACAACCTGAAATCGGTCGATGTGGATATTCCGCGCGACCAGCTGGTGGTGATCACCGGGCTATCGGGTTCGGGCAAGTCCTCGCTCGCCTTCGATACGATCTATGCCGAAGGCCAGCGCCGCTATGTCGAAAGCCTGTCGGCCTATGCGCGCCAGTTCCTCGACATGATGCAAAAGCCCGAGGTCGACCACATTTCGGGCCTGAGCCCCGCGATCTCGATCGAACAGAAGACGACCTCGAAGAACCCGCGCTCGACCGTCGGCACGGTGACCGAGATCTACGATTACCTGCGGCTGCTCTTTGCCCGCGTCGGCACACCCTACAGCCCCGCCACCGGCCTGCCGATCGAGGCGCAGCAGGTGCAGGACATGGTCGACCGGGTCATGGCCATGGCAGAGGGCACGCGCGCCTATCTGCTGGCGCCCATCGTGCGCGACCGCAAGGGCGAATACCGCAAGGAATTCCTGGAACTGCGCAAGCAGGGGTTCCAGCGCGTCAAGGTCGACGGGCAGTTCCATGAACTTGACGAGCCGCCGACGCTCGACAAGAAGTTTCGCCACGATATCGACGTGGTCGTGGACCGGATCGTGGTACGCGAGGGGCTCGAAACACGGCTGGCCGACAGTTTCCGCACTGCGCTCGATCTGGCCGACGGCATTGCCATTCTTGAAACCGCGCCGTCCGAGGGCGAGGGCGAGCGCCTCACCTTTTCGGAACGTTTCGCCTGCCCGGTCTCGGGGTTCACGATTCCTGAAATCGAACCGCGACTGTTTTCCTTCAACGCGCCCTTCGGGGCCTGTCCGGCCTGCGATGGGTTGGGTGTCGAGCTTTTCTTTGACGAACGGTTGGTCGTGCCGGATGCGGCGCTCAGGCTGGCTGACGGTGCGCTGGCGCCCTGGCGCAAGGGCAAGAGCCCCTATTTCCTGCAGACGATCGACGCCATGGCCACGCATTACGGCTTTGACAAGCGCAAGCCGTGGAAGGACCTGCCCGAAGCGGTGCAGCAGGTGTTCCTTTACGGTTCAGGCGAAGAGGAGATACCCTTCCGCTATGACGAAGGTGGCCGGATCTATCAGGTGACGCGCGCCTTCGAGGGCGTCATCCCGAACATGGAACGGCGCTATCGCGAAACCGACAGCGCCTGGATCCGCGAGGAATTCGAACGCTACCAGAACAACCGGTCTTGCGGGGCCTGCGGCGGTTACCGGCTGAAACCCGAAGCGCTGGCGGTGAAGATCGCCGGCCTGCATGTCGGTCAGGTGGTCGAAATGTCGATCCGCGAGGCGCTGGCCTGGATCGACGCGGTGCCAAACAGCCTGAGCGTGCAGAAGAACGAGATCGCCCGCGCCATCGTCAAGGAAATCCGCGAGCGGCTGGGCTTTCTGGTCAATGTCGGGCTCGACTATCTGACCCTCAGCCGCAATGCCGGCACGCTGTCGGGCGGCGAAAGCCAGCGGATCCGTCTTGCCAGCCAGATCGGCTCGGGGCTGACCGGGGTGCTTTACGTGCTGGACGAACCTTCGATCGGGCTGCATCAACGCGACAATGACCGGCTGCTGACGACGCTCAAGAACCTGCGCGATCAGGGCAATACGGTGCTGGTCGTCGAACATGACGAGGAAGCGATCCGCGAAGCCGATTACGTGCTCGATATCGGCCCCGGTGCGGGCGTGCATGGCGGGCGGATCGTGTCGCGCGGCACCCCGGCAGAGATTGCCGTCGACCCCGCGAGCCTGACCGGTCAGTATCTTTCGGGTCAGCGCGAAATTGCGGTGCCCGGCGAACGGCGCCAGGGCAGCGGCAAGGCGGTGACCGTGGTCAAGGCCACCGGCAACAACCTGAAAGAGGTGACGGCCGAATTCCCGCTGGGCCGGTTCGTCTGCATCACCGGTGTGTCGGGTGGCGGCAAGTCGACCCTGACGATCGAAACGCTGTTCAAGACCGCCTCGATGCGGCTCAACGGCGCGCGCCAGACCCCGGCGCCCTGCGAGACGATCAAGGGGCTCGAACATCTCGACAAGGTCATCGATATCGACCAGCGCCCGATCGGGCGCACGCCGCGGTCGAACCCGGCGACCTATACCGGCGCCTTCACGCCGATCCGCGACTGGTTCGCCGGCCTGCCCGAGGCCAAGGCGCGCGGCTACAAGCCGGGGCGCTTTTCCTTCAACGTAAAGGGCGGGCGTTGCGAGGCCTGTCAGGGCGACGGTGTCATCAAGATCGAGATGCACTTTCTGCCCGACGTCTATGTCACCTGCGAGACCTGCAAGGGCCATCGCTACAACCGCGAAACGCTGGAAATCAAGTTCAAGGGCAAGAGCATAGCCGACGTTCTTGAGATGACGGTCGAGGATGCGCAGGAGTTTTTCAAGGCGGTGCCGGCGATCCGTGAAAAGATGGATGCGCTGTGCCAGGTCGGGCTGGGTTATATCCAGGTCGGCCAGCAGGCGACCACGCTGTCAGGTGGCGAGGCGCAGCGCGTGAAGCTTTCCAAGGAACTCAGCCGGCGCGCCACGGGGCGGACGCTTTATATCCTCGACGAGCCGACGACGGGGCTGCATTTCGAGGATGTGAAGAAGCTTCTCGAAGTGCTGCACGAACTCGTTGAACAGGGCAATTCGGTGGTGGTGATCGAACACAACCTCGACGTCATCAAGACCGCCGACTGGATCATCGATATCGGCCCCGAGGGCGGCGATGGCGGCGGGAAGATCGTGGCGACCGGCACGCCGGAAGCGGTGGCCAAGGTGGCGGGCAGCCATACCGGTCGCTATCTCGACGCCATGCTAAACCCGGCACGGGCTGCGGCGGAATAGCCGCCAGCGTAGTGCTGCGGTCATACCGCAGGCGCCGATTGCCGGTGGTTCAGGAGCAGCGGCACCAGGAAAAGCGCCAGAAAAGCCGTGTTCAAAACGACGTTGAAGGGTGCGCCTGCTGCCAGCGATCCGCTGCCGTCAACCACGAACCATCCGATGATCGCCGGCAACAGGATCCGACGGCCCGCCGCCTGGTCGCGTCGGTAAACCTCTCGCGTGACCTGCCAGGCCATGACCGCAAATCCAAAGAGCAATCCGCCGCTTATTGCGGTTGTGAGGCGCGCGGCGTCGTCCATCATGGCTTGCGCGCCGTCCAGCGGGAGAAAGGCAAGGTCAAGAAAGAAGGCGATGAACAACTGGTCGTCGAACAGAACGGCCAGCATCATGGCAAGGCCGGTTGCGGCGCTGATAGCCGTGGCAAGGTAAAGCATGAAGGTGGCGCGGGCAGTGGTCATGGTAGTCTCCTTGGTGTGAAGGCACCCACATCTGTGTCCGGGGGGACAGCAAAAACAATTCCCTCGCAGGTAAGTGTTTTCGTGATCGGGTAGGATACTGTGGTGCCAACAGACAGGAGGTGTGAATGCCATCGGGATTTGGCACGGTACTGAAAACGTGGCGCCAGATCAGGCGGATGAGCCAAATGGATCTGGCACTTGCCGCAGGGGTCTCGCCGCGGCATGTCTCGTTTCTGGAAACAGGCCGGTCGCGTCCGAGCCGGGGCATGGTCCTTCGGCTTTGTGACGAACTGGCCATACCGAGCGCTTCGCGCAATGGCGTTCTGACGGCAGCCGGTCTTGCCCCGGGCTATCAAAGCCGCCCGAGGAACGCCCTCGAACTGGCTCCGTTGCGCAATGCCGTCGACTGGATGCTGACCCGACATGCACCCTATCCGGCAATTGCGATCGATCGCCACTGGGTCCTTTTGGTGATGAATGGCCCTGCCGAAGCGCTATTCGGTGCAGTTGATCTGCGCACCGGCGACAGCCTGATCGACGCATTGATGGACAATGCCGCGTTTCGCGCGGCGTTAGACAACCTTGAAGAGGTCGAATGGCTGAGCTTTCTCAGGTTGCGAACGGAATTGGCCCATTTCGGTGCCGACACTCGGCTTGAAAAGGCGGTCGAACGGCTTGCTGAACGCGTGAAACGGCATCGGCTTGCCTTTTCGGACGAGGCGCCGGTCGTAATCCCCGCTCGCTACCGCGCCGGCGACAGGTTACTGTCTTTCATCAGTACTATCGCGCAATTCGGCGCCACCGGCGATATCGCCATGTCGGAAATGCGGATCGAGCTGTTTTTCCCTGCGGATGAAGATACCAAACAAGCGATGCAGGCAATTTGGCCTGCAAGCTCCGTGATCAATTGAGACGCGCGTTCAGGATGACCTCGAGCACCTTGAAGCTGACCGCATCGACGCGGTAGACGACATGGCCCACCTGGTAGTAGCGCCAGGGCCCGTCGACCGGCGGCAGGCCATAGCGCGTGACATTCATCAGCATGTTGTATTCGTAGACCGGAAACTCATCGCCTTCGGCGAACTCGGCGCGGGTGCGCTGCGCCTCGGGGATGACCATGCATTTGGCGCCCTGCAGCGACATGCGGCAATTCTGGTCCGGTTCAGGCGCGGCTTCGGTCCGGGACTGGGCATGCAGCGGCGCGGCCGCGCCGCCAGCGAGCAGACCCGATAAGACCAGATACAGCACTTTGGCCCCGTTGCGCATGTCAGTCCTGTTGGCTGATGCGCGGCCAGTCTAACAGGGCGGAGCAGCGGAACAAGCCGGGGTCGCGCATGCGCCCCGGCCCCGGCCACCGCGTTGCGATCAGCTTTTCTTCATCGGGCAGGTGCTGAGCCCGAGGATGGAATACAGCGGGCAGGATTTCAGCGCGCCGGTCGCCAGCGCGATGATGCCCACGACAAGGGCCAGCCAGCCCAGCGACATGCCGGGGTTCATGAAGTAAAGGGCGATCAGCACGACACCGAGCGCGATACGGATGATGCGGTCGATCCCGCCGACATTGGTCTTGAACATGGGTCCGTCTCCTTCGATTGCCCCCGGGGGATTCGCCCCTCGGTTGGCTGAAGACTAGGGCAGGGCGCGGCCCTTGTCGGTGACTAGGTCACGGAGCCGTCGTCGCTTGCGGCGAGCCGCGTCAGCGCGGCGGGATCGGTGAGGGTCACGGTGCCGCGTTCGGTGCGGACCCAGCCGGATCGCTGAAAGGCTTCCAGCCGGCGCGATACCACCTCGCGCGCCGATCCGATGGCGGTGGCAAGGTCCTGATGGGTGGCATGCACCAGGCCGGCTTCGGCGCGCGCCAGAAGCGTGGCGGCCAGCCGGCATTCGATCCGCTGAAAGGCCACCCGTTCCAGAAGCTGCATCATGCCCTGCATGCGCGCGGCGAAGGCCTCGAAGACAAAGGAGCGAAACGGTGCCGATCGGCCCATCAGATCCAGAAACACCGCTCGCGGGATCAGGACCAGCCGGCAATCCGTGGCCGCGATGGCTTCGCCGGTGTAATCCTCGCCGCCCAGAAGGCCGAGCGTGGTCTGCACGCAGCTTTGCCCCGGTTCGACGGCGTAAAGCAGAATCTCCCGGCCCGTGGGGCCGATCAGGAACACGTCGACCCGGCCGGCCAGCACCACGACAAAACCACGCGCCGCATCGCCGGGGTGAAAAAGCGCGGTTCCGCGCGCCACATCCACCGGCGCCAGCGCAGCCAGCGCCTCGCGCGCGGGGCGGTCGAGTGTGCCCAGACCGGGCGCGACATCAAGCCAGGGATCGGAAGCCGCCTGCATCGCCTGTTCCATAGCAAGGCCCCGGCAAGGGAGCCGCGCCAAGGCAAACATAGCGGGCCGGCGCGTTCAACCCCGGTGGCGCTTTTCGAAACGCGGCAGCATCGCGGAAAAATCCATGCCCTTGCCGCCCTCTGTCTCGACAAACGTTTCGTAAAGCCGTGTGGCCAGTTCGCCCATCGGCGTGTCGGCATCGGCGCTGCCGGCGGCCTGCTGCGACAGGCGCAGGTCCTTCAGCATCAGTTCGGCGGCGAAACCGGGTTTGTAGCCGTTGTCAGCCGGCGATTGCGGCCCGACGCCGGGGGCGGGGCAATAGGCGTTCATCGTCCAGCTGTAGCCCGACGAGGTCGAAACCACGTCGAACATCTTTTGCCGGTCGAGCCCCAGCTTGTCGGCCAGCGCGAAGGCTTCGCAGGTGGCGATCATGGTGACCCCAAGGATCATGTTGTTGCAGATCTTGGCCGCCTGCCCGTTGCCCGAGGGGCCGCAATGTACCGCCTTCTGGCCCATGATGTCGAACAGCGGTTTGACGATGGCGAAGGCTTCGTCGCCGCCCCCTGCCATGAAGGTCAGCGTACCGGCCGCGGCCCCGCCCACACCGCCCGAGACCGGCGCGTCGATGGCCAGAATTCCGGCCTTGGCCGCCTGTTCGGCCACGGCGCGGGCGCTGTCGACATCGACGGTGGAACAGTCGCAAAGCACCGCGCCCGGCGCCATGGCGGGGATCGCCTCGGCCGCGACGGCACGCAGGATCGCCCCGTTTGGCAGCATGGTGATCACGACTTCGGCCCCGGCCGCCGCTTCGGCCACGCTTGACGCGGCAGTGACACCCTCGGGCATCGGCGCGGCCGTGTCGAAGCCCGTTACATCATGCCCGGCTGCGGCAAGATTGCGCGCCATCGGCGCCCCCATGTTCCCCAGCCCGACAAATCCGATCTTCATGTCATCACTCCTCGTCGAAACGCAGCGCCTCGGCGCCTAGCGGCATCAGCATCCGTGCCACATCCATGGTCGACACCGCCTCGGCATCGGCATGGCGCCAGCGCGGGTTGCGATCCTTGTCGATGATCGCGGCACGGATGCCCTCGATGAAATCGGCGTGCTCCATGGCACGGTAGGTGAAACGGTATTCCAGTTCCAGCGCACGGCGCATCGTGGGGTTGGGTCGCAGCCTGTGGGTCATCTCGACCGCGCAGGATACCGAAAGCGGCGCGGAACGGGCAAAGGCCTTGCGCGCCTCTTCGGCAAAGGCCCCGCTGGAGCCCTTGAGCGCGCGCAGGATGTCGCCGGCCCGTTCGCCGCCGAAATGGGCGTCGATCTCGGGCTGAAGCGCGGCCAGACGACCTTCCGGGGCGGGGCGGGCGGCCGCCGTCACGGCGCTGGGATCACCGGTTTCCAACAGTTCGGCGGTCAGCGCCGGCCAGTCCGCCTCGGGTACGAAGTGATCGGCAAAGCCGGCAAGGATCGCATCGGCCGGCCCCATGCGGGTGCCGGTGGTTCCCAGATATTCGCCCAGACGGCCCGGCGCGCGCGCCAGAATGCCCGAGCCGCCGACATCCGGCACCAGACCGATGCCGCATTCGGGCATGGCGATCTGGCTGGTTTCACCGACGATCCGGTGGCTGCCGTGGCAACCCACGCCAACGCCGCCGCCCATGGTGAACCCCTGCAGAAGGCTCACCACCGGTTTGGAATATTCGGCGATGCGGGCGTTCATCCGGTATTCGTCGAACCAGAACCGGCGACCATAGGCGTAATCACCTTGCGTGCCGGTTTCGTACATTTCGGCAATATCACCACCGGCAGAAAAGGCGCGCGGCCCCTCGGCATCGAGAAGGACCAGCGCCACGTCGTCGTCATCGGCCCAAGCCTTCAGGGCGGCATCGATTTCAAGGCACATCGCATAGGTCAGCGCGTTCAGCGCCTGCGGCCGGGTCAGCGTGATGCGCCCGGCGCGGCCGTCCTTGCGGATGACGATATCGGCCATCAGCCGCGTTCCGCCAGAAGCGCGCGCGCCACGATGAGCCGCATGATCTCGTTCGTGCCTTCGAGAATCTGGTGCACACGCAGGTCGCGCACGATCTTTTCGACCCCGTAGTCGGCAAGATATCCGTAGCCGCCGTGCAATTGCAGGCAGCCGTTGGCCACGTCAAAGGCGGCATCGGTGACCATCAGCTTGGCCATGGCGCAAAACTTGGTGGCGTCCGGCGCGCCGGTATCCAGCTTCCACGCCGCCTGCCGCAGGAAGGTGCGGGCCCCCTGCAGGCGGGTCTCGTACTCCGCCAGCCGGAACTGCAGCGCTTGAAACTGGTCGATGGTGCGGCCGAAAGCCTTGCGTTCGCCCATATAGGCCAGCGTGGCATCCAGCGCGGCCTGCGCGCCACCCAACGCCCCGGCCGATATGTTCAGCCGCCCGCCGTCGAGCCCGGCCATGGCATAGGTGAACCCCTTGCCCTCCTCGCCGATCAGGTGGTCGGCGGGGATCTTGCAATCGTCGAACTGCACCTGCGCCGTGGGCTGCGCCTTCCAGCCCATCTTCTGCTCCATCGCGCCAAAGGACAGCCCAGGTGTGCCATCTTCGACGACGACGGTCGATATGCCCTTTGGCCCGTCGTCGCCGGTACGGCACATAACGACATAGGCGTCGGAATAGCCGCCGCCCGAGATGAAGGCCTTGGTGCCGTTCAGCGTATAGCCGGCGTTGGTCTTGTCAGCCCGCGTGCGCAGCGCGGCGGCATCCGAACCCGAACCCGGTTCGGTCAGGCAATAGGAAAAGATCCGGTCCATCGCGGTCAGCGACGGCAGCCATTTGGCCCGGGTTTCGGCAGAGCCGAACTTGTCGATCATCCCGCCGCACATGTTGTGGATCGACAGAAACGAACCCACCGCCGGATCGGCCATGGCGAGGGCTTCGAAGACCAGCGTGGCATCGAGCCGCGACAGGCCCGAACCGCCGTATTCCTCGCTGACATAAATGCCGGCCAGGCCTAACGCGGCAAGCTCTTTCCACAGCGCCTTCGGGATCGTGCCCTCGGCCTCCCACTGACGGGCGAAGGGCGCGATATGTTCCTGCCCGAAGGCGTGGGTCATGTCGAAGATCGCCTGTTGTTCTTCGGTCAGCGCGAAATCCATGGCGGTCCCCCGAGGCTGGAAATGAACATGTGTTTAATTAACGATTCTTGCAGAACTATTGCAAGCGCCTCACGCGGTCACGACGCCGCACCGCCAAGCGCCGCATGGCCGTTGGGTGTCAGCCGGTAGATGCCCTTATCAACCCGTTCGAACCAGCCGTAATGATCATCCGCCATCATCCGCGTGGCGCGGGCCACGCCGGTTTGTCGCGCGACCCCGGCGCCTTTCGACGGGCCTTGGGCGGCGAGAAGCGCGGCGATCTTCAGCGCGTCCTGACGATAGGCGGTCACCAGCCCCGAACGGGTGGCGCCACCGGTGTTGGGGTCGCCCGAGCGCCGGGCAAATTCGCGCAAGAGCCGGTGCCGGCGGGGTGCGGATTTTCGCGGCTGATAGGGCGCGGGGTCGAGGTGGATTTCCGTGTGCCCGTCGGCAATCCTGACCGCGATCAGCCCCAGCCCCAGCCGCCGGCAAAGGGTCAGGGCCTGCTTCAGGGCCTGTTGCCAGCGCCGCCCCGTGCCACGTGGCACGGCGAGATAGACCAGATCGGTGACAGCGAGCCGTGCCACCGCCTGATGGAAGAGCGAGAGGGTAAAGCCGGTTTTCAGCTCGACGATCAGCGGCTGTTCGGGGGCGTCGGGATGCAGCGCCAGAACATCGGCGGCACCGATTTCCGCCTTGACGTCATAGCCCTGCGCCTCCAGCAGCGCCTTGACCGGTGCATAAAGCTCGGTTTCGCGCATCGGCCTAGAGATCGGCGTGGAATTCGGCGATCAGGTGGCGCACGACCTCCTTCAACGCCTCATCCGGGGGCAGTTCCGCCTGCACGGCGTCAGTATGGACGGCGCGCTGGCGATCGGCGCTGGTGCCGGTCTCGACGATCCGGGACAGCCCCCGCAGCTCCGCCGTGCACCCCAGCGCCTCCGCATCCTCGGCCAGAAGCGACAGCAGTTCGCCCACCAGTTCCGGCACGGCCACTACCTCGCGCCGTCCGAAATCGATCAGCCCGCCGGTGACGCCATAGCGCTGCGCCCGCCAGCGGTTTTCGGCGACCAGAAAGTTGTCGTAGATCCGCCAGCGTTGGTTTTCGCGTTTCAGCCGCCAGAGCATGCGCGTCAGACACTGGATCAGCGCGGCAAGCGACAGCGTCGCCTCCAGCCGGGGCTGTACGTCGCAGATCCGCGCCTCGATCGTGGGAAAGCGGGAAGAGGGGCGCAGGTCCCACCAGATCTTCGACGAATCCTCGATGATTCCCATCGCAACCAGCATGCCGACGCTGCGTTGGTATTCGGCCCAGCTGGAAAAGCGCGGCGGAAGACCGGTGCGCGGCAGGTTGTCGAAGACGGTCAGCCGGTAACTGGCCAGCCCGGTGTCGTCGCCCTGCCAGAAGGGCGAGGAGGCCGAGAGCGCCAGAAGATGCGGCAGGAAATAGGTCAGCTGGTTGACCAGGTCGATGCGCAGGTCTTCGTCGGGAATCCCGACATGGACGTGCATGCCGCAGATCAGCATCCGCCGCGCCACGCCACCCAGATCGCGGCGCAGGTCGTTGTAGCGATCCTTGTCGGTGTGGTGCTGGTTCTTCCAGTCGGCGAAGGGATGGCAGGAGGCGGCGATGGGCGCCAGCCCGTGATCGGCGGCATGGCGCGCGACACAGGCGCGCAGCCGGCGCAGATCTTCGCGTGCGGCGCCGACATCGGCGCAGACGCGGGTGCCGATCTCGATCTGGCATTGCAGGAATTCGGGACTGACCTGACCTTCCATCTCGGCCCGGCAGGCCGCCATCAGCGCGTCGGGCGCGACCGCCAGTTCCAGCGTTTTGGCATCGACCAGAAGATATTCCTCTTCGATGCCGATGGTGAAGTCCGGTTCGCTCATCGCCCGCCCTCCCTTGGCCTGCGGCCAGTTGAACAGAGCCGGCCGGTCAGGGCAAGGCGGCAGCCGGGCTTGCTTTGGCCAAATATCCCCGCCGGAGGCAGCGCCGGCGCGCCGGCGCCATGAAAAAGGGGCGCCGCAGCGCCCCTTTCCGGTCAGTTGGCGACGGTTCAGTCCATTGCCTTGAAGTTGAACTCGCCGCCTTCCTTGATGCCGGACGGCCAGCGGGCGGTCACGGTCTTGGTGCGGGTGTAGAACTTGAAGCTGTCCGGCCCGTGCTGGTTCAGGTCGCCGAACATCGACTTCTTCCAGCCGCCGAAGGTGTGGTAGGCCAGCGGCACCGGGATCGGCACGTTGATGCCGACCATGCCGATGTTGATGCGGTGCGCGAAGTCGCGCGCCGTGTCGCCGTCGCGGGTGAAGATCGCGGTGCCATTGCCGTATTCATGGTCCATCGCCATGCCGATCGCCTCTTCGTAGGTCTTGGCGCGCACCACCGACAGGACCGGTCCGAAGATCTCGGTCTTGTAGATGTCCATGTCGGTCGTGACCTTGTCGAACAGGTGCGGGCCGACGAAGAAGCCGTTCTCATACCCCTGAAGCGAGAAGTTGCGGTTGTCGACGACCAGTTCCGCGCCCTGTTCGACGCCGGAATTGATCAGGCCAAGGATGCGTTCCTTCGCCTCGCGGGTGACGACGGGGCCGAAGTCCACGTCATTGCCGTCGGTATAGGGGCCACGCGCAGCTTTTCGATCCGCGGCACCAGTTTGTCGATCAGCTTGTCGGCGGTTTCATTGCCCACCGGCACCGCGACCGAGATCGCCATGCAGCGTTCGCCCGCCGCGCCATAGCCCGCGCCGATCAGCGCGTCGGCGGCCTGATCCATGTCGGCATCCGGCATGATGATCATGTGGTTCTTGGCGCCGCCGAAGCACTGGGCGCGCTTGCCGTTCGCGGTGGCGCGGCTGTAGATATACTGCGCGATGGGGGTGGAGCCGACGAAGCTCACGCCCTGGATGGTCTCGCTGTCGAGAAGCGTATCGACCGCCTCCTTGTCGCCGTTGACCACCTGGAAGACGCCCTTGGGCAGGCCGGCCTCGACGAAAAGCTCGGCCAGCATCAACGGCACCGAGGGGTCACGCTCGGACGGTTTCAGCACCACCGCGTTGCCGCAGGCCAGCGCCGGGCCGACATGCCAGAGCGGCATCATCGCGGGGAAGTTGAAGGGCATGATCGCGGCGACGACGCCCAGCGGCTGGCGCATCGAATACATGTCGATGCCGGGGCCGGCATCGTCGGTAAACTCGCCCTTCAGCATCTGGGGTGCGGCGATGCAGTATTCGATCACTTCCAGACCGCGCTGCAGGTCGCCCTTGGCGTCCGGCAGGGTCTTGCCATGCTCGCGGCTCAGCGCCTCGGCCAGCTTGTCCATATCGCGGTTCATGAGGCCGACCATGGCCATCATCACGCGGGCCCGCTTTTGCGGGTTGGTCGCGCCCCAGGCGATCTGGGCGGCGGCGGCACTGCCGATCGCCGCTTCGGTTTCGGCGGCGGATGCCATCGGGCATTTTGCCTGCACTTCGCCGGTAGCGGGGTTGTAGACATCGGCAAAACGACCGGAGGTGCCTTTGGCATGGGCGCCGTCGATCCAGTGGCTCAGTTCTTTCATGGAAACCTCCCGTGACTGTCCTGAGCAGAATAGCCTTGCAGTTTTGCGCGGAAAAGAGGCAGTTTCCCAAAGGCGCCTTGCAATTTTGCAAAGGGGAGCGGCCATGGCCGACTGGGATGATCTGCGTGTGTTTCTGGCGGTGGCGCGCACCGAAAGCCTGTCGGGCGCGGGCCGGTTGCTGAAGCTTGACCCGGCCACGGTAGGTCGGCGCATCGCGAAACTGGAGGAGGCGATGGCGGTGCGGCTGTTTTCCCGCTCTGCCCAGGGCTATGCGCTGACCGGCGAGGGGCAGCGGCTTCTGGTTCATGCCAGCCGTGCCGAACAGGCGGTGGCCGAGGCGATGGAGGATATCGGCGCCGAAGGGCCGGGGTTGTCGGGCCAGATCCGGGTGGGCGCACCCGATGGCAGCGCCAACTATCTATTGCCGCAGATCGTGGCGGCCATCTGCGACGATCATCCCGGTCTTGACGTTCAGATCGTGGCGCTGCCGCGCGTGTTCAACCTGTCCAAGCGCGAGGCCGATATGGCGATCACCGTCAGCCGCCCGGCGTCCGGGCATCTGATCGTGCAGAAGCTGACCGACTACCGGCTGCATCTGGCCGCCTCGCGCGATTATCTGGACCGGCACCCGCCGATCCGGTCATTGGCCGACCTGAAGAAGCACCGGACCATCGGCTATATTCAGGACATGATCTTCGACAAGGAACTGGACTATCAGTCCGAGGCGGGGATGGAGGCGGTGACACTCGCCTCGAATTCGGTTTCGGTGCAGTTCAACTGGGTCCGGACCGGGGCAGGCATCGCCGTTGTCCACGATTTCGCGATGAACGCCGCGCCGGGGCTGGTGAAAATCCTTGCCGATCAGGTGTCGCTGACGCGCACCTTCTACCTGATCCGCCATCCCGACGACCGGCGCGTCGAACGGCTGAACCGTTTCGCCGAGCTTCTGGCCCAGGGCGTGCGCCGCGAGGTTGCGCGGCTGGAGGCACTGGCCTGAACCGGGCCTGCGACGATCACCGGCCTTGACAGAAAGTTCCCCTGCGGCAAGGCTTTACCTGCCAGAAGCGCAAACCTTGGAGGCCGCCATGCTCGTCCAGCAGATCCTCGCGTCAAAGCCCGAAAGCGGGGTATTCACCATCAAGCCCGGCACTACGGTGGCTGCGGCGGCCGAGATCCTGTCATCGAAACGCATTGGCGCCGTGATGGTTTCGGCCGATGGCAAGCATCCCGCCGGCATCCTTTCGGAACGCGATATCGTGCGCGAACTGGGCCGCCGCGGCGCGGCCTGCATGTCCGATCTGGTCGACGATCTGATGACCAAATCCGTTGTCGGTTGCGCAAGATCCGATTCGGCCGACCAGGTCATGCAGAAGATGACCGACGGGCGGTTTCGCCACATGCCGGTGATGGACGGCGACGAGATGATCGGGCTGATTTCCATCGGCGACGTGGTCAAGGCCCGGTTGGCCGAACTGTCGATGGAAAAGGAAGCGCTGGAAGGCATGATCAAGGGCTTCTGAGACAATCCGCCGCTTGCCATCGCGCGGGCGATACGTTTGCCTGCGCGGCGACGGAACACGAGGAGCGAGCATGCGCATTGGCCTTTATCCCGGCACGTTTGACCCGATCACGCTTGGCCATACCGATATCATCCAGCGCGCAATGGTGCTGGTTGACCGGCTGGTGATCGGCGTGGCGATCAACCGCGACAAGGGGCCCTTGTTCACTCTGGAAGAACGCGTGGCGATGGTCGAGGCGGAATGCGCCGAGATCGTCGCGAAAACCGGCGGTGAAATCGTTGTTCACCCGTTCGAAAACCTGTTGATCGACTGCGCACGTGACGTCGGCGCAGGGGTGATCGTGCGCGGTTTGCGAGCGGTAGCGGATTTCGAATACGAATTCCAGATGGTGGGTATGAACCGGGCGATGGACGCCTCGGTCGAAACCGTGTTCCTGATGGCCGATGCGCGGCGGCAGGCCATCGCCTCGAAGCTGGTCAAGGAAATCGCGCGGCTGGGTGGCGATGTGTCGAAATTCGTCACGCCGGCGGTTCGCGACATGCTTGTCGAACGCTTCCGCTGACCCGGCGCGCAGCCGGGCGTTGCCATCGGCCCCCGTACTGTGCCACGCTTTCGCGGTGGGGTTTGGGGGGAACGCGCCATGGCGGATACCGAGCTTGTCTATCTTTCCGCAACCGAAGCGCTGAAGCGGTTTCGCGACCGGTCACTGTCGCCGGTCGAGCTGATGGAGGCGGTAATACACCGTGCCGAGGCGCAGGAACCGGTTCTGAACGCGCTTACGTACCGCCATTTCGACGAGGCGATGGATCTCGCCCGCAAGGCCGAGGCGCGCTATGCCGGTGGTGGGCGGGTGCGGGCGCTGGAGGGCCTGCCGGTCGCCGTCAAGGATGAAAGCGCGATCAAGGGCAAGCCGACCTCGGGCGGGTCGCTTCTGCTGAAAGACGAGATTGCGACGACGACATCGGTCGTCAATGCCCGTATCCTGCGCGCCGGCGGCATCGTTCATGCCCGGACGGCGACGCCCGAATTTTCCTGTGCCGGCTACACGTGGTCGCGCGCCTGGGGCATCACCCGAAACCCGTGGAACCCGGCCATGACGCCCGGCGGATCGTCGGGCGGTTCGGGCGCGGCGCTCGCTGCGGGGATGACGCCGCTGGCGACCGGTTCGGATATCGGCGGGTCGATCCGCGTTCCCGCCTCCTTCACCGGCACGGTGGGCTACAAGCCGCCCTATGGCCGCAACCCCGAAGACCCGCCCTTCAACCTCGATTTCTATTGTCACAACGGGCCGATGGCGCGGACGGTGGCGGATACGATCCTTTTGCAAAACGTCATGTCCGGTCCGTCGCCGCAGGACATCGCCTCGCTGAAACCCAAGATGCGCCTGCCGCGCGACTATGCGCCGATACGCGGCTGGAAGATCGCCGCCTCGGTCGATCTGGGGCTTTTCGAGGTCGATGCCGAGGTGCGCCGCAATACCGAAGCGGCGCTGGATGTATTCCGGGCCCTTGGGGCGACGGTCGAGATGGTCGATCCGGGGTTCCCGCAGGCAATGATGGGCGCCGCGCTTGACTATCTCGAACATATCTTCGGCGCCTATATCGGTCAGTATCTGGCCGAACACGGCGATCTGATGACAAGCTATGCCCGGTTGTTTGGCGAACGCGGGATCAAGTCCAGCGCGTCGCGCTATCTGCAGTCTCTGGAGGTGGCGGGTGAGGCCTATGCGCGCTTCGGCCCGATGCTAGAACGCCATGACCTGTTCGTCTGCCCGACCATTGCGACAACCGGCGTGCCTGCGGATTTCGACTATGCCACCGGGCAGATTGCGATCAACGGCAAACCGGTAAGCCCGATGCTGGGCTGGGCGTTGACGCCGCCCTTCAACATGCTCAGCCGCTGCCCGGTTCTGTCGGTGCCGTCGGGCCAAGCGGCCAATGGCGTGCCAACCGGTATCCAGCTGGTTGGCAAGACCTATGCCGACCGCGATGTGATGCGCGCCGGCATGGCCTATGAGGCGGCGCTGGGCGGTTGGTTCGGCGCCGACGACCGGCCGGTGTAGCGCGGTTTTCCGCAGCCGTTACAGAAGCTTGCCCATCGCAACGGCGGTATCGGCCATGCGGTTCGAAAAGCCCCATTCGTTGTCGTACCACGACAGGACCGAACAGAGCGTGCCATCCATCACCTTGGTCTGGTCCATATGGAAGACCGACGAATGCGGATCGTGATTGAAATCGGACGACACGTTCTTGTAGTGCGTGTAGCCCAGGATGCCTTTCAGCGGCCCGTCGGCCGCCGCCCTGATCACGGCGTTGATCTCTTCGGCCGAGGTTTCGCGCTTGGCGATGAATTTCAGATCGACGACCGAAACATTGGGCGTCGGCACCCGGATCGCGTAGCCATCCACCGGCCCTTCAGTTCCGGCAGCACCAGACCCACGGCCTTGGCCGCGCCAGTCGATGTCGGGATCATGCTGAGCGCGGCGGCGCCCGCGGTAAAGGTCCTTGTGCATCGTATCCAGCGTGGGCTGGTCGCCGGTATAGGAATGGATGGTGGTCATCATGCCCTTTTCGATGCCGATCGCGTCGTTCAGCACCTTGGCGACCGGGCTGAGGCAGTTGGTCGTGCAGGAAGCGTTCGACACCACGATATCGTCGCGTGTCAGCGTGTCGTGATTGACACCGTAGACGATGGTCTTGTCCGCGCCTTCGCCGGGGGCCGATATCAGTACCCGTGACGACCCGTTTTCCAGATGCGGCTGGCATTTTTCCTTCGAAGTGAAGATGCCGGTGCATTCCAGAACGATATCGACATGTTTCCATGGCAGATCGGCAGGGTTGCGCATGGCGCTGACCGCAATGGGGCTGCGGCCGACATCGATGGTGGTTTCGGTCGTTGTGACTTCGGCGGGGAAGCGGCCGTGCACCGAATCGAAACGCAGAAGATGGGCGTTGGTTTCCACCGGCCCCAGGTCGTTGATCGCCACGACCTCGATGTCCGTGCGCCCCGATTCCACGATAGCGCGCAACACGTTGCGCCCGATCCGTCCAAATCCGTTGATTGCAACCTTGACCGCCATCTGCCGCCCTCCTGATCCACGCGCCGCGCCAGGTTTGGCTGGCCCGGCAAGGTTAGCGCTAACATCAGGATTCTAGCACAAAGGTCAACGGCATTCTCGGGCTTATCGCCAGAAGGCCGCGAAATCGATCAGGTCGATGAAGAGGCGCAGGACCGCGATGGTGCCGCCGCCGCCGAATACGACGAGATCGACGGCCAGAAAGGCGAGCACAAACAGACCGAGAACAAGCGCGATGCGGTTTGTCATGCCGAGGCGGGCAGGGGCCGGGCCCCCGACTCTCCATGTTTCAGGCAAGCCGTCCCATCGCCGCAGCCACATCGGCCATCCGGCAGGAAAAGCCCCATTCGTTGTCATACCAAGCCAGCACCCTAACGGTGCGGCCGCCGACGACCTTGGTCTGGTCGGGGGCAAAGATAGACGAATGCGTGGTGTGATTGAAGTCAATCGAAACCTTGGGCTCGGGGTCATAGGCCAGAACCGCGCCCATATGGCCGGCGGCGGCCTCGCGAACCACGGCGTTCACATCTTCGACTGTCACGTCCTTGGCGGCGCGGAAGGTCAGATCGACGGCAGAGACATTGGGCGTCGGCACGCGGATCGCGGTCCCGTCGAGCTTGCCGCTGAGTTCCGGTAGAACCTCGCCCAGCGCCTTGGCCGCGCCGGTCGAGGTCGGATCACGCCATGGCCGCGGCACGGGCGCGGTAAAGGTCGCTGTGGCGGCGGTCCAGCGTAGCTGGTCGCCGGTGTAGGAATGGATCGTGGTCATGATGCCGGATTCGATGCCGATGGCGTCGTTCAGCACCTTGGCCAGCGGCGCAAGGCAGTTGGTGGTGCAGCTGCCGTTCGACACGACCAGATGTTCGGGCAAAAGCGCGCGGTGGTTGACGCCGTAGACGATGGTCTTGTCGGCCTTTCGGCCGGGGCCGAAACCAGCACCCGCTTGGCGCCGCGGCTCCAGATGCACGGCCGCCTTGTCGCGGTCGTTGAACTTGCCGGTGCATTCCAGAACGACGTCGATGCCGTCCCAGTCCAGCTCCTCGGGGTTGTAGGTCGACATCACCCGGATCGGCCCGCGGCCCAGATCCAGCTCATTGCCCGAAATCCGGATCTGCCCGGGAAAGCGGCCATGCACGCTGTCGTATTTGAAGATGCGCATTGGTTTCGATCGGGCCGGTGGCGTTGATGGCGACGACCTGAACATCGTTGCGCTTTGGCGACAGGCGCCAGCAGCGCCTCGATACGGCCAAACCTGTTGATCCCGATGGTGACGGTCATTCACAACTCTCCTGAACGCTGGGCACGCCGGCAGGTCGCGGCCCGATAGATATGCCATAGCAAAGCCGGTTGGCCGGGAAAACCCACAGTTTCAATATGTTAGCGAAAACAGGCCACTGTTAGCGACAACAGCGGCAACAAATGCCCCATCCGGGCACGACTGTTGCGCGCGCCGGTGGCTTGCCAGAGGGGCAGGAACCGCTAGTCTTGCCGCGGTACAGCAATTGGTGCGCAGCGGTATGAGGACTACTGGCGCTTCTTGATGATGTGGCGGCGATTGCCAAGGTGGCGGCCGCCAGTGTCGACGACGTTGCCGGCATGGCGCTGGCGGTTGTCGAAAGCCGCCGGCGTGGTGATCGACGATGCCGCGGTGACACCTGAATACGTGCACGGCTTCGAGGCTCGCCGGGAACTGCCGATCATCCGGCACTACCAAGGGCTCGCTTTTCAACAAGCCTGTGGTGCTGTTGCCGGCGGCGCTCCTGCTCAACGCCTTCGCGCCCTGGCTGGTGACGCCACTTCTGATGCTCGGTGGCTGCTATCTGTGCTTCGAAGGTGCCGAAAAGGTCTTTCACCTTCTCTTTCCCCATGCCGATCGCGCGGTGGAAGAGGATCTTTCGGTCGGCGACCCGGTGCATCTCGAAGAAACCCGCGTAAAGGGCGCGATCAAGACCGATTTCATCCTCTCGGCTGGAAATCATGACTATCGCGCTCGCCGCCATCCCTGAAAGCGCGCTCGATGGAGGCGGGTGACGCTGGCGATGGTGGGCATCGGCATAACGGTCCTGGTCTACGGAACTGTCGCGCTGATCGTGAAGCTTGACGACATCGGGCTTCATGGCCGCGCCGCGCGCACGGGCTTTGGCCGGGCACTGGGGCTGGGGCTTGGTCAGCGCTGGTGCCGCGACCGATGGCGTTTCTGTCGACCGTCGGCACGCCGGCGATGCTCTGGGTCGGCGGCTCGATCCTGACCCATGGCCTCGATGTGCTGGGCTGGCCGGCGCTTTATGACACGATCCACCACTGGGTCGAGGCCGTGCTCCATGGCATGTCGGGAAAGCTTGCCGGTTTCGCGGGCTGGGCGGTAACCGCGCTGGCCGACGGGAAATGCCAATTCGCGCTGTTGTTGCTGATCCCGCTGGTCACCCGCCTTGTCGCCCCGGCCTGGCTGGCGCTGACAGCACCGCGCGGCTGACGCGCGACTGGGCGCCGCCTCTGCCTTCATCTTGGCCGCAATACTCTCCGGGGGCGGGGGCGGAAGGCCCCGGCGTTGCAGCGATTACAGACGGTCGCGCACGGCACGGGCCGCCGCTTCGGCAGTGATGCCGAACTCGGCGTAAAGCCGTTCGGCCGGGGCCGATGCGCCAAAGCCCTGCATGCCGATGAAGGCCGCCTTGGCCTCGCGGCCACGTTCGCCCAGAAGCCAGCGGTCCCAGCCCTGCCGGCAACCGGCCTCGATCGCCACGCGCACGGCGCCGGCCGGCAGAACCTTCTTTACCCGGTAGGCCTCGGGCTGGGCGGCGAACAGTTCCATACAGGGCATCGACACGACGCGCGTGCCGATCCCGTCAGCCTGCAAAGGTCGCGAGCCTTCAGCGCGATCTCGACCTCCGAACCGGTGGCGATCAGCACCGCCTGGCGCTTGCCCTCCGCTTCGGCCAGCACATAGCCGCCCTGGGCGGTCAGGTTGCGGCCGGTGTGCTTCGTCCGGACGGTCGGCAGGCCCTGCCGGCTGAGTGCCAGAACCGATGGTGTGGTGGCGCTGGTCAGTGCCAGTTCCCAGGCTTCGGCGGTTTCCACCAGATCGGCGGGGCGGAAGGTCCAGGTGTTGGGCGTCGCCCGGCAGATCGCCAGGTGCTCGACCGGTTGGTGGGTCGGGCCGTCCTCACCCAGGCCGATGGAATCGTCGGGTCATCACATAGACCGCCGGCACGCCCATCAGCGCCGACAGCCGCATCGCGCCGCGCGCACCAGTCGGTAAAGCACAGAAGGTGCGCCATAGGGCGCAGGCCGCCATGCAGCGCCATGCCGTTCATCGCCGCCGCCATGCCGTGTTCGCGGATGCCGTAATGCACATGGCGGCCCTTGCAGTTCTCGGGGCCGGGAACACCCAGATCGGCGGTCTTGGTCAGGTTCGATCCGGTCAGGTCGGCCAGACGCGATGGTTTTCGGGCATCACCGGGTTGACGGCGGCCAGCACCATTTCCAGAGGCCTTGCGGGTCGCGACCTTGGGCGTATCCGCCGCGGCGGTCTTCTTCCAGCGCGCGGATCGTGCCGGCAAGCCGCTTCGGCGCCTCGCCGCCATGACCGCGTTCAGAACTCGGCGCGTTTCGCCGCGAGCAGGGTTCCAGTCGGGCCTGCCAGTCGGCGCGTGCCGCACCGCCACGCGCACCGTCGCGCTGCCAGGCTTTCGCGATATCCGCCAGGATGACGAAGGCATCGTGCCCCCAGCCATAGACGGCCTTGGTCGCTGCAATTTCATCGGGCCCGAGCGGCGAGCCATGGGCGCCGGCGGTATCCTGTTTTTTCGGGCTGCCAAAGCCGATATGGGTCTTGCAGTCGATCAGGACCGGACGCTCGGAGCCTTTTGCCTCGGTCATCGCCCGGTCGATATCCACCGGGTCATGACCGTCGCAGGCGAGCACCGTCCAGCCGGCGGCGGCAAAGCGCGCTCGCTGGTCGGTCACGTCCGACATCGAGACCGGACCGTCGATGGAAATCTGGTTGTTGTCCCACAGCACGATCAGGTTCTTCAACTTCTGCATCCCGGCAAGGCCGATCGCCTCGTGGCTGATGCCTTCCATCAGGCAGCCGTCGCCGGCGATCACCCAGGTGCGGTGATCGACGATCTTCGCCCCGAAGCGGGCGCGCAGGCTTTCCTCGGCCATGGCAAAACCAACGGCGTTGGAAATGCCCTGACCCAAAGGCCCCGTCGTCGTCTCGACCCCCGCGACATGGCCGTATTCGGGATGACCGGCGGTGATCGCGCCCCATTGGCGGAAGTTCCGGAGCTGGTCGAGCGTGACGTCTTCGTAGCCGGTCAGGTGCAGCAACGCATAGATCAGCATCGAACCGTGGCCGGCCGACAGGATGAACCGGTCGCGGTCGGCCCAGCGCGGCGCGGAAGCGTCGAATTTCAGATGCTTTTCAAACAGAACCGTCGCCACATCGGCCATGCCCATCGGCATGCCGGGATGGCCGGAATTGGCGGCCTGAACCGCGTCCATGGCCAGCGCGCGGATCGCGCAGGCCTTCATCCAGTGATCGGGGTGCTGGGTGCGCAGGCTGGCGATGTCCAACGGAATATCCTCGTTCAGGGCGTTTTGGTGTCATGGGCTGAATAGCAGCATGGGCCACAAGTTCAAGCGCGCCGGCCAAGTCCTTGGCGGCAAAGGCCAAGCATTGGCCAGCGGGGTATCGTTGGCTATTGTCGAAGGCGCCGGAACGCGATTCGCGCGGGCCGGAACCGGGACGGCGACGACGAGGGACAGGCCGATGAGCGAGATCAGCGACTACGAGCGCCGGATCACCTATGCGCTGGAACGCATCAGCCGCGGGCTGGAAGCAATGGCGGCCGAACCCGGCGCGGTCTCTGCGGTCAGCACCAGTGGCGACGCGCAGACGCTGCGCGAGGCGCTGGAGGCCGAGCGCGACAGCAATGCGCAGCTGATCGAGCGGGTGCGGGCGATCAAGGAAAAGCAGGAAACCACCGTGGCCGCGCTGGAACGGCGCATCGAAAGCCAGACCCGCCAGCTGGATGTGCAGGGGCTTGAGATGCAGCGGATGAAGAAAACCACGATCCAGCTGCGCGAAACCGTGCGGGCGCTGCGCGAAGGGCTCGAACAGGGGGTGGCCGAACCGCATCTGATCAACAAGGCGATGCTGGCGGAACTGGAAGCGCTGCGCGCCGCGCGCACCGCCGATGTGGCCGAGATGGACGAGATACTGGAAGGGCTGCGACCGCTTCTGGAGGAGGAAAACGATGGCTGAGGTGCGCATCACCGTCGGCGGGCGCGAATTCGATGTGGCCTGCCAGGAGGGCGAGGAGCATTTCCTGCGTGCCGCGGCGGGCATGCTGGATGCCGAGGCAGCGGCGCTGATCGGCCAGATCGGGCGGCTGCCCGAAGCGCGGATGCTGCTGATGGCGGGGCTGATGCTGGCCGACAAGACCGCCGGGCTGGAAGACCAGCTGCGTCAGGCGCGCGCCGATCTTGCGGCGCTCAATTCGCGCCCCGCACCGGCGCCTGAACGGGTCGAAGTGCCGGTGATCCCGGCCGAAGTGACCGACACGCTGGCCGAGATCGCCGCCCGCGCCGAGGCGCTGGCCGACGATGTCGAGGAACGCCTTGCCGGCTGAGGCTGCGGCCGCCTCGGGTTTTCGAGTATTTCTGCCAAGATGAAGCCCGCTGTCTAAGCCGGGGTGACGCGGTCGCGCCGGCGCGCAAGCAGGGCGCGTTCGGCGGGGTTTTGCGACAATTCGATGGCGGTTTCGAAGGCGGCGCGGGCCGCGGCGCGCTGGCCAGATCGGCCGAGGATTTCGGCGCGGGCGGCGTGGTAGGGCTGGTAGCTGCCCAGGTTGTCCGCGAGCCGGTCGATTTCATCGCGCGCGGCGGCGGTCGTGCCGGCCTCGTGCAGCGCGACCGCGCGGTTCAGCCGTACGACCGGCGTGGGTTCATGGACCAGCAGCGCATCGTAAAGCAGGACCATCTGCCGCCAGTCTGTCGCCTCGGCTCGAACAGCCTGAACATGCAGCGCCGATATCGCCGCCTTGATCTGGAAGGGGCCGGGTCGGCGGCAGCCGAGCGCGGTATCGAGAAGCGTCAGGCCCTCGTCCGCCATCGCACGGTCCCACAGCGCGCGGTCTTGTTCGCCAAGCGCCACGGCCATGCCTTGCGGATCGATGCGCGCGCCACGGCGGGCATGGGTCGTCAACATCAGCGACAGAAGGCCCAAGGGCTCTGCCCGGTCGTCGACGAGGCCGGAAACCAGGCGGGCGAGCCAGATCGCCTCGTCGCAGAGATCGACGCGCACGAGGCTGTCGCCGGAACTCGTGCGGTAACCTTCGTTGAAGATCAGGTAGATGACGGTCAGGACGGAATTGAGCCGCGCGCTCCAGTCCTCGGGGCCGGGAATGGCGAAAGGGATACCTGCGCGGGCGATCTTGGCCCTGGCACGCGACAGGCGCTGGCCCATCGTCGCCTCGCGGTCGAGAAAGGCCGCGGCGATTTCCGGCGTGGTGAGCCCGCCGAGCGTTCTGAGGGTCAGCGCGATGCGGCTTTTGGCGTCAAGCGCGGGGTGGCAACAGGTGAAGATCAGCCGCAGCCGGTCATCGGGGATATCGGGCGGCGGTTCGGCCGCGGCGGCCTGATCGGCTGCGGCCAGCGCGGCAAGGTCGGGTTGGCGGTCGCGCCAGCGCGCGTCGCGGCGGATGCGGTCGATCGCCTTGCGCCGGGCGACCCGCAGCAGCCAGGCGCGCGATCGGCCGGCTGCCCGCGCCGCCAGTGCTGCAGCGCCGCCTCCAGCGCGTCCTGCAGGGCGTCTTCGGCCAGCTGGAAATCGCGCAATTCGCGGATCAGGGCAGAGATCAGCCGGCCCCGGTCTCGGGCGACGGTGCCGTGCAGCACCGCGGCGGGATCGGGGCCGGCGGGTCCGTCACCCGGCCATGTCCAGAAGCGGGCCGACATCCATGACCGGCCGGATCTCGACCGTGCCATAGTCCACCGCCGGTATCATGGCCGCGTAGCGCAGCGCGGTATCGAGATCGGGCACGTCGATCTGGTAGTAGCCGCCAAGCTGTTCCTTGGTTTCGGCAAAGGGGCCGTCCATGGTCTCGACCGTGCCGCCTTTGCGGGTGATCGAGGTTGCGGTCGAGACATCCTGCAGCGCCTCGCCGGACCAGGCGATGCCGTCGGCGTCAAGCCGGTCGTTGAAGGCCTGGTAGCCGGCCATCATCGCCCCGAATTCGGGTGTTCCGGGTTCGGGGCCGCTAGCATCGGTGCCGTAGAGCAAGATCAGGTATTTCATCGATCGTCCTTTCCCTGACGGGGGTTGAGTGTGGGGATGGCAGGGGCTTCGGGGCAAGCTCAGATCACGCCCAGAAGCGCGGCGACGGGGATCAGCGTGGCAATCCATGTGCCGACGGAACCGGCGATGCGCAGGGGCAGGGCGCGGCGGTATTCGGACAGGCCAAAGGGGTGGATGATGCGGGCCAGAACGAGCGTGAGGCCGGCGGCATGAAGCCATGTGGCAGAAAGCCCCTGCGCCTCGGCCAGCGCCAGAACGATCAGCGCCAGCGGCACATGTTCGGCGAAATTGCCGTGCCGACGCATGGGCAGAAGCATGTCCATCCGGCCGCCGTCGCCGAAAAGCACGTCGGTGCGGGCCCGCGCGATGATGGCGAGGGTCTGCAGCACGATCAGCATCAGGGCCAGAATGGCGGCGTAGGACCCGGTGATCGGAAATGTCATGGGCGTTCTCCTGTCAGTGGTGTCATGACAAGGACGAACGGGGCGCGCGAATTTCGACAATGCGGTACGAAAAGTTTCCGCCGGTCGGCACCGGGGCCTTTCCTCTGCCGGGCTTCCCCCCTAAAAGGCGCGGCAATGGCCTAGCCCCGGGGGACAGCATGCAGGAACCAGAGATCACGCAGGACCTGATCGCCGCGCATGGGCTGAAACCCGACGAATACGACCGCATCCTCGAAATCATCGGCCGCGAACCAACCTTTACCGAACTCGGCATCTTTTCGGCGATGTGGAACGAGCATTGTTCCTACAAGAGCTCGAAGAAATGGCTGCGCACCCTGCCCACCACAGGGCAGCAGGTGATTTGTGGGCCGGGCGAAAACGCGGGCGTCGTCGATATCGGTGACGGGCAGGCGGTCATCTTCAAGATGGAGAGCCACAACCACCCGTCCTATATCGAGCCGCATCAGGGCGCCGCGACCGGCGTCGGCGGCATCCTGCGCGATGTCTTCACCATGGGCGCGCGCCCCATCGCGGCGATGGATCTGCTGTCGTTCGGCTGCCGTCGCACCCCAAGACCGCGCATCTGGTCAAGGGCGTCGTGGAAGGCATCGGCAGCTACGGAAACTGCTTTGGCGTCCCGAATGTGGGCGGCGAAGGTGCGGTTTCACGCCGCCTATAACGGCAACTGTCTGGTGAACGCCTTTGCCGCGGGTCTCGCCGATACCGACAAAATCTTTTACTCGGCCGCATCCGGCGTTGGCATGCCGGTTGTCTATCTCGGTGCCAAGACAGGCCGCGACGGCGTCGGTGGCGCGACGATGGCGTCAGCCGAATTCGACGACACGATCGAGGAAAAGCGCCCCACCGTTCAGGTCGGCGACCCCTTCACCGAAAAGCGGCTGCTGGAGGCCTGCCTTGAGCTTATGGCCTCGGGCAGCGTCATTTCCATTCAGGACATGGGCGCGGCGGGGCTGACCTGTTCGGCGGTCGAGATGGGCGACAAGGGCGGGCTGGGCATCAAGCTGGGTCTGGATCAAGTGCCGCAGCGCGAAACCGGTATGACCGCCTATGAGATGATGCTCTCGGAGAGCCAGGAACGCATGCTCATGGTGCTGAAGCCGGAAAAAGAGGCCGAGGCGCGGGCGATCTTCGAGAAATGGGATCTGGATTTTGCGGTGGTGGGCGAAACCATTGCCGAAGACCGGTTTCTGATCCTCCATGGCAATGCGGTCATGGCCGATCTGCCGCTGTCAAAGCTCTCCTCTTCGGCACCCGAATATGACCGGCCCTGGGTCGCGACGCCACCGGCTGCGGCGATGGATCCGGTGCCCTCCATCGACCCGATCGACGGGTTGCGGGCGCTGATTGCCAGCCCGAATTACGCCCACAAGGCCTGGGTCTGGGAGCAGTACGATACGATGGTCATGGCCGACACGGTCCGTGTGCCGGGTCTGGGCGCGGGCATTGTGCGGGTTCACGGCACCGACAAGGCGCTGGCCTTCACCTCGGACGTGACACCGCGCTACGTCAAGGCCAACCCGGTCGAGGGTGGCAGGCAGGCGGTGGCGGAAGCTTATCGCAACCTGTGCGCGGTGGGCGCCCAGCCGCTGGCGGCGACCGACAACCTCAATTTCGGCAACCCCGAAAAGCCCGAGATCATGGGCCAGTTCGTCGGCGCGATCAAAGGCATCGGCGAGGCCTGCCTTGCGCTTGCGATGCCCATCGTGTCGGGCAACGTCTCGCTTTACAACGAAACCGACGGCACCGGCATCCTGCCGACACCGACCATCGGCGCGGTCGGACTGCTGCCCTCGCTAGACGATCTGATTGCAGGACTGCCCAACGAAGGCGATGTGGCGCTGGTGATCGGGGAATGCGCCGGCCATCTGGGACAGTCGGCGTTGCTGGCCGAGGTCTTTCACCGTGAAGACGGCGATGCCCCGGCGGTCGATCTTCTGGCCGAACGTGCCCATGGCGAGTTTCTGCGCGCCAACCGTACGCTGGTATCGGCCGCGACCGATCTGTCGGATGGCGGGCTGGCATTGGCCGCGTTCGAGATGGCCGAGGCCGCTGGCATCGGCGTGACGCTCGACAGCGGCGATACCGGCCAGCTTTTCGGCGAAGATCAGGCCCGCTATCTCGTGGCCTGCGCCTTCGACAAGGCCGAGGCGCTGATGGTGGCGGCAGGGCAGGCGGGCGTTCCCATTGCCGCCGTCGGCCGGTTCGGCGGCGAAGCGGTGCAGATGGGCGCGGCCAGCGCACCACTCGCGGAACTCTCCGCCCTCTACCGCTCCGCCTTCGCCGCTGCCATAGCCTGACCTTGCGTCCGCGCCTCGCGGGTTCTACATCTGAGTGAAGACCACGAGACAGGAACCCGTTCATGGCAATGGAAGCGCAGGACATCGAAGACCTTATCCGGGCCTCGTTCCCCAAGGCGGAGATCACGATCACCGATCTTGCCGGCGACGGGAACCATTATGCCGCCGAGGTCATCGACGAAAGCTTCCGCGGCATGAACCGCGTCCAGCAGCAGCGCGCCGTTTACGCCGCGCTGAAAGGCAAGATGGACGGCGCGCATGGCGAATTGCATGCGCTCGCACTGACCACCAAGGCACCGGAGTAACACCATGAGCGCCGACGCGCGGATCCGCGACACGATCACCAAAAGCGATGTTGTCCTTTACATGAAGGGCACCAAGGCGATGCCGCAATGCGGGTTTTCTTCCCGCGTGGCGGGGGTGCTGAACTTCATGGGCGTCGAATATACCGACGTGAACGTGCTGGACGATGCCGAGATCCGTCAGGGGATCAAGGATTTTTCCGACTGGCCGACGATCCCGCAGCTTTACGTCAAGGGGGAGTTCGTGGGCGGTTGCGATATCGTCACCGAGATGACGCTGTCGGGGGAACTGGACCAGCTTTTCGACAGCAAGGGCGTGGCCTATGACAAGGACGCCGCCGAAAAGATCCGCGCCGCCAACAGCTGATCCGACATACAGCCCGGAAGGATGCGCCGCCGAACCGCGCGGCGCAAAAAAAGAGGCCGAGCAAAAAGCCCGGCCATAGTCCAACAGGGAGGTATGAAGGTGGCGGGAACAAAGTCGACCGCTGCCTTCACGAGTGGATTTAGTGCCGCGACTTTGGCTGATCAAGAAAAATGTGCCGTTCTTTTGGGCAATGCCGCTATGCGCCAGAGTCATAGCGGAAAACTGGCCTCTGCTCAGGACGGCTGTTCCGCCAGGATGCGCTTGCGGTGGGCGAAGATTTCTTCGGTGACGAAATCGCGAAATGCCGCCACCCGCTTGGAATGGCGAAGCTCCTCGGGATAGGCCAGAAACACCGGAATCTCGTTGCTTTCAACCTCGGGCAGGACGCGGACGAGATTGGGGAAATCCTCGGTCACGTAATCGGGCAGGACGCCGACGCCCAGATGGTTCAGAACCGCCTGAAGCACCCCGAAATAGTTGTTCACGGTTAGCGTCGAGGCGATGTTGTAGGCCAGCAGCATCTGCACGAACATCGAACCGGCGCTGACCTGCGCGGCGCTGGTCTGCATGCTGCACAGGCGGTGGGCCGAAAGCTCCGACAGATCCGCCGGCGTGCCGGCCTGCGCAAGATATTCCGGCGTTGCATAAAGGCGCATCTTCACGCTCATCAGGCGCTTGCGGATCAGGTCGGCCTGGCTGGGCTCCTTCATCCGGATGGCCACATCCGCCTCGCGCATGGGCAGGTCCAGCACGCGCTCTTCCAGCATCAGGTCGATCTTCAGGTCGGGATACTTGGCGTAAAGCGCCGGCAGACGCGGCGCCAGCCACAGCGTGCCGAAGCCGGTTGTCGTGGTGACGCGCAATTCGCCGAAAACCTCATCCTCGCTGTCACGAATACGGGCCGATGCGGCATCGAGCCGCTTGGCCATGGCGCTGGTGGCATCGAACAGAAGTTCGCCCTGTTCGGTCAGAATCAGCCCGCGCGCATGGCGGTGAAACAGCGTGGTGTCGAGCGAATCTTCCAGCGCGCGGATCTGCCGCGAAACCGCCGATTGCGACAGGTGCAGAACCTCGCCGGCATGGGTCAGGCTGCCGGCGTCGGCCACGGCGTGAAAGATTCTGAGCTTGTCCCAGTCCATGGTTTATCCTTGTTGCGCGATCCGGGCGCTTTGGTTGCGGCAAACTACCCGAAGCCATCTTGCCAAGGCAAATGAAGATCGCCCCGAAAAAAGCCCTTTGTAGGTCAACGTATTTGACCTAATATCGAAAGGGCGATGATCAAGGGAGGAACCCGTGGGTCGCCAGGATATTTCGCTGAACGATCGTTTTGACCTGTCCAAGTCGCCGGTTCTTCTGAACGGCACGCAGGCATTGGTGCGGCTGATGCTGATGCAGAAGGCGCGCGACGCGGCCGGCGGGCTGAATACTGCCGGTTACGTGACGGGTTATCGCGGCTCGCCGCTGGGCGCGGTCGATCAGCAGATGGCGCGCGCCAAGCCGGTGCTGGAGCCGGCCGACATCACCTTTCAGCCGGGTCTGAACGAGGATCTGGCCGCCACGGCAGTCTGGGGCACGCAACAGGCCGAACTGCGCGGCGAGGGGCGTTTCGACGGGGTCTTTGCGCTCTGGTACGGCAAGGGGCCGGGCGTGGACCGGTCGGGCGACGTGATGCGGCATGCCAACATGGCCGGGACCGCGCCGCATGGCGGCGTGCTGATGGCGATGGGCGACGATCACACCGGCGAAAGCTCCACCACCTTGCACCAGTCCGACTGGGCGATGGTCGATGCCTATATGCCGATCGTCAGCCCCGCCGGCGTGCAGGAGGTGCTGGACCTTGGCCTTTACGGCTGGGCGCTCAGCCGGTTCGCCGGCGTCTGGGTCGGGCTGAAGACGATGAAGGACACGGTCGAGGCCACCGCGGTCGTCGATGGCGACCCGTTTCGCCAGCGCTTTGTCGCACCCGATTTCCCGATGCCCGAGGGCGGGCTGAACATAAGGCTGGTCGACACGCCCGTCGCGCAGGAAGCGCGGATGATCGACCACAAGCGGTTCGCGGCCGAGGCCTTTGCCCGCGCCAACCGGATCGACAAGCGGGTTCTGGGGCGCGAAGGCGCCAAGATCGGTTTTGTCTCGGCCGGCAAGAACTGGCTCGATCTTTGCCATGCGCTGTCGCTTCTGGGGATCGATGCGGCCGAGGCCGAGCGGCTGGGCGTGACCACCTACAAGGTGGCGCAGACCTGGCCATTGGACATGACCTCGTTTCACGAATGGGCCGAGGGGCTCGACCTGATCGTGGTGGTCGAGGAAAAGCGCAAGCTGATCGAGGTGCAGATCAAGGAAGCGATCTTTGACGACCGGCAGGGCCGGCGTGTCTACGGCTGGTACAAGGGCGGCGCCGGCGGCATGCACGAGGACGAGCTTTTCCCGACGCGGTTCGCGCTTGACCCGATCATGATTGCCGAAAAGCTGGGTGCGATCCTTGTGGAAGAGGGGCGCGGGACAGAAGGGGTCAAGGCGGGTCTGGCCGCGCTGGCCGAGGCGCGCCGCGCCGACAACGCCCCCGATCTGGCCGCACGGCTTCCCTACTTCTGCGCCGGCTGCCCGCACAACACCTCGACCAGAGTGCCGGATGGAAGCCGCGCCTATGCCGGCATCGGCTGTCACTACATGGTGCAGTGGATGGGCCGCGACACGGTGGGCTTTACCCAGATGGGCGGCGAAGGCGCGAACTGGATCGGCGAGGCGCCGTTTTCGAAACGCGGCCATGTATTCCAGAACCTCGGTGACGGTACCTACAACCACTCCGGCGTTCAGGCGATCCGCGCCGCACTCGCCGCCGGTACCACGATCACCTACAAGATCCTGTTCAACGACGCCGTGGCGATGACCGGCGGCCAGAAGAACGAGGGCGAGTTGAGCGCGCCGCAGATCGTGCGCGAGATACAGGCGATGGGCGTCAGAGACATCGCCGTGGTCTATGACGACAAGGAAGCGATCGACCGGGCGGCCTATCCGTCGGGAATTGCGTGGCATGACCGCGACGAAATGGACGCAGTTCAAAAGAAATTCCGTGAAATCAAGGGCGTGTCAGCGATTGTTTATGTGCAGACCTGCGCGGCCGAAAAGCGCCGGCGGCGCAAGCGTGGCCAGTTTCCCGACCCCGACCGGCGGGTGTTCATCAACACCGATGTCTGCGAAGGCTGCGGCGATTGCGGGGTTCAGTCGAACTGCGTGGCGATCGTTCCGGTGGAAACCGAGTTTGGCCGCAAGCGCGCCATCGACCAGTCGTCCTGCAACAAGGATTTTTCTTGCCTGAAAGGGTTTTGCCCGTCTTTCGTGACCCTTCAGGGCGCGACATTGCGCAAGTCCGCGACCGCCGATCTTGCGCTGCCGGACCTGCCGGCGCCGGACCTGCCGGCCATTCGCGGCACCCACAATCTGGTGATCACCGGCGTCGGCGGCACCGGTGTGGTGACGGTAGGCGCGGTTCTGGCCATGGCTGCGCATGTCGACGGCAAGGGCGCGGGGATGATGGAGATGGCGGGGCTCGCCCAGAAGGGCGGCGCGGTTCATATCCACTGCCGCATTGCCGAACGGCCAGAGGACATCACCGCCATTCGCGTCGCGGTGGGCGAGGCCGATGCGGTGATCGGCGGCGATCTGGTGGTGACGGCAGGGGCCAAGACGCTGGGCCTGATGCGCACCGGGCGCACCGGGGTCGTCGTCAACAGCCATGAGATTGTCACCGGAGAGTTCACGAAGAACGCCGATTTCCGCATTCCTGGTAAAGACTTGCAGCTTTCTCTTGAAGCGCGGGTTCGTGACGGGCTGACGCGGTTCGATGCGACCGAACTGGCGCGCGCCACGCTGGGCGATTCGATCTTTTCCAACATGATGCTTCTTGGCGCTGCCTGGCAGAAAGGGCTGATCCCGATTTCCGAAGCGGCAATCCTGCAGGCCATCGCGCTGAACAAGGCCGCGGTCGAAGGCAACAGCCGCGCCTTCCAGATCGGCCGTTGGGCGGTGCTTTACCCCGACGATGCGGCGCGGCTGGTCGCGCCGCGACTGGTGAACCTGCCGAAGACGCTGAAGGAAAAGCTGGCCGAGCGCGAGGCGCATCTGGAGGCCTATCAGTCGCGCCGGCTGGTCAAGCGCTTTCGCAAGCTTGTCGACCGGGCCGAGCGCCCGGCGCTGCAGGAAGCCATCGCAAGAGGTTACCACAAGCTCTTGACCTACAAGGATGAATACGAGGTTGCGCGGCTTCATCTGGAAACCCGTGACAAGGCGCGCGCGGAGTTTGATGGCGACTTCCGGATGACCTACCACCTGGCGCCGCCGATGCTGTCGCGCAAGGGTGCCGAAGGTCGGCCCGCCAAGCGCGAATATGGCGCCTGGGTCGAACGGCTGTTTGCAATTCTGGCGCGGATGAAAGGGCTGCGCGGCACGCCCCTTGATCCCTTCGGCCACAGTGCCGAACGGCGCAGCGAACGCGGGCTTATCCGGCAGTACGAGGCGGATATGGAGCTGATCCTGTCCGACCAGCGCGAAGGGCTGGAACCCATCGCCATCGCGCTGGCCGAACTGCCGTTGACGATCCGGGGCTTCGGCCCGGTCCGGCAGGCGGCGGCCGAGGTGGCGGCAAAGCGGCGCGAAGAGCTTTTGGCGGCGTTTCGCGCCGGCGGCAGCCCCCAGGCGCAGGCGGCGGAATAGGCGCGCCGGTCCGGGCGCGGTGCTTGGCGCTTTTGCAATGCCGCGGCGCGCGGTAAGGTGGGCCGGAACAATCCGGGAAAACCGAGGGGGCAGGCATGGCAGTAGGCATTTTCGACAGCGGACTGGGCGGGCTGACCGTTTTCGATGCGGTGTCCAAGCGGCTGCCCGATGTTCCCTTCGTCTATTTCGGCGACAATGCCCACGCGCCCTATGGCGTGCGCGAGGCCGATGACATTTTCGCGCTGACCTGCGCCGCTGTCGAACGGCTTTGGGCCGAGGGGTGCGATCTGGTGGTTCTGGCCTGCAACACCGCCTCTGCCGCGGCGCTGCGGCGCATGCAGGAAACCTGGGTGCCTTCGGACAAGCGGGTTCTGGGGGTTTTCGTGCCGTTGATCGAGGCGCTGACCGAACGGCAATGGGGCGACAACAGCCCGCCGCGCGAGGTTGCCGTCAAGCATGTGGCGCTTTTCGCGACGCCCGCCACGGTGTCGAGCCGCGCCTTCCAGCGGGAACTGGCGTTTCGCGCCATCGGCGTCGATGTCGAGGCGCAGCCCTGCGGCGGGCTGGTCGATGCGATCGAGGCGGGTGACGACATTCTGGCAGAGGCGCTGGTGCGCAGCCATGTCGAGGCGCTGAAACGGCGCATGCCGCGCCCGCAGGCGGCGGTTCTGGGCTGCACCCACTACCCGATGCTGGAAGACACGTTTCAGGCCGCGCTCGGAGCCGAGGTGAGCGTCTACAGTCAGGCCGGTCTCGTCGCCGAAAGCCTGGCCGACTATCTGCAACGCCATCCCGAGATGCAGGGCGCCGGTACGACCGCGAGGTTTCTGACAACGGGCGATCCGGCCCGGGTTTCGGACCGGGCGACGAAATTCTTGCGCCGCCAGATCGTGTTCGAAGCCGCCTAGCGAGGGCCATGAGGGGCTGCGACGCCGCGACACGCTTGCAGCCGGGGCGCGGCTTTGCCATCTCTGTGGCGAGGAAGGGGATCATGCCATGAAGGGCCTGAAGAAAAAGCGCCGCATACAGGTGATCGTCGCCGCCGCGCTGGCGCTGGCGCTATCGACGGCTTTGATCGGCTATGCGATGCGCGACGGTATCAACTTTTTCCGCTCGCCCGCGCAGGTCATGGCCGACCCGCCGGGTCCGAACGAAACCTTCCGCATTGGCGGTCTGGTCGAAGAGGGCAGTCTGGTGCGCGGGCAGGGCGAAACCGTCACCTTCCGTGTCACCGACGGGGCTGCGGCCGTTCCGGTCAGCTTTACCGGCGTGTTGCCGGACCTTTTCGGCGAGGGGCAGGGCATGGTCGGGCAGGGGCGCTATGTCGACGGCACCTTCGTGGCGACCGAGATCCTTGCCAAGCATGACGAAACCTACATGCCCAAGGAAGTGATCGACGCGCTGAAGGAACAGGGCACCTACGTCGACCCGAACGCCCAGTAAAAGCGATCTTAACGGCACGCCGTGATCCTGCCCGAAACCAGGCAGGAGATTTGCGATGCGCAGCGTTGGCGAGATCGCCCGCGAAATCGTCGCCCGCGAAGGCGGTTACGTGAACGACCCCGACGACCCGGGCGGGGCCACCAAATACGGCGTGACGATCCATACCATGCGCCGGCTCGGGCTGGACTTGACGCGCGACGGCCGCGTCGATGCCGAGGATGTGCGCCGTCTGACCCGCGAGCAGGCGACCGGCATCTTCGTTGAGCATTACTTTCGTCGGCCGAGGCTCGACCGGCTGCCGGCGGATCTGCAAGCCTCGGTCTTCGACATGTATGTCAATGCCGGCGCCAACGCGGTGAAGATCCTGCAACGCCTTCTGACGCGCATGGGTTTCGCGCTGACCGATGACGGGGTGGTCGGGCCCAAGACCACGGCGGCGGCCGCGGCCGCCGCGGCGCGCGGGTCGGGTCTTCTGGCCGATGCCTACGGGATCGAGAGGCGCAACTACTACTACGCGCTGGCCGACAAGCGCCCGGCCAGCCGCAAATACGCGCGCCGGCGCGATGGCGGCAAGGGCGGCTGGATCGCGCGCGCCGAGGAATTCATTTCGCCCCGCTTTCATCTGAGCGAGGCCGAACACCGCGAAAGGACACGCGCATGGGGCTGATCGGACGGATATTCGGCGGGGCCGAGGCCGTGGAGACCCTGGGCCAGGCCGCCAAAGGCGTGGCCGAGGTCTTTACCCCGAACGCCACGCGGCGGATGGAGCTGAGTCACGAAGCCTATCGCGCCGCACTGGATGAGCATGGCGCGGAGTTCCGCTATGTCCGCGAAGGGGTTTTCGACCGGATCGTCAACGGGTTGAACCGACTTCCCCGGCCGATGCTGGCGCTGGGCACACTGGGGCTTTTCGTCTATGCCATGGCCGAACCCGTGGGCTTTGGCCGGCGGATGGAGGGGCTGGCGCTGGTGCCCGAACCGCTCTGGTGGCTTCTGGGTGCGATCGTCAGCTTCTATTTCGGCGCGCGCGAGGCGCATTACTTTCGCCTGCGGCAAGGCGTTGCGGCGGCTGCCGCCCTGATCGCCCCCACGGCTGACGAAAACGCCGCGCTGGAAGAATGGCGCCGCGACGACGCCGAGCGCCGTTAGGCGGCATTTCGGGGCACACTTTCCCGCGACATGCGCGCGCAGCCCATTGGCGTCGCCCGCGCTTGGCCCTATGGTCGCGGCCATGATCACAGAGCTTGGCCATTTCGCCCTATTCCTCGCCTTCGCCATCGCGGTCGTGCAGGCGGTCATTCCGATGATCGGTGCACATCAGGGATGGCACGGCTGGATGGCGATGGCGCGGCCCGCGGCCAGCGCGCAGTTCTTCCTGACGGCGTTTTCCTTTCTGGCGCTGACCAATGCCTTCGTGACCTCGGATTTCTCGCTGAAACTCGTGGTCGAAAACTCCCATACCGACAAGCCGATGCTCTACAAGCTGTCCGGCGTCTGGGGCAATCACGAAGGGTCGATGCTTTTGTGGGTGCTGATCCTGACACTGTTCGGCGCCTGTGCCGCCTGGTTCGGCGGCAATCTTCCGGAGCGGCTCAGGGCACGCGTCCTGGCGGTGCAGTCGGCGATATCGGTGGCCTTCTTCGCCTTCATCCTCTTCACATCGAACCCTTTCCTGCGGCTCGCCGTGCCGCCGATGAACGGGCAGGATCTGAACCCGCTCCTGCAAGACCCCGGGCTGGCCTTTCACCCGCCATTTCTCTACCTCGGCTATGTCGGCCTTTCGATGAGCTTTTCCTTCGCCGTCGCTGCGCTGATCGAGGGGCGGGTCGATGCGGCCTGGGGGCGCTGGGTGCGGCCATGGACGCTGGCGGCCTGGATCTTTCTGACCATCGGCATCGCGCTGGGGTCGTGGTGGGCCTATTACGAGCTTGGCTGGGGCGGCTTCTGGTTCTGGGACCCGGTCGAAAACGCCAGCTTCATGCCCTGGCTCTTTGCTGCGGCGCTTCTGCATTCGGCCATCGTCGTGGAAAAGCGCGAGGCGCTGAAAAGCTGGACGATCCTGCTGGCGATCCTGGCCTTCGGGTTCTCGCTGATCGGCACCTTCATCGTGCGTTCGGGCGTCATCACCAGCGTGCATGCCTTTGCCAACGACCCAGAGCGCGGGGTGTTCATCCTGGCGATCCTCGCGGTTTTCGTGGGCGGTGCGCTGACACTATTCGCCGCGCGTGCAGGCTCCATGCAGGCGCGCGGGGTCTTTTCGATGCTCAGCCGCGAATCCGCGCTGGTTCTCAACAACGTGCTGCTGGCGGTCGCGGCGCTGGTGGTTTTCGTCGGCACGGTCTGGCCGCTGGTGGCGGAACTGGCCTTCGGGCGCAAGCTCTCGGTCGGGGCGCCGTTCTTCAACCTCGCCTTTTCGCCCTTTGCCGTGGCGCTTGCCGCGCTGTTGCCGCTGGGGGCGATCCTGCCCTGGAAACGCGCGCGGCTTGGCCGGGCGGCGCGACCGCTGGCCGGGGCGCTGGCGCTGTCGCTGGCGCTTGGCGGGCTGATCTGGGCGATGCAGACCGGGCGTTCGGCGCTGGGGCCGGTGGGCACGGTTCTGGGGGCCTGGGTGGTTCTGGGCGCGGCGACCGATCTTTGGCAGCGCACCGGGCGCGGCGGGGCCGGCGCGCGGCTTGCCCGGCTTGCCCGGGTCGCGCGCGCTGACTGGGGCAAGGCGCTGGCCCATGGCGGGCTGGGCGTGACCATTGCCGCCATCGCCGGCATCAGCGCCTGGCAGGTGGAAGATATCCGGGTCGTGCAGATCGGCGAAAGCTTCGATCTGGCCGGCTACACGGTGCGTCTTGACGGGGTCGAACAGGTCGAAGGCCCGAACTATCTGTCGACAACCGCGACGATGAGCGTCAGCCGCGACGGCCGGCCGGTGACCGTCCTTCACCCTGAAAAGCGGGTCTATCCGGTGGCGGGCATGCCGACGACCGAGGCGGCGATTTCCAACGGTTTCTGGCGCGACATCTATCTGGTCATCGGCGATCCGCAGGACGACGGCGGCTGGGCGATGCGCAGTTATGTCAAGCCTCTGGCGAACTGGATCTGGGGCGGGTGCCTGATCATGGCACTGGGCGGTCTTGTCAGCCTGACCGACCGGCGCTATCGCCTGGCGGCTGGCGCAAGAAAGGTTACGGGCAATGTCGTGGCTGCGGAGTAAGTCCATGCGGCGGCTTCTGGTCGCCATCATGCTGATCATCGCCGCCGAACGGCTGGTCAACCGTGCCCATGCTGTCCAGCCGGACGAGGTTCTTTCCGATCCGGTTCTTGAGGAACGCGCGCGCGCGCTTTCCAAAGACCTGCGCTGCCTCGTCTGCCGCAACGAAAACATCGATGACAGCAATGCCGATCTGGCGCGCGACCTGCGGCTTTTGTTGCGCGAACGCCTCGTCGCAGGCGACAGCGATGCCGAAGCGGTGGCCTTCATCGTCGACCGCTACGGCGAATACGTGCTGCTCAGGCCCGATGCCTCGGGGGCCAATCTGGTGCTTTGGATCGCAGGCCCGGCCATGCTGGCGCTGGCGCTCGCCATGGCGGCGCTGTACCTGCGCCGGCGCGGTGCGGCAGCCGAACCGGCAGAGGCGCTCACCGACGATGAACAGCGGCGGCTGGACGAAATTCTGGGCAAATGACGCGCCGGCAGGCTTTTCACCGCCGCCACCTCCGCTAGAGTGATCCCGCAAGAGGAGGCCCGGCGATGGAATACCAGACAATCACCTATGACGAACACGAGGGCCTGGGGGTCATCACCCTGAACCGCCCCGAGGTGATGAACGCGCTGAACACCCAGATGCGGGCCGAGATCACCCATGCGGTCAAGGCCGCGGCCCAACGCGCGCGGGTTCTGGTCTTGACCGGGGCCGGTCGTGCCTTCTGTTCCGGGCAGGACCTGGGCGATCGGGCCAATGCCGCCAATATCGATCTGGAGCGCACATTGCGCGACGAATATGAACCGATGCTGCGCGCGATCACCGACAGCCCGATCCCGACCATCGCCGCGGTCAATGGCGCGGCGGCCGGGGCAGGCGCCAATCTGGCGCTGTCGGCCGATGTGGTGATCGCCGCCGAAGGCGCCGTTTTCCTTCAGGCCTTCACCCGGATCGGCCTGATCCCCGATGCCGGCGGCACATACTGGCTGCCGCGCCAGATGGGGTTTGCCAAGGCGATGGGCGCGGCACTTTTCGCCGAAAAGATCACGGCGCGTCAGGCCAGCGACTGGGGCATGATCTGGGAGGCGGTCGCCGATGACGCCTTTGCCGCCCATTGGCGCGCACGCGCCGAACATCTGGCCAAGGGGCCGACGGCGGCCTATCGGGCGGTCAAGCAAGCGCTGCGGCAAAGCTATGACAATACGCTCGACCGGCAGCTGGCGCTGGAGGCGAAACTGCAGGGCCAGTGCGGCAAGTCCCGAGATTTCAAGGAAGGCGTGATCGCCTTTCTCGAAAAGCGCCCGGCGCAATACGAGGGCCGGTAAACGCAGGTTTCGGGCGCGCCTGCCGCCTCACGGCGGCCCGTGCCGAAGTGCCGGTGCCGCTATTGCTTTGGTGGAACTATCCTCGGGGGGTGCGGGGGGCAGACAGCCCCCCGCGGAAGCTTCGGGCCAAATGCCCCGGCCTAGCGGTCCTCGACCTCGATATAGTCGCGCTGGGTCTGACCGATGTAGAGCTGGCGCGGCCGGCCGATCTTCTGCGTCGGATCGCCGATCATCTCTTTCCACTGGGCGATCCAGCCGATGGTGCGGCTGACCGCGAAGATCGGCGTGAACATCGAGGTCGGGAAGCCCATCGCCTCGAGGATGATGCCGGAATAGAAATCGACGTTCGGGTAAAGCTTCTTCTCGACGAAATACTCGTCTTCCAGCGCGATGCGTTCCAACTCCTTGGCGACCTGAAGCGTCGGGTTGTTCTTGACGCCCAGAAGTTCCAGCACCTCGTCGGCCGATTGCTTCATCACCTTGGCGCGCGGGTCGAAGTTCTTGTAGACGCGGTGGCCGAAGCCCATCAGGCGGAACGGGTCCGACTTGTCCTTGGCGCGGCGGATCGCCTCGGGGATGTTATCGACCGAACCGATGTCGCGCAGCATCTCCAGGCAGGCCTGGTTTGCGCCGCCATGGGCCGGACCCCAGAGGCAGGCGATGCCGGCGGCGATGCAGGCGAAGGGGTTGGCGCCCGACGATCCCGCCAGGCGCACCGTGGAGGTCGAGGCGTTCTGTTCATGATCGGCATGCAGCATCATGATCCGGTCCATCGCCCGGCTCAGGATCGGATCGACCTGGTATTCCTCGGCCGGCACCGCAAAGCACATGTGCAGGAAGTTGCCCGCGTAATCGAGCGCGTTCTTGGGGTAAACGAAGGGCTGGCCGATCGAATACTTGTAGGCCATCGCCGCCACCGTCGGCATTTTCGCGATCAGGCGGATCGCCGCCACCTCGCGCTGCCAGGGGTCGGCGATGTCGGTGCTGTCGTGGTAGAAGGCCGACATTGCGCCAACGACACCGACCATGGTCGCCATCGGGTGGCTGTCACGGCGGAACCCGCGGAAGAAATAGTGCATCTGCTCGTGCACCATGGTGTGGTTCGTCACCCGGCTTTCAAAGTCTTCCATGGCGCCGGCTTCGGGCAGTTCGCCGTAGAGCAGCAGGTAGCAAACCTCGAGGAAGTGCGATTTCTCGGCCAGCTGTTCGATCGGGTAGCCGCGATACAGGAGTTCGCCCTTGTCGCCGTCGATATAGGTGATGGCGCTGTCGGTCGACGCGGTGGAAGTGAAGCCCGGGTCGTAGGTGAATACGTCGCCCTGTGCGTAGAGCTTGCGAATGTCGATCACATCCGGGCCCGCCGTCGGCGAAAGGATGGGAAGTTCCAGCGTCTTGTCGCCAAAGCTCAGCGTCGCGGTTTTCTTGGTCTCGGCCATCTCATCCCTCTCCTTGCGGCCCGGTGCGGCGCACCGGGTGTGGTCATCGCGATCTCCGGGGGCGGGACGGTGCAGAACCTAGCCGGTTACGTCCGTCAGCCTTGCGATCGTTTCGTCCCGACCGATGACAAGCATCATGTCGATGACGCTGGGGGTCACATTGCGTCCGGCCAGTGCCGCCCGCAAGGGGCCGGCGATCTTGCCAAATCCGATCCCTCGGGTTTCGGCGAGGCGGGCGACAACCTGTTCCAGCTCGTCCCGGTTCCAGCTAGCATTTTGCAGCTGCGGCGTCAATTCTGACAGTATACTACGGGATACCGTATCAAGGTTCTTCGCCGCGCCATCATCCGGATCAATCGGACGCGAGGCCAGAACGAAGTGAGCCTTTTCAATGAGTTCGTGAAAAGTCTTCGCCCTGTCCTTGAGACAATAGAGCGCACGCGACAGGCCATCGCATTGTGCCGGGGTCAGCGGATCGGCGCCGGTCGTGGGCCAGAATGCCTCAATTTCGTGCAGCAGTGCGGCATCGTCCATGGCGGCGATGTGCTGGCCGCAGAGGTTTTCCAGTTTCTTGAAATCCAGCCGCGCCGGTGCACGGCCGATTCCGGGCAGGTCGAACCATTCGCGCGCCTGCGCGTCCGAGAAAAACTCGGCATCGCCATGCGCCCAGCCGAGCCGGGCCAGGTAATTGCGCATGCCCGCCGCGGGGTAGCCCATGGCCTGGTATTCCTCCAGACCCACCGCGCCATGGCGCTTGCTGAGCTTCTTGCCATCCGGCCCGTGGATCAGCGGGATATGGGCAAAGACCGGCACGGCCCAGCCCATCGCCCGGTAGACCTGGATCTGGCGTGCGGCGTTGTTCAGGTGGTCATCCCCCCGGATCACATGCGTGACGCCCATGTCGTGGTCATCCACGACAACCGCCAGCATGTAGGTCGGTGTACCATCGGAGCGTAAACAAACCATATCGTCGAGCTGGTCGTTGCGGATGGTGACATTCCCTTGAACGGCATCCTCGATCACCGTCTCGCCATCGCGCGGGCCCTCAGGCGGATCACGTAAGGCAGATCGGGATGCGTCGCGGGGTCGGCATCGCGCCAGGGGCTCTGGAACAGGGTCGAACGGCCCTCGGCGCGGGCGGTCTCGCGGAAGGCTTCGATTTCATCCTGTGTCGAGAAGCATTTGTAGGCGTGTCCGCGCGCCATCATCTCATGCGCCACCGCGGCATGGCGTTCGCGGCCCTCGAACTGGCTGACGACATCGCCGTCCCAGTCGAGGCCAAGCCATGTGAGGCCCTTCAGGATCGCTGCCGTCGCCTCGGGGGTCGACCGTTCGCGGTCGGTATCCTCGATGCGCAACAGGAACCGGCCGCCGCGACCTCGGGCGTAAAGCCAGTTGAAGAGCGCGGTGCGCGCGCCACCGATATGCAGATAGCCGGTGGGCGAGGGGGCAAAGCGGGTTACGACTTGGGCCGTCGCCGCAGCCGGCCCGGCAGGCGCAGTAGGGTTCGCGGGCATGGGCATTAACCTTTCGGAAACCATGGCATTCTAGGCTGCCGGCTTGTCTAGGCAATCGCGGCGAGGGACACAAGGGTGAGCCGGGCGGGCCGAATTCTGCAAAGGCTGGCGCCGGTTCCCGACGCGCTTTTCGTCTGGGTGCCCGTGCTGATCGCGCTGGGGATCGGCGGCTATTTCCTGTGGCCGGGCGAACCGGGGCGACCCGCCTATGCCGGGGCGGCGGCGCTGATGCTGGCGGGGCTTGGCCTGATGCGCCGGCGCTCAGGGCTGTGGCGCCGGCCGGTGTGACGGCACTGTGCCCGGGCTCGGCTTTGTCGCCGCTGGTTACCGTGCCCATTCTGTCGCGGCCCCGGTGCTGGGCTTTCGCTATTACGGGCCGGTCGAAGGCCGCGTCGTCGCTGTCGACCGGTCGTTTTCCGACCGTGATCCGTGCCACGCTCGACCGGGTCGTTCTGGAACGCGTCGCGGCCGAACGCACGCCCGCGCGCGTCCGCGTGGCGTTGCACGGCGGCGGGGAACCGGAGCTTGGCTCGACGATGATCGTCACGGCGCATCTCAGCCCGCCGGAAGGGCCGGTGGAGCCGGGGGCTTCGACTTTCAGCGGCTGGCCTGGTTCGACGGGTTGGGCGCGGTGGGCTACAGTCGCAGCCCCGCGCTGCGCCTTGCCCCGCCGGAACCGCGCGCCTTGCCGATCGCGCGTCTGCGCGCGGCGATATCGGTGGCGGTACAGAAGGCCATCGGCGGTGAGGCAGGCGGCTTTGGCGCCGCGGTCCTGACCGGCGACCGGTCCGGCATCAGGCGCGCGACGGTCGAGGCGCTGCGCGGTTCGAACCTGTCGCACCTTCTGGCGATATCGGGGCTGCATATGGGGCTTCTGACCGGTTTCGTCTTTGCCGCACTGCGTTACGGGCTGGCGCTGATCCCGGCGGTGGCACTGCGGCTGCCGGTGCGCAAGGTCGCGGCCGCGGTGTCGCTGGTTGCCGCGGCCTTCTACCTGGCGCTGTCGGGGGGCAATGTTGCCACCGAGCGCGCCTTTGTCATGGTGTCGGTCATGCTGGTCGCGGTACTGGCCGACCGGCGCGCGCTGAGCCTGCGATCGGTTGCCACTGCGGCAATCCTGATCCTGCTCGCCCAACCCGAAATGCCTGCCGGAGCCGGGGTTTCAGATGTCCTTCACCGCGACGACCGTGCTGGTCGCGGGCTTTGGCATGTTGCGTGACAGCGGTGTGATGGGGCGCGTGCCAGGCTGGTCCAAGCCGGTTCTGGCGCTGGTTCTGTCCTCGGCGCTGGCAGGCTTTGCGACCGCGCCGATTGCGGCGGCGCATTTCAACCGGATTGCCGAATACGGGTTGCTGGCCAACCTTCTGTCGGTTCCGGTAATGGGGCTTGTCGTCATGCCGATGGCGGTCATCGCGGCGCTTCTTGCGCCTGTCGGGCTGGCCTGGCTGCCGCTTGTCCTGATGGGCTGGGGGTGCGCTGGATCCTCTGGGTGGCCGATTTCGTGGCCGGGCTTGACGGGGCGGTCGCGGCGGTTCCGGCGCCGCCCGGATGGGTCCTGCCGGCGCTCAGCCTCGGGGTGCTCTGGCTGATGTTCTGGCGCGGGCCGGTGCGGGGCTGGGCGGTCTGGCGCTGGCCGTGGCCCTGACCGGATGGGCGGCAACGCCCCGACCGGAGTTGCTGATCGCCGGCGACGGCAAGCTTGCCGGCCTTCTCGGTGGGCCGGACGGCCTGCGCGGCCTGTCCAAGGCCAAGGGTGCCGGTTTTGTCGCGCAAAGCTGGCTGGAAAACGACGGCGATATGGTCGAACAGGCGGAGGCCGCCGAAAGGGCAGGCTTCAGTGGCACCACGGCAAGGCGGGCGTTTCGCGTTGCCGGCCGGCCGGCGGTTCTGCTGGCCGGCAAGACGGCAGAGGCGAGTTTTGCCGAAGCCTGCGCGGCGGCGGCGCTGGTGGTGATCGACGCGCCGCGTCCGGCGCAATCCGGCCCTTGCCTTGTGATCGACGCGGCCTTGCTGGAAAAGACCGGCCCGCTCGCGATCCGCGCGGGCGAAAACGGGCTGGACCTGACCGCGACGCGTGCGCCCAAAGCCCGGCTCTGGTCCGGGACGCATCGCGACAGCGCGGACTGGCAGCACGCGCGATGGGCCTGGCCGGAGGCGGCGGTGCGCAGGGCCGGGACCCAGGCGCCGCGCTAGTAGCTGCGGATCAGCCCAACAAGGCGGCCCTGTACCTTGACCAGATGGTCGGGCAGGATGCGCGGCTCATAGGCGGGGTTGGCCGCTTCGAGCGCGATCATGTTGCCCTGACGCCGAAAGCGTTTCAGCGTCGCCTCGAACCCTTCGACCAGCGCCACGACGATATCGCCGTTATCGGCCGTGGTCTGTTCGCGGATCACCACGATGTCGCCATCGTTGATGCCCGCCTCGATCATGGAATCGCCCTTGACCTCCAGCGCGTAATGTTCGCCCCGGCTCGACAGCATCGATTTCGGCACCGACACATGATGCGAGACTTCCGAAATCGCCTCGATCGGGACGCCAGCGGCGATCCGGCCCATGACCGGAAGGTCCATCGCCAGTTCGCTTTCGACCGGCAGGGCGCTGCGCGGCGGTTCACGCCGGTCACCGTCGATGACGCGGGGGGTAAAGCCGGGCCGTTCCATGGCGTCGGGCAGCTTGACGATCTCGATCGCGCGGGCGCGGTGCGCCAGCCGGCGGATGAAGCCGCGTTCTTCCAGCGCGGTGATCAGGCGGTGGATGCCGGATTTGGACCGCAGGTCCAGCGCCTCCTTCATTTCGTCGAACGAAGGCGGCACACCGTCGCGCTGCATGCGCGTGTTGATGAAATCCAGCAGTTCCAGTTGTTTGCGCGTCAGCATGGCGGGGCCCGTCTGGCGAGGAAGCGAAAAGGGTTCGATTTATGTTCTACCCACGTTCCCCTTTTGTGTCAAGCGTGGCCGGCGACAGAGTCAGGCCCGGAACCGGTGCCAGTTGAGATCGGCGAAACAGGGGCCCTGCGTGGCCTCGCCGAACTTCACGTCGTTATGGCCGCCGTTCCATTCGATGATCTTGACCTTGCCGTCACGGTCAACCGCCATGTCCCAGCCGATGCAGCGCACGGCGGGCAGCTTTTCGTGGCAGCGGATGGCGACATTCCGGCAATCGGCGAAGTTCGGCACCGCGTAGTCGGCGAAGGCCTTGTTGCTGTCGGGATGGCGCGCGATGCGTTGCCAGTTGGTCATGTAGCATTCGTCGGCCAGCTGGCCGCTGGTGTGGTCCAGCGGGATGCGCAGGTGGCTTGCCGAGCGGATATGATCGTCGGATGCGCGGCCAAGCCGCAGGAAGGCGGCGCGCAGGCTGACCTTGCCGCTGTCGTCTGATGCCGTGGTCAGCCGGACCGTGGCGACCGAGGGGCTGCCGCTCAGTTCCAGAAAAACCGGGTTTTGGTGGATAAAGCCCTGAAACACCCCGTTGCCAAGCCGACGTATCGCGGCAAGGTCAAAACTGGCGCGGTCGAAGAACATCACACCCTCGCCAGCCTGCGACAGGTCGGTCTTGAAGGCGATGCGGTCGTCACTGGCAAACAGCGCATCGGCGATGTGTTCCTCCGCCACCGCGTTTCCGTCGCGATCGGTGAAGATGCCGTGTACATGGGCGCCGAGATCGGGAAACTCGGGCGCATCGAAAAGGCGCACGTTCAACGAACGCAGCGTCGAGACCTCGCCATAGGCGCCGGCGATCCGCGGCACCACCCGTTCGCCGTAAAAGCTGTCGGTGATCCAGCCGTCGCGAAATTCGCCGGCGACATGGGCGTAGACGTAAAGCCAGGGCGCGTATTTGGCCTGGCCCAGAACCTCGACGGCATAGGCGTCGCAGCGCTTGCGCAGCGTATCGGGCAAAGGCGAGCCCTGTGCCTCGAGCGTCTGCAGCGCGATCTTCGCGAATTTCGCGTCCAGCCGGTTGTAGCGATAGCTGATCGCGGCGCGCGCCAGCGACTTGGCGGTGTCCATCAAGCCCGACATGGTCTTTGCCCTTCCTTCACTGCGGCAGTATCGCCGATCCACGGTGTGATTATGGGCCGAAGGCCGCCGGTCGGGCAAGGGCGCGACAATTGACACCCCACGGGGCGGCGCTTAGACGAAAGGGGCGCAGGCCAGCGGGGCAAAGCCGTGGTGATCACCGTCTCTATCGTCATACCGATGCACAACGAAGTGGACAATCTTGGCCCGCTTGTTCGTGAAATCGCGGGCGTTTGCGCCGGTCTGCCGGACCATGAGATCATCGTTGTCGATGACGGTTCGACCGATGGAACGGGCGCGGCGGCCCGGGCGCTTTGCGCCGAAGTGGCCAGCCTGCGCATCGTCCGCCATGCCCGCGCCGCCGGGCAAAGCGCGGCCGTGCATTCCGGCGTTCAGGCGGCGCGCGCGCGGCGATTGTCTGCACCTTTGACGGCGACGGGCAGAACCCGCCGGGCGAATTGCCAAAGCTCTGGGCGCCACTGCTTGACCCGGCCCATGCCGCGGTCGGGCTTGTCGCGGGCCAGCGCGTCGGCCGGCAGGATACGCTGTCCAAGCGGCTGGCCTCGCGCTTTGCCAATGCCTTGCGCGGCTGGCTGTTGCGCGACGGCACGCGCGATACCGGTTGCGGGCTGAAAGGGTTTCGCCGCGACGCGTTCCTCGCGCTGCCCTATTTCGATCACATGCACCGCTATCTGCCGGCACTGTTCGCGCGCGACGGCTGGCAGGTTCTGCGCGTCGACGTCAGCCACCGCGAACGTCAGGCCGGCCGGTCGAAATACAGCAACGTCCAGCGCGCGTTGGTCGGTATCTACGATCTGATCGGCGTGGCCTGGCTGATCCGGCGACGGAAAAAGGCACAACCCCTGGCGGAGGGTGAAGATGCTTGAAACGCTGATGGGCTGGTTTCACGTCGACAGTTCGGCCGAACTGGCCTGGGTCGCCTTCGGGCTGGCCGGACAACTGATGTTCACGGGCCGGTTCCTGGTGCAGTGGATCGCCTCTGAACGGGCGCGCAAATCGGTGGTGCCGGTGCTGTTTTGGTATTTCTCGGTCGCCGGCGGCCTGATCCTTCTCGCCTATGCGCTCTACCGCCGCGATCCGGTCTTCATCCTGGGTCAGTCGATGGGGCTGTTCATCTACCTGCGCAATCTCTGGCTGATCCGTGCCGAGGCGCGCCGTGCCCGAGACCGCGCGTCCGGGTGGCGAGGGATGGTGGCTGCCGCTTGTCACCGGAGTGGCCCTGATCACCGTGGCGCGGATCGTCGCGCTTGGCCTCGCGCGGACAGAGCTTTTGTGGACGAGGCGCAATACTGGCTCTGGGGGCAGGACCTGGCATTCGGCTATTATTCCAAGCCGCCGATGATCGCCTGGGTCATCCGCGCCGTTACCACACTTGCCGGCAGCGACGCGCCGTTCTGGGTGCGCCTCGCCGCGCCGCTGTTTCATGGCGTGACGGCGCTGATCCTCGGCGGGCTTGCGGGGCGGCTTTGGGGGCGGGCCGCGGCGCTTGCGACGGGGCTCGGCTATGCCACCCTGCCGATGGTCGCGCTTGGCTCTGCGATCATCTCGACCGATACGATCATGTTCGTCTTTCTGGCCGGCGCGATGGCGGCCTGGGTCGGCACGCTTTCGCGGCCGGGGGTGACGCGCGCGGTGCTTGCCGGTGGGCTTCTGGGGCTGGCTTTTCTGTCGAAATACGCCGCGCTTTACTACCTGTTCGGGGCGGCCCTGGCGGCGATCTGGCCCGTCGCGCGGCCAGGCTGGCGCGCGGCCATGACGGCGTTGGCAGCCTTCCTTCTGGTCATCGCGCCGAATGTGCTTTGGAACCTCGCCAACGGGCTGACAACGGTCGAACACACGCTCGACAATGCCGACTGGGTGCGCGACCCCGGCACGCGCGCGGCGCTGAACCCCGCCTCGCTCCTGTCGTTCTTCGGCGCTCAGTTCGCGGTCTTCGGGCCCGTCAGCATGGCCGCGCTTCTTGCCTGCATCCTCGGGGTGGCCGGGCGGCGCGTGGCGCTGCGCCCGCTCTGGCTGTCTCTGGCCCTGCCGCCCATCCTCGTCGTCTGCGCGCAGGCGCTTTTGTCGCGCGCCTATGCCAACTGGGCGGCATCGGCCTATCTCGCCGGTGCGATGCTGGTCTTTCCACTGTTGCTGCGGCACCCGCGCTGGCTGGCGCTCAGCTTCGCGCTGAACGGCGCTGTGTCGCTGGCCTTGCCGCTTGCCGCGGTCTTCGCCGACCGGCTGGAATGGCGCGGGCGGCTGGCACTTGAACGCTATGTCGGCCAGGCGGAGATGAGCCGGGCGCTCATCGCGGCGACCCGGGAGGAGGGGCTCGATACCCTTGTCGCCTCTCATCGCGATATTCTGGCCGATCTTTTCTATACCGGGCGCGACGCGGGGCTTGCGCTTTACGCCCTGCCAGTTTCAGGGCGCGCGCCGCATCACTATGCACTGCGCTATGCCTTGCCGGCAGGCGAAGCGCCCGTGGCGCTCGTCACGGTCGACGAGCCGCCGCCATTCTGCCTTACCGCGCCGGCGCGCCTGAAGGCATGGACGCCCGCCATCGGCGCCTATCGCGGCCACCAAATCACGCTGTGGCGCGTCCCGGCCGGATGCCTGAACGGGGGCGGGTCGTGAGGCTGCGCTGGCCGCTCTTCGCGGGCCTCGTGCTGACCGGGCTGTTCCAGCTCTGGCCAGGGATAGACCTTTGGGTTTCGGGGCAGTTCTATTCCGCCGATGCGGGCTTTGCACTGGCCGGCGACCCGGCGCTTCAGCTTCTGCGCGCGGTTCTGTGGAACGCCGCCACCATCGTGGCGCTGGCCTCGGCGCTGGCGCTTGGGCTTTCGGCGCTCCTTGGCCGGGCGGCCCGGGTCAGCCCGCGGATCTGGGCCTTTGCGGCGCTGATGTTCGTCCTCGGACCGGGGCTCATCGTCAACGGTATCCTGAAAACCTTCTGGGGCCGCGCCCGGCCGCGCGATATCGAGGCGTTCGGCGGCAACCTGCAGTTCACGCCGCCGGTCGGGCTGACCGACGAATGCGCGCGCAACTGCTCCTTCGTATCGGGAGAGGCCGCCTCGGCCGTGACGCTCGCTATCGTCATCGGCGTTCTGCTCTGGCACAGGCTCCCGCAAGGAGCCATTCGGCGGGGAATAGTGGCACTTCTCGTGCTGCTCGCCTTTACAGGGTCAGGGCTTCGGGTGGCGATGGGCGGGCATTTCCTGTCCGATGTCCTCTTTGCCGCGCTCATCGTCTGGGCGCTGGCCCTGGGGCTTGCGCGCGCCCTCGACCTCGGCGGCGCGCGTGGCTCGCTCAGCCGCGCCAATCACGCCGCCGAACTGCGTGGTCTGGCCGCGCGGATCACGCGCCGCGCCTGAGGCGCGGTTTCACCCTTGCGCCCGGTGCGCCCGCCGGTCTATTCAGGCGCCCGAAGGGGTGATTAGCTCAGTTGGTAGAGCGCTTCGTTTACACCGAAGATGTCGGGAGTTCGAGTCTCTCATCACCCACCATAACCGCTCCGGAATCGTCCATCACGCCCCGCGCGCCAGCGCCGCGACGCCTGTCCGGGCAATCTCGCGCAGACCCAGGGGCCGCATCAGTTCGGCGAAGGCGTCGATCTTTTCCGGTGTGCCGGTCATTTCGAAGACGAAGCTTTCCAGCGTCGAATCCACCACATTGGCGCGAAAGATCTCGGCCAGCCGCAGCGCCTCGATCCGCGCCTCGCCCTTGCCGGCGACCTTGACCAGCGCCAGTTCGCGCTGCACCGAAGGGCCTTCGACGGTCAGGTCGTGAACCTCGTGCACGGGCACGATCCGGCCAAGCTGCGCCTTGATCTGTTCGATGACAGAGGGCGTGCCGCGCGTCACCACCGTGATGCGCGAACGATGCCCCTGATGGTCGATCTCGGCCACGGTCAGGCTGTCGATGTTGTAACCGCGGCCCGAAAACAGCCCGATCACCCGCGCCAGGACACCGCTTTCATTGTCCACGACCACCGCCAGCGTGTGCTGTTCGTCGATCTGTGCATGCGGATCGCGCAAATCATAGGCCGAATGGCTGGTCGAACCCTTCTTGATGTTCAGCGCCGACATCGCCCGTTCCCTTCATCTTGGCTCAAATACTCTCGGGGGGTCCGGGGGGCGGAAGGCCCCCCGGCTGTTCAGTTACACCAGCACCGCGCCGCCGGCCTGGATCGCGCCTTCGGTCGCTGCGTCGCCCATCAGCATCTCGTTATGCGGCTTGCCGGACGGGATCATCGGGAAGCAGTTTTCATGCTTCTCGACAAGGCAGTCAAAAAGCACCGGTCCGTCGTGGTCGATCATCGCCTGGATGGCGTCGTCAAGGTCCTTGGGATCCTTGCACTGGATGCCCTTCCAGCCGAAGGCCTCGGCCAGCTTGACAAAATCGGGCAGGCTTTCGGACCAGGAATGGGAATAGCGTTCGCCATGCAAAAGCTGCTGCCACTGCCTCACCATGCCCAGACGTTCGTTGTTCAGGATGAACTGCTTGACCGGCGTGCGGAACTGGCTTGCCGTACCCATTTCCTGCATGTTCATCAGCCAGCTTGCCTCGCCGGCGATGTTGATGACCAGCGCGTCGGGATGGGCGACCTGCCCGCCGATCGAGGCGGGAAAGCCATAGCCCATGGTGCCAAGCCCGCCAGAGGTCATCCAGCGGTTGGGTGCGTCGAAGCCTAAAAACTGCGCCGCCCACATCTGGTGCTGGCCCACTTCGGTGGTGATGTACCGGTCGCGTCCCTTGGTCAGCGCCTCGAGCCGTTCCAGCGCGTATTGCGGCTTGATGACGGTGTCGGAGTTCTTGTAGGCGAGGCAGCGCTTCAGCTTCCACTGTTCGATCTGCGCCCACCATTTCGACAGGCCGTCCTTGTTGGTCTTGCGCCCGCGCGCCTTCCAGACCTTCAGGAGGTCTTCGAGCACATGGCCGACATCGCCGAGGATCGGGATATCGACATGGATGACCTTGTTGATCGAGGAGGCGTCGATGTCGATATGCGCCTTCTTCGAACGCGGGCTGAAATCGGCGATCCGGCCGGTGATCCGGTCGTCAAAGCGCGCGCCCACGTTGATCATCAGATCGCAGCCATGCATGGCGAGGTTCGCCTCGTAAAGCCCGTGCATGCCCAGCATGCCAAGCCAGTTCTTGCCGGAGGCGGGATAGGCGCCCAGCCCCATCAGCGTGGAGGTGACCGGAAAGCCCGAGGCATCGACCAGTTCGCGCAGAAGCTGGCTGGCGGCCGGTCCGGAATTGATGACGCCGCCGCCGGTGTAGAAGACCGGGCGCTCGGCCTTTTCCATCAGCGCGACAAGCTCGGTGATCGCCGCGATGTCGCCCTTGACCTTCGGCTGGTAATGCGCGGTGCGGGCCTTTTGCGGCGGGGTATAGCTGCCGTTTGCAAACTGTACGTCCTTCGGAATGTCGACCAGCACCGGCCCCGGCCGGCCCGAGGTGGCGACATGGAAGGCCTGGTGCAGGGTTTCGGCCAGCTTTTCGGTGTCCTTGACCAGCCAGTTGTGCTTGGTGCAGGGGCGGGTGATGCCGACGGTATCGGCCTCCTGAAAGCCGTCGGTGCCGATCATGAAGGTCGGAACCTGGCCGGTCAGCACGACGACCGGGATCAGATCCATCAGCGCGTCGACCATGCCGGTCACCGCATTGGTCGCGCCGGGACCCGAGGTCACCAGAACGACGCCTGGCTTGCCGGTGGAGCGGGCATAGCCTTCGGCCATGTGCACCGCGCCCTGTTCGTGGCGCACAAGGATGTGGCGGATATCGTTTTGCTGGAAGATCTCGTCATAGATCGGCAGGACGGCGCCGCCGGGATAGCCAAAGACCACCTCGACACCCTGATCCTTCAGGGCCTGAACCACCATCTTCGCGCCGGTCATCGTCTTCGTCATCGTTCTCTCCATCCGACCGTCTCGGCCACCGCGCAACAAAAGCCCCGGACTGGGTTCGGGGGCGCATGAGGACAACTGGGGTTCTGTCACCAGCCCATGCGCCACGTCCCTACAAGTACAAGAATTGCCGTCATCGCCGGCCCCTTTGCTGTGCAAAAAGGGTTATGGCCGCGCCGCAGCGCAACGTCAACCGGTTTTCCGAGGAAAATGTCGCCAGAGGCGCGGTTTTTGGAACAATCTTTCAAGCGACGCATCAGGCTGGCGGGGCCGGCAAGAGCGTCGCGCCATAGACGGCATAGCCGATCAGCATAGCCAGCCCGGCCCAGCGCGGCAGCCCGCGCAGCGCGTATAGTGCCACCACAAGCGCCAGTGCGGCCAGCGCCGCCACCGGCAGATCGGCGCGCAGAAAGCGCGGCTCGGCCGGGATCGGGGCCAGTGCGGCGGTCAGCCCAAGGATGCCGAGAATGTTGAACAGGTTCGAACCCACGACATTGCCGACCGCGATTTCCGACTGGCGGCGCAGCGCGGCAATCACCGATGTGGCCAGTTCGGGCAGCGAGGTGCCGACGGCGACGATGGTCAGCCCGATCACCGCCTCGCTCAGCCCCGCTGCCCGGGCGATGGCGACAGCGGCGTCGACCAGCGCCCGCGCGCCCAGGATCAGCGCGACAAGACCGGCCAGCGTCAGCCCGATGGCGGGCCAGAGCCGCATTGGCGGCGTGGCCGGCGTGTCGGGTGCCGTCGGCGTGCCGCGCAGGCACAGCCACAGATAGGCTGCAAGGGCGGCCAGCATGGCGAGCGCCTCGGGACGCGACAGCATCCCTCCGGCCAGCGCGGCGGCCAGAGCCGCCGTCGCGGCCAGCATGAAGGCCAGTTCGCGCCCCATTGTGCGGGCATCGATCCGGATCGGAAAGACCAGCGCCGACAGACCAAGGATCAGGAGCACATTGGCGATGTTGGAACCCACGACATTGCCGATGGCGATCGCTGGCGTACCGGCCAGCGCCGCCTGGACCGACACCACCATTTCCGGCATCGATGTGCCGAAACCCACCACGGTCATGCCGATGACCAGGGGCGAAAGGTGCGCATGCCGGGCCAGCGCCACCGCACCGCGCACCAACGCCTCGCCCCCGAAAAACAGCGCCACCAGCCCGAATGCGAGCAATAGCAAGGTCACGTCGCACACTCCGCCAGGGCCGGTCAGCCACAGATCGTGCGTGCGCGGCCGGATGCAAGGGGCTGGCGAAAAGAATCCGGGCCCGGCGTCAGAATTCCACGCCGGTGCCCTGAAGAACGCCGTGTTCCATGGCGTAACGGGTCAGGCCCGCGGTCGAGGAGATTCCGAGCTTGCGCTTGATGTTCTTGCGGTGGGTTTCGACCGTGCGCACCGAGATGTCGAGGGCCTGGGCGACCTCCTTGTTCGACAGGCCCTGCGCCAGTTCCAGAAGGATCGTCTGTTCGCGCGAGGTCAGCGGTTCGCGGCCGTCGGTCGTGGCCGGGCTTAGCGAGGCCGAGGCGCCGGTACACAAATAGGTTTCGCCGCGCATCACCGTGTCGATGGCGGTCTTGATCTCTTCGGTGGGCACATCCTTCAGCACATAGCCCATCGCGCCATGGCTGAGCGCGGTCGAGATGTATTCGGGGCTGTCATGCATCGACAGGATCAGGATGCGGGTGTCGGGCCGGCGTTCCAGTATGATTTCGGCCGCACCCAACCCGTTCACCTTGGGCATGTTGAGATCCAGCAGCAGCACATCGGGGTCGTAACTTTCGAGGTGATCGATCGCTTCCTGTCCGTTGGCCAGCGTGCCCAGAACCGCGATGTCGTCATAGGTTTCCAGAATGGCGCGGATGCCTTCGGCCACCATCGGATGATCGTCGACAATCAGGACGCGGGTCGGTTGGCGTGACATGCCGGGCTCGGCGGTCGGATCGGTCATGCGCTGGCTTTCGTTTTCTGGGCGGGGGGTAGCATGTGGCTAAGCGGAACCTGCGCCTCGATCGTGGTACCGGAACGCGAGGACAGGATGCGCAGGCTGCCGTCAAGCTGTTCGACGCGTTCCTGCATGTTACGCAGCCCAAGGCCGCTGTCGTTGCCGTCGCCGCGTTCCGCGGGCATGCCGCGGCCATTGTCCTGAATGCGCATCACAGCACCCTGCCGCGTGCCGCGCACCATCAGCGTCACGCGCGTGGCGCCGGCATGGCGTTCGACATTGGTCAGTGCCTCCTGCGCGATGCGGTAAAGCGCGATCTTGGCTTCGGGGTCCAGCCGGTTGCGGAAGACCACGGTCTGAAATTCGGTCTCGATCCCGGTGCGGCGGCCGAAATCCTCGATCAGCGCCTTCAGGGCGGGGCCAAGGCCCAGATCGTCCAGCACGCCGGGGCGCAGGTCGCGGCTGATCCGGCGCACCTCCTGGATCGCGCCGTTCAGATGGCTGATGCCGGCGTTCAGGCTTTCGCCGGCGCGGGCATCGCCTGTTGTCTGGCGCCGCCGCGCAAGTTCCAGCGCGTAACGCACACCGACGAGGATCTGGCTGATGGAATCATGCAACTCGCGCGCCACGCGTCCGCGTTCCTCCTCCTGTGTGTCGAAGATGCGCTGGGTCAGCGCCTTCAGCTTGGTGTCGGCCAGTCGGCGTTCGCGGATGTTGATCGCCAGCCCCGAGGCAAAGACCAGCAACAGCGCCGCCAGGGTAATGCAGCCGATCCAGAAGAAGGTTCGCCGCACCCGGGCTTCGGTTTCGGCGCGCGCGGCGGCGATCGAGGCCAGCACATCGTCGATGAAGACGCCGGTGCCCACCACCCAGCGCCAGTCCTGAAGCCCGAAGACATAGGACACCATCTGCGCCGGTTCACCGGTCGAGGGTTTGGGCCAGACATAACTGTGATAGCCTGCGCCGCGCTTGCCAAGCTCGATCAGCCGGGCCACGACGGGCTGGCCGTCGGGGTCCTTGTGATCCAGCCAGTTGCGCCCGATCAGCCAGGTCTGGCGCGGTGCGACGATGTTGTTGCCGTCATAGTCATAGACAAAGAAGTAGCCGTCCTGGCCATAGACCATCGCCGCGAGAACCTGCGAAACCTCGCGTTTGGCGTTTTCGTCATCGGGCAGGGCATTGCCGTAGAGCGGGCCGATGGCGGTACGCGCCTGGCTCAGATAGTTTTTCAGTTCGGCCTTCTTGGCCTCGATCAGCTGCGTTTTCAGAAGCGCGATTTCGCGTTCCGCCATGTCGCGAGCCTGATCGGCCACGATGAACGAGATCGCCGCGACCGCCAGAACCAGCGGCAACGTCGCCAGAAGAAAGATCTTCCGCGCATAGGTCAGCCGGACAAGGCCGGGCAGGGCGGGCAGACGGGACAACGGCTCCTCCGCGAATCGGCCTTGATGCAAGCATGACGGCCTTGCCATGACTAGGCTTCTGCCCGATGCGCCGGCCGGATTGGTCGTTTTTTCGGTCCGCATCGCCGGTTTCTACGTAGTCATGGGTATTTTCAGGGGCTGGCGGCTGCGGTTAGAGTTCGGTCACGGAGCAACGAATGCCCGCCGTTTGAGCGGGCAAGATCTCTTGGGAGGAGAGTTGATGGATCGTCGTTCATTCCTGACGAAAGCTACCTTGGGCGGTGCAACCGCTGCCGCCGCTTCTGCGCTGGCCGCGCCGATGTATGCGCAGGGCAACCGCACCCTGACGCTGGTCACCACCTGGGGTCGTGGCCTTGCCGGCGTGCATGATGCCGCGCAGCGTTGTGCCGACACGATCACCGCGATGACCGATGGCCAGCTGACCGTCGATCTGAAGGCGGCGGGCGAGCTTGTGGGCGCGTTCGAAGTGTTCGACGCCGTGACTTCCGGTCAGGCCGACATGTATCACGGCGCGGACTACTATTTCGTAGGCCAGCATCCGGGCTATGCCTTCTTCACCTCGGTTCCGTTCGGGATGACCGCGCAGGAACTGGTGAACTGGTACTATCACGGCGGCGGGATGGAGCTGCATGACGAGCTTGGCCAGATCTTTGGTCTCAAGTCCTTCCTCGGCGGCAATACCGGCGCGCAGGCCGGCGGCTGGTTCAGCAAGGAAATCACGGGACCGGAAGACTTCAACGGGCTGAAGTTCCGCATGCCGGGTCTTGGCGGCGAGGCGCTGGGCAAACTTGGCGCGTCGGTCCAGAACCTTCCGGGCGGCGAGGTCTATCAGGCGCTGTCTTCCGGTGCGATTGACGGCACCGAGTGGATCGGTCCCTGGGCGGACGAAAAGGCCGGCTTCCAGGAAATCACCAAGATCTACTACACCGCCGGCTTCCATGAACCGGGCGCGGGCCTCAGCCTTGCGATGAACCGCGAGGTCTTCGAAAGCCTGACCCCGGCGCAGCAGAAGATCTACGAGATTGCGGCTGGCGAAGCGCACCAGCACAACCTCGCCCAGTTCCTGTCGAACAACGCCGCCGCGCTCGGCCGTCTTCAGGCCGCCGGCGTCAAGACGCTGGAATTCCCCGATGCGGTCTGGGACGCCTTCGGCACCGCAGCGAACGAGGTTCTGACCGATCCGGCGAAGATGGGCGACGAGCTCTACAAGAAGATCTACGACAGCTACTATGCCTCGATGAAGTCGTCCTCGGCATGGATCAAGCTGTCGGACGGCGCCTATACCGCGCAGCGCGACCGCGTTCTGGGCTAAGGCCCGCGCGTCATGACAACCGCCCCGGCCTCGCAGAGGGCCGGGGCTTCCGGCCATGCCCGGCCGGCACCAACCCGGGCTTGAGGGATACGGGGGGATCGAATGCTGGACGGCATTCTTGGGTTTTTCACCAATATCGCACTGGCGTTGTACCATTTCGGCTATGCCATAAGCCACCCGAAGTCGTGGCTGGACTGGTCCGATGGCGAGGCGCTCGGCCGGTTCATCTATTACGGCGCGTCGAAAGAGCTGTTCTTCGTCATCCTGACGGCGTTCATCTGCCTGACCGCGGTCGGCATCTGGCGCCGGTCGGTGATGTGGGCGGTGGTGCGCGGGCTTGAAACCTTTGCCAACGGTCTTGGCCGCTTCGTGGCCTGGGCGGGGCTCTTGATGGTGCTTCAGCAGATCGTCATCGTCTTTCTGCAGCGCATCTTCCGTGTCGCCGCGATCGAGTTTGGCCCCTTCGGCTATTCCTTTGCCAAGGACCTCAGCTGGTGGTCGGAAGAGCTGAAGCTTTACAACGCCGCCATCGTCTGCCTTTGCGCGACCTACACCTTCGTGCAGGGCGGGCATGTGCGCGTCGATCTGGTTTATTCGGCCGTCAGCTATCGCACCCGCAAGCTGATCGACATGTTCGGTTCGGTGGTCTTCATGATGACCACCGCCTGCCTGACCTGGCTATACGCCTGGTTCTTCATGTGGCGCCATCTGGTGACGCCGAAGGTCTCGGCCTCGGAATCGGTCGAACAGATCCTGCGCAAGGCCAAGCTGATGAAGTGGAACGTCGAGACCATCGGGTTTTCGCCCAACGGCTTCAACGGCTATTTCCTGTTCAAGATCCTGATCGTCTGTTTCACCGCCACGGTCTTCATCCACGCGATCGCCTTCTTCTACCGTTCCTATCTGGAATGGCGCGAAGGCCCGGAAAGCGAGGGCCGGTATCTGGACAAAGACACCCTGGGCGAGGGTGAAGAAGCCTACGAAGGCACGCATTAAGGGGACGGGGCGTCATGCTTTTCGGTTTGGACGGGGTCGAAATCGGCCTGATCATCATCTTCCTGTGTCTGTTCAGTGCGATCCTTTCGGGCTTTCCTGTGGCCTTCGCGCTGGGCGGTGCCGGGATCATCGCCTTTGCGATCATCGCCGGGCTCGACAGCGCGGGGCTCTTGACGCATGAGGCGATCAACACCGGGTCCGACGCCTATACCGCGCTGATCCGCGAGGGCGTGCCGGCGCTGGAAATCACGCATTTCCGATACCCCGACCTGCCAACCTACGCCGAACCGATCTTTCCCGGCGGATGGGAACTGGCGCTGGATCGCAACCTGTCGTTCATCGTGAACCGGATGAACGAACGGGTGATCGCCGGCCAGTCGATCGAAACGCTGCTGGCGGTTCTGATGTTCGTGATGATGGGCATCGTGCTGGAACGTTCGCGCATCGCCAACGACCTCTTGACCACGATGGCGCGCGTCTTCGGCCCGCTGCCGGGCGGCCTGGCCGTGGCGGTGGTCGTCGTCGGCGCCTTTCTGGCCGCCTCGACCGGGATTGTCGGCGCCACGGTGGTGACGATGGGCCTGCTGTCGCTGCCGACGATGCTGCGCGCCGGCTACAGCCCGCAGCTGGCTACCGGGGTCATCGCCGCCTCGGGCACGCTGGGGCAGATCATTCCGCCCTCGATCGTGATCGTGCTTCTGGGCACGATGGCAGGCGACCTTTATGCCGCCGGGCAGGAGATCCGCGCTTCGGCTGCGGGCTGTTCGGATGCGCTGACCTATCTCGGTCAGGCCGCGGTCGTCTCGGTCGGCACGCTTTTCCAGGCGGCAATCCTTCCGGGTATCCTTCTGGCCTTTCTTTACGGCGCCTATGCCTTCGGGTTTGCGATGCTGAACCCCAGAAAGGCGCCGCCGGTCATCACCGAAGAACGGGTTTCGGCCGAGGTGGTGACCCGGGGCGAGGCGCTAACCTGGTTTCTGGGCGTCCCGATCGCGCTGATCGGCGGTTTCATCCTGGCGATGAACGTCGGACTGGTCGGTGATCAGGACATCACCGTCGACAGCTATTCCGACGCCGGTCAGACGGCGGCGCTGCGCACCAAGGTTTCCGAACAGTGCAAGGCGTCGATGATCGAACTGCACGGTCAGGAAAAATGGGACGAAGCGGTTGCCCAGCAGGCGGAAATCGACGCCGCCGGCGGGGTCGTGCAAAGCCACGCGCTGAGCGAAGAGGAACTGGTTGCCGCGCGCGAGGCCAAGATTGCCAGCCGCGCGCCGATAGGCACCGGCGTTGCCATCCTTCTGCTGCTTCTGGCGCTGACGCTGACGACCGCGCGCGGGGTCGCCCCCTCGCAGGACGCCCGCCCGATCTGGATCGGTCTGGCCGGCGTGGTATTGGGGCTCGCGATCGACATGGTGCTGCTGTCGCCGGTCAGCACGCCCGGCACGACCTTCGTGGCGATGGCCATTCCGGTGGCGATGGCGCTTTACGGCTGCCGGCACGCCGCGCAGGTCATGTCCAAGAACGACCTTATTCGCGTGGTCTTTCCTCCGCTGGTGCTGATCGTCGCGGTTCTGGGCTCGATCCTTGGCGGCATCACCAACCCGACGCCGGCCGCCGCGCTGGGCGCGGGCGGCGCGATCATGCTGGCGGCCTATCGCCGGCTTGCCGATGAAAACCGTTCGGGCCGCGTGATCCTGTGGTCGGCCTTCGCAATCGTCGTGATGATCCTCGTTGGTGTGAATTTCGATCTGCGTGTGGGACTTGGCGAAACCAATGCCGAACAGTGGATTGCCTTTTTCGTCGCGCAGGGCGCCTATCACTTTGCCTTCTTCGGAATTCTCTATGCCTGCTGGCAACTCTACCGTTCCGGCGTGCTGACGCCGGTGGTGCGCGAGACTGCCAAGGTCACCTCGATGGTCTTTGCCATCCTGATCGGCAGCCAGGTCCTGAACCTGGTGCTGATCTCCTTCGGCGGCGAACACTATATCCAGAGCTTCCTGCGCAGCTTCGACAGCGAGGTGACGGTTTTCCTGATCGTCATGCTGGTGCTGTTCCTTCTGGGCTTCGTTCTGGATTTTCTGGAAATCATCTACATCGTGATCCCGATCGTCGGGCCGGTCATCTACGGCGGCACGATGGACCCGAAATGGGTGACGATCATGATCGCGGTGAACCTGCAGACCTCGTTCCTGACCCCGCCGTTCGGTTTCGCGCTCTTCTATCTGCGGGGTGTGGCGCCGGCGAGCGTGACGACGGCACATATCTACAAGGGCGTGGTGCCCTTCGTGATCATCCAGGTCGTCGGGCTGGCGCTGCTTTGGGCCTTCCCCGAAGTGGTGACCATCGTTCCGGCTTTGCTGCCTGCCGGTTAAGGCCAGAAATGGCAAAGGAAAAGGGCGCCTTCGGGCGCCCTTTGTCGTTTCGCCGCTCGCGCCGGATCAGGTCGGGCGGCTGTCGGGCAGGGTGATGCGGGCCACCTGTTCGGCAATCGGATCGACCGAAAGCGGGTGCAATTCGCTGCTGTGATCCTCGGGCCGGCCGATATCCTGCCAGACGCCGTTCTTGTAGATCTCCAGCCCGCGAAAATTTGATTTGTAGCCCATCTTGCGGCTGCCCGGCACCCAGTAGCCCAGATAGACATAGGGCAACCCGGCTTCGCGCGCGATGGCGACGTGATCGAGGATCACATAGGTTCCAAGGCTGTCGGCAATGCGGTCGGGCTCGTAGAAGGAATAGACCATCGACAACCCGTCATCGAGCACGTCGGTCAGGCAGACCGCGGCCAGCGCGGGCTTGTCGTCCTCGGATCTGAGCGTGTTCGAGCGGTATTCGACGACCCGCGAGCGCACGGGCGTTTCCTCGATCATCGCGGCGAATTCGAAGATGTCCATATCGGCCATACCGCCATCGGCATGCCGGCTGTCGAGATAGCGGCGAAACAGCGTGTACTGGTCTTCCGTCGCCCATGGGCTGGTCGCTTCACGCATCAGATCGGCGTTGCGGCGCAGGCAGCGTTTCTGCCCGCGCGAGGGGGCGAAATCGGCCACCCGGATGCGGGCCGAGATGCAGGCCGAACACTCCGCGCAGGAGGGCCGGTAAAGCACGTTCTGCGACCGGCGAAAGCCCTGCTTGGACAGCGTGTCGTTCAAGCGTTCGGCATAGTCGTTCTGAAGCGCCGTGAACAGCTTGCGTTCCATCCGCCCTTCCAGATAGGGGCAGGGTTGCGGGGCCGTCACATAGAACTGGGGCGCTATCGGAAGCGTGTGTCGCATATAAGCCTAGGCTGTTCGTTGACGCGAACGTTAGCAAGAGCTTACGCCCACGCCAAGCAAACTTTCCAGGACTTGCATGTGTTCAGTGGCGGGCGATGCGATTTACCATCACCGAGCCGAGGATCAGGTCTGTCAGCCCCTGGCCACGCGGCCCCAGCGCCATCAGCGCGACCGAGATCACCTGCGGCAGGACGAAGGCCATCGACAGGGTGTAGCCAAGCGTGTGCCAGAAGGCGAGCGGCAGGTCGAACCAGGTACCGCGGTGGGTGCGCAGTTCGATCGCCATCAGTCGCATGCCCGGGGTGGCCGAATGCCGCGCGATGGACAGGGTGCGGTAGACCATGCCGACGGTCAGAAACAGCGCCGGCAGAAAGAAGATCGCGGTAAAGGCGGTGAAGGGCACGATGAGCAGCGTCAGAAGCGCCACGAGAAGCGTGTCGACCAGCCAGGCGATCAGCCGCTTTGGCGCGACATCCTCAAACAGGCTTGCGTCGAGGTCGGGCGCGGCGGTGGCGAACTGGTGCGGCAAAGGGCTGTACATTCTCTGTCCCCGTGATGGGTGGGTGTGCGGCCCCCGAGGGGGCCGCGCTGCTTATGCCTTGCTCAGGCCGGCTCTTCGGTAAAGCTCGGGCCGGATTTCTTCGCGCGCTCGTCCATGAAGTCGTCAAACTCCGACTTGTCCTTGGCGTCGCGCAGGCGCTGAAGGAACGCTTCGAAGGCGTCCTGCTCTTCTTCGAGCCGGCGCAGCGTTTCGGCCTTGTAGGCGTCGAAGGCGGTGTTGCCCGAACTGCGGAAACCGTGGCGATGGGCTTGGTTGTGGCGGTGGCGGCAGGAACCTTTGAACATCCGTTTGCTCCAGATCATGTAGGCCAGCAGGGCAAGGCCCAGGGGCCAGAAGACGATGAAGGACACGACCATGGCGGCAATCCATGCGCCCTTTCCGCGGTCGTCGAGCCAGCTTTCAGCTTGGGAAGGCCAGGCGGTGATGGCGGTCATCTGTTGTGCTCCTTGTCGGCAGTTGATGTAAAAACCTTTCACATCACCGATATGGGCGTGGCCAAAGCCGGTTCAAGAGTGGATGTGAAAGTTTTTTACATTACCCGGTGACGCGGGCGAAATCCGCGGTGGCCGTCAATGGGTGAAGTCGCCGACCGTTGCGCCGGTCGCCGCCAGAAGCGCGCGCGGTTCGGCGGGAAAGATGTGGCGTGGCGTGCCCGCCGCGGCCCAGACCCGGTCGAACTCCAGTAGCCTGGGGTCGAGGAAGCTGCGGATCGGGGCAAGATGGCCAAGCGGCGCCACCCCGCCGATGGCGAAGCCGGTTTCGGCGCGCACCAGGTCGGCATCGGCGCGGCCCAGGGCCTCGCCCGCCAGCAGGCCGGCCCTTTCGGGCGACACCCGGTTGCCACCGGCCGTCAGGAACAGAACCACATGGCCTGTCGCCTCGCCGCGAAAGACGATCGACTTGACGATCTGGTCCAGTGCGCAGCCGGCTGCCGCGGCCGCCTGTTCGGCGGTGCGGGTTTCGTCCGGCATCTCGACGATGCCGTCTGGAAGGCCTGCGGCCAGCAGCGCCGCGCGCACCCGTTTCACGCTCTTGCTCATGGCTACCCCCGGTTCGCCGCGCTGCCATCTTGCCGCAGTCAGGGCGGCGCGCAACCCCGTTGACCCGCCATCGCGGCCCATTCATGGTCGGGCCATGAGCTTTGCCGCCCGTCTGACCCGCTGCCCCATTGCCCATGACCGCGAAGCCGGCGTCGAGGCGCGGGCCGACTTTGCCCATCTTGGCCCGGAACTGGCCGCGCTGATGGCCGGAACGGCAGGGTGCAGCCCCTATCTGAAAGGGCTTATGGGGCGCGAGGCCGACTGGATCGCCGATGCGCTGACCGGCCTGCCCGAAGACGCGCTTGCCGGCGAACTGGCACGGCTTGACGGCCTGGCGCCCGACGCGCTTGGCCCGGCATTGCGGCAGGCCAAGCGGCGCCTGGCGCTCTTGACCGCGCTGGCCGATCTGGGCGGGGTCTGGCCGCTCGAGGCTGTGACCGGTGCACTGACCGCGCTGGCCGACCGTGCCGTGCATCTGGCGCTGACCGGGCTCGTGGCCGAAGAGATCCGGCGCGGTAAACTGCCCGGCGCGACCCCCGAGGATGCCACGACCGCCGGCGGCATGGTGGCTCTGGCGATGGGCAAGATGGGGGCGGGGGAGCTGAACTATTCCTCCGATATCGACCTGATCTGCCTGTTCGACGAAACCCGGTTCGACCCGGCCGACTACCACGACGCGCGGGCCAGTTTCATCCGCGTCACGCGGCGGATGACCGCGCTTTTGTCCGACATGACCGGCGAGGGCTATGTCTTTCGGACCGATTTGCGGCTGCGTCCCGACGCCTCCGTCACTCCGGTCTGCCTGTCGATGGAGGCGGCGGAGCGGTATTACGAAAGCGTCGGGCGAACCTGGGAACGCGCGGCCTATATCAAGGCACGGCCCTGTGGCGGCGACCTGGCGGCGGGCGAACGGTTCCTGACGGCTCTGGCGCCCTTCGTATGGCGCCGGCATCTGGATTTCGCGGCCATTCAGGATGCCCATGACATGCGGCTGCGTATTCGCGATCACAAGCAATTGCACGGGCCCGTCACGATCGAAGGGCACAACATGAAGCTGGGTATCGGCGGCATCCGCGAGATCGAGTTCTTCACCCAGACCCGGCAGTTGATCGCCGGCGGGCGCGACCCCGAGCTGCGAGACCGCACAACGCTGGGCGGGCTGGCGCGGCTGAGCGAGAAGGGCTGGGTGCCGGACGATATCGCCGAAGAGCTGGGCGCGCATTACCGCGAGCACCGCGAGATCGAGCACCGCCTGCAAATGGTCAACGACGCGCAGACCCATGACATGCCGGCAAGTGCCGACGGGGTCGAACGGATCGCGCGCATGATGGGCGAAGGCGATGTCGCGGCCTTCCGCAGTCGCCTGACCGGGCGGCTGCAACGCGTCAACGCCCTGACCGAAAGCTTTTTCGCACCGGGCGAGGCCGAGGACGGGCCCGAGCTGTCGGACAGCGCGCGCGCCGTGGTCGAACGCTGGCGCACCTATCCGGCACTGCGCTCGGCGCGGGCGGTCGAGATTTTCGCGGCTGCGCCCGGCGATCCTGAAAAGCCTTGGCCGCGCGCCCAACATGGACGAGGCGCTTTCGCAGTTCGACGGCTTTCTTGCCGGCCTGCCGGCGGGGGTGCAGCTTTTTCCCTCTTCGAGGCCAATCCCCAGCTTGTCGATCTGATCGTCGATATCGCCTCCACCGCGCCGCGGCTGGCGGCGCATCTGTCGCGCAATTCCGGGGTCTTCGACGCGGTGATCGGCGGCGGCTTCTTCGCCGCCTGGCCGGGGCCGGCGGCGCTTGCGGCCGAACTGGGCGCGGTATTGGCCGGGCGCGAGGATTACGAAGACAAGCTGAACGCGGCGCGGCGCTGGGCAAAGGAATGGCATTTCCGTATCGGCGTGCATCATCTGCGCGGGCTGATCGACGCTTTCGAGGCCGGCAAGGAATATGCCGATCTGGCCGAAGCGGTCGTTGCCGCGCTCTGGGCGCCCTGCTGCGCCGAATTTGCCCGCAAGCACGGGCCGACACCGGGCCGGGGCGCGGTGGTTCTGGGCATGGGGTCGCTTGGCGCGGGGCGGCTGAACGCCGGGTCGGACCTGGACCTGATCGTCATCTACGACGCCGAAGGGGTCGAAGGGTCGGACGGGCCGCGGCCGCTGGCGACGCGGCCCTATTTCGCGCGCCTTACCCAGTCGCTGGTCACGGCGCTTTCGGCGCTGATGCCCGAAGGGCGGCTTTACGAGGTCGACATGCGGCTCAGGCCTTCGGGCCGGCAGGGCCGGTGGCCACGGCGCTGGAGGCGTTTCGCGCCTATCAGCGCGACGAGGCCTGGACCTGGGAGCATCTGGCGCTGACCCGGGCGCGGGTGGTGGCGGTGACCCCGGCCTTGCCGAAGATGTAGAGGCGTTCCGCCGCGTGCTTCTTGCTGAAAAGGGGCAGGGGACCGATGTCTTGGCCGATGTCGCGGAAATGCGCGCGCGCATTCAGGCCGCAAAGCAACCCGATAGCGCCTGGGAAGCCAAGATCGACCCCGGGCGCTTGCAGGATATCGAATTGCTGGCGCAGGCCGGCGCGCTTCGGGTGGGCGACGGGGCGCGGCGCACCGAGGCACAGCTTCGCGCGGCGGTTCGAGGCGGTTTTCTGTCGAAAACAGACGAATCCGATCTTCTCGCTGCCTATAGGCTCTGCTGGCGATTGCAATGCGGCGCGCGGCTTCTGACCGAACGCCCACTGGATCCCGCAACGCTGGGCGAGGGGGGCACGGCCTTTCATGCGCGAAACCGGCGAGGCGTCGGTGGATGCGCTGGCCGAACGGCTGGCGCTGGCGACGACGGCGGCGGCTTCGGTGGTGGACAGGCTGTTGCCGGGGCCGGACGAGGCTTAGGCGGGGGAGACATGGGGAGGCGCATGATGCGGCTGGATGAGGCCGATCCCAAGGGGCTGGTGCGCGAAAGCTACCGCATCGAGGGATTACCGATGGCGAATGCCGGTCGATCTTCGTCGACTGGGCGCTAAGCCTGCCTGTAGGGGCAGACCCGCGCGAGGCGATGCGCGTGTTGATCGCCACCTATGCGCTGGATGCGCAAGATCACCCGATGTCGCTGGTGCTGACCGCCGGGTTGACCGAACCGGTCACGCCGCGCCGGCGTGGCGGCCGCGCGGCGCGCGTTCTGCGCTAGGCGCGTGGCAGCGCCGCCGCCGCACGCGCCAGCGCCGTGATCGCCGCCCAGTCGCCGGCGACCATGCTGGCCTTTGGCGCGACCCAGCTGCCGCCGCAGCACAGCACGTTGGCCAGCGACAGGTAGTCGCCGACATTGGCAGGGCTGACACCGCCGGTCGGGCAGAACCGCACCTGCGGGATCGGCGCGCCAATGGCCTTGAGCGCCGGCGCGCCGCCGGAGGCTTCGGCGGGAAAGAATTTCTGCACGCTATATCCGCGTTCGAGAAGCGCCATCACCTCGGTCGCGGTGGCTGCCCCGGGCAGCAAAGGCAGGTCGGCCTCGGCGCAGGCATCCAGCAGCCGGTCGGTCGCGCCGGGCGAAACGCCGAAGGTGGCGCCAGCCGCCTTGGCCGCCTTCACATCGGCCGGGGTCAGGAGCGTGCCGGCGCCGACATGGCCGCCGGGCACCTCGGCCATGGCGCGGATCGCATCGAGCGCGGCGGGGGTGCGCAGCGTCACCTCCAGAACCGGCAGGCCACCGGTCACGAGCGCCTCGGCCAGGGGACGGGCATGGGCCAGATCGTCGATGACAAGCACCGGGATGACCGGCGCCAGACGGCAGAGCGCCTCGGCCATCTGCGACTGGGTTTCAGGGCTCATGCGGCGTTCCTTCCTTGGTACCGGGGCGTTCGCGGCAATGCCGGAGGCCTCCGGCGGGGATATTGGGGCCAAAGCAGGCCCGGGACGGGCATCAGACGACCACCGCCGCGCCATGAGTTGCGGCGCCGACATTGCGGCGGAAGACCTCGAAGAGTTCGCGCCCGATCCCGCTCTGGTTTGCGGAAAGGTCGGGCGTCGCGGCCTTGCGCTCATCGAAGCCCGGTGCGGTGGTGGCAAGCGTTCCGGCGACCGCGTCCACCCGCACGATGTCGCCATCGGCCAGCCGCGCCAGCGGGCCGCCAAGCGCCGCCTCGGGGCTGATGTGGATTGCCGCGGGAACCTTGCCGGAGGCGCCGGACATGCGCCCGTCGGTGACCAGCGCCACCTTCAGCCCGCGATCCTGCAGGACCGAGAGGACCGGGGTCAGCCCGTGCAGTTCCGGCATGCCATTGGCGGCCGGTCCCTGAAAGCGGACGACAACGACGGTATCTGTCGTGAACTCTCCGGCCTTGAAGGCGGCCTTGACCTCGTCTTGCGACGCAAAGACCCGCGCGGGCGCCTCGATCACCTGCCGGTCGGGCGCGACGGCCGAAACCTTCATCACGCCCTGGCCCAGATTTCCCGAAAGCTGTTTCAACCCGCCGGTCGGCTGAAAGGGATCGGCCGCGGGGCGCAGGATGCGGTCGTTCAGGCTGGCGCGCGCGCCGGCCCGCCAGGTCAGCGCGCCATTCACCAGAACCGGTTCCTCGGCATAGCGGGCAAGCCCGGTGCCGGCCACGGTGCGGGTATCGGGGTGCAGAAGCCCGGCGTCCAGCAATTCGCCAATCATATAGCCCAGCCCGCCAGCGGCATGGAAATGGTTCACATCGGCGAGGCCGTTGGGATAGACCTTGGCCATCAGCGGAACGACATCCGAAATCGCGTCGAAATCCTCCAGTTCCAGCGCGATGCCGGCCGCGCGCGCCATGGCCGGCATGTGGAGGACAAGGTTGGTCGAGCCGCCAGTCGCCATCAGCCCGACAAGCCCGTTGACGAAGGCGCGTTCGTCCAGCACCTCGGCCGCGGGGGTATAGGCGTTGCCAAGCGCGGTGATGGCCGCCGCGCGCGCCGCGGCGGCATCGGTCAGCGCCTCGCGCAGCGGCGTGCCAGGATTGACGAAAGCCGCGCCAGGCAGATGCAGCCCCATGAATTCCATCAGCATCTGGTTGGTGTTGGCGGTGCCATAGAAGGTGCAGGTGCCGGGGCCGTGATAGCTGGCCATCTCGGCCGCCATCAGCGCCTCGCGCCCGACCTCGCCGGTGGCGAATTTCTGGCGTACCTTGGCCTTTTCGTCATTCGGCAACCCCGACACCATCGGCCCTGCCGGCACGAAGACCGAGGGGATATGGCCGAAGGTCGCCGCCGCCATCACCAGCCCCGGCACGATCTTGTCGCAAACACCAAGGAAAAGCGCCGCGTCGTAACAGTTGTGGCTGAGCGCGACGCCGGCGGCGAGTGCGATCACATCGCGTGAGAAAAGCGACAGTTCCATCCCCGGCTGGCCTTGGGTCACGCCGTCGCACATGGCGGGCACACCGCCGGCAACCTGGGCCGTCGCGCCGGCGCGACGCGCCGCCTCGCGCAGCCGGTCGGGATAGCGTTCATAGGGCTGATGGGCCGAAAGCATGTCATTATAGGCGGTGACGATGCCGATATTGGGTACCCGGCCTGCAGCCAGCGCGCCCTTGTCATCGGCCATCGCCGCATAGGCATGGGCCTGATTGGAACAACTCAGATGGGCGCGGACCGGTCCGGTCTCGGCGGCGCGGCGCGTCCGGTCCAGATAGGCCTGCCGGCCGGCGGCCGAACGCGCGACGATCCGGTCGGTGACGCGGGCGATGGTGCTGTTCAGTGTCATGGATCCTCGCAGCCGGGTTCCGGGCGGTCATAACAGGGTTTGTTAGCGCTAACAAGCCGCATGAACCCGCATGCCGATCTTGGCATGCGAAGCGCGGCGGCGGCAAGCCGGTCATCGGTTCTCACGCCGCCCCCCGTGCAGCGGGCGCCCGGCCACCCGGCCCCGGTCGCGAAATGCGCCTTTCGCGCTTCATCCGAAAGCCCTAAAGAGGCGCCATGAGCACAGACACGCCCCTTCCGACGGTTCGGATTAAACCCAAGGCCGAAGCCCGCGCCATCCGCCACGGCTTTCCGTGGATCTATGCCGACGAACTGGTGACCGATCGGCGCACGCGGGCGCTGGCGCCCGGGACGCTGGCCATTCTGGAAGATGGCGAACGCCGGCCTTTGGGTCTTGTCACGGTCAACACGGCGTCGCGGATCATCGCCCGGATGCTCGACCGCGATGCCGAGGCGCGGCTGACGCCCGACTGGTTCGCGGCGCGGCTTTCGCGGGCTCAGGCGCTGCGCGAGCGGTTGTACGATGCGCCGTTCTACCGGCTTGTCCATGCCGAGGCCGATGGACTGCCGGGCGTGGTCATCGACCGGTTCGGCGACACCGCCGTGATCCAGCCCAATGCCGCCTGGGCGGAGGACCATCTGCCGATGCTGGCCGAGGCGCTGGTCTCGGTCAGCGGGGTCACGACGCTGATCAAGAACGGAACCGGCCGTGCCAGGGGGCTTGAGGGCCTGGCGGAAGAAACCGTGGTGCTGACGGGTGCGGTGGCCGGCCCGGTCGCGGTGCCGATGAACGGCGCCACCTATTTGGCCGATATCCTCGGGGGTCAGAAAACCGGCCTTTTCTACGATCAGCGCCCCAACCACGCCTTTGCCGCGAGCCTTTCGCGCGGTGGCAAGGTGCTGGATGTCTTCGCCCATGTCGGCGGGTTTTCATTGGCCGCGCTGTCGGCGGGCGCCGCAGAGGCTCTTGCCGTCGACAGTTCTGCCCCGGCCCTCGATCTGGCTGGACAGGGCGCGGCGGCAAGCGGTGTTTCGGACCGGTTCGAAACCCGGCAGGGCGATGCCTTCAAGGTGATGGAGGCGCTGGCGGCTGAAGGTGCACGCTTCGATCTGGTGGTCTGCGACCCGCCCGCCTTCGCGCCCACGAAACAGGCGCTGGATGCGGGGCTGCGCGCCTATGAACGTGTGGCGCGCGCCGCTGCGGCGCTGGTGGCGCCCGGCGGCTACCTCGGGCTCTGTTCCTGTTCGCATGCCGCCGACCTGACGGCGTTTCGCAACGCCAGCGCCCGCGGCATCGGCCGGGGTGGACGGCGGGCGCAGATGATCCACACCGGTTTTGCCGGCCCCGATCATCCGCAACTGCCGCAACTGGCGGAAAGCGGCTATCTCAAGGCGGTCTTCTACCGGCTGGACGGATGAAGGCGGTTCTGGACGCTTGCGTTCTTTACCCCACCGTCCTGCGCGAGGTCTTGCTGGCCACGGCCGGCGCGGGGCTTTTTGCCCCGCTCTGGTCGGCGCGCATTCTCGAGGAATGGGCGCGCGTCGGGGCGCGCCACGGTCCTGTGGGCGAGGCGCTGAGCCGGGGCGAGATCGCAGCCATGACGCACAACTGGCCCGATGCCAGCATCGGGATCGCCTCCGATCCGGTCGTCGCGCTGCCCGACCCGGCAGACCGGCATGTCGTGGCGGCGGCGCTGGATGGCGGGGCCGAGACCATCGTGACGCTCAACCTGCGCGACTTTCCACCCCGTGCGCTGGCGCCCTTCGGGCTACGGGCCGAACACCCAGACGCCTTTCTGTACGGGCTCTGGCGGCAAGACCCCGGCACGGTGGCACAGGCTGCCGAGACCGTGCGCGCCCGGGCCGAAGCGCTGTCGGGGCAGGCGCAGCCGATGCGCGCGCTTCTGAAACGTGCCTATCTGCCGCGTCTGGGCAAGGCGGTTTCCCAGATGAACGAAGCCGGCTAGCGCCGGCTTCGCCCGTCCCTTCATCTTGGCACAAATACTCCGGGGGGGCGGGGGGCTGGCCCCCCGCGACCCGCGATCAGGCCAGCGCCTTGCCGAGGTATTCGTCGACCTTTTCCAGATAGCCCATGGTGGTCAGCCATTTCTGGTCCGGTCCGACAAGCAGCGCGAGGTCCTTGGTCATGAACCCGTCCTCGACCGCGTCCACCGTGACCTTTTCCAACGTGGTCGCGAAGGTCATCAGCGCGTCGTTGCCGTCGAGCTTTGCCCGGTGCTTCAACCCGCCGGTCCAGGCGTAGATCGAGGCGATGGAGTTGGTCGAGGTCTCTTTCCCGGCCTGGTGCTGGCGATAGTGCCGCGTCACCGTGCCATGCGCGGCTTCGGCCTCTACCGTCTTGCCATCGGGCGTCATCAGGACGCTGGTCATCAGGCCCAGCGAACCGAAGCCCTGCGCGACGGTATCGGACTGCACATCGCCATCGTAGTTCTTGCAGGCCCAGACATAGCCGCCCGACCATTTCAGCGCGGATGCCACCATGTCGTCGATCAGGCGGTGTTCGTAATGGATGCCCTTTTTCTTGAACTCGGCCTCGAACTCCTCCTCATAGACCTTCTGGAAAAGGTCCTTGAAGCGGCCGTCGTAGGCCTTGAGGATGGTGTTCTTGGTCGACAGATAGACCGGCCAGCCCAGGTTCAGGCCATAGTTCATCGAGGCGCGGGCGAAATCGATGATCGACTGGTCGAGGTTGTACATCGCCATGGTCACGCCGGCGCCGGGAGCCTGGAAAACCTCACGCTCGATGACCGTGCCGTCCTCGCCGGTGAACTTGATGGTCAGCGTGCCCTTGCCGGGGAACAGGAAATCGGTCGCGCGGTACTGATCGCCGAAGGCGTGACGGCCGACGACGATCGGCTGCGTCCAGCCCGGCACAAGGCGCGGAACGTTCGAACAGATGATCGGCTGGCGAAAGATCACGCCACCCAGGATGTTGCGGATGGTGCCGTTGGGGCTGCGCCACATCTGCTTGAGCCCGAATTCCTCGACCCGCGCCTCGTCGGGCGTGATCGTGGCGCATTTGACGCCGACGCCGTGCTGCTTGATCGCATTGGCCGCATCGACGGTGATCTGGTCGTTCGTCCGGTCCCGTTCCTCGATGCCGAGGTCGTAGTACTTCAGGTCGATGTCGAGATAGGGCAGGACCAGCTTCTTCTTGATGAAATCCCAGATGATCCGGGTCATCTCGTCGCCGTCCAGTTCGACGACGGGGTTGGCTACCTTGATCTTCGACATGCTTTTCTCCGATGCGGGTGACTCGTTGGCGCGGTGATAGCGGAAAAGCCGCGGCAGGGAAAGATGGTATGCGGTGGTATACCGAAATGCCGCAGCCGTGGCCTAGCCGTCGAAAAACGCCCGGGCGCGGTTGCCTACATAGTCCCAGAGCTGCGGCGCCCCGCGCGCGACCTTCTGGCCGACCCGTGTTTCTAGCTCGGCGAAGGTGACGTTGTATTCCGTCCAGGTGCCGCCGCCCGCGGCGATATTCTGCAAGACCGGCTGCACCCGGTCGAGCGCCTTGGCGAATACCGCGTCAGGGCTCTCGGCCGCTTCGAATTCCTCCCAGAGCGCGCGCAGCGGCGCGCCGATGGCGGACGGCAGAATGCCGAAGATCCGGTCGGCGGCACGGGCCTCGGCAATGGCCACCGCGGCCGAACCATGCGCCGTCCCGTTTTGGGAATGGATCGGCACGTCACCCACGTCGATCTCGACAAGGTCGTGGAGGATCAGCATCTTCACCACCCGGTCGATGGCAACGCCGGGCGCGGCGTGATCGGCAAGGACCAGCGCGTAAAGTGCCAGGTGCCAGCTATGCTCGCCGGAATTTTCACGCCGCGATCCGTCGGCCAGCGTCGTCGCCCGCAAGACACCTTTCAACCGGTCGGCCTCGGCCAGAAAGGCCAGCCGGGCAGCAAGATCGGGTTCGTCGCGATGGGCGCGGTTTTCGGCCCGGGCGAGGGCATGGGCGTGCAGCGCCGGCCATTCCCGGGCCAGTCGCGCCGCGCGACCGCGGCGGAGGTTGTCGAGCGCGATGGCGTGGTGATCGGGCCGGCGAGGGTCGGCCGCAAGGATCTGCAGGATGGGCTGGCTGTGGTCCAGCTGCCTTGCCGCCTGCGCCTCGGCGCTGTGGCCTGCGTCGAATTCGTGCCAGAGCGCCAGGAGCGTGGCACCGATATCGGCTGGCAGCACGGAAAACAGCCGCCGTGCCGCGGCGGCCTCGGCCGCGGCAAGCGCGCCGGCGTCGTGATCGCCGTTGATCGGATGATCACCCACGTCGATCTCGACCAGATCGTGAACCAGCAGCATTGCCACCACGCGGTCGCGGTCGACCCCGGCCGCCAGCGGCATGGCCAGCGCGTATAGCGCCAGGTGCCAGGAATGTTCAGCGCTGTTTTCGGGCCGCGAGCGGTCGATGAGTTCGTTGGTGCGAACGACGCCCTTCAGCCGGTCGGCCTCCATCAGGAAGGCAAACTGCGCGTCCAGACGCGCGCTCACGCGGCGCTGCCGGGCCGACCTTTTTCCGCGCGCGCCTTCTCCAGCAGCGCCTCCAGCGCCTTGCGGCCGCGCTTTTCGGCCAGAAGGAAGCGGATCGAGGTCATGTAAGCCTCTTGCACAGTCGGCGACGCAGCGCCGAGCACCTTGGAGATCTCTTCGAAAAGCCGATCGTCGCCAAGCTCCTCCATCGCCTTCACGGTGTCGAGAGCCAGGGCATTGGCCAGATCGTCCAGAAGCGCCATCGTCCGTCCGCCTCAGCGCGTCGCTTCGCCCAGCCGGCGATGGACATAGGTCGATACCGTGCCGATCATCTGATCCATGTGCGGGTCTTCGAAGAAATGGCCGGCGCCCTCGATTTCCTCGTGGGTGATGGTGATACCCTTCTGTTCGTGCAGCTTGTTGACCAGCGAAACGGTATCCTTGGGCGGTGCCACGCGGTCGCCGGTGCCGTTGATGATCAGACCCGACGAGGGGCAGGGGGCGAGGAAGGAAAAGTCGTACATGTTGGCCGGTGGGGCGACCGAGACGAAGCCGGTGATCTCGGGTCGGCGCATCAGCAGCTGCATGCCGATCCATGCGCCGAAGGAAAACCCCGCGACCCAGCAATGCTTGGAGTTCTGGTTCATCGACTGGAGGTAGTCGAGCGCCGAAGCGGCATCGGACAATTCGCCGATGCCCTGATCGTACTCGCCCTGGCTGCGCCCGACGCCGCGGAAGTTGAACCGCAGGACGGTAAAGCCCAGATTGTAGAAGGCGTAGTGCAGGTTGTAGACGACCTTGTTGTTCATCGTGCCGCCGAATTGCGGATGCGGATGCAGCACGATGGCGATCGGGGCGTCACGGTCTTTCTGCGGGTGGTAGCGGCCTTCGAGACGGCCTCGGGGCCGGCAAAGATCACCTCGGGCATGACGGGGCCTGCTTTCTTCCTGGTCTGCGGGCACTCCTGACGAATTGCTCGGACAACCTAGAACTGTTCTTAAATCGCGGCGCGCCGGCCACGGGATCGTCCGTGAGTTAAGCGCAGAGCCCGCCGGCGTCAATGAATTTGGCAAGGGAAAGCCCATGAAACTCTCGACAAAGGGGCGTTATGCGGTCGTCGCGCTGGCCGATCTGGCGATGGCTCCGGCCGAGGCCATGGTGTCGCTGGCGGAAATCTCGCGCCGGCAGGATATTTCCCTGCCTTACCTCGAACAGCTTTTCGTCAAGCTCCGCCGTGCCGGGCTGGTGGAATCGGTGCGCGGGCCGGGCGGAGGTTACCGGCTGGCGAAATCCGCCCATGCGATCCGGATGAGCGACGTGATGGAAGCGGTCGAGGAAACCGTAAGCGCGCTGCACACCGGCGCCGGCGCCTCTGGCGCGGTGTCGGGCACCAAGGCGCAGTCGCTGACCAACCGGCTCTGGGAGGGGCTTTCGGCGCAGGTTTACGTGTTCCTGCACCAGACACGGCTTTCCGACGTGATCGGCAACGAGATGCGGCCTTGCCCGGCGGTGCCGGCGCTATTCAGCGTGGTGGACGAATGAGCGCGCGCCGACTGGTTGGACCGGCCGGTGGGCTGCCTGCCCCCCGGACCCCCCGGGAGTACTGGGGCCAAGATGAAGGGGCGGGCCGGTGAGCGCGCGGGTTTACCTGGACTGGAATGCGACGGCGCCCTTGCGGCCCGAAGCGCGCGCGGCGATGATCGCGGCCTTCGATCTGGTCGGCAACCCTTCGTCGGTCCATGCCGAGGGGCGCGCGGCGAAGATGCTGGTCGAGCGGGCGCGCGAGGCGGTGGCGGCGCTGGTCGGCTGCCGGCCGGCCGAGGTTGTCTTTACCTCCGGCGCGACCGAGGCGGCGGGGGTATTGGCCGGTGGGCCTGCGGGCCATGCGGTCTGGGTCGATCCGACCGCGCATGATTGCCTGACGGCCCATGCCCGCGGCGGCGAGGGGCCGGGTGCGACGCTGGCGATGGGGCTGGCCAACAGCGAGACCGGGGTGATCACCGAGCCCGGCGAAAAGCCCGCGGATGGATGGGTGTTCGGCGCTCGGCGGGCGGATTGGCTGATGCTGGACGTGGTGCAGGCGGTGGGGCGCATGCCCTTCGCCTTCGGCTGGAGCGGGGCGGATTTCGCGCTGGTGTCGGCCCACAAGCTTGGCGGGCCGAAGGGCGTCGGCGCGCTGATCCTGCGCGAGGGGCTTGAGATTGACAGCCTGCGCCCCGGTGGCGGGCAAGAACAGGGCCGCCGGTCGGGGACCGAGAATGTCGTCGGCATCGCCGGATTCGGGGCGGCGGCGGAGGCTGCGCTTGACGATCTGGACCGTGGCCGCTGGCGCGCGGTCGAAGCCTTGCGTGACCGGCTTGAACGTGTCATAGCCGCCGAGGCTGGGGAAAGCGTTTTTGTCGGAAAAGGCGGACCGCGCCTGCCGAATACCAGCTGCATCGTCACGCCGGGCTGGAAGGGCGAAACGCAGGTGATGCAGATGGATCTGGCCGGCTTTGCCATTTCGGCCGGGTCGGCCTGTTCCAGCGGCAAGGTGAAGACCAGCCGGGTGTTGACGGCGATGGGCTTTGACGATCTGGCGGCGGGTTCGGCGATACGGGTCTCGCTCGGTCCCGCGACGAGCGAAGAGGAGGTGCTGCGGTTTGCCGAAGCCTGGCTGGCCCAGCACCGGAAATTCCGCGCAAGCGCGGCTTGAGGAACGGGGCATAAGCCCTTGATACGCGAACAGGAAGTGGACATGGCAATGGCCGAGGCCGAAAGCACAGAAACGGACATCCGCGACGGCGTGGACCGCGAGACGGTGGAAACCGTGCAGGCCATGGCCGGCAAGTACAAATACGGCTGGGAAACCGAAATCGAGACCGAGTTCGCGCCCAAGGGGCTGAACGAGGATATCGTGCGGCTGATCAGCGAGAAGAACGGCGAACCGGGCTGGATGCTGGACTGGCGGCTGGCCGCCTTCCGGCGCTGGCAGCAGATGGAAGAGCCGCGCTGGGCGATGCTGAACTATCCCGAGATCGACTATCAGGACCAGTTCTATTACGCCAAGCCGAAGAGCATGGATGTCAAGCCGAAGAGCCTCGATGAGGTCGATCCGAAGCTGCTGGCGACCTACGAAAAGCTGGGTATCCCCCTGAAGGAACAGATGATTCTGGCCGGGGTCGAGGGTGCGGACGAGAGCCCGGCGGAAGCGCGCAAGGTTGCCGTCGATGCGGTTTTCGACAGCGTCAGCGTCGGCACCACCTTCAAGGCCGAACTGGCCAAGGCCGGCGTCATCTTCTGCCCGATCTCCGAAGCGATCCGCGACCATCCCGAACTGGTCCAGAAATACCTGGGTTCGGTCGTGCCGCAATCGGACAACTTCTTTGCGACGCTCAACTCGGCGGTCTTCTCGGATGGCTCCTTCGTCTACATCCCCGAAGGCGTGCGCTGCCCGATGGAACTGTCGACCTATTTCCGCATCAATGCCGAAAATACCGGCCAGTTCGAACGCACGCTGATCATCGCCGACAAGGGCGCCTATGTCAGCTATCTGGAAGGCTGCACCGCGCCCAAGCGCGACACCCACCAGTTGCACGCCGCGGTCGTGGAGATCGTGGTGCTGGAGGATGCCGAGGTGAAGTATTCCACCGTGCAGAACTGGTATCCCGGTGACGAAGAGGGCAAGGGCGGGATCTACAACTTCGTCACCAAGCGCGCCGATTGCCGCGGCGACCGGGCCAAGGTGATGTGGACCCAGGTCGAAACCGGCAGCGCGATCACCTGGAAATACCCCTCGTGCATTCTGCGTGGTGATGATGCGCAGGGCGAGTTCTATTCGATCGCCATCGCCAACAACGCCCAGCAGGCCGACACCGGTACCAAGATGGTGCACCTTGGCAAGCGCACCAAAAGCCGCATCGTGTCCAAGGGCATCTCGGCGGGCCGCGCTCAGAACACCTATCGCGGGTTGGTCAGCATGCATCCGAAAGCCAAGGACAGCCGCAACTATACCCAGTGCGACAGCCTGCTGATCGGCGACCGCTGCGGGGCCCATACGGTGCCCTATATCGAAGTGAAGAACAATTCGAGCCGGGTCGAGCATGAGGCGACGACCTCGAAGGTCGATGACGATCAGCTGTTCTATTGCCGGTCGCGTGGCATGGACGAGGAAGAGGCGGTGGCGCTGGTGGTGAACGGGTTTTGCCGCGAGGTCTTGCAGGCCCTGCCGATGGAATTTGCCATGGAGGCGCAGAGCCTGGTCGCGATCAGCCTGGAAGGCAGCGTTGGATGAGCGGGCACTGGTTTGTTCCCAAGAGCCATGGCTATGGCGCTTCGCCTGCCAACTGGAAGGGCTGGGCGGCCACGCTGGGGTTTCTGGTGATCGAACTGGTGCTGGTTGCGGCGCTTATCCTGCTGCCGCTTTGGCGAAGCGGCGAGTTGGGCCTTGGCCCGCTTGTCATCTGGGCCTTCTGCAGCGGCGCGCTGACCGTGGGGTTCATCTGGCTGACAAAGATCAAGACCGCCGGCGAATGGCGCTGGCGCTGGGGCGGGAAGGAGAAAGGGCAGTGATCGTTACAACAACACCGAATGTCGAGGGTCGCGCGATTGCCGAATACAAGGGCATCGTCGTGGGCGAGGCGATCATGGGCGCCAATGTGGTGCGCGACATCTTTGCCTCGATCACCGATATCGTCGGCGGCCGGTCGGGGGCCTACGAATCCAAATTGCAGGATGCACGCGAAACCGCGCTGGCGGAGCTGCAGGAGCGCGCCAGCGCACTGGGCGCCAACGCCGTGGTGGGCGTCGACCTGGACTACGAGGTCGTGGGCCAGTCGATGCTGATGGTATCGGCTTCGGGCACAGCGGTCGTATTGCGATAGGAAAGGCCTGGGTCAGGCCAGCGAACAGGACAGTTACATGTTGGAAATCAAGAATCTGCACGTCAAACTTGAAGAAGACGGCAAGGCCATTCTGAAAGGTGTCGACCTGACGGTCGAAGCCGGCAAGGTGCATGCGATCATGGGGCCGAACGGTTCGGGCAAATCGACGCTCAGCTACGTTCTGGCCGGGCGCGACGGCTATGAGGTGACCGAGGGAGGCGCCAGTCTGGACGGCGAGGAACTGCTGGAGATGGAGCCCGAGGATCGCGCGGCGGCGGGGCTGTTCCTGGCGTTTCAGTATCCGGTGGAGATTCCCGGCGTTGGCAACATGACTTTCCTGCGGACCGCATTGAACGCGCAGCGCAAGGCGCGCGGCGAGGCCGAGGTCAGCGCCGGCGAGTTTCTGAAGCTCGTGCGCGAAAAGGCCAAATCGCTGAAAATCGATGCCGACATGCTGAAGCGGCCGGTCAATGTCGGGTTTTCCGGCGGCGAGAAGAAGCGCAACGAGATCCTTCAGATGGCGATGCTTGAACCGCGCATGTGCATTCTGGACGAAACCGATTCCGGGCTGGATGTGGATGCGATGAAACTGGTTGCCGAGGGTGTTAACGCGCTGCGCGGCGAGGGCCGCGGCTTTCTGGTTATCACGCATTATCAACGGCTTCTGGACCATATCAAACCCGATGTCGTGCACATCATGGCTGATGGGCGCATCGTCAAGACCGGCGGGCCGGAACTGGCGCTGGAGGTCGAGACGAACGGCTATGCCGACATTCTGGCGGAGGTTGCCTGATGGCGGTTGCGGCAAGACAGGCGGCCGAGCGGCTTGACGCGATGTCGCCGCCGGCGGGCGGCGCCTGGGTCAGCCGGGCACGCAGTGGCGCGTTGGAACGGCTGCGCACCATGGGTCTGCCCGGACGGCGCGACGAATACTGGCGCTTTACCGACCCGACGAGCCTGACCGTGGCCGCGCCGCCGCGCGCGGCGGTCTTTGACACCGCCGACGAAGCGCCGGTTTTCGGGCCGATCGACCGGCTGAAGCTGGTCTTTGTCGATGGCGTCTTCGATCCGGCCGCTTCGGACGATCCGGTTCTGGCGGGGGTCGAGATTTCGCGGCTGGCCGAGGCAGGCGCACAGGACATTCACTGGGCGCAGGACCTTTACGGCACGCTTGAGACCGCCGGGCAGGTGCCGGTCGAACGCCCGCTCGCGGCGCTCAACACCGCCATGGCGCGCGATGGCGTGCTGATCCGGGTAACCGGCAAGGCTGCCAAACCGGTTTCACTGATTTATGCTCATAAATCAGACAGCTCCGATGCGATCCTGCATCATTGCATAAAGCTGGAGCCCGGCGCGGAACTGACTCTTCTGGAAAACGGCCCGGCGGCGGCGCGGTTCAACAAGGTGATGGAGGTCGACGTTGCCGATGGCGCGCGGTTCCATCACGTCCGTGCCCAGGGGCGCGATCATGAACGTCGCGCCGCGACCCACATCTTCGCCCGGCTCGGCCGGGAAAGCTTGTTCAAGTCGTTCACGCTGACCGCCAACGGGGTACTGACGCGCAACGAGGCGGTGATCGAGTTGACCGGCGATGATGCGGTCGCCCATATCGCCGGCGCGGCGCTGGGCGACGGCGCGTTTCACCACGATGACACGGTGTTCGTGACCCATGGCGCAGAGCGTTGCGAAAGCCGCCAGGTCTACAAGAAGGTGCTGCGCAACGGTGCGGTCGGGGTGTTTCAGGGCAAGATCCTTGTGCGGCCCGGCGCGCAGAAGACCGATGGCTACCAGATCAGCCAGTCGCTGCTTCTTGATGACGACAGCCAGTTCCTGGCCAAGCCGGAACTGGAAATCTACGCTGACGATGTGAAATGCAGCCACGGTTCAACCACCGGTGCCATTGACGAAACCGCGCTGTTCTACCTGCGCTCACGCGGTGTGCCGCGGATCGAGGCGCAGAACCTGATGGTCCTGTCGTTTCTGGCCGAAGCGATTGAGGAGATCGAGGACGAGGCGATTGCCGATGACATCCGGTCGCGCCTGCAGGGCTGGCTGGCCCGGCGGAGCCGCTGATGTCGGTGGTGCGCGCGGTCTTCAAAAGCTGGGTCGCGCCGCGCGTGGTGATGCGCGGCTGGCTGGCCGGCGGGGCGCGCGAGGACCGGGCGCTTGCCGTGCTGATGGCCGCGGCGCTTTTGCTGTTCGTCGCGCAATGGCCGTCGTTGGCGCGTCAGGCGCATCTTGATCCTTCGGTGCCGCTGGCGGCGCGGCTGGCGGGTGCCGGGCTCGCCTGCCTGTTCATCCTGCCACTTCTGGCCTATGCGATTGCCGGGCTTACACGCCTCCTGGCGCGCGGCTTTCGCGGTCGCGGCAGCGGTTTTGGCGCGCGCATGGCGCTCTTCTGGTCGCTGCTTGCGGTCAGCCCGGCGATGCTGTTGCAGGGGCTTGTCGGCGGATTTCTGGGGCAGGGGCCGGCGCTGGCGCTGGTCTGGGTTGCGGTGTTCGGCGGTTTCCTGTGGCTTTGGGGCAACGCGCTTTTGGTAGCGGAGGGTTGGCGGTGACGGGCGAGGATTTCAAGGCACTGGTGGCACGGTCCTTTCGCGAACCGCGCGCGGCGGCCCGCGCGCTGCTGTCGCTCGATTGGCCGATCGCCGCGCGCTGGCAGCTTCTGGCGCTGGCGCTTGTGTTGGGCATGGGGCTGGTCCAGATCAGCCTGTTTCTGACCCCGGAGGGCCGGCAGGCCATGGCCGAGGACCGCGCACCGGGGCTTGTACTTCTCGGCGTCATCCAGGCCGTGGCGCTGGTCGGCACGGTCGTCGTCGTGCATATGGTGGCCCGGTTTCTCGGTGGTGCCCGGCCTTTCGAGGATGCGGTGATGGTGGTTGGCTGGCTTCAGGCGGTGATGCTGCTTGTCCAGGCCGCCCAGATCGCGCTGTTGCTGGTTCTGCCCGGCGTTTCGGCGCTTGTCGGCATGCTGTCCTTCGCGCTTCTGATGTGGATGATGACCGGCTTCGTCGCCGAACTGGCCGGCAGCCCCACGCTGGCGCGGGTGTTCTTTGCGCTGCTTCTCGGCCTCGTCGCGCTGGTCGTCGTGCTGGCGTTTCTTCTGGTTCCGCTTGGCCTGACCGGCGCCCTGATCCTGTAACGGAGCCCCGATGTACGACGTTCAGACCATTCGCGCCGATTTCCCGATCCTGTCACGGCAGGTCAACGGCAAGCCGCTTGTCTATCTCGACAACGGCGCCTCGGCGCAAAGCCGCGCGCGATCGAGGCGGTGACACGCGGCTATGCCGGGGAATATGCCAATGTCCATCGCGGGCTGCATTACCTGTCGAACCTCGCGACCGAGAAATACGAGGCGGTGCGCGGCATCGTCGCGCGGTTTCTCAACACGCCCGACGAAGACGGTGTGATCTTTACCTCCGGTACGACCGAGGCGATCAACCTGGTTTCCTACGCCTGGGCGGCGCCGCGCTTTCAGCCCGGCGACGAGGTGGTGCTGAGCGTGATGGAGCATCACGCCAACATCGTGCCCTGGCATTTCCTGCGCGAACGCCACGGCGTGGTGTTGAAATGGGTCGAGGTCGACGGCAGGGCGATCTGGACCCCGAGGCGGTTCTGGCCGCGATCGGCCCGAAGACCCGGCTGGTGGCGGTCACCCATATGTCGAACGTTCTGGGCACGCGGGTGGATGTGCGCGCGATTGCCCGGGGCGCGCGCCCTCGGCGTGCCGGTTCTTGTCGATGGCAGCCAGGCGGCGGTGCACGGCCCTGTCGATGTGGCCGATATCGGCTGCGATTTCTACGCGGTGACCGGCCACAAGCTTTATGGCCCCTCGGGTTCCGGGGCGGTCTGGATCGCGCCCGCGCGCCGCGCCGAGATGCGCCCGTTTCTGGGCGGGGGCGACATGATCCGCGAGGTAACGCGCGATACGGTCAGCTATAACGACCCGCCGATGAAGTTCGAGGCCGGCACCCCGGGCATCGTGCAGCAGATCGGCTTTGGCGTGGCGCTGGACTATCTCATGGGGCTCGGCATGGACAATGTCGCGGCCCATGAAACGGCGCTGCGGGACTATGCAAACGCGCCTTTCCGGGGCTGAACTGGTTGAGCCTGCAGGGAACATCGGCCTCCAAGGGCGCAATCTTTTCCTTTACGCTGCGCGGCGGGGCGCATCCCCATGACATCTCGACCGTGCTCGACAAGAAGGGCGTGGCGATCCGCGCCGGCCATCACTGCGCCCAGCCGCTGATGACGCATCTCGGCGTCACGGCGACGGACGCGCCTCGTTCGGGCTTTACAACACCACGGCCGAGGTCGACGCGCTGGTTGATGCGCTGGAGCTTTGCCACGACCTTTTTGGCTAAGCGCCGGCGCCAGTTGCGATTGCAGTGCCCCGCGCTTTGGCCTATCACACCGCCACCGCGCACCCGTAGCTCAGCTGGATAGAGTGCTGCCCTCCGAAGGCAGAGGTCACAGGTTCGAATCCTGTCGGGTGCGCCAGCTTTCTCGGAAAGTTTCGGGTTTCAGGTCGTGCCGCCGCAGTGGCCCATGCGGCGGGGGCTTACGCCTTTCGTCGCAGAAGCCGCCGTTGTGCTGGACGGGTGGCGATGGGCAGGTTACCCCTGATCGGGGCAAGGCGAGGGCGAGCGTGGCGATCCATCCCGACAGCATCGACGACACCGGCGAACGGCTTCTGTCGCAGGGCTATATTGCCGGCCGCGCGCTTTCGACGGTGCTCTTCCTTGCGCTGCGGCTTGGCCGGCCCCTGTTTCTGGAAGGCGAAGCCGGGGTCGGCAAGACCGAGATCGCCAAGGCCGTCGCGGCCGCGCTCGGTCGCCGGCTGATCCGCTTGCAATGCTACGAGGGGCTTGATGCCGCCTCGGCGGTCTGCGACTGGAATTTCGCCGCGCAGATGATCGCGATCCGCACGGCCGAGGCGGGCGGCGGCGCCGACCGCGACGCACTGCGCGCAGAGCTTTTCACCGAGGATTTCCTCATCGAACGCCCGCTTCTGGCGGCGATGCGGCCGCAACCGGGTGGCGCGCCGGTTCTGCTGATCGACGAACTTGACCGCACCGACGAACCGTTCGAGGCCTTCCTGCTCGAGGCCCTGTCGGATTTCCAGGTGACCGTACCCGAGCTTGGCACCATCCGTGCGCCGGAACCGCCGATTGTCATCATCACCTCGAACCGGACCCGCGAGGTGCATGATGCGCTGAAACGGCGGTGTCTTTACCATTGGCTCGACTATCCCGATTTCGACCGCGAGATGGATATCCTGCGCTCGCGTGCGCCCGAGGCGACCGATGCGCTCAGCCGCGAGGTGGTGGCCTTCGTGCAGAAGCTCCGCCGCGAAGACCTCTTCAAGAAACCCGGCGTTGCCGAGACGATCGACTGGGCCAAATGCCTGCTGGCGCTCGATGTGATCGCGCTATCGCCAGAGGTCATCGCCGATACGCTGGGCGCGATCCTGAAGTATCAAGACGACATCCAGAAGATCGCGGGCTCCCCGGCCAGAAAGCTGCTTGACGAGGTTCGCGCCGAACTGGCGCCCGCCTGATGAAAGCGCCCGGTCTTCATCTTGGCTGCAATACTCCGGGGTCGGGGGCAGCGCCCCCGCCTGCGATCCATGGCTGATGCGCCCCTCGATATCCCCGATGACGGCAAGCTTGTCGCCAATATCGCCTATTTCGCGCGGGCGCTGCGCAAGGCCGGGCTGAAGATCGGCCCGGGCCGGGTGATCGAGGCGATCCGCGCGGTCGAGGCGGCGGGGTTTACCGAAAGGCGGGACTTCTACTGGGTGCTGCACGCCTGCTTTGTTTCGCGCCCCGAGGATCGCGCGGTGTTCGCCCAGGTCTTCCGGCTTTACTGGCGCGATCCGCGCTATCTCGAACACATGATGAGCCTGATGCTGCCCGCGATCCGGGGCGTGCAGGAGGAACACCGCGCGCAGGCTGGCGAAAAACGGGCGGCGGAGGCGTTGCTCGACGGGGTGAAACGCGACCTGCCCGACATGCCGCGCGAACCCGAGGGCGAGAACGAGATCGCGATCGATGCAACCGCGACCGCCTCGGCCGAGGAACGGCTCCGGTCGCTGGATTTCGAACAGATGTCGACGGCAGAGATCGACGAGGCGAAGCGCATGATCGCCCGTCTGGCCCTGCCGGTAAAACCGCTGGTCTCGCGGCGTACGCGCGCGGCATCGCCCGGTGCTCTGGCCGACTGGCGGCGCACGATGCGTATGGCGATCCGACGCGGCGGTGAGATCGGAGAACTGGCGATGCGGCGCCGGCGCGTACGCTGGCCGAACCTTGTCGTTTTGTGCGACATATCCGGTTCGATGTCGCACTACAGCCGCATGGTGCTGCACTTCGTCCATGCGGTCGCCAATCAGAAGGGACCGGGCTGGGCGCGGGTTCACGCCTTCACCTTCGGGACCCGGCTCACGAACATCACGCGCCACCTTGCCAGGCGCGATGTCGACGCTGCCCTGGCCGCGGCCGGGGCAGAGGCGCAGGACTGGCAGGGGGGCACCCGTATCGGTGCCTGCCTGCACGTCTTCAACCGCGACTGGTCGCGCCGGGTCATGGGGCAGGGCGCGGTGGTTCTGCTGATTTCCGACGGTCTGGATCGTGACCCGGTGGCCGAGCTTTCGCGGGAAATGGAACGCCTCCGCCTGTCGGCTCGCCGGCTGATCTGGGTCAATCCGCTTTTGCGGTGGGAGGGGTTCGTGCCCAAGGCGCGCGGTATTGCCGCCATGCTGCCGCATGTCGACAGTTTTCGCGCGGGCCATTCCGTCGCGTCGCTGCAGATGCTGGGGCAGGCGCTGTCGGCGACGTCCGACAGCGGCGAAAAGCAGCGCCTCTTGCAGCTGATGTCCGGCGCCTCGCGTCAGGCGAGCGACAGCAGGTAATCCGCCAGCGCATTTGGGTCGATGGGCTTGTAGAACACGTCGACGCCGGCCTTGGCAAAGGCGCGGCCCGCCTTTGCCGAATGTTCGGCCGTCAGCAACCGTCCGTCGACCGGGCCATAGCGGTCCTGCAGGGTTTTCAGAACCGCGATGCCATCCATGCCGGGGCCGAGCTGGTAATCGACCAGAAACACCTCGGGCACGATGCCGATTTCGTCAAGAAGCGACAGCATCTCCTCGCCGGTATCGGCCTCGATCACGCTCAGGCCCCATTTTTCCAGCAGTGTGCAGAGCGCGCTGCGCAGGTCGCGGTCGTTTTCCACAAGCCCGACGATCTTGTCTGTCGGCATGGGCGTGGTTGGCCGGCTGGCGTCGACCGGGTCCTCGAAGCGGCGCGCGGAACTGTCGATGATGGGCAAGGACAGCATGAAGCTCGAGCCTGCGCCGAGGGTCGATTGTACGGCGAGCGGGTGGTTCAGCAGCGCGCAGGCGCGTTCGACGATGGCCAGCCCAAGCCCCATGCCATCGGCCGCCGAAGCGCGCGCATTCAACCGGTGAAATTCGCGAAAGATGGCTTGCAGGTCGCGTTTGGCTATGCCCTGCCCGGTGTCGGTGACCGAAAGCTTCAGCGCGTCACCGCATCGTTCGGCCAGAACCTGCACCGTTCCCGCCTCGGTGTAGCGGATCGCGTTGGCGATCAGGTTTTGCAGGATCCGACGCAGATAGGTGGCGTCGCTCGCGACCGTGGCCGCATGCGGGGCAATGCGCAGCGTCAGGCCCTTGCGTTCCGCAACCGGTTTGAATTCCTCGCGCAGCCGTTCCAGAAGCGCGCCCAGATCGACCGGGCGGACGTTGACGGCCGCGGGGCCGGCCTCGAGCCGCGAAATGTCGAGAAGGGCGTCAAGGATGGCCTCGACGCTCGACAGGGCCTTGCCGGCGCGTTCCAGCGTGTCCTGCGCCGCCGGCGCCAGATCTTCCGATCCCAGCGCTTCGAGGTAGAGCTTGGCCGCGGACAGCGGTTGCAGAAGGTCATGGCTTGCCGCCGCGACAAAGCGCGACCGCGAGGCATTGGCGCGTTCGGCCGATGCCAGCGCCTCGGCCAGCGCATTGGTCCGGTCGCGGACCCGCTGTTCAAGGGTTTCGTTGGTTTCGCGGGCTTCGCGCACCGCGTCGCGTTCGCGGGTGACGTCGGTAAAGCTGATCACGAAGCCGCGGCCGGGCATTTCCTGGCCGAAGGCGGCAAGGACCCTGCGTCCGTCGCCGACCTCGAAACCGATCGGCGCGCGCGCCGTGGCCGATCCGGCCCAGGCGTTCAGCCCCTCGGTTGTCAGCTCGCCCGAAAGCTTCAGGCCGCGCCCGAAACTCTGGGTGAAGGCGTCGAACGTGGTGCCAAGCCGGACCAGTCGTGCCGGTACGTCCAGCAGCTCGACCAGTCGGCGGTTCCATCCGGCCAGCCGGCGCTGGTGGTCGAAAATGCACACGCCCTGACTGATGTGGTCAAGCGTGGCGCGGATCATGCGCGCCTGATCGTCCAGAAGCTTGCCGCGTTCCTCGCGTTCAAGCCGGATGATGTCGGTGACATCGGTTTGCAGAACCACCGTGCCGCCTTCCCGGGTGCGGTGTTCCGACACCTGTATCCAGCGATCGCCGCCCAGCCGGACATTGAACATCACGTGGTTGTCGGCGTGGCGGCGCATCCGGCGCACTGCCCAGTCCTCGGCGCTTTCGCCCGGCGGTCGCGCCAGATGGGCCGAACGGCTGACCATCGTGACATAGTCGGCAAAGGCCAGACCGGGATCGAGATGCGCGCGGACGTCCGGCATCTGGGCGCAGAAGCGCGAATTGCACATCACCAGCGTTTCGCCCGCATCGAAGATGGCAAAGCCTTCCTGCACGGTCTCGATGGCATTGGCCAGGTCGCGGCGCGCGCCTTCGGCTTCGCGCTTGGCCTCGGCAAGCATCGCATTCGAGGCGTTCAGCAGGTCCAGCGCGCGCTCCAGCTCGCCCGTGCGTTCGCGAACCTGGTCCTCCAACAGGACGGCGCGCTGAAACTGGGCATAGGCGGCCCCGCTGTCATCGGTGTCCTGTTCGACCCGGCGCATCAGGACATCCACGATCTGCACGAGCTTTTCGTGCTGGCGCTCCAGCGGATCGTCAGGGTTGAGGATGGACATGGTCATTGCCGATCCTGTGCCGGCGGGTAGATCGCGACCCCGGTGATCGTCTGGTTGACATGCATCGGGCCAAGCTGTTCGCCATAGGTCGAGAACCCGACGACGCGGTGTTGGGCCAGCAGGTTGGAGATTTGCCCGAACATCTGTTTTTCGTGGGCCTCGATGCGGCGCAGGATGCAGTCGCAGGCCAGGATCGCGTCGGGCGGGCCGTTTTCGGACAGCGCATTAAGTTCCCGTTCAAGGTGGGCCACCATATCCTCGGCTTCGGCCAGGGTCAGGACGAGCCCCTCGTCGATGGCCGAAAAGAACACCAGATCGCCATCGGGCAGCATCCGCTGGATCGAGCGGACATGGTGGCGGCCGCCGATCCGCACGACGACCGGATGGGCGGCGAAGGTAAAGGTGTCCAGGTCGCCCGCATATTTGCCCAGAATGCGCGCATATTCGAAGGCCGCCGGCTCGGCGTTGATCTGGTGCACGATCCGGCGGGCCGGGGTGGCGCGCGTGACCACCATGCGCCGGCCGGTCGGGTGCAGGTGGTCGAAGTTGAAGACCTTCACCGGGCAACGGGTGCGCACGAAGGCAACGACGGCGGCGTGGCTGTGGGCCTTTCCGTCGAAGAAGACGAAGGTTTCCGAAAACCGCGTGCCATCGCCGGCCGAACCGCCGAAAAGGGGCACAGGACCGACGCCTGACGCCATGGCCGAGGTCAGTTCGTCCTCTTTCACCGAAAGTCCGTCGATCAGCAGGAAGGCGAATTCGCCGGGCCAGTCCGGATGGCGGGCGCCCACCGACATCCGGCTGCGGATCATGCCGCCGACAAGCGAATCGCGGTCGATGGCATCGAGATCGGCTATCGGCATCAGCTCGACGGCGAAGTTTTCCGACGGCAGGCCGACGGCGACGATTTCGCCTTCGGTATAACCTTCGTGGGATATTTCGCCGGCGGTTGTACAGCCGATGACCGGGGTTCCGGGAAAGGCCTTTGCCGCGTGTTCAGGCAATTGCCGGCAATCCGCTTCGGGCGATGCAAACAGGATGACAAGCGCCAGGGGCCCCGGCCCCAGACCGGCGGCCAGCACGTCCAGTGCGTCGGGCCGTTGGGCGGCGCAATGCGCGGTACGCAGGCTTCCACCCGCGGCGCGCAGAAAATCCTCCGCCTTCAGGCCGGTGGCTGCCATCGTCTTCTCCCCTTGCGGACAGACTAGGGAGTGTCGTCAACCTCTGGCAAGAGGTTGTTGAAATCGGTTTCCTTGGCCATCAGGACCGCCTGTGTCCGGCTGAAGACCCCAAGCTTGCGCATGATCGCCGTGACATGGGCCTTGACGGTGGTTTCGGCGATCGACAGGTCATAGGCGATCTGCTTGTTCAGCTTGCCCTGACAGATCAGCTGCAGGATCTTGGCCTGCTGGCGCGTCAGGCGGCCCAGCCGGACAATCGCATCGTCTTGCCGCGAGGCCTCGGCATGGGTTTCGTTCCAGCCTTCGGGCAGGAATTTCCCGCCGGCCGCAACCGTGGCAAAGGCGGCGCGAAACACCTCGCGGCGGCTGTGTTTGGGCACGAATGCCGAGGCCCCGGCGGCAATCGCCGCCGAAACGATGCGCGGATCGGTCAGCGAAGAGACCACGACGACAGGCCTGTCATCGACCGCGCGGCGCAGGTTGATCAGCCCCTCCATGCCGTCCACGTCGGGAAGGTTCAGGTCCAGAACGATCACGTCCGGCTGCAACCCGGTCTCAAGCCTTTCCAGCGCCTCGTCCAGCCGTTCGGCCGTGTCGATCTCGGCAATCCCGACGAAGGCCTTCAGCGTCATCGACAGCGCGTCGCAAAACAGTGGATGGTCATCGACGATCAGCGCGGACCGCATGGTCCGTTCGGGAAAATCATCGTGCATCGCCATCATCGGGTTCACCTGCCGCTTCGTCGGGCTTGAGCACAGGATAGCAGCGCCGCTAAGGCGCGTAACTAGCCCATAGGTCGAACGCCCGATACGGTCGCGCAAACCGGCCGCCGCGGCCGACGGCGCGGTCGCCGGGCGCCTTTGCCGGACCTGCTTGCGCGTGGCGGCGGCAACTACGACCAAGGTCACATAGCCTGATCGGGACGAGCGCAATAGGTTTGGGCAACAGGGAGACACACATGCAGCTATCTGATCAGCGCGAGATCACCGCAAGCCCGCAGGTTGTCTGGTCGGCGATCCTCGATCCTGAGGTTCTGAAGGCATGCATTCCGGGTTGCGAAAGCATGACCGGTTCGCCTGATGACGGCTACGAGGCGGTGGTCGTGCAGAAGGTGGGGCCGGTCAAGGCGCGCTTTACCGGCATGGTGACGCTGTCGGACGTGGTCGATGGCCGATCGGTGCGGATTTCCGGCGAGGGCAAGGGCGGGCCGGCAGGATTTGCCAAAGGCAGCGCGAGCGTTACACTCACCCCCCAGGGGGCCGGCACGCTTCTGGGTTACGAGGTCGAGGCCAATGTCGGCGGCAAGCTTGCACAGCTTGGCAGTCGCATCATCGACGGGTTCGCCAAGAAACTGGCCGACCAGTTTTTCGAACGGTTTCAGGACGCCGTCGAGGGCCCCGCCGAACCGCAGCCGGATCACGACGGCGACGACGATGACGGACAGACAAGGAAAGGCTGGTTCAAGCGTCTCATCGGGGGCTGAACCACAAGCGAATCAAAAAAGGGAGGACTGGATGACCAAGGTCACGATGACGGTGAACGGCAAGTCCGTTTCCGCGGAAGTGGAGGGGCGCACGCTGTTGTCGACCTTCCTGCGCGAGGGGCTGCGGCTGACCGGCACCCATGTCGGTTGCGACACCAGCCAGTGCGGTGCCTGCGTGGTGCATGTGGATGGCAAGGTGGTGAAATCCTGCACGGCCTTTGCCGCCGATCTCGACGGCGCCCGCGTGACGACCATCGAGGGGATGGCGAATGCCGATGGCACGCTCGGCACGGTCCAGCAGGCCTTTCAGGACCACCACGGGCTGCAATGCGGGTTCTGCACGCCGGGCATGGTGATGTCGGCGGCGGCGCTTTTGTCGGAAAACCCCAAACCCAGTGCCGATGACATCCGCCACTATCTGGAAGGCAACATCTGCCGCTGCACCGGTTACCACAACATCGTCAAGGCGGTCCTTGCCGCGTCCGGTCAGGACGTGTCGGCCGTCGCCGCCGAGTAAGGGAGGGGAGAAATGCCGAAAGACCATGGAATTGGTGCCAGCTCCAAGCGGCGCGAGGATATCCGTTTTCTGACCGGGAAGGGCGTTTACACCGACGATCTCAGCCTGAACGGCCAGACCCATGCGGTCTTTGTCCGTTCCGAGGTGGCGCATGGGCGCATCGCCTCGATCGACACGAGCGCGGCGGCGGGCATGCCGGGCGTTCTGGCGGTGTTCACGGGCGAGGATTTCAAGGATGTCGGGGGTAACCCGGCGGGCTGGCTGATCAACAGCCGCAATGGCGAACCGATGCGCGAACCCAAGCGCCCGGTTCTGGCCCATGGCAAGGTACGCCATGTCGGCGACGCCTATGCCGCTGTGGTGGCCGAAACCTATGCCGAGGCCAAGAATGCGGCCGAACAGCTGGCCTCCGACAGCGTGATCGAGGAATTGCCGGCGATCGTGGATATGGCCGCGGCGCTGGCCGACAGCACCAACCGCGTGCATGACGAAATCCCCGACAACCAGTGCTTCGACTGGGGCTGGATCGAGGATAATCGCGCCGCCGTGGACGAGGCGATCAAGAACGCACCCCATGTCACGACGCTGGAACTGGTGAACAACCGCCTTGTCCCCAACGCGATGGAGCCGCGGGCCTCCATCGGCGAGTATTTCCCCGGCACAGGCGATTACAAGCTGACGACGACCAGCCAGAACCCGCATCTGACGCGGCTTCTGATCGCGGCCTTCGTGATGGGTATTCCCGAAAACAAGTTGACGGTGGTGGCGCCTGACGTCGGTGGTGGCTTCGGTTCCAAGATCTATCACTATGGCGAAGAGGCGGTGGTTCTGGCCGCGGCGAAGAAGCTCGCCCGGCCGGTGCGCTGGACCGCCGAGCGGTCGGAAAGCTTCCTGACCGACGCCCATGGCCGCGACCATGTGACGAAGATCGAATTGGCCTGCGAGAAGGACGGCACCTTCATTGCTTTCCGGACCGAGACGATGGCCAATGTCGGGGCTTATCTGTCGAACTTCTCGACCGCGACGCCTACCTTCCTGCACGGCACGCTGATGGCCGGTCCCTACAAGGTTCCGAACGTCTATGTGAACGTCAAGACGGTCTTTACCAACACCGCGCCTGTCGATGCCTATCGCGGCGCCGGTCGGCCCGAGGCGACCTTCTCGCTGGAACGCGTGATCGACAAGATGTGCCGGGAGCTGGGCCTCGACCCGTTCGAGGTCCGCCGCAAGAACCTGCTGACGAAAGACATGTTCCCCTACACGACGCCGGTGGGCCTTGCCTATGACACGGGCGATTACCACGCCACACTCGACAAGGCGATGGAGATGGCCGATCTCGCGGGCTTCGAGGCGCGCCGGGCGGCGTCGGCGGCAAAGGGCAAGTTGCGCGGCATGGGGCTGTCGACCTGGATTGAGGCCTGCGGCATCGCGCCGTCGAACCTTGTCGGCGTGCTCGGTTCCCGCGTCGGTCTTTATGATGCGGCAACCGTACGGGTCAACGCGACCGGCAACATTTCGGTCATGACCGGGGCGCACAGCCACGGGCAGGGGCATGAAACGGTCTTTGCCCAGATCGTCGCGGAAAAGCTTGGTGTCGATGAAAGTTCCATCGAGATCGTCCATGGCGACACGTCGAAAATCCCCTTCGGCATGGGTTCCTACGGGTCGCGTTCGCTGGCGGTCTGCGGTTCGGCCATGAACCGGGCGGTCGACAAGATCATCGCCAAGGGCAAGAAGATCGCCGCCCATATGCTGGAAGCCGCCGAAGAGGATATCACCTTTGAAAACGGCAGTTTCAGCGTCGCCGGGACCGACAAGGCGAAAAGCTTTGGCGAAATCGCCTTTTCGGCCTACGTGCCGCACAACTACCCGCTGGAAACGCTGGAGCCGGGGCTGGAGGAAACCGCGTTTTACGACCCGGCCAACTTCACCTATCCCGCAGGCGCCTATATCTGCGAGGTCGAGGTCGACCCGGAGACCGGAAAGGTCGATATCCTGGCATTCCATTGCGCCGATGACTTCGGCAACATCATGAACCCGATGATCGTCGAGGGTCAGGTTCATGGCGGTGTCGGGCAGGGCATCGGGCAGGCGCTGTGCGAAAACACCACCTATGACGGCAATGGCCAGCTGCTGAGCGGGTCCTACATGGATTACGCGATGCCGCGCGCCGATGACGTGCCGTTCTACAACGTGGACTATTCCTGCCAGACGCCGTGCACCCACAACCCGCTGGGCGTGAAAGGCTGCGGCGAGGCCGGCGCCATCGGTTCGCCACCGGCGGTGGTCAATGCGGTGATCGACGCGCTGCATCGTGGCGGCCACAGCCACGTTACCCATATCGACATGCCGGTCTCGCCGTCGCGGGTCTGGTCGGCGATCAACGGCTGAGGGAGGATCGGTCATGCACAACTTCGATTTCGTGAAGCCCTCGACCGTCGCCGAGGCGGTCAGCGCCCTGACGCGCGACGAGGCAATGGCCCTGTCGGGCGGCCAGACGCTGATGCCGACGATGAAGCAGCGGCTGGCGGCGCCCTCGGTGCTGGTCAGCCTGACCGGCATCGCCGAGATGCAGGGGCTGCGGCTCGAAGGCCGCGATCTGGTGATCGGTGCGGCCACGACGCATGCCACCGTCGCGGCCGAGGCAGCGAAGAGCTTTCCGGCATTGGCGGCGCTGGCCGGCGGTGTCGGCGACCCCGCGGTGCGCAATCGCGGCACCATCGGCGGAAGTCTCGCCAACAACGACCCGGCGGCGGATTATCCGGCGGCGGTGCTGGGCACGGGCGCGACCGTTGTGACCAATGCCCGGGAAATCGCGGCCGATGACTTCTTTCAAGGCCTGTTTTCAACGGCGCTGGAAGAGGGCGAGATCATCACCGCCGTGCGTTTCCCGGTGCCTGAGCGTGCCGGTTATGCCAAGTTCCGCCAGCCGGCCTCGCGTTTCGCCCTGACCGGCGTTTTCGTCGCCAAAGGGGCAGGCGGCGTGCGCGTGGCGGTCACGGGCGCCGGCGAGGATGGTGTCTTTCGCTGGGCGGAGGCCGAGGCGGCGCTGTCGCGCAACTTCGCCGCGGATGCGCTGGACGGCCTGTCGCTTTCGGCCGATGGTCTGATCGGCGATCTGCACGGGACACCGGCCTATCGTGCCAATCTCGTCAAGGTCATGGCCAAACGCGCCGTCGCGGCATCCTGAAGACACCGGCTCCCTGAAAACTGGCAACCCCCGCCTCGGCGGGGGCTTTTTCTGCCTTGTCATGCGGCTCGCGGCTGTCGGCGGGCGCGAAGGCTCGCCGGTCGTCATGCCGCGTGACCGCCGCGTCTGCCGACGCAGCGGCTGTTGCATCACCGGCGGGCTAGTCTTGCTTTTCGCGGCTGTGGCGGGCCAGCACGCCGCCCTGCGCCAGGAAAAAGGCAAACAGCGCGGCAGGCAGGCCGAAAGTCTTGAAGGTGACCCAGGTTTCGGTCGCGAACTGGCGCCAGATCACCTCGTTGGCGACCGCGAGCGCGGCAAAGAAAAGCGCCAGCCTGCGGGTCAGGATCATCCAGCCGGCCTCGTCCAGCGGCAGCGCCTCGTCCATTACCAGCGCCAGGTAGGACCGGCCGCGCAGAAGGCCCAATCCGAGGATCGCGGCAAAAAGCGCGTAGATCATGGTGGGCTTCATCTTGAAGAAGCGTTCGTCGTTCAGCCAGACCGAGAGCCCGCCGAAGACCACCACGAGGACCACCGTGGCGACCTGCATCTTCGACAGATGCCCGGTCAGCCGCCAGGTGGCGAGCGTGGCCAGAACCATGACCGGGATGAAGGCGGCGGTCACGACGATGAAGCCGGAATACTCGTTCCCGGCGATGGCAAAGGTCTGATCCTTCAGCCAGATATAGCCCAGGAAGAACGCCGCGATCGGGCCGTATTCGAGCGCCGCGCGCAGCCCCGGTGCAGGTTTTCTGTCGCTCATCGTCTTGCCCTTTCAGCCCGCCATTTCCACTATCACGGCGCCGGCGGCGATCAAAGCCATCAGTGCCAGCCGCCGCGGCCCGACCCGTTCGCCAAGCATCACCCAGGCGATCAGCGCCGCGAAGACCGTCGAGGTTTCGCGCAGGACAGCGGCCTCGCCGACCTTGTCAAGGCGGGTGGCCAGCATTACCGAGCCGAAACTGGCGAAGGCGATAAACGCGCCGAACACCCCGCGGCGCAGAAGCGGCACCAATGCCGATGACGGCAGCGCGCGCCAGCGCCGCCATGTCCAGAGCGGCATGAAGAGACCGTCGAAGAGGAAGAACCAGGCCAGAAAGGTAAAGGGATCGGCCGCGGCACGGATCCCGTAGGCGTCGTAGGTGGTGTAGATCGCCACCGTCACACCGGTCAGAACCGCAAGCCCGAGCGCCGACAGGAGCGTGCGCCGGTCGACCGTGGCATGGGCGACGTTATAGGCGGCCAGCCCGAAGATGCCGGCCAGAAGCACGGCGACGCCGAACCACTGGCCGGCGGTGAAATGTTCGCCGAAAAGCGCCATGGCGCCGAGAACGGTGAAAAGCGGCCCGGTGCCGCGCACCACCGGATAGACGGCGGAATAGGCGCCCCGGGAATAGGCCATGGCCTGCAAGAGCTTGTAGGCCACGTGGATGGCTGCTGCGGTCGCCAGGATCGGCCAGAGATGAGGGGCGGGCCAGGGCACGACGAAGAGCGCGACCGGCGCCGCGATCAGCGCGTAGCTGCCATCGATGGCGGCGCGGATCAGCCATGGGCCTTCGGGGCCTTTCTGCAAGGCGCCGAAGATCGCATGGGTCAGCGCCGCGAAGAGCGCCAGCGCCAGGGCCAGGTGGTGGCCGGCAGCCGTGCCTTCGAGGCTGATGAGCCAGGCGCTCATACCCGGGCCGCGCGCGTCTGTCCGGCGCGGTGCCGCGAGTATTTCGGCCAAGATGAAGGGGCAGGCTTCATTCCAGCCCGACGAGGGCGCGGGCGAAATCCTCGGGGTCGAAAGGGGCGAGATCGTCGATCTGTTCGCCGACGCCGATGGCGTGGATCGGCAGGCCGAACCGGTCGGCGAGCGCCACCAGCACGCCGCCCTTGGCGGTGCCGTCGAGCTTGGTCATCACCAGGCCCGAGACATCGGCGAGCTTGCGGAATGTTTCGACCTGGCTGAGCGCGTTCTGCCCGGTGGTGGCGTCGAGCACCAGAAGCGTGTTGTGCGGCGCATCGGGGTCCTTCTTGCGGATGACGCGGACGATCTTGGCCAGCTCCTCCATCAGGTCTTGGCGGTTCTGCAACCGGCCGGCGGTGTCGATCATCAGCAGATCGGCGCCGTCCCTTTGCGCCTTTTCCATCGCGTCATAGGCAAGGCTGGCGGGGTCGGAGCCTTCGGGCGCGGTCAGGACCGGCACGCCGGCGCGGTTGCCCCAGACCTGCAGCTGTTCGACGGCAGCGGCGCGAAAGGTGTCGCCGGCGGCGATGACCACCGATTTTCCGGCGGCACGGAACTGGCTGGCGAGCTTGCCGATGGTCGTGGTCTTGCCCGAGCCGTTGACGCCGACGACCAGCACCACCTGCGGCTTTTTCGGGTAAAGCGGCATGGGGCGCGCGACGGGGGTCATGATGCGGCCGATCTCGCCGGCCAGCGCGGTCTTGATCTCGCTGACCGAGAGCTTGCGACCCAGCCGCCCTTCGGCAAGGTTGGCGGTGACGGCCAGCGCTGTTTCCACACCCATATCGGCCTGGATCAAGAGCTCCTCGAGGCTTTCGAGCATGGCGTCGTCCAGAACCCGTCGCGGTTCGGCCTGCACTCCGCGGCCCATGAGGCGCCCCAGAAGGCCCGGGCGGGCCGGGGTCGGCGCCGGTTCGGCGACGGGTTGGGTATCGGGGGCCGGTTCGGGTGCGCGGACCGGTGCGGGGGCCGCGGGTTCGGGCCGGGTTTCGGCGCGCGGCGCCGGGGTGGGAGGAGCGGCCTTGGCCTTCGGCTGCGGTTCCGGTTCCGGCTGCGGTTCCGGTTCGGGCTCCGGCTCCGGCTCCGGTTCAGGCTGAGCGGCAGGGTCTGCCGCGGGGGGCAGGTCTTTAACCGGCGCCGGTTTCGGCGTCGTGCTTTCGGCCGGTTCCGGCCGGGCTTCGGTCTGGTCCTCGATCTGGGTTTCGGCGCCTTCGGCGACCAGCGCCTCCAGCCCTTCCTCGATCTTCGAGGAGGATTTGAACATCCGTTCCTTGAGTTTCTTGAAAAACGACATGGACCCTACCGCAGGCTTTCGTTCACCGTCACCTAACCGCTTGCGCCGCGGGATGGAAGGCCCGGGATCAGAGCGGCAGGTATTCGACCTCGGCGCCGGCGGGCCGGGCCGGGTCTTGCGGCGGGCGGATCAGAAGCGCCGTGGCTTCGGACAAGATGCCCAGCAGCGCACTGTCCTGGCGGGCAAACGGGGTGATCGCGGGCAGGCCATCGCCGGTTTCGTGGAGGCGGGCGCGCATGTAATGGGCGCGCGGGCCGTTTGCCTCGACCGCCTGGCTGAGCGTCGCGCGCCGTGGCGCGTGCACCTGCGGGCCGAGCCCCAGCATCACCCGCAGCGCCGGAAGCAGGAAGAGATGCGCGCAGACGATGGCCGAGACCGGGTTGCCGGGCAGGCCCAGCATCGGCATGCCCATTAGCCGCCCGGCCATCAGCGGTTTGCCGGGCCGCATGGCGATCTTGTAAAAGGCGCGTTCCAGCCCCAGTTGCCCCGCGACCTTCGCCACCAGATCGTGATCGCCGACCGAGGCGCCGCCGATCGTCACCACCATGTCGGCGCCTTCGGCCAGTGCGAAGACCTGGGCAAGATCGGCCTCGCGGTCGCGGGCGATGGGCAGAAGCCGGGCAATGCCGCCTTCGGCCTCGATCATCGCCTTCAGCGCGAAGCTGTTCGACGCAACGATCTGGTCGGGGCGAGGGTTTTGCCCGGGCAGGACCAGTTCATCGCCGGTGGCGATCAGTGCCACGACCGGCCGGCGGGTCACGCGGGGTGCCGCCACGTTCATCGCCGCGATCAGGGCAAGATCGGCGGGCCGCAGGCGGCGCGGCGCGTCAAGCCGGTCGCCGGTACGGAAATCGCCGCCGCGCGGGCGGATGTTGTGGCCGTCGCCAAGGCTGTCTTGCAGCGTGATGCGGTTGCCATCGCGCGTCGTGTCTTCCTGGATGACGACGCAATCGGCGCCGTCGGGAACTGGCGCGCCGGTAAAGATGCGCACTGCCTGTCCCCGGCCGATGCGCCCCTGATAGCCGTGGCCCGCGCCGGCTTCGCCCACCACATCGAAGCTCGCGCCCGGCCGGCATTCGGCGGCAGACACGGCATAGCCATCCATGGCCGAGGCATCGAAGGGTGGCTGGTCGCGCAGGGCGGCGACCGGTTCTGCCAGAACCCGGCCGGCGGCATCGGCGAGCGCGACCGCTTCGGCATCGAGGGCGGAGACGAGTGCCAGAACCCTGTCCAGCGCCTCGGCGACAGAGATCATTCCGGCGCCTCGAACCGGCCGGACTTGCCGCCATCCTTCAGAACCAGCCGGATATCGGTGATGCGCATGGTCTTTTCCAACGCCTTGACCATGTCATAGACGGTCAGCGCCGCGGTGCTGACGGCAGTCAGCGCCTCCATCTCGACCCCGGTCTGGCCGCTGGTGCGCACCTCGGCCGTGATGGCGATGCCGGGCAGGGCCGGATCGGCCACCAGATCGAGCGCCACCTTGGTCAGCGCCAGCGGATGGCACAGCGGAATAAGATCGGCGGTCTTCTTTGCGGCCATGATCCCGGCCAGCCGCGCGACGCCCAGAACGTCGCCCTTCGTCGCCCGGCCCTCGGTGATCAGCGCCAGGGTTTCCGCGCTCATCTCGACGGCGCCGCGGGCAATGGCTATGCGCCCGGTCACCGGCTTGTCGGAGACATCGACCATCAGCGCCCGGCCCTCGGCGTCGAAATGGGTCAGTCCGGCCATCAGGCCGCCCCCGAACCGGGTCGGCCAGCAGCGTGCGGGTGGCGCCGGCCACGTCATCCTGGCGCATCAGGCTTTCGCCGATCAGGAAGATGCGCGCGCCATGGCCGGCCATATCGGCCAGATCGGCAGGGGTGAAAAGCCCGCTTTCGGCAACCAGCATCCGGTCGTCGGGCACCATGCGCGACAGGCGGCGCGTGGTCTCGAGCGTCACCTCGAAGGTCTTGAGGCTGCGGTTGTTGACCCCGATCAGCGGCGAGGCGAGCCGCAGCCCGCGTTCCAGCTCCGCTTCGTCATGCACCTCGACGAGCACATCCATGCCCCAGTCGCGCGCCGCCGCCTCCAGTTCGCCCGCCTGCGCATCGGAAACCGAGGCCATGATGATCAGAATGCAATCGGCATGCAGCGCGCGCGCCTCGGCGACCTGATAGGGGTCGTAAAGAAAATCCTTGCGCAGGGCGGGCAGGCCGGTTGCCGCGCGCGCCTCGGTCAGATAGCGGTCGGCGCCCTGAAACGACGGCGTGTCGGTCAGGACCGAAAGGCAGGTGGCGCCGCCGGCCTCATAGGCGCGGGCCAGCGCCGGTGGGTCGAAATTGGGGCGGATCAGCCCTTTCGAGGGGCTTGCCTTCTTGATTTCGGCAATCAGGCCATAGCCTTCGCGCGACGCTTCGGCCAGCCGGGCGGCGAAACCGCGTGGCGCCGGGGCGCTCTGCGCCGCCGCTTCCACTTCGCCAAGCGGCCGGACCGCCTTGCGCGCGGCGATTTCGTCCAGCTTGTAAGCCTTGATCTTGTCTAGAATGTCGCTCATCCGTCATCCCTAGCGCGGGGGGATTGCGCTGAAAAGACCCGATTGCGGGACCTTGCCGCCAAAGCAGAGGGCTGTCGGGCATTCAGGCCGCCGCGGCGGCCTCTGCCGCCAGCAGGCGGATGCGTTCGACCATGGCGCGCAACCCGTTCGAACGCTGTGCCGAAAGGTGGTCGTTCAACCCCAGACGTGCCAGTTCCGCCCCGGCGTCGACGGCCAGAACCCCGGTCACGTCCAGCCCGTTGTAAAGCGCCGCCAGAACCGCGATCAGCCCGCGCACGATCATCGCGTCGCTGTCGCCGTCGAAGCCAAAGACCGCACCTGGCCCCTTGCCCTCGATCCGGGGCAGGATCCAGACCTGGCTTGCGCAGCCATCGACCTTGGTCGCCGGTACGCGGAACGCCGCGTCAAGCTCGGGCATGGCGCGGCCAAGTTCGATCACGTGGCGGTAACGGTCTTCCCAGTCGTCGAGAAAATCGAATGTGTCGGCGATGTCTTCGAATGCGGGGCTGGCCAAGGCGGGTCTCCTTTCCCGCCCTGACCTAAGCCTGCGGCGCCAAAAGGTCCAGTGCGGCGCAGAGTTCGGCTTTTCAAGCCAGACGCTTTCCGCTACCCAAGGGAAAAGAAACGGGGAACTGGGTTATGCGATCACCGCTTTTTGCCGCCTTTGCCGTGGTCCTGACGGTCAGCGCCTGCGCCACGGTGCGCGAGTCGCGCTTCAACCCGTTCAACTGGTTCGGCCGGTCGCAGGAAACCCGGATGGTCGCGGCCGACGATGGCCGGCTTGCTGATGGCCGGCAACTGGTGGCCGAGGTGGTCGAACTGAAGGTCGAACCGATGCCGGGCGGCGCGATCGTGCGCGCCACGGGGCGCAACGACACGCAGGGCTGGTGGAATGGCGAACTGGTCGAACAGGTGTCCGACGACGCCGACAGCGACCCCTCGATCCTGACCTTCCAGTTTGTCGTGGCCCAGCCCTGGGACCAGACCCGCGTATCGACGCCGCGGTCGCGCGAACTGACCGTGGGCACCTTCCTGACCAAGCGGCGGCTGGAAACGATCCGCGCCATCACCGTGATCGGCGCGCGCAACAGCCGCAACAGCCGGCGCTGAGCCGCGCCTAGTTCTGCAGCGCGAAAATCGCCGAAACCGGCGCCATGGCGACCAGATCCGATCGCCCGGTGCCGGCCCATTCCGTCAACCCTTCCAAAGTGGCCGCGGCCAGCGTGCCGACCACGGTCACATGGCCGTCCTGCGCGGCGCGAAGGCGGCGCGGTCCAGATAGCGGCGGATGGTGTCGGCGCTTTCGCCGGCTGCGTCGAGCGTGCGAAACGCGGTGACCGCCGGCAATCCGGCATTCACGGCCTCACGCGCGGCGGCGGGCAGGCCGTGGTCATGCACCACCACCGCAAGGCCGGTTTCGCCCAGCGAGGCCATCACCTGCCGCGCCAGCACCGGGTCGTTCTGGAAACTGCCCTGCGGCAGGTCCATGACGCCCACCGCCGTCGGCAGGGCGGCAAGGTCGATCTGCATCGACTGTTCGACATCCTGCGGTTGCGCGCCCACCGGTATGCCGGTTGTCAAGAGCAGCACGTCCTTGCCGGCGGCGCGGTAGCTGTCGGCAATGGCGCCGGCCTCCGGTGCCGCGGGATCGATGGCGATGGTCAGTGGGAAGGGCAAGGCGGCGATGGCCGCGCGGTCCCGGCCGGGTTCGCCATCGTCGATCAGGATGACGGCAAACAGCGGCTTGCCGGAGGGGTTGTCGAAGGCGGCGGCATAGCGTTGCCAGCCAGGCGCGTCGGGATCGACCTGGGGGGTGACCGCAAGACCAGGCTCTGCCGTTGCGGCCTCGGGCGTGCCGTCCTGTGCCGGCGCGGCCGTATCGGCGGCCGGTTCGGCGGGTTCGACCCCGATCTGTGGCAGCCGCCCGGTCGTGACGCCGGCCTCGCCCTGCGTTGCATTGGCCGTGGTGTCGGTTTCCGGGTCTTGTGGCGCCGGCTCGACGTCGGGTTGGGCCGCCTCTGCGGCTTCCGGCGCCGGTTCGGGTTCGGGCTGGGCGGCCACCGCGGGCGCCGGTGATGGCGAGGGTTCGGGCGCGGGCGGCGGTGTTACGCTATCCGGTGTGGCATCCGCGGCCGGTGCGCTTGGCGCTTCGGGCATTGGCGCATCGGTCGGCGCCATGTCATCGGCCGCATCACTGTCGGTTGCGTCAACCGCCGGCGGCAGCGTCAGGTCGGACCCTGCCGGTGGCGCGACCGGGGCCTGCGGTGCCTCGGTCAGGGCGGCGGCCACCGGTTCGGGCGCGGGCGCTTCGGCTTTGGGTGTTTCGTCGACCGCCGCGTCGATGTCCGTCGCCTCTTCGGTCGCCGGGCTGGCCGGTTCCGCCCCCGGCGCGGGGGCGGGTGAGGCCGGCTCTTCGGTTTCCGCAACGGCTTGCGGTGCCGGCTCGGCATCGGGTGTGGCGGCCGTTTCCGAACCGCTTTCGGGCGCGTCGCCATCCAGCTGGCTCGCTTCGGGCTCTGCCTCTGCCGTCACCGCGGTTTCGGCGGCGGTGTCTGGTTCCGCTGCGCCGGTTTCCGCATCGGTTGCCGCGACCGTGTCCGGGGCCGCGTCGGTCGCCGGAGCCGGATCGGCGGGTGCGGCGGGTTGTGTTTCGGCCGCTGTCGGGGCGGTTGCGGTATCGCCGGCCGGTGTCTGGGTGCGCAACGGCACGACAAGCGAGGCCAGCGCCAGGCCGAAAACCGAAACGACGATGCCCCAGACGGAACCGCCCAGAAACCCTCTGCCCACCGTTGCCTCCGATCCTTGTCTTCGTCCTGCCTGCCCGCCACGGGGTTTTGCTGCCCCGGGGTACTTGACCCTTGCCTGCGGCTCGGACCATGTATAGCGCGACACGAAACGGGGTTCACCCCCCTATCGTCAGTTGCCCGGGCCTCTGCGCCGGGGCCAATCGGGACGCCGGACCATGCTGCTTCTGATCGATAACTACGACAGCTTCACCTACAACCTCGTGCATTACCTGGGCGAGTTGGGCGCCGATGTCGTGGTGCGCCGCAACGATGCGTTGAACGTGCAGGAGGCGATGGGAATGGGCGCCGAGGCGATCCTGCTGTCGCCCGGGCCCTGCGATCCGGCGCAGGCCGGTATCTGCCTTGCGCTGACCTCTGCGGCGGCCGAGGCGCGCCTGCCGCTTCTCGGCGTCTGCCTGGGCCATCAGACGATCGGCGAGGTTTTCGGCGGCAAGGTGGTGCGCTGCCACGAAATCGTGCATGGCAAGATGGGCACGATGCATCATGACGGCACCGGCGTCTTTGCCGGTTTGCCCACGCCGTTTCAGGCCACGCGTTATCACTCGCTCGTCGTCGAACGTGAAAGCCTGCCGGATTGCCTGATCGCCAATGCCTGGCTGGAGGACGGTACGATCATGGGGCTTCGCCACCGCGACCTGCCGATACACGGGGTGCAGTTTCACCCCGAATCCATTG
>JAWKWW010000008.1:0-178373 GCA_041397385.1 Paracoccaceae bacterium
GGCCGGGGAACTGCGGCGTATCCTGCGCGGTATCCATTCCGGCGAGGCGCATGTTTCACCCGGGCTGGCGGCGCGGGTGCTGACCGGGCTGGCGCGCCCCGATCCCCGCTCGGCGGCATCGCCGTTGCAGGATCTGACCGCACGCGAGGAGGAGATCCTGCGCCATGTCGCGACCGGCAAAAGCAACAAGGAAATCGCGCTGGAGCTCGGCCTTCAGGAAAAGACCGTCAAGCACCACATGACGACGATCATGAGCAAGATCCATGCCCGCAACCGTGTCGAGGCCGCGATCAAGGCGCATGAGGCGTGGAAGGATCTACCCCCCGGTTCCTGAAAGCCGCGCGGCGTCTTTCGCATTGGCCGGCCGGTCGGCAACGGTGCGGCCATAGGGGTCGGTCAGACGATAGCGGCCGCCGGTGATCTGCTCGACCCAGCCATTGGCGTAACGCACGGTGATCGCCTGCCCCCGGCGCGAGACACTGGCAACATTGCCACCCGCCCCATTGCCGCGGACGACATTGCGAATGGAAACGCCTTCGGACAGGCCGCGCATGCGTGCCACATCGGCGCCGGAAGCCTGGCGCCGTTCGACCGTCCGGCCAGAGGCGTCGCGTCGCTCGTAGCGGCCGCCATCGATCTTTTCCCGCGCGCCGTCGGCATAGCGGATCTCGATCCCGCCGCGCGACACCTCGACCCGAACGATCGCGGCACGGCGATAACCGGCAGCACTGCCGCCGCTGCCAGAGGATCGATCCGCGCCGGAACCGGAAACGGAATCGCCACTGCTGCGGCCGCTGCCCGAGTTGTCGCCCCGATCATCATCGCGGTCGTCATCGTCGTCGCGATCGTCGTCATCATCGTCGCGGTCGTCGTCATCGTCGCGGTCGTCATCGCGATCATCGCCGGACCCGGAGCCGCTGTTGTCGCTGCCATCGCCCTCCTTTCCCTTGCCGCTCTTGGCGAGCGCCATGGTGGGGCCGAAAGGCCACAGGCCGGCGCTGCCGGTTGACAGGCCAACCGGCGCCGCCGCCAGAATACCGGCGACCAGAAAACAAAGACACGCCTTTCGAAAGCCCACGCCGTCTTCCCTTTCAACCCTCTGCAGTCTGATGGATCGCGCGGCCGGCGCCATCGGACCTTCGTCCCATTGTAGAAAAAAGCGCAGCCGTTTCCGGCTGCGCCTTGACCGAGCGGTGGCCTACAACCGGGGAAGTCTCAGACGCGGCACTCGGCATGTTCGGCGACGTCGCCGGGATCGTCACAGCCCGATCCGCCGGGGATACGCGGCCGATCGCGGCCGGAACCGGATTCGTGGTTGTCATCATGGCTGCCGCCGCTGCGATGGCCATCGTCGTGATCGCTGTCGTCGCCGCCACGGCCGCGACCACGGCCACGCCCGCGGTCATCATCGTCGCGAGAACGATCGCTGCGCGAGTCGTCGCCGTCGCGGCCACGGCCGGATTTCGCCAGGACGATCTGTGCGTCGCCATCGGAAAGCACGGTTGCGGGAATGCCCAGCCGGAAGGTGCCGGCCGCGGCGGGAATGGCCGCAACCGAAGCCAGCGCAAGGGCTCCGATAGTGAGTTTGAACTTCGTTTTCATGAGTGGCCTCCGTTTTTCTGCCACCCTGAAATTGCCATCACGCGCCGCCGGACGCTTCGGCCCAAGGGCAGCGTCGCGAAACGCATTGGTCCAACCCGCCGTCAGACCAAGGTCTGATCGCGTGGTCCCTGCGCCGGGAGGATTTCGTGTGTGCCGACCGCCGCCTGCCTCGGGCTCAGGAGGTGAAATCGCCTGCGCAAAAGCCTTTGCGCGGGGCATCAACGGGTAAGACGCCAGTTGGCCTGCAAGCCTCACAACCGCATGCGCAGTACGCCGGCCGCCGGGATGACGCCCGCCGGGGTCTCGACCGCGTGCGGATTGTAGTTGAACCAGAACCGTTCGGTTGCAGTGTTTCGGGTGCGAACCCCACGTGGCATCGGCATCGTGACAATGCCCGCGCGCGGCGCGACATCGGCGATCAGCCGGTCGAGAAGCTCATCGTCACCCCAGCCGCCGCAATAGGTCAGCGTGCCGCTGCGAACGGCGACCGGGCGGTCGTGTTCGTCGATGAATACAGCCTCGCACGCGGTCTCCAGCTCTTCGCGGTAGTGGCGAACGGCGCCGCCGTTGCGGACCGCGACAGGCATGTCGGGCCTCAGGCTTTCTACCCGCGACACGGTAGCATCGAGCCCCGGAAACGCCGGCGGCAACGGCAGGGGGATGGCGAACTGCGCGTCGCGCGCGGCGCTTCTGGGGCCGAGGACAACCTCGGCGCCGCAGTTTGCCAGCGCGGTCTTGAGGCTCTCGGCCATATGCATCAACCCGGGTACGAACACGGCCCCGTAGCCCGCGAAGTCGCGGGCCGTGGGCGGCAGGATATCCACCGACAATCCGGCGCGGCGCAGCGCCCGGTAATGGTCGAACACAAGGGCGAAATAGCTCAGGCCCCGGCCATGCGGCTGCACCGACCAGGCCCAGTCGGCATCATAGTCGAAGATCAGCGCGACAGGTGCCTGCGACGGTCCGACATCGGGGGCCTTGGCCAGTTCGGCCGCGACCTGCCGCGCCTCGGAGAGCGCCGGAGCCTCGGCGCTGTCGGGCCGCAGGAGCCCGGCATGCATCTGTTCCTGCGCGAAAGGCGCCTGGCGCCAGCGGAAATAGCAGACCGCCTCTGCCCCGTGGGCGAAGGCCTCCCACGTCCAGAGCCGGACCATGCCCGGCAGCGGCGCGGGATTGTAGGGCGCCCAGTTCACCGGACCCGGCTGCTGTTCCATGATCCACCAGCGACCGCGGCCGACCGACCGGTAAAGGTCGTGGTGAAATGCCTGAAAGTCGGGGTCGCCCTGCCGCGCGAAATGGCGCTGATCCTCTGCACCGGCACCCACGCGGTCTTCCAGAAAGCCGAGCGGGTAGCTGTCCCACGCTGCGATGTCGAGGTCGGCACCCAGGGCGAAATGGTCGAACTCGGTTACTCGGCCCATGTAATTGTGGGCGATGGGGGCATCGGAATGGGCGCGGATGATGTCGGCCTGTGCGCGGTTGAAGCGGCAGACCTGATCGGACGAGAAGCGCCGGAAAGCCAGCGCATGCGCCGGGTTCGGTTCGGTAACAGTCAGGTTCGGCAGGTCGATATCGTCGAAATCGGCATAGTCCATCGACCAGAAGACATTGCCCCAGGCCCGGTTCAGTGCGCCCACGTCACCGCCGTTTCCGCCTTTCGCGGGGAACTGCACCCGCAGCCAATCGCGAAACGCGCGTCGGGCCGCATCCGAATAGGACAGCACGGTGTCATGGCAGCCATATTCGTTGTCGGTCTGCCAGGCACCGACATGGGGATTGCGGCCATAGCGTTTCGCGAGCGCACTGACGATGCGGCGGCATTCATCAAGATACCCGTCGTGGCTGAAGCAGTAATGCCGCCGCGAGCCGAACTTGCGCGGCCGCCCCTCGGCATCCACCCCAAGCATGTCGGGGTGCCGGTCAAGCACCCATCTCGGCGGTGTCGCGGTCGGGGTTCCCAGAACCACCTTGAGCCCGGCAGCACCCAGCGTTTCGATCGCGCGGTCAAGCCAGCCCCAGTCGAAGCGCCCCCTCTCCGGCTCGATCCGGCCCCATGCAAACTCACCGATCCGGACCCAGGTCAGGCCAGTCTCAGACATGCGGCGCGCATCTTCGGCCCACTGCGCCTCCGGCCAGTGTTCTGGGTAATAGCAGACGCCCAGCGTTCGGCGGGGTGCGTTCACGGCCGGACCTCCGGATCGGCCACACCGGCGATGTCGATACGCGCGGCAAAGGTCTTGCCCGCATGCGTGTCATCCATCCCGTCCGCGGCGGTGGTGATGAAAAGCGTCTTCAGGTCGGGGCCCCCGAACGCCGGGCAGGAGGCCTGCGGCGTCGGAACGGCCACGGTTTCCGCAAGCCGCCCGTCCGGCGCATAGCGTGCAACCTGCCCGGCGCCCCATTGCGCGTTCCACAGGCACCCCTCGCTGTCGATGACGGCGCCATCGACGCCCAGCGTATCATTGTGACCAAGATCGAGAAAGACACCGGGCGCGCCCTCTGGCCAGCCGTCAGAGGCGGCCAGCTTTTGCCGCATGATCCGCCCCGTCCGCGTATCGGTGTAATAGGCAGCACTTCGGTCCGGCGCAAAGCAGATCGCGTTGCTGATCGTCACATCCGAAACGAGCTTCCGAACCTCTCCCGCATAAAGCCGATAGATCGCACCCGCGCCGGTCTCGGCCTGCTTGCCCATCGTCCCGATCCAGAAACCGCCCCATGGGTCGGCCCGCCCGTCATTCGAGCGGGTGCGCGGATTGTCGGCTTCGAGAGCGGCGAGCAACTGGCGTTCGCCCGTGCCGAGATCGAAGCGATATAGCCCCGTCTCGCTTGCGATCAGAAGACTATCGCGGCCGATCCGCCCAGCGGCCGACACGTGTTCGTCGAACTGCCAGTGCCGTTCGCCAGCCGCGCCTTTGACATGCAGGCGCTTGCCAAGAATGTCGAACCAGAAAAGCTCTGCCCGGTCCGGATGCCAAAGCGGCCCCTCGCCCAGCAGGCAGCGGGTTTCGGAAAAGACCGCGACGCTCATTCCGAAGCGTCCCTGTCGAACGCCCGGACAAGGTCCGCGGCGCGTGCGGCCACTTCGGACGCGGCCATGCCCGGGCGGAAAAGCGCGGAACCGATGCCGAAGCCCGTCGCGCCCGCGCGGCGCCATGCGCCGAAATCGGCAGGTCCGACACCGCCCACGGCAAAGACCCGCGTGCCCTTCGGCAGCACCGCGCCGATCGCGGCCAGACCGGATGCGCCCAACTGGCTCGCCGGGAAGATCTTGAGCCCGTCGGCCCCCGCCCTCAGCGCCGCGAAGCATTCGGTCGGCGTGAAGACCCCGGGGTAAGACAGAATGCCCGCAGCCTTGGTGGCGCGGATGACATCGGGGTTGCAGTCCGGCGACACCACCATCTGCGCGCCAATCCCGGCCAGGGTCGCGACATCGTCGGTCGTCAGCACGGTGCCCGCGCCGACGATGGCCCGTTTCCCCGCGACGGGCAGCATGCGCGCGATGCTGTCGAAGGGATCGGGCGAATTCAGCGGAACCTCGATCCGGGTGATCCCCGCGCCGATCAGCGCCTCTGTGACGGCTTCGGCCTCATCGGGGCGGATGCCGCGCAGGATGGCGATGATTTCACGACTCATAGCGCGTGTTCCCGAAGCTGGGCATAGGCCGTACGCAGCCCCTGCAGGGTCATCGCCTCTGCATCTGCGGTGCGTGGTGCAAGACCTTGCGCGCCCAGCGCGGTGCGGTAGGCCGAGGCGACGTTGGCCTCGCCAATGATCACGATGTCGCGGCCAAGCCAGTATGGCCGTGCCGCGGCCAGTTCGGCACCGATCAGCAGACCCGACAACCGCGACCGGGCGACGGTCCGGTCGAGCGCGTGCAAAAGCGCCTCGGCGCGCAGTGTGAAGAGGTCCGCGGCCAGCGACTGCGGGCGGGCGATGGCCTGGTCGACCGCGGCGGCAAAGGCCTCTGCCTCCAGCCCGTCCACGGCCAGCGAATGCCGCAACACCGACTGTTCGGACAAAAGCGCGAAAAGTTCGCCCGTCATGAAGGTCCGGAAGCTCACGACTTCGCCGGCGCTGACATGGGCCCACTTGCAGTGGGTGCCGGGCAGGCAGATCACACCGTCGAATTCCGCCTCCGAAGCGAGAAAGCCGGCGATCTGGGTTTCCTCGCCGCGCATGACATCGGCCGGCCGGGACTGGCTGAGACCGGGCAGGATGTGAACCGACAGCGCCGCATTCCCGGTCGCCACCAGCGTCGCTTGCGCGATGCCCGGCGGTGCAGCCGGTACCGGAACATACCGTGCCTCGGCCCAGCCCTGTCGCGAGCCTGCCATGCCGCTGCAGATCACCGTCAGGCGCCCTTCTTCCGGCAGCGCATCCGACAGAAACTCCAGAAGCACCGGCTCAAACTCGGCAGGGCGGGTCCGGCCCATGCCCCGGTCGGAATCCATGCGGCAAAGAACGCTGCCCGTGCGCGACATCCGCCAAATCCGTAGATGCGTCGTGCCCCAGTCGACCGCGACCCAGGCGGTATGTTCCGCAGCCCCGTTCATCCGCTCACCACCACGCCGCCATCGATAACCAATGCCTGCCCCGTCATCATCTTCGACAGATCGGAGGCAAGAAACAGGACGCCGCCGACGATATCCTCGGGCGAAAGCGTGCCCTTCAGGCATTGCCGGTCGACATGGGCCTGAAGCCCTTCGGGCGTTACCCAAAGATCCTTCTGTTTCTGGGTCAGAACCCAGCCCGGCGCCAGCGCGTTGACGCGAATGCGGTCCGGCCCGAACTCGCGCGCCAGCGCGCGCGTCATCCCGTTGATCCCCGAATTGGCCGTCACATAGGCCGGATATCCGGCATTGCCCATCATGTAGCTGATCGACGAGAAATTGATGATCGACCCGCCGCCTGCCGCCTTCATGCCGGGGATGACGGCCTGAGCCGCGAAGAAATAGGCCTTGAGATTGATCGCCATCGACCAGTCCCAGAACGTCTCGTCGGTCGCAAGCGTCTCGTGCCGCTTGTCGTTCGCGGCGTTGTTGACAAGGACACGGACGGGGCCGTGGACCGCCGCCGCCCGCCCGGCCGCCGCCTGCAGGGCCGCGATATCGGTAATGTCGCAGGGAATGAACAGCGGCCGCGAGCCGGTCCGCTGCTCCATCTCGTCACAGAACCCGCTGGCATCCGAGCGCTGAACGAAGGTGACATTCGCGCCCTGCCGAAGGAAGCCCTCGGTCAGGCTGGCGCCAATGCCGGAACCACCTCCGGTGATGAAAACCGATGCGCCGGCAAGATCGTGGAATGTAACGGGAAGCTCCATCAGTGGCTTTCCCTCTTGACCGGCCGCGTGTCCTTGCCGACGAGGAAATCCAGATCCGCGCCTTTGTCGGCCTGAAGCACATGGTCGATGTAAAGCTTTGCATAGCCCCGCGTATAGGGGCTTTCCCCGGGCATCCATTCCGCGCGGCGGCGCGCCAGTTCCGCATCGGTCACCAGCAGTTCCAGCGACCCCTTGCGTGCCGAGACGCGGATGCGGTCGCCGGTTCTGACCAGCGCAAGCGGGCCGCCGGCCTGTGCCTCGGGCGAGACATGCAGGATGACGGTGCCAAATGCGGTGCCGGACATGCGCGCATCGGACACGCGGATCATGTCGCGCACGCCCTTCTTCACCAGCGCGGCGGGAATCGGCATGTTGCCGACCTCGGGCATGCCGGGATACCCCTTTGGCCCGCAGCCTTTCAGCACGAGGATCGCATCCGCCGTCACCGGCAGGTCCTCGCGGTCGATATTGGCCTTCATGTCCTCGATGGTTTCGAAGACATAGGCTTCGCCTTCGTGCTCCAGAAGCGCGGGTGTGGCGGCCGACGGTTTCACGATGGCGCCGTCCGGCGCGAGATTGCCCTTCAGCACCCTTATCCCGGCCGCCGGTTTTACCGGATCTGCGAAGGGGCGGATCACGTCGCGGTTCCAGCACTCGGCGCCTTCGGCATAGGCGGCGATATCCTTGCCCATCACCGTGGTGGCCTTGCGCAGGTGCGCGGAGAGTTCCTTCAGCACCACTGGCATGCCGCCGGCGTAGCAGAAATCCTCCATCAGATACTTGCCCGAGGGCATGCAGTTGACGAGGAGGGGAATGTCCGAGCCGATCTCGAAATCCTTGAGCGTCAGATCGACGCCAACCCGGCCCGCGATCGCCAGAAGGTGAACGACCGCATTGGTCGACCCGCCCACGGCGGCATTGGCTAGAATGGCATTCTCGAACGCCGCCCGGGTAAGGACGGCGGAGGGCTTCAGGTCCTCCTCGACCATCTCGACGATGCGTCTGCCGGTCAGATGGGCAAGCGCCATGCGACGGGCATCGACGGCGGGCAGGGCCGCGTTGGTGGGCAGGCTCATCCCCATCGCCTCGACAAGGCTTGCCATGGTCGAGGCCGTGCCCATCGTCATGCAGACGCCCTTGGACCGGCTCATGCCGCTTTCGGCCGCCATGAAATCCTTCAAGGTCATCTCGCCGGCGCGCACCGCTTCGGAAAAACTTCCACATCGGTGCCCGAGCCGATATCCCTGCCCTGCCACTTGCCGTTCAGCATCGGACCGGAGGAGACGACGATGGCCGGCAGATCGACCGAGGCCGCGCCCATCAGCTGGCCCGGCGTGGTCTTGTCGCAGCCGCCCAGAAGGACGACCCCGTCCATGCCGTAGGCGCGGATCGATTCCTCGACATCCATCGCCAGCAGGTTGCGGAAAAGCATCGCCGTCGGCTTCATCTGCGTCTCGCCGAGGCTCATGACCGGAAACTCGACCGGAAAGCCGCCGGCCTCCCACACGCCGCGCTTCACCCCTTCGGCCAGATCGCGCAGGCCGGAATTGCAGGGCGTCAGTTCCGACCAGGTGTTGCAAATGCCGATCACCGGACGGCCGTCGAAGACGTGATCGGGAAAGCCCTGGTTCTTCATCCACGAGCGGTGGATGAACCCGTCCTTGTCGGTCTTGCCATACCAGGCACGGTTGCGGCGGTTCTTTGTCATGATGCCTTCGGGACCTGTGGATGGTTGGGCTGCCTCCGGCGGGGTATTTGCGCCAAGCTGAAAGGGCAAGTCTCATGCGGCCCTTGCCCCCCGCACCCATGACGGAAGCCAATTGCCATGCGCGGCGATCAGGTCTTCGACGAGCGCGCGGATCTGGCGCAGGTCCAGTTCGGCCGCCGTGTGCGGATCGAGCATGGCGGCATGGTGGATATGGTCGCGGTTCTCGGTCAGAAGGGCCTGCACCGTCAATTCCTGCACGTTCACATTGGTGCGCATCAGTGCGGTCAGTTGCGGCGCGAGGTCGGGGACGGGCGTCGGCTGGATGCCGTTTGCATCGACAAGGCAGGGAACTTCGACGGCGCAGCCATCAGGAAGCTGCGGGATGAGGCCATGGTTCGCGACATTGCCGTAGATGACCGACGGCGTGCCGGTCGTGACCGCATTCATGATCGTGGCGGCGTATTCGTGGCTTTGTTTCACCTCGATCCGTTCGGCCTTGCGGTAGCCCTCGGCCTGCGCCTTCCATGTCGCCACCTGCTCCTCGCAGCGTTTGGGATATTCGTCGAGGGGGATGCGGAAGCGTTCGATCAGGTCTGGGCGGTGCGATTTGATGAACCAGGGCACGTATTCGGCGAAATGTTCCGAGCTTTCGGTGACGAAATGGCCAAAGTGCATCATCACCTCGTAGCGCACGAGGTTCGGACAGCGCGGGTTCCAGCTGCTTTCGAGCGGGATGCGGCCGGCCCGGTAGCCTTCACGCAGGGCCGGGTAGAGGTCGCGGATCGTGCCGTCGGGCTGGCGCTGGCCAAACTCCAGATAGAAGGCCATGTGGTTGATGCCGCCCGCCCGGTAGACGAGCGTCTCGGCGTCGATCCCCAGATCGCGGGCCAGTTCGTGGGCGGTGCCCTGAACGGAATGGCACAGGCCCACCTGCCGGATATCCGGATAACGCGCCGCGATGGCCCAGGTGTTGATCGCCATCGGGTTGACATATTGCAGAAGGATCGCGCCCGGGCATAGCGCGCGCATGTCCTCGCAGATCGCCCAGAGATGCGGCACGGTCCTGAGACCGCGCATGATGCCGCCCACCCCCAGCGTATCCGCGATGGTCTGGCGCAGGCCGTGTGCCTTCGGCACCTCGAAATCGGTCACGGTGCAGGGCCGGTAGCCGCCGATCTGGAAGGCGACGATCACGAAATCCGCACCGTCAAGCGCCGCGCGCCGGTCGCGATGGGTTTCGACCCGGGCCCCGACGCCCAGGGTGGCAACGAGTTTCTGCGCCACCAGAGCGCTTTCGGCCAACCGTTCTTCGTCGATATCCATCAGCGCAATGGTCGCATCGGCGAGTGCGGGAAAATGCAGCAAATCACCGATGATGTTCTTCATGAAAACGGTCGAGCCCGCGCCGATGAACGCGATCTTCGTCATTTGACCGCCCCGAGCGTCAGGCCGGCGATGAAATGCCGCTGCATGAGGAAGAACATGGCCACGGGCGGCACGGCGGCGAGGATCGAGCCCGCGCTGACCAGATGCCATTGCGCGATCCACTGGCCGTTGAGCGAGGAGAGGCCTGCCGTGATCGGCTGCGAGGCAGGCGAGTTCGACAGCACCGTCGCCCAGAAGAAATCGTTCCAGATGAAGGTGAAGATCAGGACCGAGAGCGCCGCGATGGCGGGCCGCATAAGAGGCAGGACGACGTGCCAGAAGATCCCGATCTCGCTCACCCCTCGACCCGCGCGGCCTCGATCAGTTCAAAGAGGCAGCGCCTTGATGAAGTTGCGCATGAAAAGCGTGCAGAAGCCGGTCTGGAAGGCGATGTGAAAAAGCGCCAGCCCGTACCAGGTATTGTACATCCCCAGGGTCAGCGTGAGGTCGCGCACCGGCACCATCAGGATCTGGAAGGGCACGAAGTTTCCGGCCACAAAGAGGAAGAACACCACGAGGTTCGACTTGAACCGGTAGATGGCCAGCGCGAAGCCGGTCATGCAGGACAGTGCCACCGCCCCGATCACCGTGGGAATGGTGACCTTGAAGGAATTCAGCATATAGGCGGCCATCGGCGAATTGACGAAGACATCGTGGTAGTTGGAAAACGCCAGCGCCGAGGGCACGCCGAAGTAGTTGCCCTGCGCAAGGTCGGATGCCGGGCGTACCGAGGTTACCGCGACCCCAGAAGCGGCAGAAGCCAGAGAAACAGCGCGATGGGGACCGCGACCTTGTAAAGCCATTGCGACGCGGCGGAGCTTTGTTCGATCGGCCTTGGAAACATCCTATTTCTCCGTTTCGTCGCGCCACATCTTCCAGATGAAGCCCGAAATGAAGACCATCATGATCGCGAAGAGAACCACCGCGATCGCGGCGCCATAGCCCATGCGATAGCCGTATTCGCTGAGCGCCTGTTCGTACATGTAAAACTGGAATGCCCCTTCTGAATTGGTCCACCGTTATGTTTAGGAAACGGAGGACAGAGAATGGCGAACAAGCGGCACAAGCCCGAGGAAATCGTTCAGAAGCTGCGGCAGGTTGATGTTCTTGTCGGCCAAGGGATGCAGCGGGTGGATGCGATCCGTGAGGTTCGCATAACCGAGCAGACCTATTACCGATGGCGCAAGCAATACGGCGGGATGGGAACCGACCAATTGAAGGAACTCAAGCGCCTTCAGAAGGAGAACGAACGGTTGAGGAAGGCAGTGTCTGACCTGACCCTGGACAAGCTCATCCTTACCGAGGCTGCCCGGGGAAACTTCTGAGCCCCGCCCGTCGGCGCGCCTGCATCGATCTGATCCTCAGCGAGGTGAAGGTGTCAGAGCGCCGGATCTGCCGGGTGCTGGGGCAGCATCGATCGACGCAAAGGTATCAGCCCCACGGCCAGGAGGATGAAGATCGGCTCGTGGCGGACATGATCGAACTTGCCCGGCAATACGGCGGATACGGATACCGTCGTGTCGCCGTGCTGCTGCGGGATGCCGGCTGGCAGGTCAGCGTCAGCCGTGTCGAACGGCTTTGGAAGCAGGAGGGGCTGAAGGTGCCTGCGAAACAACCCAAGAGGGGACGGCTTTGGCTGAACGACGGATCATGTGTCCGCCTGCGGCCAGAGCGTCGCAACCACGTCTGGAGCTACGACTTCGTCCACTGCCGCACCGACGACGGCAAGGCGTTCCGGACGCTGAACATCCTCGACGAGTTCAGCCGGGAGTGTCTGGCGATCCGGGTGAAGCGCAAGCTGAACTCCACCGACGTGATCGACGCCCTGACGGACCTGTTCATCCTGCGTGGGCCACCATCGTTCGTGCGAAGCGACAATGGCCCCGAGTTCGTCGCTCTGGCGGTTCGGGACTGGATCGCCGCAGTCGGCGCCAGGACGGCATACATCGAACCGGGGAGCCCGTGGGAGAATGGCTATGTCGAGAGCTTCAACGCCCGGCTCCGCGACGAGCTGCTGAACAGGGAAATCTTCTACTCGCTAAGGGAGGCGCAGATCATCATCGAGGGATGGAGAAAGCACTACAACACCAAGCGGCCCCATAGCGCCCTCGGATACCGGCCACCGGCACCGGAAACCATCGTCCACATGGACCCGAAGCCAGCTATGCACTAACAATCAGGTCGGACCAGTCAGATCAGGCCACCCAATCCTCTGGCCGCACTTCCGTGTGTTCTTGGTTCGCAGACTCAACTTACCTCATTTTATTTTATATGTAAACATTTCCATTTGCATGTAGTAATAATTTGACCATCCGGTCGCGCGGATGGCCAAAAGGTGCTGATCAGAAACCCCCTGGGGAAACCTTGGCCTCGCCAGGCTCGTCGACCACGCCATCTTCGGCCGCTTTGGCCAGCCTGCTTCGATGTTCGAAAATGAGCGCGCGATAGTGGTTGCCCAGAACAAACAGGATCAGAAGGATCAGAATGACCGCGATCGGGCGGTTGAACCAATCGAGCGGTTCGCTGATCCGCGCCATGGCGCTGCGGAGTTTCGCCTCCATGATTGCGCCGAGAACAACACCGAGAATGATCGGCACGATCGGCAGGTTCAGGCGCTTCAGGATGAGGCCCAGGACCCCGAAGCCAGCAGCCATAGCGCAGTCGATGGGAGAATTGCGCATCGAGTAGACGCCGACGAAACTCAGAACGAGGATCATCATTCCCAGGAACCGCGTCGGAATCTGCGTGATCTTCAGCAGAAGGTTTGTCGAAAACAGCAGGAAAACGACCACGATGACGTTCAGCAACAACATGGCCATGTAAAGCGCCATGACGAAATCCAGGTCGTTTTGAAACAGCTGCGGCCCGGGGATAACGTTGTGAACATAGAACACCGACAGCATCATGGCGGTCAGTGCCTCGCCGGGCACACCAAGTGCCAGAAGCGGGATCATCGCCGCCGCAGGCACCGCGTTGTTGGCGGCTTCCGAAGCCACAAGCCCTTCGGGAGAGCCGTTTCCGAACGCCTCGGGCGTTTTCGACGTTTTCTGTGCATAGGTATAGGACAGGAACTGGGCAGTGAACTCGCCGACACCGGGTATGATGCCCATCATCACGCCGAGGCTGGACGCGGCAGTGGCGATGCGCTTCAAGCCCAGCAGTTCGGCAAATCCCTTCAGCAGACTGCCTTCAACCCGCGCCGCATCCGGGGTGCGTTCCTCGTCAAGCAACAGAAGCATTGCCTGGCTGACAGCGAACAACCCAAGGACAATCACGATCAGGTTGATTCCGCCGTTCAGCCAACCCTGATCAAAGGTGAAGCGGTGGGTGTACTTCGCAGATTCCAGTCCGATAGTGCTGATGAATATCCCGAAGAATGCCATCATGCCCGCGGCCATGATCTGACCGCGATGGGCCAGTATCACAAGGATTATGCCCAATAGCGCTGCCAGGAATACCTCTCGGCTGCCGAAATTCGGCGCGATCCAGGCCAGTACCGGCGCAAGGACGATCAGACAGATGATCGCGAAGACACCGCCGAAGAAACTGGCCGAATAAGCCAGTGACAAGGCACGGTGCGCTTGCCCGCGTTTGGTCATCGGATAGCCGTCATAGGTCGTCAGTGCGTTGACGGGCGTGCCGGGCGTATTGAGCAGAATGGCCGGTATCGACCCGCCATACATCGAACTGCCGTAAATGCCGAGAAGCACCGTCAGACCGACGATCGGTTCGAAGGCGAATGTCGCCGGCAACAGAATGGCAATGGCAACCGCCGCCCCGACGCCGGGGATCGCACCGATAATCACACCGCCGATTGATCCGATCAGCAGGGCTGCAAGCACCTGCCAGCTCAAGAGTATCTGAATTCCACCAAGTATTGCGTCCATCGGTCAGGCCCTCACAGATAAATCATGGCTGGGTCCGGATCAGATCATCAGGTATTCATAGATACGCCCCGGCGGGGTTTGACCTGCAGGCCCGCCCGGAAGATCAGCACGACGGCGACCCCAAACAGCACCGAAGAACCGGTGCCACGGGGCCTGCGATACCCAAGCCGGACCGTCGGAAGAGCGAGAACAGGATCGTCGACAGCAGGTAGCCGATGATCGGCACGCTCAGACACTTAAATCAGGAAGTAAGCGCGTATTCAGCCGAACGCAGAAAGTCACCTCGCCAGGCCGCCCGTGGGATTCGGGCCGGCAATCCGATCAGGTGAAGGCCCGCGAACGAGGTCGTCCCAGTAACCGCGATGGTCAGCCCGAAGGCAGGTTGCGCACTGTCGGCATTGTCGATCCACTGCGCCTGCTCCCCGAGATTTGCAAGGAGAAACAAGCAGAACCCGAGGAACAGGATCGCAAATACCAGATCGCCCGGCCTGCGGTCCCGACGAAAGAGCTCCTGAAAGGTTTTCAATCGTATCATTGCTTTCTTCCTCCCATTGGTGATGTGGGGACCTCCGTCAGGCGTAGCTGCCCGACAGTAACGCACCGCAGCCCTTGATCTCGGCCCTCAGGCCAAGTGCTTTCAGCATCTGGTGTGTTGTTGCGACCGAAGCCGACAACACCGGTATGCCACATTCATCCTCCACCTTCTGGATCGCCGCGAGTGACGGCATCTGAACGCAGGCGGACAATACCAAGGCATCGATGTTTTTCAGGTTCACGCGCTTGTAGATATCCAGAAGGTTCAATGGATCCTGAGCGGCGACCTCCAGGTTGTCCGGATCTCCAGCGCGATGCTGTCGCTGCAGGCCTCGATCCCTTCCGCTTCGATGTAGTCCGCCACCAGATCGGTCAGCGGCCGCATAATGCGGCGTGACAATGCGGAAATACGTTTAGCCCCCATCAGATGCAGCCCATCGACGAGCGCCCCAGCAGGGCTGACGACCGGCGCCGGGTGTCCGTTGTCGATGGTCACCTGATGCAGCCGGTCACGGCTTTCGCGATGATAGCCGGTGCCAGCTGACATGATCGCCACGAGGCAGGCATAACCCGCATGACATCCACAGCGGCATCGGACAGCTCAAGTGCGCAGCGGTCGCTGTCGCGATCCATGGCCTCCAGCTCTTCCTTTGTCACTTTCTTCATGCGCATGCGGCTGGAATGGAAATGAAAACCGTTCGGGAAACTGGGCTTCCCGCGCCCGCAGCATCGCCGGAATTTCACGCTCCATCGTCAGGTTCGACGATGGAACGATCTGCCCGATCTTCAGGGTCTTGTGCATGTGTTCCATTCAGTTTCCGATCTTGACAACAGGGTTGCGCAGAACGCCGACGCCTTCGACGCCGCATTCGATCACGTCGCCCGGCCACATCCACTCCTGCGGCTCGCGGCCCGCGCCAACCCCGGCCGGGGTGCCCGTGGCGATGATGTCGCCCGGTTCAAGCGTGATGCCGCTGGACAGATCGGCAATCAGTTCGGGAGTGCGAAACAGCATGAACTTGGTATTTGACCGCGCTGTTTCTCTTCGCCGTTCTTGGTCAGCCAAAGCCCCAGATTGTGAGAAGTCGGGAACCTCATCGGCGGTGACGATGGCCAGTTGGCTGGACAGTAACTGTCCTGACCCTTGGAGAAAATCCACTGCCCGGCGCGGCGGTTGTCGCGCGCCGAGATGTCGTTGATCACCGAATAGCCGAAGACGGCTCATGGCGTCATCGACCGCGATCCGGGTTGCGCGCTTGCCGATGATCACGGCAAGCTCCACCTCCAGTCAGTTGCTGCGTCATCGCCGCGTTATGCTGGATCGGCTCGCCCGTCGCGATGACGGTGGTCGGCGGTTTTGAGAAAACCACCGGCTTTTGCGGCAGCGCCGCCGAAGTGTCGAGCGAACGGGCGGACTCCGCCACATGTTCGGTATAGTTCAGCCCGATCCCGAAGATGTTCTTGCGCGGCGTGGGGATGGGCGCGAGCAAACGCACATTTGCCTCGGGAACCGAAACGCCCGTGCGGCGCAACCCCTCGGTCGCCTCCAGCGCCCGGCCCAGCGCGGAAAGGGCATCGGGGCCCTGATCAATCAGTTCAAGCATCGAACCGGCGAAGGTCTCTCCGATCGACTCGCCCAGACGGGCGACATCGATGACCAACCCGTCTTGGACAATTCCCAGACGGCCTTCGCCCGCCGCGTTTTTCCGATAGGTAACAAGTCTCATCTCGTGTCCGTTCCCTTCAGGCCGTGCCTGTGATTTCCTGATGCCCGCCGTTTTCCGGGAAGGCCTGTTCACGGTAGAAATTCAGCTTCTCCATCACCGGGAAGTCATTGACCTGCCAAAGGCAGGCGTCCTCGGTGTCGGAAAGGTTGCAGTGTTCGTGCCAGGTCCAGGCGGGGATGCAGAAGATGTCCTTTTCTTCCCAGTCGTAGCGCACGCCGCCGATGACCGAGTATCCCTTGCCCTTCGCCACCTGATGAATGACGTTGCCGGTGTGGCGATGCGCCTTGGTGTGTTCGCCCGGACGCAGCATCTGCATGGCATTGCCCATGGTCGCCATCGGGTCGCCGCCGGTGTTGGGATTGACGTATTTCAGGATGATCCCGTCGAACGGGTCGCCGTCCGAGACGCTGGCGAAATTCTGCAGCCCCTCATAGGTCTTTTCCCACGGGTATTTCATCAGGGGCGAATACCAGCTGCCCCATTTCTCTCGCGCCGGCAGCATGCCGGGCGTTCCATAGGTCGCGGGGCTTGCATTCCATGGCAGGTTCGAGTTCTGGAAGTCGTCCGGATGCACTGAGTAGAAATTCGCCTCCAGCGCGTTGGTCAGGGGGATGTCCAGCACGTCCTGCCAATAGGAGGTTTCGCCATCCTCCCGAACACCATGTTCATGCCATGTCCCATTCGGGGTGATGACGAAGTCACGGGCGCCAAGCGTGATCCGGTGCCCCTCGACCACGGTAAAGGCGTTCTTGCCCGACATGATGAAGCGCAGCGCCGATGCCGCGTGGTTGTGGGCTGATGCCATTTCGCCCGGTTGCATGATCTGAATGCCGGAAAACAGCCAGCCGCAGGCGGCGCTGACCTCGCGGCGCTTGGGGTTGCGCAGGTAGACCACGCGCCGCCCGGCCTCTTCCGGACGCACCAGCGTCAGCGCCTTGTGGACAAGCGCATCAATGGCCTTGTGGCGCCAGATCACCGGGGCCGAGGCCGGTGTCGGCTGCCAGGGCTCGATGGAATTGGCCACGGTCCAGAGCGCGCCGGTATCGTGCTGGGCCAGCTCTTCGTAATAGGCCTTCAATTCGTCATTGTCGCGCACACGCGCGCGTCCCAGAATGTCGTCGCTCTGTTCGGTTGTCGCATCAGTCATGATCTGCACCCTCCGATCTGTTCGTGAAATTGATGGCCCGCTCGTCCTCCCCGGCCTCATGTCGGGGGCGGCGTTCAGGCGCGGATGACGCCGTGGTCAAGGCAGCCTGCGGGGTCTGGTCGACATGCAGGCGGAAGACGTCGAAGCGGTTGTAGTGGCCGGTTATGTCATGCATCTGCTTGGGCTGGATGCAGCGGCCAAGATCGATCTCGGCATAGACGATGCCTTCGTCGTCGATGAGGCCCGGAACCACCTCGCGCCCGTCCGGGCCGATGACGCCGGAATAGGCGCTGGATTTCCGTTCCAGAAGGGCACGGGCGTCGGGGCGGACGCCCTCCATCGCACGGATGATCTCTTCCGAGACGGTCGAGGTCGAAATGACGGTAAAGACCTTGCCTTCGAAACTGTGCGACATTCCGCGCAGCTTGATCGCTTCGGCCATGTCGTAATCCGGCGGTGCCACGGGAAGGGAGATATAGCTGGCCGCGTGCACCAGTTCGCCCTGCGCCAGAAGCGTAAAGCGGGCCAGCGTGTTGGTGTTTTCGCCACAGGCAAGGCCGCCCAGGGGGCCGATTTCGGTGTCGTAGACCCGCAGGCTCGATCCGTCGCCGCCGGTCCATGTCAGCTTTTCCGCCCAAGTCGGCACCAGCTTGCGGTGCTTGCCGATCACCTTGCCATCGGGCCCGATGAAAAGAAGCGTGTTGTAAAGCGCGCCAAGCGAAACAGGGCTGCGCTCGTTCAGGCCCAGCACGACATAGCAATCGTTCGCCTTCGCCGCCGCCTGAACCACGGCCACTTCCGGCCCGTCGGCGAAGACTGACGCGCGGACGAGCTTGTCGAACCATGCGCTGCCGGTCACGGGATCGGTGATCCAGTTCCAGTAGGGATAGCCCGGCACGAACACCTCCGGGAACACCACAAGCCGCGCGCCCTTTCCCGCTGCCTCGGCGATCAGCGCCGCGGCCTTATCAACCGTGGCCCCCGCGTCCATGTAGACCGGACTGGCCTGCACAGCCGCGGCAGTGAATTTCGGAAAGTCCTGTCCGGGCACCATGGCTACTTCTCCAGTTCGTATCGCCGCAGCGCCTTTGTCAGCGCGTCGGCAATCTTGTCGGTCTCGGCATCTGTGAGTGTCAGCGGGGGCGAAATGATGATGACGGAGCCTGCCGGCCGCACCAGTACGCCCTCATCACGTGCGAATGTGGCGACCTGCTCTCCCTGCCCATTGGCCGGATTGATCGGTTCGCGTGTCCGCTTGTCCGATACGAGGTCGAGCCCGACCATGAGACCCTTGCCGCGCACCTCTCCCACGAGCGACGACCAGTTTGGCAGGCCCTTCAGCGCTTCCATCAGCCGTCTGCCCTGCCGGGCGGCGTTGGCGGGCAGATCCTCGTCCTCGACGATCTTCAGCGTCGCATTCGCAGCCGCACATCCAAGCGCGTGGCCGGTTGCGGTATAGCCATGCATGATGATGCCGTCCGGGCTGATGCCCTTCTGCCAGGCGCTGTAGACCCGTTTGTTGATCACGGTCGCGCCAAGCGGAACGTAGCCTGCTGTGATCCCCTTGGCGAAGCACATGATGTCCGGCTTCACGCCCCAGCCGCGTGCACCGAACATGGAACCGCTCCGGCCGAAGCCGGTGACAACCTCGTCGGAAATCAGCAAGATCCCGTAGCAGTCCAGCAAGTCACGCAGGCGGGGCCAGAAGCACAAAGGAGGAACGATAATGCCCCCGGCCCCCTGAACCGGCTCGGCAATGAAGGCCGCGATCGTCTGCGCACCTTGATGCCGGATCAGCCGGTTGATCTGCGTGATGATCGCCTCGGTCAGTTCCTCGGGATCTTCCGAATAGGGATTGCGGTAGGTCCACGGGCTGTCGACCTGGTAGCACCCGGGCAGAAGCGGGCCGTAGGCCGAGCGGTAGATGGTCGAACCATTGACCGATGTTCCGCCAAGGTGAACCCCGTGGTAACCCTGCTTGAGCGAGATGAAACCGGTGCGCTCCGGCTCGCCTGCAAGCTTCCAATACTGCCGGCTGAGCTTCAGCGCCGTCTCGACCGCGTCAGAGCCGTTGGCCGAGAACAGCACCCGCTCCATGTCCTCTTCGGCCGTCATCTCGATGATCTTCGCGCTGAGTTCGATCGAGGGCGGCGTCACCGTACCGGCGAAGCTGGAGTAATAGCTGATCTCCTCCATCTGCGCCGAAATCGCCGCCTTCACCTCGGCACGATTGTGGCCGACATTGACGTTCCAAAGCCCGCCGACACCGTCGATATAGGTCTTTCCGTCAATGTCGGTGACATGGGCGCCGTCGCCCTTGACGATGATCCGTGGCGGCCGCTGTTCGATGATCAGCGGATGGACCATCGGATGCAGCTGGTGCCGTCCGTTGTTTTCGCGCAGGTAATTGTCGTTCGCTGTCGTCACGATGCGGTTTCCGTCCATCTGCCTCAACCCACTGCGATGCAGACGGATTTGGTTTCGAGATATGCGTCGAGTGCGGCACGGCCGTGTTCGCGCCCGATACCGGACTGCTTGTATCCACCGAACGGCATGTTCGCGTCCGGCACGTTGTGGGCATTGACCCAGACCGTTCCGGCCTGAATCCGCGGCACGTAGCGGTGCATGGTGTTCAGATTGGTGGTCCAGATCGACGCGCCCAGTCCGAAACGCGTGTCATTTGCCATACGGATGGCATCTTCGGGATCGTCGAACGGCGTGATGGTAAAGACGGGGCCAAAGACCTCATCCTGCATGATCCTCATATCCTGCCGCACATCGGTGAAGATTTCGGGCCGGACAAAATAGCCGTCACCCTCATGGGTGCCGCCATTCAGCAGCGGCGTCGCGCCCTCTTCCCGCCCGCGCGCGATGCAGGCCTGGACATGGGCCTGATGCTTGGCCGACACCATGGGATTGATGGTGTTCGAAGGGTCCAGCCCGGGGCCGATCGGCATCGCGCCGACGGTCCGCGCCATGACCTCGCAAACTTTATCGTATATTCCCTTCTGCGCGTAAATGCGTGTGCCGGCACAGCAGGTCTGGCCCGAGTTGAACAGAATGCCGACACCCGCGGCAACCGACAGCTGATCAAGGTCCATATCGTCGAACATGATCATCGGTGCCTTGCCACCCAACTCCAGGGTGACGCGCTTCATGTCTTTCATGGCCTGGATGCCGATAATCTTTCCGACCTCGGTCGATCCTGTGAAGGCCAGCTTGTTGACGCCGGGATGCGCGGTCAGCGCCGCCCCCGCCTCCTCGCCCGTGCCGGTCACGACATTGACGACACCCGGCGGCAGCCCCGCTTCCAGACAAAGCTCCGCCAGGCGCATGGTCGTCAGCGGCGTTTCCTCGGCCGGCTTCAGGACGATTGTGTTTCCGCAGGCCAGGGCCGGAGCCAGTTTCCAGATCGCCATGTTCAGCGGGAAGTTCCAAGGCGTGATGGCGCCAACGACGCCGACCGGCTCTTTCCTTGTATAGGCCTGATACTTCGTGCCCGGCGGAACCGCGATGGAAACGTCTATGGTCGACCCTTCAATCTTGGTGGACCAGCCCGCCATGTAGCGCAGGTAGTTGGAAGAATTGCCGACCTCGACCAGTCGCGACAGCATGACCGACTTGCCGTTGTTGAGCGTCTCGATCTGCGCAAGTTCCTCGCCGTTGTCTTCGATCAGATCCGCGAGCTTCAGGAGCAGGCGCTGACGTTCCACGGGGCGCAGACGGCTCCATTCACCGTCCAGAGCGTGGCGCGCCGCGCGGACAGCGAGATCGATTTCTACGGCCCCACCCTTGGGCACTTCGGCGATTTTCGTCCCTGTCGCCGGGTTGAAAACCTCCATCGTCCGGCCGTCTGTTGCATGCCGCTTTTCCGCCCCCAGAACCATGGCTGGCGCCGAATCAAGGAAAGCCCTCACTGAAGGAAGCACTTCGCAAACAAGACTGTCGGGGCGGGCTACACGCATGTTTTCTTGACCTTTTTCCTCGATGCCTTCCAAGCGGCAAGTGGTCGGCTCTCGATTTCTCTTGACTTATTTTACATATAAAATTACTTATTTCCATATAATTTTTCGGAGGCGCCGATGGCCGAACGCTCATTCGCCAGGGAAGTCGAAGATCTGAAGCTAGGTCAGGGAGATGTCTTTCGCGGCGAAGGCATCCTTGCGATCACCAAGGCGTTGCTTCAGTCCGGTGTCGCCTATGTGGGCGGATATCAGGGCTCGCCGATCTCGCATCTGATGGATGTGCTGGCCGATGCCAATGACATCCTCGACGACCTCGGGGTGAACTTCCAAAGCTCGGCCAATGAGGCGACAGCGGGCGCGATGCTGTCAGCGTCGGTCATGTATCCCCTGCGTGGCGCAGTGGCGTGGAAATCGACCGTCGGCACCAACGTCGCCTCGGATGCGCTTGCGAATCTCGCATCGGGCGGGGTGACCGGCGGCGCCATGGTGATTGTCGGCGAAGACTATGGCGAAGGTTCCTCGATCATGCAGGAACGCACCCACGCCTTTGCGATGAAGTCGCAGATGTGGCTTCTTGATCCCCGCCCAGATCAGGAATGCATGGTCAACCTGATCGAAAAGGGTTTTGAGCTATCCGAGGCCACAAATACCCCGGTCCTGCTTCAGGTTCGGGTCCGGTCGTGTCACATGACCGGGCAGTTTGTCTGCAAGGACAACAAGCGTCCCGAATTCACGCTCAAGGATGCATTGAACAACCCCAAACGCGATCTTGACCGGATCGTCCTGCCACCCGCCGCCTACCAGCACGAGGTAGAGAAGGTGGCGCGCCGCCTGCCTGCCGCGATCGAATTCGTCCGTTCTTCCGGCCTCAACGAAGTCTTCGGCCCGTCGGGGGCGGACAAGACGGGCAAGACCGGCCTGATCGTGCAGGGGGGAATGTACAACAGCACCATCCGGGCCTTGCAGATGCTCGGGCTCAGCGATGCATACGGCAATTCAAAACTGCCGATCTACGTGATGAACGTCTGCTATCCGACCATTCCGGCTGAGGTGCAGGAATTCTGCGCCGGTCTCGATGCAGCGCTGATCATCGAAGAAGGCCAACCCGAATACATTGAACAATCCATTGTCACCGCATTGGCGCGTTTGAAGGCGCCAACTGAAGCTCATGGAAAGAAGTATCTGCCGATGGCCGGGGATTACACGGTCACGGCATTAGGCAAGGGCATCTCGCAGTTTCTGGAAGACTTCGAGGCGCCACTCCTTGGCAACCGGGCACCGCTTCCCGATCCGGTGCCAATCCTGTCCGACCCAAAGGTCGCTGCGCTGAAGAATGTCGTCCCCCCGCGCCCGCCCGGCCTGTGCACCGGTTGCCCTGAACGGCCGATCTTCGCGGCCATGAAAATGGTGTTCGAGGAACTGGGCGAACATCACGTCTCGGCCGATATTGGCTGTCACCTGTTTTCGATCCTGCCGCCCTTCAACATCGGCACCACGACAATGGGATACGGGCTTGGCGCGGCATCCTCGGCGGCATTCAACGTGAAAGGGGCGAAACGACCGATCGCCATCATGGGAGACGGGGGGTTCTGGCACAACGGGCTGACCAGCGGGATTGGCCATGCGGTTTTCAACAGGCATGACGGTGTCTTCCTGATCGTCGACAACTACTATTCCTCGGCCACCGGCGGGCAGGACATCCTGTCATCTCGGGCCATCAACAAACGGCGCAAGACCAACAATTCGATCGTCGAAGCGGTCCGGGGGATCGGCGCCGACTGGGTGCGCCAGATCGACAGGACCTATGACGTCAACCAGATGCGCGCCGTGCTGAAAGAGGCGCTGACCACGCCGGAAGAGGGCCCCAAGATCATCGTGGCCTCGTCCGAGTGCATGCTGAACCGCCAGCGCCGGGAAAAACCGAAGGTCGCCAAGGCGCTGGAGGACGGCAAACGCACTCTCAAGGAACGGTTCGGCGTCGATGAGGATATCTGCACAGGGGATCACGCCTGTATCAGGCTGTCGGGCTGTCCGTCCCTGTCCCTGAAGGAACTGGACGATCCGCTGCGCGACGACCCCGTCGCCGCCATCGATACGACCTGCGTTGCCTGCGGGAATTGCGGCGAGGTTGCCGATGCCGCCGTCCTCTGCCCGTCTTTCTACCGGGCTGAAGTCATCCACCACCCGGGTGGCTGGGAGCGGCTCAGGAACCGGGCACGAACGCCCATCATCCGCTTCCTCCAGAACCGCCGTGCCCGCAAGGCCGTCAACTTCGAAAGTTAGATGAATGAAGGACGAGATTGCCAAGATGGCGCCTGAGGCGCTGGCCGAAGCGACGGAGCGTCCGCTCTCTATCGCCATTGTGGCGATGGGTGGTCAGGGCGGCGGCGTGCTGACCGGATGGATCGTCGATCTTGCGGAACGCGATGGTTGGGTGGCCCAGTCCACCTCGGTTCCCGGCGTCGCACAGCGCACGGGTGCGACGATTTATTACGTCGAGATGATGCGACCTGATGCTGACGGCCGGAAACCGGTTCTCGCCCAGATGCCGACACCGGGCGACGTCGATGTCGTGATCGCGGCGGAATACATGGAGGCGGGACGCTCGATCCTGCGCGGGATCGTGACGCCTGACCGCACCACCCTGATCGCATCAAGCCACCGCGCCCTTTCAACCATCGAGAAGATGGCGCCCGGCCAAGGTATCGCCGACAGCGGCGCGGTTTCGGCAGCGATCGGCGTCGTGGCCCGCAACGAAATCGTCTTTGACATGAACGAATTGGCTGTCAAACACGGTTCGGTCATTTCGTCGGCCATGTTCGGCAGCCTTGCAGCCTCTGGCGCGCTGCCGTTCCCGCGCGAAGCCTATCATGACGTGATCCGCGGCAGCAGAAAGGGCGTCGAGGCCAGCATCCGAGCCTTCGACGCGGCCTTTGCCGTCGCAACCCAAAAGTCGAGGGCGGAGACAGACGGTCCGGAGAACGCCGGATCGGGCGCTTCCCATGTCTGCCGGAACGTCTGACCGATCGACGCGCCGACGACCTGTTGCAGAAACTGACGCGCAGTCTGCCGGAGGAAGCGCACCACATGGCCTTTCTGGGCCTACGCAAGGTGGTGGAGTTTCAGGATATTGGCTACGGGGCTGAATATCTGAGCGTTCTTGAAAGAATCGCGTTGCAGGATCGTCAGTCAGGCGGCACGGAACGGCACTTTGAATTCACGGTGACAGCGGCAAAATACCTTGCCAATGCGATGACTTATGATGATGTCATCCGCGTCGCCCGTATTAAGACAAGCCACCATCGGCGCATCCGCATCGAGAATGACATGGGCCTGGGACCGGACCAGATCCTTGGCACGACCGAATTTATGCATCCGCGCATGGAGGAAATCGCCTCCATCCTGCCTTCGGGTTTCGCGCGCTGGCTAAAAGGACGGCACCGACTTTACGCCTGGCTCGACCGTCGCATCAACAAGGGACGCCGGATACGCACCTACTCGCTTCCCGGCTTCCTACTGCTCTATCTCATCGGGGGCCTGAAGCCGCTTCGCCGGCGATCCCTGCGGCATGAGATAGAGGTCGCGCATCGGGACGAATGGCTGGCGCGCTCCACCGACGCGCTGGAAAAGAACTATGCCCTAGGCGTCGCGATCTTGCGCTTCCAACGTCTTATCAAGGGCTACTCCGACACCCATTCACGGGGTCATTCAAAATTCGACAAGGTCATGCAGACAGCCATGTCCATCTCGGACCGGGACGATGCCGCCAGCTGGGCTGACCGCCTCTTGAGTTCCGCATTGAAAGACGGTGCCGGTGACGATCTTGACGGCACGATTCAGACTATCCGCTCATTCGCAACATGACAGTAGGCAGAATATGAACGCCCAAGAACGCAAGACCGCCCTGAACCAAGGCAACCTGCCCCCGAACATGTGGTCAACGAAAACGAAATTCCGCCACGGCCAATGCGATCCGGCGGGGATTGTCTATACACCGGAATTTTTTAATGTCTTCAATCGTGTAGTCGAGGAATGGTTCGACGATGCTCTCCGCATCCCGTACCACGACATCATACGGAACCGCCGCAAGGGGCTTGGTTACGTCACAGCGAGCGCCACGTTCTTCACGCCCTGCGAGATGGGAGATGAGGCAGAGATATTTGTGTCGGTCGCCCGGATCGGCAGCAAATCCTATCAGCTTGAACTTCATGTGATGAAGAACGGTCAGGAGGCTTTGCGCGGTGAACTCACGACCGTTACCACAGATCTCGATACCCACCGCCCCATTGAGATCCCTGCGACATCAAAGACGCATTGCTGATCTATGCAGAAGCAAATAGTTTGGCCAAAGGTCAACAGCCCATTCTCCAAGTAAGTCGCTGATTTCGCTGTCGTAATCGTGATATTTCGCATATAAATCATGGCGTTGACGGCTGCGAGGGGCGCGTTTCATGGATCACCTGGAGGGTGCGGGCTTGGCGCGGGGAGATCGGGTTGATTTCGACCGCCGTGTGCGTCTGGAGTTCCGTGGTGCGCAGATCAGTTCAGACGGTGGCCTGCTGGTGATGCGCGAGCTTGATGACGTGCTCGGCCTGTCCAATCAGCGTCGGAGGCGCTGCGGACAGCCGGAGGCATATCGGCTGACGGATTGTTCCGGCAATCGGTGTTCGGACGACTGGCCGGATACGAGGATGTGAACGATGCCGACTTGGCCCTCGATCCCGTGATGCGTCAGGTCGTTGGCGGCAGGGCCGTCGAGGCGCAAGCTGCTTCGGCATCGCAGATGGGACGGTTCGAGACCGAGACGCTGGCTCTGGCCGCGAACCGGGCGGCGCTGGCCGATCTGAACGGCCAATGGATCGACCGGTTTCATGACCGCAACGGGTTGAAATACATCGTGCTGGACATGGACGGCTCGGTCAGCCCCCCCACGGCGATCAGGAAGGTGCTGCCGGAACGGGCTTTCGACTGCACCTGCTATCACCCCATCTTGTTCAACCAGTTTGGCATGCTGGAGCGCTGCGCTGCGTAACGGCAATGTCCACAGCCGGCTGGCGGATGTCCTTGATCCCGTCATTGCCCGATATGCTGGCCGCGACCTTGGTGGACGCTTCTTCCGGGCCGACGCTGCCTACGCGATCCCCGCGATCTATATGCGGCTGGAAGAAGCCAGGTTCTTCTACGCCATCCGTCTGCCCGCCAACGCCGTCTTGCGCGAGAAGATCGCGCATCGGCTGACACGGCCCGTGGGACGGCCTTCGCTGACCAGGTCAAACGGTTCTTCGAGGACTTCAGTGGCAGGCGGCGTCCTGGGACAAGCCGCGCCGCGTCATCGCCAAGATCGAATGGCATCCGGGCGAGCTGTTCCCCAAAGTCGGCTTCATCGTCACCAACCTGCCGATGGAGCCAGACTGGGTGTGAGGTTCTACAACCAGCGCGGCACCGCAGAGCAGCACATCAAGGAAGGCAAATATGCCTTTCGCTGGACGCGGCTGTCATGCCGGAAGTTCCGGCACAACGAGGTGCGGCTGCAACTGCACGCGCTGGCCTACAACCTGGCAACCTTCCTGCGCTGCATCGAACTGCCCGAGGCCATGGCGGACTGGTCGTTGACAGCCTGCAACTCAACTGATCAAGATCGGCGCCGCGTCGTCCGCGCCGCGCCATTACCTTCCAGTTGGCGAGGTCGCCGTCACCGGCCCGATGGTGCAGGCCGTCGCCGCATCCGCCGTCTCGAACGCCTCCGTCGCGCATGACCACGATCCATGCCCAAGCTGAACGAAAGCGGCAGGACAGGTCCGTCTGCCGCGCGGAAGCGGCTCTGCCGGGCCAGAATGCTGCGGGTTCGAGGCTTGATCCACCCGACTTCGGCCGTTTGCGCGACGACAGACACCGCTCGGGGCGAAAAACGCTTGCCCAGCGAATCAGGCGATCTTGAAGTCAAGCGGCAGGCCACTTGAGAGTGTCGGAACAGACACATAGCCAAAAGAAGCAGCCGGAATGGATGGAAACAGGGAACGGCAGGAAACGCGCCTGTGGCTGGGCGTTCTTCGGGTCCATAGCCTGGTCTTCGCGGAATTGAACCGCAGCATGCAGGACCAGACCGGGGTAAGCCTGGCAAAGTTCGACGTCCTGGCTCAGCTGGTTCGCTCTCCGGATGGGTTGAGCATGGGCAAACTGTCTTCGGCCCTAAGGGTATCGAACGGCAATGTGTCTGGCCTTGTAAACCGCCTGATGAAGGACGGATTTGTCGAAAAGATCATGTCCGATGCCGACAGGCGCTCTTTCACCGCGAAACTGACACCGCTGGGCGCCGAGAGGTTCCATCAAGCGAATACCGCCCATCACGAAGTCCTGAGCAGGATTCTTCAGGACCTGTCAGACACCGAATTGACCGCTGCGACCGACGCTGTGCGCAAGGTATCGGAAAAGATCGCGACGGTTGCCAGCGATGGGCACTGAACGCGAGTCCGTGGGATCCTTGTTCCCGTTTGTCACGCCCGATGAACTGGACAGATATCTTCCCTACCTGCTGACGAGGATTTCCCATATCTGGAACTCCCAGCAGGCTGACGTCCTGGCCGAGGCCGGCATCTCAAAGGCTGAGATGCGGGTGCTGTCTTGCCTGTCGGCATATGGCGAGCTAACGGTCGGAGAGATCTCCACCCTCTCGGTGATTGAGCAGTCATCGGCCAGCCGAACCGTCGATCAACTCGTCATGTCAGGGATGGTCGAACGACATATCGGACAGGATGACCAGCGGAAGCGAACCGTCGTGCTGACGAATAAGGGGGCGGAAAGGCTTTCCGCCATGGCGCCGTTCATCAACCAGCAGTTCAGTGCCTTTGTCGAAGGAATCGACGCGGACAGTTTGAACACGGCGGTCAGGGTTCTCTGTGCGATCCTCGATCGACATGGCGACAGGTGATAACGCGGCGGAAACGCGCCGCCATCGGTTTGTTGCCCGCGACATCTCTCCAATGCCGGAACCTTCCTGGGCGACATATGAATCGAAGGGTTGAACCGTTCCGGCTCTCCGACACCAACAATTGGCAGAGTTCGAAAAGATGAGGAAGCCCAGAGGCCCGGCTTTGGGTGCGCGTACGCTGTGGAGCTAGTTGAAGCGAGACTGAATGTCCGCAGCTATCACTCTTTCTCAGCGCTTTCGCGCCTGCAGCGAACGGCTGCTTTCCCGAAGTTCTGAGCGTTGCCAAGCGGTCGCAGAAAAGGCGACCTTGAGTTCCATCTGAATGGCAACTTTCGCTATGGTCCACGTGAGTTCGCGCCCGCGGCGAACGACTGCTCGCCGCCCGCATCGTCCTACCCGTTCTACCACCGTCCGCGCCCCACGCCCCGGCAGAGGCAAGTGCTGGTCGCGCCGCTGTGGCTTTTCCCGGCCCTTCTTCAAGATCAACGGCACAAATCCTTGAAGAGGCCCCCTCCCGCTGCGGCCGACTGCTCTTGGGCTGTTCGCGCCTCTCGCTAAAGCCCCTTTGAGTTCTTCCGTGGTTTAGACGTATTCGGGGGCGCAAGGCGCATGCGTTTCGTGCAGCCAAATGAAACCCGAAGCCTAAACTCCGCGCCGCCTGAATAATTGAGTGCGCGGATGCACAGTGCTACGCTTGGGCGGCGCGGTGAAGCTTCAGGCAGTGGGATCATGCGCCTTCTGGCCCGACCTTATGCCGGATCTGATGCTTTCCGAGGAATCTAGTAGGGTGGACAAACGCGCGCGGTCTGAAGACTCTTGCCTGCCGCCGATGCCGCGCCGGAAACTCTGCGAAACCAAGCGCGGTGGTAGCCCGGTGGTAGCCCGCAAAAGCGAAAGGCTCAGGCGTTTCCGCCTAAGCCTTTGAATTAGTTGGCGCACCCGAAGAGATTCGAACTCCTGACCCCCAGATTCGTAGTCTGGTGCTCTATCCAGCTGAGCTACGGGTGCGCGCTGTCGGGGGATTTAGCGGCGTGGCGCGGCCATTGCAAGGGCGAAATCGCCGTTTCAGCGGCATGGGCCCGAACCGGCGCCTAGCTGGTGCCATCGTCGTCATCGGCGAGTTCCTTGGGCAGATGGACCATGAATTCGGTGCCGTTTTCATCGCTGCGGACAAGGTCGAGCCGGCCGCCGTGACCGCGCACCAGTTCGGCCGAAATGGCCAGACCCAGGCCCGAGCCGCCCTTGCGCGCGCCACCCTGAAACGCGGTGAACAGATGGTCGCGCGCCTTGGCCGGCAGACCGGGCCCGGTATCGCCGACGCGGATCCACCATTCGGCCTCGTTCTCGCCCGCGCCGATCTCGATCGTGCCGTCGTGGCCCGTGGCCTCGATGGCCTGGCGGGCGTTGCGGACAAGATTGGTCAGAACCCGGTGCAGCTGTTCGCCATCGGCGCGCAGTGTCAGACGCGCCGGCAGATCGACCAGAATTTCCACTCTGGAACCGGGCATGCCGGCCGCGCTCTCTTCGTCGATAACCTCGTCGATGACCTTGCGCAGGGGCAGCCAAGACAACACCGGTGGCGGTTCTTCGGCCCGACCGAAGGCGAGGGTCGATTCGCACAGGTTCACCGCCCGGCTGATCGAACCGACAAGCTTGGGCACGACGCGCGCGACCTTCGGGTCGGCGCTGGCCTCGACCCGGTCGGTGAACAGCTGCGCGGTGGTCAGTATGTTGCGCAGGTCGTGGCTGACCTTGGCGACGGCGCTGCCCAACTGGGCAAGCCGCTCTTTCTGTTTCAGCGCCCCTGTCAATTGCGTCTGCATCGACATCAGCGCCTCTTCGGCCTCGCGCAGTTCTGCCACCGACGCGGTCGGGCGGATCACCCGACGTGCATCTTCCGGCGCTTCGGCATAGGCCGTCATGTGCCGTACGACCCGCCGGATCGGCACAACAAGCAGCCGGCGCACCGCCAAGAACAGCAAGACCGCCGTGACCACGGAAATCAGCGCCGACAGGGCAAGAATGCGCAATCCGTAATCGATCATCGCGCGGCGCAGGGCGCGGTTTCCATCGTCACTTCGATCAGCAGGCCCGCCATCCGCGTCGGGCTGCCGATGACCCGCACGATCCGGTTGCCCGGTGTCGCAAGGTCACGCATCGCGTCGCCGATCAGTTCGACCGGCCCCGCGCCGCGCAGGTCGATGGTTTCGTCGATGGGCGAAGGGATCGGCGACGACAGGACAAGCTGGCGAACCTCGTCACGGCGCAGCACGACGTTGTAGACGTCGGCATTTTCCAGAAGCTCTTTTTCGAGATCGGCATCGATCGTGTCGGTGGCCAGAAGCGCAAGCGAGCGATCTGCGCACGCTCAAGCCGCAAAAGCAGGTAGTCCTCGCGAAAGCGGGCGACCGAGGGACAAAAATCAGCACTTCGGCCAGCATCACGAAGGCCGTGGTCAAAAGCAGGAACCGTCCGGAAAGGGTGTTGAGAAACATCGCCTGTCTGCCTGCCGAAAACCGGCCCTTCCTCCTTAGCGCAGCGCGGCGCCGGTTGCACGCGGCCTTGCGGCGACCCCGGCCGCCGCCGCGCGATCCGGTCAGGGCAGAAACCGCTGCACCAGCCGGACGACCTGCTTGACCCGGCCGCTTTCGAACAGCCTGGGAGAGAAATAGGCACCCGCGGCGCGCTTTGAAAGCTCGCCGAGCGTCGGATAGGGCAAAACCGTGCCGGCAATGGCGCTCATTTTCAGGCGGTTGGCGATGGCCATGGCCCAAAGTCCGATCAACTCGCCGGCCTGTGCGCCGACGATGGCTGCGCCAACCGGCCGCCCCTGACGACCATGACCTTGATCAGCCCATCGGTCTTTCCCTCTGCGATGGCGCGGTCGTTTCCGTCATAGGCAAAGCGCACGACCTCGAGCTTCGCGCCATGGCGCGCGCGCGCTTCGGCCTCGCTCAGACCGACTTGCGCCAGTTCGGGTCGGGTATAGGTGGCCCAGGGAATATGGTCGGTTCTGGCGCGCGCCGGCAGTCCGAACAGCATCGACCGGATGACGATACCGGCATGGTAGCCGGCGACATGGGTAAACTGCAGCGGTCCGGCGACATCACCGATGGCATAGACTTTTCGGTTTGTCGTGCGCAGGCCGGCATCGACCCGGATCAGGCCCCGTTCAACCGCAATGCCGGCGGTCTCGAGATTCAGCCGGCCGGTATTCGGCCGCCGCCCGACCGCGATCAGAAGGTGGCTGCCGCGAAACACCCGCCCGTCCTTCACCGCAACCTCGATGGCGCCGGCTTTGCCGCGGACCTCGGCGGCCAGCGCCTCTTCGGCGATGGCAACACCTTCGCGGCGCAGCCGGTCCAGAACCACCGCGGCCAGTTCGGGGTCGTCCTTGCCAAGCGCGCGGGCGCCTTCGATCACCGTGACTTCGCAGCCAAGCCGGCGATGCGCCTGCGCCATTTCCATACCGATCGGCCCGCCACCGATGATCAGCAGATGCGAAGGCTTTTCTCGCAGATCAAAGATCGTCTCGTTGGTTTCATGGGGCACGCCCTCCAGCCCGGGGATCGGCGGCACGAGGGGCGACGAGCCTGTGGCAATCACGAAACGGCGGGCGAGGATGCGTGCCCCGCCGGCTTCCACCTCGTTCCGGCCGGTAAAACGGGCCCAGTCGCGGATCACCCGGCAACCGAGACCTTCGAAGCGTTCCTGGCTGTCATGCGGGGCGATGGTGGCGATGACCCTGGCCACGTGATCCTTGGCGGCGGCGTAGTCGACCACCGGTTCGGCCCGGGTCACGCCGAAGGACGTGCCCGCGGTCAGCGCATGGGCATGTTTGCCCGCCGCGATCAGCGCTTTGGACGGCACGCAACCGAAATTCAGGCAATCGCCGCCCATCCGGTGGCCCTCGATCAGAACGACCGAAGCGCCCATCTGCACCGCGCCGGCAGACACCAACAACCCGCCCGACCCCGCACCGATGACGCAGACATCCGTCGTGATGGTTTCCACAGGGTCAGCTCCTTCTGCGCAGGGCCTTGATCAGGATCGGCAGCGCGGCCAGCGCGCAAAGCCCCAGGATCGGCCCCAGAACCTGCGGCTCAAAGATGATGCCGAGGTCAGGGGTTTCGCCCCGTGCGAAGACCTCGCCCAGCCCGGCGCCCACCCAGGTGTAGACCGCCGCGCCCGGCACGATGCCAAGCGCCGTTGTCAGGGCAAAGCGGGACAACGAGACCCCGACCAGAGCGGGTATGATGTTGGCCACAAAAAACGGTACCGCCGGCACCAGCCGCATCAGGAAGAGATACGACAGCTCGTTTTCGCGCAGGCCTTCGCGGAACCGGCCAATGGCGCCATCGGAGGCATCGAGCCGCGCGGCAAGCTTTCGGCCAAGCCCCATGCGCGCGGCCAGAAAGATCGCCACCGCCCCGAGGCTTGCCGCCGCGATGTTGAAGACGACGCCGGGAAAGAGGCCAAAGAGAAACCCGCCGGTCAGCGTCGCGATGGTTGCACCGGGCAGGGAAAAGGCGACGATCGCCACATAGGCCGCGACAAAGGCCAGAACCGTTGCGAGATAGTGCTGGTCGCGAAATCCGATCAGCGCTTCGCGATGTTCGGCAAGTGCCGAAAAGCTCAGGGCGTCGCGCAACGTGACGGCCCCCAGAACCGCCACCAGCGCAATGGCGACAAGCGGAAGGTGTTTCAGCCAGGGGCGTGTGGCGTTTCCGGTCATGCTGGGCATTCGATATTAACCTTGCTGCAGTTTGTCAGAAGATGCGCGGAAAGGCGTTTGCGCAACAGTCCGATCACGGCGCGTTGATTTGAGGTGAGCCTGGCGCGGCAAATCCGGCGGTGATCGCGCCGCTTTCGTAACATTGCCGGCCCGATCCGCGTTCAGGCCCGGGAAATGTTGCAGAAAACGCCCGCCGATGAATTGACTTGCCCGGCCTGCGCCCGTAAAGGACGGGCCTCGAGATGCTGCGGCCTTCGAATCCCGCCTGGGTTTGGGCCGCCCGATGACGGAGCGAACCGATGAAACGCACTTATCAACCGTCGAACCTGGTCCGCAAGCGGCGCCACGGGTTCCGTGCCCGCATGGCCACCAAGGGTGGCCGCCGGGTTCTGAACGCGCGCCGCGCCAAGGGTCGGCATTCGCTGTCGGCCTAAGCCACAGGTTTCACACCATGACAGTGCCGGAGACCCCCGTGGCAGGTGCAAACCCCGCCGCGGACGGTTCGCCGGCATTTTGCGATTCGATTCGCAGGCTGCGCGAGCGGACCGATTTTCTGGCCGCCGCCCGCGCCAAGCGCCAGCCTACCGGCAGCTTTCTGCTTCAGGCGCGCCCGCGCGATGACGGCGATCCGGCCTGCCGGGTCGGATTCACCTGTTCCCGAAAGATCGGCAATGCCGTCGCCCGCAACCGTGCCAAACGCCGGCTGCGGGCCGTGGCGGCCGAGATCTTGCCCGGACGGGCGCGCGCGGGCTGGGACTATGTGCTGATCGGCCGGCCCGAGGCCACGGTCGGCTGCGCATTCGACCGGCTGCGCGACGACCTGTTGCGCGCGCTGGACCGCGTTCACAAGGCCGGTGAGCCCGGCCGATGAGCCCGCTGGCCCATCTCATAGCGCTACCGGTTCGCGCCTACAGGCTGTTTCTCAGCCCCTGGGTCGGTCACGGGTGCCGGTTTCAGCCGACCTGTTCGGCCTATGCCCTCGAAGCGCTGGAAAAGCATGGCGCGCTGCGCGGCGGGTGGCTCGCCGCACGGCGTATCGCGCGCTGCAACCCCTGGGGCGGGTCGGGCTATGACCCGGTGCCGGAACGAAAAGGCCGGGGCTGACCCCCGGCCTTTCCATGATCGGTGCCCGAAGTCGCCGGGCCTTGCCGTAATCAGCCGTTGACGCGGATGCGCTCGTTCGACGGGTCGAACGGGCTGTCCTCGACCACGACGGCATCCCATTCCTGCCGCAGCATCCGCACCTTCAGCTTCGTGCCGACCTCGGCCAGTTCCGGGCTGACATAGCCCATGCCGATCTGCTTGTTGAACGCGACCGAGTACCCGCCCGAGGTCAGACGACCCACCTTCTTGCCGTCGACAAGGATCGCTTCCTTGCCCCACGGATCGGTGTCCTCCGGCCCGTCGATCAGCACCGTCACGCATTTGAAGCGCACGCCGGTGTCGATCATCGCCTGCTTGCCCTGGAAGTCCTTCGAGAGGTCGATGAACCGGTCAAGGCCAGCCTCGGCAGGCGTCGCGTCGCGGCCCAGTTCGGTGCCGAAGGCGCGGTAGGATTTTTCCTGACGCAGCCAGTTCTGGGCGCGGGCGCCCACAAGCTTCATACCGTGCTTTTCGCCAGCGGCCAGAAGGAGATCCCAGAGGTAGCGCTGCATCTCCATTGGGTGGTGAAGCTCCCAGCCAAGCTCGCCGGTATAGGCCACGCGGATCGCGTTCACAGGGCACATGCCAAGCTCGATCTTGCGCGCCGAGAGCCAGGGGAAGCGCTTGTTCGAGAGCGCCGTCTCCGGCTCGGCATCCTTGATGATCTCTTTCAGGATGTCGCGCGATTTCGGCCCGGCGATGGCGAAGACGCCCCACTGGGTCGTCACGTCATGCATGTCCACATGCGCGCCGCCGCCTGCGATGAAGTCCTCGATCGACTTCTTCAGGTAGTCGGCGTCATAGGCGGTCCAGGCACCGGCGGAGACGAGGTAATAGTCGTTCTCGCCGTTCCGCACGATCGTGTATTCGGTCCGCGTCGTGCCGGTGGGGGTCAGCGCATAAGTCAGGTTGATGCGGCCCGATCTTCGGCAGCGCGTTGCAGGTGAACCAGTCGAGGAACGCCGTCGCGCCCGGGCCGCGCACGATGTGTTTGGTGAACGCCGTCGCGTCGATCAGACCGGCGGTTTCGCGGATCGCCCTGGCCTCGTCCACGGCGTATTGCCACCAGTCGCCACGGCGGAACGACCGCCCGTCATGATCGAAGCTCTCTGGCGCGTCCTTGGGGCCGTAATAGTTCGGGCGTTCCCAGCCGTTCACCTGACCGAACTGCGCGCCAAGCGCCTTCTGGCGGTCATAGACCGGTGCCGTGCGCAAGGGCCGGCAGGCTTCACGCTCTTCGTCCGGGTGGTGCAGGATGAAGACGTGCTCGTAGCACTCCTCGTTCTTGCGCGCCGCATATTCGGTCGTCATCCAGTTGCCGTAGCGCTTCGGATCGAGCGAGGCCATGTCGATCTCGGCCTCACCGTTCACCATCATCTGGGCGAGGTAGTAGCCGGTGCCGCCCGCGGCAGTGATGCCAAACGAGAAGCCTTCGGCGAGCCACATATTACGCAGGCCCGGGGCGGGACCGACCAGCGGGTTGCCGTCCGGCGTGTAGCAGATCGGGCCGTTGAAATCGTCCTTGAGGCCGACGGTCTCCGACGACGGGATCCGGTGGATCATCGACATGTATTCTTCCTCGATCCGCTCCAGATCGAGCGGGAAGAGGTCGGCGCGGAACGATCCTGGCACGTCGTAGAGGAAGCGGGCGGGCGCGTTCCGCTCATAGGGGCCAAGAATCCAGCCGCCGCGTTCCTCGCGGACATACCACTTGGCATCGGCGTCGCGCAGCACCGGGTGTTCGGGGTTCGACTTGCGCCATTCCTGCAGCATCGGGTCCGGTTCGGTCACGATATACTGGTGTTCGACCGGGATCGCGGGGATCTTGATGCCCAGAAGCCGCGCGGTGCGCTGGGCGTGGTTGCCCGTGGCGGTCACGACATGTTCGGCGGTGATGACGGTCTGTTCGTCCGACGGCACAAGGTTGCCGCCCCTTTCGACCATCTTGGTGCAAGTGACCTTCCATTCCGAACCGGTCCACTGATAGCCGTCGACCTGCCACTTGCGCTCGATCGTCACGCCCAGCTGACGCGCGCCCTTGGCCATCGCCTGCGTGACATCGGCGGGGTTGATATAGCCGTCCTGCGGATGGAAAAGGGCGCCCTTCAGGTCTTCGGTCCTGACCAGCGGCCAGCGGTCCTTGATTTCCTTGGGTGTCAGAAACTCGTGGTAGACATCGGCGGTTTCGGCCACCGAAGAATAGAGCATGTATTCGTCCATCCGCGCGTCGGTCTGCGCCATGCGCAGGTTGCCGACAACGTAAAAGCCGGCATTCAGGCCGGTTTCGGCCTCAAGCGTCTTGTAGAAATCGACCGAATACTTGTGGATATGGGTCGTCGCGTAGCTCATGTTGAAGAGCGGCAGCAGACCGGCGGCATGCCAGGTGGAACCGCTCGTCAGTTCGTCCCGCTCCAGAAGCATCGTGTCCCAGCCCGCCTTGGCCAGGTGATAGGCGATCCCGGTTCCGACGGCACCGCCGCCAACGACAAGGGCTTTGACATGGGTTTTCATCGGGCCGACTCCTCGGATCTGGTTTGCGCCATATGTGACCCAAGCGGCGATTGGCGTGAAGGTTTGCCCGACCTTTGGCGGCAAAAAACGACATCGGCGCCGGATTGCACCGGTTGTGACGCCACGCGCCTATCCGGTCAGGCGCGACAGGGTGTCGATATCGCGGCGACTGGTCCAGCCGATGTTGGACCAGAAGGCCCGTGCCGTGGCGTTTTCCGCCAGCACATGAATATGGCATTTCGCAACCCCGGCGGCGGCGAGGGCGCGCAGCGCGGCATTGGCCAGGGCGCGGCCCTGCCCGGTGCGGCGCTCTTCGGGATCGACAGCCAGGTGATAGATGAAACCGCGCCGCGTATCGTGGCTGCACAGCACCGTACCGGTCAGGACCTCATCGACCTCGGCCACGAAACTGAGCCGGGGGTTGGCCGCCAGAAAGGCCGCAACGCGTTCGGGGCTGTCGGCGGTGTCGGCCGCCACGCCGGGGCAGTTCTGCCACAGCGCGATGGCCGCCGGAATGTCGGCCGTCTCGAACAGACGCAGGGAAAACATCATCGGGCCTCTTGGTTTGGGCCAAACCCGCCGGTCGGCCGATGCCACCATGCCGCACCGCCCGCGCGACGGAAAGGCCGACGAGGGCAGACCGGCAACGCCTCGCCCATCGGCCGCGCGCCGGATCTGGCCGGCGCCAGCCGTGGCCCGCTTCGTTGCGCTCAGAGCATCCCCGGAACGACCTGATCGGGCGGGCGGTGGCCATCGGCGAAGGTCTTGATGTTGATGATGACCTTTTCGCCCATCTCGACCCGCCCCTCGATCGTGGCCGAACCCATATGCGGCAGAAGAACCACGTTGCCCAGTTCCCGCAGGCGCGGGTTGATTTCGTGGCCGTGCTCGAACACATCGAGCCCGGCACCGGCGATTTCGCCGGCCCGCAGCATCCGGGTCAGCGCGTTTTCGTCGATTACCTCGCCGCGCGAGGTGTTCACTATGACGCCGGTCGGCTTCATCAGCTTCAGCCGGCGGGCGTTCATCAGGTGAAAGGTCGACGGCGTGTGCGGGCAGTTGACGCTGATCACATCCATTCGGCTGACCATCTGGTCAAGGCTTTCCCAATAGGTCGCCTCGAGCTCCTGCTCGATTTCGGGGCGCAACCGCTTGCGGGTGTGATAGTGGATCTGCATGCCGAAGGCCCGCGCCCGGCGGGCGACGGCCTGGCCGATCCGGCCCATGCCCAGGATACCCAGACGTTTGCCGCCGATGCGGCCACCCAGATGCGCCATCGGCGCCCAGCCCTTCCAGGTGCCGTTCTGCATTTCGGCCAGACCTTCGGGAATGCGGCGGGTAACCGCCAGCATCAGCGCCATGGTCATGTCCGCGGTATCCTCGGTCACGACACCGGGGGTGTTGGACACCAGGACTCCGCGCTGGCGGGCCGACTGAATGTCGATATGGTCGATGCCGGCGCCATAGTTGGCGATCAGCTTCAGCTTTTCGCCGGCCTGGGCCAGCAGATTGGCGTCAATCGTGTCGGTCACGCAGGGAACCAGAACATCGGCCCGGCGCATCGCGGCGGCCAGTTCCTCGCGGTTCATACGGATGTCGGGTTCGCGCAGCTCGACATCGAACAGCTCCTTCATCCGCGTTTCGACAACCTCTGGCAACCGTCGCGTGACGACAACACTCAGCCGTTGAGCGGACATTCGGGTACTCCTGTCACTTTTCTTTGTGCCCCCATACTGGCAATGTGACGGGAACCGATGCAAGGCGCAAGCCGCTGGCGTCGCAGCGACAAAACGACCGGCCCGAATGCCGGCGACGGGCAGAGAGACAGACATGATGATGCGCATGCGCAATCTCACGCGGGCCATCGCCCTGGTACTGGCATTTCCAGCGCTCGCCGGAACTGGCAACACACCGGCCCATGACCTCGGTTCGGTGACAAACCTGCCGCTGCCGCGGTTCGTTTCGTTGAAAAGCAACGAGGGCAATGTCCGGCGCGGACCGTCGCTTTCCCACCGCATCGACTGGGTCTTTGTGCGGCGCGGCATGCCGCTGCGCATTACCGACGAATTTGAAAACTGGCGCCGGGTCGAAGATCAGGAAGGCGCCGGCGGCTGGGTTCACTACACGCTTCTGTCGGGCGTGCGCATGGCGCTGATTGAACAGGATCTGGTGGCTATGCACACCCGGCCCGACGAACGCGCCCCGGTAGCCGCCAGCGCCGAAGCCGGTGTGATCGCGCGCCTGCTGGAATGCGAGGTTGACTGGTGCCGGCTTCAGGCCGACGGGCAGCGTGGCTGGGTGCCGAAAACCGCGCTTTGGGGCGTGGAGGCCGAAGAGGTTTTCCAGTAGGTTCCCGCTATCGGCGCGATGCGGAAGGTATCGCACGAAAAGGGCCACGGCACGGAACGGCAATGACGCAAGAAGGTTCAACCCGCCTCAACCTGTCGGCTGGCGCCGCGTCGGTTTGCGTTGCGCTGGCCCTTGTCGCGATCAAGTTGTGGGCGCTGCATCAGACCGGTGCACTTTCTGTCGCTGCCTCATTGGCCGACAACGCGCTGGATCTCATGGTTTCGCTCGGTGCGCTCTGGGCGCTGGTCTACGCCGCAAAACCGGCGGACGAGGACCACGCCTTCGGGCACAGCTCGGCCGAGGACTTGGCTGCACTGGTTCAGGCCGCGCTGATCCTGGTTTCCGCCGGGCTGATCGGTGGCATGGCCGTAATGCGGCTGCTTGCACCGAAGTCACCGGCGCTGGCGGCCGAAGCGGCCGGGATCGGCGCGATGGTGCTGTCGATCGTGCTGACGCTGGCGTTGATCCTGTGGCAACGGCGCGTCGTCCGGCTGACCGGCAGCCGGGTGGTTGCAGCGGATCTGGCTGCACTACCTTGCCGATCTTCTGCCCAATCTCGGCGCGATTGCCGCGCTCTGGGTGTCGCGCCGCTATGGTATCGCGCAGCTTGACAGCGTGGTGGCGCTGATCGCCGCGCTGGTGCTGGCGCTTGGCGCGCTGCGCATCGGCAAGGGCGCCTGGGACGCGCTGATGGACCGGCGCGCGGACCCCGCCCTTGTCGCCGCGATCGGCGCCATCGCGCGCGACTGGCCCGGCGTCCACGGCTTTCACGATCTGAAAACCCGCACCGCCGGAAGCCGGGTGTTCGTGAACATCCATATCGAGCTGGACGGCGATCTGCCGCTGCGAAAGGCGCATGGCATCGGCGCGGCTGCGCCGCGCCATCCTCGAGGCCTATCCGCAATGCGATGTCATCGTGCACAAGGATGTGGCCGGCGAGCCCTGAGGTGCGACCAGCCCCGCTTAGCGGTTTGGCAACCTTCCTGAGGCAGAGTTCGAAGGCGCCGGCAGTGCCGCCGGCACCTCTCAGGTTCTGCCCATGCGCCCCGCCACCTCTGCCATCGCACGTTTGCTGACACGGCTTGGCGCCCGTCACCGGACCGGCGCGGGCGACACCTCGGGCCGGGCAGGCAACCCCGTAGCCGGCGACCAGTTCCGAAGACGGTGCAGCCTTTGTGCCGATCCGGCGGCCTGCGCGCGCCGGCTGGCCCGGAAGGGCGGACGTGTGGCGGGGCCGCGCGACCTTTGCGCCAATGCCCGGGATGCCGAGACGATCCGCGACGAGGTGCATACCGCGCCGCGTGGCCACGGGCGCGCCTATGGTCCGCCGATCAGCGCGGCATTGATATCCCGCATCGCAAGTGGCGCTGCCCGGCAGGGCTCGCCCGCCGGCCCGGTCTGAAAGCGCCGTTAGGCCGGCTCCAGAAGCCCGCGGCCTTTCAGCAGCGGTTCCGGCCCCGGCATGCGGCCGCGAAAGCGCGTGTAAAGCTCCGCCGGGTCGGCCGAACCGCCGGCCGAGAGGATGTTGCGTTCAAGGCTCTTGGCAAGGGCGGGATCAAAGAGGTCGCCGGCCTCTTCGAAGGCGGCGAAGGCATCGGCATCCATCACCTCTGACCACATGTAGCTGTAATAGCCCGACGAATAGCCATCGCCCGAAAACACATGGGCGAAATGCGGCGTGGCATGGCGCATGGTGATGGCGCGCGGCATGCCCAGTGCTTCCAGTACCTCTGCCTGTTTTTGCATCGGGTCAGCCGGCGGCGGGCCTTCGTGAAAGGCAAGATCGACCAGCGCCGAGGCAAGGTATTCCACCGTGGCAAAACCCTGATCGAAGGTCGAGGCGGCCAGGAGCCGGTCGCGCAGCGCTTCGGGCATGGCCGCGCCGCTTTGCCAGTGGCGCGCGTGACGGTCCAGCACTTCGGGCACGTCCAGCCAGTGTTCATAAAGCTGGCTGGGCAGTTCCACGAAATCGCGCGCCACTGCCGTGCCGGACACGAAACCATAGGTCACATCCGACAGGATCTGGTGCAGCGCATGACCAAATTCGTGAAACAGCGTGCGCGCGTCGTCATGGCTCAGCAGCGCCGGGTCGCCCTTGGCGAAATTGCAGACATTGACCACGATGGGGCGCTGTTCGCCGTCCAGCCGGTTCTGGTCGCGTATCGCCGAGCACCAGGCGCCCGACCGTTTGGACCCGCGGGCAAAGTAGTCGCCGATGAAGACCGCCATGTGGCGACCGTCGCGCGTAACCTCCCAGGCGCGCGCATCGGGATGATAAAGCGGGATGTCCAGCGGACGGAATTCCAGCCCGAAAAGCCTGTGGGCGCAGTCGAAGGCGGCGGTGACCATCGCGTCGAGCGCGAAGAAGGGTTTCAGCTCCGCCTCGTCCAGATCGTGCTCGGCCTTGCGGCGGCGTTCGGCGTAAAAGCGCCAGTCCCAGGGTTCGAGCGGCCCGCCGATGCCGTCGGCGGCAAGCATGGCCTGCAGGACCTTGCCGTCCTCCTCGGCGCGGGCCTTTGCCGGCGCCCAGACCCGCATCAGCAGATCACGCACCGCATCCGGCGTACCGGCCATTTCCGGTTCCAGCTTGTAATGCGCGAAATCGTCGTAGCCCAGAAGCCGCGCGCGTTCTGACCGCAGGGCCAGAATCTCGGCGGAAATGGCGCGATTGTCCTGCGCGTTGCCATTAGCACCCCGGGCGACCCAGGCTTGGTAGGCGCGCCGGCGCAGGTCCCGTTTCGGCGAAAACTGCAGGAAGGGTACGATCAGCGACCGGTTGGTGGTGATGACATGTCCGGGCAGGCCGCGTTCTTCCGCCGCCGCGCGGGCGGTCCCCACAACGAAATCCGGCAAGCCTTCCAGATCGTCCTTGCCCAGTTCCATGAACCAGCCGCGTTCCTCGGCCAGCAGGTTTTGCGTGAATTCGGTGCCCAGTACCGCCAGGCGCGACTTGACCGCTTTCAACCGCTCCGCCTCGGCCCCGTCAAGTTGTGCGCCCGCGCGGACGAACATGCGCCGGTAAAGCTCCAGCACCCGCGCCTGTTCGGGGTTGAGTCCCAGCCCGTCGCGGGTCTGCCACAGAGTTTCGACACGCGAAAACAGCGCGGCATTCATCATGATCTCAGACGAGAAGGCCGAAAGCTTTGGCGCGAGGTCGCGTTGAAGGGCTTCACGATCCGGCGTCGAATCGGCGCCGGCAAGGTTGAAGAACAGGCCTGCCACGCGGTCGAGCGTCTGCTGAGACTTCTCCATCGCCTCGATCGTGTTGGCGAAATCCGGTGCATCGGGATTCCCGGCAATGACCGCGATGTTGGCGCGCGCCTCATCCAGCGCGGCGTCGAAGGCCGGGGCAAAGTCGCTGTCGCGGATCGTGGCGAAAGGCGGCAGAGCAAAGGCGCCGTCCCACGGCGCAAGAAGCGGGTTGGTCATCGCGGTCTCCTTTTGGCGGAAACCTAAGCGCAAGCCGGCGGAAGTCCAGCCCCGTCGGGTTAACCGGCGGCAATGCCGCGGCCCGAACAGGCCGGGCAATCGGCGCGCGGCGCGGTGCGCATGACCCGCGCGTCGGCATAAAGCGCGTCGTAGATCATCAGCCGCCCACGCAGGGTTTCGCCGGCGCCGGCAATCGCCTTGATCGCCTCGGCGGCCATCATCGCGCCCAGAATGCCCGGCAAGGCGCCCATCACCCCGGCCTCGGCGCAGGTCGGCACCAGACCCGGCGCGGGCCGTTCGGCAAAGACGCATTCATAACAGGCGCCGCCGCGCGCCGGGTCGTAAAGCGCGATCTGCCCTTCCCATTGCGTGATCGCTGCGGCGATCAGCGGCTTGCCGGCGGCCACGGCGACGCGGTTGGCCAGATAGCGCGTATCGAAATTGTCCGACCCGTCGAGGATCAGGTCAAAGTCGGCGAAAAGCCCGGCCGCGGTCTCGGCGTCCAGCCGGCGCTTGTAGGGGCGAACCGTGATGTGCGGGTTCAGCGCCTTCATCGCGATTTCGGCGGAAAAAACCTTGGGCATGCCCAGCCGCGCATCGGCGTGGATCACCTGCCGCTGCAAGTTCGAGGCATCGACCACGTCGTCATCGATCACGCCAATGGTGCCGACCCCTGCGGCGGCAAGATAAAGCAGCGCGGGCGAACCGAGGCCGCCGGCGCCGATGACCAGAACGCGCGCGTTTTTCAGCGCCTTCTGACCCGGCCCGCCGATTTCGCGCAGCATGATGTGGCGGGCATAGCGGTTCAGCTCCTCCTCGCTGAACCGCGCCGGGGTTGCGGGCTTGGCCGCGGCGGCCGGGACTTTCGCGCGTTTGCGCAGGCGCTGCACCGCCACGCCATAGCCGGCCATAAGCGCCGCGCTCAGGGCTACGACGGACCAGGCCCGCAACGAACCGGTCGCAGCGCGCAGGCCATGGGTTTCGGGCAAGGTTGTCTGAACCAGAACCACCGCCAGCGCCAGGACGCCCAGCAGCGCCAGGCGCAAGCCCCGAGGCCAGTTCAGCCAGCCGCCCCCGTACCAGAGCAAAAGGCCAAGTGCGGCGATCCAGACCATGTCAGCCGCGCCCGGTCGAACCGAAGCCGCCGGAACCACGTGCGGTGTCATCAAGGCTGTCGGCGGCGACATAGCGCGCGCGCACCACCGGGGCGATCACCGCCTGGGCGATGCGTTCGCCATGCGCGATGACGAAGGGTTCGGCGCCATGGTTGATCACGATCACACCCAGCGGACCGCGATAATCGGCATCAACGGTTCCCGGCGCATTGACCAGCGCAAGCCCGTGTTTCAAGGCCAGGCCGGATCGCGGGCGGATCTGCATTTCAAACCCGTCGGGAATGGCCACGCGCAGCCCGGTCGGCACCAGCGACCGGTCGCCGGGTGCAAGCGTCAGCCCGTTGTCGCGGTCCGCCGGCCCGAGGTTGGCGCGCAGGTCGGCACCGGCCGCTCCGGCGGTTTCATAGGCTGGCAAGGCCACGTCCGGATCGGCCCAGTCTTCGCGCATCACGCGGATTTCCGGAAGCATTCCGCCCACCCTCAATGTCAATCTTGCTGCGGTTTGCGCAGCGTCTCGGCAACGCGCGCCGCCAGCCGTCGGGCCACCTCGTCCTTGCCCAGTCGCGGCCATTCTTCGGCCCCGGCCCCGGTAATCAGCGTGACCGCGTTTTCCGCCCCGCCCATGATGCGGGTCGCAGGGCTGACATCGTTGGCCACGATCCAGTCGCAGCCCTTGCGTGCGCGTTTTGCGGTGGCGTTGGCGATCACGTCGTCGGTTTCCGCGGCAAAGCCCACGACCAGCGCGGGGCGACCCTTCTTCATCCGCGAAACCGTCGCCAGAATGTCCGGGTTCTCGGCAATTCCAGCGCCGGCGCCTGGCCCGACCCGTCCTTTTTCATCTTCTTTTCCCGCCGCATTCGCGACCCGCCAGTCGGCGACGGCAGCGGCGAACACCGCCGCATCGGCCGGCAACGCGGCCTGCACCGCGTCAAGCATTTGCCGGGCGGTTTCGACGGCGACCACCGCGACGCCCGGCGGCGGTGGCACGCTTGCGGGGCCAGTAACGAAGGTCACGCTCGCGCCAAGCCCCGAAAGCGCGCGCGCCAGGGCCGTACCCTGCGCACCTGAAGACCGGTTGGCGATGTAGCGCACGGGATCGATCGGTTCATGCGTCGGGCCAGAGGTGACGATCACATGTCGCCCGGCAAGCGGGCCATCGCCCAGCGCCGCCTCGACCGCCGCAACGATCTCCAGCGGTTCGGCCATGCGGCCGGGCCCGTATTCGCCGCAGGCCATGTCGCCTTCGTTCGGACCGACGCTCAGCACACCGTCGGCGGCCAGCTGCGCGGCGTTACGCCCTGTGGCGGCGTGCTGCCACATCCGCACGTTCATCGCCGGCGCGATCAGAACCCGCTTGTCAGTTGCCATCAGCAGGGTCGAGGCCAGATCGTCGGCATGGCCGCCAACCATCTTCGCCATCAGATCGGCGGTGGCTGGCGCGACCACGACCAGATCGGCGGCGCGTGACAGTTCGATATGGCCCATCTCGGCTTCGTCGGTGAGGTCGAAGAGATCGGTAAAGACCTTTTCGCCGGCTAGCGCGGACACAGACAGCGGCGTCACGAATTCCGCCCCCGCGCGGGTCAGGACGGGCACGACCGAAGCGCCGCGTTCCTTTAGCCGCCGGATCAGGTCTAGCGACTTGTAGGCGGCGATCCCGCCACCGATGATCAACAGGATGCGTTTGCCTGCCAGCATGTCCGACCCTCCGTTGCCCAAGGTTTAGGCCGCACGGCCCCCGCACAAGCGTCTGCGCTTGGCCGGGCCGATGCGCGCGGCTATAGCGGTGCGCAGGGAGATGTGCCATGGCCGCCGAACTTGACAATCTGACACTGGTTCTGGGCGGAGCGCGTTCGGGAAAGTCGCGGCTGGCCGAACGGGTGGTTCGGGCAACAGGCGGGCGAAAGGTCTATATCGCAACAGCCGAGGCCTGGGATGCGGAAATGACCGATCGGATTGCCCGGCACCGCACCGATCGCGGCGCAGGCTGGCACACGCTTGAAACGCCTCGCGACCTTTGCGGGGCGCTGGCGGGGCTAAGTAAGGACGACGCGGTGCTGATCGATTGCGCAACGCTGTGGCTTTCGAACCTGATGCATGCGGGCGAGGACCCGGCGGTGGCGACTGCCGACTTGCTGGGCTGCATCGCCTGCTGCCCGGCCAGCGTCATCATCGTCTCGAACGAGGTTGGCCAGGGGATCGTGCCGGAAAACGCATTGGCGCGGACCTTTCGCGACGAACAGGGGCGTCTGAACCAGCGGCTGGCCGAAGCCGCCGGCCGTGTCATCGTGGTGTTTGCCGGGCTGCCGATGGCTCTTAAGGGCGCCCTGCCTGCCTTGGCGCCATGACCGGTTTCTGGTGGGTCCGCCATGGCCCGACCCATGCGCGCGAATTTGCCGGCTGGCGCGACCTGCCTGCCGATCTGTCGGACACGGCCGCGATAGCCCGGCTGGATGCCGCGCTTCCGCGCCCGGCGCTTCTGGTATCCTCGGACCTGGTCAGGGCCAGCGCCACCGCCGATGCGCTGGCAGCCGGTCGCCAACGCCTGCCGCACGATCCGGCGCTGCGCGAGTTTGATTTCGGCGAATGGGACGGGCTGGCTTTTGACGCCGTGGCAGCGCGCGATCCGGATCTGTCGCGTTCGTTTTGGGAAAATCCCGGCGATGCCGCGCCGCCTAACGGCGAAAGCTGGAACAGCGTGGCGGCGCGCGTTCATGGCGCCATGCACCGGCTGGCCGACAGCGGCGATGGCGGCGACATCATCGCGGTTGCCCATGTCGGGGTCATCATGACGGCGCTGCAGCTTGCCGGCCTTACCGCAACCGAAGCGCTTTCGCACCGGATCGATACGCTGCTGACCCGGATGCACCGTGATGGCGGGCATTGGTGATCGTGGAGACGATCAATCACATCCCGTGATGGACCTGCGCACAATTCGCCATTTCCCAACGGGCATGCGGGCGACTATCGCAAGTGTTACGAAAAGGCGCAGCCTCGAAAGGACAGGACATGCCCGCGCACGAACCCTACAGGCTCGCCATTGGCGACCGCGCCTATTCCAGCTGGTCGCTGCGCGGCTGGCTTCTGTTCGCGGCCTTCGGCATACCCGTGCGCTGCGAACGCGCGCGGCTATACACCGACGCATTGCCGCAACTGCTGCAAGCCTATGCGCCGGCCCGCACCGTGCCGGCGATGCGCACGCCCGAAGGCACGGTCGTGTCCGAAAGCCTCGCCATTGCCGAGGAACTGGCCAGCCGCCACCCCGAGGCCGGCATCTGGCCGGCCGCGCCCGCCCACCGCGCCGTCGCCCGGGCCCTGGCGGCCGAAATGCATGCCGGATTCGGCGCGCTGCGCAGCCACTGCGCGATGAACCTGCGCGTCGCCTATACCGATTGCGCGCCGCCCCCGGCGGTTCTGGCCGATCTGGCGCGGATCGAGTCGATCTGGTCCTGGGCGAGGGCTGAAACCGCAAGCAGCGGCCCATGGCTCTGCGGGGCCTATTCAGCGGCGGATGCCTTCTTTGCCCCGGTTGCCGCGCGCATCGCCGGCCACAGCCTGCCGGTATCGGATGCGGCCATGGCCTATGTCGCCGCGCATCTGGCGCATCCCGACTTCCGCCGCTGGCGGGCGATGGGAATGGCCGACGGGCCGGACCAGGCGGCCTATGCGCGCGACTGGCCGCGCAAGGTCTGGCCGGTGGCGGCGCCGCTGGCCGCGCGGGCGGTCGATGCGGGGCCGTCGGTCAACACCATCTGCCCCTATTCCGGCGATCCGGTCACCCATTTCATGGAGGCCGGCGGCCGGGTCTGGGGTTTTTGCAACGCCTTTTGCCGCGACAAGACCGTGGCAGACCCCGAAGCCTGGCCGGCCTTCATGGCCATTTACCATTCCTAAACCAGTCTTCCGCTACCCGTTAACCAAGATGAACGGAGGCGGAGCATGGTGGCCCGGACCTATACGGTGGCCTTTGAGGGCGTGGAGGCGCGGCTGGTCGAGGTGCAGTGCGCCGTAAGCCCCGGCCTGCCGGCCTTTACCATCGTCGGACTGCCCGACAAGGCGGTCAGCGAGGCGCGCGAACGGTTGCGCGCGGCGCTCAGCGCGATGGCCATCGCGCTGCCGTCCAAACGGATCACGGTCAACCTGTCACCGGCTGACCTGCCCAAGGAGGGGTCGCATTTCGACCTGCCCATCGCGGTGGCGGTGATGGCGGCGATCGGCGTGCTACCCGAAGAAGAGGTGGCGCGCACGGTGGCCTTTGGCGAGGTTTCGCTGGACGGAACGCTCGTTGCGGTTGCCGGCGCGCTTCCCGCGGCGATGGCGGCGGCCGAGGCCGATTGCGCGCTTCTTTGTCCGCATGGCTCGGGGGCCGAAGCGGCCTGGGTCGGCGCCGCCGAGGTTCTTGCCGCGCGAAACCTGCCCGAGGTCCTGCGCCATTACACCGGCCAGTCAGCCCTTGCCCCCGCGGAGGCGGGCGAGGTGACGCGACCGGCTTCGGTGCGCGACCTTCGTGATGTTAGGGCAGGAACGCGCGAAGCGGGCGCTGGAAATTGCCGCGGCCGGACGTCATCACATGCTGATGGTCGGCCCACCGGGTTCGGGCAGCCGAGCTGGCCGCGCCTGCCCGGCATCCTGCCGCCGCTGACACCGGCCGAAGCCCTTGAAACCTCGATGATCCACTCGCTGGCGGGGCTTCTGGACGAAGGCGGCATTTCGCGGGTGCGGCCCTACCGCGAGCCGCATCACACCGCCTCGATGGCCGCAATCGTTGGCGGCGGGGCGTGGCGCCAAACCCGGAGAGATAAGCCCGGCACAATGGCGTCCTGTTTCTGGACGAGCTCCCCGAATTTCCGCGCCCGGTTCTGGAAACGCTGCGCCAGCCGATCGAGACCGGCGAAGTGGCGATTGCCCGGGCCAATGCCCATGTCCGCTATCCCTGCCGGTTTCTGCTGATCGCGGCGGCGAACCCCTGCAAATGCGGGCACATGACCGACCCGGCCCACGCCTGTTCGCGCGCACCGGTCTGCGGCGAGGATTACCTCGGCCGTATCTCCGGCCCGCTCATCGACCGGTTCGATCTGCGTATCGAGGTGCCGCCGGTCGCGTTCACCGACCTCGACCTGCCGGATGCTGGCGAGGGATCGGCCGGGGTTGCGACCCGCGTTGCCGAGGCGCGAGCCCGGCAGGCGGCGCGCTTTGCCGGCCATGACGGCTTGCGCGTCAATGCCGATGCCGAAGGTGCCGTGCTGGAAGAGGTCGCCACGCCGGACACGCAGGGCAAGGACCTGCTGAACCGGGTTGCCGAACGCTTTGGCCTGTCGGCGCGCGGCTACCACCGGGTCTTGCGGGTGGCGCGCACCATCGCCGATCTGGCCGGCGACGCCGATGTGCGCAAACCGCATGTGGCCGAGGCGGTCAGCTTTCGCATCGCCGGTGCGCAGCTTTAGCGCCGCGCCTCGATCGCCTGCCAGATGCGTTCGGCGGCGTTGGTGCCGTCGAAGCGTTCCAGTTCCTGAATGCCGGTGGGCGAGGTCACGTTGATTTCGGTCAGCCAGTCGCCGATCACGTCGATTCCCACGAAAATCTGGCCCTTTTCGCGCAAGAGCGGGCCGATGCGCGCGCAGATTTCTCGGTCGCGGTCGCTCAGCGCGATCTTTTCAGGCCGCCCGCCCACATGCATGTTCGAACGCGTTTCTCCTTCGGCCGGCACCCGGTTGATCGCACCGATGGGTTCGCCATCGACGAGGATCACCCGCTTGTCGCCCTTGGTCACCGCCGGCAGGTATTTCTGCACGATCAGCGGCTCACGGTTGATCCCGGTGAAGAGTTCGTAAAGCGAGGCGAGGTTGCGGTCGTTCGGGTCGAGACGAAAGACACCGGCACCGCCATTGCCGTAAAGCGGTTTCAGGATCACATCGCCATGGCGCGCCTTGAATTCGCGGATCGTCGCCAGATCGCGGGCGATCAGCGTCGGCGGCGTCAGGTCGGGAAAGTTCAGGACCAGCAGCTTTTCGGGATAATTGCGCACCCAGAACGGGTCGTTCACGACCAGTGTCCTGGGGTGGATCATCTGCAGGATATGCGTGGTGGTGATATAGCCCATGTCGAAGGGCGGGTCCTGACGCAGCCAGACCACGTCCCATTCAGCCAGATCCACCTCGGTTTCGGTGCCGTAGCTGACGTGGTTGCCCTGTTCGCGCCGAACCTCGATCGGCCAGCCGCGGGCCAGAACCCGACCCTCGCGATAGCTCAGCCGGTCGGGCGTGTAGAAGAACAGCCGGTGGCCGCGCGCCTGCGCTTCCAGTGCGATGCGAAAGGTCGAATCGGCATCGATATTGACGGCCCCGATCGGGTCCATTTGCAGCGCGACGTTCAAAGCCATGGCCATCATCCCCTGTTGCGTCCTCTATGTGGCGCAGCGGCGGGTCGGATGCAATCGGCGGCGCCAAGGAATGCGGGCGCCCCGGCTACCAGCCCAGCGCATTTTCGATGATCGCGACGCGGCCCTGCGCATCGACGCAGGCCAGGTCGACGCGCATGTCGCTCAGCAGACCCTGCGGTTCGCCCCCGGCGTATTCCTGTGCGGCGTCCATGATGCGTTGCGCCTGCCGCGGGCTGAGCCGCGCAGCAGCGGCATCGAGGGTTTTTGACGCCTTCACCTCGACAAAGATCAACGCCCTGCCATCGCGAAAGATCAGGTCGATCTCTCCGCCCCGGCCGCGCCAGCGGCTGGCGGCATGGGTCATGCCAAGGGACGCATACCGCGCCTTTACGATCTCTTCGGCGGCAAGCCCCGCGTGATAGGAGGTCGCCCCGCTCATGTCGCCTTGGAGCGCTGAAGCGCGGCCTGATACACCTCGCGCCGGGGAAGGCCCAGGCGTTCGGCAACCTCGGTGGCGGCGTCTTTCAGCGACAGGCGCGTCATCGCTTCGGTCAGGGCGTCCTCCATCGTCTCGGCGCTGGCGCGGGTGTCGCGGTCGCGATCGACCAGCAGCACGACCTCGCCCTTCAGCGTGCGGCCTTCGACTGCGGCGGCAAGATCGGCCAACGGCATCCGCAGCACCTCTTCATAGCGTTTGGTCAGTTCACGGCACAGAACCGCAGCGCGCGCTGCGCCCCAAAGCTCGATCATTTCGGTTAGCAAACGGTGAACGCGCTTGGGGCTTTCGTAAAGGATGAGCGTCGCGGGAACCGCACCACATTCGGCAAGGAACCGGCGCCGCGCGCCCGCCTGGGCGGGCGGAAAGCCCGCGAAGAAGAACCGGTCGCTTGGCAGGCCCGAAACGGTCAGTGCCGCCAGCACAGCCGAAGCGCCGGGAACCGACAGCACTGCGTGGCCCGCGGCTATGGCGGCTCGGCCCAGCTGATAGCCGGGATCGGCCACCAGAGGTGTGCCGGCCTCGGAAGCGTAGGCGACCGACTTGCCCTCGGCCAGCGCGCGCAAGATGCGCGGGCGCATCTCGGCCCCGTTGTGGTCGTGATAGGCCAAGAGCGGCCGGCCGTTCAGCGCGATGCCGTGAATTTCCATCAGGTGACGCAGGGTGCGCGTATCCTCTGCCGCCAGAAGATCGGCACCGGCCAGCACGTCAAGCGCGCGCAGGGTGATGTCGCGCGCCGCACCGATGGGCGTTGCGACGAAATGCAGCCCCGCGGCGAGCGGCCGGGCACGACCGGCGGTATCGGGGGTGATCTCGGACGTCATGGGCTGCCATCTTCCATCGGTCGTTGCCTTCACGACCCCAAGCGAATAGGCTTTCGCCCGATTATCCGCCGCAGGTCTTTCGCAGTCAGGAGTTCGCCATGTTTGCCGTTTTGAAGGGTCTTCGCAAGTCGCCAGCCGCCCTGCTGGCCATCTTCGCCACCCTGGTTCTTGCCGCCTGCCAACCCACCGGCGGATCGGGTCCGCGCATCAATGCCGGCGATCCGGTGCCGGTGGCGCTGCTGGTTCCTTCGGGCTCGGGTTCGGCCGGTGACGAGCTTTTGGCGCGCAGCCTGGAAAATGCCGCGCGCATGGCAATCTCCGACCTTGGCGGCGTGCGCATCGACCTGCGGGTTTACAGCGATGCCGGTCAGCCGGGCGCGGCGGCCGCCGCGGCATCGCGCGCGGTCGATGACGGCGCGCGCATCATTCTTGGCCCGGTCTATGCGCAGGCGGCCAATGCCGCCGGCCAGGCGGTGGCCGGGCGCGGGATCAGCGTTCTGAGCTTTTCCAACAACACCGACATCGCCGGCGGCAATGTCTTTGTGCTGGGCCAGACCTTTCAGAGCACGGCAAACCGGCTGGTGCGCCATGCCGCCTCGACCGGCAAGCGCAAGATCATGGTCGTGCACGATGCCAACCAGGCCGGCGAGATCGGCAAGAACGCCATCGTCCGGGCGATCCAAAGCTCGGGCGCATCGCTGGCGGGGGTCGGGTCCTATCAGTTTTCGCAGCAGGGCGTGGTGGATGCCGTTCCCGGCATCGCCTCGACGATCCGCAGTTCAAGCGCCGATGCGGTGTTCTTCACCGCCGACAGTTCCGGCGCTCTGCCGCTGATCACCCAGCTTCTGGCCGACAACAGCATCAGCCCTTCGGTCTACAAGTTCATCGGCCTGACCCGGTGGGACATTCCGGCCGCGACACTGGCCCTGCCCGGCATCCAGGGCGGCTGGTTCGCGCTGCCCGATCCGGGTCTTTCGGCACAGTTCCAGGGCCGTTATGCGGCGACCTTCGGCGAACCGCCGCACCCGATCGCGGGCCTTGCCTATGACGGGATCGCCGCGATCGGCGCGCTGGTGAAATCCGGCAACCCTGCCGGGCTCGGCGGCGCGGCGCTCACCCAGGGGTCGGGTTTTGTCGGCGTCAATGGGGTCTTCCGTCTGCGCGCGGACGGGACTAATGAACGCGGGCTTGCCATTGCCGAGATCCGCAACAATCAGGTGGTGTTGATTGACCCTGCCCCCAGAAGCTTCGGCGGCGCCGGATTCTGAGCCGGTAACGGCCCAGACCGTCGCGACTGCGCCGCGGCTGCCCGATGCCCAGAGCCTGCGCCAGCAGCTCGACACGGCTGTCGATGCCCATGACGACCCGCGCGAGGGCCGCCAGGTCGTCGCGCGCATCCTGCTGACCGCGCGCAAGGCCGGCGACGCGGCACTGGCCGCGGCCTTCGCCGACGACCCGCGCCGGGCGCGGGCGCAGGTGCGGGCGCAGGCCCATCTGACCGATGTTCTGGTGCGCTCGGCATTCGATATCGTCACCCGCCGCCTGCACCCCTGCCCCAATCCGACCGAGGCCGAAAGGATCGCGGTCTTTGCCGTGGGCGGCTACGGGCGTTCGGAAATGGCGCCGCATTCCGATGTCGATCTGCTGTTCCTGACGCCATACAAGATCACCGGCTGGGCCGAAAGCGTGATTGAAAGCCTGCTGTACATCCTGTGGGACGTGAAGCTGAAGGTCGGCCATTCGGCGCGCACGGTAAAGGACTGCCTGCGCCTCGGGCGGGAGGACATCACCATCCGCACCGCGCTGCTGGAGCACCGTTTCATCACCGGCCACGAGCCGCTGGCGCGCGAGTTGAAGGACAAGCTCTGGTCGGAGCTGTTCAAGGGAACCGGCGTCGAGTTCATCGAGGCCAAGCTTGCCGAACGCGCCGAACGTCACAAACGGCAGGGCGGCCAGCGCTACATGCTGGAACCGAATATCAAAGAGAGCAAGGGTGGCCTGCGCGACCTGCAGACGCTTTACTGGATCGGCAAGTACCTGCACCGGGTGGACAATGCGGCGGGTCTGGTCGGCGCGGGGATCTTCACCGCCGAGGAATATCACCAGTTCGAACGGGCCGAGGATTTTCTCTGGGCGATCCGTTGCCATCTTCACCTGATCTCGGGCCGGGCGCAGGACCAGTTGACGTTCGACCTGCAGGTCGAGGTCGCGGCGCGCATGGGCTACGAAGACCGTGGCGGTCGGCGCGCGGTCGAACATTTCATGCAGGATTATTTCCGCCATGCCACCCATGTTGGAGAGCTGACGCGGGTGTTTCTGACCGCGCTCGAGGCGCGCCATGCCAAGCGCGAGGCGATGCTTGCGGGGCTTCTGCGGCGTCGGCGCAAGACCCGCGAGGGGTTCCGCATCGACAAGGGCCGCATCAACATCGTCGATCAGAAGGCCTTTCTGAAGGACAAGATGAACCTGCTGCGGCTCTTTGAAGAGGGCTTGCGCACCGGCAACCTTATTCACCCCGATGCGATGCGGATCGTGGTGCAGAACCTCGGCCTGATCGACGAGGAGATGCGCGAGGATCGCGAAGCGGCGCGCATCTTCCTCGATCTTCTGCTGAAGCACGGCAACCCCGAACGCGCGCTGCGCCGGATGAACGAACTGGGCGTGCTTTCCGCCTTCATCCCCGAATTCGAGCCGATCGTTGCGATGATGCAGTTCAACGTCTACCACCACTACACGGTGGACGAACACACGATCCAGACAATCTCGACCCTCGCCCAGATCGAGCGCAAGGAACTGATCGAGGAACTGCCTCTGTCGTCGTCGATCCTGGAAGAAGGCGTGAACCGGCGCGTGCTTTACGTTGCGCTCCTGCTGCACGATATCGGCAAGGGGCGGCCCGAAGACCATTCGATCCTTGGCGCGCAGATCGCGCGGCGCGTGGCGCCCCGGCTGGGGCTGAACGCCGAGGAATGCGAAACCGTGGAATGGCTTGTGCGCTATCATCTGTTCATGTCCGACATGGCACAGAAGCGCGACCTGTCGGACCCGCGCACGGTGCGTGAATTTGCCCGCGTGGTGAAGACGCGAAAGCGGCTCGACCTGCTGACGGTGCTGACGGTCTGCGACATTCGCGGCGTCGGACCGAACACCTGGAACAACTGGAAGGCCATGCTGCTGCGCCGGTTGCATGCCGAAACCGCCGAAGCGCTGGAATCGGGGCTGGAGACCGTCACCTCGGGCAAGCGGCAGGACATGGCGAAGAAGGCGCTGCGCGAACGGCTCACGGGTTGGGACGCCAAGGATATCCGGCGCGAAACCCAGCGCCATTATGCCCCCTACTGGCAGGGTCTTTCGACCGAAACGCAAAAGGTCTTTGCCGAGCTTCTGCGCGACATCCCCGATGACGCGATCCGGCTGGACATGAAGCCCGACCCCGATCACGACGCCACCCGCGCCTGTTTCGCGCTGGCCGACCATCCGGGTATCTTTTCGCGGCTTGCGGGCGCGCTGGCGCTGGTTGGTGCGAACGTGGTCGATGCGCGCACCTACACCTCCAAGGACGGTTACGCGACCGCGGTTTTCTGGGTGCAGGACAGTGAAGGCCACCCCTATGAGGCCGAACGCCTGCCGCGCCTGAAGACGATGATCGACAAGACCCTGAAGGGCGAGGTCGTGGCGCGCGAGGCGCTGAAGGACCGCGACAAGATCAAGAAACGCGAACGCCAGTTCCGGTTTCCGACCCATATCACCTTCGACAATGAAGGATCCGAGATCTACACGATCATCGAGGTCGATACCCGCGACCGCCCGGCGCTGCTTTACGACCTGACGCGAACGCTGGCGGCCGCCAATATCTACATCGCATCGGCGGTTATCGCGACCTACGGCGCGCAGGTCGTCGACAGTTTCTACGTCAAGGACATGTTCGGGCTGAAGCTGCATTCGAAACCCCGACAGGACGCACTGGAGCGCCGGCTGCGCCAGGCGATCGAAGAGGGCGCGGAAAGGGCCGGGCGCTGATGAAACCGATCCGGCTTGTTCGCGGCTTTCTGACCGTTGGCGCCTGGACGCTTCTGAGCCGTGTCGCGGGGTTCATCCGCGATGTGCTGATCGCCGCCTATCTGGGCACCGGGCCGGTGGCCGAGGCGTTTCTTGTGGCCTTCTCACTGCCCAATATGTTCCGCCGCTTCTTCGCCGAAGGCGCGTTCAACACCGCCTTCGTGCCGATGTTTTCCAAGAAGCTCCAGTCCGGCGACGACCCGAAGGGGTTTGCCGAAGACGCGCTTGCGGGCCTTGCGCTGATCGTGCTTGCCGTGTCGCTGGTCGCCCTTGTCTTCATGCCGTGGCTGGTTCTGGCCATGGCGGCCGGTTTTGCCGGCGACGAACGCCTGGCGCTGTCCACGCAATACGGGCGCATCTGCTTTCCCTATATCCTCTTCATCTCGCTGACCGCGCTGCTGTCGGGGGTCCTGAATGCCGGCGGACGGTTCATCGCCGCCGCCGGCGCACCGGTCCTTCTGAACCTGATCTTCATCGTCGCCATGGTCCTGGCCGACCATGCCGGGTGGGACATGGGGCTGACCATGGCCTGGGCCACGCCGATCACGGGGCTGGCGCAGCTGGCACTGGTGTGGCTGGCCGCGGCTCGCATGGGTTTTGCGCTGCGGCTGCGCCGGCTACGCATGACACCCGACATGAAACGGCTTTTGCTGATCGCCGGGCCAGCGGTTCTGGCCGGCGGCGTGGTGCAGATCAACCTGTTGGTCGGCCGGCAGGTCGGCAGCTTTTTCGACGGCGCGATTGCCTGGCTCAGCTATGCCGACCGGCTATACCAATTGCCGCTTGGCGTTGTGGGCATCGCCATCGGGATCGTGCTGTTGCCCGACCTGTCGCGACGGTTGAAAGCCAATGACACTTTCGGCAGCCGCTATGCTTTGTCGCGCGCGGCGGAATTCGCGCTGTTCCTTACAGTGCCGGCGGCGGTTGCGCTGATCGTCATTCCGGTGCCGCTGATCGGCGTTCTCTATGAACGCGGCGCGTTCTCGGCGGCCGACACAGGGCCAACGGCCCTTGCGCTGGCTGTTTATGGCGCCGGCCTGCCGGCCTTCGTTCTGCAAAAGGTGCTGCAGCCTCTGTATTTCGCGCGCGAAGACACCGCGACACCCTTCCGTTTCGCGGTCTGGTCGATGGTGGTTAACGCCGCGCTTGCCATCGGTCTGGCACCGTTTTTCGACTTCATCGCCGCGGCGCTGGGCACCACGCTGGCCGGCTGGGCGATGACGGCACAGCTTTGGTGGGGAAGCCGCGCCATGGGCGAGGCGACCCATACCGACGACAGGTTCCGCCGCCGGCTGCCCCGCGTCATCCTTGCGGCGCTGATCATGGGGGGCGTGCTCTGGCTCGCCGAAGGGGCGCTGGCAGGGCAACTGGCGGCGGCCGGCCAGCGTTACTGGGCGCTGGCCGCGCTGGTGTTGCTGGGCATGGGCGTTTACGGCCTTGCGGCCTGGGCACTGGGCGCCTTCCGCTTTGCCGATTTCCGCGCCGCCCCGCCGGCTCAGCGCTGACGCAGCTTTTGCAAGACCCGTGCCGCGCCGCCCGGGCTGACCAGGAACGACAGGAAAAAGCCGGTCGCAAATCCGGCGATTTCCGCGACCCAGTCCCAGCCGCCGCCAAAGGCCAGCCCCCAGACAAGCTGTAGCCCCAGAAGCAGGCCGATCAGGGTGAAGGCGCGGAACTTGTTGGCCCCGACCGCTGCCAGATTGACCCACAGAAGGAAGGTGAAGGCCCCGATCAGCCCGTAGACGGCCGGATAACCACCGATCAGCGGCGCGCGCAGGCCCGGCACCGCGCCATAAGCCAGCGCACCGGTAACCGCGGCGCCGAAGAACACCACAAGGACCGCCCAGAAGCGAAACACCTCGGCCACCATCTTGCCCAGCGCCAGCGTCAGGACGACGACAAAGGCGAGATGGGTGAAGGTGCCGTGCACGAAGGGGTAAGCGACGAAACGCAGCATGTGGTCGGGCGGAAAGACCTGCGCCGACCACAGCCGTTGCCAGAGTTCGGGAAAGAAGGCGAAGCGTTCCACGGCATCCAGCCGCCAGCCCACCGCGCCTGGCCCGCCCATCAGCCCCGAAGCACCAAGTGAAAGCACGATCTCCATCGCGATCATCGGCAGGACGAGCGCCCAGACAACCAGCGGGACGGGATTGAGGGGTGCTGCGTTGTGGTCGCTCTGCATGGGGTCGTGGCCTTTCCTTGCACGTTCGGTTGACGGCGGCATGGCCCACCGATAAGCGGAAGGCCGGGATTTTTCCAGACGGAGTGTCGCCATGACGGATGCGGTCCAAACGCCTTCTGTCAACGCCGGTTTCAGCCCGCGTATCTTTTCCGGCATCCAGCCCTCGGGCGGGCTGACGCTGGGCAACTATCTGGGCGCGCTGAAGCGGTTCGTGGAAAAGCAGGACGAGGGGATCGAAACGATCTATTGCCTTGTCGACCCGCATGCGATCACCGTCTGGCAGGACCTCGAGAGGCTGCGCCAGCAAACGCGCGAGGCCGCCGCCGGCTTCATCGCTGCCGGGATCGACCCGGCGCGTTCGATCCTGTTCAACCAAAGCCAGGTGCCGGGCCATGCCCAGCTGGCCTGGATCTTCAATTGTGTCGCGCGGATGGGCTGGATGGGCCGGATGACACAGTGGAAGGACAAGACCGCCGGCAAGAACGCCGAGGCCGAGAGCCTTGGGCTGTTCGCCTATCCTTCGCTGATGGCCGCCGACATCCTTCTGTACCACGCCACGCATGTACCGGTGGGCGAGGATCAGAAACAGCACCTCGAACTGACCCGCGACATCGCGATGAAGTTCAACCACGATTTCGGGGTGGATTTCTTTCCGCTGACCGAACCGGTGATCGAGGGGGCGGCGACGCGGGTGATGAGCCTGCGCGACGGATCGAAGAAGATGTCGAAATCCGACCCCTCGGATGCCAGCCGGATCAATCTGACCGACGACGCCGACACGATCGCCAAGAAGATCCGCAAGGCCAAGACCGACCCCGAACCGCTGCCCGACACGCTGGAGGGGCTTAAGGACCGGCCCGAAGCGCGCAACCTGGTGAACATCTACGCCGCGCTTGCCGGCACCAGCCCAGAGGCGGTGATCGGCGACTATGCCGGCGCGCAGTTCGGCACGTTCAAACCGGCGCTGGCCGATCTGGCCGTCGCGCATCTTGGTCCGATCACCGAGCGGATGAATGCGCTGATGCAGGACCCGGCCGAGATCGACCGCATCCTCGGACAGGGTGCGGAACGCGCCGACGCCATCGCGGCACCGATTCTGGCGAAGGCCTATGACATCGTGGGGATGATCCGCAGCCGGTGACGCCCATTAGCGGTGCGTTATCCGGCGCTGGTGCCACAAGGTCTGCGTGAATGAGGCTGGCGCACGGGGCGGGGACAAGCGTATCCTGGGCTGAGCCAACGCAAGTCTAAAGGCTGCCATGACGCGCCCCGTTCATCCCCAAACCCGCATCGGCCATATTCACCTGAAGGTCGCCGACCTTGACCGTGCTATCGGCTTCTACTGCGGTGTGCTCGGTTTCGAAGTGATGCAGCGCCATGGCACGCAGGCGGCGTTTCTGTCGGCCGGTGGCTATCACCATCACATCGGGCTCAACACCTGGGAAAGCCGAGGCGCGACGCCGCCGGCGCGCGGGCATACCGGGCTTTACCACGTGGCCTTTCTGTATCCTGACCGCGCGTCGCTTGCCGATGCGCTGCGCCGGCTGATAGACGCCCGCGTGCCGCTCGACGGGGCCTCGGACCACGGCGTCAGCGAGGCGCTTTACCTGCAGGATCCCGATGGCAATGGCATCGAGCTTTATCGGGACCGACCCGCGGCCGAGTGGCCGCGACTACCCGATGGAAGCCTGGCAATGGTGACCGAGCGGCTGGACCTGAAGGCGCTTCTGGCCGAGGCGCCGGCAGGCTGAGCGGCACCGCTGGACCCGCCGCGTCGATGGTGGTTAACTCCGCCGCGAAAGGGAGGGCATCATGGCCATCGGTTCCAATATCCGCACCTATTTCAATGGCACATGGCACCAGGGCGACGTGCCGATCATGCGCGCGGCCGACCACGGCAGCTGGCAGGGAACGACGGTCTTTGACGGGGCGCGGCTGTTTGACGGTGTGGCCCCGGACCTCGAGGCGCATCTGGCCCGGGTCAACCGTTCGGCGCGCGCGCTGATGATGGAACCTTCGGTCATGACCGACGCGATGCTGGAGATCGCCCGCGAAGGCCTGCGGCTGTTCGACAAGGGCGCCTGCATCTATATCCGGCCGATGTACTGGGCGGTGGATGGCGATGCCTCGGGCATCATCCCGGTCGCCGACAGCACCGGCTTTGCACTGTGCATGGAAGAAATCGGGATGAGCCCGCCGGACGCCGCGATCACGCTGTCGACCACGCGGTTCCGCCGGCCGGTTCTGGAAAACGCGGTCACCAATGCCAAGGCCGGCTGCCTCTACCCCAACAATGCCCGAATGCTGGCCGAGGCCCGCAGCAAGGGTTACATGAACGCGCTGGCGCTCGACGCGGCGGGGAATGTCGCCGAAACCGCGACCGCAAATGTCTTCATGGTGCGCGATGGCGAGATTTTCACGCCGATCGCCAATGGCACCTTTCTGGCCGGCATCACCCGCGCGCGCCACATTGCGAACCTCGCCGGCGAAGGCATGACGGTGCACGAAACGGTGCTTAGCTACGACGATTTCCGGCAGGCCGACGAGGTGTTTCTGTCGGGCAATTTCAACAAGGTCACGCCGGTCAAGGAATTCGAGGGCACACATTACCAGTTGGGTCCTGTGACCCGGCGGGTGCGTGAGCTGTACTGGGACTGGGCGCATTCGCAGCCCGAACGGGTCTGACCGAAGGCCGGGGGTTGCCAGCAACAGGTGGCTTCGGTCATCATCGGCAGGCCGTAACCGGGGGATAGGAATGCGCAAGTTTCTGGTTGTGCTGGACGACAGCCGCGAATGCCTGAACGCGATGCGCTTTGCCGCGCTCAGGGCCGCGCATACCGGGGCCGGTGTGCAGATCCTTTCGGTCATACCGCCAGAAGAGTTCCAGCACTGGATGGGCGTGGCGGACCTGATGCGGGCCGAGGCGCGCGAGCGGATCGAGGCGCATTACGAGGTTTTCGCCAAATGGATGCGCGACAAGCAGGGGGTAAACCCCGAACTGGTGATCCGCGAGGGCGATCCGGTGGCCGAGATTCTGGCGCAGGTGCGCGAGGACCCTGAAATCGGGGTTCTGGTTTTGGGTGCGGGTACGGAAAAATCGGGCCCCGGACCGTTGGTGACGCAGATGAGCAAGAATTCCGGCAATCTGCCCATACCGATCACCATAGTGCCGGGCGACATGTCCAAGGAACGGCTGGAAGCGATCACCTGAACGCGGCGGCGCGCGGCCGCCGGGTACTGTCCGATGCCCATTACCGCCTTTTAGAACCATTCCAATCCTTGACTTGCGGCCCGGGCAGGCGCATATCCGAGTGGAATTGTCGGAGACCTTGGCATGTTCATCCAGACCGAATCCACACCGAACCCCGCAACGCTGAAATTCCTGCCCGGGCAGGCAGTGCTGGGCAGCGGCACCGCCGATTTTCCTAGTGCCGAGGCGGCCGCAGCCTCGCCGCTTGCGCGCCGGGTCTTTGCGGTTGGCGGCGTGACCGGGGTCTTTCTGGGCGGCGATTTCGTCACCGTCACGAAGGATGCCGGCAGCCAGTGGGACCATATCAAACCCGCGATTCTGGGGGCGATCATGGAGCATTTCCAATCCGGCGCACCGGCGATCGAAGGCAGCGCCGGGGCTGGCGGCCATGCCGAGCACGACGGGCCGGACGACGCGATCGTCAGCCAGATCAAGGAACTTCTGGACACGCGGGTGCGCCCGGCCGTGGCGCAGGACGGTGGCGACATCACCTTTCACGGCTTTGACCGTGGCATCGTCTATCTTCACATGCAGGGCGCCTGTGCCGGCTGCCCCTCGTCGACACTGACGCTGAAGATGGGCATCGAAAACCTCTTGCGCCACTACATCCCCGAGGTGGTGGAGGTCCGTCCCGTTGCCGCCTGAACATTTGGTCCTGGCCTTCGATACATCGGCCGCGCATTGCGCGGCCGCTTTGTTATGGGGCCAAACGTTGCTGGACGAACGCCGTGAAGCCATGGCCAAGGGGCAGGCCGAACGGCTAATGCCGCTGTTGCAGGACATGTTGACGGATGCGGGACGGACATGGGGCGATCTGGCCGCGATCGGCGTCGGCATCGGCCCTGGAAACTTTACCGGCATCCGCATTTCGGTGGCCGCAGCTCGCGGGCTGGCGCTGGCGCTTGGCATCCCGGCGGTCGGCGTGTCCACACTGGAAGCGCAGGCGCATGGGGTGGCCGGCGGCGTCATATCGACGCTCGATGCGCGGCGCGGTGCGATCTATTTTCAAGCCTTCGGACTTGGCGAGCCGTCGGGCGCCATGCTGACGGCCCCGGACAGACTTCCCGCACTGCCTGCCGGTGCCAGCCCAAGCTGCATCGGCGACGGAGCGGCCGGGATGGCGCAGCACTATCGAGGGCGTGCCACCCTGCCCCGTGAACCGCTGGCCGTCGCCATCGCCCGGATCGCGGCCGTACGCTGGCAGGACGCGCCGACCCGGCCGGTTCCGCTTTACCTGCGCAGCGCCGATGCAACACCGCCGGCCGATCCCGCGCCGACGATCCTGCCATGACCTTTGCCGAACTCGCGGCGCTGCACGCCAGCGCCTTCACAGTGCCGCGCCCGTGGAGCGAGGCCGAGATAACCGATCTGGCCCATGCCCCAGGTGTTTTCGTCCTGCACGAGGCGCAAGGATTCTGCATCGGCCGTGCCCTGGCCGGAGAGGCCGAGCTTCTGACCCTTGCCGTGGCGCCCGCAATGCGCCGGCAGGGGCTTGGCGGCAGGCTTCTGTCGCGCTTCGAGGATGAGGCGAGGCGGCTTGGCGCGACCCAAGCCTTTCTGGAAGTCGCCGCGGACAACCAGCCTGCGCTGGCGCTCTATCGCGGCGCGGGCTGGGAGGACGCGGGCCGCCGGCCGGGCTATTTCCGGCTTGCTGAGGGCACGTCCATCGATGCGCTGCTTCTGAAAAAGGCGCTGACCGGTTCCTGACCCCACGGCAACCGCGATTTTTACCGTTCGATCAAGCTTTCGCGGTGGCAGGGCGCAGAATCGCCTTGACCACCCACTGCGGCTGCGGCCTTAATTGTGGATGGACCGACGCAGATCGGCTCGATTTACCGAGGTGGCCCGATGGAAGGGCCGCCCCAACCAACCGGGAGAACCTTCATGAGTGTGATGACGAAATTCCTGGGTGCCGCTGCGGCGGTGGCCCTGACCGCGGGAACCGCGCTGGCCGAACCGGGCCTGATCATCGACCTCGGCGGCAAGTTCGACAAGAGCTTCAACGAAAGCGCGTTCAACGGCGCCCAGCGCTGGACCGGCGACAGCGGCGACACCTATACCGAGACCGAGCTTCAGACCGAAGCGCAGCGTGAACAGAACATGCGCCGCATGGCCGACCGGGGCGCCAATCCCGTTGTGGTTCTGGGCTTCATGAACGGCTCGACGCTTGAAAAGGTCGCCCCGGATTACCCGGATACCAACTTCGCCATCGTCGACATGGTGGTTGATGCGCCGAACGTGGCCTCGATCGTCTTTGCCGAACACCAGGGTTCGTATCTTGTCGGCATGCTGGCCGCGATGGCGTCGAAGACCGGCACCGTCAGCTTTGTCGGCGGCATGGACGTTCCGCTGATCCGCAAGTTTGCCTGCGGTTACGTGCAGGGCGTCAAGGCGGTCAACCCGGATGCGACGGTCATCCAGAACATGACCGGCACCACACCGGCGGCCTGGAACGACCCGACCAAGGGCGGCGAGATCGCGCGCGCGCAGATCGACCAGGGTTCGGACGTGGTTTACGCCGCGGCGGGCGGCACCGGCGTGGGCGTTCTGCAGGCTGCGGCCGATGCCGGCGTCTATTCGATCGGCGTCGATTCCAACCAGAACTACATGCACCCGGGTTCGGTCCTGACCTCGATGGTCAAGCGTGTGGACAACGCCGTTTACAACACCTTCCAGGCCGGCAAGGACGGCACGTTCGCCGGTGGCATCCAGGTGATGGACCTGTCCAACGACGGCGTGGGCTATGCGGTCGATGAAAACAACGCCGCGCTGATCACGGATGAAATGAAGGCCGCGGTAGAAGACGCCAAGGCCAAGATCATCTCGGGCGAGGTCACCGTTCACGACTATACGAGCGACGACAGCTGCCCGGTCATGTAAGCGATGAGCGCAGCCATTGCAGAAAAGGGGCGGCCCGACGCGGCCGCCCCCGCCATCGAACTGCGCGGGATATCCAAGGCCTTTGGCCCGGTTCAGGCCAACAAGGATATCTCGATCCGCGTCATGCCGGGCACGATCCACGGCATCATCGGTGAAAACGGCGCGGGCAAATCGACGCTGATGTCGATCCTCTACGGTTTTTACAAGGCCGATGCGGGCGAGATCTTCATCTCGGGCCGCAAGACCGAGATCCCCGACAGCCAGGCAGCCATCGCCTCGGGCATCGGCATGGTCTTTCAGCATTTCAAACTGGTTCAGAATTTCACGGTTCTGGAGAACGTGGTGCTCGGTGCCGAAGACGGTGCCATGCTGCGCCCGTCACTGGCCAAGGCGCGAAAGGCGCTGACCGATCTTGCCGCGGAATATGAATTGAACGTCAATCCCGATGCACTGATCGAAAACCTGTCGGTCGGTCATCAGCAGCGGGTCGAGATCCTCAAGGCGCTTTATCGCCATGCCGATATCCTGATCCTTGACGAGCCCACCGGGGTTCTGACCCCGGCCGAGGCGGATCAGCTGTTTCGAATCCTCGGCCGGCTGCGCGAAGAGGGCAAGACGATCATCCTGATCACCCACAAGCTGCGCGAGATCATGGAGATCACCGACACGGTCAGCGTGATGCGGCGCGGCGAGATGACGGCGACGGTCAAGACCGCCGAAACCAGCCCCGAAGAGCTGGCCGAGCTGATGGTCGGGCGCAAGGTTCTGCTGCGGGTCGAGAAGAAGCCGGCCGAACCGGGAAAACCGGTGCTGGAAGTCGAAGACCTGCATGTCATCGACGACAAGGGCGTGGAGCGGGTCAAGGGCGTGTCGTTTTCTGTGCGCGCGGGCGAGATTCTGGGCATCGCCGGCGTTGCCGGCAATGGCCAGTCCGAATTGCTGGCCGTCCTTGGCGGGATGATGCGCGGGACCGGCGCGGTGCGCGTCAATGGTCAGCCGATCCCGCTTTCGGGCAAGGGTTCGGACGGGCAGAGCCGGCGCGCCTGCGGCATCGCCCATGTGCCCGAGGACCGGCAGCACGAAGGCCTGATCATGGAGTTCATGGCCTGGGAAAACGTCGCCTTCGGCTATCACCACGACGCACGCTATCAGAAAAGCCGGCTGTTCATGGACAACGACGCCGTGCGCAGCGACACCGAGGCGAAGATGGAGCGCTTCGACGTGCGCCCGCCCAACCCGCGGCTCAAGGCGCGCAGCTTTTCCGGTGGCAACCAGCAAAAGATCGTCGTCGCCCGCGAGATCGAACGCGACCCCGACATCCTGCTGATCGGTCAGCCGACGCGCGGTGTCGATATCGGCGCCATCGAATTCATCCACAAGCAGATCATCGCGCTGCGCGACGCCGGCAAGGCGGTGCTTCTGGTCTCGGTCGAGCTTGACGAGATCAGTTCGCTTTCCGACCGGATCGCGGTGATGTTCGACGGCAAGATCATGGGCGAACGGTTGCCCGATGAGACCAACCAGCAGGAACTGGGCCTGATGATGGCCGGTGTCACCGAAACCGGGGGGAGGGGCTAGTTTGGAAAAGATGCCGCGTTGGGCGGATCTGGTTCTGATTCCGCTGATCAACCTCACTTTGGCGCTGGTGGTGTCCGGCCTTGTGGTCCTGTTCATCGGTGAAGACCCGATCAATGCCATGAAGATCATGGTCAAGGGCGCGGTCGGATCGACCTATGGCTGGGGCTACACGCTGTTCTACGCCACGAACTTCGTCTTTACCGGCCTTGCGGTCGCGGTGGCGTTTCACGCGCGGCTATTCAACATCGGCGGCGAGGGCCAGGCGCTTCTGGGCAGTCTGGGCGTGGCGGTCGTCTGCCTTTACGTGCCCTGGCCGCATTGGCTGGTCGCCCTGCCCTTCGCCATCATCGGCGGGGCAGCCTTTGGCGCGGGCTGGGCGGCGATTCCGGCCTATCTGCAGGCCAAGCGCGGCAGCCACATCGTGATCACCACGATCATGTTCAACTTCATCGCATCGGCGCTGCTGGTCTATCTTCTGGTCAATGTCATGAAGATGCCGGGCCAGATGTCGCCGGAAACCGCGCGCTTCGGCGAAGGCACCTTCCTGCCCAAGGCGCGCGACATGCTGGCGGTGGTCGGCATTCCCTTCGCCCGCACGCCGCTGAACTTCGCTTTCGTGGTGGCGATCGTGGCCTGCGTTCTGGTCTGGTTGCTGATCTGGCGCACGCGGCTCGGTTTCGAAATCCGCGCCTACGGGCAATCGGAAACGGCGGCAAATTATGCCGGCATCTCGGCGTTGAAAATCACCATGATCGCCATGCTGATTTCCGGCGCGCTCGCGGGGCTGATGGCGGTGAATGCGGTAATGGGCGAAGCGCAGCGCCTGACGCTTGACAGCATTCAGGGCGCGGGCTTCGTCGGCATCGCCGTGGCCCTGATGGGCCGGTCGCATCCGGTGGGCGTGTTTCTGGCCGCAATCCTCTTTGGCGCGCTTTACCAGGGCGGGGCCGAGCTGGAGTTCGACACGTCGGTGCCGCGTGAAATGGTCGTTGTGATCCAGGCGCTGGTGATCCTGTTCACCGGTGCGCTCGACAACATGGTGCGGCGCCCGCTGGAACAGGTGTTCCTGACCCGCCGCCGGAAGGAGGCCTGAGCCATGGATGCGCTGACCATCATCCAGCTTCTGGATTCCACCGTGCGTTCGGCCACGCCGCTGCTGCTGGCCTGCCTTGCCGGGCTGTTTTCCGAACGATCCGGCATTTTCGACATCGGGCTTGAAGGCAAGATGCTGGCCGCCGCCTTCTTTTCTGCCGCCGTCGCCTATGTTTCCGGTTCGGCCTGGGTCGGGCTTGGTGCCGGCATCCTGTCTTCGGTCGTACTGTCGCTGATCCATGGCGTCGCCTCGATCAATTTCCGGGGCAATCAGCTGATCTCGGGCGTGGCGATCAACTTTCTGGCCGCCGGCATGACCGTCCTGATCGCGCAGGACTGGTTCGCCCAGGGCGGGCGCACGCCGTCGCTGGAAGGGGCCGCGCGGTTTCAGCCGATCACCCTGCCCTTCGCCGAGGCGCTGCGCGACGTGCCGGTCCTCGGCCCGGTCTATGCGGAACTGATTTCGGGCCATGCGATTCTGGTCTATATCGCGCTCCTGGCGGTGCCGCTGACCTGGTGGGTGCTGTTTCGCACGCGCTTCGGGCTGCGCCTGCGCGCGGTTGGGGAAAACCCCGAATCCGTCGATACGGCGGGTATATCGGTTGTGCGCCTTCGCTACAGCGCGGTGATCATCGCCGGCGTTCTTTGCGGCATTGCCGGGGCCTATCTGTCGACCGGGCTGCAGGCCGGCTTTACCAAGGACATGTCGGCCAATCGCGGCTTTATCGCGCTGGCGGCCCTGATCTTCGCCAAATGGCGGCCGTGGTACGCGCTTTACTCCTGCCTTCTGTTCGGCTTTCTCTTTGCCATCGAAACCCGGTTTCAGACCATCGAGATCGCGGGGTTCATCCTGCCGGTGCAATTCGTTCAGGCCCTGCCCTACATTCTGACCGTGGTGATCCTGGCCGGTTTCGTCGGCAAGGCGATCCCGCCACGCGCCGGGGGGGAGCCCTATGTCAAGGAACGCTGAGGAACTGGCGGCGCTGGTCCGCGAACGGGCCGGCGCGGCGCCTGTCAGGCTGGGGCTGGTGCTGGGGTCGGGGCTGGGGCATCTGGCCGATGCGGTCAACGGCACGGCAATCGATTATACCGACCTGCCCGGTTTTCCCCATGCGGGGGTATCGGGCCATAACCCCAGGCTGGTGGTTGGTGATCTGGAGGGGCAGCGCGTTGCGGTCTTTGGCGGCCGCGCGCATTACTACGAGGCCGGAAACCCTTCGGCGATGCGCCTGCCGCTGGAAGTTCTGAAGGCGCTTAGGGCCGAGGCGCTGATCCTGACGAATGCGGCCGGCAGCCTGCGGCCCGACATCCGGCCGGGCGATCTGATGCTGCTGTCGGATCACATCAACTTTTCCGGGCTCAATCCTTTGATCGGCGAACCGTCGGATGCCCGTTTCGTACCCATGACAGAGGCACACGATCTGGGCCTGCGCACGCGGCTGCGCGACGCCGCTGTGGCCGAAGGCATCGAATTGCCCGAAGGCGTCTATGCCTGGTATTCCGGCCCGTCCTTCGAAACCCCGGCCGAAATTCGCGCCCTGAAGATCCTTGGCAGCGACGCGGTTGGCATGTCGACCGTACCCGAGGTCATCCTGGCGCGTTTTCTGGGGCTGAAGGTGGCGGCGATTTCGACCGTGACCAACATGGCGGCGGGGCTTTCGGACGAAAAGATCAGCCACGAACACACCAAGGCGATGGCCCCGCTTGGCGCTGGAAAGCTGGAACGGATCCTGCGCCGGTTCCTTCGCGAATGGGTCTGAGCGCACATCGGTAGCCGCAGCGTTAAGTCCAGATATCGCAAAGCTTTCGGTCCAGTGCGTGGAATTGGCCATAACCCCACCCCAATCGGGGTTTGATCGGCCATTCCCGCGCCGGAGTGATTTGACAAGCCATTGCTCTGGCTGCAATTCTCGGGCACGCGCCACACGAGTACTGGCTCAGCCCATGCAAATTTACCTGCCGATCGCCGAAGTTGCGGTGAATGCCTTTTCGCTTCTGGGCATCGGTGCGCTTGTGGGCTTTCTGTCGGGGATGTTCGGTGTTGGCGGTGGCTTTCTGATCACCCCGCTTTTGTTTTTCATCGGCGTTCCCCCACCGGTCGCGGTGGCGACCGGCGCCAATCAGGTCGTGGCCTCGTCGGTTTCGGGGGTGCTGGCGCATCTGCGGCGAAAGACGGTGGATTTCCGCATGGGCGGGGTGCTTCTGGCCGGCGGTATCCTGGGTTCCGCCCTGGGCATCTACGTCTTCAACCTGATGAGCAAGGCCGGCCAGATCGACCTGTTCGTTCAGCTTTGCTATGTTGTCTTCCTGGGGCTGATCGGTGCCTAGATGTTTCAGGAAAGCCTGCGCGCGTTGTTGCGGGCCAAACGTTCGCCCGGCACGATCCGGCGCAGCCACACCCACACTTGGGTTCACCGCCTGCCGATGAAGGTGAAATTCCGTGCCTCGGGTCTTTATATCTCTGTCTTTCCTCCGCTTGGCGTCGGCATGCTGGTGGGCTTTCTGGCGGCGATCATGGGTGTTGGCGGCGGTTTCATCATGGTGCCGGCGATGATCTATCTGCTGGGCATGCCCACCAAGGTCGTCGTCGGCACCTCGCTTTTCCAGATCATCTTCGTGACGGCCTTCACCACGGTCATGCACGCGGTAACCAACCAGTCTGTCGATATCGTTCTGGCGCTGTTGCTGATCTTCGGCGGCGTGATCGGCGCGCAATTCGGCACCCGGATCGGTATGAAGCTGAGGGCCGAACAGCTGCGCATCCTGCTGGCGGTCATCGTGCTTCTGGTCTGCGGCAAGATCGCGCTGGATCTGCTTTTGCAACCCTCGGAGCTTTACAACATAACCCCGGGGAGGCTGCCATGATCCGTTGCCTCCTTATCGTGCTTGTCTTCCTTGCGCTTCCGGTTCGGGCCGCCGAAGAGGTCGTGGCCGGGATGAGCCAGAACCGGATATCGATCACCGCCAATTTCGACGGCTCGGAAATCCTGGTCTTCGGCGCGGTCAAGCGCGAAGACAAGATCCCCGATGGCCCGCTTGACGTCATTGTCACGGTGCAGGGCCCGTCGACGCCGCTGATCGTGCGGCACAAGGAGCGGCGCTTTGGCATCTGGGTCAATGTCGAGGAGGTCCGCTTTACCGCCGCGCCCAGCTTTTACGCCATCGCCACGACGCGGCCGCTGGACAAGGTGCTCTCGGCCACGGACGATCTGCGCTACAAGGTGACGATCCCGAAAGCGATCCGGGTCGTGGGCACCAGCTATGCCACCGACGACCCGGCCAGCTATGCCGAGGCTGTGCTGCGCATTCGTCGGCTGAACGGGCTTTACCAGCAGCGCCAGGGTTCGGTCGATATCAGTGAACAGACGCTGTTTCGAACCGAAATCAAGCTGCCAGCGAATCTGACCGAGGGCAGCTATTCGACACGGATATTCCTGACCCGGGGCGGGCGCGTGGTGGATGTGCATGAAAGCGTCATCGAGGTCCGCAAGGAAGGACTTGAACGCTGGTTCCACCGTATGGCGCATGAGGAGCCCTGGGGATATGCGGTGATCGCGCTGGTTCTGGCGGTTGCATCCGGCTGGGCGGCGTCCGAGGCTTTCCGGCTGATGCGCAGCTGATCGCGAGCACTAGCCGCGACCCACGAATGGCATGTTTGTCGCCATGATCGTCATGGTCTGGACATTGGCCGACAGCGGCAAACTGGCCATGTGATAAACCGCGCCGGCCACGTCGGCGGCATCCATCATCGGTTCGGCCATGATGCTGCCGTTGGCCTGCGGCACGCCCTGCCCGATCCGTTCGGCCAGGGCGGTGCGCGCATTGCCGATGTCGATCTGGCCGCAGGCGATGGAAAACGGCCGACCATCCAGCGACAGGGTCTTCGTCAAGCCGGTGATGGCGTGTTTGGTGGTGGTGTAACAGACCGAGCCGGGGCGTGGTGCATGGGCCGAAATCGAACCGTTGTTGATGATCCGCCCGCCCTGCGGATCCTGCCGGCGCATCTGCGCAAAGGCGGCGCGCGCGCACAGGAACATGCCGGTCAGGTTGATATCCAGCGTATGCATCCAGTCCGACAGGGCAATTTCGTCGATCAGCCCGGCGGGGGGCGAGATGCCGGCATTGTTGAACAGCGCGTCGATCCGGCCGAACCGCGCGACCGTGGCGGCGAAGGCGGCCTCGACCTCGTCAGGCCTTGCAACATCGCATGGCAGGCAAAGCGCTGCGCGGTGATCCGCCGCCACGCCCGCCAAGGCCTCGGGGCGGCGTGCCAGCAGCGCGACATTCCAGCCGTCGTCGAGAAAGCGCGCGGCGGTCGCCGCGCCGATCCCGGCGCTGGCGCCAGTCACGACGATGGTCTTCGCCATGTCAGAACGCCTTGAAGGTCATCGTCGTCAAGGTCCGCTGGATACCCGCGATGCCAAAAAGCTTTTCCGACAGAAAATGCCCCACGTCTTCCCCGTCCGGCACGTAGATCTTGGCGATCAGGTCGTAATCGCCCGAGGTCGAATACAGCTCGGACACCACTTCACGGTCATAGATCGCGTCGGCGACCTCATAGGTCTTGCCGGGAACGCAGCGGAACTGAACGAAAACGCATCGCATCGGGCTCTCCTTGCTCGTCGGGGCGATCCTAGGTCGAACCGGCGGTCAGGGCCAGTGGCTTTGGCGCCTATTCGGCATCGTCGAGGGCTTCGGACGACAGGGCGAACGGGGTGGATGGCGCTTGCAGATCGGCGATCGACAGGGGCGCCTCGGGCCTGCCCAGCCGGTTACGGACGACCCAATGCAGGCGGGTTTCGGCGCGCGTGATCGCCACATAGGCCAGCCGCTTCCACAGCGCGATGCCCGCCTCGGTCCGGCCGGTCCGCGAGGCTGCCCAGAGATCGGGCGCGAAAACCTGCACCTCTTCCCATTGCGAGCCTTGCGCCTTGTGGATCGTCACCGCAGCGCCGTGCAGAAACGCGGCGCCCATCCGGGCGGCATAAGGGATGAAGGGCTCTTCCTCGTCGGCCTTTTCTATCTTGATGATCGAGGCAGCGGAAACATGCGGTTCCTCGGCGCCGAAGATGTGCAGGCGTGAAAACCCCGGCTTGCCCCCGGGGCCAAGGTAAACCGCCTGCGCGCCCTTGATCAGACCACGCGCCTCAAGGTCGATACGGCGCTTTCGATGCTTCAACGGCAGCTCGATACCGTCGCAGATCAGCGGCTCGCCGGGCAACAGCGCGTCTTCGGGCGCGCCATATGCGGCGCGAAAGGCCTGTATCAGTCGGATACGCGTCGCGTTGCGCCAAACCAGAACCGGCGAGCGTGCCATCAGCCCCGCTTCGACCCGCTGGCTGACCCGCACCCGGTCGTCGCGGCGCGCGGCATCGGCGACAAGGGTTTCGAAGTCCTCGAACTCCAGCGCGTCATCGCCCAGCGCATGGGCCAGGTCGAGGATCGGGTTATCGGCCGTCTGGCGGTGAATGCGGTGCAGTTCCAGTTTTCGTTCGTCATCGAAGCGGTCGAACACCATCGCACCGGACTGGTTGACCGGGGCCAGCTGTGCCGGATCGCCGAACAGCACCAGCATGGGAAAGACCTCTTTGAGGTCTTCGAGCTGGCGTTCGTCCAGCATCGAGCTTTCGTCGACAAACCCGATGTCGAGCGGGTCTTCGCGCCGCTTCCAGCCACGAATGAAATCCGAACCCCGTAGCCCTGCGGCGGCGAGTGCGCCGGGGATCGACTTGACGGTGTCGTAGAAGGCCTTGGCACGGTCCAGCGCGGCATCGGTCAGCCCCTCGACCTCGGGCCGGGTGCCGGTGCCAACCAGCCAATCGGCGATCCGTTCGTATTCGGGGTCATAGACCGGTGTATAGAGGATGCGATGAATCGTCGTGGCCGGCACGCCGCGGCTGCGCAGGACGCTCGCGGCCTTGTTGGTGGGGGCCAGAACAGCCAGCGTGCGGCGGTCCTTGCGGCGGCGGCCTTCGTAATCGGCCGAAACGATATCGACACCGGCTTCGACGGCCGCCTTGCAAAGCGCGGCCAGCAACAGCGTCTTGCCGGAGCCGGCCTTGCCAACCACCGCCAGAACCTGACCGTCGCCGGCCTGAGGGGTGCGATCGCCTTCGTCGATATCGACCCCGACTGCGCGCAGCGCTTCGGCGATCCGGTCCCAGGCCTCGGCCTGATCGTCGGAAAATGTGAATTCGGCGTCATCCATGGCGCGACCCTAACCGGGGTCTTGGGCGTGCGCCACCAGCCAGTGCATGCCGATCGGCAACGCCGTGCGGTCTTGTTGCCTGGTAGACGCCAGCGCCTACTTCCGGTCCAGCCCCAGGGGTTCGGCCGGCTGGGCCTTTCCCAGCCCGCGCGACGATATCTCGGACGCGGCGACCTGCGTCGTTTCGACCAGCTTGTCGGCCAGCTTGTCCATCCCGTTCTTCAGCGCGAAGGTCCGAAGATCCATCAGCACGTCCAGAACCCAGTCGTCACGCATGTCACCCCGCATCGGTCGTCCCGCTTGCCAAAATGCAACCATAGCAAGTGCTGTTCGGGCAGGGTACCACCTTTGCCGTGCAGAATAGAAACACTTTTAACGAAAATTAACGTCGCGGACCCGCCCCGCCGGGACTGGCGAGGCGGCGAGGCGTGGGCAAACGCGCCGGTGTCACGCGCCGCGGCTGGCTTCCAGCGTGTCTTCGAAGGTGCGCAGGCCGGTGCGCGGCGCCTGAACCAGTACGGCCATGTTGCCGGGCTTGTGTTCGTTGCGGCGCATCTTCATATGGGCGCCCGGAATCTCGGCCCATGGAAAAACCTCGGACATGCAGGGGTCGAGCCGGCGCTCCAGCATCAGCTTGTTGGCCGCCGCGGCCTGCTTGAGGTTGGCGAAGTGGCTGCCCTGCACGCGTTTCTGGTGCATCCAGAGATAGCGAACGTCGAAAGTCAGGTTATAGCCGGTCGTGCCGGCGCAGATCACTACCATGCCGCCGCGCTTGACCACGAAGACCGAAACCGGAAAGGTCGCCTCTCCGGGGTGTTCGAAGACCATGTCGACGTTGTTGCCCTTGCCGGTGATCTCCCAGATCGCGGCGCCGAACTTGCGCGCCTCCTTGAACCACGCGCCGTATTCGGGCGTGCCGACCTTGGGCATCTGGCCCCAGCAGTTGAAATCCTTGCGGTTGATGACGCCCTTTGCGCCCAGGCCCATGACGAATTCGCGCTTGTCCTCTTCGGAGATCACGCCGATCGCATTGGCGCCCGCCGCGTTGATCAACTGGATCGCGTATGAGCCAAGACCGCCCGACGCACCCCAGACCAACACGTTATCGCCCGGCTTCAGGATATGCGGGCGATGGCCAAAAGCATCCGGTAGGCGGTGGCCAAGGTCAGCGTGTAACAGGCGCTTTCTTCCCAGGTCAGGTGCTTTGGCCGGGCCATCAGCTGCTGCGCCTGCACGCGGGTGAACTGGGCGAAGGAGCCATCGGGTGTTTCATAGCCCCAGATGCGCTGGCTGGGCGAGAACATCGGGTCGCCGCCGTTGCATTCCTCGTCGTCACCATCGTCCTGATTGCAGTGGATGACCACCTCGTCACCCACTTTCCAGCGCTTCACCTTGTCGCCGACCTTCCAGACGATCCCGGAGGCGTCGGACCCGGCGATGTGATAGGGCGCCTTGTGCCCGTCGAAGGGGCTGATCTGGACGCCCAGCGCGGCCCAGACACCGTTGTAGTTGACGCCCGCCGCCATCACCAGAACCAGCACCTCGTGGCTGTCGATTTCGGGGGTTTCCACGACCTCGACCTGCATGGCCGTATCGGGCTCGCCGTGGCGTTCCTTGCGGATCGCCCAGGCGTACATGGATTTCGGGACAGAGCCCAAGGGCGGCAACTCCCCGATCTCGTAAAGATCCTTTTCGGGCGCGTCGTAGGCCACGATCGAGGGGTTGGTATCCAGAGCCATGCTAGCCTCCTGTCGCAATCACAATGCCGCATTGCAGAATCAACGCGGACTACAGGCCTGAAATACGATCCGTTACGCAACAATGCAACCCGCGAAAGGTATTGTTTTGTAATTTTATGTCTCGTTCGTTGACGATTGCCGTGAATTCGGCGTCACTGATGCCGCAACTGCATCCAAATGCTGGCGGATCGGCGCGGCGTAGAATTCGATCAGCGCGGCCTTTCCCGGGGCGGTTTGCAAACGACCATCGCTTTCGCGCAGGATATCGCGCTTTTCAAGGGCGCGCAGCCCCTCGCGAAGCGCTTCGTCCTGTTCGACGGGCGTTAGGGGGCCGGAAACGCCCATCGCCGAAAGCCGTGCCATCAACGCGGTCAACCGGTTTGTCAGATCGGCTCGCGGAACCGGCCCATCCGCGCAAAGTGCGGCAACAAGCGGAACCGGCAGCGCCGGCACCACAGCGGCAATATCGGCCATCAGCCGGGCGCCCAGCGCCTCGGGTTCGACCCGACCGGTTTGCGCCATGAAGGCCGCAAGCGACAGGGGCTTGCCAAAGCTGACACCAGCGCGGCCAAACCCCGGGAACCGTCCGCGCAGCATCCGCCACAGGGTACGGCCCAAAAACCCCAGTATCGCCAGTGGACGGGCGCGGAAGCGGCGCACGCCTGTCACATGCGCCTCGGTCAGAAGCCGGTCTTCGACCACCCGGTCATAGGCGATGCCCACCGGGATGAAGACGACATCGCGGCTTTCGCCCGGCCGGTAGCCGGCCAGAATATAGCTCAGAAGGCCCATGCGTGCGGACCCGACCCGGCCATCGAGGCTGAGACCACCTTCGGGGAAGACCGCCTGGGTCACACCGGCTTCGGTCGCCATCTGCACATAGCGCGCAAGGACGCGACGGTAGAGCGTGTTGCGCGACCCGCGGCGGATGAAATAGGCGCCCATCGCCCGGATCAGCCGCGACAGGGGCCAGACCCGCGCCCATTCGCCCACCGCATAAGACAGCGCCGAACGTCGTGCGACCAGCCATGTGACCAGCACGTAATCCATGTTCGAGCGATGGTTCATCACGAAGATAACCGTCGCATCGGGGTCGATCTCGCCGATTTCCTCGGCTTCGAACCGGCCGACGCGCACATCGTAGAGGAGCTTTGACAGGGCCTTGGCCGCGCGGGTGGCGAAACCGAAATAAAGAGTGGCGGAGAACCCCGGCACGATTTCGCGCGCGTAGGTCCGGGCCTCGTGAAAGGCCACGTTTTCCGGGGCGCCGGTTTCGCGCGCCTGTTCGACCACCGCCTCCATCACCTTGGGGTCATGGATCAACCGCGCGATCATGTCCTGCCGCTGCATCAGCTTGAAGGGCTGGATCGGCCGGTCAAGCCGTTCGTTCAGCCGGGCCACCACCCGTTCCATTCGACGCCGGAAAAACCAGCGCACGGACGGAAAAAGGAAATGCGATGCAAAGGTCACCGCCGCAAAGGCAAGGATCAGGACCAGAAGCCAGAGCGGCAGGGAAACCGTGCGAAACATCGCCAGTACCGTGGCAGGTTTCCCCGGCGTGGACAATGCGGCCATGCCGCGACGCAGCGAATTGACAAGGTCACAAAGTTCCCCGTATCACCGGGCTTGCGTAAGAAAATTACCAAAGACGATTCCGGAGAGCGCCATGACCGAGGCCAAGAAAGACAAGCCCTGGCTGTTTCGCACCTATGCGGGCCATTCCACCGCGGCCGCCTCGAACGCGCTTTACCGTACCAATCTGGCCAAGGGGCAGACCGGGCTTTCTGTAGCCTTCGACCTGCCGACCCAGACCGGCTACGACAGCGATCACGAACTGGCCAGGGGCGAGGTCGGCAAGGTCGGTGTGCCGATCTCTCATCTGGGCGACATGCGGGCGCTTTTCGAAGAGATCCCGCTGGAACAGATGAACACCTCTATGACGATCAACGCCACCGCCCCATGGCTGTTGGCGCTGTACATCGCCGTCGCCGAGGAACAGGGCGCCGATATCGCCGCACTTCAGGGCACGGTGCAGAACGACATCATCAAGGAATACCTGAGCCGCGGCACCTACATCTGCCCGCCCAAGCCCTCGCTTCGGATGATCACAGATGTTGCCGCCTATACGGCCGAACATCTGCCCAAATGGAACCCGATGAATGTGTGTTCGTACCATTTGCAGGAGGCGGGCGCGACACCGGAACAGGAACTGGCCTTTGCGCTGGCCACGGCGATCGCGGTTCTCGATGACCTTCGCGGCAAGGTCGATGCGGCGGCCTTCCCTTCGATGGTCGGGCGGATTTCGTTTTTTGTGAATGCCGGCATCCGTTTCGTCACCGAGCTGTGCAAGATGCGCGCCTTTGTCGAGCTTTGGGACGAGATCTGCGCCGAACGCTACGGGATCGCCGATGCCAAATACCGCCGCTTCCGCTATGGCGTTCAGGTCAATTCGCTGGGCCTGACCGAACAGCAGCCCGAAAACAACGTCTATCGCATCCTGATCGAGATGCTGGCTGTCACCCTGTCGAAGAACGCACGCGCACGCGCCGTGCAATTGCCCGCCTGGAACGAGGCGCTAGGCCTGCCGCGCCCATGGGACCAGCAATGGTCGCTGCGGATGCAGCAGATCCTCGCGTATGAAACCGACCTGCTGGAATATGGCGACCTGTTCGACGGAAACCCGGTGATCGCGGGAAAGGTCGATGCGCTGAAGGATGGCGCGCGGGCCGAACTGGCGCAGATCGACGGCATGGGCGGTGCAGTGGCGGCGATCGAATACATGAAGGGCCGGCTGGTCGAGGCAAACGCCGAACGCATCGGCCGGATCGAGGCGGGTGCAACCACCGTGGTGGGCGTCAACCGCTGGACCGAGGCGGCCGAAAGCCCGCTGACCGCCGGCGACGGTGCCATCATGGTGGTGGACGAGGCCGCTGAACGCGATCAGATCGAACGGCTGAAAGCCTGGCGCGCATCGCGCGACGAATCCGCGGTGCAAGCCGCGCTGGGGGCGGTGCGTGTTGCGGCGCAAAGCGGCACCAATATCGTGCCGCCCTCCATCGCCGCCGCGAAGGCGGGCGCGACGACCGGCGAATGGGGTGCGATGGTACGCGCGGCCTTCGGCGAATACCGCGCGCCGACCGGGGTCAGCCGCAACCCGTCAAACCGTACCGAAGGGCTGGACCCGATCCGCGAGGCGGTCGACCGCGCCTCGACCCGACTGGGTCGGCGGCTGAAATTCCTGGTCGGCAAACCGGGGCTGGACGGCCATTCCAACGGCGCCGAACAGATCGCCGCACGGGCGCGCGATTGCGGCATGGACATTCACTATGAAGGCATTCGCCTGACCCCGGCTGAAATCGTAGCCGCCGCCGCAGAGCAGGAGGCCCATGTCATCGGCCTTTCGATCCTGTCGGGAAGCCACCTGCCGCTGATCGCGGAAACGCTTGGCCGGCTGCGCGATGCCGGGCTGGGTGGCGTGCCGCTGGTCGTGGGCGGGATCATCCCCGAAGAGGACGCCCAGCGGCTGCGCGCGATGGGGGTTGCCGCCGTCTACACACCCAAGGATTTCGAACTGAACCGGATCATGATGGATATCGTCGCGCTCGCCGAACCCGGCGCCGTCGCGGCCGAGTAACATGGCTGCCGCGCCCCGCCAGTTCGCCGATTTCCGAGCCGCGCTGAAAGCGGCCTATGAAGAGGAAATATCGGGCGAGGCCTTCTTTGCCACTCTGGGTCGGCATTTTGGCGGCCGCGCGGCCGAAGCGCTGGAGCTTTTCGCCGAAATCGAGCGTGTGACAGAGGCGGCCATCGCGCCTGTCGCCCGCCGCCACGGCCTGCCGGACACCCCGCGCGACGCCTTGCGCGCCGAAGGGGCGGCCGAGGCGCAGGCGGTGTCGACCATGGGGTGGCATGGCTTTCTCGACCACGTCATTGCCGATTATCCCGCCTATGTCGCGGAGTTCACCGATCTTCGCGACCGTGCCGAAGGCGACGACGCGGCTGTACTGCAAACGCTTGTCGATCACGAACAGGCATTGCTGGATTTCGCACGAGCGGAGCGCGACGCCTCGCCCGCCAGTTTTGCGCGGCTTTATCGCTATCTTTCAGGTTTCGCCGCGACCTGATCGCTTGCCAAGGCTTCGGCCCATGCGCTATCAGTTCCGATCCAGAACAGGAAAAGCAGCATGACCGTTCATATTGGCGCAAAGCCCGGCGACATTGCCGAGACCGTTCTCTTGCCCGGCGATCCCTATCGCGCACGCTGGGCGGCAGAGACTTTTCTGAAATCGCCCCGCCTTGTGAACGAGGTCCGCGGGATGCTGGCCTTCACCGGGGACTACAAGGGTAATCCGGTGACCATCCACGGCACCGGAATGGGCATGCCGTCGCTTTCGATCTATGTCAACGAACTGATCCGCGACTTTGGCGCGCAAACGCTGATCCGCATCGGCTCGGCCGGTGGCATGCAGCCGCAGGTGAAGGTTCGCGATGTCGTGCTGGCGATGAGTTGCACGGCGATGTCGACCCCCTCGCAGGGCATTTTCAAAGAGCTGAACTATGCTCCTGTCGCCGATTGGGGCCTGTTGAGTGCCGCGCATGCCGCCGCGAGCGCCAGAGGTGTCAGCACCCATGCCGGCGGCATCTATTCCTCGAATACCTTCTATGACGAACGCGGCGATCTGCTGGAGCAGATGACCCGCCACGGCGTTCTCTGCGTCGAGATGGAGGCCGCCGAGCTTTACACGCTCGCCGCCCGCTACGGACGCCGGGCGCTGGCGATCCTGACGATATCGGACCATCTGCAAACCGGCGAGGAACTGCCGTCATCGGAACGCGAGCGCAGCTTTGGCGATATGGTCGAAATCGCGCTTGAGGCGGCCTTTGCCTAGGCGCGGTCAGTCCTGACTTTCCAGCCAGCGCGCCACGCGTTCCGCCGCCTGACCGCGCGGCAATGTCCGCGCCGACCACAGCGTCAGCGAACGCGGCAAGGCCGCGCGTTCGCTGAACGGCGCGACCAGTGCGCCACTGCACAGGTGATCGGCTACCAGCGCTTCGTGACCCATGAGGACACCGGCGCCGTTCACCGCCTCTTCGACCGCCAGCGCGTAAAGCGAAAAAACCGGGCCGTGCGGAGTAAAGCGGTGGCCGGGCATCGCCCGTTCCGCCCAGATCGCCCAGTCCTCTCTCCAGACCGCATCGGAAAGGCAGGCGATCCCGCGCAGATCTTCCGGCGCGCTCAGCCGTTCGGCCAGCGCTGGGGCGCAGACCGGAAAGATCACATCGGGCGCCAGGGGCGTTCCGCGCCCTTCCGGTGCGTAGAAAAGCGACAGATCGTAGGGCGCCCGTTTGAGATTCGGGGGCTGTTCCATCGCCGTTATCGAAATGGTGATTTCCGGGGCCGCCGCGCGCAGGGCGGGCAGGCGCGGCGACAGCCAAAGCTGCGCCACCGCCGGGAGTGCCGCAATATGCACGACCTGTGGCGCGGCTTCGCTGCGCAGCATTTGCACGGCCCGGCCCAGCGTGTCGAAAGCCTCCACAAAGGCGGGAAGCACGGTTTCGCCTAGCTCCGTCAACACAACGCCCCGTGCGTTTCGTTCGAACAGCGGTGCGCCGACATCCGCCTCCAGCCCTTTCACCTGCGCGGTAATTGCCCCGGGCGTCACGCCAAGCTCTTCTGCTGCAAGGGAAAATCCGCGAAGTCGCGCGGCCGCCTCAAAGGCACGCAGCGCGGTCAGGTGCGGGGTTTTTGGGCGGGGTGGTGCGACGGCCATGAGATTTAATTTTTCTAAATCTAATTTTTCAGAAAACTGATTTGCGCGCAAGTCCGCGCTGCGCTTAGCTGTGAAAAACCTTGGGAGACATGCCATGACCCATCTCGCCCGCCGCCCGTGGGTGCCCGCCGATTGCGAAGCGCTGGTGCAACGGATCGCCGCAGAGACCGCCGGCCGCGCCTCTGGCGCAGTGGCCGAGCGCATCGAGGCGCTGATCGCGCGCAACCTGACCATTCACGACCGCGAATGCTTCAACCTCAACCCGGCGACCAATGTGATGAACCCCGCGGCAGAGGCGGTTCTGGCCCGTGGCCTCGGCAGCCGGCCGTCGCTGGGCTATCCGGGCGACAAATACGAAATGGGGCTTGAGGCGATCGAGGAGATTGAGGTCATCGCCGCCGAGCTCGTCGCCGAAGTTTTTCAGGCAAGTCATGCCGAAATCCGTGTCGGGTCCGGGGCGCTGGCAAACCTTTACGGTTTCATGGCGTTGGCCAGCCCCGGCGATGCGATCATCGCGCCGCCGGCCAGTATCGGCGGGCATGTAACCCACCACGCCGCCGGATGTGCGGGCCTTTACGGGCTGGTGACCCATCCGGCCCCGGTTCAGGCCGATGGCTATACCGTGGATCTGGAGGCGCTGTCAGAGCTGGCCATGCGCGTCAAGCCGAAGATCATCACCATCGGCGGCAGCCTGAACCTGTTCCCCCACCCGGTGCGCGCCATCCGCGCCATCGCCGATGGCGTCGGCGCCCGCGTGCTGTTCGATGCGGCGCACCAATGCGGCATCATAGCCGGCGGCGTCTGGGCGAACCCGCTGAACGAAGGCGCTCATCTGATGACGTTTTCGACCTACAAGAGCCTTGGCGGCCCGGCGGGTGGCGTTGCGGTGACCAATGACGCGGACATTGCCGAGCGGCTGGACGCCATCGCCTTTCCCGGCATGACCGCGAACTTCGACGCCGCAAAATCGGCTGCGCTGGCCCTGACGATGCTCGACTGGCGCGACTTCGGTGCGTCTTACGCGGCCGAGATGGTGGCGCTGTCGCAGGCACTGGCCGACGCACTCGCCGGGCATGGCCTGCCGGTGTTCCGAACCGCCGAGGGGATGACCGCCTCGCATCAGTTTGCGATAGAGGCGGCGGGGTTCGGGGGCGGTCAGGCCGCGTCGAAGACGCTTCGCAAGGCGGGTTTTCTGGCCTGCGGGATCGGGCTGCCCGTGGCGGCGGTCGGTGGCGACATGAACGGGCTGCGGATCGGCACGCCGGAACTGGTGCGCCGGGGCGTCACGCGCGCGGATGTGCCGGAACTGGCCGGGCTGATCGCCGAGACGTTGCGTTCGAATGCACCCGAGGCGCTGGCGCCGCGCGTCGCGGCAATGCGGGCGCGGTTTGACGGTTATCGCTACATGCGCGGGGTCTGACGGGCGCACCGGGGGCGCCGCCCCCGGACCCCCGGGAGTATTTCGGCCAAGATGAAGGATCAAAGACCGTGGCTGCGGTCGTAGCCGCTGACCGGCGGGATTGACCAGCCTGCGGGCAGCGACTTGGGGCGGAAAACTGCAACCTCAAGCGGGTGGCAAGCGGCGGCATCAGAGGAATGTTCGGCCGAGCAATCGCCACCCGGACAGGCTGAGAGCGCACCCAGAAGATCGATTTCGGCAAAGAATTCAAGGTAATCGCCGGGGCGGACCGGCGAAGCCTTCATGAAGTACTGGCCGGTGTCGCGAGTAAAGCCCGTGCACATGAAGACGTTCAGGACGTCATGGACATGGCGCTCCGCCTCCTGCGCAGGCAGGCCGGTTTCGGCAGCCAGAGCGCGCGTCAGGTTCGAATGGCAACAATGGTGGTACTGGCCGCCATGGCTCAGCAGGCAATGGGTATAGGGATCGCAGCGCGTGCCGATTACATCATGGACCGACCCGCCATAGGCATCTATGCCGTACCAGCCGAGCGTGTCGTCGGTGATCGTGGCCATCGGGCGCAGCGCGGGAAAGCTGCTCCACAGCCGGTGGCCGGTGGTGACATGCGTGCCGTGAAGCGCGCGGGTCTTGCCGGAATAGAAGCGTTCCGAAAGGTCGTGGGCATTCCAGAGGTTGAGATCGCCGACCTGCGGTCCTTCGACCGATAGGATCCGGAAGACATGGCCGGCCGGAACGTGGAAACAGCCGGCTTCGCGCGGTGGGACCGTGACCGTGGCGACGTGTTCCATACCCTCGCGCGCGGCCTGATAGGCCGCCAGATCGGGCTGTGGCAGGGTCTCGGTCGGGTAACAGATGACCGGCGCGATGGCACGGCGGGCTTCGGCGTCTTGCGGGGCGCGGCTCATGGGCGATCCTTTGGTTTCCGGCTGGACTATGCGCGCGCCATGGCCACGTGCGCAAGCGGTTCAGGGCCGGTTGCGACGGCGAAAGGCGCGGATATCGAGCCAGGCCACGCCAAGGCCTAGCGGAAGCATCCAGAAACCCAGAACCGGCAGGAAGCCCAGCGTCCCGCCCGCGATCAGGACAAGGCCGAGCGCCAGCCGGGCGCCCGGCGGAACACAGCGGTTGATCCGCACCAGAAGGCGCCGGACCTTCTGCCGCAGGGCGCGCCGTCTTTCGGGACTGACCAGCGGCATGGCGTTTTCCAATCTGACGCGGTGATGCAAGGGCCGACCCGAAGGCATGTAAGCGGCCCGCGGCGGAATGTAAGGCCCAACGCCTTCAGGCGTGTTCAAGCACCTCGACGCCCAGTACCGTCGGCAGGTGGCGCGCGACCTCGGACCAGCTGTCGCCCTCGTCGAGGCTGGCAAAGACCGACCCGGAATTGGTGCCGAAATAGATGCCTGCCGGACTGGCGGTATCACCAGCCATCGCCTGCCGCAGGACGGTGAAGTAACAGGCGGTTTGCGGCAGCCCCTTGCGCATCGCCTGCCAGCTTTGGCCGCCATCGCGTGAACGCCAGACCGCGGCTGCGGCATCGGGCGGAAAGCGCCCGGCGCTGTCGCCGTTCAGGGGCAATGTCCAGATCGTGTCCGGATCGCGGGGGTGGACGCGGATCGGGAAGCCGAATGTGGAGGGAAGGCCGGCATTGACGTCATCCCAGCTGCGACCGCCATCGGCGCTGCGCCAGACGCCATGGTGGTTTTGCTGGTAAAGCACATCGCCCGCCCCCGGCGCGCGCATCATGTTGTGCACGCAATGGCCGGTTTCGCCGTCGCGCGGGGCGGCGGGGTGATGGTGCTCGCCACAGGCTTCGGCGTTGGACAGGCGGTTGCGGCGTTCCCATGTCGCGCCGCCATCCTCGGTCGCGAAGACGCCGGCGGCGGAGATACCGACCCAGATCTTTCTGGGGTTTTTCGGATCAGCCACGATGGTGTGCAGGACGAGCCCCGCCGCGCCGCCGTTCCAGTCGGGGCGAGAAGGATGATCGGTCAAACCCGCGACGCGGGTCCAGCTTTGCCCGTTGTCGGTGCTTTGCAGCAGGTTCGCCGGCTTGGTCCCGGCGTATAGCGTGCCATCCACCCGGCCAAGCGACCATATCTGCGAAAACTCCTTGGAGAAGGGCGGATCGCCGGGCGTCCAGCCGATCATGGCGGCGAAATCGGGATCATTGGCGGCCCAGTCGTCCATCATGCCGCCGGTCAGCTTGGCCAGCGTCCACGACTTGCCCTGATCGTCCGAACGCCAGATACCCGCGCCATGCCAATCCCCGCCGCCACCGGCCCAGATCGTGCCGGTCGCGGGATCGCCCACTGCGTGATTGATCGGCCAGCCGTCGCAATGCGGGCCGGATACCGCCCAGTCTTTCGCGCCGTCGATCAGAAAGAGCCCCTTCGTGGTGCCAACCAGCAGCGTCACAGCCCGAGTCATCGCGCGCCCTTTCCTGAGGGGATCAGGGTGCCAATCTAGCACGGCGCCAACCGGAGACATAGCGGTGAAACAGGCCGGCAGCCTGCCATGCTTGACCGCCGATGGCTTCAGCGGTCAATCTGGCCGGGACAGTTTAGGGAGGTTTTCATGACCAATGCGTTTCGCGGTTTGATCCTGAGCGCCGCCCTTTGTCTGGCCAACCCGGGCGCGCAGGCGCAGGACCTTGCCCGCTGGGGCGACCTTCACGGGTTCTTGGTGCAGTCACTGGCGCCAAACCGCATGTCGGAGGTGTTCTTCTGGCTACCCGACAACCCCGATCCGGCGCAGGCGCGCGAGGCGATCGGCGTGGTCTACCCCATATCGATGGCTCGGCCGGCAATGTCGATATCGTCGTCGGCCATTTCGGCCGTACCGACGCGGGCTTTGTTCTGGATGGAACGATTGCCAACGTCTTTGGCTTTGAGCCGCGTGACGTGCGGTTTCTGCCCGACCGGATCGAGGTGACGACGACAACGCTCGGCCCCAGCGACCCGCGCTGCTGTCCGACCGCCACGTCGGTCTGGTCGATCTCCGCGCCGGCTGGCAAGCCGTGCAGTTGCGTTAAGGCGCGGTCCTAGACCACCCGTTCGACCATCAGCCGCTTGATCTCGGCGATGGCCTTGGCAGGGTTCAGACCCTTCGGGCAGGTCTTGGTGCAGTTCATGATCGTGTGGCAGCGGTAAAGCTTGAACGGGTCTTCCAGCCCGTCCAGACGTTCGCCCGTCGCCTCGTCACGGCTGTCGATGATCCAGCGGTAGGCGTGCAGAAGCGCCGCCGGCCCAAGGTAACGGTCGCCATTCCACCAGTAGCTGGGGCAGGAGGTGGAGCAGGAGGCGCACATCACGCATTCATAAAGCCCGTCGAGCTTCTTGCGGTCTTCGATCGACTGGCGCCATTCCTTGGCCGGGCGGTTGGTCTTGGTCTCCAACCATGGCATGATCGAGGCATGCTGGGCGTAGAAATGGGTGAGGTCGGGGATCAGGTCCTTCACCACCGGCATATGCGGCAGCGGATAGATCTTCACATCGCCCTTCACCTCATCCAGGCCATAGATACAGGCCAGCGTATTGATCCCGTCAATGTTCATCGCGCAGGATCCGCAGATGCCTTCGCGGCAGGACCGGCGGAAGGTCAGCGTCGGGTCGATCTCGTTCTTGATCTTGATCAGCGCGTCGAGAACCATCGGCCCACACTGGTCCATATCCAGGAAATAGGTGTCGACCCGCGGGTTCTCACCGGTATCGGGATCCCAGCGGTAGATCTGGAACTTGCGCACATTCGTCGCGGCCGTGGGTCTTGGCCAGGTCTTGCCAGTGCGGATCTTGGAATTCTTGGGAAGCGTGAACTGGACCATGTTTCACCTTTCGCTCTGATCGGGACAGGCCCGACGATATCGGTTCTGGCGATCCGCCATGTCAGCGGCTTTCCAGTGTGTAGTAGGGCCGGCGCGGGAGCTGGCCGGATTTGCTTTGCACGCAACTGTCGTAAAGCGCCGAGGGGTCGCGGCCCTGAATGAAGTCGGACGAGATCGAGATGGAGCCGCCGACGCGCGAGCCACCTCTGCCGGTGCCGATCTTGACCATACCGCGCGGATGTTCGGCGAGGCGCGCACGTTCAAGGCATTGCCGTTCCGCCTGTTCGACCGTGACCGGCCCGCAGGCGGCGGGAAGAAGCAAGAGAACGGCAACAGCAAGGGCTTTCATCGCGATCCCTCACAATCCCAGCGGCGGCACGCCGGCCGCGTTCAGGCAGGTCTGGGTTTCGGGCCGCGCGACGATTGCGGCCACCCGGGCGCGGGTCGTGGTGCCGGCAATGGTGCCGACATCGCGGGCGAGCGCCTGCTTTTCCTCGGGCGAGGCATTGGCAAGGATGCAATCGGTCGCTGCCTGCGCCTGCATCCCGGTAACCAGATCGTCGACGACCGGGGTGATCACCGTGCGCGCCGCGCGTTCGACCGCCGCATCGGCCACTTCGCGCGGAGAACAGCCGAAGAGTACGCCGCCAATCAGCGCGAACGAGGCAAGGACATGGAGGCGGCGCGGCGCTGTCATTCTGCCGGCTCTGTCGCCGCGAGCGTGTCAAGGCATGCGGTCGCCTCGGGCCGCGCGGCAAAAGCGATGATCTTGGCCCGCGCTTCGGGCGCCACCCCGCGATGATGGTCACCGATGCCGAGGCCGACCGTTTCCACTGTCGACATGGCACCCAACACGCATTGCGCCGCCTCGTCGCTGTCGATGCCAGGCTGCTCTTCGGCCATGACCGCGCCGATGGCCTTCAGCGAGACGCGGCGCGATCCGTCGCGAACCACCAGCGCGGTACAGCCCTGCAGAAGGACGACTGACAGCAGCAGGAATGAAACCGCCGGATTCATCAGTAAACCCGAGCCTTCGGCGCGATCTTTTTCAGGTCGATCCCGCCTTCGGATTCGGTGGTCAGCGGGTCCAGGTGGACCGGGCGATAGTCAAGCTTGACCTTGTTGCCATCGACCCAGGCCAGCGAATGCTTGCGCCAGTTCTTGTCGTCGCGATTGGGGTAGTCCTCGTGCGCATGCGCGCCACGGCTTTCCTTGCGGGCCTCGGCGCCGACGATGGTGGCCAGCGCATTGGGCATCAGGTTGGTCAGTTCGAGCGTTTCCATCAGGTCGCTGTTCCAGATCAGCGAGCGGTCGGTAACCTTCAGATCCGCAACCTTGGCCGCGACGGCGGTCATCTTCTGGACGCCTTCGGCCAGCGTCTTGTCGGTGCGGAAGACGGCGGCATCGGCCTGCATGGTCTTCTGCATTTCGAGCCGCAGATCGGCGGTGGGCACCGCGCCCGAGGCGTGGCGAAGCCCGTCGAACCGGTCAAGCGCCTGTTCGACGCTGGCGGTGTTGAGCGGTGCGTTGGCTTCGTTCGGGTCAACGATTTCGCCGGCCCGGATCGCGGCGGCACGGCCAAAGACGACAAGGTCGATCAGACTGTTGGAACCCAACCGGTTAGCACCGTGGACAGATGCGCAACCAGCCTCGCCCACCGCCATCAGGCCGGGGAAGACCGCGTCGGGCGATTTCCTGGTCGGGGCCAGAACCTCGCCCCAGTAATTCGTCGGAATGCCACCCATGTTGTAGTGAACGGTGGGCAGGACCGGGATCGGCTCCTTGGTCAGATCGACACCGGCGAAGATGCGGGCGCTTTCGGAAATACCCGGCAGCCGCAGCGCCAGGGTTTCCGGCGGCAGATGGTTGAGATGCAGGTGAATGTGGTCGCCTTCGGGGCCGACGCCGCGTCCTTCGCGGATCTCGATCGTCATGCAGCGGCTGACGACGTCGCGGCTGGCAAGGTCCTTGTAGGTGGGCGCATAGCGTTCCATGAAGCGCTCGCCCTGGCTGTTGGTCAGATACCCGCCCTCGCCGCGTGCGCCTTCCGTGATCAGACAGCCCGAACCGTAGATGCCAGTCGGGTGGAATTGCACGAATTCCATGTCCTGCAGCGGCAGGCCGGCGCGGGCGACCATGCCGCCACCATCGCCGGTGCAGGTGTGGGCCGAGGTCGCGCTGAAATAGGCGCGGCCATAACCGCCGGTCGCCAGCACGGTCATCTTGGCGTTGAAGACATGGATCGTGCCGTCATCCAGCTTCCATGCGATGACGCCCCGGCATTGGCCATCCTCGCTCATGATCAGGTCGATGGCGAAATACTCGATGAAGAACTCGGCGTTGTTCTTCAGCGACTGGCCGTAAAGCGTATGCAGGATCGCGTGGCCGGTGCGGTCTGCTGCGGCGCAGGTGCGCTGGACCGGGGGGCCTTCGCCGAACTCGGTGGTATGGCCGCCGAAGGGGCGCTGATAGATCTTGCCCTGTTCCGTCCGGCTGAACGGCACGCCGTAGTGTTCCAGTTCGTAAACCGCCTTGGGCGCTTCGCGGGCGAGGTATTCCATCGCATCGGTATCGCCCAGCCAGTCCGACCCCTTCACGGTGTCGTACATGTGCCATTGCCAGCTGTCGGGGCCCATGTTGCCCAGGCTGGCGGCGATGCCGCCCTGCGCCGCGACGGTGTGGCTGCGGGTCGGGAAAACCTTGGTCACGCAGGCGGTGCGCAGGCCCTGTTCGGCCATGCCCAATGTGGCGCGCAAGCCCGCGCCGCCGGCGCCGACCACCACAACATCATAGTCATGCGTTTCGTATTCGTAAGCTGCCATCGGCCCCTTGCTCCGTCCTAAAGCGCCATGCGCGCCAGGGCATAAAGCCCGGTGGCCATGACAGCATAGCTGATGCAGGTCACGGCGATGATCAGCGCCTTGCGCGCAAAGCCGTGTGCGTAATCCTCGATCATGGTGGTCGCGCCCTTCTTGAAATGCACCATCGAGGCCCAGACGACGAGCGCCGTGATGATCGCCGGGAACGGCCGGCTGAAGGTGGCCACGACCTCGTCATGCGGGGCGCCCAGAAGCGGGCCGACAAGGAAGATGAAGATCGGCACGACAATGGCCAGCCCGACGGCCGAAACCTGCATGAACCAATGGTGCTCGGTGCCCTGCTTGGCAGAACCCAGCCCGGCGGCCCGCTTGCGGTCGGTCAAATAGCCCATGGCAGCCTCCTCAGATCACAAGAACGGTCAGAACGGTCAGGATCAGCGAACCGCCGACGACCATCCAGGCCAGCCGCGTTGCGGTTGGAAGGTCGAAACCGCGGCCGGAATCCCAGTAAAGATGCCGAAGCCCGGCGCAATAGTGGTACCAGACCGCCCAGAGCGAGCCGAACATCACGAGATCGCCCAGAAACGACGTGATCACGCCATCGGCCACGGCGAAGTAGGTTTCGGAAGTCGCGGCGGCAAGCAGCCACCAGACGATCAGCACCGAGGCGACGATCAGACCGTTACCGGTGATCCGGGTCAGGATCGAGGTGATCGATGTCAGCTGCGGGCGGTAGATCTGCAGATGGGGCGACAGCGGACGATTGCCCCGGTTCACATCGGCCATGGTTATCCCCCTTGCTGTATCGGGCGCCCGGAAGGTCGCGACGGGCGTTTTCCTTTCATGCCGTGTTTTTTGGTCCGAGTCACGGTTCTCGACGCCGGCGCACGGCAATTTTTGGCCTGTTAGCGCAATTAGTGCGCCCTTGTGATCACGCAAAAACTTTTTGTGATCACATATTACCCGCCATCGTACAGCTCCCGCATGTACTCCGAATATTCACGGCAGAGCGTGATCGCATCTTCGGTGGAATCGTAAAAGGCGTTGGGCTCGCCACAGTCCTCGAACCGGACCGCAACGCGGCGCGGCAACGTCATGGATTGGTTGAGCGTGGCAATCTCGTCGGCGATCAGGCGAACCAGTTCGGAGTCGTCCTCCTGCGCAGCCATCCACAACGACGTGCCGCCGCCGCTGGCCTCCAGTTCTTCCAGATAGGTACCCCAGGACGCGGCGGCGAGGTCGTATTCGTCCACACAGCCTTCGGCCCGTTCCTCCGGCAGGCCGGCCGCTTCGGCATATTCCGCCCGGCGATCCGGATCGGCCCCGTAGATCAGGCAGACCGTGGTGAAGTATCGTTGCAGGTCAGGGCCATGGACATCCCACCATGCGACATCTTCGCCCGCCTCCTCGTCGGACAGGCGAAACGCCTCTGCCGTGGCTTGGGCCAGCGCCAAGGCGTCGTCGGATTGCCAAAGCTGATCGAGCAGGACCACGCTCAGCACGTCCGCGGCGTCTTCCTCCTGCCCAAGCACGGGAAGCTGCATCTGATCGATCAGGGCATGGCCGAGTTCATGATAGAAGGTGGCCAGAAGGTTTGCGGCGACAAAATCCTCGCGCGGATCGTCCGCTAGGGCCGCCGTCGTACCGGCAACGGTCGCGAGAACGCCGAAAAGGCCGGCCCGGGTCATAGCGGCATCAGCGCCCAGTAGTCGAGGTCCAGAAGCACCTCGGGGGCATAGCGGCCGCTGTCGTCCTTGAACGCAAAGGGGGCGGCACCCTGTTTCGTCGCCACCAGCCGCAGGCGCAGCGCACCGACACCGGGGGCCCTGGTTTCCGCCTTGTCCAGAACCTCCGACCAGGCCTTGATCGTATCGCCGGAATAACAGGGGTTGGCATGGGCGCCGGCATTCAGCGCGACGATCATCTGGGCATTGGCCAACCCGTTGAAGCTGAGCGCGCGGGCCATGGAGATCACATGGCCGCCGTAGATCAGGCGTTGACCGTCTTCGCGGAAGGTCGCATCGAAATGTACCTTGGCGGTGTTCTGCCACAGGCGGGTCGCCAGCATGTGTTCGGCCTCTTCGACCGTCACGCCATCGACATGATCGATCTTCTCGCCCACGGCATAGTCGCCCCAGCGATGCCGCTCGCCCGCCAGCGCGAAGTCGTAACCGGTGAAATCCAGACCATCGGGCAGGATCAGGTCGGCCGGAGAGACAGCCGCGGCAAGATCGGGCACCACGGCCTGCGGGGCCGGCGCCCCGGCGTCGCGTTTGCGCACCATCACCCAGCGCACGTAGTCAAGCACGACCTCATCGCGCTGGTTGCGCCCTTCGGTCCGCACCCAGACAACGCCGGATTTGCCGTTGGAGTTTTCCTTCAGCCCGATCACCCGCGACACCGAGCGCAGCGTGTCACCGGGCCAGACCGGGCGATGAAACCGGCCCTCGGCATAGCCGAGATTGGCTATGGCATTCAGCGAAATGTCCGGCACCGTCTTGCCGAACACCAGGTGAAAGGCTGCCAGATCGTCGATCGGCGCGGCCTTCAGCCCAGATGCGCGCGCGAACTCGTCGGAGGAATAGAGCGCGTGACGGGCCGGATAGAGCGCATGGTAAAGCGCGCGTTCGCCGCCTGACACGGTTCGCGGCACGGCATGCACAATGTCCTGGCCCAGCCGGTAATCTTCGAAAAAGTTGCCGGGGTTGGTTTTCATCGCGCTCTCCTTGGGCGTCGCTGAACGGGTCAGCCGAAGGGCCAGTAACCCAGCCAGGTGTGGACGTAGCCGATCACCCCCATCAGCACCACCGAGGCACCCAGAAACATGGCGTCCTTGGCGTAGGTTCCGGGCGTGTCCGGTTGCCAATGCGGTTCGGCCCGGTTGATCGCGATCACCGAGGCGGTGGCCCACAGGAACAGCCCGCCGAACAGCAGAATCGATGCAAGATCGCCATTGACCAGAAGGTGTGCCGCCGCCCAGGCCCGAAACCCTGCCAGCATCGGATGACGCATCCCGTTCAGCAGCCTGCCCTTGCGCGGCGCCGGACTCATCAGGAAGATCGCGGCCAGAACCATCAGGTTGTTGACATGGGTCAGCCAGGCCGGCGGATACCAAAGGTCGATGACCGGCGCGCCACGATAGCCCACCACCATCAGAACGATCGAGACCCCGATGGCCAGCGCAACCATTCCCCGCCCGCCGTCGCCCATCCGCGCGCGCGCGTCCGGCGCAAGGCGTTTGAACATGTGCGCGGCCCACCACAGGCTCACGCCCACCACCAGAACAAGCATGTACATCACGCCACCTCCATCGCAGCGATTGCTTCGGCTCGCGCCAAAGTGGCTCTGGCGGTGACGATATGCAAGTTCTCGACAATCCGACCGTCGACAACGGCGACACCCTGCCCGGCCGCCCGGGCCTCGCCGAACGCCTCGATCTGACGGCGCGCCAGGTCCAGTTCGTCTTCGGACGGTGCAAAGGCGGCATTGGCGATGGCCAGTTGCGCGGGGTGGATCAGCGTCTTGCCGTCAAAGCCCATATCGCGGCCCTGCTGGCATTCGGCGGCAAGGCCCGCATCGTCCTTGAAGGCGTTGTAGACGCCGTCGATGATCGTCAGGCCCTGCGCTCGCGCCGCCAGCAGGCAAAGGCCCAGCCCGGTCTGCATCGCCAGCCGGTCGGGGCGAAAGCGGCTACCCAGTTCCTTGGCGAGGTCGTTGGTTCCCATGACCATGCCGGCCAGTTTCGGGTGGGCGGCAATCGCTGCGGCGTTCAGCATGCCGGCGGCCGTTTCCATCATCGCCCAGAGCGGCCGGTCGGGAACAAGCGTCGCTACGGCGTCGAGATCGCCGGGGGCCGAGACCTTGGGCACCAGCACGGCCTCGATATCGGCATCGGCAAAGCCTTGGCATCGGCCTCGCCCCATTCGGTGTCCAGCCCGTTGATCCGGACGATCCGGGCGCGCTTGCCGTAATCGGCACCAGCCAGCGTCTGCGCCAGAAGCCTGCGCGCGTCGGCCTTTTCGTCCGGTGCGACCGCGTCTTCGAGATCGAAGATGATCGCATCTGTGGGCAGGCTCGCCGCCTTTTCCAGCGCGCGTGCCCGGGCACCGGGGATGTACAGAACCGACCGGTAGGGCCGCGACCGCAGGTCCATGATTCTCTCCACGCAATTTTCTTTCGTTAACGACCACAGATGCCGCACATTCGGCAACCCCCCTTTGCCGCATTGCAGCAAAACCCCCGCACGAAGCGTTAACCCTGAATTCGCATTCGTCGCGCATGATCGGTCTTGTCGCGGCACGTAACGGCATCTGCATCGACCGGATCGGCGCGACACGGGCAACAGGGGAGGGTTGGCGCGGCCACACTGTTCACCCGTGGCCATGGTCCCTCCGGAAAGGCGGCACGGATGTCTCGGAATTTCATGGTTCTGGCTTTTGGCTTTCTCTGGCTTGCGGCGGCGGCCGACCGGGTTCACGCCCAGGGTTCTCAATGCGCGCAGCGTGCGCAGGTCCTGCAACACCTGAGCGAAAAGTACGGCGAAACACGGCGTTCTGTCGGGCTGGCCGCGAACAATGCGGTGGTTGAGGTGTTTGCCTCGGCCGAAAGCGGCAGCTGGACAATCACCGTCACGTCGCCGGCCGGGCTGACCTGTCTGGTTGCCTCGGGCATGGGGTTCGAAGCGGTGACCGAAGAGCTGCCTGCCAAGGGCGAACCGGCTTGAGACCTCAGGTCAGCGCGTCCCAGATCAGCTTTGATCCAGTTGCGGCCAGCAACACGTAGGTGACCGCAAAGAACACCCGTTCCGACACCATGTGATGCGCGCGCACGCCAGGCCCAGGCCCCCAGCAGCGCAAAGGGTAGCAGCAGCAGGTCGGCAAACAGGGTCTGGGCAGTAAAGATCCCCAGAAAGGCGAAGGGGATCGCCTTGACGATGTTGACGACCCAGAACACCAGCACCGTCGTTGCCTGAAACGGCGTTTTGGCCAGCCCACGCGCCAGAAGGTAGATCGCCGCGGGCGGACCGCCGGCATGGCTGACAAAACTCGTGAACCCCGAAATCAGCCCGCCGTCATGCCAAATCGTGCCCCCACCGGGTGCGGCGCTATGCGAATCCAGCCGCGGCCACGGGCGATTTGCCAGAAGACGAAACTCAGCGCCACGGCCCCGATCAACAGGCGGAAAAGATCGGGATCGGCCATGCTGTATAGCGCGGCGCCCAGCGCCACACCCGGCACGGCGCCGACAATCAGGTTTCGCGCGCTTTCGCGATCCCACAAGCGCCAATAGGGCCGCAGCGTCGCCAGATCCATCGCCATCAGCAAAGGCAACATCAGACCCAGCGCCTGACCTGGTGACAGAACCAATGCCAGCACCGGCGTTGCCGCAAAGGCCGCACCGGAGCCGAAGCCGCCTTTCGAGACACCGGCAAAGATCACCGCCGGCACCGCCAGTGCAAAGAACGTGAAATCCAGCGTCACCCGCGCCCTCGTGGCTGTCAGCGCCCCGGCGGGGCCTCGGCGGTGTCTTAGCACCGCGCGCGCCTGCGGCAAATGCCCCGGTCCTCTTGCCGCAGCGCGGCGGACTTGCGCGAGCGCGCGTGAAGGACTAGGCATTCGCCCAAACCAACCCAACCGATCCGGAGACCCATCCATGGCCAGACCGAAGATTGCTCTTATCGGCGCGGGGCAGATTGGCGGTACGCTCGCCCATCTCGCCGCGATCAAGGAACTGGGCGATGTCGTGCTGTTCGACATTGCCGAAGGCATCCCGCAGGGCAAGGCGCTTGATATCGCCGAAAGCGGTCCGGCCGAAGGGTTCGACGGCAATTTCCGCGGCACCAACGACTATGCCGATATCGCCGGTGCCGATGTCTGCATCGTGACCGCCGGTGTCGCCCGCAAGCCGGGGATGAGCCGCGACGATCTTCTGGGTATCAACCTGAAAGTCATGAAATCGGTCGGCGAAGGCATTGCCAAGCACGCGCCCGACGCCTTTGTCATCTGCATCACCAATCCGCTCGACGCGATGGTCTGGGCTTTGCGCGAGTTTTCGGGCCTGCCGCATGCCAAGGTCGTGGGCATGGCGGGCGTTCTCGATTCCGCGCGGTTCCGGCATTTCCTGTCGGTCGAGTTCGGCGTCTCGATGCGCGATGTCACCGCCTTCGTTCTGGGCGGGCATGGCGATACGATGGTTCCCTCGGTCCGCTATTCGACCGTGGGCGGCATCCCGTTGCCCGATCTTGTGGCGATGGGCTGGACCACGCAGGAAAAGCTGGACGCCATCGTGCAGCGCACCCGTGACGGCGGCGCCGAGATTGTCGGGCTTCTGAAAACCGGTTCGGCCTTCTACGCGCCGGCGACCAGCGCCATCGAGATGGCCGAAGCCTATCTGCGCGACCAGAAACGCCTGCTGCCCTGCGCGGCCCATTGCGACGGCGAACTGGGTGTACAGGGCATGTATGTCGGCGTTCCGACGATCATCGGCGCGGGCGGGGTCGAGCGCATCGTCGACATTTCGCTGACCAAGGACGAACAGGTAATGTTCCAGAAGTCGGTCGATGCCGTGAAAGGCCTTGTCGAGGCCTGCAAGGCCATCGACAGTTCGCTGGGCTAAAACCGCCCATTTCGGGCCGCTACCACCAATGGGCGCGCGGGGGGGGAATCCCGGCGCGCCCATTGCTTTTCGGTCGAATCAAACGCTGCAATTCCGGCGGGCAATGAATTTGTGATCACACAATTCAAGGCAGTGATCACAAAATCCGTGTTTTTTGCGCGAAAACCGCGCCGGCCCCGGTTTTCCGTTTTTTTGTGATTCCGGCTATGGCAAGACGGGTGAAACTTACCAGCGATGGGGCAGCCCGATGAACATCCACGAATACCAGGCCAAGGCGCTGTTGCGCAGTTACGGCCTTCCCGTATCCGACGGCCGCGTGGTGCTGCGCGCCGAAGAGGCGAAGACGGCCGCGGGCGAAATGGACGGCCCGCTTTGGGTGGTCAAGGCGCAGATCCACGCTGGCGGGCGCGGCAAGGGCAAGTTCAAGGAGGCCGAGGCCGGCGAAAAGGGCGGCGTGCGCATCGCCAAGTCGGTCGAGGAGGCTGCGCAGATGGCCAGCCAGATGCTGGGCCGCACGCTGGTGACGCATCAGACCGGCCCTTCCGGCAAGCAGGTCAACCGCATCTATGTCGAGGACGGCAGCGACATTGCGCGCGAACTTTACCTTGCGTTGCTTGTCGACCGGCAGACCAGCCGCATTTCCTTCGTCTGCTCGACCGAGGGCGGCATGGATATCGAGGAGGTCGCGGCCAAGACGCCGGAAAAGATCCTGTCCTTCAGCATCGATCCGGCGACCGGCATCCAGGGGTTTCACGGCCGCCGCGTGGCCTTCGCGCTGGGGCTTGAGGGCAAGCAGGTCAAGCAATGCGTCGATCTTGTCGGCAAGCTTTACCGGCTCTTCATCGACAAGGACGCCGAGATGGTGGAGATCAATCCGCTGATCGTCACCCCCGGCGGCGATCTGAAATGCCTCGACGCCAAGATGGGCTTTGACGGCAACGCGATCTATCGCCACCCCGATATCGCCGAGTTGCGCGACACGACCGAGGAAGACCCCAAGGAACTCGCCGCCTCGAAGTTCGATCTGAACTATATCGCGCTCGATGGCGAGATCGGCTGCATGGTCAACGGCGCCGGCCTTGCCATGGCGACGATGGACATCATCAAGCTTTACGGAGCGGAACCCGCCAATTTCCTTGACGTGGGCGGCGGCGCGACGAAGGAAAAGGTGACCGAGGCCTTCAAGATCATCACCTCGGACAAGAACGTCAAAGGCATCCTCGTCAACATCTTCGGCGGAATCATGCGCTGCGACATCATCGCCGAGGGCGTGATCGCCGCGGTGAAGGAAGTGGGCCTGAAAGTGCCGCTGGTCGTCCGGCTGGAAGGCACGAATGTCGAGAAGGGCAAGGAGATCATCAAGACCTCCGGCCTCAACGTCATCGCCGCCGACGACCTCAAGGACGGCGCCGAGAAGATCGTGAAGGCGGTGAAGGGGTAATGTGTAGACCCACAACTAAACCGCTCATGGTCTTCTTGCTAGCAGGTACGATCCCATTGGCCGCAGTGGCAAACCGCGCTTTCGCTCAGACGGAAAGTGACTCTGTGTATCTCGCCCGCGCTTTTATAGGCACGTGCGTACAGAATATTGGTCGCGTGGACAAGGTTGCAGCAGGCGCAAGGGCACTTGGATACAAGGAACTTGAAGGCGATATGAAGGCAATGGTTGCCCCACAAGATCCGAATGCCGACTATTCCGGTTGGCTTGTGGCAGAAAAAGACAAGAAGCCTTATCTGGTGGGGATTTCGCAGGCCAAGCTCAATGGCGAAGACTACAGCATTTGCGTGATCGCGAATCCATATGTTGCCATCGACGATGTCCTCGAAGAGATTCAAAACCTCACCACACTCGACAGCCAGATTGCAAATAGTGAAGAAGCTGGCCAGCGCTATCGCGTTTGGGCAACCGAGGGGATTGCGGCACGCTCATTCGTATCGGCCGTAGACGCCCCACAGATGGGAATCGTCGGAGGCACAATCTCTCTCTCGGCGCCAACGGAGAAGTAAATATGTCCGTACTCGTAGACAAGAATACCAAAGTCATCTGCCAGGGCTTCACTGGCTCGCAGGGCACGTTTCATTCCGAACAGGCCATCGCCTATGGCACGAAAATGGTCGGCGGGGTGACGCCGGGCAAGGGGGGCAGCGAACATCTGGGCCTGCCGGTCTTCAACTCGGTCCACGAAGCCGTGGCCCGGACCGGCGCCAATGCCTCGGTCATCTACGTACCGCCGCCCTTTGCCGCCGACAGTATCCTTGAGGCCATCGACGCGGCCATCCCGCTGGTCGTCTGCATCACCGAGGGCATCCCGGTTCTCGACATGATGCGGGTCAAGCGCGCGCTCGAAGGCTCGGCGACCCGCCTTGTCGGGCCGAACTGCCCCGGTGTCATCACGCCGGGCGCCTGCAAGATCGGCATCATGCCCGGCCATATCCACAAACGCGGGTCCTGCGGCGTGGTCTCGCGTTCGGGCACCCTGACCTATGAGGCGGTCAAGCAGACGACCGACCTGGGTCTGGGCCAGTCCACCGCCGTGGGTATCGGCGGCGACCCGATCAAGGGCACCGAACATATCGACGTGCTGGACATGTTCCTTAACGATCCCGAAACGCATTCGATCATCATGATCGGCGAAATCGGCGGCACCGCCGAAGAGGAAGCGGCGGAGTTTCTGGCCGCGCAGAAGAAGAAGGGCCGCTGGAAACCGGTCGCGGGCTTCATCGCCGGGCGTACCGCGCCCAAGGGCCGCCGCATGGGCCATGCCGGCGCCATCGTGGCCGGCGGCAAGGGCGACGCGGAATCGAAGATCGAGGCGATGCGTTCGGCCGGGATCGTCGTGGCCGACAGCCCCGCGACGCTGGGCGAAGCGGTGATGAAGGCGATCGGCTAGGGTGGCCCGAGCGGCCACCATATCGCTTTGCCTGAAAGGCGCGTTCCGGTTTTCGGGGCGCTTCCTGACCGGTCGGGCCGCCATTGCGCCGGCCGGACCCGGCAATTGCAACCGGCGCCGGCAGTTGCGCTGCCCAAACCGGTTCACATACCCCTGAGGTAACCCCATGACCGAACAGACCCCCAACAGCCAGTTTCGCGCGTCGTCCTTCATGGACGGGGCGAATGCCGATTACATCGACCAGTTGCAGGCGCGCTATGCCGCCGACCCGGCCAGTGTCGATGCCGGCTGGGCCGAGTATTTCCGCGCGATGGGCGACAGCGAAGTCGATGCCAGACGGCAGGCGGCCGGGCCAAGCTGGGCGCGCACCGACTGGCCGCCGCAGCCCATGGATGAACTGACCTCGGCGCTGACAGGCGAATGGGCGGAGCCGGCCAAGGAGGCCAAGGCGGCGGGTGAAAAGATCCGCGCGAAGGCGGCCGAGGCCGGTGTCGCGGTCAGCGATGACCAGATCAAGCGCGCGGTTCTGGATTCGATCCGGGCGCTGATGCTGATCCGGGCCTACCGGATTCGCGGCCATCTGGCGGCCGATCTCGACCCGCTTGGCCTGCGCACGGGCGAGGCGCATCCCGAGCTTGATCCGAAGTCCTACGGCTTTGCCGAGGCCGACATGGACCGCCCGATCTTCATCGACAACGTGCTGGGTCTCGTCCACGCCTCGATGCGCGAGATCGTGGACATCGTGAAGCGGACCTATTGCGGCACGTTCGCCTTGCAGTACATGCACATCTCGAACCCCGAACAGGCCGGCTGGCTCAAGGAGCGGATCGAGGGCTACGGCAAGGAGATTGCCTTTACCCGCGAGGGGCGCAAGGCGATCCTGAACAAGCTTGTCGAGGCCGAAGGGTTCGAGAAGTTCCTGCATGTAAAATACATGGGCACCAAGCGGTTCGGCCTGGACGGGGGTGAGGCGCTGATCCCGGCTATGGAACAGATCATCAAGCGTGGCGGCAATCTGGGCGTCAAGGAAATCGTCGTCGGCATGCCGCATCGCGGCCGGCTCAGCGTTCTGGCCAATGTCATGGCAAAACCGTACCGCGCGATCTTCAACGAATTTCAGGGCGGCAGCTTCAAACCCGAAGATGTCGACGGTTCGGGCGATGTGAAATACCACCTCGGCGCCTCGTCAGACCGCACCTTCGACGGCAATACCGTGCACCTCAGCCTGACCGCCAACCCCAGCCACCTGGAGGCGGTGAACCCGGTCGTTCTGGGCAAGGTCCGCGCCAAGCAGGCGCAGTTGAACGACACATCACGCCAGGCGGTTCTGCCGATCCTTCTGCATGGCGACGCGGCCTTTGCCGGCCAGGGTGTCGTCGCCGAGTGTTTCGGCATGTCGGGCCTTGTCGGGCACCGGACAGGCGGCACGATGCATATCGTCGTCAACAACCAGATCGGCTTTACAACCGCGCCGCATTTCAGCCGGTCGAGCCCCTATCCGACCGACATCGCGCTGATGGTCGAGGCGCCGATCTTCCACGTCAACGGCGACGACCCCGAAGCGGTGGTGCATGCCGCCAAGGTCGCCACCGAGTTCCGCCAGAAGTTCCACAAGGACGTGGTCATCGACATCTTCTGCTATCGCCGCTTCGGCCATAACGAAGGCGACGAGCCGATGTTCACCAACCCCGTGATGTACACGCGCATCAAGCGGCACAAGACGACGCTTCAGCTATATACAGAACGGCTGGTCAAGGACGGCCTGATCCCCGAGGGCGAGATCGAGGACATGAAGGCGGCGTTTCAGGCGCATCTGAACGCCGAGTTCGAGGCCGGGCGGGATTTCAAGCCCAACAAGGCCGACTGGCTTGATGGCCGCTGGTCGCACCTGGACCGCGAGAAGGGCGAATACGACGCCGGCTCGACCGCGATCAAGCCCGAGACGATGCAGGAGATCGGTTCGGCTCTGACCCGGGTGCCCGCGGGCTTTGACATTCACAAGACCGTCGCGCGCCAGCTCGACACAAAGGCGAAGATGTTCGAGACCGGCAAGGGGTTCGACTGGGCCACGGCCGAGGCGCTGGCCTTCGGCAGCCTGGTGAGCGAGGGCATCCCGGTCCGGCTGGCCGGGCAGGATTGCACGCGCGGCACCTTCAGCCAGCGCCATTCCGCCTTTGTCGACCAGTCGACCGAGGAACGCCACTATCCGCTGAACCACATCCGTGCCGGGCAGGCGCGCTATGAGGTCATCGATTCGATGCTGTCGGAATATGCGGTTCTGGGCTTCGAATACGGCTATTCGCTCAGCGAACCCAACGCGCTTGTGTTGTGGGAAGCCCAGTTCGGCGATTTTGCCAATGGCGCGCAGATCATGTTCGATCAGTTCATCTCGTCGGGCGAACGCAAGTGGCTCAGGATGTCGGGGCTTGTCTGCCTGCTGCCGCACGGCTTCGAAGGTCAGGGGCCGGAACACAGCTCTGCCCGGCTGGAGCGGTTTTTGCAGATGTGCGCCGAAGACAACTGGATCGTCGCCAATTGCTCGACGCCGGCCAACTACTTTCACATCCTGCGCCGCCAGATCCACCGCAGCTTCCGCAAACCGCTGGTGCTGATGACGCCGAAATCGCTGCTGCGCCATCCGATGTGCATTTCCGATGCCGATGACTTCACCACCGGCACCGCCTTTCACCGCGTGCTGTGGGACGACGCGCAAAAGGGCCATTCCGACCTGAAGCTGGTGGCCGACAAGAAGATCCGGCGCGTCGTTCTGTGTTCGGGCAAGGTCTATTTCGACCTTCTGGCCGAACGCGATGCGCGCGGGCTGAGCGACACCTATCTGATGCGGGTCGAACAGTTCTATCCCTTCCCGGCGCATTCTCTGGTCAAGGAACTGGAACGGTTCAAGGGGGCCGAGATCGTCTGGTGCCAGGAGGAGCCCAAGAACCAGGGCGCCTGGAGCTTTATCGAGCCCAACCTGGAATGGGTGCTGACCCGGATCGGGGCCAAATACACGCGCCCGCGCTATGCCGGACGCGCGGCCTCGGCCTCGCCAGCCACCGGGCTTGCCAGCCGCCACAAGGCCGAACAGGAAGCGCTGGTTAATGCCGCGCTGACCGACGAGGAGTAACACCATGGCAACCGAAATCCGCGTGCCCACGCTGGGCGAAAGCGTGACCGAAGCGACGGTCGCCACATGGTTCAAGAAACCGGGCGATCGGGTGATGGTCGATGAAATGCTCTGCGAGCTCGAGACCGACAAGGTGACGGTCGAGGTGCCTAGCCCGGTGGCCGGCGTTCTGGCCGAAATCGTCGCGCCTGAAGGCACGACCGTCGGTGTCAACGCCCGCTGGCGCAGGTCGGCGAAGGCGATGCGGCAAAGGCCGCAGAACCGGCGAAGGTGAAGGAAACGCACGCCGCGAAGCCGGCGGAAACGAACGAGGCTCAGATGACCGATGTGATGGTGCCGACACTGGGGGAAAGCGTGTCGGAAGCGACCGTGGCCACCTGGTTCAAGAAGGTGGGCGATGCCGGGGAAGCAGGACGAGATGCTGTGCGAACTGGAAACCGACAAGGTGTCGGTCGAGGTTCCGGCACCCGCCGCCGGCGTTCTGGCCGAGATTGTCGCGCCCGAAGGCACGACGGGTGGCCGCCGGTGGCAAGCTGGCGGTGCTGTCCGCATCTGGCGCGGTATCCGCCGCACCTGCGGCCGCTGCGCCGGCCGAAGCGGCGGCCGCCGCGACGGCCGTCAGCGGCAAGGATGTCGAAGACGCGCCCTCGGCGAAAAAGGATGGCCGAGGCTGGCCTGTCGCGCGATGCCGTCACCGGCACCGGCCGCGATGGCCGCGTGATGAAAGAGGATGTGGCCCGCGCCGCCGCACCCGCCGCGCCTGCCCCCGCCCCTGCCGCCGCCCCTGCCCCGGCCGCCGCAGCGCCGCGCGCGCCGGTCGCGGCCGAAGATGCCTCGCGCGAGGAACGGGTCAAGATGACCCGCCTGCGCCAGACCATCGCCCGCCGCCTCACACGCGGGCAGAACACCGCCGCGATGCTGACGACCTATAACGAGGTCGACATGTCGGCGGTCATGGACATCCGCAACACCTACAAGGCCGATTCCGAGAAGAAGCACGGCGTCAAGATGGGCTTCATGGCCTTCTTCGTGAAGGCCTGCTGCCACGCGCTGAAAGAGGTGCCTGAGGTCAATGCCGAAATCGACGGCACCGATATCGTCTACAAGAACTACGTGCATATGGGCGTGGCGGTGGGTACGCCCTCGGGCTCTCGTCGTGCCGGTGGTGCGCGACGCCGACCAGGGCTTTGCCGCGATCGAGAAGAAGATCGGCGAACTGGGCCTGCGCGCCCGCGACGGGAAAACTGTCGATGGCCGAGATGCAGGGCGGGTCCTTCACCATCTCGAACGGCGGCGCGTCTATGGCTCGCCTTCATGTCCTCGCCCATCCTCAACCCGCCGCAATCGGGCATCCTCGGCATGCACAAGCATCCAGGAGCGAGCGCCCCGTGGTGGTCGCAGGCCAGATCGTCATCCGCCCGATGATGTACCTTGCCCTCAGCTACGACCACCGCATCGTCGACGGCAAGGGTGCGGTGACCTTCCTCGTCCGGGTGAAAGAGGCGCTTGAGGACCCGCGGCGGCTGCTGATGGATATTTGATCTAAGAATACGTCCCCTCCCTCCGTGATCTCCGAGGGAGGAGAGCATCCACTCTATCACCAAGCTCTCGAATTGGGTTTATTACAGTGAAAAGTTCGACCGCCTATATGATAGCCGGAGCCGCCATTGGCCTCTTTACCGGAGCCTCAATGGGAATTGCCGTCGGCGGAACCGCCTATAACGCATCAGTTATTTTCGCGCCGCTCGGGGCGTTTATCGGCTGGCTTTTGGCCTCGCGGCGCAACACATCCCCAAATGCGTATCATCAAAGCGATAAAGCTCCTCTATATGGAAACGATCAAAACGAGCGCGAAACCGGGACGCCACCCCGAGACAATATTGCAGCGATTGTGCATTCGGCTCTTGCGATATTGGCAACAGTTTGGAACTTCCAAATCGACATTTTAAAAGTGCTAGGTATTCTTCCCGCCTTTGTCCGCCAACCGTTACTCTTTGCCGGACTTTGCCTCGTGGTTTCAATTGTTTTTCCACCGTTTCTAGGGGTCTATTTCTTTGCTTGGCTTGCAGCAAACCACTTTGGTCTTTCAGAAGAAACTCAGTTCCGCGTGTCGATCAAATGACCAGTAAATCCAACGCTTTCGCACTCCCCCTGCGGCGCGCTGATACCCGCGTCGCCAGAGCTCTGTTGAAGGCGATACGTTCGGCGTATGATCCGAAGCGCAAACCCGGGTTCCCCCACCGCACCTGAAAGGACCCCACCATGTCCAGCGAACTGAACATCCTTGCGCTTTACGGGCTCTACACCGCCCTCATCCTGATCCTGAAGGTGACGGGTGCGACCGGCCAGCTCGGCATGGGCTACCTTCTCTCGTCCCGCGACGAACAGCGCACGCTCACCGGCATCACCGCCCGGCTCGACCGGGCGCTCACGAACTCCGTCACCGCGATGGTGCTCTTTGCACCGGCGGTCCTCATCCTCGCGCAGAAGGGTGCCTTCAGCCCGACGACACTCACCGCCGCACAGGCCTTCCTCATCGCCCGCGTGCTCTATGTCCCCGCCTACGGGTTCGGCCTGACCGGCATCCGCACGGCTCTCTGGCTCGCGGGCTTCGCCGCGACCGTCGCGCTTTACCTCATCGCGCTGATGGCCGCATGACCTTTCCCTTCTGCGATTTGCAGGTATCCTCGGGGCATACCGGGGGCAGACAGGCCCCCGGCCTCGTGACCAGACAAAGGACGACCCATGGCTGACTATGACGTGATCATCATCGGCGGCGGACCCGGCGGCTATGTCTGCGCCATCCGTTGCGCCCAGCTTGGCCTGAAAACCGCCTGTGTCGAGGGACGCGAGGCGCTGGGGGGCACCTGCCTGAATGTCGGCTGCATCCCGTCGAAGGCGCTTTTGCATGCCTCGCACATGCTGCACGAGGCGCAGGAAAACTTTCCCAAGATGGGGCTGAAGGGCAAGGCGCCCTCGGTCGACTGGGCGCAGATGCAGGCCTACAAGGACGATGTGATAGGCCAGAACACCAAGGGCATCGAGTTTCTCTTCAAGAAAAACAAGGTCGACTGGCTGAAGGGCTGGGGGTCGATCCCGGCGGCCGGTCAGGTCAAGGTCGGCGACGAGGTTCACAAGGCAAAGAACATTGTCATCGCCAGCGGTTCGGAACCCTCGTCGCTGCCCGGCATCGAGATCGACGAAAAGACCGTCGTCACCTCCACCGGCGCGCTCAGCCTGCCCAAGGTGCCGAAATCCATGGTGGTGATCGGCGGCGGTGTGATCGGGCTGGAACTGGGCTCTGTCTATGCGCGGCTGGGCGCCGAAGTCACGGTCATCGAATATCTCGACGCGCTTGTTCCCGGCGCCGATGGCGAGGTGGCCAAGACCTTCGCGCGCACGCTGAAGAAGCAGGGGCTCACGGTCGTGACCGGCGCGGCGGTGACCGGCGTGGCCAAGCAGCGCGCGAAGGCCAAGGTTGCCTATACGCTGCGCAAGAACGATGCCGCGAAGGAGATCGAGGCTGAGGTCGTGCTGGTCGCCACCGGCCGGCGCCCCTATACCGAGGGGCTGGGGCTGGAGGCGCTGGGCGTCGCGATGACCGATCGCGGCCAGATCCGCATCGACGATCACTTCGCCACCTCGGTCGCGGGCATCTTTGCCATCGGCGACGCTGTGCCGGGCCCGATGCTGGCCCACAAGGCCGAGGATGAGGGCATGGCGGTGGCCGAGGTTCTGGCCGGCAAGCATGGCCACGTGAACTATGCGGTCATCCCCGGTGTCATCTATACCGCGCCCGAGGTTGCCAGCGTCGGCAAGACCGAAGAGCAGTTGAAAGAGGAAGGCCGCGCCTACAAGGCCGGCAAGTTCAGCTTCATGGGCAACGGGCGGGCCAAGGCCAATTTCGCCGCCGACGGTTTCGTCAAGATTCTCGCCGATGCCGAAACCGACCGTGTGCTGGGTTGCCACATCATCGGGCCTGCCGCCGGAGAGATGATTCACGAAATCTGCGTGGCGATGGAATTCGGTGCCTCGGCGCAGGACATCGCGCTGACCTGCCATGCCCATCCGACCTATTCCGAAGCGGTGCGCGAGGCGGCGCTGGCCTGCGGCGACGGCGCCATACACGCCTGAGGCGGGACGGCCGGCTCAGGTCGTCAGGTGGCGCAGGCCCTGCGTCACATCGGTGCGCACCGCCAGCCTCAGGGCGGGTTCGTCGCCGGCCTTGAGCGCGGCGAGGATCATCCGGTGGTGCTGCGGCGGCGCGGTGCGGCGAAGCTGTGAATAGACCCGACGCATGGTCGGGCCAAGTTGCAGCCACACGGTTTCGGCCATCGCCAGCATCGCCGGCGCCTGGGCGCGCAGGTAAAGCGTGCGGTGAAACTCCAGATTGGTGCGGATGTAGGTCACGGCGTCCTGCTTGACCACCGCCTCGGCATTCAGCGCGTTGATCGTCTGCAGCCGCTCGATCAGCGCCATATGGGCACGCGGCAGGGCGCGGGCGGCCAGTTCCGGTTCCAGAAGCGCGCGCAGGGCGGCCAGTTCCTCGATCCGTTCGTTCGAGAGTTCGGGCGTCGCGACCCGGCCTGAGGATGACAGCGTCAGCGCGCCCTCGGCCACCAGCCGCCGCACCGCCTCGCGTGCCGGGGTCATCGACACGCCAAAGCTTCGGCCGAGCCCGCGCAGGGTCAGCGCGTGGCCCGGCGCCAGTTCGCCATGCATCACCTGGCTGCGCAATGTGCGGTAGACCCGGTCATGGGCAAGCGAGGTTTCGGGTGCGCGCGGGGCCTGTGCCATGGGCCAGCGTGATCACGAAGCCCGGCGCCGGTCAATCCCCGAAGCGCCAGGCGTGCAGACCCGCGCCTTCGCGCCGCAGCCAGGCACGCGGCGCGGCATAATCGGGGCAAAGCCGCGCGACCACCGCCCAGAAACGCGGCGAATGGTTCATCTCGGCCAGATGCGCGACCTCGTGGGCGGCGACGTAATCCAGCACCGCCTCGGGCGCCATCACCAGCCGCCAGGAATACATCAACCCGCCCGCCGCCGAACACGACCCCCAGCGCGAACGCGGGTCGCGCAGGCTGATCGTGCTGTAGGGCCGGCCCAGAGCCGCGGCATGCCGGTCGGAGGCCGCCACCAGCCGTTCGCGCGCCGCTTCGCGCAGGAACGCCATGACACGGCGCGGCACCCGCGCCGGATCACCGGGCACCAAGAGCTGGTCGCCCTCGCAGCGCACCGCACGCCCGGTACCCGGCACGATGGTAACCGCGCGGCCGAGAAAGGGCAGCGCCACGCCGTGTTCGGCCAGGCGCGCCTCTGGCCGCGATCCGATCGCCTTGCGCAGCCAGGCATCCTGGCTTTTTGCAAAGGCCAGCGCCTCGGCCTCGCGGGCGCGGGCCGGAATGGTCAGCGTCACCCGGCCGTCGGTGCCGGACACGCGCAGCGAAAACCGCCGTGCCCGCGAGGAACGGCGCAGTGTCAGCGCAATCGGCGGATCGCCGGGGATCTGGTGCATGGGCCTGCCTGTTCTTCGCCTCGTGCGCCCATCATAGTACGCCTGCCGGCCGCGCAAAGCCCCCATTCGGTCGACCTCGCGCGACAAAGGCTTTGACACCCCCCTCGTCTTGTGGCAGGTGGCCTCGACTCTGGAACCCCCCCGGGGTGCGAAACTCACAGGAGTGCCCATGCCCAAGGAAGAATGGGGCGTAAAGCGGGTGTGCCCGACCACCGGGAAACGCTTCTACGACCTGAACAAGAGCCCGATCGTCAGCCCCTATACGGGCGAGGTCGTCGATATCGAAACCGCGCGGCGCAAGATCGCCGTCGCCGCGTCGCGCGTCGCCGACAAGAGCAAGGACACCGCCGAAGACGATCTGGACGATGATGATGACGATCTGCTGGAGGTCGCGGTCGAGGACGACAGCGATCTGGACGATGACGATCTGCTCGAGGACGACGATGATGACAACGTCTCGCTCGACGATCTGACCGACGTTCCCGGCAACGACGACGAAAACTGACCGGACGCGCGGGGGGATTTTTCCTCTTGCAGAACTCCCTGCGCGCACATACAAGCACCTCGCGAACCGGTTAGGTTCGCACCTCGGTGGGGCCATAGCTCAGTTGGGAGAGCGCTTGAATGGCATTCAAGAGGTCAGGGGTTCGACTCCCCTTGGCTCCACCAAATCCATCCGCCTAACGAGTTGGAATCGCAAAGAGTTCCTCTTGAGAGCCTTTGACGACCCACCACTCGACCCACCACGCGGCGGGTTTCTACCTTTTTCTGGCACTGTTCAGAAGCGTGGCACCCGTCCCGCCACTTAGGTGCCAACGCGGTGCAACACGCCGAACAACCCCCACAGACTATCCCGCCGATGCTTCGACCTTTCGACGAGAAGTGCTGAGCTCGCGCGCCACGGTCGGCCTTTTCGCCGATACGGCGTCGACTCGATCCGAAGAACCCACATCTATCGCGGTATTCTACTACGTGTGGCGACAAGCCCCGCACCCGGTCTGGTTCATCACAGCGATCGCGGAAGCCAGTATTGCTCGGTGGACTATCAGGCCGAACTCAGAAAGCGCAGCATCCTGATCTCGATGAGCGGCAAGGGGAACTGCTACGACAACGCGATGGTCGAGACGTTCTTCAAGACCATCAAGTCGGAGCTGGTCTGGCCAGTCGCATGGCAAACACGCCAGCAGGCCGAAAATGCCATCGCCAGATACATCGACGGGTTCCATAACCCCGTCAGACGACATTCATCGCTCGGCTACCAAAGCCCCATCGCCTTCGAGCGAAAGGCCCGTGAAGTGAGCTAAACGCTCTCCACCAAACCCGGGCAAGTCCATCTAACAAGCAGCGGACGTTCGGAAGAAATGCCCGTATGACCGAGTTGCGGGACGAAGCTGACTTTCGATCGGTGCACTCAAAGGTTAGCTTCCGGCCCATACCTGCCGTTCGCCCACCCTCGGCCATGCCGCAGTGCAGCCCTTCAAACCGGACTTTCGCTGCATGTACGAAATTTGATGTTGAAGAACTCACAGTGTGCGGACTTTTCCGACCTTGGACAAATGCGGCCCAAGTGGCGCTTCCGGCCCAAAGCTGCCGTCCGTTTGAGGTATCAGGTGCTGGGGTGCGGCCCGTCAAACCGGCTGTTCGTTGCGGACGTAAGATCTAGAAGGCAGGGAATGGGTAAGACGAGGGACTTTGTTCTGAAATTCCCCAGTTGCGGAAAGATGCGCAGCGCCAGCCGCCGCAGGTCGGGCACGTAAATATCGGGACGGTCCTCGAGCTTGAAGTTACGTCCGCCGAAGATCAGCCGGCGATTGTCGCTGCTCATGCGCATATAGACGAGAAGGCGGGAGGAATCGCCCAGTCCCCGACCTTTGGGCGAAAGGCTGGCCGCGACGTCGCCAGGCAGTTCCTCGGTCGCGATGATGGCCGAGCGCGCGGGGATGATCCGGCGGCGAAAGAAAGGGAGTTCCTTGCCGGTATAGCCGTTGGTGGCCACCAGGACCTGTTCCGCGTCGATCTGCCTTCCCCCGACGCGCGCGCTGAAGCCGCGCCCGTTGCGGCGGATGTCGGACACGGGAGCGGGCGCGAAAAACCGGACCCCGGCCTGCCGGGCGCGTTCGGCGAGCCCCGCCGCGTATTTCGCCGGCTGTAGATAGCCGTCGTCGGGATAGACGATCCCGCCGTGAAAGTAATCGCTGCCGCATTCGGAGCGTTGATCCGCTTTCGAGACGGTCTCGAACCGAAGCCCTACCTCGCCTTGCAACGCTTCGGCTTCGCGCGCCATGCTGTCGTAATGTTCCCGGCGGACCGCTCCCCGGAACCGTCCCCCGTCGTTCAGATCGCAGTCGATTTTCTCCGATCGGATGAATTCGCGCAGATAGGCGAGCGTGTCCATCGATTCGCGCAGGATGTCGCGCGCTTTCGCCGCCCCGTAAGCGGCCCTGAGACCCGAAAGCCCCAGCTTGTGAAAGGACGGACCGATCAGGCCGCCATTTCGCGCCGAACAGCCAAAGGCGATGCGGTTGGCATCCGCCACGACCACGCTGCGCCCCGCACGCGCCAGGGTCAGCGCCGCCGTCATGCCGCTATAGCCCGCCCCGGCGATCAGGACATCGCAGCGGCCGGGCAAATCCTCGATGCCTGCCGTGCTACGGAAGGCATCCGGGCGCAAATCGTCCCACCAGAAGGGTTGCGCCTTATAGGAGGCGTCCGCCATCATCCAGATTCACCGATGCGCCTCGACTTCATCAGCGTACCTCCCCGACGATCTCGGAAAGGCGACGGGTCTTGAAGTCTTTGAGCGCCTCATCGATCGCCGGGTCGAGATAGGGCTTCTCGTATTCCTCCAGAAGCTGCCTGGCGCGGATCAGCCCGCGTTGATTGGCGTCGAGAGATCCTTCCTCCACCCACTGCTCCACGCTGTCGTGATGCATGAGCGTGGGGAGGCAGAAGGCCGTCTGGAAATTCTCCAGCGTATGCGCGTGGCCCAGATAATGCCCGCCCGGGCGGGTGTCGTTGATCGCGTCGATCGCGGCCTCGATCCCGTCATAGTTCGGACCCTTGGCAAATGCGTAAAATTGCTCCAGCTGCTCGATGTCGTGAGCGAACTTCGAATAGCTGTGCGACATCGCCGTTTCTATGTATCCGGCCGCGGAAAATATGAAGTTGATCCCACCCAGAACGGCGCCGAACATGTTGCGCGCGGATTCGTAGCCGGCCTGAAAGTCCATGGCCTTGGACGAGTTGCAACCGCCCGAGCAACGCGACGGAATTTTGTAATACCGCGCCATCTGCCCGATCATCATATTGATATGATCGATGTCGGGCGTGCCGGACATGGGTGCGCCCGACTTCATCGAGACGGTGGCGACCCATGAGCCGTAGACGGCCGGCGCCCCGACGCGGCATAGTTGCGAGAATGCGATCCCCGCGAGCGCCTCGGCATTTATCTGTATGATCGTTCCGTAAATATGGGCCGGGGTATTTGCGCCGCACAGCACGAAGGGAGCGTAGAGGCAAGCCTGGTTGGAACGTGCATAGACCTTGGCCACGTCCAGCATCGTGCTATCCCAGATGAAGGGCGTATTGCAGTTGATCAGGGAAGTGGTGACGCAGTTGTCCTGCACGAAATCCGCCCCGAACACGATCTTGGCGATTTCCATCGTATCCTTCGCGGCCTCGGTCGAGGTCACGATGCCCATGAACGGCTTGTCCGAATGGCGCACCAGCGAGGTGACCATGTTGATCGGGCGGTGATGCACCGGAATGTCCAGCGGCTCGCACACCACCCCGCCGGACATATGGAGGGAGCTTGCGATATGCCCCAGCTTGGCGAAATTATCGAAATGCTCCATCGTGCTCGGCACACGCCTTCCCTGGAGATCGATGACGTTGGGAGCGCCGTAGGAGGGAGTGAAGATCTGTTTTCGCGCACCGACCGTTACCGACCGTTCGGGGTTGCGCGCGTGCATCCTGTATGTTTCGGGGACCGTCGAGATCAACTGCATCAGATGCGCACGGTCCAGATAGACCGTTTCATTCACCACCTTCGCTCCGGCCGCGCGCCACATATCCAGCGCCTCGTCGTCGCGAAAGACTATCCCCTTCGTTTCGAGAATATTCATCGACGCATCGTGGATGCGCTCTACCTGCTCGGGCGTCATCAGATCGAGGTAGGGAATGCCGCGATCCAGTTCCGGCAGATAGTTGACGTGGTGTCTTATCCGGTCTGCCCTGCGGACGGCCCTGCCGCTGCGCTTCGTATTCGATGCAATGTTCATTTTACCTGAAAGCCTCCCACGCTTTGAAGCAATGCACCGTTTGTCCGGCGCGCCGGACGGTGTCATCAACCGAAATGCAAGGTCTTGATCCGACATTCCCCAAGTGGCCTGCCGCTTGACTTCAAGATCGCCTGATTTTGCTCGCTGGGCAAGCGTTTTTCGCCCCGAGCGGTGTCTGTCGTCGCGCAAACGGCCGAAGTCGGGTGGATCAAGCCTCGAACCCGCAGCATTCTGGCCCGGCAGAGCCGCTTTTCCGCGCGGCAGACGGACCTGTCCTGCCGCTTTCGTTCAGCTTGGGCATGGATCGTGGTCATGCGCATGACGGAGGCGTTCGAAGACGGCGGATGGCGGCAAGGACGGCCCGCACCATCGGGCCGGTGACGGCGACCTCGGCCAACTGGAAGGTAATGGCGCGGGCGTGGCGGACGACGCGGGCGCCGATCTTGATCAGCTTGAGTTGCAGGCTGGTCAACGACCGTCCGCCATGGCCTCGGGCAGTTCGATGCAGCGCAGGAAGGTTGCCAGGTTGTAGGCCAGCGTGCAGTTGCAGCCGCACCTCGTTGTGCCGGAACTTCCGGCATGACAGTTGCGTCCAGCGAAAGGCATATTTGCCTTCCTGATGTGCTGCTCTGCGGTGCCGCGCTGGTTGTAGAACTCCTCACCACCCAGTCTGGCTCCATCGGCAGGTTGGTGACGATGAAGCCGACTTTGGGGAACAGCTCGCCCGGATGCCATTCGATCTTGGCGATGACGCGGCGCGGCTTGTCCCAGGACGCCGCCTGATACTCGAAGTCCTCGAAGAACCGTTTGACCTTGGTCACGAAGTCAGTCCCACGGGCCGTGTCAGCCGATGCGCGATCTTCTCGCGCAAGACGGCGTTGGCGGGCAGACGGATGGCGTAGAAGAACCTGGCTTCTTCCAGCCGCATATAGATCGCGGGGATCGCGTAGGCAGCGTCGGCCCGGAAGAAGCGTTCACTCGCTGTCGCGGCCAGCATATCGGGCAATGACGGGATCAAGGACATCCCGCCAGCCATCGGCGCTGTGGACATTGCCGTTACGCAGGGCGCAGCGCTCCAGCATGCCAAACTGGTTGAACAAGAAGATGGGGTGATAGCAGGTGCAGTCGAAATGCCCGTTCCAGGCAGCACCTTCCTGATCGCCGTGGGTGGGGTTGACCGAGCCGTCCATGTCCAGCACGATGTATTTCAACCCGTTGCGGTCAGTGAAACCGGTCGATCCATTGGCCGTTCAGACTGGCCAGCGCCGCCCGGTTCGCGGCCAGAGCCAGCGTCTCGGTCTCGAACCGTCCCATCTGCGATGCCGAAGCAGCTTGCGCCTCGACGGCCCTGCCGCCAACGACCTGACGCATCACGGGATCGAGGGCCAAGCGGTCGGCATCAACCATCCTCGTATCCGGCCAGTCGTCCGAACACCGATTGCCGGAACAATCCGTCAAGCCGATGGAGCGTGTTCTTCCCGGTGCGGCTGTCTCGCAGCGCCTCCGACGCCAGATTGGACAGGCCGAGCACGTCATCAAGCTCGCGCATCACCAGCAGGCCACCGTCTGAACTGATCTGCGCACCACGGAACTCCAGACGCACACGGCGGTCGAAATCAACCCGATCTCCCCGCGCCAAGCCCGCACCCTCCAGGTGATCCATGAAACGCGCCCCTCGCAGCCGTCAACGCCATGATTTATATGCGAAATATCACGATTACGACAGCGAAATCAGCGACTTACTTGGAGAATGTGGGTTGTTGCCTTTCGACTACGTTGCCTCAGTGTCCGCTGTCAGTTCTTTATTTGGTCGCGCTGAAAAGCAGCAATGACTAGCAGCGGATGTTCTCCGCGTTTGCAAAAAAACCAAAACAATCTGCGACGACCGCCGCTCGTCTTTTTGGAGCGGATGCGAAAAAATCCGGTCGGGACAGGTTTGAGAAGTCACTTGGTATGTGGTGGTGGCATAAGAAAAGCATTGCCCATGCCCTCCCCTGGCGTGATACCGATAATCGCCAGAACCGAGGCGGCGATGCCCAGTTGGGACAGTTCCTCTCCCTGTTCAGGGCCTTCAGCGTCAGAAAACAAATAGAACGGAACTTCGGTTGCGGCCTGTGCCGTTCCACCGTGCCAGTGGTCTGATGTCATGCCGTGGTCTGCGGTGACGATGACATCGTAGCCAAGATCGCGCCACACTGGGATCGATCGCGACGGCGCATTGTCGATTTGCCAAATCTGGCGGCGATATTCTTGCTGTCACCGCCAAACGTATGTCCCAGCGTGTCGGCGGAGCAGGAATGCAGCAGCATGTACCGGGAGCATGCCGCTCCATCATCAGCGTCGCCTGTGCGCAAAGATCGATTTCGGCGCGGGGGCACAGGCGTTCATCGGGCCGTAGCCCTCCATCGAATAGAACCGGGCGGCTTGGATATCCGCATTCTCATCCAGATGTTCGATGGAGCGCAACGGATCCCACGGTTGTCCGACGTAGAGTTGGTGAAAGTAGGATTGCGCTACCGCTCCCGTGCGCTTGCCGGCCGCGCGGGTCAGGAGAAAAAACGTTGGGTGAGGAGGATGCGCATCCCGTCATTTGAGACGATACCATGGCTGATGCGGCCAGAGGCCGTGGTTTCGTGCATTGGCCCTGAAAGGCTGGGCAGCGCTGTTCGCATCTTCCATCGACGTGCCTGCCCTAGCGCGACAGCCCCTTCGAGCCAGCCGCATTCGGAAAGGGCCGCGTCGTAGCCAGCACCGTCCATGATGACGAGTAGAACGCGGGTCATGCATCGCGCCCGCAACGTATGTCGACCAGCCGCTGCACCATGGGTGCGAAATGCCAGAAGTCGGGCGTTTCCATCCCCGCAACCTTCCCTGCCTCGTCGAGATAGCGAACGGCGATGATCTCCTTGAGGTTCGGGTTCTTCTCGAACACGGCCACTTCGTCGGGCGACATCGGTCCACCTTGCAGAGACAACGAATGGATCGAGGCCTCGGACAGGCGCTTGAAATACTCGGGGCGGGTCGCACAGAGGTAACGCTTTGCCGCGACGTGGTATCGGCAGCAATCGGTCACGACTGAGGGAAAGAACCGCTCCAGCACCTCGGCGCCTGCGTCCTCGTGGTGACGGTCCTCGGTATCGTCCATCGTGAAGGTGCCGAACTCGCTGGTGAAATGGCCTATGTCGTGCAGCAGTGCGCCGACGATGATCTCTTCGGGTTGGCCGTTGCGCTCGGCGATCGTGGCACCCTGCAGCATGTGTTCACCCATCGTCACACGTTCGCCCAGGTATTCCTCGCCGCCGCGCCGATCAAAGATCGAGCCGATGAAGGCGACAATTGTCTCAGCGGTCAGATCGTCGATCTCGGGCCTCATACTGCGGCCTCCAGCGCCCCTCGCGGCACATTGCGTAAAAAGTGGAACGCAGCCCGTCCTTGTCCGCGTAGCAACCTTGCAGCCAGCGCGTCCCTTCACCGGAATAGCCCTTGCGGGCGTGCAGCACGCGAGAGTGTTGTCGACGACGAAAGCTTCGCCCGGATTGAGGCGGAAGGTGACCTCCATGGCGGTGTCGTCGATGATCTCGCCCAGACGGCGATAGGCGGCGTAGTAGGCCTCCATCTTGTCGAAGGGAACGTCCGTGATGGCCGCGCATGAGCGGTTGTTGAAACGGATGCCGATCAGTTCGCCGTCCGGTGCCAACTCGACCATCGGGCGACGCGAGGTCAAGCAAACGCCCGTCTCGCCGGCATATTCGAACCGCGCGCAATGATCGGCCAGAAGGTCGAACCCCTCCGGGTTTTCCTCGCGCAGGCGCAGTGCTGCGGAGAACCCATCGATTACCATGTTCTCGCCCCCCGCGGCAGAGCTTTCGAGGCAGTAGAGAACCTGGATCGTCGGAACAGGGTCGCGATAGGGATTGTCGGTATGCGCCTGAAGCCCGAGGCCTGTGAAGGCGAGGTTGGTCGGGTTCACCTCGGTCCGCACCTCGAAGTGTCGGCCATAGTTCGTTTCGCGCACATAGCCGAACAGATCGACGATCCGGAACAACGCCCCCGGTTCGACCGGCGCGTTCACCACCTTGGCGAAACCATAGCGGACGATCTGGCCCAGCCAGTCGCGCAACGGTGCGCCGCCTTGTTGCAGCAGAGCAAAGTCGCCACACGGCACGGCGTCCATCAGCCCCGCATCCCAAGGCTCGACCCCGTCAGGCAGCCAGCCCCGCGCCGCCGACCCTGCGTGCCGGTCATAGGCATGCGCTTCAAGCCAAGCGGGATCGAAGCGAACGGCTTTGCCTTCCGGGTCGAAGCGAACCTGCACCGCCCCGTCCGGAGCGGTCTCGGCCGCCGCAATACGGGTCTCGGCCGGGATGTCACGCAAGGCAATCAATCGCTGACCGTTCCCGGCAGCGCGAGTTTCCGCATCCTGCGCATTGTCCCGCAGCCAGATCGCATGAAAACGGTGCAGGCCAGTGGCAGTTTCAAGGGTCAGAATGGTTCCGGACGGATCGGTAGCGACTGACGGCATAAGAGTCCCCAAGGGTTGAGTTCGAATTGGCTGGAGTTTCTCAAGCTCGACGCATAAACTCAAATCAGGAATCTATGGCCCGAGATGTCGATTGACTTATGAAAAGGGATCGTCTTCCCCCGCTCGAATGGATCCGCGCTTTCGAAGCGGCGGCGCGGCTCGGCAGCTTCACCGCCGCCGCCGACGACGTCGGACTGACGCAGGCAGCAGTCAGTCAGCGCATCGGACAGTTGGAGAAGCATCTTGGCACCCCCCTGTTCCACCGCCGTGCTCGGGCTATCTCGCTGACCGTCGAGGGCGAAGCGTGGTTACCCCATGTCCGCCTTGCGCTGGAAGGTCTGCGCGACAGCACCGAGGCTGTTTTCGGCACCGGACATCGACGCCTAACACTGTCCGCCAGCCAAACCGTCATCGACCGGTGGCTGCTTCCAAGGCTGGGTCGTCTGCGATCGCTCACGAAGGCCGAAATCTCGATTCAGTCGATGGTTGTCGGCACACATGACGCCCCGCAGGACGACGTCATTCGCATCCGCTATGGAACGGGAGACTGGCCGCACCCTTATCGCGCCCGGCTCTATGCCGAAGAAATCTCCCCGGTGGCCGCTCCCTCTCTGGCTGCCCGACCGGAGCATTGGACAGCGTTGCCTCGTATCGCCTGCGCAGGTCAGCGACCCGGCTGGCATGCCTGGGCAGCCGAGTTCGGCATCCCGACCACACCATTGCCCAGTCTGCGCTTCGACACACATCTTTCGGCTCTCGGTGCGGCCAAGGCGGGGCTGGGCGTTTTTCTGGCATCGCTGCCTTTGTGTGCGGAGGCCTTATCATCGGGTTCGTTAGTCCGCCTGCATCCCGCGTCTCTTTCTTGCCACGAGAGTTATTGGCTTCTCGCGAGCCCCCAAGCGGTGTCGCGCGACCAATGGCAGGCGATTACAGCAGCAGTCATCGATATCTGATTGAGAAATCGTGGTTGAGCAGACATTCGTCGGAACATCAGTATCAAGTGGTTTGGGCTCAGCACTGACCAACGCCGCATGAGGGACAGACACCCGCTTTGAAATGGCGAACGGCAAGACCGTTCGCCAAGATCGCTCAGATATCAATGCGCTCAGCGATGCTCAGGGCATCTTCGATTTCGACGCCAAGATAACGCACTGTACTGTCGACCTTCGTGTGGAGTGACCACCGCACGAGGAGGACTTTGCATGATCACACAAGTGATTGAAAAAACAGGAAAATAGCTTCGGCGCAGCGTCTCCCCGTGGCTCCACCAAAATCAAAAAACTCGACCTCTGAGCCGCGCGTTTCCCGCCAGAAGGCGCTGCCCCGTGGGCCATCCAGGGGCTGGATTGCCCCGGTTTCCGGCCATACGGGGACTGTCTGGCGGTCGTGTGTGTCCGCGCCTGGCGCGCGCCGCGACGTCGCGCCCTACCCCGCCTCCGTCACCTGATAGCGTGACCGGGCGAGCCAGTCGGGGTTGACGTCGACACCCCAGCCGGGCGCATCGGTGACCGTGGCCTTGCCGTCGGCGATGACATAGGGGTCCGTGGTGAACAGCCCCTGCTGCCACGGATAGTAGTCCGGCCCCTCGATGGAAAACTCCAGATACTTCCCTGCATTCGGGATGGCGCGCAGAAGGTGCATGGTAAAGAGCGTCACCATCGACCAGTTCGCCGCATGCGGGGTAATCGGCATGCCGGCGGCTCCGGCCATTCGCGCCACGCGAAGGGTGCGTGCCATGCCGCCCAGATAACAGATGTCGGGCTGCAGCACATCCACGATGCGCCCCGCGATCATCGTGCGCCAACGTTCCATCATGCAGTCCTGCTCGCCCCCCGTCACATCGATGGTCAGCGCATCGGTCACCGCCTTGGTCTGTTCGAATTCCCAATAGGGGCAGGGTTCTTCGAAATGCGAAATTCCGTTGTCCTGCAACAATTTGCCTACCTCGATGGCGCGGGCCGGCGAATAGCAGGAGTTGGCGTCGACCAGAAGCGCCACGTCATCACCCAGCGCCTTGCGGATGGTCGGCACGATCTCTTCGGTCCGGCCCGGCCATTCGTCGGTATCCCGGCCCACCTCGGCGCCGACGCGAAACTTGAAGGCGTCAAAGCCGTGACGGTCGCGCAGGCGGCGGAACCGCTCGGCCTCGTCGCGAGCCGAAATATCGCGCTTCATCGACGAGGCATAGGCGCGAAACGTGCCCGGTGTGCCGCCGATCAAGGCGCAGACCGGCTTGCCCTCCACCCGGCCGCGCATGTCCCATAGCGCGGTATCGACGCCCCCCATCGCGCGACGAAGGTAAGAGCCGGGAAACTTGTGTTCGCGGTCGCGCACGAAGTCCAGCATCCCGTCTATATCGGCGCAGTCGCGGCCCAGCGCATGGGGCGCGACCTGCCGGTGAACGACCTGCGCGGTGATATCGGCGTAATAGGGCGCGACCTGGCCCCAACCCGCAGAGCCATCCTCGGCGGTGGCCCGCACAAAGCAGACAAATTCGTTCGAAAAGGTTTCGATCTTCGTCAGTTTCATCTTCGCTCGCGGCCTTTCTGTGCATTGGCACCCGGGGAATCCTTGGCGGATTGAATACGGTTTTCGGGCCGCTGCCCAGCCTCTGGCTGGACCTTCGGCACGGAATCGCGGGCAATTTCCCGCCGCAGGCCGCCTGCCGTACGCCGGGTCACGCTTGCCGATGTGGCGTGCGGCTCATTATCTTGCCAGGGCGAGGATTGCCATGCAGCTTACCATCAACGGCGCCACCCATGACACCGATGCCGATCCCGACACGCCACTGCTGTGGGTGTTGCGCGATGAACTGGGCCTGACCGGCACGAAATACGGCTGTGGCGTTGCCGCCTGCGGGGCTTGCACCGTGCATCTGGACGGCGCGGCGGCTCATTCCTGCCAGACGACGCTGGCCGATGCGCAGGGCATGGCGATCACCACGATCGAGGGGCTTGCGACCCGTGGAAACGGGGGTTTCGGCGCTGCAGGAGGAATGGATTGCGCACCAGGTGGCGCAATGCGGATACTGCCAGCCCGGGCAGATCATGCGGCCGCCGCCGCGTTGCTGGCCGAAAAACCCCAAGCCCGACGATGCCGCCATCGATGCGGCGATGGCGGGCAATCTGCCGCTGCGCGACCTATCCCCGCATCCGGGCCGCCATCCACGCTGCGGGCGCGGCCGGGGGGGCTGAGGATGGCTAGGCTAACCCGCCGCGCTTTCATGGTGGCCGGCATCGCGGTAGCCGGCGGCGTATTCTCGGCACCTATGACTACCGCCGCACCCCGCGCAACCCCCTGACGAGCGCGGACGACGCGGTGGTATTCAACCCCTGGGTCGTGGTGCGGCGCGACGGCGTTACGGTGGTCACGCCGCGTGCCGAGATGGGGCAAGGTGTGCACAGCGCACTGGCCGCCCTTGTGGCCGAGGAAATGGATCTGGACTGGCGCCAGGTGCGTGCGGTCCACGGCCCGGCGGCCGAAGCCTATTTCAATGCCCGCCCCGCCGCGATGGCCCTGCCCTTTGCCGAATTCCCGCACGACTGGCTGAACGACGTCCTCGACATTGTCGGGGTGATTGCCGGCAAACGGCTGAAACCGCAGGTAACGGGCGGTTCGAGCGGTCATCGACGGCTATGAACGGATGCGAAAGGCTGGTGCGGCGGCGCGGGCGGTTCTGGTGCAGGCTGCGGCGCGGCGGCTTGTACCGAGGCGCTGCGGCACGGACCTTGGCCAGCCGCCAGCGCCGGATGGGCAACGGCTTTCCTATGGCGAGCTGGCAGAAGTGGCCGCCGCGCTCAGCCCGCCCGCCGACCCGACGCTGAAGGACCTCGCCGAAGTGCCTTTCTGGCCGCCTGATACCGCGGCTCGACATGGCTGACAAGGTGACCGGCCGCGCCGTCTTTTGGCATCGACATCCGACCCGAAGGGCTGCGCCATGCCGCACCGGAGACGCATCGCCCTATCCCGGCGGCACGATGTTACCTTCGATGCTGCCGCGCGCTCGCCACGCCCGGTGTCGAACGGGTGGTCGATCTCGGCGATGGCGCGGCGTCGTGGCACGCAACACATGGGTGGCAATGCAGGCGCTCGACGCGTGCGGGCTGAATGGTCGCCATCCCGTGGCCCTGACAGCGACGCCGAGGTCGATGCCGCCCTGCAGGCGGGATTTGCGCGGCGGCGCAACACGCGGTTGCGCGACGATGGCAACGTCGATCAGGCGCTTGCTGGCGACGGGGCGCTGAGCGCGGAATATCTGCACCCTTCCCGCCTCCACGCGACGATGGAACCGATGAATGCCACCGCGCTTTTTACGACGGCGCATCGCTGCATTGTGGACGGGATCGAAGGCGCCGCTGGCCGTCAGGCGGGTCTGCGCCGCGATAGCCGGCCTCTCCGCGGCGCGCGTCAGCGTTCAAACGCCGTTCCTGGGCGGCGGCTTCGGGCGGCGGGCGGAAACCGATTTTGCCGCCTGCGCGACCCGCGTCGCCATCGCCATGCCCGGCACACCGGTCAAGCTGACCTGGTCGCGTGAAGAGGACATGACCCATGATTACTATCGCCCCGCCGCGCGCGCCCGGATGTCGGGCATGCCTGGCGCCGACGCACCGCAGGCCATCGACATCGCGGTTTCCGCGCCAGGTCTGCTTTTGGAACAGTCCTGGGCGGGCTGACCGGCCTGCCGCTTCCCTTCGGGCCCGACCGGTTGCTGGTCGAGGGCGCCTTTGACATACCCTACCGGATCGACCACCTGCGCGTCAGTGGCCACCGGGCCAAGGTCGATTTCCCGGTCGGCTGGTGGCGCTCGGTCGGCTATTCCTACAACACCTTCTTTGTCGAAGCTTTCTTGACGAACTCTGCGCCGCCAGCGGGTCGGACCCGGTCGCTCGCGGCTGCGGCTCTTGCAGGATGATCCGGCGTCGCAAGGGGTGGTCGGTGGCGCGCCTGTCCGGTTGGGCTGAACCGCCAGCGCCCGGACATGCGCGCGGCATCGTGTTTCGCCGCAGTGTTTCGGCACGCCCACGGCCGAGTGGTCGAGGTCGCGCTTGATGCCGGCGCGATCCGGCTGAAAAGCTCTGGATCGTGCAGGACCCCGGTCGCGTCATCGACCCGGTCAATGCCGAGGCGCAGGCCATGTCCGGTGCGCTTTTCGGGCTGTCGGCCGCCATTATGAACGCGATCACGCTGGCCGAGGGCAAGGTGCAGGAACAGAATTTTCCCGATTACGACGCCCTGCGGATCGACCGATGCCCCGAGGTGGCGGTCGTCTTTCGCGAATCCGGCCGGCACCTGGGCGGGCTTGGCGAACCCGCGACGCCACCGGCGGCACCGGCCCTGGCCAACGCCATTTTCGCGCTGACCGGCCAGCGAATCCGCGACCTGCCTCTCAGCCGTTCGGTGACATTCGCCTGACGGCCCGGTTGCTCACGCTTCGGCGCGTATCGCGTCGGCCACAATGCTCAGCGCCCGGTCGAGATCGCCTTGCGAAATGGTCAGCGGTGGAGAGAGCGTCAGGACGCATCCGGCACTGATCTTGAAGCTGAGCCCCGCCTCAAGGCAGCGGTAATAGATACGTTCGGCCGCCACCCGGTCCGGCACGCGGCTGTCGCGGTCTTCGACGATCTCGACACCGAACATAAGGCCCCTGCCCCGGATATCGCCGACGCGCTTGTGCTCGCCCACCGCGTCCCGCAACCGTTCGATCGCATGGGCGCCAAGTTCGGCCGCGCGCGCCACCAGCCCCTCGTCGCGGATCACGGCCAGCGTCTCAAGCGCCGCCCGGGCGGTCACCGGGTTTTTTTCATGCGTGTAATGGCCGATGGCAAAATCCCCGGCGACGTCCAGATCGCGCCGCGCTATCACCGCCGCAATAGGCAGGACGCCACCCCCAAGAGCCTTGCCGAGCGTCACGATGTCGGGGATCACCCCGTCATGGTCGAAGGCGAACATCCGTCCGGTCTTGCCAAGGCCCGTCGGGATCTCGTCCAAGATCAGAAGCGCGCCATGCCGGTCGCAGGCCGCGCGCACCGATTTCCAGAAGCCCGGTGGCGGTACGACGGGAACGGCGCGCATCGGTTCGGCGATGACCGCGGCCACGTCGCCTTCGCGTTCCAGCACGAACTCGACCATCTTCGCACAGGCAAGTCCGCAGCTTTCCGGGCCGGCATGGCCATAGGCGCAGCGGTAACAGTTGAAGGGCGCAACATGTTCTGCGCCGGGCAAGAGCGGCCCGGCGATATGGCTGCGGAACGTCGCCTCGCCGCCAACGCTTGCCGCGCCAAAGCCCGCGCCGTGGAAGGCGTCCCAGAAGCTGATGGTCTTGAATCGCCCGGTCGCCGCCCGCGCCAGCCGCAGGGCCACCTCATTGGCATCCGAGCCGCCGGTGGTGAACAGCACCTTGCCCAGATCGCCCGGTGCCAGTGCCCCAAGTGTCTCGGCCAGTTCCACCGAGACCTCATTGGTGAAGCGCCGGGGCGAGAAGCTCAAACTGTCAAGCTGGTCCTTGATCGCCGCCACCACGCGGGGATGGCCATAGCCGATATGGTGGACGGAGTTGCCATGGAAATCCATGAAGCGCCGCCCGGCGGTATCCTCTATCCAGATACCCTCGGCACGGGCGATGGTCGACAGGCAGGGCGACGAGAGCGACTGGTGCAGAAAGGCACCCGCATCGCGGTCCAGAAGTTTGCGCGTCGCTTCATCAGGATGCCGTGCCGCCCATTTCGCCCGCGCCTCCGAGGTGTTCGACTCGCCTTCGGTATGGGTGATCACGCGCATTTCCTTCACCTGTTTTCAAGTATCCCCGCCGGAGGCTCCCGCCCTCACCACGCGCTCAGCGGGGCCATGGCAGGGAATATGGTTCACATTGCGAAGAACTTCATCGCCTCGGTGACGCCTTCCTTGACGCGCCGTTGCCCGAGTCCCGATGCCGCCGAAGGGCGAGGTCTCGATGCGGTAGCCGGGCTGTTCCCAGATGTTCACGGTACCGACGTTCAGCCCTTCGATATAGGCCTGCATGCGGCGGAAGTCGTTGGTGCAGACGCCCGACGACAGGCCGAACTCGGTCGAGCTGGAGATCGCCATGACCTCTTCGTCATTGTCCGGCACGCGCACGATGGGGATGACCGGGCCGAAGGTTTCCTCCATCACCAGTTCGCTGTCATGGGGCACGTGATCGACCACGATGGGGGGCAGGAGCGCGCCCTTGCAGTGGGATCGTAGAGCACCTTCGCCCCCAGATCGGCGGCCATGTGACGCGCTTTCCGAGCTCCGCCACGCCTGCCCAGCTGGGTCACACCAGCCCAGTTCGGTCGCGGGGTCCATCGGATCGCCGTTTAATTTTCTTCGCCTTCTCCAGCACATGGGCTGCAAGCGGTCGGCGACACTTTCCTGCAAGGATGCGCTTCACCGCCGTGCAGCGTGTTAGTGCCGGTCGCCCCCGCCACCGCAATCGTCGCCGCCTTCTCAAAGATCGGCATCGTCGAGGTCATTGAGCACGATCAGGGGATCGTTGCCCCCGAGTTCCAGCGCCTGGCGCTTGTAGACGGCCTTGGCGGCGATCATCTTGCCCACCGGCACGCCGCCGGTGAAGGTGATGTCGATATTGGGGTTGGTGATCATCTCCTCGCCGATATCGCCCGGCAGGCCGGTCACCACCTGGAACATTTCCAGGCGGCAATCCGGCTTTCCATGAGGATATCGGCCAGCGTGATCGCCGTCAGCGGCGTCGATTCCATGGGCTTGCAGACCATGCAGTTGTTCGTCGCGATCGACGGCGCGATCTTGTGGCTGACCATGTTCAGCGGATGGTTGAAGGGGGTGATGGCGCTGATCGCCCGGACCGGCTCGCGCTTGGTGCCGGTCTTTGCGGTCCTTGCCGTTATGCGTGAGGTCGCAGGAGAAGATCGCCCGTCATCCTGCAGCGCCTGTGCCGCGGCGAAGGTATAAGCATCCTGCGCGCTTCGTCTCATAGACCGCGTGCTGCCAGCAGATGCCCAGCTCCAGCACCAGCCATCTGGCCAGATAGTCGCGCCGCTCGCCGATGATCTCGCCCGCGCGCTTCAGGATCTGGCTGCGTTCGTAGCGTGTCAGCGTCGAGCGGTAGTTCGCGGCGATCTCGAACGCCCGGCGCGCATGGTCGGCGGTGCCGGCAGGGACCGTGCCACGACCTCGTCGGTATAGGGATAGCGGACCTCGATCACGCGGTCGGTAAAGACCTTCTCGCCGCCGATGCGCATGCCTTCATGTCTGATATCGATCATATGCCGTTGTCTCGTCTGGCGGGAGGGCGGCGCCCGTCCCGGGGTGCCGAGCGCCCGCGCCCATGGGGCGGGTCGGGCGCTGCCCGGCGTTTCCGCCGGGCGAAAGGATCAAAGCGCCGCCGCCGTGCAGGCGTAGAGGAAGGCGTCGAAGTTCCTCAACTCCGGCGCGTTCGGCAGGTCTATCGTGCGGTTGACGATGAACGGGACCTCCTGCTCGGTCAGGCCGCCGTGGGAGCGCAGGGTTCCTTCGGCGCGGCGAGGTCGTGGCGGTGCGCCGAGGTGCCGATGGTCATGGTCTCGCCCGAGATCGCTGACGAGATCGCCGATCCGGTCGGCGGGCAGGTCGAAGCGTTTCACCGCCTCCTCGCGGGTCACGACAAGGATGATTTCGTCCCGCGCCGCAAGCTTGGCCATGATCGCGTCACGGTCGGCGCCGGCGGGCAGATAGCAGGTCGCAAACGACCCCAGCGCCCCGTGATGGACGACGTAAGGGTCGGTGATCGGCAGGATCACGCGGGCCGCGCGTTGCCAACCATTCGTCCATCAGGTCCTGCATAGATCACGGCGGGTGAACCGTCGGCCTTGTGCTTGGGCTTCATGCCGTGATCGGCGGTGACGACAACCGCCGCGCCCAGCGCATCCAGCTCGCCCAGATAGCGGTCGAACATCGCGTAGAAGTCCTTCGCGCCCTGCTGGTCGGGGGCGAACTTGTGCTGGATGTAGTCGGTCGAGGGAATACATCACATCCGGCTTGAACTCTTTCAAAAGCTTCACCCCGGCGGCAAAGACGAACTCGGAAAGCGCGGCCGAATAGACCTCGGGCACCGGCATCCCAAGCCACGCGCTCGCGTTGTCGATCCCGTGGTCGGCCTTGGTCGTGGTGCCCGACTACTCGGACGAAAAGGCCACCGCCCGGTCCTCGTCGAACTTCAGCCCGCGCCCAGAAGCGCGCAGCTTGTCCTTGGCCGTGACCATCGCCACCCGCGCGCCCGCCTCGTAGAAGCGCGAAAAGATCGTCGGCGCGCGCAAAAACCGCACGTCGTTCATCATCACCTCTTCGCCCGTATCCGGGTCGTAAAGGTAGTTGCCGCAGATCCCGTGAACGCTCGGCGGACGCCCCGTGGCGATCGACAGGTTGTTGGGGTTGGTGAAGGACGGAATGACCGAATGCGCCAGCCGGTCGGTGCCTTCCGCCCGCATCCGCTTCAGGACCGGCATCAGCCCCTCGGCAATCGCCACCTCCAGATACTCCGGCTCGCATCCGTCCAGACAGATCGCCACCGCCGGAACCTTCGGCCACGGATAAGCACGATCATTCGCCACCACCGGCGCGCGGTTCTGCATGGTCATTGGTCTTCCTTCCGTCAGAATTTCTTCGGCCGCCTCAGGCGGCGAGCCTGGCGCGTTCGGCGATTGCGGCGGCGGGCGGCGCGGCAGAGGTGACACCCATCTCGGCCAGTGAGTCCTTGGCGGCCTGCACCACCCTGCGCATCACATGTTCGTCCATCCGGCCGATACAACCGACGCGGAACGAATCCACCACCGTGAGCTTGCCGGGATAGATGATGAAGCCCTTTTGTTTCATCTTTTCGTAGAAGTCATTGAAGATGAATTTGGGATCGGCCGGGCAGAAGAAGGTCACGATGATCGGCGAAAGCCACCGATCCTTCAGCAGCGTCTCGAAGCCCAGCGCGCGCATCCCCTCGACCATCACGTCGCGGTTGCGGGCATAGCGCGCGCCGCGACCCGCGACACCGCCTTCTTCGGCATGAAGCCGCAAGGCCTCCAGAAACGCGGCGACGACATGCGTCGGCGGTGTGTAGCGCCACTGGCCTGTCTTTTCCATGTAGGTCCATTGCGCGTGGATATCGAGCGCGAGCGAGTGGCTGTTGCCCTTGGCATTCTCCAGTTCCGACCGCCGGGCAATGACGAAGCCGAAACCCGGTACGCCTTCGATGCATTTGTTGGCCGACGAGACCATCGCCTCGTATCGGATCGCGTTGACGTCAAGTGGCAGCGCGCCGAAGGCGGACATCGAGTCGATCAGAAGTTTGCGGCCCTTGCCATAGACGGCTTCGGAGATTTCGGCGACCGGGTTCAGGATGCCCGAGGACGTCTCGCAATGGATCACGATCACATGTGTGATATCGGGGTCGGCGTCGAGCGCGGCCGCGACCTCATCGCCTCTTGGCGGCATGTAGTCGCCCTTGTCGATCAGCGTGTAGGCGCGGCCGAGGTATTTCATCGTCTCGGCCGCGCGCAATCCATAGGCGCCGTTGGCCAGCACCAGCACCTTGCCACCCTGCGGCACGAAGCTGCCCAGCATCGCCTCGACCGAGAAGGAGCCGGACCCCTGCATCGGAACACAGACAAAATCGCCTTTCGTATCGCCGGCGAGTGCCACAAGCTGATCGCAGAGCGATCTGGTCATTGCACGGAAATCGGCATCCCACGATCCCCAGTCCCTCAGCATCGCCTCCTTGGTGGAAAAGGCGGTGGTCAGCGGCCCGGGGGTCAGAAGATAGGGTTCGCCCAGTTTCGGCGCGGGCAACGGGGCGTTGGCAGGTTCAGGCATGGCGGATCCTGTGCTCGGCGGCTCTTCGGGCCTCGTTTCGCACGGGGGCGATCATTCGTAAAATCGTTATTTTGTATTTACCCATAAGTTTCGTTCGCCATCAGTCCTTCGGCTGAACCAGCCGGCTTTCCAGCAGATGCCCGCTTTCGGTCAGGATCGGGTAGGCGATGGTGACCAGCAGCGAATTGATCTCCTTCAGCGCACGCACGCATTCGAGGTGAATATCGCTGGTTTCAATACTGTCGCTGTTGCCGTCCTGCAGCCGCGCCAGGTGACGATTGTGGCTTTCGCGTTCCAACTGGCGCATCCGTTCCTTTTCCTTGGCAAGCGCGCGGGCACTTTCCACATCGCCCGAGATCAGGACATTCAGCGCCAGTTGCATATTCGCCTGAACCCTTGCGTGCAGCCCGCACATCTCTTCCCACCCCTGGGACGAAAAGTTCAGCCGCCGGCGCGCCTTGTCCTCGGCCAGTTTCAGCAGCGTCTTGCTGATGATGTCGCCGATATATTCAAGGTTGATCGCGAATTCGGTCAGTTCCACCGTCTTGCGGGCATCGGCCTCGGACAATTCGCCGCGCGCGACCTCGGCAAGGAACAGCTTGACCTCGGTATGGCGGCGATTGACATCGTCATCGAGGCTGCGTATTCGCGCGATCTGCTCGGTGCTGCCACCATCCATCAGGTCCATCGCCGGGCGAAACATGGTCTCCACGACCTCGCCCATGCGCAAAAGCTCGCGCTTTGCCGTTGCCAGCGCCAGCGCCGGGCTTTTGACCACCGACCGATCCAGCGCGCTTTCGGACCGCTTCAGGGCGTCGGGGCCGTTGACGGCAGCCGTTTCGGCGACCAGAAGCGCCGTCAGCCGGCTGACGAGGGGGATGACGGGCAGCGCGACCAGAACCAGTGCCAGATTGAAAAGCAGATGGAAATTGACCAGTTGCGCGCCCTCGGTCGCGCCAAGACTGGCCACCGGCAGGTCAACCGCCAGACCCAACAGAAACACCGCGATCGCCGCGCTGCCGCGCAGGATCAGGTTGCCCACCGGAATGCGCCGCGCCTCTGTCGCCATGCCGCGCGTCAGCCAGACCGCGATGATACCGCCGCCCACATTGGCGCCCAGAACCATCGGAACCGCGGCGTCGAGCGGCAGCATGCCGGCGCCGGCGAAGGTGACGAACAGCAGCACCGTGGCCACCGAACTGTGCACGACCCAGGCCAGAATGGCGGCAACCGCAAAGGCGGTCAGCGGATCGCCGCGCAGATAGGTCACGACCTGCGGCAAGGCCGCGCTTTCGCGAAGAGGTTCGGTGGCCTCGCCCACCATCTTCAGCGACAACAGGATGAAGGCGATACCCAGCACGATACGCCCGGCCTGACGGATCATCCGGCGTTCGAATTTCAAGAACATCGTGGCGCCAGCGAAGAGCAAGACCGGGATCAGCGCGCTCAGGTCGAACGACAGGATCTTGACCACCAGGGCCGAACCGAAATCGGCGCCGACAAGCGCCGCGATCCCGGTGCTGACCGTCAGGATTCCGCTGGTCGCGAAACCGGCGGCCAGCAGCCCGACAGCGGTCGAACTTTGCAGGACGACGGCCAGCGCAGCGCCGGCCAGCGCCATGCCGGCATGACCACCCCGCGCGCCCCGCAGCGCCTGTTTCAGCGCCGGACCATGGGCTCGTTCGACGCCGGTGCGCACCATCCGCACCGCCCAGAGGAGCAGCATGACGGCACCGGCCAGATGCAACAGGACAACGAATGGGTGCACGTGCGTTACCTCCGGGAGGTGTCATAAAACTGTTACATTACCCGCTTTGCAAGCCCAAAACAAATCGTTAGAATGCCTTGAACCATCGAATTTTTCGATCAAGAGCCATGCCATGCGCTATGTCCAACTGCGAGCGTTTCACCATGTTGCGATTTGCGGTGGCTTTTCGCGCGCGGCCGAAGAGTTGCGCCTGACCCAGCCGGCGATATCCGATCAGGTTCGCAAGCTGGAAGACGAATACGACGTGATGCTGTTCAACCGCCACAAGAAGCAGGTGACGGTCACGGCGGCGGGTGAACGGCTTCTGGCGGTGACGCGCCGGCTGTTCGACTGCGAGGCACAGGCGCTGGAGCTTTTGTCGGAGTCGCGCGCCCTGCGGGCCGGCACCCTGCGGATCGTCGCTGACAGCGCTCATCACCTGCTGCACATCCTGGCCGCCTTTCGCCAAAGCTATCCCGGCGTGCGGGTTGCGGTCAGGTCCGGCAACAGCGAAACCGTGGTGGAAAGCCTTTTCCGGTACGAGGCCGATATCGGCGTTCTGGGCGAGGTTCCGGAAAGCCGCAACGTCGACGCCTTGCGGCTTGATTCCACACCGATCGTCGCCTTTGTCGCCGCCACCCATCCGCTGGCGGAACGAACGGGCCTGGCATTAGCGGAACTGGCACATCTGCCGCTGGTCTTTCGCGAAGCCGGTTCCAAGACCCGCAAGAAGCTGGTCGCCGCAGCCTCTGCCGCGGGGGTCGATCTGCTGCCCGCCATCGAGGCAGAGGGCCGCGAGGCGGTACGCGAAATCGTCGCCTCGGGCGCCGGCGTCGGCTTTGTCTCGGAGGCCGAGTTCGGGAACGATCCGCGCCTGCACAAGATGGTTCTGGAAGACGCGCCGGAACTGATGATGGACGAGGCGATGATTTGCCTGCGCGAACGGCGCAACAGCAAGCTGGTGCGGGCGTTTTTCCGAATTGCGCGCAAATCCCTTCCGGCCACGAAACAGACGGAAACATCATGACGCCCGAGCATCACGCCAACCCCGATCTGACGGTTCTGGCCGACAACAAGCAGGGCTGGAACCTGCCCGAACGGCGCCGGCACGGCTTTCACAATGCCGACCGGCTGTGGCGGCGGATGTTCCAGTGTCGTGCGCGTTCGGTCCTGACGCTTCACGACCGCCCCGACAGTGCGGTTGCCGACGCGGTTCAGGCCAGCGGCATCACCCGGCATCCGGCGTTTTCGGCACTGGTCATCGCCGAAGGCAACCGCCAGCTATACGGCGAGGCGGCGGCGGATTTCGCCACGACCCAAAGCCATTCCATCCAGTCGGTCACCAAGATGCACGCCCATCTCCTTCTGGGCGAACTGATTGCCGCCGGGCGCGTCGACCCAGAGCTTGCGGCCGGTCACTACCTGCCCGACCTTGGCCCGGGCTATGCCCAGGCACGCATCGCCGATCTTCTCGACATGACCGTCATCAACGATTTCGACGAAGACTATTCCAACCCGTTTTCCGCCTGCTATGCCGAGGAGGAGGCGCTGGGCTGGCGGCTGCCGGCGGACGGGCGGGCGGAAATCACTCTGGCGGCGTTCACCAATGCGATCACCGGGTCGGCGCAGAGAAACACCAGCGGCCTTGCCGGCTACAAATCCGCCAACACCGATGTTCTGACCCGGATCGCAGCGGCGGTCAGCCCTGTCTATCTGGCGACATGGCTGGAACGCGTCGCCGATGCCGCCGGGTATGAGGGCACGTTTTCGATCACGCTCAGCCCCGAATTGCTGCCGGCGCTGTCGGGCGGTGGCTGCCTTTCGGCGCGCGATCTGGCGCGGTTCGGGCTGCTTCTGGCGCGGCGCGGGGCGGGGCTTGGCGGGGGGCAGGTCGGCGATGCAGGTTTCACTGCCGAAAGCCTGACGCGCCCGGCCCCGAAACTGAGCGAGGGACGCTACTGGCTGCGCTATTCGCGCCATCTGATGACCGACGGGCGGCGGATCGGCCATGCCGGATATGGCGGGCAATACCTGATGGTCGACATGGAGACCGGTCGCGTTGCCGCCTTCCTGAGCGTTCTGGAAAACGCATCGGGCTATGATGACGACTACATGGCCGGCGTGATCCGCGCGCTGGAAACCGTTCTGAACGCCTGAGCGGCGCGCGGCCTTCGGTCAGCCGATCACCTCGAAGCGGTCGACATCGACCATGCCGTGATCGGTGATTTTCAGGTGCGGAATGACCGGCAGGGCCAGGAAGGCCAGTTGCAGAAACGGCTCTTCCAGCGTCACGCCCAGATCGCGTGCTGCGGCACGCAGATCGACAAGCGCATCGCGCACAGTCTCGAACGGCTCGAGGCTCATCAATCCCGCGACCGGCAGGGCCACTTCGGCCCGGACCTGCCCGCCCTCGACGACGACAAAGCCGCCCTCGATCTCGCCCAGCCGCGTCGCGGCCAGCGCCATGTCGTCGTAACTGGCGCCGACCACGGCGATGTTGTGGTGGTCATGGCACACGGTGGAGGCGATGGCCCCGCGCTGCAGGCCAAAACCCTTCACGAAACCGGTGGCGATGTTGCCGTTCTTTCCATGCCGCTCGACCACGGCGATCTTGACGAGATCGCGGGCTACATCGGGCCGCTTGTCGCCATCGACCGGCGGGATGTCGAAGTGCAGGTGTTCGGTAATGATCTTGCCGGGAATGATCCCGATCACCGAGGTTTCGGTCCGGTTGCCGGCGGTTCGGAAACTGGCGGCGGAAACCTTGGGCGCCCGGACCGAGTTGCGCGCGACCGGCGGGATCGTCTTGCGGGCGACGAATGCCGCGTCATCCACCACGACGCCGCCGGCCAGAACCAACGAAGGCCGACATTCGGCAAGATCGGGCACGGCCACGATATCGGCGCGTTTTCCCGGCGCGATATGGCCGCGATCCTTCAGGCCAAAGGCCTCGGCCGCCGAGAGGCTGGCGGCGCGGTAGACAGCCAGCGGCGGCGCGCCAAGGCCGATCGCGGTGCGGATCATGTAGTCGAGATGTCCGTGTTCGGCGATGTCCAATGGATTGCGGTCATCGGTACACAGGCACAGATAGGGCGAATTGCGTTCGCTCAGGATCGGTGCCAGCGCGTGCAAGTCCTTTGATACCGAGCCTTCGCGGATCAGGATGCGCATGCCCTTGCGCAGTTTTTCCAGCGCCTCTTCGGCCGAGGTCGCCTCGTGTTCGGTGCGGATACCGGCAGAGATGTAGGCGTTCAGGTCGCGCCCCGACAACAGCGGCGCGTGGCCATCGACATGGCGCCCGACAAAGGCCGAAAGCTTGGCCAAACAGCCGGGGTCACGGTGAATGACGCCGGGGAAATTCATAAACTCTGCCAAACCGATCACGCGCGGATGGTCGGCCAACGGCGCGATATCCGCCGCTTCCAGCCGCGCACCGGCGGTCTCCATATGGGTCGAGGGCACGCAGGAGGAAAGCTGTACCCGGATATCCATCACCGTGCGGGCCGACGCTTCGAGGAAATAGCGGATGCCATCGAGCCCGCAGACATTGGCAATCTCATGGGGGTCGCAGATTGCCGTGGTCACGCCATGCGGCGCAACGCAGCGGTCAAATTCGAACGGCGTCACCAACGAGCTTTCGATATGCAGATGTGTATCGATGAAGCCGGGAACGAGGATCTGCCCGGTGACGTCGATGATGCGCCGGCCCTCGTAGCTTTCGGCGATGCCGGCGACCGTATCGCCGCAAACCGCCACGTCGCCGGCGATGAAGTCCCCGGTTATCACATCGAAAACACGCCCGCCCCTCAACACCAGATCGGCTGGTTCGTCGCCACGCGCCTGGGCAATCCGCCGGGCAAGCGTTTCGGTTGTGCTCATCGTGGCCTCCTTTCGGCCGGTGGCCCAGAAGAGCGCAGGCAAGCGTGCCTGTCCAGCCCGGTTCTGTGCTAACGCGCCATCAGGGCCCAGATCACCGCGCGCGCGCTTTCGCCCGCCCAATCGGCATCGCCGGACAGGCGGGCCACTTCGCGGCCCTCGCGATCCAGAATCACGCTGACCGGCAGGCCGAGAACCCCCATCGACCGGGCGAACTCGGTCCTGGGGTCGCGCAGCATCGGCAGCGTCTTGACCCCGGCCTCATCGAAGAACTTGGTAATTGCCGGAACGGGATTGCGCCCGACCGCCACCGTCAGCACGGCAAACTCGTCGCCCCCCAATTCGCTCTGCAAGGCGTCGAGCGCCGGCATTTCCTTGCGGCAGGGCGCGCACCAGGTTGCCCAGAAGTTCAGCAGCACGACCTTGCCGCGCCAGTCCGACAGGCGGTGTTCGGCCTCATCGGGCCCCAGAAGCACGGCCTCGACCGGTTCACCCGGCTCCGACCGGAACATGAGTTTGTTCAGATCGCCCTGGCGCAGCGCCTCGATTTCCGACCAGTCGGCGGCGGTGGCGGGGTTTGCGCAAAGCCAAAAGCCCGTGTAGAGGACGGCGGCAAGAAGCGATTTCATATTCCCTCCCAGGGGGCTGCGATGAGTGACGAGAACCCGCAAGACCGTTCCGCCAACCAGATGTGGGGCGGCCGTTTCGCCGCCGGGCCGGACGCGATCATGGAGGCGATCAACGCCTCGATCGGGTTCGACCGTCGGCTTGCGGCCCAGGACATCCAGGGTTCCCGCGCCCATGCGGCCATGCTCGCCGCACAGGGCATCATTACCGATAGCGATGCTGCCGCGATCGGGGAAGGCCTGCTCACGGTCTTGTCAGAGATCGAGGGTGGAACGTTTCCCTTCCGCACCGCGCTCGAAGACATTCACATGAATGTCGAGGCGCGGCTGAAGGAACTGATCGGGGAGCCGGCTGGCCGGCTGCATACCGCGCGGTCGCGCAACGACCAGGTCGCGGTCGATTTCCGGCTTTGGGTACGCGATCAATGCGACGCGGCGATCGCGGGGCTGGAGGCGCTGATCCGCGCCTTTGTCGCGCAGGCCGAGGCCGGGGCGGATTGGGTGATGCCGGGCTTCACCCATCTGCAGACCGCGCAGCCGGTGACCTGGGGCCATCACATGCTAGCCTATGCCGAGATGCTGTGGCGCGATCTGGGCCGGTTTCGCGATGCGCGTGCGCGGATGAACGAATGCCCGCTGGGCGCGGCAGCGCTGGCCGGCACCTCGTTTCCCATCGACCGGCAGGCAACCGCCGCGGCGCTGGGTTTCGACCGGCCGACGGCCAACAGCCTCGATTCCGTGGCCGACCGCGACTTTGCGCTGGAGTTTCTGTCCGCCGCCGCCATCACCGCCATGCATCTGTCGCGCTTTGCCGAGGAACTGGTGATCTGGTCGTCGGCGCAATTCCGTTTCGTTCGACTGTCGGACCGCTGGACGACCGGTTCCTCGATCATGCCGCAAAAGAAAAACCCCGACGCGGCGGAGTTGCTGCGCGCCAAGCTGGGGCGCGTCCTTGGCGCCGCGGTCGCGCTCTTTACCGTGATGAAGGGCCTGCCGCTGACCTATTCGAAGGACATGCAGGAAGACAAGGAACAGGTCTTTGACGCCGCCGACACGCTGTTGCTGGCGCTGGCGGCGATGACCGGCATGGTCGGCGACATGCAGGCCAATCGCGAAGCGCTGGCCGGTGCGGCCGCAAGCGGGTTTTCCACGGCGACCGATCTGGCCGACTGGCTGGTGCGCGAACTGGGCCTGCCGTTTCGCGAGGCACATCACGTCACCGGCGCGCTGGTCGCGCTGGCCGAGGGCAAGGGTTGCGACCTGCCCGATCTGTCGCTGGCCGAGATGCAGGGGGTTCATTCCGGCATCCGCGCCGGTGTCTTCGACGTTCTCGGCGTGGAAAACTCGGTGCGCTCGCGCATGTCCTATGGTGGCACCGCGCCCGATCAGGTGCGCGCGCAAATCGCACGGTGGCACGAACGGTTCGGCGGTTAGGCGCCAGAACCGAACCGCAGCCCGCGACAAGCACAGGCGCTGCGGCTAGGCTGTCGGCGTAGCGCCCGAATCGAAGGAGAACCCATGCGCCGCCTTGTCGCCGCCCTCATGCTGACCCTCACGCTTGTCGCCTGCGGCATCGACGGCCCGCCACAGGCTCGACCGACACGCCCGAACCCGGGCTGGATGTCTCCGGTCAGGTGAAAATCGGGATCTCGGGCAGCTAAGCCCCCCTTGCAGAGCCGGGCGAATTGCTTTCCCCTGCCGTGGCAAGGCAGGGAGAGACCATGCGTCCGCTGCGCGGCATCGGCCTGAAGATCGCTTCGGTCGTGGTGTTCATCGCCATGGCATCGCTGATCAAGTCCGTCCGGGGCTCCATTCCGGCGGGGGAGACGGTGTTCTTTCGCTCATTCTTCGCAATACCCGTCATCGTGATCTGGCTGGCGTGGCGGCAGGAACTATCGCAGGGGCTGCGCGCCAAGGCGCCGCTGGGCCATGTCTGGCGTGGAATGATGGGTACCACCGCAATGGGGCTCGGTTTTGCCGGGCTGGGTCTATTGCCGCTGCCCGAGGTCACGGCCATCGGATATGCCGCGCCGCTGCTGACCGTCGTTTTTGCCGCGATGTTTCTGGGCGAAACCGTGCGCGCCTTCCGGATCACCGCGGTGGGTTTGGGGCTGACGGGCGTCCTGATCGTGCTGTCGCCCCGACTGAGCGCGGTTGACGGCGACATCAGCCATGCCGAGGCTCTGGGCGCGGTGCTGGTTCTGGGGGGCGCGGTGTTTTCGGCGCTGGCACAGGTCTTCGTGCGCAAGCTGGTGATGAGCGAAAGCACTTCGGCGATCGTCTTTTACTTTTCGTTGACCGCCACGGTCCTGTCGCTGGCCACGCTGCCCTTCGGCTGGGCGATGCCCACGGCATCCGAGGCGGCCCGGCTGGTGGCGGCGGGGCTTCTTGGCGGGGTCGGGCAGATTCTGCTGACCTCCAGCTACCGCGAGGCCGACGCCTCCCTTGTGGCGCCGTTCGAATATGTCTCGATGCTGTTTGCGCTGGCGATCGGCTATGCGGTGTTCGACGAGGTGCCGACACCGGTAATGCTGGCCGGCGCGGCGCTGGTGATCGCCGCCGGCATCCTGATCATCTGGCGCGAACGCCAGCTGGGCCTAGAACGGTCGCGCCAGCGCAAGGCGATGACACCGCAAGGATAATTCGGCCCTGCGGACGACGAAACCGATGGCCTGCCTTGACACCCGTGACGGAGTTGCAAGACTAGGGTGCAGACCCGCCATCAGGCAAAGGCCGCGTCAGACGGCCTGTGACACCAACAGGAACGGAAATCGCGGCCCATGTCCCTTGCCCTGATCGTTGCCCTGCCTTTTCTCGGCGCACTGCTGCCGGGGCTCATGATCCGGTCGGGGCGCAACGTTGCGGCCATGGTGACCGGAACGGTCACCGCATCGGCGCTTCTGGGGCTGGCGATGCATGCGCCCGCCGTGCTTTGGGGCGAAGTCATCACGACCCGGATCAGCTGGCTGCCGATGCTCGGGCTCGACGTCAGCTTTTACCTCGACGGGCTCGGGCTTCTGTTTGCCGGGCTGATCCTCGGCATCGGGCTGCTGATCATCCTCTACGCGCGGTTCTACCTGTCCAACAAGGACCCGATGGGGGTGTTTTACAGCTACCTGCTGCTCTTTCAGGGGGCGATGGTGGGTATCGTCCTGTCCAACAACATTCTTCTTCTGCTGATCTTCTGGGAACTGACCTCGCTGTCGTCGTTTCTCTTGATCGGCTACTGGAAGCACCTGCCCGAGGGCCGGCAGGGCGCGCGCATGGCGCTGACGGTGACAGGGCTTGGCGGGCTGGCGATGATCGCGGGGATGCTGATTCTCGGTCAGATCGCCGGAAGCTACGAGTTGAGCGTCATCGTCACCCAGGCGGCGGCGATCCAGGCCTCGCCGCTTTACCTGCCGGCGCTGCTTCTGATCCTTCTGGGCTGCTTCACCAAGTCGGCGCAGTTTCCGTTTCACTTCTGGCTGCCGCATGCCATGGCCGCGCCGACGCCGGTTTCGGCCTATCTGCATTCGGCCACCATGGTGAAGGCGGGGCTTTTCCTGATGGCGCGGCTCTGGCCCGCGCTTTCCGGCACGCCGGAATGGTTCTATCTGGTCGCCACGACAGGGCTGGTCACCATGGTCCTCGGCGCGCTGATCGCGCTGTTCAAGGACGACCTGAAGGCGCTTCTGGCCTTTTCCACGGTCAGCCACCTGGGCCTGATCACCATGCTGCTGGGGCTGGGCACAGAGGCGGCCGCAAGGGTCGCCGTCTTTCACATCATCAACCATGCGACGTTCAAGGCCGCGCTTTTCATGACCGCCGGCATCGTCGATCACGAGGCGCATACGCGTGACATCAAGCGACTGGGCGGGCTGCGAACGCTGATGCCGGTGACCTTCGTGATTGCCACCGTCGCCTCGCTTTCCATGGCGGGGATTCCACCCCTCAACGGCTTTCTGTCGAAGGAGATGATGCTGGAAGAAGCCGCGCATACCGTCTGGGCCGGCATGCCGTGGCTCTTTGCGCTGGTGGCGACGGCCGGGGCGCTTCTGTCGGTGGCCTATTCCTTCCGCTACATCGTGCATGTCTTTCTGGGCCCGGTGCGCCCCGATTATCCGCAAAAGCCGCATGATCCGGGCTTCGGCATGTGGGCGGCACCGGCCTTCCTGACGCTTCTTGTTGTGCTGATCGGGCTTTTCCCGATGCCGATGACCGCCTGGCTGGTCGATGCCGCCGCGTCCGCTGTCACCACGGTACGCCAGCATGTGCACATCGCCCATTGGCACGGCTTCACTCCGGCGCTTTTCCTGTCCGTCGCGGCCGTTGCCGGCGGTGCTGCGGTGCTGGCCGGCCATGCGCGCTGGGCCGTGGTCTGGAACACTGCACGCCGGCCAGAGGCCAAGCGCATCTTCGAAGCGCTGGTGGAGGGCGCGGCGCAAGTGGCAAGCCGGCTGACCGACCGGTTGCACGACGGTGCGCTCAGCCGCTATCTGGCGATCTTCGCGGCGAGCGCAACCGGGTTTGGCGTCTGGGCCTGGTCGGGCGGCTCATCGCTGCGCATGCCGGTGCATCTGACCGCCATCGGCCCCGTCGATCTTGCCGCCTGGGCATCGGTCGTGGTGGCGACGCTGGCGATCCTTGCCTTTCACCTGGTTCTGGTCAGCGTCGTGGGGCTGATGGTTTCGGTCACGTTCATCTACCTTTCCGCCCCCGACCTGGCACTGACCCAGATCTCGGTCGAGGTGGTGACGGCCGTGCTGTTGCTTCTGGCGCTGAACTTCCTGCCCAAGGAAACCCCGCGCGAAAGCGGCCGGGCGCGGCGCCTGCGCGACGCGATCGTGGCGGGCGCGGCGGGCCTTGGCGTGGGCCTGCTGATCTATGCGCTGATGACAAGCACCTTCCTGTTCGACACGATCAGCGGTTACCACCTGAGCCAGTCCAAGCCCCAGGGCGGCGGCACCAACGTGGTGAACGTCATCCTCGTCGACTTCCGCGGCTATGACACCTATGGCGAAATCATCGTTCTGGGCATTGCCGCGCTGGTCATCTATGCACTGACCGAAACGCTTTTGAACGGGCCGGCCAACCGCAAGTTGTTGGCCTGGAAACCGGATCAGAAGCGCGCGGGCGACAGGCATCCGATGATGCTGGTGGTGGCGACGCGGATGCTTCTGCCGATTGCGCTGATGGTCGGTGTCTTCATCTTCCTGCGCGGGCACAACCAGCCGGGCGGCGGGTTCATCGCCGGGCTCGTCGTGGCAATCGCGCTGGTCATGCAGTACATGGCCTCGGGCTTTGCCTGGACCCAGGCACGCCAGAAGGTCGACTATCACGGGCTGATCGGTGCCGGTGTGCTGGCCGCCGGGCTTACCGGGGTTGGCGCATGGTTCAACGGCCGGCCGTTCCTGACGTCGGATTTCGGACATTTCAAGCTGCCGTTCCTGGAAGAATTCGAACTGGCCACCGCGATGGCCTTCGATACCGGGGTCTTCCTGACCGTGATCGGCGCGGTGATGCTGGCACTGGCCAGCCTGTCGATCATCGCGCGGCGCGCCGGCGAAACGGTCAACACCGAGCCCTTCGATGTCGATCCTTCGGCTGGCGAAACCGAGGAGGCGCAGTGATGGAAATCCTACTCGCCTCTGCCGTCGGGCTTCTGACCGCCGCTGGCACCTACCTGATATTGCGGCTGCGCACGTTCCCGGTGATCGTCGGGCTGTCGCTTCTGTCCTATGCGGTCAACGTCTTCATCTTCGCCAGCGGCCGGCTGACCATCGGTCACCCGCCTATCATCACCAAGGGCGCGATCGAATACACCGATCCGCTGCCGCAGGCGCTGGTTCTGACCGCGATCGTGATCTCCTTCGGGATGACGGCAGTGATCGTGATGATGTCTCTGGGTGCCTTTCTGGAAAGCGGCACCGACCGGATCGACACCGACGAACCCGAAACGCCGGAAGGAGACGCGCCGTGAACCACTGGATCATCGCGCCCGTCGTCCTGCCCGCGCTTCTGGCGCCGATCATCGTGCTGACCATGCGCCACGATTTCGTGCTGAAGCGCGTGGCCTCTGTCGCCTCCATCGTCGCGCAGCTTCTCATCGCCGTCGCGCTTTTGCTTTCGGCCATGGCCAACCCGCCCGACGTCTATCTGCTGGGCAACTGGCTGGCCCCCTACGGCATCGTGCTGGTCGTCGATCAGCTGGCCGCGCTGATGCTGGTTCTGACCGCGACGCTGGCGCTGGCGGTGGTGCTTTACGCCATCGGTTCGGGCTGGGACCGGTCGGGGCTGCATTTCCATGCGCTGCTGCAGTTTCAGCTGATGGGTCTGAACGGTGCGTTCCTGACCGGCGATGCCTTCAACCTCTTTGTGTTTTTCGAGGTTCTGCTGATCGCGTCATACGGGCTGATGATTCATGGCGGTGGCAAGAAACGGTTGCGCGCCGGCATTCAGTACGTTGCCTACAACCTCGCCGGCTCGACGCTGTTCCTGTTCGCGCTGGCGACGCTCTATTCGGTGACCGGCACGCTCAACATGGCCGATATGGCGGCCAAGGTGGCGGCGATGCCGCCTGCGGATACCGCACTGCTGCGGGCTGGCGCGGCGCTGCTGATCCTGGTCTTTGCGGTCAAGGGGGCGCTGGTGCCGTTGCAGTTCTGGCTGCCCGATACCTATGAAAACGCGCCGGGTCCGGTGGCGGCGCTGTTTGCTGTGATGACCAAGGTCGGCGCCTATGCGATGATCCGGATGTACGTGCTGGTCTTCCCGCCGCAGGTCGCGGCCACCGGCGGCTTCTTTGCCGATGCGCTATTGCCCGCGGCCCTTGTCACGCTCGCGATCGGGTCGGTCGGCGTGCTGGGCGCGCGCAGCCTTGGCCGGCTGGCCGGTTTCACGGCGATCGCCTCGATGGGTACGCTGTTTGTCGCGGTATCGCAGTTCACCCCTGCCGCTACGCTGGCGGCGCTTTACTATCTGGTGCATTCGACGCTGGCCGGGGCCGTCCTGTTCCTGGTGGCCGATCTGACGCTGCGGCGCCGGGGGCTGGCGGGTGGCCGGCTGGAGCCGGCGCCGGCGATCCCCGCGCAGGGTCTGGTGGCGGCGCTATTCTTTGCCGCGGCAATCGCCACGGCGGGCATGCCGCCGCTTTCAGGCTTTCTGGGCAAGCTGCTGGTGCTGGACGCCACCCGCGATGCTCCGGCCGCGCCGTGGATCTGGTCGATCATCCTGATCGGCTCGCTTCTGACCATGGTGGGGCTGGCACGGGCTGGCAGCACGCTTTTCTGGAAAACGCTGCCGACGCCCGAGGACGCGCCACCAAATCAGCCACCTTTTCCCGCACCGGCACCGGCCCTGGCCTTTACCGCGACCGCGGGGCTTTTGGCGATGCTGGTGGCGCTGACGGTGCTTGCCGGTCCGGTCACTGCGGCGCTCGCGCAGACCGTCGATGCGCTGCATCATCGCAGCAACTATGTGACCGCCGTTCAGATGGCGCGTCCGGTCGAGGGGGCGGATGACGGCCATGGCCAAGCGCATGGCGCGGCCGGGGAGGCAGGGTTGAGCACGGCGCCGGCGAAAGCGGCGAAGCCGCCGCCGAAGACGGGGGCACAAACTGATGCTGCGCCGGCTTTTTCCGCATCCTTATCTTTCGATCCTGCTGACCGTGATCTGGCTCATGCTGGCCAATGACTTTTCGCGCGGCGGTCTGGTCTTCGGCCTGTTTCTGGGCATCGTCATCCCGATCCTGACCGCCGCCTACTGGCCAGACCGGCCGAAACTGTCGAACCCGCTGAAGATCGTCGAATACATCGGCATCGTGATCTATGACATTGTCATGGCAAACATTACCGTGGCCGGAATCGTCCTGTTCAAACGGGTCGAAGACATTCACCCCGCCTGGATCGCCGTGCCGCTTGACCTGCGCAGCCCCGAGGCGATCACCGTTCTGGCCGGCACCATCACGATGACGCCGGGCACGCTGACCGCGGACCTTTCCGACGATGGTCACGCGCTTCTGGTCCACTGCCTGCATACCGACGACCCCGACGGCGTGCGCGACGAGATCAAGTCGCGTTACGAACGTCGGCTGATGGAGATTTTCCCATGATCGTCTACGCGCTTCACTTCGCCTTCGGCTGCTTCGGCCTTGCCATCCTGTTCAACCTTTACCGCATCGCGCGCGCGCCGGGTGTGCCGGACCGGGTGCTGGCGCTGGACACGATGGTGGTGAATGTCATCGCGCTTTTTGTTCTTTTCGGACTTTACGAAGGCGCGCAGGTCTATTTCGAGGCGGCGTTGCTGTTTGCCATGACCGGCTTTGTCGCCACCGTCGCCTTTTGCAAGTTCATGTTGCGCGGCGATATCATCGAGTGAGGGGGCCATGCTGCATCTGATCGCTGAAATCCTTGTTTCGGCCTTTCTGGTCATCGGCGGTGTCTTCGGGCTCGTCGGCTCCTACGGGCTTTTGAAACTGCCCGATCCGATGACCCGCCTGCACGCGCCCACCAAGGCGACGACGCTGGGCGTGGGTGGCGTTCTGATCGGCTCGATGATCTATTTCGCGATCTTCAAGGATGAGCTGAGCTATCACGAACTGCTGATCACGCTGTTTCTGTTCATCGCCGCGCCGATCACCGCCAATTTCATCGCCAAGGCCCATCTGCACCGCTTTGGCGACCCGGCGAAACTGCCGCCGACCGGCGGGCCGAAGCAATGGGCGGGCTTTGACTATTCGGCCGAAGAGCCCGGTTCGTCGCACCCGGATCGGGGCGCCGAGTTGTGATCAGCCGCCCTGCCCGGCCTCGCGTTGCAGCATGACGCGGCGCGAGGCGGAGGCGAATTCGCGCCGCCAAAGCACGAAACCCGTTGCCAGAACCGCCATGCCAAGCGCTGCGGCCCCAAGAAGCCAGGCCAGGGCGGCGAGCGCGAAATAGACCGACCGCATCGCGCGGTTGAAGCTGCGCGCGGCGGCGATGTTGATATCGGCCGCCTGCCCTGCCCGATGATAGGCCAGCGGGTCCTCGGCATCGTTCGGGACCGCCGCCATCAGGATCGTGCAATAGCCGAATAGCCGATGCGCCCAGACAAACTTCAAAAACGCATTGGCGAGAAACAGCAAAACCACCAGCACCTTCAGCTCGATGGTGCGCGCCGAGGCTTCCAGCGCGAGGTCGCGGGTCAGGTCGGCCACGCGTTCGGGATTGCCGACCAGCGCCAGCCCGCCGCCGATGGCGATCATGCAGGCCGAGGCAAAGAACGCCGTGCCCTGACGCAGGTTGCCCATGATCGAGGCATCGAAGACGCGGGGGTTGCGCGTGACGAAACGCTGCATCCATTCGCGCCGGTAATCGGCCATCAGAACCGAAACGGAAACCCGCGCGCCCGGATGTTCGATCCGCCAGCCGATAAGCCACCAGGCGGCGAAAAGCGCGGTCAGCGCCAGGGCATCGGGCCAGGTGAGGGCGGTCAGAAGGTCGCGCGCTGTCATGGCCGCACGATGGCCGAAAGCACGGGGTTGCACTATCGTTAAATTGGTTATATTTTTTTACCAATAATGGAGATGACAATGGACATGCCCCAACCCGATGCGGCGATCCTGGCCCGCAAAGCGCAGATCGTCGCGCGACTTCGGGCGGTATTGCCCGCCGATGCAGTGATCGACGCGCCGGAGGAAACCCGCGCCTACGAATGCGACGCGCTGACGGCCTACCGCTGCCCGCCGCTGGCCGTGGTCCTGCCGCGCACGACCGAAGAGGTCGCCGCAGCGCTGGCGGTCTGCCATGACGAGGGCGTGCCGGTAGTCCCGCGCGGCGCGGGCACCAGCCTTGCCGGTGGCGCGCTGCCCACCGCCGATTGCGTGATCCTGGGCGTGGCGCGGATGACGGCGGTTCTGGAAACCGACTATGCCAACCGGTTCATCCGCGTCCAGTCGGGCCGCACCAACCTGTCGGTCAGCGGCGCGGTCGAGGCCGATGGGTTTTTCTATGCGCCCGACCCGTCGAGCCAACTGGCCTGTGCCATCGCCGGCAATATCGCGATGAATTCGGGCGGTGCGCATTGCCTGAAATACGGGGTGACCACCAACAACCTTCTGGGCGTCACGATGGTCCTGATGGATGGCACGGTGGTGGAACTGGGCGGGCCGCATCTGGACGCGCCGGGGCTGGACCTGCTGGGGCTGACCTGCGGCAGCGAGGGCCAGTTGGGCGTGGTGACCGAGGCCACGTTGCGCATCCTGCGCAAACCCGAGGGCGCGCGACCGGTGCTGATCGGCTTCGATTCCAATGCCGTCGCCGGCGCCTGCGTTTCCGACATCATCAAGGCCGGTGTTCTGCCCGTGGCGATCGAGTTCATGGACCGGCCCTGCATCCGCGCGACCGAGGCCTTCGCCAAGGCCGGTTATCCCGATTGCGAGGCGCTTCTGATTATCGAGGTCGAGGGCAGCGCGGCGGAGATCGACGAGCAACTGGCACTGATTACCGCGATCGCGCGGCGGCACGATCCGGTGGAGCTTCGCGAAAGCGGTTCGGAAGAGGAGAGCAAACGCATCTGGCTGGGCCGCAAATCGGCCTTTGGCGCGATGGGGCAGATCAACGACTACATGTGCCTTGACGGCACGATTCCAGTCTCGAGCCTGCCGCATGTGCTGGAACGGATCGGCGCGATGAGTGCCGAGTTTGGCCTGGATGTCGCCAATGTCTTTCATGCCGGCGACGGAAACATGCACCCGCTGATCCTTTTCGACGCCAACAAGCCCGGCGATCTGGAACGCTGCGAGGCCTTCGGCGCGGAGATCCTGAAGCTTTGCGTCGAAGTCGGCGGCTGCCTGACCGGCGAGCACGGCGTCGGCATCGAAAAACGCGACCTGATGAGCGTGCAGTACACGCCCGAGGACATGGACGCGCAGATGCGGCTCAAGGATGTGTTCGACCCGCACTGGCTTCTGAACCCCGCCAAGGTCTTTCCGTTGACGGTTTCTGCCGCGCGCCGTGTTGCGTGACCGCGGGGGGCTGTCGGCCCCCCGCACCCCCCGAGAGTATTTCGCCAAGATGAAGGACGAGCCATGACGCCCCGGAGCGAAGCCGAACTGGCCGAAATCATTCGCGAGGCGAAGGCGCCGCTCAGAATCGAGGGGGGCGGCACGCGGGCGATCGGTACGGCTGACGGTGAGGTATTGAAGACCGGCGGGCTGAGCGGGATACGCCATTATGAACCCGGTGCGCTGACCCTGGTCGCGGGCGCCGGGACGCCCTTGGCGGAGGTCGAGGCGACGCTGGCGGCCGAAGGGCAGCGGTTGGCGTTCGAGCCGCCGGACCTGCGCGCGGTTCTGGGGCGCAAGGGCGTGTCGACCATTGGCGGGGTGGTGGCTGCCAATGCGTCGGGGCCGCGCAGGGTGCAAGCCGGGGCCTGCCGCGACGCACTTCTGGGCGTGCGGTTCGTCGACGGCACCGGCACCGTGGTCAAGAACGGCGGGCGGGTAATGAAGAATGTCACCGGCTACGATCTGGTGAAGCTCATGGCCGGATCGCATGGCACGCTCGGCGTGTTGAGCGAGGTGAGCCTGAAGGTGCCGCCGGCGCCGGAGGCCGCGGCTACGCTGGTTGTCGAGATTGCCGAGCCTGCCCGTGCGGTCGCGGCGCTGTCGGCGGCCATGGCATCGCCCTATGACGTGACCGGCGCAGCTCATGACGGGGCACAGGCGATGGTACGGATCGAGGGGTTCGCGGCCTCGGTGGCCTATCGCGCCGAACGGCTTTTTGCCACGCTGGCGGCCTTTGGGCCGGTCGCGGTCGAACGCCATGACGGGGGCCCGGGGCGATGGGCGGCCATCCGCGACGCGACCGCGCTTGCCGGAACGGGCGGCGCGATCTGGCGGCTGTCGGTCAAGCCTTCGGATGCGCCCGAAACACTGGCACGGATCGGGGCGCAGGCGGTGCTGTTGGACTGGGCCGGTGGGCTGATCTGGGCGCGGGTGCCCGACGGCAGCGATCTTCGCGCCCGTCTTCGGGGGCTGGGCGGCCATGCCACGCGGCTTTGCGACCGTGGCGGCGGGCCGGCCTTTGCACCTGAACCGGCGCCGGTCGCGGCGCTTTCGACCGGCATTCGCGCCCGGTTCGATCCGAAGGGCATTCTCAATCCGGGGCTGATGGGCTGATGCAGACACGATTTAGCGAAGAGCAGTTGCGCGATCCCGGCATCGCGCGGGCCAACCAGATCCTGCGGGCCTGCGTGCATTGCGGGTTTTGCACCGCCACCTGCCCGACCTACCAGGTTCTGGGCGACGAGCTGGACAGCCCGCGCGGCCGGATCTACCTGATCAAGGACATGCTGGAAAACGCGCGGGTGCCGGATGCCAAGACCGTGGGCCATATCGACCGCTGCCTGAGCTGTCTGGCCTGCATGACGACCTGCCCCTCGGGCGTGCATTACATGCATCTTGTCGACCATGCGCGTGCCTATATCGAACAGCATTATCGCCGGCCCTGGGGCGACCGTGCGCTGCGCTGGCTCCTGGCGCGCATCCTGCCCCATCCGGGGCGCTTCCGTCTGGCGCTTCTGGGGGCGAAGATCGGGCGGCCCTTCCGGCGCTTCGTGCCGGACCCCCGGCTGCGCGCGATGCTTGAAATGGCGCCGGCACGCATTCCGCCGGTCAGCCGCAACGACGATCCGCAGGTCTTTGCCGCGAGGGGCGAGCGGCGGATGCGGGTGGCGTTGATGACCGGCTGTGCGCAAAGGGCGCTCAATACCGATATCAACGATTCCACCATCCGGCTCTTGCGCCGTCTGGGGTGCGAGGTGGTGGTGGCACGCGGCGCGGGCTGTTGCGGGGCGCTGACCCATCACATGGGCAAATCGGCAGAGGCGCACGGGGCAGCGGCGGCCAATATCCACGCCTTCATGGCCGAAGACCGCGCGGGCGGTCTGGATGCGATCGTGATCAACACCTCGGGTTGCGGCACGACGGTCAAGGACTATGGCCACATGTTCCGCAACGACCCGCTGGCCGGCGATGCGGCGCGGGTCGCCGCGCTTGCGGCGGATGTGAGCGAGGTGCTGAGCCGGATCGGGCTGCCCGAAGGGGCGCCAAGGGGGATGCGCGTGGCCTATCACGCCGCCTGTTCGCTGCAGCATGGCCAGAAGGTCTCGGCGGCGCCCAAGGAGCTGCTGCGGCGCGCGGGATCCGAGGTGGTGGAACCGGCCGATGCGCATCTGTGCGTTGCGGTTCGGCCGGCACCTACAACCCGATGCAGCCGGCGATTTCCCGGCAGCCGAGCTGAAACGGCGCAAGGTGACAACGCTGGAGCGCGCGCACCCGATGTGATCGCGGCGGGAAACATCGGCTGCATGATGCAGATAGGCTCGGGCACGAGCCTGCCGGTGGTGCATACGGTCGAATTGCTGGACTGGGCAACAGGCGGGCCGCGACCGCCCGCGCTTACCTTGCAAGTGACATAGATTTGCCGCAAGGCTTGGCTAGACCCGGCCCGAAGCGGACAAGGACCTTAACGTTGCGGCTGACTTTCGTGCTTCTGGCCCTGTGGCTCGCCACACCCGCCGCTGCGCAGGACGCGCGGCTGCGCAGCCTGACCACCGGTGACGACAGCCGGGGGTGGGAGGCGGTTGGCCGGCTCAATCTGGGCAAGACCGGGTTCTGCACCGGCGCGCTGATCGACGCCCAGACGGTGCTGACCGCGGCGCATTGCCTTTACGACAAGCTGACCGGGCAACGGATCGCGCCGCAGGACATCGAATTTCTGGCCGGTTGGCGCAACGGACGCGCGGCGGCCTATCGTGGGGTACGCCGCGCCGTGACGCTTCCCGACTATGTCTTTGCCGACGACCAGCGGATCGACCGGGTCACGCGCGATCTGGCACTTCTGGAACTGGATCAGCCGGTGCGCCTGCCCTCGGTCAAGCCCTTCGAAACGGCCGATGACCCAGCCGATGGCGACGAAGTGGGTGTCGTCAGCTATGCTCAGGACCGGGCCGAGGCGCCGGCACTGCAAGAGGTCTGCCACGTTCTGGGCCAGCAGGGCGGTGTTCTGGTTTTCAGTTGCGCGGTCGATTTCGGTTCCTCCGGCGCGCCGGTCTTTACCCTGCGCGGCGGGGTGGCAAGGGTGGTTTCGGTGGTTTCGGCCAAGGCGCATATGGGCGAGGTTCCGGTGGCGCTCGGCACTTCGCTTGCCGGTACGCTAAGCGAATTGCGCCAACTGCTAGGCAGTACGCAAGCGCCGCCGGGTGTTTCGGTGCTGCGCGGAAACGCCGCCGGCAACAGTGCCAAGTTCGTGCGCCCGTAAGCCTTTTGCGGCGTTCTTGAACACCCCGATATCCCGCCTATCTATGAGATGTCCGGATGCCATGACGGGTCCGGGTAATCGCAGCCTGTCCCATGACGGGAAGGCCCTTACAGCATCGCTCGAAGGAGGATGACATGCGCAATTTCGATTTCGCCCCGCTTTATCGCGCCACGGTTGGTTTTGACCGCGTCGCGGACCTGATGGACAGGGTTCTGTCGGCCGATGTGGCCCAGCCCACCTACCCGCCCTACAATATTGAAAAGACCGACGAAAATGCCTATCGCATTTCGATCGCCGTCGCCGGATTTTCGGGCGATGAACTGAGCGTCGAGGTCAAGGATGGCGCGCTTCTCGTCTCGGCCCGCAAGGCGGCCGAGGATGAAGCCAAGACCTATCTGCACCGCGGCATCGCGACCCGCGCCTTTGAACGCCGCTTCGCGCTTGCCGATCATGTGAAGGTTACCGGCGCCGCCCATGCCGACGGAATGCTGCACATCGATCTGGTGCGCGAAGTGCCCGAAGCGCTGAAACCGCGCCGGATCGCCATTTCCGGCCCCGAAACGGTCGATGCGAAAGCCGTGGAAACCGCCAAGGTCTGACCGGACCGACGCGAATTCCGAGCGAGGGCGCGCAGTGTGCGCGCCCTTTGTCGTTCGGGCCTTCGCTACCGGTCGTAGCGTGCCGCCGTCAGCCCGTCGAAGGATATGTCGGGCGTCTTGCCGCAAACCAGGTCGGCCACGGCGCGGCCCGAGCCCGCGGCCATTGTCCAGCCCAGCGTGCCATGGCCGGTGTTGAGAAACAGGTTGGCGTAGCGCGACGGGCCGAGAACCGGCGTTCCATCCGGTGTCATCGGGCGCAGGCCAGTCCAGCCTTCGGCTTTTGAAAGGTCGCCGCCACGCGGAAAAAGATCGCTAACCACATAGCGGACCGTGTCGGTCGCATGGGGGCCGAGGCGCCCGGAATAGCCGGCAATCTCGGCCGTGCCGGCAACGCGGATGCGGTCGCCGAGGCGGGTGATGGCCACCTTGTGGGTTTCGTCCATGATCGTCGATTGCGGTGCGCCGGCGTCCTCGGTGACCGGCAGCGTCACGGAATAGCCCTTGACCGGATAGACCGGCAGCCGGATGCCGATCGGGTCGAGAAGCCGGGGTCCGTAGCTGCCCAACGCGCAGACATAGGCATCGCCGGTCACGTCGCCCAGCGCATCGGTGCGCACCGCAACGACCCGCTCGCCCTCGGTGCGGATCATCTGGATGTTCTGGCCATAGTGAAAGGTCGCGCCCAGTTCGGCGGTCTTTTCGGCCAGCGCCACGGTGAACATCCGGCAATCGCCGGTGCGGTCCGCGGTCAGGCGCAACCCGCCCACGAACTTTTCACGCACATGCGCCAGTGCCGGTTCGACGGCGATGCAGCCATCGGGGTCGAGCACCTCGAAGGGGCTGTCGAACTCGGCCAGTATGGCCTGGTCGGCCTTCGATCCCTTCATCTGCTTTTCGGTACGGAACAGTTGCAGCGTCCCCTGTTCGCGACCATCGTAATCAATACCGGTTTCGGCGATCAGGTCCGGCATGACATCGCGGGAATAGTTCGAAATCCGCACCATGCGCGCCTTGTTGCGGGCATAGGCGGTTTCGTTGCAGTTCATCAGCATCTGCGCGCCCCATTTCCACATGCGCGGGCTGATCAGCGGCCAGATGAACAGTGGGCGGCGCTTCATGAACAGCCATTTCAGCGCCTTAAGGGGCACACCTGGTGCCGCCCATGGCGAGGTCATGCCGTAAGACAGTTCGCCGGCATTGGCATAGCTGGTTTCCAACCCAGGACCCGGCTGCCGGTCAAGGACCGTGACCTCGGCGCCCTGCCGCGCCAGGTAATAGGCCGTTGTCACACCAATAACGCCCGCACCCATCACGACAACCCGCATCGTTCACCCCCCATGCCTGGTGCCCTGACCGCAATCTCTGGCCAACACCGGCCGATCACGCTCCGTCCGGTTCCGTTACAGCATAGGCCAGACGGGCAAAAGCGGCTACCGGTATGCCGCAGCCGCTTCTGGCAGACGATGGCGGGCCATCGGCCGCGCAGGGCGTTCGCGGTGCGATGACCGCACCCCTCGACCTTAGTGATGAAGCGGCGGGCCGACGAATTCGATATGGTGTTCGGCGCAAACCCGGGTGAGTTCGGCCTGCATTTCGGCGGTCGGCTCCACAGGTTCGGGAAGGACCGCGGCCGGCGCGGCACGCGCAAGACGGCGAGCCATCGCTTCAAAGTCCTTGCCGCAGGTAATGGCAAGAAAATGCGCGCCTTCGGCACTTTCCACGCGGAAGCTGTGCGGCCTCCCCTTGGGTGCCAACGCCGTTCCCCCCGCTTCGAGGTAGCGATCCTTGCCGTCGACGTGAATGCGCAGACGACCCTTGAGGCAGACGAAGACCTCGTCTTCGGTGTGGTGGATATGCAAGGGCGGGCTGTCACCATGCGGCACCCCTTGCTCGATGACCGACAGGCCGTCATCGCCGGAACCCGGGATCGGAATTGCCAGCAAGTTGCTGCGAAACCAAAACCGCTCGGCCCGGGAATCGGGTTGGGAAAGCACGTTCATGCCGGGGTTCCTTTGCCGGCTTCGTGGCGGTCCCACGGTATGAATGCAATCTAGCGCGGCCCGGGCAATCTAGGAGATCGATTGTCATTATCAAGCCGATCCATACCATGGACATCAGCCTTTACTGGCATTCCCGCCACGACAAGGATGCGGCGCACCGGTGGATGCGCCGCATTCTGATCGATCTGTGCCAATCGCTGGGATTTCAGGACACGGCACTTTCCTAGCGCGACAGGCTCTGGGCCAGCCGCATCAGCTGCACCGCCTCTGTGCGGTAGCCGAAGGGGTCGTCGCCGCGCGCGGCATTGGCCAGGGCAATCGCTTCGCCCCAGCCCCATTGGCCAAGGTATTTCGGTTCGCTCAGCAATTGGCCCATGCCGGCGACGGCGGCGGCAAACCGTGCGTCGGTGTCGGGTGCCCCCGATTCCGCGGGAATGGCGGTTTCGATCAGGCTCGAGGTGTCTTCACCCGGCGCCTTGTAGCGCAGCTTCAGAAAGCCCAGCTCGGCCGCATCCCCGGTTGCCGTCGCTGGACCGTAACGCAGCGGGTCGTTCAGCACGGCGGGGCTGCCCACCGGCGTGATTTCGTAAAGCGCGGTGACCTGGTGACCGGCGCCGATTTCGCCGGCGTCAACCTTGTCGTTGTTGAAATCCTCGCGCTTGAGCGCCCGCGTCTCATAGCCGATCAGCCGATATTCGGCGACGACAGCGGGGTTGAACTCGACCTGGATCTTCACATCGTCAGCGATGGGGAAAAGCGCGCCGGAGAGCTGATCAACCAGCACTTTCTGGGCCTCTTGCGCGGTGTCGATGTAGGCGGCCGTGCCATTGCCGTTCTGCGCCAGCGCCTGCATCGTCGCATCGTCGAGGTTGCCGCGCCCGAAGCCGAGGACCGACAGGTAGGTGCCGGTTTCACGCTTTTCGGCGATGAAATCCTTCAGTGCTTCGGGGTCGGAAAGACCCACGTTGAAATCGCCATCGGTGGCCAGAAGAATGCGGCCGATGCGGCTTTCGCCGGCCATGGTTTCGGCCACCTGATAGGCCTGCTGAAGCCCTTCGGCCCCGGCGGTCGACCCGCCGGCACCCAGCCGGTCGAGCGCGGCAAGGATCGTCGCACGGTCGGACGCTTCGGTCGGTTCCAGAACCAGCCCGGCAGAACCGGCATAGGTGACGATCGCGACACGGTCTTCGGGTTGCAACTCGCCCAGCATCATCGCAAAGGCCTGTTTCAGAAGCGGCAGCTTTTTCGGATCGTCCATGGACCCCGACGTGTCGATCAGAAAAACGAGGTTCAGCGCCGGGCGATCCGCGAGCGCCGGCAATTCACCCTGCAACCCGATGCGCAGAAGCTGCGTGCCGGAGTTCCACGGCGTTTCAAACAGGCTGACCGAGGCGCGGAATGGCGCCTCACCGGCCTCGGGCGCGGCGTAGTCATAGGGGAAGTAGTTCACCATCTCCTCGACCCGCACTGCCTCTTTGGGCGGAAGCTGGCCGTTGGTGAGGGAGGAGCGGATCACCGACCACGAAGCCGTGTCGGTATCGATGGAGAAGGTGGATACCGGTTCCTCGGTCGTGACCTTTACCGGGTTGGGATTGTCATTGGCGAAGGCTTCGGTGTCGGGCTGGGTGCGCAGCCGCTGGTCGGGTGCGGCGACCGCGAACGACGGGGCGACCAGCCCGGCAACCGCTCCGTCCCCGCGTGACAGCGTATCGGCATAGCCATCCGCCACCGGCGCCATTTCCAGCATCGGTTCTTCCACCACCGGTGCATCGGCTTCGTTGGCGGTCATCGCTTCGGCTTCCGCGCTCTGGGCCACGGATGCCCCGGTTTCCTTCCGCTGAGCGCTTGCATCGCGACGTGCGTCGGCCAGCGGCGCCTCGGTCGGGGCGACAACCGGCTTCGGCAGAGGCCGCGGTACGGGGCGGTCGGCCAGCGGCACGATCATCGCAAGGCCGATGCCCAGCGCGACGACCGATGCCGAGGCGGCCAGAGCGGGGCGGGTTGCCAGTTTCGAAAGCATGGTGCGTACTCCTGTCATGAAGCCCCCGTTTGCGGGGCGATCATGACTGGGACGCACCTCGGCCACCGTTTCTTGGTGGCGGTCGAAACTTTGCATCGCGCGGCGCATGGCTTTGGCCCTGGCCGCCGGGTCGGCGGCGGGGGGTGCGGCTTTCAGCCCCGCGCGGAGTTTTTCCAGCTCGTCGCTCATAGCATGCCCTCCGCCTGCGCGATGTCACGCAGGCGTTTTTTCACTTCGCTCATCCGCCAGGCGATGGTGCCTTCGGAAACGCCCAGAACCTCGGCCGCGTCCTTCTGGCTCAGTTCCTCGCCCAGCGTCAGGGCAACGGTATCCCTCAGTTCCGGCGACAGATGCCCCATCGTCACGCTCAGCCAGTCCTGGGCTTCGGCATCTTCTGCCATCGCCGCACGGCGGTTCGCCTCCCAGTCGCCCCAGCCATCGGCGGCGCGCATACGGGTTGCCGTGCGCCGGCGGCGGTCATGCGAGGCGTTGACCGTGACGCGGTAGAGCCACGTCGAAAACCGTGCCGCCCGCCGGAATCCGCCAAGTTTTCCGGGCAAGCCCATGCAGATGTCCTGGGTCAGGTCCTCGGCTTCGGCCCGGTTGCCGGTCAACCGGAAGGCCAGGCCGAATATCCGGTCGTAATGGCGCGCCAGAAGTGCCGCGAACGCGTCGCGGTCACCGCCGGCGGCCGCCAGGGCCAGATCCTCGTCACTGGTGTTCATGCGCATGACAATCCCTGAGACGCGGGCCGATGGTCAATCCTTGGCGGCACGCCAGGATGGTTAACGTATTTTCGCGAAATCACCGGTTTGCCGCCCCACAGGCGCCACTTTCGGTTGCGACATCCGGGCCAAAGAACGCCAAGGTGGAGGCCCCGATGCTGGCAACCGACGAATTTCAACCGGGTCTGGCGCGCCGCATTCTGCGGCAGAACGGCTGGCTGGCGGGTTTTGTCGTGTTCCACAGCCTTGTCGCCATATGGATAGCGGCGCGCGTCGGCGTCACGATGGAAAACGACATCATGCCGGCGCTGACGGTGATCCTCGGCACGCTGACACCCTGCTTTCTTGTTGTCGTCATGCTGTTCCGAATGGCGCGGGCGGCGATTTATGAAAAGCCGAACAGCCCGCTGGCATGGCTGCTGAGCGATATACGCACCAAGCTCGGCGATGCCGTAGCGCTGGGAACCGGCGCGCTGCGATTGTTGCTGATCGTGCAGTTCACCACGACCTTCACCGCGCTCAAGGCGCTGATGCCCGATCTGGCGCCATTCCAGTGGGATCCCTTTCTGGCCGATCTTGACCTTGCGATACACTTCGGCCGCGACCCGTGGGTTTACCTCACGCCTCTTCTGAACACGCCCTGGGCGGTAACGGCGGTGAACGCGGCCTATCACCTGTGGATCCTTCTGGTCTATTTCCTGGTGTTTCTGGCGTGTTTCAGCCGTGCCAGACCCCGGGCGGCCACCACATTTCTGCTGGCCTATGTCATCGCCTTCGCAATCGGCGGCAACCTTCTGGCGACCGTGCTGTCGTCGGCCGGGCCGGTCTATTACCAGCCGCTGGGTCTGGGCGAGCGGTTCGTTCCCCTGATCGAGGCGCTGCACCGCGCGGCAGAGACAAGCCCGGTCTGGGCACTGCCGCTGCAGGATGCGCTCTGGGCCGGCTATCAGGGCCAGGGCGGGTTTGTCGGCATCTCGGCGATGCCCAGCATGCATGTGGCGACCGCGACGCTGATGGCGATCTACGGCTTTACCTACGCCCGCTGGGCGGGCTGGGCGCTCAGCCTCTTTGCTGCGGCGATCATGCTCGGTTCGGTGCTGCTGGGCTGGCATTACGCGATCGACGGTTATGCCGGCGCGGCGCTGGCGATCATCGTCTGGGCGCTGGCCACGCGGCTTGTCGAGAAGACCGGGGCGAACTGAGATGACGAGCCTCGCGCTTTCGCTGCGGGCGGGCCTTATCGGCGCGTTGATCCGCAATTGCGGGCTTCTGGCGCTGCTGGTCGGCCTTCATGCCCTTGTCGCGCTGGCCGCGGCGTCCGGGCTGGCGCAAGTACCGGCAAACACCGTGATGGCGACACTGTCGGACGTGCTGGCCAAATGGGTGCCGCTGTTCGTTGTCCTCCTGATGGTGCTGCACCTTATGCGCGACATCGCCGGCGGAAAACCCGGCGCTTCGGCGCGTCTGGTCGAGACCTGCCGCACCATCGCGACGGACCGGGTGCGGATCGCCACCGGCGTGCTCAGCCTGCTGCTGATCATCCAGTCGACCGCGAGCTTTGCCTTCATCAAGGGTCTCATCCCGGCGCTCGCACCGCTCAACTGGGACCCGGTGCTGGCGGATCTGGACCAGGCGCTGCATTTCGGGCGCGCGCCCTGGCAATGGCTGGCGCCGCTTCTTGCCAGCCCGCGTCTGTTGCTGGCGCTCAACCATGCCTATCACCTGTGGCTACTGATCACGTTCTTTGTGCTGTTTGTCGCCGCCTTCGCCCCCACCGGGTTTCGCAAGGCGCGTGTGTTTCTGGTGGCTTTCGTGCTGACCTGGGGGCTTGGGGGCAACGGGCTTGCCATCGCCTTTGCCTCGGGCGGGCCGGTTTATTACGAGGCGCTGGGCCACGGCACACGTTTCGCACCGTTGATGGCCGCGCTTCATGACGCCAGCCAGACGGTGCCGCTGCCGGCACTCGACGTGCAGGCCATGCTCTGGCAGGGCTATCTGGGACAGGGCAGCGTGGTGGGCATCTCGGCGATGCCGTCCATGCATGTCGGCAATGCCGTGCTGATGGCGATCTTCGGCTTCGCCTATGCGCGTTGGGCCGGCTGGGCGCTGGTGTTCTTCGCGCTGCTCATCCAGATCGGTTCGGTTGCGCTGGGCTGGCACTATGCGATCGACGGCTATGCCGGTGCCGCGCTGGCTCTCCTATTCTGGGCGCTGGCCGACCGGCTGGTGCCGGGCCGGGAGACCGGCCCGGAACGCGACGGCCCAAAGCGCGCCTAGCTGGCCGCCGCAGCCATGTCCTTGCGGGCCTTTTCGGCCTCTTTGCCGTGCAGTTCCTCGTAATGGTCGAAATCGGATTCGTACCAGGCCGTACCATGCGTCAGCCCTGATAGCGATTGCCCCAGTTCGTCATGCGCCGGCACCGGCAGGAGCGCGCGGAACACATCCCAACCCTTGGCGGTTTCATGCGCCTCGAAACCCAGCACCTGACCCTTAAGGCTGGACAGCAGTGCGACAAGCGAACCGGTGTAGACCGACGGAACATGGATCGTGACCTTGTCGATGGGCTGCAACAGCACCGGCTTGGCTTCGCGCAGGGCTTCGCGCACGCAGGCTTGGGCCGCGGTCCGGAAGGCATGGTCGGAACTGTCGACCGAATGGTGCTTGCCATCGGTCAATGTCACCGCCACGTCGATCACCTTGCAGCCCAGCGGGCCCTGCGCCAGCGCGTCCTCGGCGCCGGAGGCGACCGAGGGGATGTAGTTGCGCGGCACCGCGCCGCCCTTCACCACCTCGTCAAAGGCAAACCCTTCGCCGCGCCCGGTCGGTCGCACGGTCAGATGCACATCGGCAAACTGGCCCGCGCCGCCGGATTGCTTGCGGTGGCGATACTGATGGGTCACCGGTGCGGTGATCGTTTCGCGGTAGCTGCCGGACACCGGGTGCGCTTCGGCCTCGACGGTGAAATCCTCGGCCAGTCGGTCGATCAGGCGGCGCAGGTGCATCGGCCCTTGCAGAAACGCGGCGGTGTGGCCGGTCTCGGGATCGGTGGCCAGCGCGAGGTTGTTGTCGACGGCGGCAACCCGCGCCAGCGCGGCCGACAGGCGCGCATCGTCCTTTTCATGGGTCGGGGTCAGGATGCGGCGCAGTTGCGGCGTGCGCGGATGGCTCCAGCCCGGCAGCGGGGCCGAACCTGCGGCATCGAAGCTGCGGCCGGGGTCGAGGTGGTCGGATTTGGCGGCCACGGCCAGCGCGCCGGGCGCCAGGGCGCCTGTCACCGGTTTGCCATCCAGCCCGGTCAGGTTGCCCAGGCTGTCGCCGCCCAGGCCCGAACCCTGCGCCACACCGTCACCCAGCGCGCGCAACAGCACCGACTTGCCGACATGCTTGCGAAACTCCGCCGCCGGTGCGACGGCCAGTGCCCCGCCCAGCCGTTCACGGGTTTCGGCAAGGCTTGCCGCTTCGTGGCGCAGGGATTTCATCAACCGGTTGACGCCGTTCCTGTGCAGGGCCGAACCGAGATAGGCGGCGATGATGTCGTTGTGGCGGTGCAGATCGGCGATCAGGTGGAAGACATCGTCGGTGGCCGGCTTCTGATCCTCGATCAGCTGTTCCAGAAGCGCATCGTTGAAATCGGCCAGGTGCTCCAGCAACTCCCCCCTCGCCTCTTCTTCGCGCGCACGAATGTCCGCTGGGATCTCGACCAGATCGGACGGTTCGCCGTCGCGGTAGGCCCAGGCGCGTTCGGAAATCAGGTCGACCGCGCCGACCACATGGCCGTCCTTGCGAAACGGCACCTGACGCAGCACGATGGAATGGCCGGCATAGCCCTGCAACGCGGCGACGGCGTCGCGGATCCGGCCCTCATGCGCGTCCATCCGGTTTATGAACAGAAAGCACGGCACGCCCGAGGATTCGACAAGACGCAACCAGGGCGCGACCAGTGGTGCGCTGTCAGGCGAGGGGTCTACGCAAAGAACCGCCGCATCGCTGGCCGCCAGCGCCGATCCGGCGGTGCCCAGATGATCGGTGTCGCCAGCCACGTCCAGCGCGCACCAGGCCTCATCAAGATAGTCGAAGGCGGTCAGCGCCAGGCCGTCGCCAAAAGCCATCGGCTCGGTTCGCGATTCGAGTTGGGACAACGCTTTGACCAGCGTTGATTTCCCTGATTGCGACGGGCCGAGCACCGTAAAGCAACGCATATCCTTACCTCCGTGAAACCTGTTTCGCCACACACGCCAAGGCGCGCTGCACGAGGGTTTCCGAAGGCTGGGTCTTCCCATGCCGCCTGTTCGCCGCCCCGCCCGCCGGTCCGGCCCTTCTGTCGCCGCGTCGGTTGCCGGCAGGTCAGCCCATGGTCGTGACAACCGGGCCGAAAGGTCAAGAGGCTTTGCGCGCACAGGGGGACGCGAATTCGCCGGCGCCGGCCGAAAACCCGGCGCCGGTCAGCGAAACGTGTGGTGTCGCGCCGAAATCAGCTGCGCAGCAGTTCGTCATAGACGCCATAGGCGCCGTCAACGCTGCGCAGCCGGTCAGCCCCGCGGCCGGAACCGGCATAGGCCTGGATTGCGGAATAGGTGCGCGGGCCAAAGGCGCCATCGATGGAACCGTTGTAGTAGCCCCAGTTGCTCAGTCGGCTCTGGATGATGCGACGTTCGGAATAGCTGTAGCTGTTGAAGGCCTGCGCGGCAGGTGTGCTGTAGACGCTGTAGGTCGAACGCGGCGCCGGCGTGGTATAGGCCGGCTGGTAGTAGCGGCGTTCAACGTAACGCGGCTGTTGCGCGGCCTGGTTGCGGCGCGAGGAGCGGATGAACTCCTGCACCAGCAGCGTGCCGACGATGCCTTTCAGGACGTTGCGCTCGTTGCGGCCCAGCGCCTGTGCCGGCATGGCCGAAGCCAGAGCGATGGATAGCGCCGCGACAGCGCCGATGGTGGTTTTGGACAGGGTGCGTTGCATGGGGTTCCCCTTTGGAAAGAGCAGATGCCAGAAAGATGCGCCGATCCCCCCCGCTAGGCAAAAACCGGCGGCGGTTATCAAATATCACTTTGATTTTATTGGCGTCTTTTCCTTTGCGCTGCCAAGAGCGGCGAAACGGTAGCGCCGCGGCACGCCGTGGCCGGCCCGGTCCGTAAACCTGAGGCAGAGGCAAAATGAAAATGGCGCGGTTTCCCGCGCCCTTTCGCTGTGTCCGCCGGTCAGACCGACAGGCAGATGTATTTCATTTCCAGATAGTCCTCGACGCCGTGGTGGCTGCCCTCGCGGCCGAGGCCCGACTGCTTGACGCCACCGAAGGGCGCCACCTCGGTCGAGATCAGCCCGGTGTTGACGCCGACCATGCCGTATTCCAGCGCTTCCTGAACCCGGGTGATGCGGCCGATGTCACGGGCGTAGAAATAGGACGCAAGGCCAAAGATCGTGTCATTGGCGAGCCTGATGACCTCCTCTTCGGTCTCGAACCTGAAAAGCGGCGCGAGGGGCCCAAAGGTTTCTTCGGTCGATACCTTCATCGCCGGCGTGATGCCGGTGACTACGGTGGGTTCAAAGAAGGTACCGCCCAGCGTATGGCGCTTGCCACCGGTCACGACATGGCCGCCACCGGCAAGCGCGTCGGCGATATGCTCCTCGACCTTTTCGACCGCCGCCTCGTTGATCAGCGGGCCGGTGGTGACACCATCGCCGAACCCGTCGCCAACGCTCAGCTTCTTCACGGCCGCCGACAGCTTCTCGGCAAAGGCATCGTATACGCCGGCCTGCACGTAGATGCGGTTGGCGCAAACGCAGGTCTGGCCGTTGTTGCGGAACTTGGAGATCATCGCGCCTTCGACCGCGCGGTCGAGATCGGCGTCATCGAAGACGATGAAGGGCGCGTTGCCGCCCAGTTCCATGGAACATTTCATCACCTGATCGGCGGCCTGTCGCAGCAGGATGCGGCCAACCTCGGTCGAGCCGGTGAAGGTCAGTTTGCGCACGGCGGGGTTTTCGCAAAACTCCTTGCCGATATCGGACGACCGCTTGGAGGTGATGACGGCAAAGACGCCGGCGGGGATGCCGGCGCGTTCGGCCAGAACCGCCATGGCCAACGCCGACAGCGGCGTTTCAGCCGCCGGGCGTGCCACAAAGCCGCAGCCCACCGCCAGCGCCGGGCCGGCCTTGCGGGTGATCATGGCATTGGGGAAGTTCCACGGTGTGATCGAGGCGGCAACGCCGATCGGCTGCTTGATCACGGTGATGCGCTTGTCACGCTGATGGCCGGGGATGGTTTCGCCATAGATGCGCTTGGCCTCTTCGGAAAACCATTCGATGAAGGAGGCACCGTAAAGTACTTCTCCCTTGGCCTCGGCCAGCGGCTTGCCCATTTCCGCGGTCAGGATCGCAGCCAGATCGTCGGCATTGGCGACCATGAGGTCAAACCATTTGCGCAAGACGGCGGCACGTTCCTTGCCAGTGCGCGCGGCCCATTCGTGGCGCGCCTCGTCGGCGGCGGCAATGGCGCGGGCGGCTTCGGCGCGCCCGAGATTCGGCAATTCGCAGATCACGTCGCCGCGCGCTGGGTTGGTGACTGAAAAGGTCGAACCGTCGTCGGCTTCGATCCACTGGCCCGCAACATAGGCCTTGGTGGCCAGAAGCGCAGGGTCGTTCAGGCGGGCGCGAAGATCGGAAGCGGTATCAAGCATGGCGTTCTCCTGTACAGAGCCGGCGGCGGCAGATACCCGGCCGGGACGCGGACGGTTATGCCCGTTGCGCGGGGAAATGCCAATTCAAAATATTTAGCGGGCGCACAAGATTTTCACCACCCGAACTTTGGGTCTCGCTTTTCTGGTCGTTGCCTTTCGCCTTCGAAGCGGCGAACCTCGCAACCCAAGCAGGAGGGTGCGATGACGCTTGATGACGCCTATGCCAATGGCAAATACATCCCCGGCGCGGCGGATTATCCGCCCCGGTGGGCGGCGCTGGCACGGGGGTTTCGCGATTTCCTCGGCGCGCGCGCACAGTGCGGGCTTGCCTATGGCCAGAGTTCCCGGCAGCGGTTCGACCTGTTCCTGCCCGAGGCAGAGCCGAAGGGGCTCATGGTCTTCATCCATGGCGGCTACTGGATGGCCTTCGACCGGGGCGACTGGTCGCATCTGGCGGCGGGTGTGCTGGCGCGGGGATGGGCCTGTGCACTGCCGGGCTACACGCTGGCGCCCGACGCGCGGATTGCCGCGATCACCGGCGAAATCGGCGCGGCGGTCGGCGCGGCAGCGGCGCGCGTCGCCGGCCCCATCGTGCTCTGCGGGCATTCCGCCGGCGGCCACCTGGCGGCACGCATGGCCTGTGCCGATGCCCCGCTACCCGATCCTGTCGCCGCACGGGTCGCCCGCGTCATACCGATATCGCCCCTGTCCGATCTGCGTCCACTCATGCAGACGGGCATGAACGCAACGCTGGGCATCGACGCGGCAGAGGCGGCGGCGGAAAGCCCGGCGCTGTTGCCGATGCGCCCCGGCTGCACGGTTCTGCCCTGGGTCGGGGCCGAGGAACGCCCCGCTTTCCTCGATCAGGCGCGATGGCTGGCCGAAGCCTGGGGCCAGCGCTGGCACGTCGCGCCGGGCCGGCACCATTTCGATGTGATCGACGACCTCGCCGATCCGCGCGCACCGCTTGTCGAGGCGCTCGTGGGCTAGCCCCGGTCAAAACGCCCGCGCCAGGTCGGGGTCAGGTCGCCGGGCAGGCTCTGCGCCTCGTAAACCGCGCGGGCCACGGCACGGGCCAGACAGGCAGCGGCGGCATGGCCGATCAGGAAGGGCTGGGTGAAGGGATCGTCAAGCGGCCTTGCCCCGGTGGCTGCCGCAAAGACCAGATCGCCGTCAAAGGGTGTATGGGCGGGCACGATTGCACGGGCAAGCCCGTCATGCGCCGCCGTCGCCATCCGCTGCGCCTGCGCCTTGTCGAGCACCGCGTCGGTCGCGACGATGGCGATGGTCGTGGCCTCGCCCTGCCGCTTCATCAACGCCGGTTCGGCACCCGGCGAAAACGCCGGCGGCAGGCCAAGACCGCCGAATTCCCCCCGATCTCCCACGGCGCCGCCCAGAAATGCGGGCCCTCGCCAATCGTGACGGAACCGATCGCGTTGACCGCAACCAGCGCGCCCACCGTGATCCCGCATTCCAGAACCGCCGAAGCCGAACCGACCCCGCCCTTCAACGCATGGGTCGTCGCGCCAAAGCCCGCCCCGGCGCTGCCCAGCGCGAAATCGGGCGCCGCGCGGTCAAAGGCCGCCCGGCCCAGCGCGCGATAGGGGTTTTCATCCCAATCCTTGGCACCCCCGTTCAACAGGTCGAAAAGGATCGCCCCCGGCACGATCGGCACGCGCTGGCCGGCCACGAAGAACCCCCGTCCAGCGGCGCGCAACCCGTCGGACACTCCCGAAGCGGCATCAAGACCAAAGGCCGAACCGCCAGCCAGAACCAGGGCATCGACCTCGGTCACCAGCTTGTCGGGTGCCAGCAGATCGGTCTCGCGCGTGCCGGGCGCGCCCCCCATGACCGACACCGCCGCAACGAAGGGCCGCGCAGCGGTCATAACGGTCACACCGGTGAGCACCGCGTGATCTTCGGCCTGCCCCACGACCAGCCCATCGACATCGGTGATCAGATTGCGCGGTCCGGGCTTCATCCCATTGCCTTCATCTTGGTCCAAATACCTCCGGGGGTCCGGGGGCGGCGCCCCCGGGCGCGGGGGGCCTATATGCAGCGCCCGCCATCTACTTCCAGCGCCACGCCGGTGACCATCGCCGCCTCGTCGGAACACAGGTAAAGCGCCGCGGCGGCCATATCCTCGGGCGTGGAAAACCGGCCAAGCGGGATCGTGGCCAGAAACCGCGCGCGCATCTCGGGCGTGTCCTCGCCCATGAAGCTTTTCAACAGCGGGGTTTCGCCAGCCACCGGACAGATCGCGTTGACCCGAACGCCGGCCGGGGCCAGTTCGACCGCCATGGTCTTCGTCGCGGTGATCATCCAGCCCTTCGAGGCGTTGTACCAGTTCAGCCGCGGACGCGGCGACAGGCCGGCGGTCGAAGCGACGTTCAGGATCGCGCCCTGACCCTGCGCCTTCATCTTCGGAACGATCGCGCGCGCGGTCAGAAAGACCGACTTGGCGTTGACCGCAAGCACCCGGTCGAACTCCTCCTCGGTGACCTCTTCCAGCGGTTTGGGCGCGTGGGTGATGCCGGCGTTGTTGACCAGAATGTCGATGCGGCCCATGTCACGCAGCGCCCGGTCGGCCATCGCCGTGACCGCGCGGCCGTCGGCCACGTCGGCAACCTCGGCCAAGCCGCCGATTTCCTCGGCGACGACGCGGGCCGCCGCGCCGTTGCGGTCGACGACCATCACCCGCGCGCCCTCGGCCGCGAAGCGGCGGGCGATGCCGGCGCCAAATCCCGATCCCGCCCCGGTCACGATCGCCGTCTTGCCCTGCAGCCGCATGTCCGCCTCCGCTCGCGTCGCGCCCACAGTGGCACAATCCGAACGTGAGGCAAGACCGAACGCGGCCACCGGTGAGCTAGAAGTCGAAAAGGTCCGACAGGAAGGATTCGCCCCGCTTGCGCCTACCCCGGCGTTCGCGGCGGTCGTCATCGTCGTCGTCATCATCGTCATCGCGCGGGGCGCGGCGTTTGGCCCGGCTCTGATACAGGGTTTCGTCTCGCGACGGGCGTTCGGGCGCCATTGGTTGTGCGGAAGGGTGGCGCAGGATCGCCGGCGGGGTTGCCTGTTCGATGATCTTGTCCAGTTCGCCCCGATCCAGCCAGACACCCCGGCATGTCGGACAATAATCGATCTCGCATCCGTGGCGTTCGGTCATAACCAGAACCGTATCGTCGACCGGGCAGCGCATTCCAATCTCCTTCGCTATCTGGCGCAAGAGATGGGAATGCCAAGCCTTGCCGGCAAGCGCTGCGTCAAAATACCGCCTAACCGTGATGCGCGGCGACGGTTTTCAGGACCGAGAAGCCATAGAGCGCCTCGAACCCCTTTTCGCGGCCATGGCCGGATTTTCCGGTGCCGCCAAAGGGCAGTTCCACACCGCCGCCGGCGCCATAATTGTTGATGAAGACCTGGCCGGCCCTCAGCGCTCTGGCCATGCGCATCTGCCGCGCGCCGTTTTCCGACCAGACCGAGGCGACAAGCCCGTAATCGGTGCCATTGGCAATCGCTATGGCGTCGTCTTCGCTTTCGAAGGGTATGATGACCTGCGCGGGGCCAAAGATTTCGTCCTGCGCCAGCCGGTGATCGGGGCGCACGTCGGCAAGCAGGACAGGCGCCACGTAATGCCCGCCGGCCGGCGCATCGGCCACGACCGTACCACGGGCCGCCTCGGTCAGATCGCCGGACAGCGCCAGATACCTTCGACAATCGCCTTCTGGCGCGCCGAGATCAGCGGACCGACATCGAGATCGGCCATCGCCGGCCCGACCCGCAGCGCGCGATAGCGGGCGGCCATGCGGTCGGTCAGTTCGGCGGCGATCCGGCGGTCGACCAGAATGCGCGATGAGGCCGAACAGGTCTGCCCGGCGTTCTGGATACCGGCGTTGACCAGAAAGGGCAGCGCCTTGTCCAGATCGGCATCGGCAAAAACCACCTGGGGTGACTTGCCACCCAGTTCCAGCGTCACCGGCACGACATTGCGCGCGGCCGCCCCCTGCACCAGCATGCCGACACCGACCGACCCGGTGAAGGACAGGTGGTTGACACCCGTGTGGGCCGAAAGTGCCGCGCCCGCCTCCTCGCCCAGGCCGGGCACCACGTTCAGCGCACCCGCGGGCAGCCCGGCCTCTTCGGCCAGCCTCGCAAAGGCCAGCGCGGTCAGGCAGGCCTCTTCGGCGGGTTTCAGCACGCAGGCATTGCCCATCGCCAGCGCGGCGCCGACCGAACGGCCGATGATCTGCATCGGGTAGTTCCAGGGCACGATATGGCCGGTAACCCCATGCGGTTCGCGAAGGGTATAGACGGTGTAGCCATCAAGATAGGGAATGGTTTCGCCCATCACCTTGTCAGCCGCGCCGCCATAAAACTCCATGTACCGCGCCAGGGCCAGCGCATCGGCGCGCGCCTGTTTCAGCGGCTTGCCGACATCGGCCGCCTCGATCGCGGCGAGATCGTCGACGCGCTCGGCGACCAGTTGGCCGATCCGGGTCAGGACGCGGCCGCGCTCGGCCGCCGTCGCGCGACCCCAGTCGCCAGCACGCGCGGCCCCGGCCGCCGAAACGGCGGCGTCGATCTCGGCCGCGCCACCCCGGGCGATGACCGCCACCACCTGCCCGCTCGAGGGGTCCTCGACCGGCAGGGTCGCGCCAGCGCGCTGCCAGCGTCCGCCTATCAGCATTTCCGCCGGGTCGAACCAGAGCCTGTCCATCCTATCCTCCGTCCTGCCATTGCGCGGGAATGCGGGGTGCCGCAGCGATCAGCGATTGTGTGTAGCTGTGGCGGGGCGCGGCAAAGACCGCCTCGGTCGCACCTTCCTCGACGATTTCACCCGCGCGCATCACCAGAACCCGGTCGGTTACCGCGCGCACCACCGAAAGGTCATGGCTGATGAAGAGATAGCTCAACGCGTGGCTTTCCTGAAGCGCGGCAAGCAGGTCCAGCACCTGCGCCCGCACCCGCACATCAAGCGCCGACACCGCTTCGTCCAGCACGATCAGGTCGGGACGGACGATCAGCGCACGGGCGATTGCGATGCGTTGCCGCTGGCCGCCGGAAAATTCGTGAATGTACTTGCCCATGTCGTCGGGGCTCAGCCCGACCTCGCCCAGCGCCAGCGCGACGCGTTCGCGCCGTTCATCGACCGGGGCCGGCGCCAGATGAAAGGGTTCTGCCACCAGACGTTCGACCCGGTGGCGGGGGTTGAAGCTGCCGTAGGGGTCCTGAAAGACCACCTGCATCCGGGCCCGCAGTGACGGCGGAACGTCGGGCGCGGTCACCTGCTGGCCGCCCAGCGTGATGGCGCCGCCCTGAATGGGGTCGAGGCCCAGAATGGCGCGGGTCAGGGTGGATTTTCCGCAGCCCGATTCGCCGACAAGGCCCAGGCTTTCGCCGCGATGAAGGGTGAAACTCGCCGCCTTGACGGCGGTCAGTCGCGGATGGGCGCCAAACAGATGGCGGCGCGGCAGGCGGTATTCGCGGGTGACACCGTCGGCGACCAGAAGCGGTTCGGCGGTGGCGATCGGCCGGCGCGCAGGCTGATGCGCCGATGCCGCGAACAGGCGCCGGGTATAGTCATGCGTGCGTTCACGGAACACCGCACCGGTTTCGCCCTGTTCAACGATCCGGCCCTTCTGCATCACCGCCACATGGTCGGCCATGCCGGCAACCACGGCCAGGTCGTGGGTGATCAGCATGAGCGCCATGTCTTCGTCGGCCACCAGCCCTTTCAGAAGGTCGAGAATCTGGGCCTGGGTGGTGACATCCAGCGCGGTCGTCGGTTCATCGGCGATCAGAAGCTTTGGGCGCAGGGCCACGGCCATCGCGATGCATACGCGCTGGCGCTGACCGCCGGAGAGTTCGTGGGGGTAACGCGACAGCGGAAAGGCGTCGCCATGAAGCCCGACCCGATCCAGCCGTTCACGCGCGGCCTTCGCCGCCCCGGCCCGGTTCGCCGCGCCATGAACGATCAGGGTTTCGGCCACCTGATCGCCGATGGTCTTGACCGGGTTGAGCGCGGTCATCGGTTCCTGAAAGATCATGCCGACTTCGTTGCCGCGCAGCGCACACATCGCGGTTTCGGACAGCTCCAGCAGGTTCTGCCCCGCCATCATCGCGCGGCCGCCGAGCGTTGCCGCCGCCGGGGCAAGACCCATTATCGCCAGCGCGGTCATCGACTTGCCAGACCCGCTTTCCCCGACGAGGCCAAAGACCTCGCCCTTGCGCATGGCAAAGGACACATCCCTCAGGATCGTCGTGCCTTGAATGGAAAGCAAGAGGGCTTCGACGGACAAAAGGCTCATCGGGCGCGCCTCAGCCTTGGGTCGAGAAGGTCGCGCAGCCCGTCGCCAATCAGGTTCAGCCCCAGCACCGTCAGCACGATGGCAAGCCCCGGGAACAGCGCCAGCCAGGGTGCGAAGCTGACCATGGTCTGCGCCTCGGCCAGCATCCGCCCCCAGCTAGGTGTCGGCGGCTGCGCGCCAAGCCCGACATAGGACAGCCCGGCCTCGGCAAGAATGCCCAGTGAAAACTGGATGGTGCCCTGCACGATCAGGAGGTTGGCGATGTTGGGCAGGATATGTTCGGCCGAAATGCGCGCCCGCCCCTTGCCGGCGACCTGCGCGGCGCGGATGTAGTCCAGCGTCCAGAGGCTGATCGCCCCGCCCCGCGTCACCCGCGCGAAAACGGGAATGTTGAAGATCCCGATGGCCAGAATCGCATTCGTCGCCGAGGGCCCGAAGACGGCGGTGATCAGGATGGCGATTACAAGCGAGGGAAAGGCAAAGATCAGATCGTTGCCGCGCATGATCACCTCATCCACCCAGCCGCCGCGCCGCGCCGCGGCCCAAAGCCCCAGCGGCACGCCGGCACCGATGCCGATACCGACAGCGAGAATGGCGACAGCGATCGAGGTGCGCGCACCGACCATCACCATCGAGGCGACATCGCGGCCGAAATGGTCGGTGCCGAACCAGTATTCGGCCCCCGGCGGCTTCAGCTTTGCGCCGATGTTCAGCGCCTCGACCCCCTGCGGCGTCCAGACAAAGGAGACGAGTGCCGCGGCAAGAAAAACCGCCGTCAGTGTCAGGCCAAGGCGAAGGGTGACCGGCCAGCTCACAGCCGCCGCCTCAGCCGCGGGTCGACGGCAGCATAGGCCAGATCGACCAGAAAATTCACCACGATCACCGCGAAGACCAGAAGCATCACAACCGATTCCACCACGATCAGGTCGCGCTGGGTAATGCCCTGAAAGATCAGCCGGCCGAGACCGGGCAGAAAGAAGACGTTTTCGATGATGATCGCGCCGGCCAGCAGGAACGAAAACTGCAGCCCCAGTATCGTCAGGACGGGGATCATCGCGTTACGCAGCGCGTGGCGCAGCACCGCCTCGCGCTGGCTCAGCCCTTTGGCGCGGGCGGTGCGGATGTAATCCTGCCCGAGTGTCTCGATCAGGGCCGAGCGCATGACACGCGCCAGAATGGCTGCCTGCGGCAGCGCCAGCGCCACGGCGGGCAAGGTCAGCGCGTTCAGGTTGGCCCAAAGCCCCTTGCCCCAGCCGGGAAAGCCGCCGGCGGGAAACCAACGCAGGCCGATCGCAAAGACCAGAACCAGCAGCATGGCGAACCAGAAGTTCGGAATGGCGATGCCCAGCTGGGCACCCGCCATGATCGCCGTATCCGTTGCCCGGCCGCGCCGCGCCGCCGCGATCAGCCCGACGGGGAAGGCAATGGCGCAGGACAGCGCCAGCGCGTAAAGCGTGAGCGGCAGCGACACCTGAAGGCGTGCCGCCACCAGTTCGGCGACCGGCACCCGGTAGGTATAGGAAGTGCCGAAATCGCCCTGAACCATGCCGGCGACCCAGGCCAGGTACCGCACCGGTACGCTGCCGTTCAGCCCCAGTTGCTCGCGTAGCGCGGCCACCGTTTCCGGACTTGCGTTCAGCCCCAGCATGTAGCTGGCCGGATCGCCGGGAATGACCTCGATCACCGCGAAGATCACCAGGCTCGCCACCACGAGGCTGATGGCGAGCGAGCCGAGGCGGGCAAGGGCATAACGCAACATGAACGCCAGCTTAGAGAAACCGGGCCGGTTGGAAAGGGGCCGCGACGCATCGCGGGTGTTGCAAAGCCTCTGGCGGTGCGGTGGGGTTTTGCGATATGCAGGCCGCAGGCAGGGGCGATGGCGTCGCCCCGGCGGTCATGGCCGCATGCCCGCGGAACCCCCGCCTTCGTCCTGTACGCCGGGACCTTTCGGGGTCTCGCACGACGCGGACCCCTTTGATGAGGTCTGACATGTCCGTGGAACGTCCCGAACGCTATCGCTTTCACAATGGCACCAAGGCGGTGCTGCCCTTTGCCGAAGAGGAATACCAGCAACGCCTGGCCGGCCTGCGCGACATCATGGAAATGCATTCGCTTGATGCCGTGGTGATGACGTCGATGCACAACGTCGCCTATTACTCGGGCTTTCTTTACTGCTCCTTCGGGCGGCCCTACGCCTGCGTCGTCACCAAGACCGACTGCGTGACGATCAGCGCCGGGATCGACGCCGGCCAACCCTGGCGGCGTTCGGTGGGCGACAACATCACCTATACCGACTGGCAGCGCGACAATTTCTGGCGCGCCGTGGCCAGCGTTGCAGGCACCGGCAAGGCGGTGGGCTGCGAGGCCGATCACCTGACGCTGATGCAGTCGGAAAAGCTGAACGCCTTCTCAAACGTCGCGCGGCGTCGATATCGCCCCGGCGACCATGCAGCAGCGGATGCGCAAGTCGCCGGCCGAGATTGCGCTGATCAAACACGGCGCCAATGTCGCCGATGTCGGCGGCTATGCGATTTGCGACGCGGTCAAGGTCGGGGCAACCGAAATCGAGATCGCGATCGCCGGGCGCGACGCCATGGAGCGGGAAATCGCCAAGAGGTTTCCCGATGCCGAATACCGCGACACCTGGGTGTGGTTCCAGTCGGGCATCAACACCGACGGCGCCCATAACCCTGTCACCAACCGCAGCTTGAGCGCGGCGATATCCTGAGTCTCAACTGCTTCCCGATGATCTCGGGCTATTACACCGCGTTGGAACGCACGCTCTTCGTGGGCGAGGTGGACGATGCCAGCCTGAAGATCTGGGAGGCCAACGTGGCGGCCCATGAATACGGCATCAGCCTGTTGCAACCGGGCGCGAGCTGTTCGGAAATCACTCACAAGATCAATGACTTCTTTGCCGAACGCCAGCTTCTGCAATACCGCACCTTCGGCTATGGTCACAGCTTTGGCGTGCTCAGCCACTACTATGGCCGCGAAGCCGGGCTGGAACTGCGTGAAGACATCGACACGGTGCTGGAACCGGGCATGGTGATCTCGATGGAGCCGATGCTGACCCTGGCAGAGGGCCAGCCGGGCGCCGGCGGTTACCGCGAACATGACATTCTGGTCATCGGCGAGGACGGCAACGAAAACATCACCGGCTATCCCTACGGGCCCGATTTCAACGTCGTGGGCTAAGCCGCCACAGCCACAGCAAAGTTTGGCGCCGACCGGCTGACAAAACCGGTCGGCGTTGCTATTCTTGCCTGTCCGCGCGGCCTGCCTTTGGCCATGCGGGCCGCCGAATGCGCGCCTGACGGGGGGATGGCAACCATTGGGTCGAGGAACGAACGCTAAAGATAGGTGCTGCCCGTGTCGATTCTGCTCTCTCCCATTCGCCGCGCCCTAATGCTTGCCGCTTCGTTGGCCCTCTTGGCCGGCTGCGTCCAGCCTACCACGACCGCCACCTCGGCGCCCGAAACCACGAACCGCAAGGTTCCGGCCTCGGTCATGGCGCGCTATGCCGGCAGCGACGAGGGGCCCTATCACGTCGCCACGGTCGATCCGAACTATCTGGATGAACGGCGCTACCGGGTGACGGTGGCCTATACCGGGCCCGAACCCGCCGGCACCATCGTCGTCGACCCCTATGCGCGGGTTCTCTACCTGGTTACCGGTCCGCAACGCGCCTGGCGCTACGGCATCGCCGTGGGCCGTGCCGGCAAGGGTTTTTCCGGCAATGCCACGATCCAGCGGAAAGAGGAATGGCCAAGCTGGACGCCGACGGCGCGCATGGTCCGGACAGAACCCGAGCTTTACGCCGCCTATGCCGGTGGCCTGCCCGGCGGCGGCGCCAACCCCTTGGGTGCCCGCGCGCTTTACCTCTACCGTGGCGGCCGCGACACCTATTACCGGATCCACGGCACGAACGAGACCTATTCGATCGGCCGCGCCACTTCGGCCGGATGCATCCGGTTGTTCAACCAGGACATCATCGACCTCTTCGAACGCGTGCCGCTTGGCGCACATGTGAAGGTCCGCACGCTGGCGGAATCGCAGGCGCAGGAAGGCGTGCTGCAGGAGGGCAGCGACGGGCTGCTGCAACTCGTCGTGCCACCAGCCTGGGCACGCGGCAACGGCTGAGGCGACAGGCCGCCACCGTCAGAGGCGGATCACGTAGTCCTTGCGGGTGGTTTCCAGCACCTCCCAGGTGCCGGCAAAGCCGGGCCGAATGATGAAACTGTCGCCGGCCTTCAGCGGGTATTCGGTGCCATCCGCAGAGGTGATGACCGAACGGCCTTCGAGGATGCGGCAATATTCCCATTCGTCATAGGCGATGCGCCACTTGCCGGGCGTCGATTGCCAGATGCCGCAGTAAAGCCCGTCACGCTCTTCGGCATTCCAGGTTGTATGGACCGGGTCGCCCGCTATCACCTTCTCCGGCGCGGGGCGTTCGGTTTCGGGTTCGGTGGCGGTGGGTTCAAGGCGCAGGAAAGTCGTCATCGCTCACTCCAACAGGGTCAGTGCCCGCCACGGCTAACACGCGCGGCCATCCCTGCCCAGCGCATCCCACCGGGCAAGACGGCAGGTTTTCACCTTGGCAAAATACTCTCGCCGAAGGCGCTCCGGCCCCACCCGCGAGGGCGAGGCCGGCTAAGACGCCGAGATGGCGCGGCTAGTCGGTCCAGTGAACCGCGGTCAGGTCATTTGCCTGCGTGGGCGAGTTTTCCCACAGCCCTTCGATCTTGGCATTCGCGACACCGGTCTTGGCCAGCTGGAAGAGGTAAGCATTCACCGCGTCCTCGGCGATCTTGGTCTGGGCCGCCTTCAAGAGTTCGGATCGCGCGGCAGGGTCGGTCGTGACATCCAGTTCCGCCATGATCTCCTGAAAGTCGGGATCGGCATACTGGAAGTAGTAATCATCGCGCGCGTAGATGTTGATATCGGCCGGCTCGGTATGGCTGACAATGGTCAGGTCGAAATCCTTGCCCTTGAACACAGTTTCCAGCCACTGTGCCCATTCGACATTGGTGATTTCGGTCTTGATGCCGACGGCGGCCAGTTCGGCGGCGATGATCTCCCCTCCGCGGCGGGCATAGGTGGGCGGCGGCAGCGCCAGACGCAGGGTCAGGTCGCTGACCCCGGCTTCTGCCAAAAGCGCCCTGGATTGGTCGGGGTCATAGGCCGAAAGGCCCGTCAGGTCGACATAGTCGGGATTGTGCGGGGCAAAATGCGTGCCGATCGGCGTGCCATAGCCGAACATCGCGCCGTCGATGATTTCCTGACGGTTGATGGCATGGGAAATCGCGCGGCGCACCAGAACGTTGTCCAGCGGCGGCTGCCTGTTGTTCATCGCCAGTATGGTTTCGCCCTCGGTCGAGCCGACTATGACCTTGAAGCGTGGGTCGGCCGCCAGTTGCGGCAGCGTCTCGGGCGCGGGGAAGTTCGGGAAAGCGTCGACATCCTCGGCCATCATCGCGGCAAAGGCCGCAGTCGGGTCCGCGATGAACTTGAACGTGGCCGAGGCCAGCGCCGGCTTCTCGCCCCAGTATCCGGGAAAGGCCGCGATTTCCACGCGGTCGCCCTGTACCCACTGGCCAAAGGCAAATGGCCCGGTGCCGACCGGATTGGTGGCATTGGTTTCGGCGGTTTCCGGGGCAACGATCACCGCGTCGCCCCAGGCCATGTTGAAGGCGAAGTTGCCGTTCGGCGCCGAGAGCGTGATGGCGACCGTCTGCGGATCGACCACCGCAACATCGGCGATGCCGGCGAAAAGCGCCTTTTGCGCATTGGCCGAATCTTCGGCGCGAGCGCGGTCGAGGCTGAATTTCACATCCTCGGCATCCATCGTGCTGCCATCGTGAAAGGTGACGCCGGAATGCAGATGAAAGGTCCAGACCGTGCCGTCATCGGAGATGTCCCAGCTTTCGGCCAGCGCGGGAAGGATCGCACCGTCCGGGCCGAAACGCGTCAGCCCCTCGAAGACATTGGCATAGACGACCTCGTCAATTGCCGCCGCCGCACCGGCGGTCGGGTCAAGGTTTGGCGGTTCCAGCACCATGCCAATGGTGATCGAGTCGTTGGCGGCCAGGGCACCGCCGGCCATCAGCGCCAGGGCCGCGGTGGCCAGGGTCAGGCGGTCGAGCATCACATCCTCCCAGATTGGTCCTGCCGCATGATCCACACAAACGCGAAGCCGATCAAGCGGCTTGCCCCGGCGCGCCGATGCCGCAGCGCAGCGGATGGCACTTTGCCCATGCAGTATTCCCCGGTATAGTCCGCGTGAATTCCTTGCCGCGGGAGCGGGACGATGAGCGCGAACACCCCGGTGCGGCCGGTGCTTCCACCCGATATCCTGGCCCGAAAGGGCGGCGAGCCGCTGGTCTGCCTGACCGCCTACACGACGCCCATGGCGCGACTGGTCGATGCCCATTGCGATATCGCTCTGGTGGGCGACAGCCTGGGCATGGTGCTTTACGGCCTGCCCGACACGCTGGGCGTGACCATGGACATGATGATCGCGCATGGTCAGGCGGTCGCCCGCGGGTTGTCGCGCGCGATGATGGTCATCGACATGCCGTTCGGCAGTTACGAACAAGGCCCGCAGCAGGCCTTTCAGAACGCCGCGCGGTTGATGGCCGAAACCGGTGCCCCTGCGGTCAAGCTGGAAGGCGGGCGGCACATGGCCGAAACGATCGCCTTTCTCACCGTGCGCGGCGTGCCGGTCATGGCCCATATCGGCCTGACGCCGCAATCGGTCAACACGCTCGGCGGCTACAAGGTGCAGGGCCGCGACGGTGACCGCGCCCGGGTGCTGGAGGATGCCCGTGCCGTCGCCGAAGCCGGGGCCTTTGCGGTCGTGCTGGAAAAGATCCCTGTCGGGCTTTCAGGCGACATCACCCGTGGCGTGGCGATTCCGACTATCGGCATCGGCGCTTCGGCCGATTGCGACGGGCAGATCCTTGTCGTCGACGACATGCTGGGGATGTTTACCGATTTCCGCCCGAAATTCTTGCGCCGCTACGCCGAACTGGGCGCCGCGGCGGACGAAGCGATTGCCACCTATGCCGGCGATGTGCGCGCGCGGCGCTTTCCGGCGGCCGAACACACCTTTCCCGACCAGTTGAAACCCAAGTCATGACCGCACCGATCCTGCGACAGCTGGCGGAAATGCGCAGCACGGTGACGGCCTGGAAAGCCGCCGGGGCGGTGGTGGGTGTGGTCCCGACGATGGGCGCGCTGCACCAGGGGCACCTGAGCCTTGTCAGCGCGGCCAAGGCAGGAGCCGACCGGGTGATCGTAACGATCTTCGTCAACCCACGCCAGTTCAACAACCCCGAGGACCTGGCCAAGTATCCGCGCACCGAGCACCGCGATGCCGCGTTGCTGGCGCCTTTCGGCGTGGACGTGATCTATGTGCCCGACCCCGACCAGATCTATCCGGCCGGCTTTGTCACCAATGTCACGGTTCCGGGCCTGTCGGACGGGCTATGCGGTGCGCACCGGCCCGGGCATTTCGATGGCGTGGCCACCGTCGTGACAAAGCTTTTCCTGCAAACCGGTGCGGACCGGGCGTTTTTTGGCGAAAAGGACTGGCAGCAGTTGCAGCTGGTCCGGCGGCTGGCACGCGATCTGGATATTCCGGTCGACGTGGTGGGCTGCCCGACGGTGCGAGAACCGGACGGTCTGGCCCTATCGTCGCGCAACGAACGGCTGAGCGAGGCTGACCGTGCCATCGCCCCCGCGCTGCACCGCGCGATGGAGACCGCCGCGGCGGCGATTCGCGCGGGCGAACCCGCGCGCAAGGCGCTTGCCGAAGCCGCGGGCGCGGTTCTGGCCGCAGGCTTTGCCGCAATCGACTACCTGGAACTTCGGGCCGCCGACGATCTGACACCGCTTTCGGCGCCCGACAGGCCCGCGCGCATCTTCGCCGCCGCCTATCTGGGCGACGTTCGCCTGATCGACAATATCGCTGTCTGACGCCCTTACCGGCGCGGTTTGCCGCGCCAGGTGCCCAGCCAGCCGGCGAACCGCCCCCAAAGCCCGCGCGCCCGGTCGCGCGCCTCGTCGGCCTGGGCATCGACGCGGTCCCAGGCGTCGGCGGCGTCGTCCATCGCCGGGTCGACCACGCGTTCGCGAAACTGCAGCCACATGCGCCGGATCATGAACAGGACGAGCGCCAGCGCGGTCAGGATGATGATGTTGACCCAGGGGACGATGCGCACGTCAGGGCCCGCCACCGGTTTGATCGCCACGGCGTTCGGGAAGATCGAGATCAGTTCATTGCGCCAGCCGTAATGCGTGACCACGGCCCATTTCGGCGCCTCGGCGGTGGATTTCAGATCGTCCGCCTCGGTCTGCAGGTTCGCGGTGTCGAACTTGAAATAGGGCGGCCAGGACCAGCCGGTGTCTTCGTTGCGATAGACCATCGGCTTGCCGTTGGCCCGCACCGTCTGGATGAACTGCACGTCGCGGTTGATCAGCCCCGTTGCCTGGTCGTCGGGGCTGGCCCAGAAGATGCGCGTCCAGTCCTGAAGGTCCTGACGTTCCTGATAGGTGTTGACCACGCGCACCACATCGTGCTGCGGCAGCGTGTAGTGGAAGAAGCCGACCACGAACAGCGCCAGCAGCGCCCAGATTGTCCATTTCACGTAACGCATGGCAGGCCTCAGGAATAGTTGGTCAGGTAAATCAGGACGAAGATCAGGATCGAGGGGATCACATAGACAAGCCAGATGAGCTTGCGCCTGAGGCTGCCTTCGTAATCCTTCATCCCCGCCTCGATATAGGCATCGCGTTCGGGGGTTTCAGCCCCGTCAGTTCCGGTATCGGCATTGGCGCCGGCGTTCTGCGCGTCCCATTCCTTTTCCAGTTCCTCGCGCCGGGTAGAGCGGAAATAGATGCGCATCGCGAAATAGGCGACGCTCATCGCGATGAAACCGAAAACGGCCAGCCGCAGAAGTGCAATCATCGCCGTGTCCTCCGGATCGAGCCCCAGGGTCCGACCAGATCGACAAGATCGCGGGCCGGCTTGGTATCGGGGCGGGGTGCGTCGTCTGCTACCGGTTCGGGGCCGAAAAGCACGCGCTGCGCGCCGGCCTTGTCCACCTGGTACTCCCGCTCCAGGAAATCGGCCACATACTGGCGCTTGGTATCCGACCAGGTCGCGTACAGCCTGTAGAAAAGATCCTTGTGGCAGATGAAAAGCTGGCGCACGTCCATCGGTGCCAGTTCCGACAGAAGCATGTTGACGAGGTCGCGGTCGGGCTGGTCGGGGCGCGCGCGCAGGGTATAGAAATAAGCCGGATGCTGGGAGGAAATGCGCGGCCATTCGCCCGCCCCCTCGACCCAGCGCAAAAGCGCGCCCAGCGCCTGAAACTCCGCCGGCAGTCGATGGCCCAACTGCCGGGCAAAGCCGCGCAGGTCCTGCCGTTCGGCCCGGCCCAGATCGACGCCCAGCTGTTCGGCAGCCTCGACCAGAATGAAATCGAGCTTTTGCCGCAGGATCGCCGCCGCATCGGCGCTGCGCGCCTTGACGATGGGTTCGACAAGGCTGTTACGGTCCAGGAAATCGGCGATCTGATTGCGGTCGCGCAGGTCCATGACCCGCGACACCGGCAGATGGCCCAACGAATCCGACGGCAGAACCGAAATCACGCCGGGGTGTTCCAGGCCGGCGAAAAGGTAAAGGCCGCCGAAATGCGACGTCCAGAAATTCGCCTGTTCAAAGGTCATGGTCGGCAGGGCGATGGGCATGCGGGTGACATCGCCCGTCTTCTTGGCCAGGCCGATCATCTCGGCAATCAGCACATCGTCGCGCCAACCGTCGGCTTCGCGGCGGAACCGTTCGATCAGGCCCGAAAGGGTTTCGGCGTCGCGCACATGGGCGCCAATGGTATCCGCCTCGATCGTGACCTTGCGCATGTCGAAAAGCCGCGCGGGTTCCGACACCTCATAGACCGAGTTCTGCAATTCGCCCGCCACCGCGTCGCGCGCGGTCAGCGCAAACAACTGCGGTTCGTTGGCCTCGATGAACTGGCGCAGGATGCCGCGCGAGGTCGAGAACTTCACGTTCAGAAGCGGTGCGGTCTTTTGCGCCGTGGTCAGCAGGATGAACTGCCGGTTGCAGCCGTTGGCGTTGAGGTAAAGATCATCGCCCAACTCGTCGCCGATCTCGGGCGAATAGCCGGAAATGTCGATGTGAAAATCCGCCAGTTTGGTTTGCTTGCCCGTCAGGTGCTTCAGCGCGCGATTGTAGCGCTCGACCAGGGGCGAGGACACCGATGAGGTTGCCAAACATCAGGCCCTTTTCGATGAGGCGTTTCACCGTGCCGCTCCCTGTTCAGATCTACGCACCCGGCCTGCGCGAAAGGCCAGACCAACCAGATAGCCCGCCGCCATGGGGATCGTACAGCGGGGATCAGCGCCCAGCCAATCATCAGGAGGTTGCTCTTCATCTGGAGCAGCGCCCAGTCTGGCAGGGGCTGACCGCGATGCCGTCGATCAGCGCGGCCAGAAGCGCAGACAGCCCGGGAAGGTCAGGACCAGTGCCAGCGCGCCCGCCGCGCCAAGCCAGATCCGCCGGCGCAGTCTGAACCACAACGCGGCGAGGAAAACAGAGGGTCAGAAGCGGGGTAGGGTGACCGTCAGCCCTTGCCCTCCAGATAGCGCCGCTTGGCCTCTTCCATCCGCGCGTCGCGCACGGCATTGTCGATGGCAACCTCGTCGGACTTGTCGGCATAGCGAAACTCGCTGTCGGCGTAGCGGTTGATCTCCTGTACACCATCTCGGACCGTGATCGGCTGCGCTATCTCGCGCAGCATCGCCAGTCGCCAGTCATAGGGCTTGAAGAGGAACAGGTCGGGGTTTTCCATCCATTCATCGGGCAGCTCGATATCCATCGCGCGCACCTTGACCGCGTCGGTGATGTTCTTGACGGCCCGGCCGGTAAAGCGTTCGTCGGCTTCCTGAATGGCTTTCAGATAGGCGCCGAGCTTGGCGATCGTGTCCAGGGGACCGACCCGGTCCGCCACCTTGTCCCATACCTCTGCCAGCCCCGCCTCGTGCGGCTTGCCATGGCTTTCGAAACTGGCGGCGACGGCGCGCTTGATCTGCTGGCTGGCATATAGCTCGTGCTCGCCAAGCGGGATCTTGTGGTTCTTGCCCAGAAGCAGATGCAGGATGTCGATGTAATCCTCACGGCTTTGCGGGCCATCGACCAGAAAGCGCGCACCGGCGCGCTGACGCAGCGCATCGTCGACGTTTTCGGGAAAGTTGGAAAACATCCCGAAGGTGCAGTTGCCGCGCACTACGGTGTTGGCGCCGGCAAAGGCCTCCATGAAGACCGCCGTCACCTCTTGCTGGCCCGCGTCAGATTGCCGGTCACCGCGGTTGCCGCCGGCGATCTGGTCAATATCGTCGATAGTGCCAAAGGCGATGACCGAGGGGTCGAGGATGTTGGTGACAAAGGCCTTGGCATTCTGGCCCGACTTGCCCTGGTAGCCGTCGATCTGGTCGATCGACGGTTCTGGTAGCGGGAAGGGATAGCTTACCGCCTTGCTGTAGTCGTTCAGAAGCCCGGCCATCATCTGGATCAGCGTGGTCTTGCCGGTGCCGGGCTTGCCATCGCCCATGAAGGTGAAGATGAAGCCCCCATTTCGGCAAAGGGGTTGAGGCGCCGTTCGAAATCATAGGCCATCAGCATCTTGGCCAGCCGATCGCTCGATACTCTGGCGATGTGATTGCCGATCACCTCGTTGGGCTTGAAAGCCATGGTCAGCGCGCCGCCGCCGCGCCACGCGCGCCGGCTTGAAGCCGGCAATGGTCAGCCCGTCGGTCTCGACCGCCAGCTGGCGCCAGTAAAGGGTGCAAGGCGCGGCGCGGTTTCGGCACGCTGCGCGACCACCATCAGCTGTTCGGCGGAAGGCCGCGATGGTGGCGACCAGCCGCGCGGCTTCACCATCGAACATCGCGATGTCCTTGATCCAGTTCCCAAAGCGCGCCGTGAGCGGGCGAGCTGCGCATTGTCGGTCAGAACCTCGTCAACCTCGCCGATCTCCACCGTGGCCTCGCCCAGATGGGGGGCCAGTAGAAAGGCCGGCACGGCGAAGACATGCAGAACGATCACGCCTCGGCGGCCAGCAGCGAATTCGCTGCGCCATATCCGGCAGCCGCGCCTCGAGATTGGCGCGCTTCAGCTCGGCCAATCCGGTGCGCGTTCGCCAAAGGTTTCGCCCATGGCCAGCGCGATGGCGATGGCGCGGCGCAAGGCTTGCAGGCTTTCGGCGGCCCGCAGGGGCCGGGCAGGCCATCTTCGGCGGTGGCATCGACGCGCGTTCGATCAGGCGCACGCCTTCGGGCCGGGCGGTGGTGCGGGTGACAAGCCCCGGCGTGGTGGAACGAAAACCGGGCGGCGGCCCCATTGGCCGGGGACCGTCTTACCGGCGGTTGTTCGATGGCCGCCGCCCTGGCCAGCCGCGGCGTGTGGTCCAGCCCCTGCAACAGGGTCAGCGCGGCGGGATAGTGGGCGCGGATCGCCTCTTCGCGCAGTTCCATCGTGTCGCGTGTGCTCATCGCGCCCTCATCGGTAGCTGATTACCCGGCCGCCCTCGCCGACCACGAACTTGCGCACGGCGTGAAAGCCCTCGGGATTTTTCTCGGCCAGAACCTGAAACGGGCGTTCGGGCATGATCATCATGCGTTCGGTGCGCGTCGCGCCGGTTTCGGCGCCCTGCGCGGCAAAGGGATCCAGCGTGAAAATCTCGCGTTCGGCGGTGGAAAACCAGCCGGTCTTTTCCTCGCCCACGCGGCCGCTTTCCAGCTCCTCCACGGTCCAGGCCAGTGCCCAGTCTTCACCCGCCGGCGCGTTGGCGTTTTCCAGAACTTCGCGGATCGGGCCGGTTTGCAGCGTGAAGGCCTGCGAATACATCGGCCCGATATGCAGCCGCTTCAGACGTTTGGGATGCAGATCGTCGAAATCCTTGTCGAAGCCTTGCGCAATGGTCACAAGCTTCAGCCCGTTCAGTGACTGCGCCATCAGATGTGCCTGCACCTCGGGCCAGCGGCGCTGGTCGTTGGGTAGCGCCCGGCGGCCGCTGTCTTCAAGCTCCATCAGGTAGATCGCGGGCAGGTTGACCTGGCTGTCATAGACCGCCCACCAAAGCTGATACTGCCGGCGGTTGCCCTCGACATCGGCCAGCCAGATCGCCTCGGGGTCGTTGCGCGCCCAGAACAGGTGGCCGGCCTTCAGCGCCTCGTAGTAAAGCCGCTGCGACAGGGCGAACTGCAGCCGTGTCGGTATCGTCAGATCGCCCACGATCTGGCGGATCATGTGATCCTTGATCTCCGCCTCGGAGGCCATGCCGGCCAGATGCTTGTCAGCCTGTTGGGCATCATTGGCCATGACCATCAGTTCGGCGGTAACGGGAAAGCCGCTTTCGTGCCGGTCAAATGTCAGCCGTCCGGGCTGCGAACCATCGACCCGGCCGGTCATCAGGTATTTCCAGCCCAGCGCCCTGAAGGTCCGCGCCAGCGCATCGACATAGCCGCCGATCACGCGGGTTTCGAGCCGTGAAAACCGGCCCTCGCGTTCCAGTTCGGCGGCAACTCGGCCCAGATGCCCGGTTATGCGTTCGAACTTGGCGAAATAGCGCCGTGCGACCTCGGTGTCGTACAGCTCCTGATGGTC
>JAWKWW010000009.1:0-163719 GCA_041397385.1 Paracoccaceae bacterium
AAAAAGCCGACCGCAGAGCCGGTTCTGGTCGTCGACAATGTCACTGCGCGCTATCGCGGCACCAGTTTCGACGTGCTGAAGAATGTGTCGGTCGAACTTTACCCCGGCCAGACGCTGGCCGTGGTGGGCGAAAGCGGGTCGGGCAAGTCGACGCTGGCGCGCGCCATCACCGGCCTCCTGCCCCCGTCGCGCGGCGAGATCCGTTTTTCCGGCCGCACGCTGACCCGCAAGATGGAAGATCGCCCGCGCAACGACCTGCGCGAATTGCAGATGATCTACCAGATGGCCGACGTGGCGATGAACCCGCGCCACACGGTGGGTACCATCATCGGCCGGCCGCTGGAATTCTATTTTGGTCTGAAGGGCGAAGCCAAGCGCAAGCGCATCCAGGAACTTCTCGATGAAATCGAGATGGGCAAGGGCTTTGTCGACCGTTATCCGGCCGAACTGTCGGGCGGGCAGAAACAGCGTGTCTGCATCGCCCGGGCGCTCGCGGCCAAGCCGAAGATGATCATTTGCGACGAGGTCACCTCGGCGCTCGATCCGCTGGTGGCCGATGGCATCCTTAAGCTGCTCTTGAACCTGCAGAAGATCGAGGGCGTGGCCTATCTCTTCATCACCCACGATCTTGCCACGGTGAAGGCGATCGCCGACAGCATCGCGGTCATGTATCGCGGCGAGGTGGTGCGCTATGGCTCCAAGTCCCAGGTGCTGACCCCTCCGTTCGACGACTATACCGATCTGCTCCTGTCGTCGGTGCCCGAGATGAAGCTGGGCTGGCTCGAACATGTTCTGGCCACCCGCAAGATGGAAAGTGCCGGGAATTGACGGACCGCAAGCTGTTGCTCATCATTCTCGATGGGGTTCCCTACGCCAACTGGCGCCGGTATTTCGGCAATCTCGAAGGTTGGGTGCAATCGGGCGAGGCGCGGGTCTGGCGCATGCGCTCGGTCCTGCCCTCGACATCGGCCTGCTGTTACGCCTCGATCCATACCGGGGTCTCGCCTCCGGTGCACCGCGTCACCTCGAACGAAACCATCTTCCGTCTCGAACAGCCGGACATCTTTTCCGAGGTGACGAAGGCTGGCGGCCTGACAGGCGCCGTCACCCACAGCTTCTGGTCGGAGTTTTTCAACCGCCACCCCTTCGACTATGTCCGCGACATCGAATATGACGAACCCGGCGAAGGGCCGATCAGCCATGGCCGCTTCCACACGATGACCGGCTACGGCCACGACAATCAGATGACACCTTCGGATGTCGATCTCTTCGCCACGCTGACGCGGCTCTGCCTCGTCAAGGGGATCCACTACGGCATCCTGCACACCTGCACGCTTGACAGCATGGGCCACCGTTTCGGCCATGACGTGATCGAGATGGACAACGCCTGTTGCGCGATGGACGCAATGATCGCGCCCTTCCTGCCGCAATGGCGCGCGGCCGGGTACGAGGTGATCGTCACGGCCGATCATGGCCAGTCGTTGCGGGGCCATCACGGTGGCGCGGGCGAGGATCAGCAGGATTTCGCACTTTATTATTTCGGCGACGCGAAAGGGCCGGCGCCCGATACCGTGCTCGACCAGTTGCAACTGGCGCCCACGATCCTTTCGCGGATGGGCGTGCCCGTCCCGCCGACGATGACGGCGAAGCCCTTCCTGAGCTGACCTTCATCTTGGCAAAAATACTCATGCCCGGCCGGCAAGGCGCGCGCGCCATGACGCTGGCACTGGACCGCGGCCACGCGCTTCGCTAAGCCTCGGGCGATCTTTTCCGCGAGGTATCCGATGTCCGGCCACGGCGCCCCAATCCCGATGACCGCCCGAAAATCCGGGCCGCTGTGCGGCACGGCCGCGGTTCCGGGCGACAAGTCGATATCGCACCGTTCGCTGATCCTCGGGGCGATGGCGGTGGGCGAGACGCGCGTCACGGGGCTTCTGGAAGGGCAGGACGTTCTGGATACCGCGAAGGCGATGCGGGCCTTCGGGGCCGAGGTCACGCAGCATGGCCCGGGCAACTGGTCGGTGCATGGCGTGGGCGTGGGCGGTTTCGCCGAGCCTGCAAATGTAATCGACTGCGGCAATTCCGGCACCGGGGTACGGCTGATCATGGGGGCGATGGCGACGACGCCGATCACCGCGACCTTCACCGGGGATGCCAGCCTGAACAAGCGGCCGATGGGCCGCGTGACCGATCCGCTCGCGCTATTCGGTGCGCGGGCATACGGCCGTCAGGGCGGGCGGCTGCCGATGACCGTCGTCGGCGCCGCCGATCCCATACCGGTGCGCTACACCGTGCCGATGCCCTCGGCGCAGGTGAAATCGGCGGTCCTGCTGGCCGGGCTGAATGCCCCCGGCCAGACCGTGGTGATCGAAAAGGAACCAACGCGGGATCACAGCGAACGCATGCTGCGTGGTTTCGGGGCGGAACTGACCGTCGAGGCAACGGACGAAGGTCATGTCATCACCCTGACCGGTCAGCCGGAACTGCGACCCCAGACCGTCGCCGTGCCGCGCGATCCCTCTTCGGCTGCCTTTCCCGTTTGCGCGGCGCTGATCGTCGAAGGCTCCGACATCCTCGTCCCCGGCGTCAGCCAGAACCCGACCCGCAATGGGCTCTACACAACGCTGGTGGAGATGGGCGCGGATATTGAATTCCAAAACCCGCGTGAAGAGGGCGGCGAGCCTGTTGCCGACCTGCGGGTGAAGGCCTCAAACCTGAAGGGGATCGAAGTGCCGCCGGAACGCGCGGCCTCGATGATCGACGAATACCCGATCCTCTCGGTCGTGGCGGCGTTTTCCGAAGGCCGCACGGTGATGCGCGGGGTCAAGGAGTTGCGCGTGAAGGAAAGCGACCGGATCGACGCGATGGCGCGCGGGCTGGAAGCCTGTGGCGTTACCGTCGAGGAGGATGAGGATACGCTGATCGTTCACGGCATGGGGCCGGGCGGCGTGCCTGGCGGGGCGACCTGCGCGACCCATATCGATCATCGGATCGCGATGGCTTTCCTGATCCTCGGGCTTGCCGCGAAAAAGCCTGTGGGTATCGACGACGGTTCGCCTATCGCCACGTCGTTTCCGGTTTTCGAGCGGCTGATGTCCGAGCTTGGCGCGTCGGTCGTGCGGGCGAATTCGTGAGCGACACTGCGTTCAAGGGTCTTGCCGCGTCGGCGCTTGTGCTCTTGCTTGCGATGACATGGGCAGGACCCGATGCCTGTGGCGGGGTCTGGCGCGTTTGCCTCTTTGATGCACCGCACTTTCCCTATGGAGTTGACACCGCGCGGGCCTATCTGACCGCGCTGACTGACACCGCGCGCTGGCGCTACCTTTGGGTGGTTCAGCCGCTCGACCTTCTGCTGCCGGCAGCTCTTTGCCTGGCGCTGCGCGAGGCTTTTCAGCGCTGGGCGGCGGAACGCATGGCGCAGACACTGTCGCGACTGGCCGTCTATACCGCGGGCATCGATTATCTTGAAAACGCGCTGATCCGGGTCATGCTGAAAGATCCCGCCGGACTTTCCGATATCGTGGCGCCGGCGACAAGTGCGCTGACCCTGATCAAATGGCTGATGCTGGCTGTGCTTTTCGGGGCCTTGGCGCGGCTGGTTTCGGGGCGCCGCCGGGCTTGAACCAATTGAGCTTTCGGCCAGCATCGCTTAGGCACGAAAGCAGGGAGGGGCCATGCGGTTCACGGTAGCCATCGACGGGCCGGCAGCGGCGGGGAAAGGCACGATTTCCCGGGCCGTGGCGCAGCATTTCGGTTTCGCCCATCTCGATACCGGGCTGCTTTACCGCGCGGTGGGCGCCAGGGGCAGCGATCCGGTCGAAGCGGCGCGCAGCCTGACCGATGCCGATCTGGCCCGCGACGACCTGCGTTCGCTGGACGCCGGGCAAGCCGCGAGCCGGGTCGCCGTGATCCCCGAGGTTCGGGCCGCGCTCGTCGATTTCCAGCGCACCTTCGCCCGGCGCGAGGGCGGCGCGGTGCTGGACGGGCGCGACATCGGCACGGTGATCTGCCCCGAGGCTGAGGTAAAACTCTTCGTCACCGCCAGCGCCGAGGTCCGCGCGCACCGGCGCTGGCGGGAAGTCGGCGGCGACGAGGCGCAGGTGCTGGCCGAGGTGATCGAGCGGGACAAACGGGATGCCGAGCGGGCCACGGCACCGCTCTTGGCGGCCGATGATGCGGTCTTGCTTGACACGACGGAACTCTCTATAGACGCGGCAGTCCAAAAGGCCGTCGAAGCCATAAGACACCGGATAGAGCAGGGTCGGGCGTAGAGCGCGGCCCTTTGTCTTTGTCGGGGTGACACGGCCGAGGACCGAAACCAAAGACCGGCGGAGCCAACCGCATGGCCAGAAAACGTGATGAAAAGGAACTGAACACGCATGTGCGCTAAAGCGACGATGGAGGAATTCGAAGCCCTCCTGAACGAAAGCTTCGAGATCGACACCCCGGACGAGGGTTCGGTCGTCAAGGGCAAGGTCATCGCCATCGAGGCGGGCCAGGCCATCATCGATGTCGGCTACAAGATGGAAGGCCGGGTCGAGCTGAAGGAATTCGCCAATCCGGGCGAGGCCCCCTCGATCGCCGTGGGCGACGAGGTGGAGGTTTATCTCGACCGGGTGGAAAACGCCCGTGGCGAGGCTGTCATCAGCCGTGACAAGGCCCGCCGCGAAGAAGCCTGGGATCGTCTGGAAAAGGCCTATGCCGACGAAGAGCGCGTCGAAGGCGCCATCTTCGGCCGCGTCAAGGGCGGCTTTACCGTCGATCTGGGCGGTGCCGTGGCCTTCCTGCCCGGCAGCCAGGTCGATGTGCGCCCGGTGCGCGATGCCGGCCCGCTTATGGGCATGAAGCAGCCCTTCCAGATCCTGAAAATGGATCGCCGCCGCGGCAACATCGTGGTTTCGCGCCGCGCCATCCTCGAGGAAAGCCGCGCCGAACAGCGCGCCGAGGTGATTTCGAACCTCACCGAGGGCCAGACGGTCGACGGCGTGGTCAAGAACATCACCGAATACGGCGCCTTCGTCGATCTGGGCGGCGTTGACGGGCTTCTGCACGTCACCGACATGGCCTGGCGCCGCGTCAACCATCCTTCGGAAATCCTGAACATCGGCGAGACCGTCAAGGTCCAGGTGATCAAGATCAACAAGGATACCCACCGCATTTCGCTGGGCATGAAACAGCTGCAATCGGATCCGTGGGATTCGGTCGAGGCGAAGTTCCCGCTGGGTTCGGTCCACAAAGGCCGCGTGACCAACATCACCGACTACGGCGCCTTCGTGGAACTGGAGGCCGGTGTCGAAGGTCTGGTCCATGTTTCGGAAATGAGCTGGACCAAGAAGAACGTTCACCCGGGCAAGATCGTTTCGACGAGCCAGGAAGTCGACGTCATGGTGCTGGAAATCGACAGTGCCAAGCGCCGCGTTTCGCTGGGTCTGAAGCAGACCATGCGCAACCCGTGGGAAGTCTTCTCGGAAACCCACCCGGTCGGCACCGAGATCGAGGGCGAGGTCAAGAACATCACCGAATTCGGTCTGTTCGTGGGTCTCGAAAACGATATCGACGGCATGGTCCATCTGTCCGACCTCAGCTGGGACCAGCGCGGCGAGGACGCAATCCAGAATTACCGCGCAAGGCGACGTGGTCAAGCGTCGCCGTCACCGAGGTGGATGTGGAGAAGGAGCGTATCTCGCTGTCGATCAAGGCGCTGGGCGACGACACCTTCTCGGATGCCGTCGACGGCGTGAAGCGCGGTTCTGTCATCACCGTCACCGTGACGGCGATCGAGGATGGCGGCATCGAGGTGGAGTACAACGGCATGAAGTCGTTCATCCGCCGTTCCGACCTGTCGCGCGACCGCGCCGAACAGCGCCCCGAGCGGTTCCGTGGGTGACCACGTGGATGTGCGGGTGACCAATGTCGACGCCAAGACGCGCCGGCTGAGCCTGTCGATCAAGGCGCGCGAAATCGCCGAGGAAAAGGAAGCCGTGGAACAGTATGGTTCGTCCGATCCCGGCGCCTCGCTGGGCGACATCCTGGGCGCTGCGCTCAAGGGTCAGAAGTAACTCGGCCTTCACTCGAGGCGGAAGGGACTCACCGGGGCCCCTTTTGTTTTGTCGGTCGGCAAAGCGCTGACAGTGCCTGCGAATCGTGTGTTTTTGGCAACGCCGCCCCGGCCGTCGCCATGCGATTTGCTGCGATGCGGCAAGGCCCGATAGGCCCCGGGGGTGCTTTCAAGCGGCCTGAACAGGCTGATTTGCGTGGCTTTCCAAAGGCTTTCCTGTTTGAGGCCGCAACGTTTGCCACTATAGTTCACGCGAATGATAAGCGCGGCGGGGCTTTGCGCCACCGTCGTTGGGAGGATGCATTTCATGATCCGTTCGGAACTCATCCAGAAAATCTCGGATGAAAACCCTCACCTGTTTCAGCGTGACGTCGAACGCATCGTCAACACCATCTTCGAAGAGATCATCGAGGCGCTGGCGCAGGGTGATCGGGTGGAGTTGCGCGGCTTCGGGGCGTTTTCCGTAAAACGGCGCGATGCGCGAACCGGGCGCAACCCACGCACCGGCGAGGCTGTCGAGGTCGAGGAAAATGCGTGCCCTTCTTCAAGACCGGCAAGCTGTTGCGCGACCGGTTGAACGGGAAAAGCCTGACCTCATGCGCTATCTTCGCTATCTGATCCTCGCGCTTATCGGGGGCGGGCTGTTGATCGTTGCCTCGGCCAACCGCATGCCGGTTCCGCTGCAACTGCTGCCCGACGACCTGGGTGCGCTGGCCGGGTTCAACTGGCGGATCGAGTTGCCGCTTTTTCTGGTGATCTTCGGCGGTATCGTCGCGGGGCTGCTGATTGGCTTTGTCTGGGAGTGGCTGCGCGAACACAAGCATCGGGCCACCGCCGCAGAGAAGAAGCGGGAGGCCGCGCAACTGAAGCGCGAGGTCACCCGTCTGCGCGAGGAAAAGGCCGGGCCGCAGGACGACGTGCTGGCGCTGCTTGAGGATGCCCGCCACGCGCGTTAAGGCTGGGCCATGGCACGGGATGTCCGGGTAAAGATCTGCGGGTTGAACACGGCGGAAAGCGTCGCGGCGGCGGTTGATGCCGGTGCGACCTATCTGGGGTTCAACTTCTTTCCGAAATCGCCACGCTATGTTTCTCCGGAAATCGCCGGGCAACTGGCGCTTGCCGTGCCACCCGGCGTGGCCAAGGTGGCACTGAGTGTCGATGCCACCGACGATGTGCTGGATACCATCGCGGCGGCGGTGCCGCTCGATATGTTGCAGCTTCATGGCCATGAAACCGTCGAGCGCGTCGCGGAATTGCGGGCGCGCTTCGGTCTGCCGGTGATGAAGGTGATCGGCGTCTCCGGCCCCGAGGATCTGGCGGCGCTGGATCGTTATCAGGCGGTCGCCGACCAGATTCTTGTCGATGCCAAGCCACCGAAAGGTGCTGTTCTGCCGGGTGGTAACGGGGTCGTTTTTGACTGGCGGCTTCTCTTGGGCCGCGTCTGGCGCAAGCCCTGGATGCTTGCCGGCGGGCTGACGCCGGCGAACGTTGCGCAGGCGATCCTGTCTACCAATGCGCGGCAGGTCGATACCGCTTCGGGCGTCGAAAGTGCGCCGGGGGTCAAGGATGCCGATCTGATCCGTGCCTTTGTCGCGGCGGCACGGGCGTGATTGCCTTTCGCGATGCGGTCGAGGCGGATGTGCCGGAAATCGTTGCGCTTCTGGCGGATGATGCGCTGGGAGCCCTGCGCGAAGACGGCAGCGACGCAGCCTATCTGGCCGCCTTTCGCGCCATGAAGGCCGAACAGGGCAACACGCTGATCGTTGGCGAGCGCGAAGGGCGGGTTGTTGCCACCTACCAGTTGACCTTCATTTCCGGTCTGTCACTGCGGGCGGCGCGCCGGGCACAGGTTGAAAGCGTACGCGTGGAGGCGTCGCTGCGCGGGCAGGGGATCGGCGCGGCGATGTTTGCCGATGCCGAAGCGCGGGCGCGGGCGGCAGGATGTGCGCTTTTGCAACTGACCATGCATGAAACCCGCCGAGATGCCCGGCGGTTTTACGAACGCCTTGGCTTTACCGCATCGCATATTGGCTTTAAACGCAGGCTGGACTGATCGCGAGGGATGAGCATGGCCGAAGACCTGATCAACAGCTTCATGAGCGGCCCGGACGAAAGCGGCCGGTTCGGCATTTTCGGTGGGCGCTTTGTGTCCGAGACGCTGATGCCGCTGATCCTCGATCTGGAAGCGGAATACGAAAAGGCCAAGACCGACCCGACCTTCTGGGCCGAGATGGATGACCTGTGGACGCATTATGTCGGCCGGCCAAGCCCGCTTTACCATGCCGAGCGGCTGACCGAGCATCTGGGCGGCGCCAAGATCTATATGAAGCGTGACGAGCTGAACCACACCGGCGCGCACAAGATCAACAACGTTCTGGGCCAGATCATCCTGGCCCGCCGCATGGGCAAGACCCGGATCATCGCCGAAACCGGGGCGGGCCAGCATGGTGTGGCCACGGCCACCGTCTGCGCCAAGTTCGGGCTGAAATGCATCGTTTACATGGGCGCGCATGATGTCGAACGACAGGCGCCCAACGTGTTCCGCATGCGGCTTCTGGGGGCCAAGGTGGTGCCGGTCACTTCGGGCCGCGGCACGTTGAAGGATGCGATGAACGACGCGTTGCGCGACTGGGTGACCAATGTGCGCGACACGTTCTATTGCATCGGCACGGTCGCCGGCCCGCATCCCTATCCGGCCATGGTGCGCGATTTCCAGTCGATCATCGGCAAGGAAGCCAAGGCGCAGATGCAGGAACGCGAGGGCCGGTTGCCCGACACGATCATCGCGGCCATCGGCGGCGGTTCGAACGCCATGGGCCTGTTCTATCCCTTCCTTGACGACAAGGACGTGCGGATCATCGGGGTTGAGGCTGGCGGCAAGGGTGTGGACGACCGGATGGAGCATTGCGCCAGCCTGACTGGCGGGCGCCCTGGCGTGCTGCACGGAAACCGAACCTACCTTCTGCAGGACGATGACGGCCAGATTCTGGAAGGGTTTTCGATTTCGGCCGGGCTCGACTATCCGGGGATCGGGCCGGAACATGCCTGGCTGCACGAGGTTGGCCGCGCCGAATATGTGGCGATCACCGACAAGGAGGCGCTGGCCGCCTTCCAGCTGTGCTGCGAGAAAGAGGGAATCATCCCGGCGCTGGAGCCGAGCCACGCGCTGGCCCATGTGATCAAGATCGCGCCGGAATTGCCGAAGGATCACCTGATCTGCATGAATATGTGCGGCCGGGGTGACAAGGATATCTTCACGGTGGCCAAGCATCTTGGCTTCGACATGAAGATCTGACTGTTGCGGCGGTAGGCCGCACACGTAGAGGCGCCCGCAGGTTCTGCGGGCGTTTTCCTTTGTTTTCAGGTTGTTGCGCCATTTTTTTGCCGTGCTTTGCGCGTAAACTCAGGTTTATGCCGCTGTGCCGCAGGTTTAGGCGAGGTCCCGTAAACCTCGGGTCCATTTACCGGCGGCCCGGCGATGGGCCAGATCGGCCTATTCGCACCCCGGCCGCTTTCTGGCTTCCCGGTGCGGGGACGACGGAATTGTTCACGAGGAGAGAGTGATGAAACGCTTCCACATTCTGACCGCTGCGCTGCTTCTTGCCGGCACGGCAAGCTTTGCCGCGGTCGATCCCAACGCGGTTGCCAACCAGTATGCCGATGCCGGCTATAGCCGCGTCGAGGTCAAGGTCGGGCCGACCCAAATCAAGGTCGAGGCGATCAAGGGCGACGCCAAGGTCGAGGTTGTCTATGACAAGGAGACCGGCGAAATCCTGAAGAGCGAAAGCGAGCGTGTGCGGGCTGGCGAAGATACTCGGCCCGGAATTTCCGTGCGCGACCGCAGCGGTGATTTCGTCGACGGCTCGGATGATGACGACGACGACCACCACAGCCGCGGTTCGGACGATGACGACGATGACGACGATGATCGTGGGCGTGATCGCGACGATGACGATGACGATGACAGGACGATGATCGCGACGACGACAAGGACGATGATCGCGACGACAAGGACGATGACCGCGACGATGACAAGGACGATGATCGCGGCGACGATGACGACGACGACTGAGTCTGGCGCGATCTGACGGTGGCGGGGTGGCGGGGCCTGGCTTTGCGGCCCCGCTTGCCGTTCGCGCGGGCTTGATCGATAGTGCGCAACATCGCGCCCGTGGCGCGGGAAGGGTGTCATGAAGCGCAGAGCGTTTCTTTGCGGAATGGTCGTGGCGGCGGTGGTGACAGCCGCACCGGTGCTGGCAGCCAGTGCCGCCGATCAGGTCGTGCAGCAACTGAAAGGCCAGGGCTATTCACGCATTGTCATCAGCCGCACGTGGCTGGGGCGCACACGGATTCTGGCAACCGGTGCGAACCGCAAGCGCGAGATCATCCTGAACCCGCGCACTGGCGAGATTCTGCGCGATGTCTGGAGCCGCTTAGGTAACGCTGCGGGCGGATCGTCCGGCGCGGGCGGCGCAATTCTGGACGACGACCGCGAAGGCCACGAAAACAGCGGCGGCCGCGGCCGGGACGATGACGACGACAACGACGACAAGGATGACGACAAGGACGACGATAAGGACGAAGGTGATGACGATTGAGACGCAGGCAGGGCTGTTGCCCGCAAGGCCGGGCTGAGTGACCCGAAGCATCGTCATTTCCCTGATACTGGCCGTGCAGATCTTGTCGGCCTTCTTTTTCGTGTCCGATATCCTGTCGTCAATGCTGGGTTTCCGGACCACGCCGATTCCCTGGGAAACCCGGGAACTGATCGAGATCGGTGCCGCCATCGGGCTGATGCTGGGATTGTTGCTGGGCGCTGTCGCGCTTAAACGCGCCATTCGCGAAAAGGGCGTTGCCGAGGGTCAGCAAAGGCTTGCCGAAGAGCGGCTGCGCCGCGCGTCAGGCGCGTTCATGGACCTTCTGGCGGAACGGTTTGCCGAATGGGGGCTGACGCCGGCCGAACAGGATGTCGCGCTTTTCGCCATCAAGGGCATGTCGCTTCAGGAGATCGCCAGCCTTCGCAGCACCTCGGAAGGCACAGTGAAGGCGCAGACCAATGCCATCTATCGCAAGGCCGGTGTTAACGGGCGCCCGCAGCTTCTGAGCCTGTTCATCGAGGATCTGATGCGCGATGATGGCGCTCCGTCATTGCCTGGGGCCGCCGTCAGCGATACTTCACAGCTTTCTGTGGAGAAGGCAGAAATCTGAAAGTCGTGAGCCGGGGCAAGGCGAGACCGGTTTGCCAAAAAGCCGGATTTTTACAAGTATTGCGACCCAGTGCCGGGTTCGGCATAGCGCGTCAGCAGGTCGAGCGGCACCCTGTCCAGCGCGCGGCGGTGGGTCGCGTTCAGCATCACCCGGGGTGCGCAGCCTTCGTCATGCGCCTGCAGGAACCGGTCGGCGCAAAGGCACCAGCGGTCGCCGGGTTTCAACCCGGCGAAGCGGTATTCCGGCCTTGGCGTCGACAGGTCGTTGCCGAGGTATTTCGATAGCGCCAGAAATTCGGCCGTAACCTCGACGCAGACCGTGTGGCTGCCGCGGTCTTCGGCGCAGGTGTTGCAATGGCCATCGCGAAAATAGCCTGTCATCGGCGCGGTGGAACAGGGTTCAAGCGCGCCGCCCAACACGTTCACGGCCGGGTCCTTTTTCATCATGAGCCTCAGGTTGCGGTTACTGCGCGGCGGCGATCCTGCGCAGCATGGCGAGGGTAACGGGATAGGCGTCGGGTTCGCGAAACCCGCGGTCGGCGGCGTTGATCGCGATCACTACGCCACGCGGCCGGTCGATATAGATGTATTGCCCGTATATGCCGCGTGCAAAGAACTCGCCCTCTTGCGCGTCGGCCGGGATCCACCACTGGTAGCCATAGCGAAGCTCGCCCGGTGCGGTGGGGGCGCTGGCGCGTGTAGCTTCGCGCATCCACGCGGCGGGAACGATCTGTGCGCCGTTCCAAAGCCCGTCCTGTAGGGCCAGTTGCCCAAGGCGTGCATAGTCGCGCGTGGTCATGTTGAGCCCACCCAGAACGAAGGCCACGCCGCTGCCGTCGGTCAGGTAATAGGGTTCGGCCTCCAGCCCCATCGGCGCAAACAGCTTTTCCGAAAGAAGCGTCGCGATATCCTGTCCGGTCGCACCACGGATCACCATGCCGAGAACATGCGTGTCGATCGAAACATACTGCCACGCCGCGCCCGGCGCCGCGCTGCGCTCGTGAAGCCCGGCGGCAAAGCCATCCATCGTTCCGCCGAGCGCCAGAACGCGCCCCATCTTGTTGATATCGCTGTTGTAGTCCAGATAGTCCTCGTCAAAGGCAACGCCCGACGCCATGTTCAGCACGTTACGGATCGTGGCGCCCTCATAGGCCGATCCGGCAAGCGCGGCGGCGTATTTCGTTACCGGATCGTCAAGCGAGGCGATGGCGCCCTCGTCCATGACGATGCCCATCAGCATCGACAGCGCGCTTTTTGCCACCGACCAGGAAATGCGCAGGTCATCCGGGGCGGTGCCCAGATGATAGCTTTCATGGGTGACGGCACCGGACTTCAGAACGACAAGGCCGGTGATCGCCCGGTCGGCGATCCAGCTGTCGGCACCTGCGGGAAGCGGGGTTTCGACACCGGCCGGCAGGGGCGACACCGGGCCGTTGCCGCGTGGCACCGCGCGGGTCAGAAACATCGTGTCCATATGGCTGAAGTTTTCGACGATCTTTTCGGCCGCGAACAGCGAGTTGACCGCCAGAAGACGTTTGATTTCCTCGCGCTTCCAGACGGCAAGACCGCCGATAATCAGCGCCAGAATCAGAATCCCGCGAAAAAACAAACGAAATACGCGCCGCATCTCGGCCTCCTGCCCGCAGTTTCGCAGAGGCCAAGCAAACCGGCAAATGTGACGTAGGGTAAAGTGGGAAGGATCAGCGAAACCGGTCCACGAGCTTTTGCAGCGCGCTTCGCGTGTCCGGGGCGTCCGGTTTTTCCGGCGCGGTTTCGGGTGAGGGCGTCGGTTTGGTCGCCGCCGTCGATGAGCGCGGCGGCGCGGTGCGCAGGGCCACGGCATTCATGAACCGGGCGGCATCGCCATCGGCAAGGGCGGGTGCCCCGTCTGAAAGGCCGCGCAGCAGATCGTCCAGCCAGTCCTGATCGGCCTTGGCGAAATCGTGCAGCACGTAGGCCGCGACCGCATCCTTGTGGCCCGGATGGCCGATGCCAAGCCGGACCCGGCCATATGTGTCGCCAAGATGCTGGTGAAGCGAACGCAAGCCATTGTGGCCGGCATGGCCGCCGCCGTGCTTGACCCGGCATTTCCCCGGCGCCAAGTCCAGTTCGTCATGGAAAACGACGACATCGGTCGTGTCGAGCTTGTGAAAATCCACCGCGGCGCGAACCGATTGCCCTGACAGGTTCATGAAGGTCATGGGTTTGAGAAGCAACACCTTCTGGCCGCCCAGCCGGCCTTCGGCGATCTCACCCTGAAACCTCGCGCGCCAGGGGCCAAAGCCGTGGTCGCCAGCGATACGGTCCAGCGCCATGAAGCCGATGTTGTGGCGGTTCATGGCGTATTTGGCGCCCGGATTGCCAAGACCGACGAAGAGTTTCATCGCGCTTCCCCTTTCGCCCTGTTCCTAGCCCCGGCTTGCCGCGCGCGCAACGGGCGCAACGGGAGCAAACGCAAACGGGGCCCGCAGGGGGCCCCGTCCATATCCTTCAGGCGAAAGGCCTTATTCCTCTTCGCCTTCGTCCGCACCGCCGTCAGCCTCTTCGGATTCCGAGGAGCGCAGGCCCGAGGGCGCCGCGATGTTGGCAATGACGAAGTTGCGCTTGATCGTCGGGGTCGCGCCCTTCGGCAGATCGATATCGCCGATGTGGATCACGTCGCCGATTTCACGCCCGGTCAGGTCGACGGTGATGTGATCGGGGATGTCGCCCGCGGTGACTTCCAGTTCGACTTCGGGGCGAACCACGACGAGCGTGCCACCCTTTTTCAGCCCCGGCGCCTTTTCGTGGTTTTCGAACGTGACGTGGATGAAAAGGTTGATCCGCGAGGTCCGCTTCAGCCGCATCAGGTCCAGATGCGTCGGCAGGTCTTTCACGACGTCACGCTGGACGTTGCGGCAGATGACGCGCACGTCATCGTGGCCTTCGACCTTGAGGTTGAACAGCGTCGACAGGAACCGGCCCGCCTTCAGCTTCTTCAACAGCGCGTAATAGTTGACGTTGATGGCCACGGGGTCTTGCCCACCGCCATAAACGATACCGGGTACGTTGCCCTCACGACGAGCTTGACGAGCGGCCCCCTTGCCTGTCCCCGTCCGTACCTCGGCGACAAGATCGGGGATCTTACCAGCCATAGAGGTTCTCCTGAACATGTGATCGCGCCATCCTCCAAGGGTGCATGGCGCGCGAGCGGGGTCTATAGGAGAGATTCGGCACGAAGGGAAGCGAAAACATGCGTCACCGGGCTCTTGCGCGGCGGCCGCGGTATGGATAGCGAAAGCACAGGAAAAAACGGGGATCGTCGCGTGAGGGCGTGGGAGTTCTTGAGGCTGAGCCGCGCGCCGCTGGCGAGCTTTGCCGCCTTGGGGGTGCTTTGGGGCAGCTTTTCCGCCGACGTGCCCGACCTGAAGGCCGGGCTTGCGCTTGGCGACGGTGCCTTCGGGCAGCTTTACTTGTGTTCCTCGGTCGCGGCGGTGCTGGCGATGGCGGCTGCGCCGCGTTTCGGGCGCCGTCTTGGCGATCTGTCGATGCCGCTCGCCACCGTGATTCTGGCGGCGGCGTTCCAGTTGCCGGGGCAGATGGCGGGGGTTTGGGGCTTTGCGCTGGCGATGGTGGCGATGGGCGCGGCCTCGGGGCTGCTCGACGTGTTGATGAACGCCCGTGTCAGCGCGCTGGAAAGCGCACGCGGCATTCACCTCATGGGGCTGAACCACGCGACCTTTTCCTTTGCCTATGCGCTGGGCGCCGCTGCGACCGGTCTGGCGCGTCAGGCCGGCTATGGCCCGGCGCCAATTCTGGCGGGCGCATCGCTGATTGCCGCGCTGACGGCGCTGGCGTCCTTCGAAAGGACCGGTGGCGAGCCTTCCGATGCGCAGGGGCCGGCATCGGCGCTGCGGCGGGCGATGGGCTGGGGTCCGGCACTGGGCGGCTTCGTGATCCTGATCGCGTTTCTTGCCGAAAACGCGGTCGAGGCCTGGTCGGCGCTGCATATCGAACGCAGCCTTGGCGGTTCGCCGGCGCTGGGCGGGTTCGGCCCGGCGATCCTGGGGCTGACCATGGGGTTCGGGCGGCTGAGCGGGCAGATCGTGGCGCAGCGCGTGGCCGAGGGGCCGCTGCTGTTCGGGGCGGTCCTGACCGCGTCATTTGGTGCGGTCGCCGCCGGGCTCGCACCCAACCTGGCGATTGCCTATCTGGGTCTGACGCTGATGGGGCTTGGGGTTTCGGTTGTGGCGCCGGTGGCCTTTGCGGTCGTTGGCAGGACCGCGGCCAGGGGCCAGCGCGCGCGCGCCATCGCGCGGGCGACCATGCTGGGCTATTGCGGCTTCTTCTTCGGGCCGCCGCTGCTGGGTGCACTGGCGCAGGTCTTCGGGCTGGGCGCGGCGTTTCTGGCCACCGCGCTTTTGCTGCTGGCACTGCTGCCGGTCATCCCGGTTTTTCTGCGTGCCCGCGCGCCGGCGAACTGAGCGCAAGGGCGAAACCCGTGCCGTCAGGCCCAGTTTCCGGTGAAATCCTTCGGGACCAACAGGTTGTGGCGGCCAAGATCGGTGACGTTCACCTCGCCACAAAGCGCCATCGAGGTGTCCAGTTCCTTGTGAATGACCTCCAGCGCCTTGGTGACGCCGGCCTCGCCCATGGCGCCTAGGCCATAGACGAACGCACGTCCGATCATCGTGCCCTTTGCGCCCATCGCCAGCGCCTTCAGCACGTCCTGTCCCGAACGGATGCCGCTGTCGAGCCAGACCTCGGTCTTCGAGCCGACCGCATCGACGACCTCGGGAAGGACGCGGATCGACGATAGCGCACCATCGAGTTGCCGGCCGCCATGGTTCGACACCACGATGGCGTCCGCACCCAGCGCGGCGGCCATTTCGGCATCCTCGGCGTCCAGAATGCCCTTCAGGATCACCTTGCCGCCCCACATGTCCATCAGCTTCTTGATCTTGTCCCAGTTGAGCGCGGGGTCGAATTTTTCGGCCGTCCAGGCCGACAGCGACGAGGGGTCCGACACGCCTTCGACATGGCCGACGATATTGCCGAAAAAGCGCCGCTTCGTGCCCAGCATTTCCAGCCCCCAGCCCCATTTGGTCGCCAGGTTCAACAGCGTCGGCAGGGTCAGCTTGGGCGGTGCGGACAACCCGTTTTTCAGGTCCTTATGGCGTTGCCCGAGGATCTGGAGATCGACGGTGATGACCAGCGCCGAACAGCCCGCCGCCTTGGCGCGGTTGATGATCTTTCGGTTAAAGTCGTCGTCGTTCAGCGTGTAGATCTGAAACCAGAAGGGCTCCGGGCTGTGTTCGGCCACGTCCTCGATCGAGCAGATCGACATGGTCGAGAGCGTGAAGGGCACACCGAATTTCGCTGCGGCGCGCGCCGCCTTGATCTCTCCATCAGCCGATTGCATGCCGGTCAACCCGACCGGCGCCAGCGCGACCGGCATGGTGACATTCTGGCCCACCATCGTGCTTTCGGTCGTGCGGCCGGTCATGTCGACGGCGATGCGCTGGCGCAGCCGAAGATCCTGAAAATCGCTGCTGTTGTCGCGAAAGGTCTGCTCCGAATAGCTGCCGCTTTCGGCATAGTCGAAGAACATGCGCGGCACGCGGCGGCGATAGATGGCCTTCAGATCGTCGATACAGGTGATGGTGGGCATGCCGATCTCCAAATTGGTTAGAAATACTTACCAATATCGGGTTCCAAGTTCAATGTCTTTTCGCCCTTGCGCTTGCCCGTCGGAACGGATCGACTGCGGGCAAAGCCGGGGGCTGGGATGAGCATCGTTCTTTGGGGTCTGGTTGGCGGTCTGGTGGCGATGGCGGCAACCACGCTGGGCGCGGTCCCCGCGCTGATCGGGCGCTCGATGTCGCAGCGGACGTCCGACACGATGCTGGGCTTTGCGGCGGGGGTCATGCTGTCGGCCTCGTATTTCTCGCTGATCCTGCCGGGGATCGCCGCGGCCGAGGAGCAACACGGTTCGGTCCTCTTTGCCGCCCTGATCGCCGGGGCAGGCATCGCGCTCGGCTCGGGCTTCGTGGCCTGGCTCAACGCCACCTTGCCGCATGAACACTTCTTTTCCGGGCCGGAAGGCGGGGCCGACGGGGCCGCCATGGCGCGGATCTGGCTTTTCGTGATCGCGATCACCATCCACAATTTTCCCGAAGGCCTGTCGATCGGGGTGGCCTTCGGCGGAGGCGATGTCGCCAACGGCTTGTCGGTCATGACCGGCATTTCGCTGCAGGACGTGCCCGAGGGGCTGGCGGTTGCCGTGGCGCTGATCGGGCGCGGTTATTCCCGCCGGCGCGCCTTTCTGGCGGCGTTCCTGACGGGGCTCGTGGAACCGGTGGGTTCGCTGATCGGGGCGGCGGCGGTATCGGTTTCGTCGGGCCTGCTGCCCTGGGGGCTGACCTTTGCCGCCGGCGCGATGCTTTACATCATCAGCCATGAAATCATGCCCGAGACTCACCGCAACGGGCATCAGGACCGTGCCACGGCCGGTTTGCTGTTCGGGCTGATCCTGATGATGATCCTTGACGTGACGCTGGGCTAGTCAGTCCGAAGAAACGTGGGCGATTTCAGGCCGCGTGGGCGCCGTCGGCCAGGGATTTCACGAAAGCCAGAATCTCGGCCACGGGGCGGCGTTCCTCGACCTGTTTCACAATCGCGGTGCCGACCACGGCGCCATCGGCAACCAGGGCGATGTCGCGCGCGCGCTCCGGTGTGCGGATGCCGAAGCCCACGACGACCGGCAGATCGGTCGCGGCCTTGATCCGCGCGACTTCGGGGCCGACGTCGCCGGCTTCGGCGGCAGCGGCGCCGGTAATGCCGGTAATCGAGACGTAGTAGACAAAGCCCGATGTGTTCTGCAGCACCTTGGGCAGACGCCGGTCATCGGTCGTGGGTGTGGCGAGGCGGATGAAGTTCAGCCCCGCCTTCTGCGCCGGGATGCACAATTCGTCATCCTCTTCCGGCGGCAGATCGACAATGATCAGCCCGTCGATGCCGGCAGCCTTGGCATCGGCCAGAAACCGCTCGACCCCGCGCGAATAGATCGGGTTGTAATAGCCCATCAGCACCACGGGCGTCGCACCGTCTGTCTTGCGGAACTCCGCCACCATGTCGAGCGTCTTCTGCACGGTCTGCCCGGCCTCCAGCGCGCGCTGCCCGGCCAGCTGGATCGTCGGGCCGTCGGCCATCGGATCGGTAAAGGGCAGGCCCAGTTCGATGATGTCGACACCGGCCGCCGGCAGGCCCTTCATGATCGCGAGCGAGGTCTCGACATCGGGGTCGCCAGCCATGATGTAGCTGACAAATGCCTTGCGTCCCTCGGCGTTCAGCCGCGCGAAAGTCTGGTCGATCCGGGTCATCAAAGCGTCTCCTCGCATGCCGGCCCGGTTTGCAGAAAAGCGGGGCGAATTGCAATGGGCATGGCAGAAGGGGCGGGAACGGACGGACGCGAAGGCCGACTGGCGCATTCGCGACCGATTTGTGTTACACAGCCGTTACATGGAAACCAATGGGTCGGGTCGCAGCGATGCGTGGCAAACCGATTGTATTGACGGCTCTGCTTTTGCTTGTCGCAGGTATCGGCCTAGCGGTGGCGACCCTGCCGGGATTGCGCCCGGACAAACCGGGGATCGTGGCGACACTGGCGTTGATCGCGGCGCTGGCGCTGGGCGGCTGGCGCTATTTCCGCAATCCCGGCCTGTCGATGCTTCTGGTCGTGGCGGCCGCGCTTGTCATGGCGCCGATGACGGTGATCGCCCGTGCCTTCGGCCGGGTCGACATGATGGCGCTGATGTTCCACGTCGAATTCGGCACCGAAGGCGCCACGCTCGTAGGTCTTGAAAGCGAGATCCTGGCGGCTGTCCTGTCGATGCTGTTCGTCGTTTTTGCGCTTTGGCTTTTGAAGGTGATCTGGCACTCGGGCCGCGTTCGGCGGTGTTGGCGGCGCTGGGGCTCTGGCGGTGAACCCGGTCGTGCAATACGCCGCCGTGGGGCTTGGACGGGCCAGCGTGGACAGTGGGCTGGCCGAAAGGCTGGCCAACCCAGTGCCGCAGGCAGGGGCGCTGGGCGGGCCGGACCTTGTGGTGATCTACCTGGAAGGTCTGGAACGGCGCTATGGCGATACCGCGATATGGGGCGATGCCTATGCGCCGCTGGCCGAACTGGCCCGCGAGGGGCTGGAGTTTACCGATATCGGCCAAAGCGCCGGAACGGGCTGGAGCCTTGCCGGCATGGTTGCGTCGCAATGCGGTGTGCCGCTGGTCGCCAACGGTTTTCGGTTCAAGAACAACTATACCGAACAGACCGATTTCCTGACCGGCCGGGTTTGCCTTGGCGACATGCTGGCGGCGCGCGGCTATGACATGGAATATATCGTTGGCGGCGATCTTGAATTTGCCGGGATCAACCATTTCTACGCCAGCCACGGCGTGCGCGACCAGTTGGGCAAGCGTCAGATCGAGGCGCTTCACCCGGCCGATTTCATCGCAAAGGCGACCATCGACTGGGTCCTGGACGACGAGCTGATTTTCGAAACGGCAAAGGCGCGCTATGGCGCGCTTGCCACGGGCCCGTCGCCGGTGGCGTTGTTCGTCGAAACCATCGGTCCGCACGGGGCCACCGCCTATCTCTCGCGCCGGTGCAGCGATGACGGGCAGGCGCGCAAGTCGGGCGATCTGGCGCGGGTCGTGCGCTGCACCTCCGATGATACCCATCACGCGGTGCGCGCCATTCAGGCCGAAGCGGCGGCACGCGGGCGCGACCTGCGCATCGTGCTGATGTCCGATCACCTGTCGCATCACGTCGGCGATCCGGAATGGGAACGCCGCGTGCCCCGGCGCAACACGGTGATCTTTCTGGGCGGTGCCTGGGCGGGGTCGGTCAATGACCGGGCCGGCACCATGGTCGATGTCTACCCCACGCTTCTTGACTGGCTCGGGTTTGCCGCGCGCCCCGTGCGCGGCGGGCTTGGCGTTTCGCTGCTGTCGGACCAGCATAGCCTGGTGGCAGAGCTTGGCCTGGAAGCCTTCGACGAGGCCCTGATGTTCGATCCCGCGCTCAGTACCGCGATCTGGCGCTAGGCCGGGCCATCGCATGCTTGCGCGCGCCGCGCGGCTTGCCTACAAGCGCCGGCGAAACCGGATTGCGGGACGGACGGGCGATGGGATTTCGAATGGGTATCGTTGGCTTGCCGAATGTCGGCAAATCGACGCTTTTCAACGCGCTGACGCGCACGGCGGCCGCGCAGGCGGCCAATTTTCCGTTCTGCACGATCGAACCCAATGTGGGCGAGGTGGCGGTGCCGGATGCGCGCCTTGACGCGCTGGCCGCGATTGCCCAGTCGAAACAGATCATCCCGACCCGCATCACCTTCGTCGATATCGCCGGTCTGGTGCGCGGCGCCTCGAAAGGCGAGGGGCTGGGCAACCAGTTTCTGGCCAATATCCGCGAGGTCGATGCCATCGCCCATGTGTTGCGCTGTTTTGAAGACGGCGACATCACCCATGTCGAGGGCGCGATCGACCCCATCGCCGATGCCGAGACGATCGAAACCGAACTGATGCTGGCCGATCTGGAATCGGTCGAACGGCGGCTGGCAAACCTCGCGCGCAAGCTGCGCGGCGGCGACAAGGAGGCGGGCGATCAGGATCGCCTGTTGCGCGCCGCGCTGGCCGCGCTCGAGGCCGGAAAGCCCGCCCGCAGCGTCGCCGTCAGCGACGAGGACCGCAAGGCGTGGGGCCAGTTGCAGCTCTTGACCGCAAAGCCGGTGCTGTTCGTCTGCAATGTCGAGGAGGCGTCGGCCGGCACCGGCAACGCGCTTTCCGCCAAGGTGGCCGACATGGCCCGCGCGCAGGGTGCCGCGCATGTCGTCATTTCCGCCCGGATCGAGGAAGAGATCAGCCAGCTTGATCGCGACGAGGCGGCGATGTTCCTTGAGGAAATGGGGCTGGAGGAACCGGGGCTCGACCGGCTGATCCGCGCGGGCTACGGGCTTTTGGGCCTGCAGACCTATTTCACCGTCGGCCCCAAGGAGGCACGGGCCTGGACGATCCGCAAGGGCACGCTGGCGCCGCAGGCCGCCGGGGTCATCCATGGCGATTTCGAAAAGGGCTTCATCCGCGCCGAAACCATCGCCTATGCCGATTACGTCGCCCTGAAGGGCGAGGCCGGCGCCCGCGACGCCGGCAAGCTGCGCGTCGAAGGCAAGACCTACGAGGTCAAGGACGGCGACGTCCTGCATTTCCTCTTCAGCGGCTGACCGGGGTCAGGCGAGCGACCGGCCTCACAAATACCGCAATCGCGGACTAGATCCTCAGGCGACTCGAGGGCGCGCCCTGCCGCGCGCCGTTTCGGGCCGCGCGCGTGTTACGCGCTTGGAGTGGTTTGTCGTGCCCCCGTGCCAGGCCTTTGCGCCCCGTCCCTTCCGCAGCATTGCCAGCGGGCGGGCCTTTCCACCCTGATCGAACTGGCCCGCCGAACCGGAACCTTTCCGGATAGCGGCGGTTTAAGCGTTGCAGAAACAGACGGCCCCGCAACCCGGGGCAAGCTTTCGCTCCAGTTCGCGTTGGCCCGGCCATCGCGCCTTCCGGTAACCGCAGTTGGCAACCACCTTTTACGGCTTCTCCCTTGGCAGTTTCGCGTCGCTTGACCCGACCGAGGGCAACACGACCGCCGAGAACGTAACCAGCCTGCTTGGCCAGACCTTCGGTTCGGCCGGCAGCCCGCTTTACGCTTCCAAGGTTTCGATCCAGGCGATCAGCGTCGGCGGCTCCGCCACCGCGCTTGATCAGGACAACGCAGTCACAAACGACCAGTTCAGCGTCAACGGCGCAGCAGCGCAGACCTTTGACAGCGCGGTGCTTTATAATACCGCGACGCTGACCTATGCCGATGGTACGACGGCGACGGTCCCCGTCGTTCTCTTTCAGGATACCGCCGGCAACCTCTATCTGGCACCGCAGACGACCGCGAACGCGACGACGACGGCCTATGAGGCCAAGCCGATCCAGTCCTTCACGATCAGCCCGACCAGCACCTACACCAACACCACGACCGGGCTGGGCATCGACCGCTATGTCACCGCTTTCGACGACGGCTATGTCGATGGCACGTCCGGCAACGACCTGATCGACGCCAGCTATGTCGAACCGGTTGCGGGAGGCAGCGACCGGATCGACAACAACGATGCCGGCCTGCCCGGCGCGATAGGCAACGACGATTATGTGCGCGCCGGCGCCGGCAACGATACGGTCCTGGCCGGTGCCGGCAACGATATCGTCTATGGCGGGCTTGGCGCGGATTCGCTCGATGGCGGGGCCGGCAACGACGCGCTTTTTGGCGAGGATGGCGCCGATACGCTCCTGGGCGGCGACGGCAACGATACGCTGGCGGGCGGCGCGGGGGCGGATTCGCTCGCGGGTGGGGGCGGCGACGACACCTTCCGGCTGAGCGGCACCTTCGGCAACGACACGATCACCGGCGGCGAGACGGCGGAGACGGCGGGCGACCTGATCGACGCCTCGGGGCTGACCGGCGCGACGACGGTCACCTTCACCGGCAACGAGGCCGGCACGGTGGCAAGCGGCGGCTCGACCGCGACCTTCACGCAGATCGAGCGGCTGACGCTTGGTTCGGGGGCCGACACGGTGAACGCCGCCGCGACCACGACGGGGGTCAATATCGACGCCGGCGCGGGGGCCGACAGCCTGACCGGCGGCACGGGCGCCGATACGCTTTCCGGTGGGACCGGGGCCGATACGCTGCGCGGGGGCCTGGGTAACGATACGCTGAACCTGGGCGCCGGCGACAGTGCCAATGACCTGGTCATCCTGCAAAGCGGATCGGGTCACGACCAGATCAGCGGCTTCGAACTGCCGATCGACAATGGCAACGGTACGTTCACCGGGCGCGACCGGTTCAACCTGACCGATGTCACCGACGGGCAGGGCCACCCCGTCAAGGTCTGGGACGTCACGGTCACCGACACGGTCGGCAACGGTACGGGCAGTGCGATCCTGACCTTCCCGAACGGCGAAAGCGTGACGCTGGTCGGGGTTCTGCCCTCCGCGGTCAACGTTCCGGCCAAGCTCTTCGCGATGGGGATACCGTGTTTCCTGCGGGGTACGCGGATTCTCACCCCCGAAGGCGAGGTGGCGATCGAGGACCTGCGCGCGGGATCATTTGTTGAAACCGTCGATCATGGCAGCCAACCTGTCCGCTGGATCGGTTCGCGCCGGGCTGGCGGGATCGGGCCCTATGCACCGGTGCGGATAGCCGCCGGGATGCTGGGCAATTCCCGTGACCTTGGGTGTCGCAACAGCATCGCATGCTGCTTGGAGGCTGGCGGGCGGCCTGTTTCTTTGGCGACGACACCGTGCTGGCGGCGGCGAAACACCTGGTCGACGGGCAGGGCATCCGGATCGTCGAAGGTGGTGACGTGGACTACTTCCACATCCTCCTGGACCGGCATGAAATCGTTATCGCCGAAGGTGCCGGGAGCGAGAGCTTCTATCCGGCCGATGAGGGCGTGCGCGGACTGGACGACGGCGCGCGAGATGAGATCTCGGCGGCCTTTCCGGGCTTGCAACGGTTGGCATCGCAGCCTACGGCCCGCTGGCCCGGCGCCGCCTGCGCGGGTTTGAGGTGGCCCTGATGCGCGAGGACGGCGGCGCGACGATCCGCCCGCATGACGCGCCCCTGGCGCTGATCGCCTGAGCGTGCGTCGCCGATCCGGCCGCCGCTGTCATCCGCCGCCACGCCACCGCCGCCGTTTCCCCTTGCCCCCATCCGATACGCCATTAAACGGGTCGGCGGAGTGGTGGCCGAGTGGTCGAAGGCACACCCTGCTAAGGGTGCAGGCGGGAAACCGTCTCGAGGGTTCGAATCCCTTCCACTCCGCCACTAATCATTGATTTCATTGAATTATTTTCGAGATTTTTGGCGTTTCCGCCCAAAATACCGCCCAAAGAAAAGGCGCTTGGCCGGTTGCTTTCAGGGCCTTCACCCTGTGTCACTGTTACCGCTTTACGACAGTCCGAACCGGCGTCACAGTTTCAGGCAATCCGCTTTTCGAGTCTCCATGCCATTCAGATTAGCCGCCATTCTCTTTCTAGCCCTGACGGGCGCAACCCAAGCTGCAGAGATTGCCGGCACCGCGTCGGTAGTCGATGGCGACACAATCGAGATACACGGCGAGCGGATACGGTTTCACGGCACGGACAGCCCCGAAGGCCGGCAGCCCTGTTTCATCGACGGCAAGCCGTGGCGGTGCGGGCAGGCGGCTTCGCTGGCCCTGTCTGATTTTCTCGGGCGCGCGGCGGTCGCGTGCACAGTCGTTGATGTTGACCGCTACGGTCGGAAGGTCGCGGTTTGCCGGGCGCATGGCGTTGACGTGAACGAATGGACGGTGCGCAACGGCTGGGCGGTGGCCTACCGGCGTTACTCGAAAGCCTATGTCGGGGCGGAAAAGCTCGCCCGACGCGAGAGGCTGGGACTTTGGCAGGGCGAGTTCGAAATGCCCTGGGATTGGCGGCGGCGGCAATGAAGCGGATGGGAAAAAGCTTCCACAGTGGAGAAAGCTAGGATTACCCTTCGGGTGTGAAGATGCCGGTTCAAGCGCGCGTCCAGCTTGCGCTAGTGCCGGGGGCGCCGCAAAATTCAATGCTCAAGAGGTCAGCATGAAACTCATAGTTTTTGTTGCGGCGCTAGCCATGACATTGCCAAGGATAGCATTTGCACAAAACCTTGACGGAAATTCGCTCTTGGAAGCATGTGAGTCTCCGGCTGAGCAAGGCTTAGCCTTGTTCTGTTCGGGCTACATTATGGGTGTTGTTGAAGGGTTGAAATGGGGTTCTGCTTCCACATTGGTTGCTATTGGCACCGAGTCGAGCGCTGCTGAACTGAACGAGCTTTCGAATAATCTTCTCGGATATTGTACTCCCCCTGAAGCGCAATTCAGACAACTCCAAGATATTGCTATCAACTATCTGTTGGCACACCCAGAACAACGCCATGAGAGTGCGCGAAGCATGCTACTTCTCGCTTTTCGGCAGGCTTATCCGTGCCCTCCCTTGTGACGATCCGGGAACTCTGAGCCTTAGTCGAAAGCAACAGGCTTGAAAGACAGAAACCGGGGCAGTTACCCCGGCTCCCACTGCTAGAACCCCCAACCCTTCAACCGCTCGCCACGTCCAGCGCGCCCAGCGCTTCGGCTAGAGTTGTGGTCTTCTCGGCCAGAACGGACGCAAGCGCGTGAACGGCTTCGCGGTCTTGGTCGCCTTCGTTCAGGAGGATTTCCAGCCCCTCGGCCAGCCCGGCAAGAATGACGGCGGCGCGCTGGCAGGTGCGAAGGTCTTGTGCAGTCTGCATGGCGGGCGCTCCTAGCTTGCGGCGGTGTCGTATGCGACGCGGCAACGCTCCATGGCGTTCGACACGGCAATGATGGCTTCGCGAAAACGCTTCACGCCGGCGTCGGCAATCGCCGTATCGCCAAATTCGAAGGTCAGGAATTGCATGGCTTCGACAAGCCCGAAGACTTCATAGAGGGCGCCGTCGGCGCGGTTGAGTTTTTCGACAAGCTCGGAAACGCGGGCCTCGGAGCGGTCCATAGGCTCGGGGGTGGGGTTCGGTTCGCGGGTCATGCTCGGGTGTCCTTTCAGGCTCAGAAGGTGTGAACGGTGCCGCCGACGGCAATGCGGCGGATGGTGGCGAGATTGACGGAACGGGGCGCGCGCTTCTCGGCATCCCATACCGGCAACAGGTGCGGGTGGCGCTGGGCGCGTGTGGCGGCAGCCTTGCGGCCGGCTTCGCTCGCGTCGTCGCCCTTCACGTGGAATTTCAGCGCGGCAGGCTGCACCTTCATGGCGCGTTCGGTGCCGTCGGCCTTGGTGAAGGTCACGGTGCAGAACCGCCCACCGGCAGAGGCTATCAGCGCGCGCTTGGCGGCAAGGTCGGCCGCTTGGCGTTCTGCGGCTTCGCGTTCTTCGGCTTCGAACAGTGCGCGGCGCAGGTCCGACAAGCGATTGATGCCTTCCCAGCCAAGACGCGTGGTGTTTTCCAGCGCGACACTTCGGCGCGCAACTCGGCAACGGGGCGCTGGGCTTGGGCTGCCTTCTCGGCCCGGTAGACGGCACGGCGCTTGACCTCTACCCATGCCCGGACCAGAGCCGCGCGGAAATAGGCGCGCAGCTCACGGGCCGGCGCGCGGTCGCGCCACAGGTCAGCCTTGGCGTTGTACCAGGCGATTGCGAAAAGCTCGGCGCGGTCGTAGGTCATGGCGGGTTTCCTTGCAGTGCGTTGCTACAAATGATATGTAGTGAGCTACACACGGCATGTCAACATGTGGCATGTATTAACCGACATTTTTTTTGTAGGAATGCAATGGAAGCTCTTGACCGCGCAACACGTAAGGCCGCCCGCGCTTTGGTCGATTGGACGGCCGCCCAACTTGGCGAAGCTGCGGCGGTGCCGGTGGATACAATCCGTTCATTCGAGAGCGGGCGGACGCGGACGCTTAGCCGCGAGAATGAACATGCCATCCGCAAGGCATTGAAGCGCGCGGCGTCCAGTTCCTCGAAAGCGGTCAGGTCGCGGCCGGGGTCGGGGTGGCAGTCAAAGGCGAATAGAATCCAGCTGAACTTCGGGCGCGCGCGGCGTGCCTTTCTGTGTAGGATGCCCAAACAGCATCGTTCACACAGGAAACCCGGAGGACAATCCATGGTCGGAAACATCGGTAAAGGTCTTGCCTCGCTCTGCCTCGTTCTCGCGCTGGGCGCGGGGGCAGCCAAAGCGCAGGATTGCACGAGCGAGGGGCCAATCGTCTCGACGCTGTTCCTGATTGGCAAACAGAAAAACCATTTCCTATATAAGCCCGACGGCACGCTGCATCCGGGGGCGAATATCTGCAACATCGAGCGCGAGCTTCTTTTCTGGCGCTGCCTCTATTTCACGAACATGGTTTCGTGGGGCAGCCTCAAGCGCGATATTTTCGGCATGGCGCGGTTTGACTGCAAGAACCACCTGACACCGGAACAGGCCGCGCACCTCTGGGACGGGAACCATGGCGTTTCGACAATAGGCGAGCCGCGCAACTAGGCGAACAACGCCCGCACGAAAATTCGCCTTGCCGATGAATACGACGCCTCGCAGGAGCGGGTGAGGTTATGGGGCGTTCGCGGATGTGCGTTGGAGGCGACAACGCACCCGCCGCCGCCGCCGACATTGGCTTGCGCTGCGACGAAATCTTTGAAGCCCGCCAATTGAGGGACGCGGAATTGCAGGCTCCCGGCGTAATCGACGCGGCCATTTACGAGCGCGTTGAATGGGGTAGGGAGGTTGCCAAGATTGACTGGATGCAATCTCGCGGTCGGCGCCGAGAAAACTTGACTTGGAAACGAGGAAATCTCACGCTGGTGACATTTGAAGGTAAGGAGAAGCGGATAATGTATCGCTATCGGTTACTTCTTGCGACGGCATTTGTGGGCCTTCTGACCGGCTGCATGCAGAGCCAGGTAGACCGGAATATCTGCCCAGAAGGCTCCCACGCGGAGCTAGCTAATCCGCTCGACCCAGGTTCGGTAGTTTGCGTGCCTGACGAGAAGACAACCTAGTCAAGTCCACGCCATCGCCCTACAGCCCCCAGAAGGCACCCTAGAGACTCGCTAGCGGTTTCGGACTCCCTGATGCCCGAAAAGCCCTAGCGGGCGTCCAGCCCCGGTTCTGGAGTCTCTGGCGCGGTTTCTGCCCGGCGCCGCCGATTTATCGGACATCATATCGCGAGGCATACGCGCGCGCGCGTATTTCTTGCATAGCCTTGCGTGGTGACTGGAACTAAATCGGGGCATCCGCCCGCGCGCGCATACCGCCGACGTTTTCCGCCAGTTTGTTTAACCTGCGACGATACCGCGCTTTCTTCCGGCAGCTTGTCGAGCAATAGACGGCATCGGCCCGGCGAAACACCGGCACCGGCCCCTTGCACCACGGGCAGTTCCAGCCGCGACGCAGGTTGCGCGTTATCGCCCGCATGCGTCTGAGCCGGTTCTGCCGGTTGCTGGCGCCCAGCCCGCGCGAGGGCCAGAGTTCCGCGAAGACGCGAAAGCCGCCGTTTTCATCTTCGTACACGGTCACGCCTTCGGGGTCGGGTCCGGGCATCGTTCTGGCCTTTCGTTATTTCGGTGGCCCACAGGCGGGTCAACGCGGTGCTGTTCCCGCCTGCGGCCGGATTAACCGGGTCGGGCCGTATGCGTCATTCTTCCGCGTATCCGGTCATGTAGCCGGGCAACGTGGCGGGGGCTGCCAGGACGTTCCGCCGGCCTTTCAGCAACTCGCGGGCAATCTTTTCCTTCGCACTCATGTCGGCTATGTCGCGCGCGCTGTTGGCTGCCTTGCGTGTCAGGGCATCGGCAACCATCCGGCTGCCCGCGCCAACGGCGGGAATGACGGCCGCACCCATGCCCGCGCCCCCGGCATAGGCGCCGCCGGTGATGGCCAGGCCGGGCAGGGACCGGGCCGACAGAAGCCGCGAAACACCGGTCAGGATGCGCGTTGACGTGCCGCCCCTGGCCACCTGGCGAATGGCCGCCATTTCCGCTTCGCCGAAGCCCCTGAGCCGCTTGGGATTGCGCAAAAGCTGGCGAAACTGGCTGCGCAGCCCGGCCGCGAAGTCGTCTTGCAGCGATGCCTTGCCGATGGCGGTTTCGAGCGTTTCCATCCGCCGCAGCCGGGCGTAGGCGTCGCGGGCTTCGCGCATGGCGACCCCGCCTTCGCTCGTGCGGCCCACCATGTCGTCAAGCCCCTCGATAAGGTGACGCGCCAACCGGCGTTCGTCGGGCTGAATGCTTTGCGCGGCATTGCCGGCGATGCGCCGCAGGATTTCCACGTCGGCCATGGTCTTTTCGCCGGTCTCGGACGAAAGCTGTTTCAGTACGGTGGCAACGCGCGGGTGCAGGTCCGGGGCAAAACCATCGTTCTTGAGCCGTGACGCCATGCGGTCCGTTGCGTATTTCAGGCGGTGTTCGGGGAAGGTCGCGCCGCTGGACCGGGCTTTCTCGTAAAGCGTATTGGCCAGCTCGCGCTGTTCGTCCAGCGAGCGCACCGCGCCTTGAAGGTCGGGGTGCTTCTCGAACAGTTGCCGAACCCGGTTGAAGCCTTGCCCGGCGCCGGTCAGAAAGCCGCCGCCCAGCGCACCGGCAATACCAGGGGCAACAGCGTTACCGGCCCGGTTTTCCGCGCTGCCTTCGCCTTCACCGAAGCCGTAGGCGGCGCCCGACGTGCCGCCCGCAACCATGCCGCGCCCGATCCGCGACGCGGTGCCGGCGCCCTTATTGATGAACCTTGCGCCCGCGCTGCCCGGCATGGCCAGCGCTCCGGCGATTTCGGCGGTGAGCGACGCGGCCGGGTGGCTTTCCGCGAATTGCCCTTGCTCGTGGCGAATGGCGTCCAGCGCGGTTGAATACCGCTCTCCCATCGGTTTTTCGTAGTCAAACCAGTTGGCGCCACCTTTGCCGTCGGGCTGCACGCCCAGCGCGGCCGACAGCCCGGCCAGGTATTCGTCGCCAAAGCCGAACAGGGCGCCGTCGGTCGCCGCAGCGGCCATGCCGCCGGCCATGCCGGGCGCATTCATGGTGTCCTCGGCCCGTCGATCCGCGATGGCGGCGCGAATGCGGTTTTCGGGCGAAACGTGAAGCGTGCCAGCCTTCGCGGCGTTGATCCGTTCCAGCATCGCCGCGCGCTGGGCGGGTTTCGGGTCGTCGCCCTGAAGCTGCCGCAAGAGTTGCCCGGCGAGCTGGGCATCACCGTTGCCTTGGTTCTGGAAATCGCGCCACGGGGCATCCTCTCCTTGCGGCGCGAAGTCCAGCCATGGGCCATCTTCGGCCGGCGCTGCGGGCGTTCCATTGCCCGCGCTGGGCGTTTGGCCCTGCGCTTGCAAGGCTGCCTGCGCGCGTGCCGCTTTTTGCAGTTCGATCAGCCGGGCGCGGCGTTGCTCCACCGCCCGGCGGGCGAGTTCCTGATTACTGTCGGCCATTTCGGTTTTCCTCGTGCTTTGCGCCCTCGGGCGCGGTGTCAACGGCGAGCAAGGCGCGCAGAATGTCGAAGGCGAGCCGTGTCGCGGCGGGTCGTGAAAGCGGGATGGCCGCGATTTCCTGCCCGTCGCGAAAGACGTGCAGCACCGGGCCGGGGCGGATGGTTGCGAGTGTCAGGGCGGGGCGGGCGGTCATGGCGTCTTGTCCTCGATCAGCGGAAAGCCGGCCTCGGCCGCAATCGCGCGCAGCCGTGCGAGCGCCTTGGAGCGGGCGGCCTCGTGGGCGCCAGCCGTGTGGGTGCTGACGGCCCGATGAACCGCAAAGGCGCCGCGTCCTTCCGGGTCCAGCCCGACGGCAAGGCAGGCCGCGAAGGCCGGGGTATCGGTATCCAGACCGGCCAGCGCTTCGGGCGCGAAATCTTCGTGGCCGGGAAACGCTTCGGCCTCTCGGTGCGACAGGGGCAGCGCCACCGGTTTGCCACCGGCTTCGAGGGAGCGCCGGAAAGCCCTATGCAGGGCAGCCACCGCCACCGGATGCGCGATAACCTCAATTCCGGCGTCATGACAATTGAACGCAGACTTTGCGAGCCGGGCCGCCAAGGTATCGGCCTGGGCGCGCATGGCCCGGCGCTGGGCGCGATTGAGCTTCATGGCCGGGCCTCCCGGCGACGCGTGCACCCCCACCCCAAAGGCGGGTGCAACGCGCGGGGGGTATGGGGGGTATATGTCGCACCGGGGGTTGCACCCCGTTGCACCGGGGGTTGCACCGGGGGTTGTACTCGCGTTGCACGGGGGGTTGCACCGGGGGTTGTACCCTGATTTTGGCGTTGTACCCTAATCATTTTCGCCCCCCGAAATCTCGAGATGCTTGCGCTCTTTCGCGCCCCTGCCGTGGGTGGCGACACAAACTTTGTTGCGCGCGAGAAGCGCGTTCATGGCGTCCTGCAGTGCGCGCTTGGTGCAGTTTTCCCGGTCGGGATGCTGGCCGAATTGCGCCGGCGCAAAGGTCGGTCCCGGATTGGGCGAAACATGGCGCCCCTCAGCGGTGAATTGGCGCAGGAGCTTGAGGAACACGCGTTCGGCCTTGGCACTGGCCGCCATCCGGTCCAGCCCGGTTTCGGCCGGTTTGCCGTCCGGAACGAACACGCCTTCCGCCCAGCGCAGGGGGATAACCTCGCCCCGGCGGCCATAGTTGACTTTCATAACTTCCAGCTCGCGGGCGTCCGGGTCTTGTTCCACGCCCCGTTCGCCGTCATCCGCGATGATGCGGCGAAGGTAAAGCCGCGAGCGTACCGAATTGTTCCAGCCGGTTGAACCGGAATTGCCATCGCCGCGCGCCATGCCCGACAGCGAAGGGTGGTTGAGCAAGAGAACGGTCGTTCCGTACCGGACGCAAAGGCCACGCAGCATGCCGATGAACTGCCGGGCATGGGTGCGGTTGTTTTCCTCGCCTCCGAACAGATCCGCCAGCGTGTCGAACACCGCCAGAACCGGGCGATGCTCTCTTATCCAGCCGTCGATACGGCCGAACAGCGGTGTATCGGCCAGGGTCTTGCCCGCCCCGCTGGCAGCGGCCAGAACGGCGTCGCAGCCTGCCAGGGAGCGAAGTGTCAGGTCTGACAGATCGGCAAGCGCAATGCCTTCGGCTGTGGCAATGGCGTCCAGCCGGCGATGCAGCTCGCTCCGGTCGTCTTCGGCGGAAATCACCAGCACCGGGCCGCTTTCGGCTTCGCGCCCGATCCAGCGGCGCCCGGCCGCTGTGGCCACCGCGAGTTGCAACGCCAGAAGACTTTTTCCGGTGCCGCCGTCGCCGCCAAGCATCGTGACGACACGGGCGGGGACCAGATCGGCGACATGCCAGGCGCGCTCGGGAACGGGAAGCCCGTGAAGGTCGTGCGGCCGTGAAATACTCGCCCGCGTCATCCGGGTCGGGGTCCGGGTTTTCCGGCGCCACGTGGCTATCCGTGGAATGCGTCGCTTCGCCCGCCCCATGGCGGCGCATGCCGACAGGTCGGCGCCGTATTGCCGGGCCAGGGCGCAGACCGACCCCCAGCCGGTACCGCCGCCACTGGCGAAGCCCTTCCACTTGGCTGCGACTTCGCCGGGTTTGTATTTCTCGCCGCCCGTGGCGCTCCACGCTTCCGCGATGGCCAAGCCTTCAGCCGAACCGCCGAATTGGTCGTGCAACCCCATAAGCACGGTCAGCCAGTCGGCATAGCCGCAGGAAGCCGGGATATGGCTGAGAATGTCTTCGACTTCGGCGCGTGAGGTGTCCAGTCGGTCGAAGCGTGCGCTTGTGATCGATTTCGAACTTGCGAGGTGCATCGGTGGCCTTGCCCTGCAACAGCGACAGCAAGGGTTCCGGCAGATCGGGCAGGGCTTCGCGGCGCATGGGGCCATTCTGGCCGACATAGGCGCCCGCCGGCCCGACGGAACCGGCCGCGATGACGTAGCCGCCGTTGCCGCGTGTATCGATGCCAGCCCCCAGCTTGCCGGCGCTGCTTGGCAAGCCGGCATCGCGAAAATAGAGGTGGCGGCCGCCGCTGGGCGTGCAAACGTTCGGGACGCCCTGCCAAAGGCCGGCAAACCCAAGGGCGGCGAGCGATGCTTCGCCCAGCGCCTCGCCGGTGGTTTTGTCGGTATCGAGGTCAACGACAAACAGGCCGGAAACGTCGCCGGTGGGCAACCCCACAAGCGCTTTCGGGTGAGCGCGCCACATGGCCGCAACGCGCCGGGGTCGCTGCTCGCGTCCTCGAAGCCGTGGGGGGTTAACGGGCGCTTGTCGGGGCCGCACGGAAAAACCGGATAGCCCCGCCTTGCCCAGCCCATCGCAACGTCGGCGGGCGGCAGGGTGTCCGGTTCGGTTGCGGAAAGCGTCAGTGTCCGGCCGGCCATTTCGCCGCCTCCGCAATCGGGCCAGCGCTGGGCGGGAATTTCAGCTTTGTTCGGTCAATGCCCGGTTCGAGCTTGTAATGCGCAAAATTTTCCGGCCCGACGTATTCTGCGCTGATGGGCCAGCCGTATTCGCGCCGCAGGCGGTGCACGATGGCGGCTCAGCCGCCAGCCCTTTGCCTCAGCTATCTCGTCGCCATGGCCGATGGTCCGGCCAGACAGAAGGCGCGGCATGCCCATGCGATTTGGCTTTCGTTGCTGTAGAAACCGTTGTGTTTCATTACTTCTGCTCGGTCTTGCCGGGCAGGGTTCGCCGTGCTACCTAAGCGGTATCCCGATACCGCCGAACCGATAGCGCCGCCGCCCTGCCGGGGGTGGCGGTTTTCAGGCGCCGTCTTGGCGCGGCCGGCTTCCCAGGCTTCGATATCGCTCAAGCGCCAGCGGGGGCAGCCGGGCGTCAGGAAACCGGTTTGGGAAACGTCGGGTCAGACTTCGGCCAGCGCCAAGGGTTTTGCGATTGACGCCATAGCGGCCAGCCAATTGGGCGTCGGAAATCCAGACCTGAGCTGCGTTTAGTGGTGAGTGGTGCATCTTTGCCTCCATCCGTGTTGAATGAGGGCATGGTGGCGCACGTCGCCGCTGGAGAAAATTTGGGGACGGGAATGTAACCCCGGGGAAGGCCTCAGTCCCCCCGCCGTCTTGCCCCACATTCTCCAAGTAAGTCGCTGATTTCGCTGTCGTAATCGTGATATTTCGCATATAAATCATGGCGTTGACGGCTGCGAGGGGCGCTGTTCATGGATCACCTGGAGGGTGCGGGCTTGGCGGGGAGATCGGGTTGATTTCGACCGCCGTGTGCGTCTGGAGTTCCGTGGTGCGCAGATCAGTTCAGACGGTGGCCTGCGTGGTGATGCGCGAGCTTGATGACGTGCTCGGCCTGTCCAATCTGGCGTCGGAGGCGCTGCGAGACAGCCGCACCGGGAAGAACACGCTCCATCGGCTTGACGGATTGTTCCGGCAATCGGTGTTCGGACGACTGGCCGGATACGAGGATGTGAACGATGCCGACCGCTTGGCCCTCGATCCCGTGATGCGTCAGGTCGTTGGCGGCAGGGCCGTCGAGGCGCAAGCTGCTTCGGCATCGCAGATGGGACGGTTCGAGACCGAGACGCTGGCTCTGGCCGCGAACCGGGCGGCGCTGGCCGATCTGAACGGCCAATGGATCGACCGGTTTCATGACCGCAACGGGTTGAAATACATCGTGCTGGACATGGACAGCTCGGTCAGCCCCACCCACGGCGATCAGGAAGGTGCTGCCTGGAACGGGCATTTCGACTGCACCTGCTATCACCCCATCTTCTTGTTCAACCAGTTTGGCATGCTGGAGCGCTGCGCCCTGCGTAACGGCAATGTCCACAGCGCCGATGGCTGGCGGGATGTCCTTGATCCCGTCATTGCCCGATAGCTGGCCGCGACCTTGCGGACGCTTCTTCCGGGCCGACGCTGCCTACGCGATCCCCGCGATCTATATGCGGCTGGAAGAAGCCAGGTTCTTCTACGCCATCCGTCTGCCCGCCAACGCCGTCTTGCGCGAGAAGATCGCGCATCGGCTGACACGGCCCGTGGGACGGCCTTCGCTGACCAAGGTCAAACGGTTCTTCGAGGACTTCGAGTATCAGGCGGCGTCCTGGGACAAGCCGCGCCGCGTCATCGCCAAGATCGAATGGCATCCGGGCGAGCTGTTCCTCAAAGTCGGCTTCATCGTCACCAACCTGCCGATGGAGCCAGACTGGGTGGTGAGGTTCTACAACCAGCGCGGCACCGCAGAGCAGCACATCAAGGAAGGCGAAATATGCCTTCGTGACGCGGCAGTCATGCCGGAAGTTCCGGCACAACGGTGCGGCTGCAACTGCACGCGCTGGCCTACAACCTGGCAACCTTCCTGCGCTGCATCGAACTGCCCGAGGCCATGGCGGACTGGTCGTTGACCAGCCTGCAACTCAAGCTGATCAAGATCGGCGCCCGCGTCGTCCGCCACGCCCGCGCCATTACCTTCCAGTTGGCCGAGGTCGCCGTCACCGGCCCGATGGTGCAGGCCGTCCTTGCCGCCATCCGCCGTCTTCGAACGCCTCCGTCATGCGCATGACCACGATCCATGCCCAAGCTGAACGAAAGCGGCAGGACAGGTCCGTCTGCCGCGCGGAAAAGCGGCTCTGCCGGGCCAGAATGCTGCGGGTTCGAGGCTTGATCCACCCGACTTCGGCCGTTTGCGCGACGACAGACACCGCTCGGGGCGAAAAACGCTTGCCCAGCGAGCAAAATCAGGCGATCTTGAAGTCAAGCGGCAGGCCACTTGGGGAATGTCGGCTTGCCTGACTATTTTTCGATCTTTGATTGCTAAATCAAAGCCACGCTGCACCCAGTACATCAAGCCTTCATCAGGTAATAAATGTGACTGCTCCCCATAGAGGCTTTGCGGAAAGTGAAGCTTTACATCCCAAATGTTCCAACCGGTTACATCAGTCGCAAGTTCGAGCGACGCTTGATAGAGCGAGCGGTTTGTATCAGCGCTTCCGTAACCTCGGGCGTTTCGTCAAAGACATGAAGGTGGCTGAGGTACGGGGCCGCCGATACTCTTGCCGCACAAATGTGTGCAGCGCTTCGGTAGCGCCTGAATAGCCTAAGCGTGGGAGGGTCGCCAGTGACCGGTTGTGACTTTGTGTTGCCTTCGGGTTCAAGTGCGGGGCTGCCACGAAACCTTCCCGAACTCTCCAACGCTGTAAGACGCAATCTGCGACACTCGGTTCAGACTCGGCTTATAGTCCGTTTTCGCAAGGAACAGATAACAGATGGCCATGAAGCCCACCGCGTAAATTTGAGCGGCGCGCTTTTCGATCATTTGCGATGCCGCCGACATCAATTCCGAGGGTTTGTAGTTTTCGGGGCCAACGCGTAAGTACTCTTCCCTCTCGATAGCCGCGATAAACAGCGCCTGCGCTTGGTCTCGCGGGCTTTCAGGAAAAAACATGGCGCTAAGAGACGAAAAAGCGCATCGTGGGCGACGGTTTCGCCGTCATCTGATAGCCTAATGTGACGCGTCAAAGAACCCTCACAATTTTGCCCCCGGCCACCGTCCTGCCAGCCAGGAAATCCGCCCAATCCGCCATCATCCGGCGGCGCTTTTCGATCATGTCGCCGCGCCGGTAAGCCGCTTCGACAGCGTTGGCCACGCGGTGCGCCAGCGCGATTTCCGCCATGTCACCGGGAAAATGCGTCCGCTCGGCGGTCCAATCGCGGAAGGTGCTGCGCAGCCCATGCGGAACAGCTGGCCGCTTGGTGGCGCGGTCACGATAGCCCCCGGCATCGTCGCCCAGCGCGCGGCCATTGGTTTTCCGGTCGGTCGCCAGCGCGGTTTCGTGCATCCGGCGCATGACGGCAGAAAGCGCCATGTCGGAAAGCTCGCCACCGCGCGGGGCGGGGAAAAGCAAATCGTTGCCTTCGAAGCGGGGCAGGGCTTTCAGAAGCGCGATTGCCGCAGGTGGCAGGGCAACGCGGTGTTCCCGGTCCATCTTCATGCGCTCGGCCGGTACGGTCCAGATACCGTTCGCCATGTCGATTTCCGACCACCGCGCCCCCCGGACTTCACCGGAACGCGCGGCCGTCAGTGCCAGAAACTCCAAGGCGCGGGCACCGGTGCCGCTTCGGGCGCGTAGATCGGCAAACCAGCGCGGCGCGTCTTCTAGCGCCAGCGCCGGTTGATTGCCCATGGCTTTCAGCTTTTTCGGGGCGGGCAATAGCTCTTTCAGATTTCCGGCCCAGCGCGCCGGATTGTCGCCGGTACGGTGGCCGGCAACTGTGGCCCAGCTTAGAACCGCTTCGATCCGGCCGCGAAGGCGTGACGCGGTTTCGGTCTTTTCTTGCCAGATCGGATGCAGCACGCGCAGAACGTCCTGCACGATGATATCCGCAACCGGCACGTCACCGATAACAGGCACCGCGTAGGTTGCCAGCGTCGCGCGCCACTGGCGCCGGTGTTTTTCGTTCCGAAAGGCGTCCAGCCGCGCCGCAAGGCATCGGTCTACGGCTTCGGCAAAGGTCATGCCCTTATGCCGTGCCGCCACCAGTTGTGCCCGCGCTTCGGCCTTTTCAGCAAGCGGATCAATTCCAGTGCGAAGCTTGTCCTTTGTCTCGCGCGCCCGCTCGCGGGCCTGTGCCAGCGTCACGTCGGGATAACCGCCCAGGCCAAATTCGCGGCGCTCGTTACCGGCTCGGGTGCGCAGAACCCAGCTACGCGCACCGGTCGGGCTGCAAACGAGCATCAGACCGGCCACACCACCGACGGCAAACGCGACCTTGCCACCCTTGCCAGGGTGTTCCAGGCGCTTGATATCCAGCGCGGATAGCTCTTTCGCAACCTTGGGCAAGGCAATCCACCAACTGTTCCGCCCAAAAACATAGGATTGCATGCGACAAATCGCAACTGATTGCGCTTTGAAGGGAAGTGTTTTTCCGCTAACCCTCTGACGCTACGCGACGAGATCGTGACAGGGTGCGACAAGTGGAAACCTAACTCAGGCGGTCTTCCACTCCGCCACTTGCCCCGCGAAAGCGTTCTCCCGATCCGGCCGCGGCCGGATTTTTCCGTTGTTTTCGAGGGTTATGCGGGAGACGCTGTTAACCGGCCCATACCCCGGAAGGCGCACACGCGTTCTCTTCGGGCCTATATTCTCCTGAGCTCATGACTGCGTCGATTTGGTGAATAGCTTGTAAGTTTTTGTAACAGAACGAGTTTCTGCAGCCAATTGTCTGATTTGGGTTCGGGTCCCCTCAGCCATGTTTTGGAGCTACGGTCGAACCTACAAGATAGCGGAAAGGGCGGAAAGCCATCTGACGGCAGTGCGCCGCCCTAGCAAGCAGGTAGAAGCTCAGCTCAGGTGGACCGCAGCGCGCGATCACAGTCAGATCAGCCCTGAGCGAAGGGAGCATTCGTTCATTGCGGCAGTGCTAGATGACCAGTTCTGGGAAGAGTGAGTCTGTCGAGATCTCGGCGCCATGCGTGTGGAGCACTCCGCTGTTCATCAAGTGCCCGTAGGTTCAAGTCTTGTTTAGGGAGCCACCGCCTTTAGTGCGCTAAGACGCGATTTTGCGCGCCAACGTGTGACTTTTCCGTAAGCTGCAACCTGACGCGACGAGAAGTGGGGTTGACACGGTCGGATAGCCTATACCGATTGAACTGCAACCATGGCGCGGAAAGATCTTGCAATATCGCGAGAGGGTCTATTGAAGGGAGTCTATGTGTTCGTGGGGCCGGTTATGGATCGCAAATCGAGAAGGCTAAGGGCGATAGACCTCTACTCCGGTGTCGGCGGGTGGTCGTTGGGGTTGCGTCTGGCGAATATCGAAGTGGTCGCATCCTACGAGAAATGGGGCCCGGCGAACGAGACCAATTTCAAGAACAATTTCCACCAAGCGCAGACGGTGGACATTCGCCGGCTGGCGCTCGCGGATCTCCCTGACGACATAGACATCGTCGTCGGCAGTCCTCCTTGTACACAATTCTCTTACAGCAACCGTGGCGGAGGTGGTGACATCGCCGATGGTCTCGTAGACGTCAAGCGCTTCCTGACCATCGTCGATCACCTGAAGCCGCGTGTCTGGGCGATGGAGAACGTCCCCCGCGTGGCAAAGATCATCGAGGCAGAACTCAAGGAGGGCGGAGCGCTTGAGGAATTCAATCATCTGCGCTGTGTGACCCATATCATCGACATGGCGGACTACGGCCTGCCTCAACGTAGGCGGCGGTGCATTGCCGGTAACTTCGACATCAACTTGCTGGAGTCGTACAAAGCCAACGCCCAACCCCGCCTCCTGGGCGACGTAATCAGTTCTCTGAAGAACGACCCTGTCGTCGATCCCATCTTTGGCATCACCATACCACGATCGGAATTGATCGACCATATTGAGGAGGACGCCCTCAATCCCGAAGAGGTTAGGATCAACCGATCCAACAAGATGACGCACACCGTCTACAACGCTATGGCGTTTCCAGATCGCTTGGATCGGACCGTCCGAACGATCACCGCCACATGCACGCGCGTTTCACGCGAAAGCATCGTCATCGCGGCCGATTCCGAGCAGGAAGTGTATAGGAGGCTCACGCTACGGGAGCGGGCAAGCCTACAAGGTTTTCCAATAACCTTCCAGTTCTATGGAGCCAACTACGGTCAGAAGCTGAAGATGATCGGGAACGCCGTCCCGCCCGCGTTTTCGTATCTGATGGGGCATGTCCTCCAGAACCACCCGGCGGACTTGGTAGAGCCATTGGCGGAAGTCGGCAAGACGCTGGTTCGCCCAGTCCCTGCGCCGGTGGAGACTCCACCAGATCGCGCAGGAGCGCGCTATCCGACCACCCGGACCTTTCGGTTCGCGATACCAAGTCTGCAATTGAAGAGCGGCGTGCGCTTCGAGCTTCGGAATGATCACAGCGGCGGTGATGTCAAATGGGAGGTCGCCTTCTATTTCGGGACCTCGAAAGAGATACTTAGCCTCATCTTGGACCGGTCCCTCGCGCGCCGACTAACATCCGCCATGTCGACCGAACTGACGGAGGCAGTAACCGCGCCGCTCGATGATCTCACTGCATTCATGTCGACAGTGGACATCCAAAACCTACAATCGGTGTGGAGCCATCATGGTCCAGGTGGGACGCGACCATTCACGTTGTTGGACAGACTCAGCGATGTCGGTATGAGTTTGACTGCCGCGATGACCGATCATGAAGCGGAGGCACAGCGCCTGATCGTCTCGATGCTCGAGCATGAGTACCGCGATGGCCTTGCGCATATTCCCGGCGTGTCCAAACTGCAGCGCAATGCGGCGTTGATCCTCGCCGGATTTCTGATCGCCTCTAGTGTCAATCCGGTCTTGGCGGCGCGGGCTGCTGATCGGCGTAAGGGGAAGGCGTCGGATACTTCAGCGCGGTGAAAATCTAGGAGATTCACCGATTACGTCGGCCTAGATTTGGAGGTGTTCGAACGAGGTTGCCTCGACTCGCCAACCGCTCCCTGGCGAGGCGAACATCTCCGGCGTGGGTCCTGTTATCACGTGAGGCGTATACCCGGGCTGTTCACACTGTTCGCGATCCACGAGGTAGAGGGCATATTCCTCGCCAAATTCAAGGGCAGTGGCGATCTCGTTGCGCGACCAGTGGAATACTTTGCGTTCGCCATGGGATTTCACCTCAATGAACCTGTCATGCTGGATTGAGTTTACCGAAGCGAACGACACGATATCATAGCCCGCTGAGACATCCTCCTCGGAAATCCGACAGATCTGGTCGCGCAATGGATGATCGGACAGTCGCTCGCGTTCATACTGGACGACCCAGACCTCCGCGGCCACACCAGCTTCGGCCTGCCTCGCCAAATCTTCAGCGAGGCGCTTGACCGACTTCGCTCGCCGCGGCGGCTGGTTATTTGCTTCTCGAGCACTCGTCAGGAACGCTTTTCTGTGATTGTCGGCCACCCTCCAGAACCTCGTCTGTACCGCCGCGCGTCGGGCGATCGCGAAGTCGGTCAACCACATAGCCAGCCGTCCCGAATTGGTGGCAGGGTCATGGCGTCGATCATCAACTCCGCGGTCGTAGGATCACGGCCAATGCACGACCAGGCTTCGGCCTTTGTCAGCAAAGCTGTGAATTCGGCCACGACCCGCTCGGCGATCAAGGCCGACCAATCCAGACGCTCTTCTAAGGCCAATCGCACCACGGACTTGGCATCCGCTTGGAACAAGCCATAAGCGATCAGTTTTTCGACTGTGTTTCGTGCTCTCGACCAAGATATGGTGTTCGTTGCGGCCAAATCCTTCAGTAGAAGCTCCACCGAGGCTCCGTCGGGCCTTCTCGCCAGCAGTTCGACCATCGCGATGGTCGAGACAGCGGGGAGCAGGCCGTCACTGAGTCTTGCGGCGTTCATAGGACTCAAGGATCGCGCGCAGATCACTGAAATCGCTGTCATCGGCGGCTGTGAGTAACGGAATGTCGTCTTTGTCAACCAGGTCCGACAGGTGACGTTCCTTCACCATGAGCCGCGTGTCGATATCCTGATCCACGGTCTCTGGCGTGACCAAATGGTGATAGATAACCGCCTCGCCTCCGGCGGGATTATACCGATGAATTCTGTCCTTTGATTGGATGAATCGACCAGCGTTGAAGTCCCGGTCAAAGTAGATGGCGGTCCTGCATGCCTTGTGCAGCGAGATTGATTCACCGACCGCTTGGGGGTTCGCGATCAAGATCGCCCGTTCGTCGGTCGAGTGGAACCGATCAATAATGTCCTCGCGCGTGCCGAGCTCTGCCTCCGTATCATCCTCCCGACCCGAGGTGCGGGTCGCGCCGGTCAGGACCTCGATGAACGGTGCAAGGTCTCCTAGTTCGCGCCTGATAAGCGCAAGATTCCAAAGAAAATAAGACCAAATCAGGACCTTTCCCTGATTAGCCAGCACATCGGTGACTAGCGTCCGACACACCCCGAGACGGGCTAGGCCATACCTGGCGGAAAAGTTTCGAATCAGGTCGGCAACTTCGAGTTCGGCGATGTTGAGATCGCCGCTGCCATCCGTATCGAAAATGCCATTTTCGGAATCAAGTGGGCGCAGGAGCAGCTCAGGATTCACTGCCGCTTGGCGAAGACGTATCAGCCGCGCCCGGACTCTGATCGTCGCCGAAGGGTCGTCCATTTGCTGTTTAAGGTGCGGTACAATCCGGTTCTCGAGGCTTCGATAAATCCGCTGGTGGTCTGCAAACATCGGTACAATGACACGCCGTTCTTCGGCTTCAGGGAGGAAAAGATCGCTCTTGCGGATGCGCGTGTAGAACGGCGCGATCTTGGCTTTGAGTTCTGGGACTGCGGTCGGCATTGAACCGTCGGTCATCGCCCGCAGGGAAGGCGCGGGGAAGCCGATGATGTTGCGTGTCGGGTAGATGAAGCGGAATAAGTTCGCTAGGTCCTCGTAACCGTTGGGGGCTGGAGTTCCCGTGAGGACCACTCGCGCTCGGGCTAGCGGGGCGAGCCGCAAGGCTGCCGCCGCCTGAAGGCCGTCCGCGCTTTTGATGTAGTGCGCCTCGTCCAGCACCACCATCGTTCGGGCGGCAACTCGAATGAGGAAGGTCCGGAACTCCTCTTCCATGTTGGCAAGTGTTTGATAGGTCGTGAGCGTCAGCTCTGTTGATCGCGAAGTGACGCTGATTCCACGAAGGTGATCGGTACGATCCGAGGTCGGCACCCCACCAGAAAGACGAAGCGCCACGGGCTTGTGACTAAAGATCGACGCGAACTCGTCCTCCCAGGCCTTGAAGGACGAAAGCGGTCCGACAATCAGGAGGCGATCGACGGACTTTGGGTTTTCGGGCGGTAGGCTTCGCAAGTAGGCGTAGGCTGCGTATACCACTGAAGTCTTGCCGGCACCCGGTACCGAGAAATTGCAGGCATTTTGCGAGAAAGCGAGGTGGAAAGCCGAGAGGAGTTGTTTTCGATAGAAGATGCGACCCGGGCATGCCTCCTCGACAACGGTGACGAACTGACGGAAAGCATCGGTGTCTAATTGGGCATCCCAAATCTCGCGGGCTTTCTGTGAGAATTCAAGGAATTGCCTTTCTTCAGCCTCGACGCGGTCCATCGCGTCAGAAACATGCCCGCCCGTCTCGATCTCGATGGCGAGCTTCGCAAGCAACCGAGACAGGGTCTGATAACGGTTGGTTAGCTCCTCGGGCCCCGTTGGAATGTGTAGCGACCCATCATCGTTGAGCGCCCCGCCGATCTGGCGGGTGAACGCCGCCAAAAGTGGATGTCGGACGGCAGAACCCACACCGCGCAAAATAAGCAGCTCGTCCGCTGGATCATACTCTATCGTGGCCATCGATCTCGAACGCCCAATCTATTTCGAGCCGCGACGGTCGAAGCGCTTCTTGATGTTGAAGGCAATGCGCCCGATCTCAACGGCCAGAGCCTCGTTCTCCGGCGAGGATAGGAGGCCATCGCTCTCTAGGTCGATCTTGTCGAGCTGGTCCTTTGCGCGCTTCAGATATTCGCCGGGTCTCAAGACCTCGGTCGCCAGATTAAGCTTGTAACTCGACTGGCCGAAATTCCGCTTCATTGGCGCGTTGACTTTCGAATTCCACGATTTGTCTCGTGCGCGGGCCGCATCTATCTTGGTCGCGAATGCGTCCGGATCTGCCGCAACGTATGCCTCTAGGGTGCCCATCTCCATCGTGATTGGGTCGACCTCCGCGGTGTGGCGATCTCGGAACTGTTCCCATATCTCCTTGTTCGCAAAGAAATTGCGGTCTTTCCCTGGTGTGAAATCTTCTCGGTAGACTTTCTTTGCGTCGGAGAAGCCACCGATCGGATGTAGTCGAACTGGATCAGCAAAGTTGCAACGGGTCGATTTCCGGATCGAACGCCCATGAATCTTCGCCTTTCCAGTCTCGATCCGTTTCAAGTCGGCATGGAGGTCGACAAACATGCCCTCCTTCGTCCCATCACTATCCTTCAGCATCAGATAGAGCTTCGGACAGCCGATGTGCTCGGATAATCGGGTCCATGAGCTGCATGATCGCGAGCAGCTTCTTGGTATTTCCACAGGGCTCACCCATCAGGGTGTCGATCTCCTCGGCTGAGATGCCGAGATCGACGTAGAGCCGACGGGCATGAAGGTACTTCTGCAGCGGGCCGTACTCGACCTTCGCATCCTCGCCGAGCTGATACTGCGTTTCCAGACGCACGATCTCGGCCTGGTTGTCTGCGTAAGCGTGCGGAAGGATGATGGCGTCAAGATACTGTTTGCTCGTTGCCTCTCTTCGAGCTTCCGGAGCAGCATGCACGACGGTTGCCATCGATGATCACGCCATCGAGGCTAACGATCCCTGGCTTCTGCTGACCTTTGCTCGTCAAGTCCGTAAGGGTGGCCTTGTTCCTTCCCTTGTTCGACTCCCAGAGGAATGTGCCGATCTTCTCATGCAGTTCGTCATCATATGTGCCAATCGGCGCAGCGTTTTCCTGCTCCCAGGTTAGCATTTCGGCCTCTATACGACCGTTGTGGCGATTGTGAATCAGATAATTAAGGTCGATTCGATAGACATCAAGCCTGGGTCTCGCCCATATAGTACAGCTTCTGTTTGCCCTGACTTTCGCTGATGCCTTTATGTCAGTCAGCTTGTTCCTACGGACATCTGTAGAAAGAACCATCATACCCCCATGCCCCGCAGTCGCTCTCTAGCCGATGGGCTTGGGGGGTCTAACGTCTGGAGGTCCCGTAGACCAGCGCTTCACTCCATCGTCGACCAGATCTCCGAAATTGCGCGACGAAGACCTACAGTTTTCGCATCCAAGTTGTCCGCTTTGGGCGATGGCGAACCAGCCCCAATGAGCACTATGCGTAATGAAGCAGACTGTCAGCAGATGCCGTGTTAACGTCAGCAATGGGCGTTCGCGTCGATCAGAGAAGACCTTGCCGCTGGTCAGTCCAGAGCTCCGAGATTGGCCCCAATAGCGGTGCCAACGTCACCTCCGGTCCCGTCCGTCCGTCCAGGATCGCCTCGACGATCTCCGGCGCCAAAACTGTGAGCCGCAGAACACGGGTCATGTATGAGGGCGCGATGCCCTCCCGCTCGGCTAGTTCGGCGATGGTGACGAACTCGCCCGGACTCGAGCAACCGCTTCCACCGGAACGCGCGGGCCAGCGCCTTGACCAAGGTGTTGTCGGTCTTGCGAGGCTGGGTGGCGCCGTCCGGTAGCCGCATTTCCTTGCGCCCGCCGCGCTTCACGACGCGGAAAGGTACGTGGGTGTCACCGTCTGGGATCGGAGCCCGGCGGGTCATGCGGCCGCCTCGATGTCGCCGGCCAGCATCTCGCGCGCGAGCTGCCGAGCCCGTCGACTCGGAGCCGGACGCTCAGCCCGTCCGTGCCTATCTCCGCACATTCAACCAGCAGCGCCACAATGCGCGCCTGTTCGGCGGGGAAAAGTTCGTCCCACAGCGGATCGAGCTGCTGCAGGGCCGCGCGGGCGTCGGATTCGGTGATGCCGCCGGCGTGGACGCGTGCAGCTTTCCACGTCCCCGCCACGATCTCCGGCTGGCGAAATACGGCACGGAGTTGGTCGATGACCGTGGCCTCGATCTCCCCTGCTGGCACGCGGCCCACGGGGCGTGACCCGGCACCGTGCTTCAGCACTGTCTGGCTGACGTAGTAGCGGTAGACCTGTCGCCTTTGCGCGTATGGGTCGGCGAAAACGCGGCACCATCGGGACGAAGAGTGTCCATTCAGCAGCGCGGGCGTGTCGGCACGAGTCCGGGCGGCACGCTGCGGGGCTTTCCTTCAGGATGGCGTGGACGCGATCCACGTCGCGCCGTCAATTATCGCGTCGTGCTCGCCGGGATAGCTTTCGCCTTTGTGGACCGCCTCGCCGATGTACGCGCGGTTACTGAGCATCCGGTAGATGTTTTCTTGTCGATGCGGTTGCCTCGCGGCGTCCGAATGCCGCGCGCACCGACCTCGCGCGCCAGTTCCGTGCAGGATCCGATCTCGATGAAGCGAGCGAAGATCCAACGCACATGCGCAGCAGCGGTCTCGTCAACCAGCAGCTTGCGGTTTTCCACCCGGTAGCCAAAGGGCGGCACGCCGCCCATCCACATGCCCTTCTTCCGGCTCGCCGCGACCTTGTCCCGGATGCGCTCGGCCGTGACCTCGCGCTCGAACTGGGCGAAGGACAGCAGGATGTTCAGTGTCAACCTCCCCATCGACGTGGTCGTGTTGAAGGACTGGGTCACCGAGACGAAGGTCACGCCGTTGCGGTCGAACACCTCGACCAGCTTGGCGAAGTCGGCCAGCGACCGGCTGAGACGGTCGATCTTGTAGACAACAACCACGTCGACCAGTCCCGTCTTCGATATCCTCCAGCAGCCGCTTCAGGCCGGGCCGCTCCAGCGCCGCCGGAGATGCCGCCGTCGTCATACTGATCGCGGACCAGCACCCAGCCCTCAGACCGCTGGCTGGCGATGTACGCCTCGCAGGCCTCGCGCTGAGCGTGGAGCGAGTTGAATTCCTGCTCCAGCCCTTCCTCGGAGGATTTGCGTGTGTAGACGGCGCAGCGCAGCTTGCGGACGACCTTCGATTTTTCGGGCGGCTTCGTCATGTCTTCCGGCCCTTCGCTTGCGCTTCAGGCGTTGCGTCGCGGGCGATCCAGATCGTCCGCTGGTCTGCGGCCACCGCCGCTCACCCCCCTGTGGTTCTTGAGCCCGAAGCACCCAGCCGTTCCACCGCGTGCCGGTGATGGCGCGCGCGATGGCGGACAGCGACTTGTATGGCCGCCCCTGCCACTCGAAGCCTTCGGCGGTCACGGTGACGACGTACTCGACGCCCTGCCATTCCCGCAGAAGCCGCGTGCCGGTGATAGGCCGGTCGCGGTCGGCGCGAATGCCGCGCTTCTTCCTGTCGCCGCCGTCCAGTTCCTCGCCCAGCCGCTCAAGGCGCCGGATCGTCTCCGGCTTCAGCCCGCCAGAGCTGAGTTCCTGGATCCGGTAGGCCAGGCGGGTTCAAGGTAGCGCCGGTTGAACGGCGGCGGTTCGCTGTCGAACAGATCGCGCCACTGCTTCTTCAGGTCAGGCGTCGGTGTGGTCTTCAGCGCGGCCAGGCGCGCGGGGATGGGGTCGTGCGTCGTCATGCTTTCTCCGTTGGCTTCCGGGTTGCATGACGGCATTGGTCGGGCGGATAGTGTAGGCGAATTTCTCCAGCCTCCTCAGATTGTTCGCTTGACTGCCGTGCCAGAAGCCGAACCAGCCGAGGGCGAGCAGGCCGCACAGCTCAGTGCGGCGTTCTGCGGGTTTGAGCTGGCTGGCGGAAATGGGTTCGGCCGTTTCATGTCTGGGTGGCTTTGCTTGTTGGCGTTGATACCGTTCAAATGCCACGGCCAGCCGGAACGGGACATTTCTACAAAGATGATCTTGGCGAATGCCGCTGACGCGAAAGGTTGTGCATCGGTCTTGCTTTGCTCGGATGAGTCGGCAGACTGACAGCGTCGGAACCCGGAGACGGCAGCAAGTCGGAGGGCGAAGTGACACGTTCTTTGTTTCGCGGTGCGCCAGATCTTTCGCGGCTTTTCATTGAAGCCCCATCCCGTTTGATTGATGAGTTCTTGGGGCATCCGCAGTTCTCGGATTTTCTGGGCGATGCAAGTGCCGGTGTGCCCGTGGATGCTGAGGACCGGGTCCGCCATGACAGGTTGGCGGACGTTCTGCATTCCCTGAAGAGCGACAGGATCAACCTGATCGAGATGGAGGCCCGCCGCGTCATGCGGATGACCGAAACGGCGACGGATGCGATGCTGCGCCGGCTCGCGGAGGACCCGAGGTTCGCCGCGAAGGAAGGGCTAAAGGCGCAGCGCGATGCAGTCGCCAGGGGCCTTTGGGCTTACCTCCATGCCATGGCGCTGTTCGAGGCCGCCGAGCGTGCGATGCAGGTGCGGGTCTACCGCGAGCATGGAACGCTGTACGAGGCTTGGGCGATAGATGCCTCAATTCCCCTCGCTGCCGCGGGTGTCGACCCTGATGCGCTCTCGAAAGAGATCGCCGAGCGCCTGCAGCATGACGACGGTTGCAAGGTGGAGGCTGTCGACCTGCCGGCCGAAAACGGCGAGAGCCAGGATGTCTTGCTGGCGGTCACCTTCTTCGGCGCCTATGCGAGCCAGAAAACCGTCCAGCCGGACAAGTCGACGAAGCTGCTCTACTATCGCCCACCGGACGAGATGCTGCTGGTCTATTCGCAGGCCCGGCGGCGGATCGAGGTGTGCTCGCGCGACCGGTTGGAGCGCAAGATCGTCGCAAACCTGTTCGCTGCGGATACACTGAACCACGACATCTCGAACAAGCCCCTGACCCAGAAGACCTACAACCTCTCTCGATTCCGAAACTCGCTCAAGCTGCCGATACCCGATGAAGAAGCGCATCGGGTCAAGAAGGCAGGCATCATCGAAGTTCAGGTCGCGCTGGGCGACTGGTCTCGGAAGGTGACCCTCAGTGTCGCGCCGGAGGACGACATCGACGCGATCGCGAGGAGCGTCTTCGGGGCGATCATCCCGAAAGCGGGCGGCGGCTATGTCACGAAGGTCCGCTTCCGGATCGAGCATGTGGACGGGCGCGGGCGAAAAGGCGTCCTTCAGTTCGACGTCTTCGGAAGGAACAAGTCGAACATCCAGAGCGAACGGGACCCCGCCAAGCGAGAGCTGGGCTACGATCTCCTCGAAGCCTGGGGTGTACTTGAACGCATAGGCGACCTTTCGAAGCCGCAGCGCAAGGAGAAGCTTCCGCAGCTGTTGACGCTCTACGACCTCGCTTCCGAGAAGGCGTCCGGCCAGAACCTCGATGAACTTGGTGTTGCCGCCGACGAGTTGACCGGCGCCGGTTTCCTGACACGCAAGGGATGGTCGGATGTCATCCTGTTCGAGGACGATGAGCTTGGCGAAGTCGTTCACAACGTCGAGCGCGACGGCACGAGCGACGAGGCCACGCTGACGCTGGTCGAAGGCGGAACGGGGTCGACGGTCCCGGCAGAGGATGTCTCCGAGTACGAGATCCGTTTCGATTACCTGCGAGACGCGCTGCGCGACTTGCTCAAGCCGATGGGCCTGAAAGGTCGCGTGCGCGAACTCGCCGATCATCTCCATCAGTTGGGTGTCGCAACCATCGGTCTGGCCGAAGCGCCGATCTACCTCGCTCGGGCGACATCGGTCGACAAAGTGCTCGAGGCGTCCGACCGCCTCGTCCGGGGCGAAGGCAACCGCATTCGCGGGATCGTCTTCGTGCCACAGGACGTGCGGTTTCCCTATTTCGGTTGCCATGTCGTCCTGAGCCTCAGGGATCACGTCGATGCCGATACCGGCATGATCGACGCGGATGCGGTCCGTTCCTCCTATGAGGCTGCGATCGATCCGGCTGCGCGGGGTGCCGCTGTACACTTCCGCAGGCAAGACGATGGTGCCGCTCAGGTCACCGTGCCCGGTCAGGATCGTGGATCGTCATCGGCGCGAAAAAAGTGAAGCTGTTCGAGCGTCTGTACATGGCGCACCGTGATCGGGAAGGCCACGTGAAGCTTGCTGCTCTAAAGGCGTATGCCGGGTTTTCCCAGCTGCCTCAGTTGTTTGGCGATGAATGGGCAGAGGTGAACAACCGGTATCTGTATTCGCCCCGGCATGGCCACTGGGCGCTTTGCGAAGGACCCATCTCCGTTTGATCTCCCTTTGCGGGGTCTGACTATCTCCGATTCGGACCGTCACTTGGAGTGCTCCCCATAGAGGAGCACCCCGATGTCGACTTCCTTCAACTCGCGCCAGGCAGCCCTGACGAGATGGTCCGGCGACGCGAAGACCAAGCCCAGCCACAACCCGCTCTGGCGCTGCACGCGCTGTGACAAGCTGCTCGGTATCTGCCGGGGCGGCCGGATGCATCTGCGCTTCGCGCGGGGGCACGAGTATTTCGTGGGCTTTCCGGTACAGGCCACCTGCCGCGGCTGCGGCACGCTAAACCAGGCCACCGCGCCGGCGGGCTGACGAGCGTCTTCTCCCACCCTCACTGAAACCCGAGAGACGCGCGACGTCCTGACCTGGCCACGAGAAGGCGCCGGACGCCTGGCCGAGAGGCAGGCGTCTCGTGGCTCTTTCCTGGCACGCGCTTCATGCGCAACTCGTTGAACATACCCGGCGTGTATCGTTCCGGCGCGACCTTCAGATCCTTTGTACGGTACAGCCGGAACTTGGCCGCTTCCCCGATGCCGATGCGCTCCTGGCCTGGCAGCATGACCTCGGCGGCGCACCCGAAAGCCGGGAGCTTGTCCTGCGGGCGCTGATCGGTGCGGCGCAGTCCGGTTGCTGCGCCTCGGAAACAGCGCAGTCGCTTGTCCTGCTGGCGCTCTGGCCGGGCTGCGATGCGGTCTATGGGCGCTTGCGGCGGTTTTTTCGTGGTGAAGCGGACCGTCTCGCGGCCGAAATCACCGGCCGGCTCTCGGTGCAGGTGATGGGCCTTGATCTGGACCGTGTCAATCGCCTGGCGGCGACCCTGGTACGGAACACAGAACGCGATATTCGCCGCATGCTCCGTCGTGAATGGCAAAACCTCGAGCGCGGCGGGCTGGACGAAGCCGAGGCCGAGGCGCTGCCACCGTCGGATCTGCATGGCGACCCGGCCCGCCTGCTTGACCGCCTGTCGCGAGTGGTTGGCCAGGACGCGGCGCTTGTTCTTGCCGTTGCGGTCATGGGGGCCACGCAGAAGGAAGCGGGCCGCGCACTCGGCCTTGGCCACGAGGCGGCCCGAAAGCGCTACCAACGGGCTTTGCAAAAACTGCGCGCGGCGGGTTTCGGGGATGTCCCGAACTGAACGGCGGCATGGCGTTTACCCCGTGATGGCCGGTCTTGCGGCCGCTGGGGGAGGAGCGGACCATGAAGGTGGAAAGTCTGCACGATTACCGACAGATGCCCGGGCTTTTCCGGCTTTGGGATCTGCAACAGGTCCTGAACCGGTATGACGAGTTCCAGGTTCACTATGCCGGGCAGACCGACGACGGCATCGCGCTCTTCGCGGTTTATCGGTGCGAACCGGTCGATGGCAGCCGGGACGGGAACCGGGGATGACCGGGTACGATCCCGAAAGCCGTGGCCAGCCGGACTGGTTCACGCAGGCAGAACTTGCACGGCACTGGCGGCTGAGCATCCGGACGCTGGCACGCTGGCGCGCGACCCGCCGCGGCCCGCCCTGGTTCATCCTGGGCGGGTCGGTGCGCTACCGTCGTGACGATGTGCTGGCTTTCGAGGCCGCGCAGAGACGCGAGAGCTAGATGGCGCTCGCGAGGCCCCCTGACGCCCCGCGAGAAAGCAGTGACGACAGCCGGGTGGCCCTAGGTCGCCCCGCCGGCATTGGCGGCATGCGGTTCGCCAGCGGGGCCGCACGTCTTTTCGACAACGGATACGAGCCGCTGCCGATCCTGCCCGGCAGCAAGCGACCGGCGGTGGCACGGTGGAGCGGGGTCGGTATCGACGGGAATCGGTTGGAGGCCTGGCGACACTCCTTTCGCGATCACGGCATCGGGCTGCGAACCGGGACGCTGGTCGGGCTCGACATCGACGAGGGCGATCCCGATGTGGCCCATGCCATCGGGCGGCTCGCCGAAAGGCGTCTTGGCGCGACTTTGGTTCGCGTCGGGCTCTGGCCGAAACGTCTGCTGGTCTACCGTGCCGAGGCACCGTTTCGCAAACTCAAGTCAGGTAGTGTCGAGGTTCTCGGAGCTGGACAGCAATTCGTGGCCTTCGGCCACCACCCCGCGACAGGCCGTGACTATTACTGGGTCGGTGAGACGCCGTTGGATGTGGCCTTGACGGACCTTCCCGCGGTCGAGACCAACGCGGTCGAGGCCTTTCTGGCGGAGTTGCCGCACTCGGATCCGGGAGAGGTCGGCAGCCGCAGCCGGGTGGGAACACCCAGAACCCCGCCCGCAAACCGGCCCGATCGCGACGAGCGTGGCCTCGTCATCGATGGTCGCGACGGCTGGCTGAGCACGATTGCCTATCACGCGGTGCAGGATATCCGGGAGCGTGGCGACCGGGTCGATCCCGAATGCCTTGCCGAACAAACCTGGCAACGCTTCGTGGCAACGACGGAGCTCGCGCGCCCTTGCGCGGCATCCGGCTTGCCCTACGGTCGGGTGGATGCCGTGGCAAAGGTGCGGGCCAAGCTTCGCCTTGCGGCGGAGGGGCGCCTGCCGGGGCGCGACCGCGCGCCGGTCGAGCCGGCCCCCGCGCCACCGATCCTCTCCGTCGAGGCCGGACGTGCCCGGCTCGCCGGCTTGCTCGAGGGCTTTCGCCGCGATGTGCTGGCCTGGCACGGCGATGCGAGCCGGACAACGCCCGCACTCGGGTTGCGGGCGACGGTCGGCCTTGGCAAGTCCCGAATGGCAATGCGGATGTGCCTCGATCTGGCCCGGACATTGCGGGAAGGGAATCTGCCATCGCGGATTCTGGTGTTCACACCGTCGCTCGGCCTTGCCGACGAAGCGGCCGAAGCCTGGCGGAACGCGGGCGCACGGGCCGTGGTCGCGCGTGGCTACGAGCGAACGGACCCGGTGAGCGGCGGGCCGATGTGCCGCGATATCGAGCTTGTCCGGGCTGCGATCGCCAGCCGGCTGCCCATACAGGATACCGTCTGCCGCGGCCGTGACGGGGTAACCTGCCGCCACATTGCAGGCTGCGCAAAGCAACGCAACCGCCGCGAGGTCGCGGCGGCCGATGTTGTCTTCACCGCCTACGACGCCCTGTTCACCGGCCTTGCCCTGGATCATGACGATATCGCACTGCTGCTCGTCGACGAGAGCTGTTGGGCAAGAGCGGTCGAAACCCGGCAGGCGCTCTCGGTCGAGGAGATCGCCGATGAGCCGGTCGCGGACATGCGCGGCAGTGCCGGCCGGGCATCGGCGGCCATGGCCGACCTTTCGGCCTCCCGGACCAAGCTCGTCTCGGCACTTGTGGCGAATGGCGCCGGCCCGCTGTCCCGCAAAGGCCTTCGCGACGCCGGGCTCACGACCCGGGACTGCCGCCTTGCCGCGCGCTTTGAACTCAGCCGGATCACGGATCCTGGCCTGCGCCCGGACCTTGGCACAATGGAGCGCGATCGGTCCTTGCGTCTGGCGGCGCGAAACGCACGGGCCGGAGATCTGGCCCTTCTTTGGACGACGCTGGCCGATGGGATCGGGGATGGGGATACCGCCTTTGGTCGGGTGTCGATCGCGGCGCGCGACGCCAATGGGCGGCATCGGATCGATCTGAGTCGATTGCGGGGGCTTCACGTCAGCCTCGCGGGCAAGCCCATCCTGCATCTCGACGCGACGCTGCGGCCGGAACTCGCCCGGACGGTCCTGCCGGGCCTTGCCGTCGAAAGCGTCGATGTGGCCGCCCCGCATATGTCCGTGCATCTCGTGGCCGGTCGTTTTGGAAAGGCAACGCTTTGCCCCGCACCGGGGCTTCCAGAGGCGGAGCGGCTCAGGCGCGCGCGGCGTCTTGCAGAATGCGTCGACCATGTTCACTGGCACGCACGCAGGCTTCATCCCGCACCGGTACTGGTTCTCACCTACAAGGCGATCGAGGAGGCCTTCGCCGGCCTGCCGAATGTCGTCACCGGGCATTTCAACGCGATCGCGGGGCTCGATCTCTTTCGCGAGGTTGGCGCGGTATTCGTGATCGGACGGCCACAGCCAGCCCGGCACGACCTCGAACGCCTGTGCGCGGCGCTGTTCGATCATGTGCCGGCGGGCGGTTACCGACAGGGTCAAGCCGGCGTCGCGCTGCGTTCGGGACACGCCTGCAGCCTGCCGGTCCTTCGGCATTCCGATCCGACGGCCGAGATCCTCCGGGCGGCGATCTGCGACGATGAAATCGTCCAGGCGATCGGTCGTGGTCGCGGCGTAAACCGGACCGCCTGTTCGCCGCTCGTCGTGCATGTCCTGGGCGACGTGGTGCCACCTGTGCTCTGCGAACGGGTGACGGCCTGGGATGCACTTCGCCCGGACATCCTGCAGCGCATGCTGCTGGCCGGGTTTGCCGTCGACAGCCCGGCGGATGCCGTGGTGCTGCATCCGACCCTCTTTGCGAATGCGGAGCAGGCGAAGAAGGCCCTCGAACGAGCCGGATTTAAGGGACAAACCCCTTTGGGAAACTCTTATAGGGAAATGTCCCTCAAATCGGCGACCTACCGAAGGCCTGGCCGTGGCCGGTCCTGGCAGAGGGCCTGGTGGATCGAGGCGAATTCGGATGCGACGCGCGAGGGGCTTGAAGCTGCACTGGGTCCGCTTGCAGGCTGGATCCCCGGGGACGGATAGCACTCCCGCTGCTGTTTGCGCCAGCCCGGTCCGATCTTCGGCCAGCCCGGCAAAGGCGCCTGTCCGCTTCTGTCATCCGCTGTCCTGAAATGTCATTAAATGTAGGAATTACAATGCCTTGATTGGGCATGCTATTCTACCTTCAAGACATCGCGATTACCCGAGGGGGGCCATGGGACGTCCGATCACAACAAAACCCCGGCCATCGGAGCCACCGCTGGAGATGCCTGCGGTTGTCCGGAGGGCGACTACCGACCTGGTTCCCTACGCACGAAACGCCCGCACCCATTCGGATGCGCAGGTGGCGCTCATTGCCGGCTCGATCCGCGAATACGGGTTCACCAACCCGATCCTCGTCGATGGCGAGAACGGCATCATCGCCGGTCACGGACGCGTATTGGCGGCGCGGAAGTTGGGGCTCCCGGACGTTCCCGCGATCGAGCTATCCCATCTGAGCGAAGCACAGAAACGGGCCTACATCCTCGCCGACAACCGTCTTGCCGAGCAGGCGGGCTGGGATCGCGACCTTCTGGCTCTGGAACTGGGTGAATTGGCGGAGCTGGGCGTGGAGCTTCCCGATCTCGGCTTCGAGGCGGCGGAGATCGATGCTCTTCTTTCGCCCGATGCCCCCAATCCCCGCGAGGAAGCGACCCCGGAGTTGCCGGCGGCACCAGTCACGCGCGCGGGCGATCTCTGGCATCTCGGGCCGCACCGGCTGATCTGCGGAAGCGCCACCGACCCCGACACCGTCGCACGGGTCCTCGGCCCGATCCGGCCGCATCTCATGGTGACCGACCCACCCTATGGCGTTCGATACGATCCGGGCTGGCGTAACCGGGCCGGGGTCGCGCGCACCGGGCGAACCGGCAAGGTGCTCAACGACGATCGGGCCGACTGGCGCGAGGCCTGGGCGCTCTTTCCGGGTTCGGTCACCTATGTCTGGCACGGCGCACTGCATGCGGCGACGGTGGCCGACAGCCTCGAGGCCTGCGGCTTCACTATCCGTTCGCAGATCATCTGGAGCAAGGAACGGCTTGTGCTCTCGCGCGGCCACTACCATTGGCAGCACGAGCCCTGCTGGTACGCCGTGAAGGGCAAGGGGTGCTGGAATGGCGACCGCCGGCAGACCACGCTCTGGCAGATCGCGAGCCGCGATCAGGATGCCGAGACGGTGCATGGGACACAGAAGCCGGTGGAATGCATGCGGCGACCGATCCGCAACAACTCGAGCCCCGGTCAGGCGATCTACGACCCGTTCTGCGGGTCCGGCACCACGATCATCGCGGCGGAAACCGTCGGGCGCGCCTGTTACGCGATCGAACTCGATCCGGCCTATGTCGATGTTGCGGTGTTGCGCTGGCAGAGCCTGACCGGGAAACCGGCGGTGCACGATCTGGACGGGGGCAGCTTTGCGGATCTGTCGCGGCAGCGGGGAGTGGCGTGATGGGGCGGAATAGCATGAGCAACGATAGGGTCCTGTCCTTCGCCGCCGCCATCGCGCTGGTACTGGTCACGATCCCCTTGGGCGCTCCGGTACCCGATGTCGCGCTGGTGCGGGTCTGGCTCGGCACCGTAACGAGCTGGCTGTTTCGCCGCCGTCCAACTGCGACCGTCGCTGGCCGGCGACACCGGCCTGGCCGTCTGCACGCGGCGGCTGACTGATGCCGCCCGCCCCGTTCCGGCTGACCGACGATCAGTGCCGTGAGGTCGAGACGCTGGCCGCACTTCTCAACCAGGACCAGATCGCGGACTACTTCGGAATATCGCGGACGACCTTCCACGCCCTCTGCGCGCGCGAGCCCGAGGTTCGCGAACGCTATAAAAGGGGTAAGGCCCGCGCGATTGCGCATGTTGCCAACGGTCTTTTGCAGAAAGCACGTTCGGGTGATACGACCTCGGCCATCTTCTATCTCAAGACCCAGGCCGGATGGCGGGAAACCGAGCGGGTCGAGCATACCGGGCCAGAGGGCGAACCCATCGCGGTCTCTTCCGGTCTCGACCGCCTCGTGGCGATGCTCGACCGCATCCGGGAACGGAATGCCGCAGCGCTGGCCCCGGAAGCGATCGATGTGACCGCAGAGGACGCGCACTGATGCCGCGTGGTCGCAAGCCCCTGGCGCGACGGACCGCGGCCGGTTCGCCGCTCAACGCCTGTCCGCGCTGCCCCGACCATCTCTCCGCAGCGGCTCGGCGCGAATGGCGACGGCTTTCCACGCCGTTGCATGCGGCCGGTGTCTTGACCGTCGCCGACCGCGCCGCGCTTGCGGCGTATTGCCAGGCCTGGGCGCGTTGGGTCGAGGCAGAGGAGCAGTTGCGCAAGACGCCGCCGCTTCTGAAAACTCCTTCGGGCTATGTGCAACAGTCGCCCTGGCTCGCGGTCGCCAACAAGCAGCTGGAACTGATGGCGCGGTTCATGGCCGAGCTCGGGTTGAGCCCGGCGGCACGGGCCCGGCTCGGATTGCCGGATCCGCAGCATGACGAAGTGACCCGGATCGAGGTGGTGATGATCTCTACCGGACCGGACGGCCGCCAGATCGAAGAACCGTTGCACCGCCCCGGGCTTGCACCCCCGGCGCAAAGAATCGGGGAGTGAAACGAGAGGCAAGGCCCTGAACACGGTCGTCGTGCTGCTACACTAAGAGAGCAGAGTACGGTACAGATCTGCGCAACCGACGTCAGGCAGGTCTGTACATGGCAGCAAGTTCCGACACGCCCGAGCGTTTTGTTGCTTACTTGCGCGTCTCGACTGCGCGGCAGGGACGCTCGGGTCTCGGTCTCGAAGCCCAGAGCCAGGCCATCGGAGCCTTCCTGTCGTCACGTCCCTCGCTGCTTATCGCGACCTGTAAGGAGGTCGAAAGCGGGTCGCGCAACGATCGGCCGGAGCTCGCTCGCGCGCTTACCCATGCCCGTCTGACTGGGGCTGTTCTGCTCATCGCCAAGCTTGACCGGCTGTCGCGCAACGCCGCCTTCCTGCTGACCCTTCGCGACAGCGGGGTGCGCTTCGTTGCCTGCGACATGCCGGAGGCCAACAGCCTGTCGGTCGGGATCATGGCGGTGGTTGCCGAAGCCGAACGCGAGGCGATCTCGCGGCGAACCCGGGAGGCGCTGGCGGCGGCGAAGGCCCGCGGCGTCCGGCTCGGCAACCCCAACGGGGCTGAGGCGCTCCGTCGGGCCGGCAAGGGCGGCGTCGCGCTCCGGGCCAGGGTCTCGGCCAATGCCGATGCCTTTGCCGCAACTCTCGCGCCGGTGATCGCGGCCATCCGTGCGGATGGCCACACCAGCCTGCGCGCTATCGCTGCGCAACTGACAGCACGCGGGATCCGGACGCGCCGCGGCGGTCGGTGGCATGTCTCCAATGTCAGTGGGCTCCTGGCGCGCATGTCCCGGGCCGACGACGAAGGGCAAGACTGAACATAAGCGCCGACTTGCCGCGTGCCGGTTTGGCAATTCGCGCCGGCTTCTCGCCGACCGCGCTTAACCTCCGGGCTGGAGTGTCGGGCCCTTGGCTTTCAAGATCGAGCCCGGCGGCGGTGAGGCGATCGGGCTGGACTGCATCACGCTATGTGAAGGCAGCAAGCGGTCGCGGTCGCGCAAGCAAGGCGGTGAGGACGGTTTCGCGGGTGATGGACATGTTTTTGAAACGGTCGGCTTTGAATTGAAGCGGATCGTCATCCAAGGGTTGGAGGGTTTGCTGGCGGCCATATCTGGTCGGCTGTCCTCAGTACTCGCTGCTGCTGAGGCCGAGTTACCTTCCAGAAAACACACTCAATACCGTCAGTCTTCGTGGAGTAATGGGCCGCGATCCTCACGTTGAATGTGGTTGGAATGGCGGCCATCAGTTCCGGAGCTGAAGCTCTGACGAACTTCTGAAGGGCAAGGTTGACATTTGCCAAGTTGACTTGGTTCGGCGCATCGCGCGCTGTACCTACAGCATTCCGTTGTTGTAACAGCGTGCTTACCACATTTTGTCGCGGTTGCTGGTCGAAATCGAAAAGTCCCATGCGATTTCAGAAAACGGCGCGCATGGACGAGGCCGAAGGGTCACCAATCCGGAAACGGAAACCGGAGTGACCAGATGACCCAGATCCTCGATGCCGCCCAAGACCTTCTGTCGTTGTATGTCGACGTATTCGGAGGAGATCTCCTGCGCTACCTTCTCGGCGCCGGAGGCGTCTACATGGCGATCAATCTCGCGATGTCGCGCCATCTTGCAGGCCAGAAAATCGGTGAGCGCAATATACCTGAATGCCAGATGCCCCGCGAGATACGCGCTAGCATCCGCACGGTCGCCATTTTCGCGGCTGCCGGCACAATGATTGCCGTCGGAGCCCGAAGCGGCATCATGACGGTGTATTCGGACGTCTCAACTTACGGTGTCGCGTATTTCTGGATCAGCACGGCTCTCCTGATCTTCCTTCACGACGCGTGGTTCTACTGGACGCATCGGGCGTTGCACTAAGGTCGGCCCCGGTGGTCGGTGATCGCGGTTCTGTCGGCTCGACGTGCGTCCCGATGACTTGCTTGCGCTTTGACGCCATTCGGTGAAAAGTCAGTTTGGCGGCAGGTTCTAGGGCGTCACCATGCTGTCCAGCTTGCGTTCTAAAGAAATGTTCTATATTTGTTCTGCATCATTCACTGGATGCATAGCGCGGAAAGGAGGGGGATAATGCAGCTTGAGTTACAGGCCGACGACTTTTCCGATCGCGCCGTTTCGCCGTTCCACGAACTGGGTGCTTACGAAGCACTCTGGGAGGAACAGAAGGCGAGTTTCAAGTCCATCGCAGACATGTTTGCCAAGCGCGAAGGATCCTTGCCGTCTGATTTCGTGGAGCGGTCGCGCGCCGTCAGCTACGCCAACGATGTTCATGCCATGTTGCGAGACGCCGGCGTAGAGCACTATGGTGTTCGCATTCATGGCGCTGGCGACTACCCTGAGCGCCTTCGTGTCGCGGACCACCCGATTGAGCTCCTGTACTTCCAGGGTTGGTGGGACCTTGTCAACTCGCCGCGGGCGGTTGCTGTGGTCGGTACGCGCAAACCCACCGAAGAAGGGCTTGCGAGAACGCGCAGGCTGGTGAAGTCTCTGCTGGCCGACGACTTCACCATCGTGTCGGGTCTTGCCGCAGGGGTCGACACCGCTGCCCACACGACGGCAATCGAGAATGGCGGACGGACAATCGCCGTGCTTGGGACCCCGCTCCTGAAAGCATACCCGGCGGCCAATGCGCGGCTGCAACGCGAGATTGCCCGCAACCACCTACTGATCAGTCAGGTGCCGGTGAAGCGGTACAGTGCACAGAAGAATCCGGTTGCGAACAATTTCTTCTTCCCGGAGCGGAACATCACGATGTCCGCGCTGACGCAAGCCACGATCATCGTCGAGGCCGGGGAGACCTCGGGGACCCTGATCCAGGCTCGACATGCGCTTAAACAGGGGCGGAAGGTCTTCATCCTCGAGAGCAATTTCCGCAAGCCGGGGCTGAAGTGGCCCCACACATTGGAAGAACGCGGCGCGATCAGAGTGGCCGACTATGACGACATCCGCAGGCACCTCCTATCCGTCGCGCTTCACTAGGATCGACGATCTTACTCGTGGCGACCACAATCACCTCCTGCCGGAGGATGAATGCCTGTTCTTCGGCGACTACTCGGCGCGGAAGGGATGGGCGCACAGCTCCACCAACCAGTTGATACTGAATTTCAAGATCCCGGTGAATTGGCGGGGGACGAACCGGTGGCCGCACAAGCAGCGCGCGATCCGGACAGTGGCAGATCTGTTCTCGGCCCGAATTGGCCCAAGGTTCGCGGAACTCACCCTTGTCCCGGTGCCGCCGTCGAAACTAAAGACTGACCCGGAATACGATGACCGAATGATGGACATGCTGAGGGCGCTGAAGCCGCCCGCAGGCCTTTCGGCTGATGTCAGAGAGCTCGTTACCCAGACCGAACCAATTGGTGCTGCGCATGAAAGTTCCAGTCGTCCGCCGCCCGAAGCATGGGAAAGCGTGTACGAAATTGATGAGGCGTTGACCGGGCAATCGCCAAGATGGATCGGCATCGTCGATGACCTGCTTGTGACAGGCTGCCGGTTTCGGGCCATGTCAAACGTCCTGAGCCGACGCTTTCCGGAGGCAAGGATTACTGGACTCTTCATCGCGCGGCGTGTGCCAGAAGCCATCGATTTCTCTGACTTTTTCGACCAGATCGACGACTGAAGCTCGGTTTCGAAGTCCGATAGAGCAATGATCCGACTTGGCCGAAACGTGTGCAAGGCCAATGTGTCGTCGTATTCCACGCTATAGCCTCCCTTCTGGACTGGAGCCCCTTCGGTCGTGCCCACGCCCCGCGAAACCATCCTCGCCGCGCTGCACGCGCGGCTCTCGGCGCTGCCCGCCACCGCCCTTCGCGGCGAGGTACTGCCAGTGCGTATCCCGGCCGAGGGCCTGCTGATCCTGCGCGACGGCGAGCCGGGGGAGCCCGAGGTCACGCTGTCGCCCCTGCGCTACAACTACCAGCACCGCGCCGAGATCGAGGCGGTCGTGCAAGGCGCCGACCGTGACACCGCCTTCGACACGTTGACCGCCAGCATCGGCGCAGCGCTTGCCGCCGACCGCACGCTGGGCGGGCTCTGCGACTGGGTCGAGGCGGAAGCGCCGCGCCCTTTGGACCTGCCCGTCGAGGGCGCGTCCAGCCTGAAGGCCGCCGTCATTCCGGTCGTCCTTCCACTACACCACGGCCGATCCGCTCGGCTGATCCCACCTTCAACAGGAGAACACCATGGCACGAGCCCAAGGGGCGCGGGCGCAGATGGCGCTTGCGTTCGAGACCGTCTATGGCACGCCGCCCGCAGGCGGCTTCACGAAGATGCCCTTCGCCAGCACTACGCTCGGCGCCGAGCAGCCGCTCTTGAACTCCGAGCTTCTCGGCTACGGCCGCGATCCGCTGGCGCCGATCAAGGATGCGGTGACGGCCGACGGCGATGTCGTCGTGCCGCTCGACGCCGAGGCCTTCGGCTTCTGGCTGAAGGCGGCCTTCGGCGCACCGACGACCACAGGCACCGGCCCCTGGACGCACGAATTCCAGTCGGGCGCCTGGACGCTGCCGAGCCTCTCAATCGAGACCGGCATGCCGGAGGTGCCGCGATACGCCATGTATTCCGGCTGCGTGCTCGACCAGATTACCTGGCAGATGCAGCGCTCGGGACTGCTGACCGCGACGGCCCGGCTGGTGGCGCAGGGCGAGACGGTCGGGACCACAACCAGCGCCGGAACGCCCGCCGCGCTGGAGCTGAAGCGCTTCGGCCATTTCAACGAGTCGATCACGCGGAACGGCTCGGCCCTCGGCAACGTCGTTTCGGCGGACATCACCTATGCCAACAACCTCGACCGGATCGAGACCATTCGGTCGGACGGTCGCATCGACGGCGCGGACCCGTCCATCGCGGCGCTCACTGGCTCCATCGAGGTCCGTTTCGCCGACAGCACGCTGGTGACGCAGGCGATCAATGGCGATCCCTGCGAGTTCGAATTCGGCTACGTCCTGCCCTCGGGCGAGAGCTTCACCTTCACCGTGCATGCCGTCTATCTGCCGCGTCCCCGGATCGAGATTTCAGGGCCGCAGGGCGTACAGGCCACCTTCGACTGGCAGGCCGCGCGCGACAGCGTCGTCGGCCGGATGTGCACCGCCACCCTCGTGAACGATGTGGAGACGTATTGATGCTGACGCTCGACCTGACCAACGCCCCGCGCTGGCATGACATCGCGCACGGCGTGCGGGTTCAGCTGCGCCCGCTGACCACCGCGCTGATGGTGGCGACGCGCAGCGATCCCGCCGTCGAGGCGGTGCCCGAGGAGGCGTGCGACGAGGAACGCGCGGTCGCCTTCGCCAAGGCGCTCGCGCGTCGGGCGGTGCTTGCCTGGGAGGGCATCGGCGACGCCGACGGCAATCCCATCGATCCCAGCCCCGAGGCCATCGACGCGCTGCTCGATATCTGGCCGATCTTCGAGGCCTTCCAGCTGACCTACGTCTCGAAGGGCCTGCTGCTGGAACAGGAAAAAAACGCCTCCGCGCTCTCGCCGAATGGTCCTTCGGCGGGGGAGAGCGCTACTGCGAAGCCTGCACGCAAGCCTGCCCGGACTGCCCGGCGCGGCTGAACCGTCCGCTGACCCATGAAGGCTGGCAGGTCTGGGACCTCGTCGGCCGACTCTGCGGTCAGCTGCGCGCGCTGCCCGGCGCGGTGGTCGGCTGGGATATGTCGGCGGCGCTGGCGCTCGGTGACGCGCTCGGCGTGCCGCCGCTCGCGATGGCGGAATTGTTGCCCGTCATCGAGGCAGCGATGGTCGCCAAGCTCAACGAACAGATGGTGCCCGAACGCTCTTGAACGAAGGGAGTCTGGCCTGCGCGCCACTTCGGAACGCGCAGGCCTTGAAGTCTTTCAGGCCTCCACCCGAAACTCCTGAAAGATGAGGCCTGCGCCATAGTCGTTCTGGGCCTCGAGCTTCAGAATCAGCCTTCTCTTAAGCGGACCGAAAAGCGGCGTTCCCTCTCCAAGAATGATGGGAGCCCGCTTGAGCCTCAGTATCTGTATCTGCCCGAGGTCAGCAATTGCAGATGCAAGCACACCTCCGCCGCAAAGATAGACAGGCGTATCGGCGCTCTTGCGAAGTGCATCGATCCAGCCGGCGTCTATCGTTCGCTGAACCGCAACTTCTGCACCGGCGGGAAGGTTCAGCGTGCTCGACACGACGACCGAGCGCGCTTGAGGATAGGGGTTGGCGCCGGGCGGAAGACCGAAGCGATATCCGAACTCGTAGGTCGAACGGCCCATTAGAACGGTTCCGTATCCGGACAAACGCTCCCTGTAGTCGTCGACGATCCTGCCGGCGTGTGGAAAGGAAGAAACGTCAGAACCGGCTCCTGCAATGAAGCCGTCGGCGGAAACCGCCACATCGTAAATAATCGGTTGCATTAGTGCTCCGAGGATAGAAAGCCAAGTGCCCGAGTTGGGCGGTGTTTCAGGTCAGGCTTTCTTGATCATCGGCAGAGCACTCCTCAGTTCGTGTGGCACCGTAGCAGCCTAGACCTTTCGTCACAAGCTGTCGTGCCGATCTAAGGCAAAGCAGCGTCGTCATCTCATAAGGCTGAAAGAACCCCATGGCTGAAAAACGCGTCAGCGTCCGCCTTGCGGCGGTCGGTGGTCGGCAGGTACGCGCCGAACTGGAAGGCGTCGGCGAAGCCGGTGCCCGAGGCTTCGGACGGCTCAGCCGCGAGATGGAAGCGGCGAACACCCGGCTCGCGGCCTATTCCCGCCGGGTGCGTGTGGCCGCCGCAGCCGCCGTGGCAGCGGCCGCCGCCGCTGGCGTGGCGATGATCCGCTCGGGCCTCCAGACCGTGGATGCGCAGGCGAAACTCGCGCAGTCGCTCGGCACCACCGTCGCCTCGATCCAGACGTTGGAGCGCGCGGGCGAGTTGGCGGGCGTTTCGATGTCCGGCATCGAGCAGGCCACGAAGGATCTGACGCGTCGCCTCAGCCAGGCGGCCGCCGGGAGCGGTCCCGCGGCCGACGCGCTCGACCGGCTGGGTCTTTCGGCCAACGACCTGATCGCGCTGTGTCCCCCGTCAGTACCCCTGGGACATTTGACTTGATTTCGTAACGGAGGGTTTCAGGCTCATCGTAACCACCAAGGAGTGGAGATGAGACAGAAACCCGGAACAGTAAAGCCGACGGCGGAGTCTGTTGTGAAGGACATCCGCCGGCGCACGCGTAAGCACCATTCGGCCGAAGAAAAGATCAGGATCGTGCTTGAAGGGCTGCGCGGCGAGGACAGCATCGCTGAGCTCTGCCGGCGCGAGGGGATCGCAACGAGCCTCTATTACAGCTGGTCGAAGGAGTTCCTGGAAGCCGGCAAGAAGCGGCTTGCGGGCGATACCGCGCGGCAGGCCACCAGCCCCGAGGTCAAGGATCTGCGGCAGGAGGCCGCCGCTTTGAAGGAGGCGGTGGCCGACCTCACCCTGGAGAACCGCTTGCTCAAAAAAAGCATGCTCGGGGATGGGGGAGACGAGCAATGAGGTATCCCGCATCGGAAAAACTCGAGATCATCCGACTGGTGGAGGGGTCGCATCTGCCAGCAAAGCGGGTCCTCGACATGATCGGCGTGCCGCGCACGACCTTCTATCGCTGGTATGATCGCTATCTGTCGCTCGGCGCCTCCGGGCTCGAGCATCGGCCCTCGCACCCGGGCCGCGTCTGGAACCGGATCCCCGACAAGTTGCGCAAGCAGATCGTCGATCTTGCTCTCGAACAGCCCGAGTTGTCGCCACGGGAACTTGCCGTCCGGTTCACCGATACCCGACGCTACTTCGTGTCGGAAGCCAGCGTTTACAGGGTTCTGAAGGCTCAGGATCTGATCACCAGCCCGGCCTTCATCGTCATCAAGGCGGCGGATGAGTTCCATGAAAAGACCATTCGACCGAACCAACTCTGGCAGACCGACTTCACCTATCTTAAGGTCATCGGCTGGGGCTGGTTCTATCTCTCGACCATCCTCGACGACTACAGCCGCTACGTCATCGCCTGGCGGCTCTGCTCGACGATGAAGGCGTCGGAGGTGACCGCCACACTGGAAGATGCCCTGGTCGCCTCGGGCTGCGACCGAGCCACCGTCGTCCATCGGCCCAGACTGCTCAGCGAGTTGCCAATGGATGCGCCACCGGTTCGAGCACCATTGGCGACGGCAGCAGCTACATCTCCGGGGAACTGGCCGACTGGCTTGCCGGCGAGGGCATCGATCACGTCCGTGGCGCTCCCCGGCATCCCCAGACCCAGGGCAAGATCGAACGCCGGCACCAGACCCTCAAGAACCGCATCCTGCTCGAGAACTATTACCTGCCCGGGGCACTTGAGGAAGCCGTGGGGACCTTCATCGAGCACTACAATCACCACCGCTATCACGAGAGCCTGGGCAACATCACCCCCGCCGACGTCTACCTCGGCAGGGCCGAAACCATCCTCGAACGACGAAAGGAGATCAAAGCCAAGACCTTCAAGAAACGCCGCTTGCTGCATCGACAGACCGCGGCATAAACTGAAACCTCAACGAGCCAGACCCTCCGTTTGAGATCAACCGCTCGTGTTCCAAATCATCTGACGACGGACAGGACGCAATACGCCATCGGAGATCGACTGCGCGAAGAACGGAACTGGAACCGTCTGCGGGAGCGCGTGAACGTTCACGTTCCCAAGCAACTGGCGCAGGACCTGTGTCGATCGCAGGCCGCCCGAGACGCCACCATAGCTGAGCACGCCTGCCGGCTTGTAACCCCATTCGAGCAGAACCGTCTGGATGGCGTTCACCAGCGAGGCGGGAGCAAAGTAATCGTACTCCGGCGTCACGAACAGATAGGCGTCGGCCGAGGAGACGCTCTTGCTCCAGCGTATCGTCGCCTCGTGTCCTCGCCGGGATCCGGATCGGCGACGTGGCTTGCGAGTTCGCGAGCCAAGCGTGCGATGGCCGGCGCGTCGGCTTCATTGCCGGTACGGATCAGCATCTCGCCACGTCCCGGTTTGTTCGAGTCCCGACCACGTCAAGACCAAGTGACCAGTATTCGAGAGGGCATGGTCTACCTGCCAGATTTCGTCAGGCCAGACGTCGACGATGCGCTCTGCTCCTGCGAACGCAACTCCAGTCGATCTTCGCCCGTCCGGTCAGGGCTAGCGCTCTGCCCGTGGCGAAGTCGGGAACCAAAAGGCCCACACGCCCGTCGGCTTCGATATTGCCCAGTGTGTTGAAATACCGGTTCCCGGCAAAATCGGGAAGGGAGAGCTTGCCGCCCGCATCGATGCCGAGAAAGCCCGGACGTCCGCCGCGATGCGAGACGTCCAGCCCGCTGCTCGTACCATCCGCTGGATCGGCCCCACGCGAGGCGATGAAGAACGTATCCGCGCCACCAACAGTGCGGCGAGCGGCCGGGCTGTTCAACTGGATTTGCCGGAGCACTGGTTGTTGCCGCACGCTACCCGGCTGCTCGAAGGCGCGGATCTGTATGTATTTCGGGCAGTTGCCAAAGGACTGGTCGACAGCGATCGTCAGGTTCTCGTCTCCAGATGCGATGCGGCCGTTCAACCGGTTGCGACGGCGTGTCGCGAAATCGATACCGAGCATCCCGACCCGTGCCCTGACCGCGATGTCGAGCGACAGCGCCCCGGCGAGCGCCGGCGTGCCCTGCAGCACGAGCTGACGCGGGGACGTCGCCTTCAAGAACCCGGGCGCGCCCTGCATGGGGATCGCCCAGGGCCGCCCACGTCGGTCGAGAAGTGCAAGAAAGACCAACGGCAGAGCCTCGAAGAAGGCCTGATGCTGGTCGGGCATCGCACCTCTGATCACCTTCGCCGCCATTTCGCGCGCACGAAGCGGAACGCCGGCGCGGTCCTGCACCGAAGTTTCGCCGGAATGGAACACGGGAATACTCATGTGAATCGGTGCATTCCGGCCCGGCTTCAGCGCAACCGGGCCGGTCGCATCACGCGGCGCGGGCGCTGCGGGCCGGGAAGTCGATGTCGGTTCCGGCGACGTGGTTGATGTAGTTGGTGAAGATGTTCGCCACGACGTTCGCAACGGTCTCGACAATATCCGCCTCCGACAGCCCCGACGCCTTTGCGGCGGCAAGATCCGCATCCGCCACCATGCCCTTCGCCGCCACGACCGAGGTCGCGAGCGCGAGAATGGCGCCGGTGCGCGGATCGTCGGATCGGCCCTCGAGGTGGGCGTCGATCGCGGCGGGGGGAACTTTCAGCCCGGCAGAGATTGCCGCATGGGCCGAGGCGCAGTAGTCACAGGCATTGGCGCCTGCAACGGCGAGCGCGATCGCTTCGCGGGTGCGGGCGTCAAAGTAGCCGCGCGCCAGCGACTCGTTCAGGCCGAGCATGCCGGCCAGCACCGCCGGTTGGTTGGCGGCGACGCGGTAAAGGTTCGGCACCATGCCGATCTTGCCCTTGATCGCGGTGAAGAGCGCGGCGGCCTCGGGGCTTGCGGCGGTGTCGGAGACTTGGGTGATACGTGCCATTTGGATGTGTCCTTTCTAGGCGGATGGAAATCAGGCCGAGACAATGTCGGTTTCGGGTTTGGAGAGACTGATCACGGCCACGACGGCGGCACCGTTCAGCCAGTAGTAGGCGGCGTCGAGCCCGGCGAAGCCGAGGGCGAAGGGCAGGATCAGGAAGAGCACGCCGACGGCAAGGTCGACGGCGAGGTGCAGCTTGTAGGGCAGCACCCGGATCAGGCCGGTCTGGTGATCGGTAAAGACGGTCAGCAGCAGGGCCGCTACGCCGATGATCGGCGAAATGGTCAGCGCGAGGGCGTTGGACTCACCCAGACCGAGGAGAAACGGCAGAGTGATGAGCGCGAAGGCGACGGGATAGTCGAGCCAGGAATGGATCTGTTTTGTGACGAGGCGCATGGCATCGGTCCTTTCGACGGGTTTCAGGGGACGACGGAGAGCCGCCGCTAGCCATATCTAGCCACGCATTTCGGGACGATGAATTTCAGAAAGTCCGAACTATTACGCAGATCGTCCGGATTACCTGGACGATCTGTCAGGCCGCGGTATGCCGCGCCTCTCCAGTTTGGCGGAAAGCAGCAGGCGACAGGCCGATTTCCTTCTTGAACACCCGGCTGAAGGCCGATTCCGAGGCGTAGCCCGAAACCTCCGCGGCCTCGGCAACGCTGAGCCCACGCGTGACGAGCGCCTCCCGCGCGATCTGCATCCGCCAGGAAGTGACATAGGACATCGGCGTCACGCCAAGTCTCTGCGTGAAGCGTTCCGCGAAACCGGTGCGCGACAGGCCCGCTTCGCGCGCGAGGGATGCCACCGACCAGTCTCCGGCGGGGGAGCGGTGGAAGGACGTGAGTGCGCGTGCAAGCTGCGGGTCGGCGAAACCCGCCACGCTCCCGTTCCCCTCTGCAGTCTGTTCTATATGAGCGCGGATCGCCTGGGCAAAGATCGCCTCGGACAGTTTAAGCGCGATCAGGTCGCCACCAAGCCGCGCACCGCCCGCTTCGGCGCCGATGACCTTCAGCGTCGCTTCGAGCCACGGCCCTGCCTCGTCGCCGTAGCCGCGAAGGTGGATGAAAGGCGGGAGCCGGTCGAAGAGCAGGTGGCGCGAGCCTTCGGCCAGCGCAAAATGGCCGCAGATAAGCTGGGTGTCGCGCGTCGTCTCGTCGCCGCCCCAGACGAGCGTGCCGTGACCCGGGAACCCCGAGCGCGACAGGACATCGTCAAGCGGCAGCGCCTCGTCGGGGCCCGTATGGCGGCACGAGAGCACATGGGCTGTGCCATGCGGGATGATAATCAGATCACCCTGCGCCAGATGCACGGGTTGTGTGCGGTCGCCGACTCGCACCAACGCCTCACCCCGGTGCGCGAAGTGGAAGCGCGCCACATCGCGGAAGGCAGGGACGTGCACGCCCCAGGGCTCGGTAAAGCTCGTGCGGAAGTAGAGCGAGCCACGAAGCGAGAGGCGGGTGAGGATGTCACTGAGCAGGTCCAACATGGCGAAACGATGTGACGGGAATCATCGTCTGTCCAGAGGGCTGGACGAATGCGCAGGCATTCCGAACTGCCGGGCATTCGTCGTCCGTATCCCGCGGGTGTATCCGATCTGGGTTCTCAGAAAAGGAGGCTTCCATGAACTCGATGAACCGTTCCGTCGCCGCTGTGGCAGCGACAATCGCGCTCGCCATCGGCGGGTTTGGCGCCCATCAGGTGGTGCGCGCACAGTCGGCGATGGCCGGCGGCGCGGTGATCGGCGAAGGCAATGTCACCTCGATTCCCGAAGGTTTTCGCCACTGGACCTTCCTCGGCGCGCCCCTTACGCCGAACGGGCTCAATGGCGGCGCCGCAGGTTTCCCCGAATTCCACCATGTCTACATCCACCCGGATGCGCTGGCCGAGTTCGAAAGGACGGGTGTGTTCCCTGAAGGAACCACGATCGTGAAGGAACTCGTGCTGATGCACGAAGGCGACTACGAGGACGGATCGCGCGACGAACCTTCGGGCCGCGGCTTCTTCGCCAAGAGCTTCAACGGTATCGACATGATGGTGAAGGACAGCGACCGTTTTGCCGACACCAACGGCTGGGGCTTCTTCAACTTCGGCCATCACGAGCCGCCCTATGCCGAGACGTCGACGGCCGCATCGGCAGCAGAATGCGCCTCGTGCCATGCTGACAACGCCACGACCGAGATGGTGTTCGGCAAGTTCTATCCGATCCTCGGGCAGAACTGAGGGCGGGGGCGATGGTGCTGTCCAACGAGAACGTCGTGTTTTCGCGTCGGCTTGCGGCGAAACAAAATGCTTCCGTTGCCATTTCCATCTCTGCCGTCCGTCAGTTCGGACGATCAGACACAAGCTTCGGACGCTCTGGAATTCACGCAAGCCGCGATCTGCCCCAAGTTGCCGCTACGCCCGACAGGCCAAGCCGCCCGGGTGTCATCCCTCAACCGAAAGGAAATCCCATGTCTCGCAAACTCACTCTCGCCGCCGCGACGCTCGCGGCTCTTTGCGCCTTTGGTCCGGCCATGGCGGCCGATGAAGTCAACGTCGTCCCCGGCCTGACTGCCGCCGGTGCGCCGCTCGGCCTGCACGGTGCCGATCCGGTCGCGCTCCTCGATCAGGGCACGAATGTAGAGGGCGTCGCCGCCCAGACCGCGATCCATGACGGCGTCGCCTACTACTTCTCCTCCGAGGCGAACCGGATGACCTTCGAGGCCAACCCGGCGCGCTACGTCGTCCAGAACGGCGGCTTCTGCACCTTCGGTGTCTCGGTCAACAAGAAGTTCGACGGCGACCCGAACTTCGCGGCTGTGGTCGACGACAAGCTCTATGTCTTCCTCAGCGAAGAGATCTACCAGGCCTTCCTGAAGGACAAGGACGGCACGATCGCGAAGGCCGCCGAGAACTGGAAGTCGATCCAGCACACCGCCGCCGCGGATCTCTGATCCTTGGGCAGCGTTCCGGGCCGGCCAGTCCCCGCCGGCCCGGACTTTTCTTGGAGAAGCACATGCCCCAGCACATCACCCTCGTCAGCCACGCGCTTTGCCCCTATGTCCAGCGCATCGCAATCGCACTTGCCGAGAAGGGCGTGGCGCATGACCGCCTGACTGTCGATCTGGCGAACAAGCCGCGCTGGTTCCTCGACATCTCGCCCATGGGCCGCACGCCGGTCCTGAAGGTAGGCGCAGCGGCCCTGTTCGAATCCGCCGCGATCCTCGAATATCTTGAGGAGACGCAGCCCCATCCACTCCATCCCGCCGACCCGGTCGAGCGAGCTCGGCATCGCGCGTGGATCGGCTTCGGCGCAGAATGCCTGAACGACATCGCTGGCTTCTATTCGGCGCCGGACAACTCAAGTCTGAACATGAAAGCCGCCACGCTTCACGCACGCTTCCGGCTTCTCGAGCGTCAACTGGGTCGGGGCCCCTGGTTCGCCGACGACACATTCTGCCTGGTGGACGCCGTGTTCGCGCCCGTCTTCAGGTATTTCGACACATTCGACCGGATCGGCGATTTCGGTGTGTTCGATGGGCTGGAACGGGTCACAGATTGGCGCTGCGAACTGGCCGACCGCCCTCGGTGCAGGGCGCCGTCGGACCGGACTACGACAACCTTCTCGCCGGGTTCATCGAGCGGCGCGGTGGTGCCCTGTCGCGAATGCTCGGAGAGGGCGCTCGCGCGGTACCATCATTTGCCTGAAACCGGAGCGCAGGAATGCAACATCAGACACAGGAACGACGCGTGCGGCGGGCACCTCGGCGGTTTGCCCACGCGATCACCTTCGCCCGGCTGACCGAGGTGCCGCCCGATCTCCTGGTTGCGCACATGTCCGATCCGCGGATGGCCGAACACATGCCACTGCTGACCGAACCTTGGGACATCGCCGCCGCCAAGCGCTTCGTGACGGCAAAGGAAGCCACATGGCAGCGTGACGGGCTGGGTCACTGGGCGATCCTCGCCGATGGAAGCTATGTCGGATGGGGCGGGTTTCAGAAGGAAGGCGATGAATGGGACTTCGGCCTTGTCCTGCGGCCAGACGCCTTCGGTCTTGGCGCTGCGATCACCCGAGCCGCACTGGGCTTCGCACGGGCTGATCCGCGCATCGTGTTCGTTACGTTTCTCTTGCCACCATCGCGTCGCAATCTCGGGGCGCTGGCACGGTTGGGCGCCCGCTTCGTCGGCGAGGTGGACCACGCCGGGGCATCGTTCCGGAAATTCCGGCTCGAGATGGAATGAGAGGCCGAACGGCCGGGACAGAGCACAATCAGGAGAAGAAGACCATGACCACAATCGACCACATGAGCCTCGGAGTCGCGGACGTACCGGCAGCGCGAGAATTCTATGTGAAGCTGCTTTCAAAGCTCGGGATTAACTGTCTCGCCGAGGGAGAGGGCTTCGCCGCCTTTGGACGCGCGCGCGTGGAGTTCCTGCTGCTGGCACCCTTCGATGGTCGCGCGGCAAGCGCCGGAAATGGTGCGCACGTCGCCTTCGCCGCACCTGACCGCGAAGCGGTCACGAACGCCCATGCCGCCGGCCTCGATGCAGGGGCAAACGACGAAGGCGCACCGGGCGTGCGCGCGACCTATCCGATGCCAGGCGTCTTTGCCGCCTACCTGCGCGATCCGTGGGGCAACAAGATTGAGGTCGTCCATGGCGGATTTTCTGCCTGAAGGAGACAGAGCGGAAGTCGGCGACCTGCGTGCCGCAATCGCCGCCTGCGGCGCATGTACCGATCTTCCGTTCGGACCCCGCCCAATTGTGCAGATCGGCGCGCGTGCGCGGGTGCTCATTGCCGGTCAGGCGCCAGGCAGCCGGACGCACATTGCGGGGCGACCCTTCGACGACGCGTCGGGAATGCGGCTGCCCGATTGGCTCGGCCTTGACGAGGCCACATTCCGCGATCCGACGAAGATCGCGATCCTGCCCATGGGGTTCTGCTATCCCGGCACTGGCCGTTCGGGTGACCTGCCGCCACGGGCGGAATGCGCTTTGCGATGGCGCCAACGGGCTCTCGATCTGCTTGCTAACGTCCAGTTGACCGTCGTCATCGGACGCCATGCGCAGGCTTGGCATTTGCCGGAAACCGCCCGTCGGCCCTTGGCGCAGGCAATGCGTGACTGGCGGGCGCGCTGGCCCGAGACCGTCCTGCTGCCGCACCCAAGCCCGCGCAACACAGGCTGGTTCCAGCAAAACAAATGGTTCGAAACCGAGTTGTTGCCGGTGTTGCGAACTCGGGTCGAAGCAGTCCTCGGCGCCTCATCGACGTGACGCACATCCGGGCGATGTCCCCTCCGACGAAAGCAACCAACGAAGAGCACCTGTTTGATGAGGGTTGGGAAAGAACAGTGCCCTTTCTTGCCAGATCGAATCGTGACACGTGGATCAATTGGGCCAAGAGGATCAAGGTGCACACCAACTTTTATTTATAGAATCAATGGGTTGTATGCGGAGAAGGTTGGATATCAGGCCCATCCCCTCCGCCACTATCACCATTGCGAACCCGAGATGAGGTCCCTAGCGGGGCCCTTTCCTTTTTTTTTGGTTCAAAGGGGTTTAACGAGGCCATGCGACTTTCGGAGACTAACGATCTGACCGCAATCGGTCTCCGAACGCCCCGCGTCTCTTTCTGTCCGCCCTTCACCTAGATCAAGACGGATTCAAAACTGGTCGTCTTTTCAGACGCTTGACGAGAATGGAATGCGCCGCAGTTGCGGTAATTTCGTCCGCTATCGGTGCAAACTGAGACACCCGAAGGCGGCGTGATTGTGCGGGCTGATGTGAAAGACTGCGAGAAGTCTCTGATGACAAAGAGTCTTTCCACTCATAGCCTGGCGGCATGTCGAATGGGCCCTGGACAGACGAAGAAAACGATCTGATCGTCGCAGATTACTTTGCGATGCTGGCCGATGACATCGCTGGGCACCGCTATAACAAGGCCGAGCATCGACGGGCGCTTATGCCGTTGTTGAAAGATCGGTCCGAAGGATCGGTCGAGTTCAAGCACCAGAACATCAGCGCCGTGCTGAAGGGGCTCGGGGAAGACTGGATCCCCGGCTACAAGCCTGCATTCAATTTCCAGATGACCTTGGTGGATGCTGTGGCGCGCTGGCTGGCGCTGAACCCGGCCTGGCTTGGTCGCAGTCCTGCTGCGCGACCGCCGACCGGTTTGGCTGACGCCGCGCCCATCTGGATCGGACCACCGCCGACGCTGTCGAACCAGCCACCGCCACAGGAGCTGGAGCAGATGCTGCACATCGCGCGTAAGTTCGATGTTGCGGCGAGAGACGAGCGAAACCGCACCCTCGGCCGTGCCGGTGAGGAGCGCGTTCTGGCGCACGAACGTGCAGCCCTCAAATCAACGGGCCGCGATGATCTTGCGCGAAAGGTCCGGTGGGTGTCGGAGGAGGATGGCGATGGTGCCGGCTACGATATTGCCAGCTTCGCGCCGGATGGCCGTCCGCGTCTGATCGAGGTGAAGACGACGAATGGCTGGGAACGCACACCTTTCCACATTAGCCGGAACGAATTGGCTGTGGCCGAGGAACGGCGCTCGGAATGGTCCCTGTTCCGGCTCTGGAATTTCGCACGCGAGCCGAAGGCGTTCGAGCTGCATCCACCGCTGGACACACATGTCTCGCTGACGGCAACGTCCTTTCAGGCGAGTTTTCATTGAAGGTCAGCGAAACGTTCGCTCAGCCTGCTCCTGCCATGTTTCCCCAGCCAGAAAACCCAAATCGTAAAGTCTGAGCGCCGACGCCTCCCGACCGCAGGTCAACCGCTTCAGCACCTCTGGCGCGAGGTATGCAAGCCGTAGCTGGCGGCTGACATGGCGTTCGGCCAGACCGACGGCTTCGGCCAGTTCCTGGATTTTGACGAACTCCCCGCCTCCATACGACGACGCCAGCTCCATGCGCGGCCGATGGCGCGCAGGATATGTGGATCCTGTGCTTGCTCCGCGCTCGCGATGCTCGGCGGGAGGCACGATTTTCGGTCGCCTGTTCTTCTTGCGCGCCTGGAGAGGGATCAGGATGCGGATCGTGTCGTCAGGTTTTGTCATTCGGCGGATCTCGCGCGGGGCGAACATCTCACGGATGACCCCCGGCGCATGCCCTCGCGCCGGATATCGACTCGAGCCTGGCGGCTGTCACCGTGATGCGCCGCACAAGGAGCTGGACGATCTGGGCTTGCTCGGCGGGGAAGAGCTGGGCCCAGACTGTGTCGAACTCGTGGAGCGCCCCCAAAGCGTCGGCTTCAGAGATGTCGGCGGCGTTGGTTTTCAGCGCCGACGTTCGCCGCGCGGTATTCGGCAAGGCTCTTGACCGGCGCGACCTCCTGCACCGCTCCGGTGGCCACGTCGTATACCATGGCTGACACGGTCATCTCGCCGGGCATGCCCGGCGCATCGGCAAGACGGCCGATATCCGTCATGAGGTCGGCAGCCTGATCGGTGACCGCATATTCAGAGACGTCGATGCCGAATTTCTGCTGCAGCATGCCCTGCAACTGCGGGTCCGCCAGGCGCTGCGCGCCGCAATTGGTGTGCTGGAGCAGGACGATATTGAACGCCGACTCCTGGCCGCCCGTCGCTGCGCCGACGAGGACGGTCAGGGTCAGGATTTCTTCGATGACGGCCCTCGTCACCCGGCCACCGTTGTTGCGGGCCACGATGGCCTCGCCCAGATCGAGGCCGAGGATATGGGCCGGATCGACCCGCGCATCGATGCAGGTCACAATCAGGGTGCGCAACCGCGGCAGGATAGGCATGTCGCCACGCTCGAACGTGGCCGCGAAGCAGGCGTTGCGGGCGATCAGCTCATTTTGAATGTTCATGAGGAAGTCTCCATTGTCATGGTTGGAAGTGCGGTGAGCGCGGGGGATCAAGCGACGCGCAGGTGCGCGGTATCGCGGAGGCTGTGACCGCCCAGCCATTCGGCGTCGTCCTGCGCGTAGGCCGGCTGAGCGATCCGGACATAATCGCGTGCCTCCTCGGCAGCTTGCAGGTCGAATGGCCGGGTCAGGAGGATCTTGGCGAACCCGCCCATGGCACCCAGAGTGCGGGCTACACTGCGGCGCAATGCAGGGCGTTCCTGCACGTATCTGCGCACGACCGTCTCGAAAGGTTCGGGATCGCGCCCGCCTATCCGCGCCACATGATCGGTCGGCGCGCCGACGGCAAAGGTGCCCCGGCGGTATTCCTCGGCATAGAGTGCTAGTTGCGTGACCGCAGCGACGGAATAGTTCGAGGGGGGGAGCGCCTTGAGCGCTTTGACCATCATGCGCTCGGAAATGTCCATGTACCGGACCTTGCGGCCCAGCGCGCGGCCCATCGCCGCCGCGATCTCCTCGGGAGACAGAAGCTCCGGTCTCGTCGGGCGATACGTCTGGCGCGAATGTGTGTCAGGATCGATCAGCGCCTCCGCGACCACACGCGCGATATCCTCGTTCAGCGCCGCGTTCTTCTTCACGCGACCATCGCCAAGCGGCATGGTGAAGACGCCCAGATGCGCCGCCATATCCAGAACCATCAGGTAGTTGTCGGCAAACCAGCCCGGATTGACGGTGGTCACCGACATCTCGTCCCGCATCCCGATCAGAATATCGCTGATGTAGACCTCGCGGGTGAACAGCGACGGGTGGTTCGCGCTCGACAGCCACTGGCTGAGCGTGACCACGTGTTCCAGCTTGGCCTCAAAGGCCGCGGCGGTAAAGCCATTGAAATGCGAGCCATTGGGCGCGGTCGGTGCGCATTATTAGGCCCTCTGCGCGCTGCGCATCGCCGAGCGCATATCAGGCAGCGCGTATTGATTGGCGACCATGACCTCGGCGCCTGTGCGCTCCAACCGCTCGGACCGGTGGTCGCGCCGCCGAACGAGCGCCCGGACGGGAAAATCCCGATGCAGCAGCATCAACGCAGTTTGCAGACCGGTTTTTCCGCGGCGCTGAGTGACAAGGATGTTTGGCTTACTGGACATCGGGCGGCTTCTCTTTGGGATGTTGGTTGTCATCTATATTTTTAGATGATACGCAAAATCCAAACTGTCAAGCCCCGGAGGTCGGCCCGATGCCGAGAATGTCAGCGGACGAAAAGCAGAAGACCCACGAGCGCATCCTCAAGGCGGCCTCGCAGCTCTTTCGAGAGCGCGGGATCGAGACGACCAGCGTCGCTGATGTCATGAAGGCCGCAGGGCTGACCCATGGCGGCTTTTACCGGCATTTTGCATCCAAGGAGGCCTTGGTCGCCGCAGCGTTCAGCCACGCGGTGGACGAGGTGCTGTCAGATGTCGAGGCGGCGCCTTCCGGTCCGGACCAAGCTTCCGCCTTGGACAGCTACGTCGCGCGCGCTACCTTTCGGCCGAGCATGTGGCGGATCGTGGTCAAGGGTGCCCGCTTGCCGCTCTGGGTGCCGAAATTGCCCGTCTCGACGGCGCAGCGGAGGCCGAAGCATCGGATGCCGTCGAACGCATGGCCCGACTGCTGGCCGCCGACGAACGCGAAGCGATGGATAAGGGTGTAGCGACCATGGCATTGCTTCTGGGCACCATCACACTCGCCCGCCTGGCCAAAGCGGAAGGGCTTGCAGACAGGATTCTCGATGCAGGAAAGCGAGGGACCGCACTGATCGAGCAGCGTTGGTGAAGTTGCCGAGAGAAATCGCGAGAGGGCGATCGCTACCCTTCCGAACCGTCCTGCCCGACCGAAGCGCGTCGCAGACTGCCCGGTGAAATATTGAACTCCCGCCTGAATGCGCGGCAAAATGCTGCCTCGGACTGGTAGCCGAGGTCGTGTGCGATGACCGCTTGCGGAGTCTGTGGTGCGCGCGATGCGATTGCGGGCGATACTCAGCCGCCAGTGTCGGGCATAGGCCATTGGCGCCACACCCACCTGCGCCGCAAACCGCTTGCCAGCGAGAGGCGAGCTTCCACCGCGTTTGCCAGACCGTTGATCGACCAGTCAGCACCGGGACTGCCATGGATCATCGCGAGGGCCCGTCGATCTGCGGATCACGAAGGCGGCCGCTTTTTTTGGGATGTCGCGCTCCTGCTTCAGAACCGCGTTCTCGCGTCGCAACCGCTTCGCTCGGCATGCAAATCGACCGATGCCTCAACCGGCTCACCGGTATCGCGCTCGCGACCGAGCCATCGTGTCAGTGTCGAAAGTCCGACGCCCAGATGTACCGCGATCTCGCCGCGTTCGGCCGCTCGTCAGCGCCAAAACGAACCGCTTCACGCCGGCACTCCGGCGGCGTCGAGCGTTTCCCGCAGAACACTTCCTGGTTCCTCAGTTGATTGCTCTCCGCTTTTTCCGGGCAAGTCCAGGGGGGAGTTCAGCCATCCGGCGATGCGATGCAAGCGCGTTGTTCCTGGAAGTTGGGCTTCCACGCGCAGCCGGGGCCGCCGTTCACGCGGTCGAGGCAAGGCAGCGCGACATGGAAGACGCGCGGGTCGTCGACGCGGGCGGCGATCTGGACGCCTGAAGGCAGACCGTTCGAGGCGATACCCGCAGGAACCGCCAGAACCGGCGAAGGCGCGAGCATGTTGAACACGGTCTGAAGGTTGCAGTCGTAGTCGCTGTCGAAATCTTGCCCTTGCGATCATCCGTTCCCACGGCATCTGGTCAGCCCTGACCTCATGCGTGGCGAAGGTGGGGCAGATAAAGGTGTAATACTCCTCCATGAGCGGGCCGAAGCGGCTGTAGACGTCGCCCGCGACGTCCATGAAGCCAGAGGAACTGTTCGGCGGTCGTGGTGCCCGACCGTTCGGCATAGAAGGCGGTGTAGTCGCAGACGAGATCGGGATGGGCCTCGACCTCGCGCGCCGAGCCCATGAGGTGATCGAGGTAGCGCGCAGCCGTCGCGGACATCCGCGCCCAGCCAAGCGACACTTCCTCGACGCTCGCCCCGGCATCGGCCAGCGCCTCCAGCACCTTCATCGTCTGGGCCGCGACCTCGTCATACGACACCGTTGCCAACATCAAAGGTCCAGGCGATGCGCTTGCCCTTCAGGTCGCCCCAGCCGGGATCACCATCTTTGCCTAGCGCACCGTCGCGATATCCTGCAGGTGGATGCGAGATGACGTTTTTGCATCAGCGCGGTATCGGCCACGGTTCGTGCCATCGGACCGACATGGCAGTACCAGTCGAGGTTGAAGGGCGGCTCATCCGGCACGCGGCCATAGGGCGGCAGCCGACGATGCCGTTTGCCCCGCCGGGCGCGGATCGAGCCGCCGATGTCCGAGCCGGTGGCAAGCGTGGTGGTCCCGGCGGCCAGCGCCGCCCCCGCGCCACCTGAAGACCCCGAACAGGTGTATTCGGGGTTCCACGGGCCTTGCGCGTCACGCCATGGAGGCGCGATGCGGTGATCCAGGCGCGACGAGGCCGGCGTTGTCGTGCGGGCGTGAAAGGTCAGCGCCCGCCTCCTGCAACCGGGTCGCGACGGGGTGGGTGTGGTCGGCGATGTAGTCCTTGTAAATCAGCAGGCCTTGCGTATTGCGCTGACCCTTGACCGGCATTTCGTCCTTGATCGCGACGGTGATCCCTTCCAGCGGCCGCGCCATGTCGGGGCGCTTCAGCCAGACCTCCTCGGCCCGCCGCGCCGCCGCCATCGCCTCTTCGGCAAAGGTCTCGGTGAAGGCATTGATCACCGGTTCGACCGCCTCGGCGCGGGCAAGCTGCGCCTCAAGCACCTCGACGGGCGACAGTTTTCCCGCCCGGAAGAGCCTGCAGCTGCTCGGTCGCGGGCGTAAGCAGAGGTCGTGGTCGATGGTCGTCGAAGGCGCAGTCATGTCAGGCACTTTCATGGGTTGGAAGATCGTGATGGGCGGCGGCGATCAGCCGCGCCGTGTAGTCGTGTTCGGGCGCGGCGAAGATGCGCGCGGTGCGGCCGGTCTCGACGATCAGCCCCCTTCCAGCATCACCGCCACCCGGTCGGCAGCATGGCGGACAACGGCCATGTTGTGGGTGATCAGAAGAAGCGAGAGGCCGAGCCGTTCCGCGGAAGGTCGTTCAAGGGTTGATCACTACTCGCCCTGAACCGACACGTCAAGGCCCGCGGTCGGCTCATCCGCGACGATCAGGCGGGGCGAGAGCGCCAAAGCCCGCGCCACGCCCGCACGCCCCGCGCCTGCCCGCCTGACAATTCATGCGGGTAGCGGTCGGCGAAACCGCCATCGAGACCCGCAAGCGTCAAGAGTTTCACTGCCTTTCCCCGGGTAGCCTCATGTGTCGGCGGCCATGCGATCAGGGTTCCACCACCTGTTCGGCCAATGTCCGGCGCGGCGAGCGAGCCTGCCGGGTCCTGGAACATCATCACCGACACTTCGGCCCGCGCCTGCCCTCGGCGCGGTCGGCGGTGGTCAGGTCACGCTCGCCAAGACGGATCGTCCCGCGTCAGGCCGAACCAGCCCGAGGATCGCGCGGGCCACGGTCAGCTGCCCGATCCGCTTTCACCGATCAGCGCCAGCGTCTCTCGCCCTTGCGGATATCGAACCCTGCCGGACGGCGCAGGCCAATCCCACCGATCCGCCGAGGACAGCCCCGGCAGGAGGACGCCGCGACGGGTATAGGTGACGGAAGGTCGCTGACGGACAGCACGGGTTCTCCTCCGTCTTCACGCGTCCGGCAGGGTTCGGCGCAGGGGGACCGCACCGGTGGTTCACCCGGCATCCGCCATCATTGGGCGAGCGCCGTGTCCGGGTCAGGATGCGGGCGGGGGTCGCGAAGCAGCCGCCGCTGGTCGTCCCTTTGGGGTGGCGAAGACGCGGGCGACAGAGCCGTCTCGCGGATCTCGCCGTCTTCATCACCATCGCGGTCGCAAAGTGTGGCGACGGTGCCGAGGTGGTGGCTGACGAAAGATCACGGCGCAGCCGGTTTCGCGCTGCAAGCGCCTAGAAGATCCAGCACCTCGACCTCCAGCGTCGCATCCAGCGCGGTGGTGGGTTCGTCGGCAAGAGGTCCGGCCCAGCATCAGCGCCATGGCGATGGACACGCGCTGGCTACAATGGCCGCCGACAGTTCGTGGGGATACATGTCGAGCCGCTTTGCCGGATCCGGGCAGGCTGACCCGTCCGAGCGCGTCGATACAGGCGCGCTTTTCCCGCACGCTCCACGGCTCGCGGTGCAGCACGTCCATGCTGGCCATTGGTATCCAGGTGCGAGCATCGTCCCGGAGTCCTGCGAGATGTAGGAAATCCGCGTGCCCCGAAGTGCGCGAAGCCGGTCGGGCGGCAGGCGCAGAAGGTCTTCGCCTTCGAACCAGACCTCGCCCGAGTTGATCGCGGCGGTTTCGGGTGAAAAACCGGGTCAGCGCCCAGAGAAGCGTCGACTTTCCACGAACCCGCTTTCGCCGACGATGCCCAGCGTCGTCTCTCCCGCCCCAGCCCGAACGAAACCCATTTGACCGCCTGCACCGGGCCGAAGCGCACGGCGAGGTTTTCGACCTGAAGAAGCCTCTCCATCTTCAGCCCCTCCGCCTGAGTTTCGGGTCGAAAGCGTCGCGCAAGGCCTCGCCGAGGAAGGTGAAGCCCAGCTGGCGAGGATCAGCGGCAGCCCGCCCGCGATCACCAGCCAGGGGTGTGGCCGACATAACGGAAGCCCTGGTCGAGCGCTGATCCCGGCGGGCGGCTTCACACCGACCACCAGGAAAGAAATGCCAGCTTCGGCCGTGATATAGACCGGGATAATACATGGAAGCGATGATCAGGATCGGGCCGATGGCATTGGGCAGGATGTGGCGCAGCACGATTAGGGTCCGGCCCATGCCCATGGCACGCAGCGCCTCGACATATTCCGCCGAAGATTTGCGCAACCGAGGACCATGACGCGGGCGTAATAGAAGCCGGGTCGCGACCAGAAGACCGAGAAGGACGCCCATACCGCCGCCGAAGATCGGCCCGATGGCCAGCTGCGGATGATCACCGGATAGGCGCGCACCGTGTCGAAGCCCGCATGGTCAGGACATAGTCGAGGCAACGCGGACCCATCGCCGCCAGCATGCCCAGAAGCCCGCCGATCAGGACAGAGAGCGCCGTGGCGACAAGGGCCACGGTCAGCGCGATCCGCCCGCCCCAGATGGCGCGGCTGAAGACGTCGCGGCCCAGCTCGTCCGTGCCCAGCCAGGTCTTACGCGGCAGCAGGCCCTGGAAGCGGCGGGCACATCGAGCGCGGCCGGATCGTAGAGCGCGATCCAGGGCAGCGCCGAGAGGACCGCGATGGTCAGGCCGAAAGCCCCATCGGATCGCGAAGGAAGGTGGAAACCCCGGCCGGTCTTGCGTGGCGATATCGGTGCTGACGGCGGTCATTCCGGCTCTCCTTGAGGCGCGGGTCGATCCAGCGCGTTGAGGATGTCGGCGAGCGTGGTGGCCGCGATGAAGCGTGGTGGCGGCAAGGACGGCGCCAAGGGTGACAGGGTAGTTCCGCAGAATCCGCGTCATACATCAGCTTGCCGATGCCGAGCCAGACGGGAACGATTTCCGCAAAGACCGCGCTGCGCAGCATGTAGCCGACGCCGACGCCAAGCACACGGTGACAGTGGGCGCCACGGCGGTGCACCAGGGGCGTACCGGTAGACGATCCGCACCTCGGCAGACCGAGCGCGGGCGTTGCGGATATGTAGTTCGCCGACAGCACCTCGATCATCGAGGCGCGGCCGAGCAGCGGCCGGCCGATCCACCGCGACGGCGGGCAGGATCAGGTGGTGAAGACGCGATCCCAGGCCTTCGCCTTCGCCCGCGCCGATGGCCGGAAGCCAGCCCAGCGCGGCGGAGAACAGAAAGCATCAGATCGCGATGATCACCGGCGGGACCGAGATGAGCTGACCGATAATAGTCCGATCACCCTGTCAAAGACGCTGTTACGCCGCACCGCCCACGCCGCGCGGCCAGCGGAATGCCAAGCCCGGCGGCGATGAGAAGGGCAGCAGGATCAGTTCGACCGTATAGGGCGCGTGCGCCGCCCAGACCTCGGTCACCGGGCGGCGGAGCGCGCAGATCGGTGCCCAGATCGCCCGACAGGACCGAGCCGACATAACGTGCGATCTGCACCGGCATCGGCCGGTCGAGGCCGAGTTTCTCGGCAAAGGCCGCCTTGATCGCGGGCGTCGCCTTGGGCCCCAGCATGGCCGGGCCGGATCGCCGGGAGCAGCCTGCACGATGACGTAGAGCGTCGAGATGGCGAGCAGAAGGACGCAGCCGAGCGCGATCCCGCCGCAGGATATAGCCGAACATGGAAGGGCTCCGGTCTGGGTCGGGAGCGGGGTTGTCCGCCCCGTTATCGCTGGATTCGCCGCTTTTAGAAGGCGCCGAAGACAGGGCGGCCATCGGGCAGCGCCGCCCGGAACGATGCTGTCGCGCCAAGGACGGTCAGCGGCTCATGGGTCAGGAAAAGAGAGTGCGCCTTCCAGCATATGCCGGAAGCTGTGGACATAGATCGCGGCACGCTCGCCTTCATCCACCGTCTCTCGCGCCTTTTCCACCAGCGCGTCATAGTCGAGATGGCCATCCCCTTCCAGTTCAGACGCCGACCTGATCGGAGATGAAGTATTGCAGCGTATAAAGCCCGTCCGGGTTTGCCGTACCAGCTTTTCACGCATGCAGTTGCAGAGCCTTGGCACGTTCTTCGTCACGGCCCAGAATGTGCCCTCGTCCTGGCCGTTCAGCTCGACCGTCAAGCCGATCTCGGCCAGGTTCGCCTGCATGATCTGGGCGATGGCCGCGCGGTTGGCGTTGTTCACATAGTCAGCCGGATCGCCGTGCCTTCAGCGCCGGCCTCGGCGATCAGCGCCTTCGCGCCGTCGACATCGCGTTGCATCAGCTTGCCCTCGCGGTACAGCCGGGCAGGCCGGGGGCGATGCCCGGCGCCTGCTTCGTGGCGTTCGAGGGTGGCCTGGAAGAGGATCGTCGGAATGTCGATCGCCTTCTGGATCGCATGGCGGACACGGATATCGGACAGGGGCCGGATGGGTTTCGGAGATTCCCAGCCACAGCGGGTCGATCGACTGTTTCAGCGCCACCTGCCCGTCGCGCGGCACGTTGGCCGACCAGTTGTCGTATTCCAGCGCAGAGACGCCAAAAACGTAATCGACCTCACCCGCCTCGAACGCCACCCGCGCGGCATTGTCGTCAGCGTGGCGATCAGTTCGACCTCGTCGAAGGCGCCGGGCGTGCCGGTCCAGTCGGGGTCCTTCTCCAGCACCATCGGCTGGCCCGGCTCAAAGCTCTTAGACCGGTAGGGGCGGGTTGGCCAACCGGTCGCCTCGAAATAGCCTGCCCGCCGCCTCGGCGGCGCCTTTCGAGATAGCGCCCGTCGTATAGGTCAGCGTCGCCGACCAGAAGCTGGGCGAGGGTTTGGCCAGATGGATGATGCCGGTATACTTGCCGGTCACCTCGACATCGGTCAGGAGCGCGCGTATTCGGGGCCAGTGCACTTTCCAGATCGGGTTGTTGGCGCTCAAAGAATACTCAGCATCCTCGGCTGTCAGTTCGCCGTATCCTCCCGACCACATGATCCCGGGCTGGTTCGAAGGCGATGTTGGCGGGGTCCGACAGATCGCTGACGCGGCTGCATCAAGTTCAACGGTCCATTCGTCACCGTACACGTGCGCCCAGTCGCCGGATGGGGGACATCACGATCAGTATCGCCTCGGAAGAAGAGCCATAGTAGGCGGATCGAGGTAGCCGGGATCAGCCGGAATGGCGATCAGGCGTATCGGCGGACGCGGCCACCGGCAGGGCTACGACAAGGTTGTCGATACCAGCAGGCGGCAGTGGAGGTCAGTGAAACCCTTGATGGCGAGGTCGGAACTGCGCAGTATCAAGGGATGAAGACCCGGTCAGCGACAGGGGAGGTTGAGATCGTCAATTGGCGTTATGCTGAGTGTAGTCAAGTAGCAAGAATGCACAGAAAGCCGGACGAACATTTCGCCTTTGAACCCAGGCTTCTCTGCCAGCTACGGTCGTTCCATCCGAGATCATCGGCGGATCGGCTTGTGAACCGGCAGCAGGTGAACAAGTATCTCAGCGGCCAGACCCAGCCGTCGCTGTCACACTGCGGCGCATCTGCGACTTCTTCGGCGCGTGGACGAGGGAGAAGGTCCACGAGCCGCCGCGCGGCATTTCGCAGCCCTCATCCGCCTCAGGCCGCCGCGCGCGGCCAGGCGTTGGGACCGGTTCGCGGCCCAACTAGAGCGCCTCGTCGATCACGGAACCGCCTCGGCGGAGCTTCTGGAGCGGCACGAAGGCTACTACCATGTCCATTTCAGCCCGGACCCTGATCGGGACTATATCCTGCGGGCACTGTGCCATCTGTACCGGGCGAGCAATCGCTGGCTGTCCAAGACCATCGAGCGCCACGGTGACGAGGAATTCGCCGTGCCATCCCCCATGCGGTTCAACGGCATCGTGATCGAAGCGCATAACCGGCTGATCATCCAGGAGCGGGAAACCGGCATGGGCCGCAGCTTCTGGTCGACCGTACTTATCGCTTCGGACTATGCCGCGCCGACGTTTTTGCCGGGCCTTGTCCTCGGGATCGCACCGGAAGGGTCACACGATGTTGTTGCGACTCGCGTCGTCTGGCAGTTTCTGGGCCGCAATCCGGACCTTCGCGGTGCCCTGCGAGGCTGCGACGTATACGCATCCGACAGCCCGGAGCTCGCCGAGTATGTACGCCGTTTATGGGCTTCAGACGCGCATTTGGAACAGCGCATTTTGACAGCATCGTATTGAAAACGTTCTGTCCTTGCACCGTTCTCCTTGCTCAGGCCTCCGATCTGACACGATGAGCCGCTTTTGCGCAGAGAGATCGACCATGATGCCTGTGCGAACAGCGTGAATCATCAGCTGGCCGGATTTGTGTCGGGTAACTTTCACCCTGTCCGCAGCTTTCGTGATCGGCGGGTCGTCAGATTTCTGCGCGGCTTTCCCATTCGATGAGTTTCATTCGGCCGCTGACACCGATCGAACGGAACGGGTCGGGCGGGATCGTCGAGGGCTGACCGCTGACCGAGATGATATCTTCGAGTGCCTGCGAGTTTCGGCGCAGCGCAAGATCAACCAGCAGCCTGCCGGAACTCGCACCTCGCGTCATTCCCACCCCGTTGTTACAATTCGCCGAATAGACGCCCGGAGCCATCTCGCCGAAAAAGGTTGCGTGGTTTCGTGACAGGCTGACCACGCCGCCCCAGGTGGATGTGATCGGGACGTTCCTAAGGGCCGGGAAACGCTTGTCCAGCCCCTCCCTGTGCGCTCGGCGACCTTGCCAAGGTCGCGGGCCGTGGCCCGGTAGTTCGGGGCAAATCCATAGTGGTTGCGGATCAGAAGCCGCCCGTCGGCCGTCATGCGCGCAGAGTTGTGCCGCCCGCATCCGCCGGCGTCAGACCCCAGTTCATTCTGCCGGTATAGCGCTTGCGTTCTGCCGTCGTCAGGGCGCGCGTAATACTGGCATAGGTGATGGTGGGCAGAATGCGGTTTGTCATATAGCCGAATTCCGGTGTGTAGGGATCGGTGGCAAGGATGACCTTGTTTGCTGCCACCTCGACCACATCGCCATCGCCAAGGCGAAGTCGCGCCGCAAAGCCACCGGATTTTCCGAGAACTCCACGACAGCGGCATCGTCGCGCAGCGTGACGTTTTCGGGCAGGCGCCGCGCCAGGCCGCGGACCAGCAGGAATGGGTCGACAAGGACGGCGCCGGGAGTGAAAACGGCGCCTGCGTAGTAGTCGGTTCCCATGATGTCCGCGCAGCCCTGCCGATCCAGAACCTCATAGCGTTCGCCGATCTTGTCGAGCGCTTCGCAGAACTTTCGCATCATGCCCGTGCCGCGTTCACGAACGGCGCCCTGCAGCTTCCCGACGGGCGACCAGTCGCAGGCGATGCCAAGCCGTTCGGTCTGCTCCCGCAGGGTCGCAATCGCGCCCCGGTTCAACCCCATGATCTTGTGAAGACGCGCTGCATCGGGATGATCGAGGTCGAATTTGTGCGGCAGGTCCAGCAGAAAGCCCGAGTTGCGCCCCGATGCGCCCCAGCCCACCGGGCGGGCATCGACCATGAGGACACGGTCCTGAGGCACCAGTTCGCCAAGCCGGTGCGCGGCGGAAAGGCCAGTGATGCCGGCGCCCACCACAAGCCAGTCAAACTGGCCGTTGATGGAGGTGTCTCATCGTCGATCGGAACGATCTCATCGGCCGGACGCCAGCCGGAGGGCCGGTCCATGGGAGGTATGGTTGGTGTTCTTTTCTGTGTCGGCATCTCGGTATCCCCGGCTGGGTGTCGGCCTAGGCGAAACGGATCAGCGGCCTGTTGAGAGTGTTCAGTTCCTTCAACGACTCGAGGAAATCGAAATCGGCCTTGCGGGTAGCGACGGCATCCGTGTCAATGGTCGCGAGCAGGAGCCCGTTCTCGGCTGAGCCCGTGTTCAGGCGAGAGCCGTCTGGCGCGCAGATCGTGCTGGCACCGCTGTATACCGGCTCAGTCCCATTCGCGGCATAATCGCAATAGGCAACGAACATGGCGTTTTCATAGGCCCGTGCCGGGACGATACAGTCGGACACGAACCGCCAGCGCGCACGCAGCGCCGTTGGAACAACAAGCAATTCTGCACCTGCAAGCGCCGCATGGCGGGGCAGTTCCGGGAACTCGACATCGTAGCAGATGACGACGGAGCACCGCACGCCTTCGAACTCGAACACCTGCGGCCAGGTGCCGGAATGAAAGCAGCCACGTTCAAAGTCGTTCGGCAGGGCCATTTTCCGATAGTTATGAAGCAGCCGCCCCTGTCCATCGAATACGACGGCGCTGTTGAATAGCTTTCCGTCACTCCGTTCCGGATACCCAAGGACAAGCCCAATGCCGTGGCGGGCCGCAAGCTGCGATGCCGCTTGGATAGCCGGTGACGTCACGTGCTGGGCGGCAGCCCGGACTGCGTCAGCGTTGCCGTACCCACTCAGGTATAGTTCCGGCGTGACAAGCAACCGGGCGCCGCTGCGGGCGGCGCTGGACATGGCATGGTCCAGCGCTGCCAGCGCCCTTTCAGACGTGTGGAATTCAGGTGCTGCCTGAAAGAGCGCGATAGTCAGTTCTGGCATCGACGGGACTCTGGTTATGGTGTCAGTGCAGGCCTAGCAGACGGGGCACGAAAAGAGAAAGCTCTGGCACGAAGGTCACCATCAGCATCACCGGTAGCGCGACATAGAAGATGATCTGCAATGCCGGTTTGATGGCTTCATGGATCGACACCTTGCCGATGCGGCAGGCCATGTAGAGGATAGGCGCCACCGGCGGACTGTTTGCCCCGATCACGACCGAGCAGGCCACGATCGAGGCGTAATGCACCGGATCGACGCCGTGATGCATCATCAATGGCATCATCAGCGGCGCGATCACGACCGTCACCGAAAGGTCGTCCATGATCATGCCCACGAAGATCAGGAACGCGTTGACCAGAATGAGGATCAGGATCTTGTTCTCGGACACTTGCGTGACGGCTTCGGTCAGCTCCTGCGGCACACTCTCAGCGACCATGATCCGTCCGATCATGAAGGAAAACAGCAGGATCAGGATGATCGTGCCGGTTGTCTCACCTGCCTCCACCAGACTTTGGCGGAAGCGCGAAAGCGTCAGGTCGCGGTAGATGAAAAAGCCGATCAGGATGGCCATGAAGAGCGCCACGGCGGCCGCCTCTGTGGGGGTGAAGACACCGCCGTAGATTCCACCCAGGATGACAACGGGCATCATCAGGGCCGGTGCGGCCTGTATCGTGGCGCGCATCGGACCATGCGGTGACTTCTGCGCCTTTATCGCGGCCAGTCGCTCGGGTGTGTCGACCAACATGCGGGCCGTTGCGATCTTGTTGAAGATCATCAGACCCACCATGAGCAGCAGGCCCGGCACGATTGTCGCAGCGAACAGTGCGGTGATCGACTGACGGGTGACGACACCGAACAGGATCAGCGTGATCGACGGCGGAATGAGAATGCCGAGGAGCGATGAAACCCCGAGCATCGCGCTGGTATAACCGCGCGGATAGCCGCGTGCCGCCAGCGGATCGCCCATGATCGTACCGATCGAGGCGACGGCCGCCGTCGCCGTGCCGGAAATCGCGCCGAAGACGCCGGATGATCCGATCAGGGCGGCCCCGAGCCCGCCCTTGCGGCCACGCATCATCATCGACATGAACGAGATCAGCCGCGCGGCGACGCCACCGCTTTGCATCAGATAGCCCGCGAGGACGAACAGCGGCAGCGCCAGAAGGATGACCGAGTCGAGCGACCGGTACCCCTGCAACAACAACGTGGCGGTATTCACATCATAGGCCCAGACGAGGAACATCAGGACACCCGCGAAGGACCACGCGACGGGTACCCCGAAAATCATCAGGGCCATCAGAAGAAGAATGCCGAAAAGCGCTTCCATGGGTCAGTTCTCCCTGTGTTGCTGGATGCCCTGCCAAACACCGAAAAACCGGCAGCGACGGCATCGCGAACCGCATAGACACCGCAAAAAATCGCAGCCAGAACGACGGCTGATTGCGGAATGATCAGCGGGATACTGAGTGCAGCGGTCGTTTGAGGGCGCTTCATCGACCATGCGACCATATCGCTGGCGAGGCTCAGAAAGAACAGGCTGAGCACGACCATGACCAGGGACACGGCGAAGGTATGTAGCGCCTTGGTTCTGGGATTCGTGAGCGACAGGGACAGAAAATCGACGACAAGGTGCTGGTGGTTGCGCGCCGCGACAACAGCCCCGCACATGTAAAGCCAGATTGCCGACAGTGTCGCCAGTTCCAGCACGCCGACAACCGACCAGCCGAGAAAGTAGCGCGCAGCCACAAGGAACAGGATCAGCCCGGTGATTGCGAGGCTGGTGACAATGACGATTATGTTCAGCAGGCCTATCAGGCCAGAATCCAGCTTTCTGAAGAATTCCACCATGACGGTAAGCTCCCAGTATCCTGAATGGGGGTAAGACAACGGCCGGAACCCGTAGGCTCCGGCCGCGAAATGTTTCAGTTCACTTCGGCGCGGATCAGGTCCATGACGTCCTTGCCGACATCAGGCTCCATCTGTGGCCAGACCTCGGCGCGGACCTTTTCAACGATCGGCGCAAGCTGTTCGTCCGTCAGTTCGAAGTATTCCATGCCGGACTCGACGGCGAGTTGAACATAGTGTTCGTCTTCCGCCTTCGCGGCTTCGAACTGCGCCTCCATCGTGGTGATGGCGGTTTCTTCGACCAGCTTCTTCTGTTCGTCCGTCAGTTCCTCGTAGGTCTCAAGGTTCACCAGCAGGTTACCCGTCACGAAGGTGTGCTTGGTCCGGACATAGTAGTCGAGCACGTCGCGGAAGTACTCGTAGTCCCAGTAGATCACGTTGCCAGCGTCACCATCAACAACGCCGGTCTGGATCGAGGTGTAGACCTCGCCCCAGTCGATCGCGGCGGTCTGGTAACCCATCGACTCGAGAATCTGTGGGAAGGGGAACAGGGGTGGGGTCCGCACCTTCATCCCGCTCGCGCCAGCCAAGTCCAGCGCGTACGAACCGCGAGACGCGACACCGCTGAAGCCTTCCGGCCAGGCGCCGAAATACTTGAGCCCGATATCGTTGAATACCGTGTTCAGAACGCCATTGGCCCAGCCGCCAGGCTTGTAGGCTTCCAGTGCCTCGTCCCACGACGTCACCATGTAGGGTGTGTTCAGGATGCCGATCCGCTTGTCATAGGACGTCGACGGCCACGAGATCATCGCGTCCACTTCGCCGGCCACGAACAGGTCAAACACCTCAAGCTGGCCGCCCAGTTCGTTCTGGTAGAACACCTTGACGTCAATTTCGCCGTTGGACCCGTCCTTGACGGCATTCGCCCAGGCGGCCAGCGCCTTGCCCGACGGCGAATCGCGGTCGCCGGAATCCGTTGCAAACTTGAGTTCGATCTGTGCTGAAGCCGCGCTTGCGGCAAAGGCCGCCAGGAAAGCAGCCGTTGAGAGAAACCTCTGAAACATCTCCATCCTCCTCGCTGGGTAGTTCGTGATTGACTGAACATAACAGTCGTTACGCTCATTGCGTAACATGTGTTATGTTCTGTAATTGAGTCAATGAACTTTTTTGTGGAACCGGGCATGCGGTCGGGGCGGGAGAACGAAAATGGCGCGCGCGACAAAGAAGGCGGACCGAAATCTGGATCCAACGAGTTGGGTCGCCGCTGCCCGTAAAACATTGATCGAAAAGGGCATCAGCGGCATCAGCCTACGCCAGCTGGCCGAGGATCTGGGCGCAACGACGGGCGCCTTTTACTGGCAGTTCGGCAATCTCGAGGAATTGCTTGAAGAGGTTCGTCAGGACTGGGCGGACCGCAACACCGCCCCGTTCACCGAGGCAATCGAGTCGGCTGGCGACGACGGCTGGCAGCAATACCTGGCCTATGTGCGCGTGTTGCTGGAGGAGGATCAGTATGTTCCTGCCTATGACAACGCGATCCGCGACTGGGCTCACAGTTCACCGCGCACGGCCGAGGTGCTTCGCGAAACCGAAGCCTTCCGGATCGAACAATTGCGGCGCATTTTCGTCGCTCTTGGTTTCGAGGGCCGCGCTGCCAGCGTCCGGGCCCATGTCACCTATTTCTCGCAGACAGGCTACAATGCGATGCAGGTTACGGAACCCAGGGAAGAACGCCTGTTAAACGTTCCTTTCTATGCCGATGTCCTTACAGACCGGCAGGACCTGCTGCGTCTGAAGACTGCACGGGCGGTGTCGGACCTTATCCTCGCGGGCAAGCGGGAGGAAAACTGAGCGTTTACGCCTTCATGCCGTTTCGACATGTTAGCCCTGCCGGAATGGTCGCCTTTGGTCATCTGTCGCTTCGTGAAGCGTCGACAGGCCGATATCACGATCTCAGCCTTTCCCCTTTTGGGTCAAAGGGTGGTTCGGCAAGGATCGTCCCTTTGTGATCCTGCCCCAGAATGGCGACCGAGACGGCCGTGCCCGCCACCGCATGGGCAGCCTTGATGAAACCGATGGCTAGTGATTTACCCACCGAATAGCCGTAAGCACCTGAACTAACCCGGCCAACCGGAGTGCCGTCGGGCAGAAAGATCGGCTCGCCGCCCGTGGCATCGGCGATATCGGCCGCGACCTCGATCACCACCAGCTTTTCGCGGGGTGCGCGGTCGGCGAGTGCCGCATAGGGCGCCTTGCCGAGGAAATCGGGCTTGTCCATCTTGATCAGCCGGTCGAGGCCAACCTCTTGCGGCCAGTATTCGGGGCTGTATTCGCGGCCCCAGGAACCATAGCCCTTCTCGACGCGGAGCGAGAGCAGGGCGCGGCTGCCGACCGGACGGACGCCGAGGTCTTCGCCGCTGGTCAGAAGCGCGGTGTAGAGTTTCACCTGGTCGGCTTCCGCCACATAGAGTTCCCAGCCGAGATCGCCGGTGAACGAAACCCGGATCGCAATGGCCTCGACGCCGGCAATGGAGATACGGCGCGAGCGCATGAAGGGGAACGCCTCGCCCGACAAGTCCTCTTGCGTCAGCCGGGACAGGAGCGCGCGCGCCTGCGGACCCGCAACGTTTACACCGCAGAGGTCGACCGTGAGACTCTTGAACGAAACCGTTTCGGGCCGCGGAACCTCGTTGAAATAGCGCAGGTGGTAACGCTCGGCCATGCCCGAGCCCACCATGAAGAAGTGATCCTCGCCAAGCTTCGTCACGGTGAAGTCGCCCGCGATACCGCCGCGCTTGCCGATGAGCGGGGTCAGGCAGGACCGCCCGATCTGCGACGGAACCCGGTTGGCGATGACCCGGTCAAGCCAGTCGCCCGCGCCTTCGCCCCTGACCTCGTATTTCGCGAAGTTCGAGATGTCGATGACGCCGACACCGTCCCGCAATGCCTTCGCCTCGGCCCCGACATGGTCGAACCAGGGCTGGCGGGTGAAGCCGTAGCTTTCCTTCGCTCGACGCCCTTGGGCGCAAACCAGAGCGGGTGTTCCCAGCCGTAATTGAGACCAAAGACTGCGCCCATGTCCTTTTGCAGAGCGAAAGCGGGCGGGTGCGCACCGGGCGACCGGCGGCACGTTCCTCATAGGGGAAATGGATCTTGAAGCGGTTGGCATACTGGTCCTGCACGCGCGCCTTGGTAAAGGCCTTGTCAGCCCAGTCGCCGAACCGGGCGAGATCCCAGGCGAACATGTCGTATTGCGGTTCGCCCTCGACAATCCACTGTGCGCTCATCAGGCCAAGCCCGCCCGACTGGGAGAAGCCGGGAATGATGCCCGTGCAGCAGAAATAGTTCCTGAGTTCCGGCACCGATCCGTAAAGTGCCGCACTGTCAGGCGACCAGATCATCGGGCCGTTGATGACGCGTTTGATGCCGGCGGTTCCGACCGCCGGAACCCGCGCGATGGCGCGCATCATGTTTTCCTCGATCCGCTCCAGGTCGTCGGCGAAGAGTTCATGCCCGAAGCCCTGCGGCGTGCCGTCCTCTGCCCAGAACCGCATGTCTTTTTCGTAGGCGCCGACAAGCAATCCGTTGCCCTCCTGGCGCAGGTAGTATTCGCCGTCGCGATCGGCGACCGACGGCAGGCGGCGGCCCATTGCGGCAATCTCGGGAATCGTCTCGGTCACGAAATACTGGTGCTCGGTCGGTTGTAGCGGCAGTTCGATCCCGGCCATCCGCGCCACCTCGCGACCCCAGAGCCCGGCGGCGTTCACCACCCATTGGGCATGGATATCGCCCTTGGGCGTCTCGACGATCCAGCTGCCATCGGGTTGCTGGATCGTGGCGGTGACCGGGGTGAAGCGGTGAATCTCCGCGCCCATTTTCCGCGCCCCAGCCGCATAGGCCTGTGTCACACCCGACGGATCGACATTGCCGCCATCGGGTTCATACATGATGCAGCGGATGCCGTCGAAATCGACCAGCGGGTGCAGCCGTTCGGCCTCATCCCGGCTGATATTGTGAAAATCGGCCTTGAAGTAGCGGGCCTTGGCTTCCTGCAGGTGCAACTGATGCTCGCGCGCCTCGGTCTGCGCAAGGTAGAGCGACCCCGGCTGGAACACGCCGCACCCCTGTCCGGTCTCGGCCTCAAGCTCCTTGTAGAGCTTCATCGTGTAGTACTGGATTTTCGAGATGTTGTTGTTGTCATGCAGCCCGTGGATGTTCGCGGCCGCGTGCCAGGTCGAACCCGAAGTCAGCTCGTCACGCTCCAGAAGCACGACGTCTGTCCAGCCGAGCTTGGCGAGGTGGTAGAGGATCGAACATCCGACCAACCCGCCACCGATGACGACCGCCTGCGCATGTGTTTTCATCGCGTCCTCCAAAAAATCCTGCGGACAAGATGACTTGGCGTTCGGCTAAAACAATCGGCTTTCACAGCTTTGGATTTTTCAATAAACAATATTGAAATGAACAATGATAAGGCCCTTGATCTCACGCTGCTCAGAACCTTCCTCGCGGTTGCCGAAGCGGGAAACCTGTCGGTCGCCGGTGCCGGGCTTGGTCTGTCGCAGCCAACCGTCTCCCAAAACTTGAAACAGCTGGAAGCCAACCTCGGGCTGAAGCTCTTGCGGCGTGAAACGCGGCCCTTCGGATTGACCCCGGCGGCCGAGGTGTTGCTGCAGGAACTTCCAGGCATTATTGCCCGGCTGGAGGCGTTGCTGGCAAAGGTGCGGTCAAGCCAGGAAAGCCGCCAGGTCCTGCGCATCGCCATGCCCGACAGCCTGTCCTGTGTCCTGGGTGCGGAAATCCTTGCTGCCGCAGGTCGCCTTGCACAAAGGCTGGAACTGCGCGCCGGAGTCTCGCCATGGATCGAGGAAATCCTGCGCGCAGGTCTGTGCGACCTCGCAATCGATTGTCCTCCGTTTGCACCGAACAAGAGCAAGAACCGTCAGCTTCTGTTCCACGATCCCTACGTGGTGGTGACCCCTCGAACCATGGCAGAGATCCTGCTGCCGCAGCTTGTTCGCGACAAGCCCCAGGTTGCCTTCGGAAGGACTTCCAAGTTCGGGACCGCGACTTCGGCTATAGCGGTCGAGTTGGGCGCAACCGAACCGGCGCGGTTCAGCTTCGATTCAACCCACAGCCTGCTACGGTTCGTTCAGTCCGGCTATGGCTGGGCCGTAACCTCCGCACTATGCCTTCTTCAGGCGCCGTCCGCGCTGCGCGATCTGGCCGTGCATGACTGCCTTCCCAACCACAAACGAAGTTTTTTTCTGCTGGCAAGTGCCGGTGCCAGAGGAGAAGTCGCAGACAGGTTCGCCACGCACGCAACGTCGGTGTTCCGACTGGCGCTTGCGGAAAGATGGCGCGAGTCTTCATCGTCTCTGACAGAGCTCATTGCAAACGCGAACGATGCCGCCTAGCAATCGACATAGGCACCAAAGCCCGATGATCGTGGCCGTCGTGGCGGCATTTCCCGCCGCCTCGCTGTCGGATGAACAGCAATCTGCCACACCCGCGGGGACGCGCCCGAGCGGACAAGCCCCCGTGTCTCAGCACGGTTTGGCCATACAGAAGCGGTACGGCCGCCGCATCAGCAACGCCGGTGGGCTTGTCAGAAGGATTTCGGTTGAGACGAGCAGGACAGCCTCGTAGCGTCGGAACATGAACAAATCCGACCCGTTCAAAGGCTTTCACAGCAGCCCAGAAATCACCCGCCTTGCGGTGATGCTGTATGTCCGCTTCCCATTGTCGCTCCGGAATGTCGAAGATCTACTGCACGAGCGCGGTGTCGATATCAGCCACGGGACGGTGCGGTACTGGTGACACAGGTTTGGTCCCATGTTTGCCTCCGAGATCCGAAAGCACCGGATCGAAGGGATGAAATCGAGCCGCTGGCGTTTGCACCTCGACGAAGTCTTGGTGAAGATCAATGCGAGCGGCATTACCTCTGGCGGGCCGTCGATCACTAAGGGGAGGTTCTTGAGAGCCTCGTCACGAAGACGCGTGACAAGCGGGCGGCTTTGAAGTTCCTCAAGAAAGCAATGCGGAAACATGGTCAGCCCGAGGTCATCGTGACCGACAAACATCCGTTCCTACGGTGCCGCGTTGAAGGAGATTGGCGCTGGCGACCGGCAGGAGACGGGTCGCTGGATGAACAACAGGGCAGAGAACTCGCACCTACCATTCCGACGACGGGAGCGGGCGATGCTCCGTTTTCGGCGGATGCGAAGTCTTCAGAAGTTCGCCGCCGTCCACGCCTCCGTCTCAAACCATTTCAACCAGGAACGCAGTCATTCCAGCAGACCCCTCTTCAAGGCCAACCGCGCCGCCGCTCTCGCCGGGTGGCGCAGTCTCTGCGCGGCATAAGGGACAACCAACCTGCCCTTGTGGAGACTTGTTCGAATCCGTCTGGCAGCACAAGACGGGCGGGTCGTTGGCCCAGTCATGACCACGGGCAAGGTAGCGGTCGAGGTTGTCGCGCAATTACCGGTCGATGACCTCCGGAATTTCGGCGATTTCTGCCGCCATGAGGTGTCCTGACCCGGTCATGCGGACACCCCAGTGATCATGGCGATGATCTCGTTCTTGTCGGCCTTGGCGGTGTCACGAATACCGATCTGCTGTCCCCGGCGCAGGACGCAAATGCGGTCCGACAGGCGGAAGACCTGATCCAGGCTATGTGAGATGATGAAAATCGCGAGGTTACGCGCCTTCAGTGCCTCGATCGTCGCCTCGACCCGGGCGGTTTCGGCCACGCCCAAAGCCGCCGTCGGCTCATCCAGCAGGACCAGTTTCTTGGCCCAATGCGTGGCCCTTGCAATCGCTACACCTTGGCGCTGGCCACCGGACAGATCGCGGATCGTGGCCGAGGCCGACGGGATGCGAACGTCCAGTTCCTTCACCAGTGCATCGGTTTCGGCGATCATCCGTTTGCGGTCCAGAAGGCGGAAGGGGCCCTTGACCGGCTCACGCCCCAGAAAGAGGTTCATGTAGACGGTCTGCTGATCGGCAAGGGCCAGGTCCTGATAGACCACCTCGATCCCCCGTTCACGTGCGACGGAAGCATCGGCAAAGCTGGCGGGCTGCCCGTCCAGCAGGATATCACCGGATGTCGGCGGGTGGACGCCAGAGATCATCTTGATCAGCGTTGACTTGCCCGCGCCGTTGTCGCCGACAAGGGCGACCACTTCGCCCGCATGCAGGTCCAGCGAGAAATCCTGGATGGCGGTGACGCCGCCAAAGGATTTGCGGATGTTCTTCAATTGCAGAACGGGCGTCATGGCAGGGCCTTGCGAAGCTGGGGCCAGGGTTCGGTCTGGCCAAAGATGTTGTCGATGGAAACGACATGGGGGGTTCCAGTGGAGACGCCCGCAATCCCGACGGCATAGGCGCGAGTGACGAAGGCCTGGCCGCGAAAGCCGAAGACGACGGTGTCGCCCGTGCGGGGCGGCGTCGGACCGGCGGCATCAATCATGCCGTAGTAGTCGATGGAGGACGGGGGCGGGATTTCGACAGACCGGAGGGCCGCGTCATCGGTGGAGGGCTCGGGGCCGACCAGCGCCTTTACGTCATAGTCCGGAAAGACCGGGTCGATGTAAAGGCCGCCACCGAAGCAATAGGCGCGTCCGGCATGCTGGTGACTGACTTCGGTCAGATAGAGCACGGCAGGGCGTTCCGGCAGGTCCTCGACGGCGTGCAAGGGCGTGGTGCCGTGAAGGCCGTTGCCGGGTTCGACCTGCGTCGCCCCTGCCTCGGCCAAGGCTTGTAGTGTGACAAGCGAGGTAGTGCCGGGGGCGTTGATTTCGAGGTCGGCGAACCCCGAGCGGCGCAGGGCATCGGCCGTGCGCTGGAGCGTGGCGAGGTTCGGCGTATGGCGCACCTTGCGGGTGGCGTGATCGTAAAGCTGGGCGGGGAAGGTCGTGATCCCGGCAAAGCGCGCGCCGGGCAGAGCATTGATCCGTCGGGCGGCCTCTACGGCGGCTTCGGCGGCAAACCCGCCCTCATGACCACGGTAGAACGTGTCGCCCTGCGTCTGGACACGGGCGAGAATGGCCTGCTGCCGCCCGGCTGCCTTGGCTGCCGCTGCGGCCTCAGTCGCCTTGTCGTCAGAAAACACTGTCCAGTAGTCGGGTGTGATGTCGCGTGCAGCCATGGCCGCCTCGGCGCGCGGCACCTGCACAAGGTGGCCAAGATGACCCACCCGTAGCCCCGCGTTGTGGCAGGCGATGGCGCAAGCCATGTCGACGGCCACGCAGCGGTCGATGCCCCCTGCCATGACTGCCCGCGAAAATCCGGTCTGGCGGCTGACCTGCTTGGTCATGGCGAAGACCTTCAGGCCCAGCCGGTCGCCTTCGGCCCGCAACAGCCGGGCGTTTTCGGTTATGGCATCCAGATCGAGGACATAGGAATTGGCGGGGATCGCACCTGACTGATGCAGGGCCTGCGCAGCAAGGATGAACGCGGGATTGCGACGGCGAAGAACGTCAAGGAACATGGATGACCTCCGATCAGCGGTTGGGTTCGCGGAGCGAGACGGCGACGGCGGCCAGAACGATCAGGCCCTTGATGATCATCTGCCAGGAGACAGACAATCCCATAAGGATCAGGCCGTTCGACAGCATCCCCATCATCAGGCTGCCGACCAGCGCGCCCGGAATGGTGCCTCGCCCGCCGGTCAGCGCGGTGCCGCCCACGATGACGGCAGCAATGACCGTCATCAGATCGCTTTCGCCCAGGGTGTAGCGTGCAGCCTGCAACCGCCCGGAGTATAGCAGGCCCGCGAGGCCCGCGCAGAATCCCGAAAGGACCAGCACCGACAGGCGCAACCGCGCGACCTTTATCCCCGAGACGAGGGCCGCGCGCGGGTTGTCGCCGGTGGCCAGCACATGCGCACCGTAGCGGGTTTCACGAAAGACCAGATGGCCGATGACCAGCGCCGCGACAGTCCAAAGGACCAGCGAGGGGATGCCGAAGGCCTTGCCGCCGCCGAAGATCGCGATGAAGGGTTCTGCCGTCACCGGGATGGATTGCAGGTTCGACAGCTCTCGCGCCAGCCCTGCGACCACGCCCATGGTGGCCAGGGTCACCAGAAAGGACGGCAGGCGCGCATAGGCCACGATGGCGCCGTTCACCAGCCCGACGGCCATGCCGGTCGCAAGGCCGGCGAGCACACCCGCCGGCCAAGGGTGGGCACGCATCACCATGGCCGCGACGATGGCAGCCAGCGCCACGGCGGCGCCAAAGGAAAGGTCAATCTCTCCTGCGGCCAGCACGAACACGAGACCGACCGCCAGTACCGTCGCCGGGGCTGTCTGGAGGACGATGTTGGTCAGGTTTTGGGCCGACAGGAAGCCGCGGTCCCAGAGCATGACCGAAAAGAACAGAAAGATCAGGATGAAGCCAGCGTAGACGATCAGTCCCTGCAAGGCGGCGCGCGAGGGGAGGGTAAGGGTCATGGCAACTGTCCGCTGGGAAATCGGAAAGCCGCGCCCGAACGGGCCGGGCGCGGCTGACGGGGTCACTTCAGCGCGTCAAGCACCGACGCCGGAGCATCCTTGCGCAGCGACGTCTGCCAGCCCTCAGCAACGTTGTCCTTGGTCACTGACAATGCGGGCGCAACGATGAAGGGCGGGTTTTCGATACCCAGCACGGCACGGGCCCCGACGGCAGCCATCGCGCGACCCAGTTCATAGGCCTCGTCCGCCACGATCCCGGCCACGTTTCCGCCCTTGACCATGTCGAGCGCGATAGGTTCCGACAGGTCCAGCGTAACGATCTTGGTCGTGGTGTTGCCGTTGGCGCGAAGGGCCGCCAGCACACCCTCTGCAGGCCCGGCCCAGGTGACGTAGATCCCGCCCAGATCGGGGTTCTGCAGGAGCATTGCATTGGCGATCTCTTCGGCCCGCGCAGGGTCGCTGATCCCGGCCTCGGCCACGATCTGCATGTCGGGATAGCTGGTTTCGATCGTGGTCTTGAAGGCGTTGTCGCGCTGGTTGGTCACGTAGTAGGCGGCGTCGTGATAGATCCAGCCGACCTTGCCCTTGCCGCCCATTGCGGTGGCCAGGACGTCCGCCGCCTGCTTGCCCATCTGGAAGAGGTCGTCGGTGACGATGGCCCCGTAGTCCGCCGGGTGCTTGTAGTCGGCGGGCAGGTTCGACAGGAACACGAGCTTCACGCCCGCCTCGCTGGCCTTCTTGAACGCCACTGCCGAGGCAACAGGGTCAAGCGGCAGGGACAGGATGATATCGGGGTCAAGCGCCAGCGTGGTTTCCACGTCAGCCAACTGCTTGGCACTGTCGAACCCCGCCGAGGTGGTGGCGACAACCTCGATCCCGAGCCGGGTGAACTCATCCGTCGCACCTGCCGTGACCGCGTTGACGAAATCCGCCTGGTCGTGCCAGAGCAGCGCGGCCTTGAGCCCCTTGCCCTGCAGTTCCGCCGCTTGGGCATCGTCGACGGTGATCCCGGCGGACGGGGTTGCCGCCTCGCCCGAAGGGCCGACGGTCTGCGCTGCGGCGGGCAATCCAAGCAGCGCCAGCACCGAAAGCGATGCCAGAAGGTTCCGAGTAGCGAATGTCATGGTCTTTCTCCCTGATGTTGGCCCGGGTTTTCGGGCAGGATTCCGCAAGTGGTCGCGATGAAGGCGGCAAAGGCGAGGATGCCGTCGTGGTAGTCGGCAAGCGGCACGCGCTCGAAATTGGTGTGGCAGATCGAGATGTCGCCGGGCGCGCAGTAGACCGCCGGGATGCCGATCTGTTCGGTAAGAAAGGGCATTTCCGACCAGAAGGGTGCGCCTTCGATCCCGCCGCGATCGGGGCGGACGGCCCGGATGCAGCTTGCAAGGCCGTTGGTCAGCGGGTGGTCCAGCGGGATGCCCGTGGGCGATCCCCCGCGCGAATGATCGCGCCCGGCCGGAAAGACGATCTCGACGCCGATGTCCTCCGGAACCGCTCCGCGGATCACCGCCTCAATCTCGGCCGTCGCCTTGTCCAGACTGTCGCCCGGCAAGAGCTATCCGATAAGCGAGAACCTGCATTCGCCGGGAACCGCGATCAGCCCGCCGGCCTCCAGCCCGGTCACCAGAACGAAGGCGCGGCCCAGCAAGGGGTCCTCTGCCGCTGCAGACAGCCGGTCGGAATGGTCCCAGATCGCCTGCAGCACACGGTGCCCGGCCTTCAGCGCGTCGCGGCCCAGATCCGGGCGACCGAAGTAGGCGGATTTCCCGATTAACGTCACCTCGGCGATGTAGAAGCCGATCTGCACCGGCAGAACCTGCAGGCGCGTCGGCTCGACATAGACGGCAAGGTCCGGGCGCGGCTGATCGCCCCGGATAACTGAATTGACCCAGTGCCGGGCCCCTGCGCTGATCCCGGTTCCCGGCTCTCCGCTTTCCTCGTCGCCGACAAAGGCATAGGAGACGCTGCCCGCCAGCCCGATGCCCGCCCGGTCAAGCAGGTCCAGCGCCGCAAGTGACGTGCAGATGCCCGCCTTGAGGTCTGCCGCCCCGCGCCCCCACAGTTCGCCGTCAATGATGGCGGCACCGAACGGATCCTGCTGGGGTTGACCAGCCCAGTGCGCATCCCAGTCCCGCGGATGGACGACATCGGTATGCCCGATGAACAGAAGGTCTGGACCGGGCCCCGCCCCCTTGCGCCGCCCCGTGATGTTCGGTCGCCCTGGCAGAAAATCTTCCGCCTGCGGATCAAGGCCAAGCCGCGCCATCTCTGGCCGCAACAGCGCGACCATTGCGGCCTCGTCACCGGTCACCGATGCGGCCTGACAGCCCTGGTGAAAAGGTCGGTCGCAGCTACGGTGTCGAGATGCGGACGCAGACGGGCGACAAGGGCATCCGCGCCGGTCATCCGACTGCCCTCCGCATCGCACCGGCCTTCGGAATCGGCAAAGTGACCGACGCACCTGGGGCGGACTGGGCGAAAAGTGCGGTGTGCAGCTCGGTCAGGCCGATCGCAACAGCGCCGCTCAGCGCGGCATGGTCGCCAAGCGCGCTTGGGACGACATGAATGGGAAACGGAAAACACCGTTCAAGCTCGGCCTTGGTTGCCGCGATGATCTCGGGGCGCGCGCCGATAGACCCGCCCAGGATCACCCTCTCGGGCGCGATCACGGCGCCAAGTGTTGCCACCGCTCGCGCCATTTGCCGCGCGACGCCGTCCAGTACGGATTGCGCTGCAGCCTCCCCTTCGGCAGCCGCACTGAAGATCGACGGCACGTCCAGCGTCTTTCCGGTGGCGGCATGGTAGTCCGAACGAATGCCATGTGTGGCCGTTACGCGTTCAAAGGCACCGACGCGCAGGGACTCAGCTTCGAAAGGATCGGCTCCGAAGGGCAAGTAGCCAAGTTCGCCTGCGGCGCCAGTGGCCCCGCGCAACAGCGCTCCGTTGACAATCAGGCCCGCCCCGATACCGGTGCCAAGCGCTATGAAGGCGAGGTGGTCGATGCCCTGGCCCGCGCCAAGCCACTGCTCGCCGAGGACCGCCAGGTTGACGTCGTTTTCCAGGATGACCTGGGTCTGCGTTGCTGCGGCCACCGCAGCGCGGAAGTCGAAGCCGTCGATGTTTGCGATGTTGGGCGCATAGCGCACTGCGCCTGTGACCTGGTCAGGCACACCCGGACAGCCGACCACGGTCTGCCGAACCTTCTGCCGGTCAACTTCGGCTTCTTCCACCGCCACTGCGACAAGATCACCGATCTGCCGTGCCACCGATTGCCCACCAGCGGGATGCGTCGGGGCGACCGCTTCGGCGACGACCGCCCCCGAAAGATCGACGATGGCCACGCGCAGCTTTGTTCCGCCAAGATCGACAGCGACCATGAAGGCACTGTCCGTTACCAGTTCATAGGTGGTTGCCGTCCGTCCGACATGTCCAGATGTGCGGCCGGTTTCCCGAACCCATCCATCCTCTTCAAGGATTCGGACAAGTTCCGACACGGTCTGCTTTGAAAGCCCAGTCTGTTTGGAGATCGAAGCGCGCGAGATCGGCCCGCAGTGGATGATCGCCTGCATCGCCATGCAAAGTGAGACCTGCCGGGAGAAGGAGTGGGACTGCGCAGGCTCCATGAGTCACCTTATTAATTCGTTCTATAGACGAACTAACTATAGCGAATCGGTTCCGTCAACCGAATCCTTCTGTCGACCCGAGCGAGCTAAATGCTTGGCTCTGCCACGGCGGTCAGGTTGGCGTCAGCTCGGCGCGGCGTAAGGGCTGGCCATTATGCCCGTGTAAAGACGAGTTCGAATTGGTCTGACACCACCGCCACTTGCCCTTGCAGATGCCCTGAAACCCGCACCGTCGCTTCTGGTGGCCCCTGCGTCGGGTCGGTGTTGACTGCGGGGTCCCGGGCCGGTGAAAGTCAGCGGCTCAGGAAGCGGTCGACCAGCGTATTGAAAAGCGACGGCCATTCCAGATGGACGGCATGGGCGCAGCCGGGGACAACTGCAAGTTGGCTACCCGCGATGCCCTGCCAAAGCGCGTGAATCTGTGGCCATGGATAGGTTCGATCCCTGTCGCCCCAGAGAACAAGCGTAGGGCAGGTGAACCCGGCCAGCGCGCCTTCGCCGTTCCAGCCCTGCATGGCCCGCAACCCCGCGATGATAGCCGGGAGGCGCGACCGTTCGGCGATGGCGGCGCAGGCGGCGTATTCGGGGGCGGCCTCGGTTTCAAGAAACCAGGTGGCCGAGATCTGCCGGGCCGTGGCGCGCGGGCCTTCGGTCCTGGCACGCTCGATCGAGGTTTCAATGGGTTCGAAGCGGCCGGGCAGGGTGCCTTTCGGTCCGGTGGCGTAAAGCACCAGCCGATCGACTCTGTCAGGCGCCTGGCGTGTGATCTCTTGCGCGATCATGCCGCCCATCGAATGGCCCATCAGGTCGAAACGGCCATGCCCAAGGCTTCTCAACTCCTGCAAGACCCAAGCGCCGTGTTCGGCTATCGAGGGTAGGGGCGCTTCGTCGGCGCGCGCGCCGAAGCCCGGCAGGTCCAGCGCAACCAGGGGGCGGTTTTGCCGCAGCGGGTCCTGCTGCTTCCACTGACTGCCGCCCCCCATGAACCCGTGCACGAGGACAAGAGGGTTCATCGCCGGCCGCCCTGGACGATGCGATCAAGGATCATGGCGCAGAAGAGGATGGAAAAGCCGGCAAGAATGCCTTGCCCGACATTGGCGTATTGCAATGCTTCTAGAACGTCCTCGCCAAGCCCCTTGGCGCCGATCAGCGAGGCGACCACTACCATGGCCAGCGAAAGCATGATTGTCTGGTTGATCCCGGTCCGGATCGAGGGGGCGGCGAGAGGGAGATCGACCTTCGTCAAGAGATACCACTTGTTTCGCGAAGTGAGGAAACAGAGAGGCAGCGGCGCAGTGAGCGCGCGCATTTATAATGCGATGAACAACCGCGCCGAGTGGTGCAGAGATGCAGAGAACAGTAGAAAGAGCAGAGCTGAACGCAGTAGAGCAGAGCAAGGCCACACCACATAGCGCAACAGGCCAAACAGACGCTTGGGTATGGCGGTGAGAACAGGCGACACAGCTGCCACAACATTAATAATGAATAGTCGCCGACACACAAGGCGATGAAGATTTAGCTGGAAGATAACAGGTTATTGCGCCATTAGCGCTTATTACAAAGTGCGAGCAGAGACAGATGCTGGCGCGGCGGCTGATGGCGATGAACGCGGCAAATGGTAAGAGTGCAGGCGGCACGAGGCACAGAGCGCCACAGCTGAAACACATACGAGCGCACAATAATGACAATGATGCGCTGGAGAGAAACAACGATGACGTTGATGCGGCAGGCTGAAGTATAAGAAATAAAGACATATAATGAGCTGCGGCAAGATACGGACACAAGTTGGTATATATTAATAGGCTACACACATAAGACAAATGTTATCATTATAATACATATTACGAAGCGTATATACAACAAACATGAAGGCGGTCAGAAGAAGCGCTGCGATGCTGAGGTTGGTAATATATGACGCCATGCACAAATGATTATTGTATTATTAGCTGTTATAGATGCCACGCTGCTTCAGTAATACGCCGAGGAAGATTGCGCCACACGAGCAAGATACTGGAATGCGATGCGCCACAACATGAGAGATACGCCAGGTGATGAGTATGACGAAGACACAAGAAGGTTAAGACGACGCAAAGAGCATGCACGCCATTAGCTTTCACGATATATGGTAGAAAGATACGCGGTGGTAATAACATGAAGCTATTAATACGCTGGCGATGACACTACATTGTCGGCACACGCTGATGGACGAGGAGAGCTGCGACAAATGTCGAACAGCGATGATGCTACAAACACATTGACTGGAAGAGGCGGCTGGCGACGCTTCGCCGCCATATACACGCCATGCGTATGCCATGGCGCGGCTGCCCGCTTCGCGCGCTGCTTCATGCACGCACGCCGCGCTTATATTATGAAAAGGCGAAAGTGGTGGCAGGTGTTTATGAGCGAGGTGAAAAGAGTGCAGGCGTGGCGGTGGGTGTGTGGGGGGGGGGGTAACCGGGAACGGAAAGGGTGGAAAGGTGGAATGTGAAAATGGGTGGTTTGAAGAGGTGAAAAAGGCAGGCAGAGCAGGCAGCAAGGAGGAGGCAGTGAAGAGTGAGTGAAGTGGAATAAATAAACGGCAGAAGGTGGTATATAAAAATATACACAGAGTATGGGTGAAACACAGGAACAATGGTGTTGCAGCGCTGGTGGAAGCAAAAGTGCAGCGTGGTGGAAAGGAACTGGCGCTGGCGGCGGTGTTGGCGCTAAGCTTATAGCAGAAGCAGTGGTGAGAGGCAGAGGAAGCAGAGCAGAGCTTAGCGGGTAAAAGGGCGGCGAAAGAAAGAAAGAATGAATGCAGAAAACGCGTGCAGGAGTGAAAGTAGCTATGGTGGCAGTGCAGAAAGCAGCAGGTGCGCAGAAAGTGCGGTGCGGCGGCGAGCGTAGGAAGTAGGTGAAAGCGAGGAAAGTGAGGTAGCAGTGAGTGCGAAGCGGGTGTAAAGGAGAGGAGAGAGAGAGAAAGAAGGCAGAAGAGTGAGGCGGCGGTGCAGAGGCGGTAGTGGCGAGGCGAGAGCGCAGAGAAGGTGGAGCGCGAGTGAGGCAGGCAGAGTGAAAGAGATGAGCAGACAGGTGATGAGAGCAGAGAGATAAGAAGAAAGTGCGGTAGTGGTAGTAGAGCAAAGTAGGCAAAGAAAGTGAGCAGCAGTGAAAAGCTTTAGCGGGCAAAGGCGAAAGAGAGAAAGCGTAGTGCAGGCGAGCGCGTGGTGGTAGTGGTTGCGCCAAAAGGCACTGGCGGCCCGCCCGCCCGTCCACCGTCCCAGCCGCCGGTCCCTGCTGCTGCTGGCTCACATGCCGCCGGCCCGCTGCTGCTTCGCCGGCTGCTGGCTGCTGGCTGGCGTTGACGCGCTTTTACGCGAGGCGTTGTTATGCATATGTTAAGTTTGTTAAAATTTGCATGAAAGAAGGTTATGGTTGCTAATGCCAAGCAAAGCTGCTGCTTGCTGGCGGCGTTGCGGCGGCAGCAGGTGCGTACGCAGAAACGGCGGCGGCGGCGCAGCAGCGTTGGCGTTTTGGGCATGTTGCTGGGGTTGCTTGCGCGCCGAGGTGAAAGCGAGAGCAGAGCGCAGAGTAGGTAGAGCGGTGGTAGGGAGCAGCGTGAGCAGTTGAGCGCAGCTTGCTTCCGTTTGCTTGCGGCGTTTGCCTTTCAGCGGTTGCGTTGTTGTTGGCGCTGGTAGTGGTAAAGGGTAAAGGGAACGGCAAGGGTAAGGGGCAGGCAGAACGTGGGGTGCGGCGGCAGCGGTGTGGTGGGGCGGTAAGGGGCAGTGGTGGGTGGGGCAAGGGCAAGGGGGGGTAGGCAGGTGGGGCAGGTGGGTGGGAACCGTGGGTAGCAGGGTGGGGGTAGTGGGGGTAGTAGCAAGGGTAGGTAACGGTGGTGGGTGGGGGTAAGGGGTGGGCAGCAACGGTGCGTGGTATAAAGGGGGTAAAGGGTGGGGTGGGGCGGAACGGAAGGGGTTTAAGGGGTGGGGGGTGGCAGTGTGGGAAGGGGGGGGGGGGTGGGGGTGGGGGGGGGTGGGGGGGGGGGTAGCAAGGGGCAAAGGGGCAAGGTGCAACAGGGGTAAGGGGTAGCGGGGCAAAGGGGGTAAGGGGGTGGGTGGGCAAGGGTAGAACCGGGGTAAGGGGGTGGGTGTGGGGGCATGGGCAAGGGGGTGGGGGTAATGGGGTGGTGGGGTGGTGGTGGTGGGGTGGGGGGGGGTGGGGGGGGGTGGGGTAAGGGGGTGGGGGTGGGGGTGGGTGGTGGGGGCAGAACGGGTGGGTGGTGGGGAAGGGTATGGGGTGGGGTGGGGGGGCAGGGTGGGGGCAGGTGGGGTAAAGGGGTGGGCAGGGTAAAGGTGGTAGCGGGTAGTGCTGTGGTGCGGGCAGTGCGTGGCAGCAGTGGGTAAAGGCAAAGGGGGCAGGGGCAATGCGCGTGGTAAAGGGTAAAGTGCAAAGGGGGGGGCGGCGTGGCAGGGGGTGGGCAGGGTAAAGGCAAAGGCGGTAAGGCAGCAATGGCGCGGCGCGGTAAGGCAAAGTGGCTGGCAATAGCGGCATTTGCTTGCGTTTGCTTAAGTATGCCGCTTGCTATAATTTGCTTGCGTTTGCTAATGCTTTTAAGGGTAAGGGCGGGGTAGTGGTAGGTAAGGGGTAGCGGGTGGTGGTAGGTCCGGCAAAAGGTGGGGGCAAGGGGGTAAAGTAAAGGGTGCGGTGGTAAAGGGTGGGCGGCAGGGGTAAGGGGGTTGCAGTAGCGGGCGGTGGGTAAAGGGGGTAGGGTAGTGGGGTAAGGGGTAGGGTGGGGGTGGGGGCAGGGGTGGTGGTAAGGGGGTGGTAAGGGGTAGTGGGTAGTGGGTAGGGGGGGAACCTCAAAGTGGTGGGGGGGAAGGGGTGGGGGCAAAAGGGTGGGGGTGGGGGTGTGGGGTGAACCAAGGGTGGCAACGGCAGGCAACCGGTAAAACCGCAAGGTAACGAACCCGCACGAGACAAGAGGGTTCATCGCTTCTACCGCTCCTGGACGATGCGATCAAGGATCATGGCGCAGAAGAGGATGGAAAAGCCGCAAGAATGCCTTGCCCGACATTGGCGTATTGCAATGCTTCTAGAACGTCCTCGCCAAGCCCTTGGCGCCGATCAGCGAGGCGAAAGACCACTACCATGGCCAGCGAAAAAGCATGATTGTCTGGTTGATCCCGGTCCGGATCGAGGGGGCGAGAGGGAGATCGACCTTCGTCAAGAGATACCACTTGTTTGCGCCGATGGCGCTTCGCGCACGCTTTCGGGTACGCCACGCAGGCCCAGAACGGTGAGCCGCACAACCGGAGTGCCGCCGAAAATCATGGTGGTGACGACCGCAGCGGACGAGCCGGTGCCGAAAAGGCGATGACGGGGATCATGAAGACAAAGGCTGGCATCGTCTGCATGAAGTCCATGATCGGCTGGATGAAGGCGTAGAACCGTGGGCGACGGGCGGCGAACATGCCCAAGGGAATGCCGATGATTATAGACAGGCACGCGGCGGTGCCAAGCAGCGCGAGCGTGGTCATCGCCTTGTCCCAAAATCCCAACAGCCCCATGTAGGACAGGAAGGCCGCGGAATAGATCGCCGTGCGAATGCCGGCGGTAAGCCATGTCAGAAGCCCGATCAACGCGGCGACGACGATCCGGCGGGGTGCTGACAAAGACAAGTTCCACGTCGAGCGCGAGGCGGATCATGTAGGTGATGCCGTCAAAAAGCACCTCGCCGTTCAGCACCGCCCAGTTGAAGAAGCGTTCGACATAGTCGATCGCGCCGAGGCGGATGTCGGGGTTCGTGGGAAAGGCGCCCAATACTTCGAACTGGCCGGGGAAGCTGTAGTAGTGCAGCATGACGATCAGCGTCAGTGGCAGGTCATGAAGGCGGCGCTGAACACGATCTGTGTGAGCGGCATGCCCGAACGGATCGAACGGTTGCTGAGCTTCATTCCGAGAACCGCGCTTCGAGGGCCCAGTTGGCGACGATGGCCTGTATGGCCTTGGCAACGAGCAGGATCAGCAGGCCTGCCACTATGATCTGGGCCCTGCGCGGCCAGTGCATCGGCTTCGGCGCGGATGCCGCTGATGCTGGCCTCCAGCGCGTCGATCGGCGCGCTGGTAGACGTCGATCTTGTCAGACCCTGCCTCGCGCGCAGCGGCAAGCTGGCTGGGTGGCGAAGTTCCAATGTGCCTTCAATCGACGAGATGCGGGCCATGGCTTCTACCGCCAGATCGCCGAAAAGGCCCCGGGCAACCTGCGTCAGCGCCAGTGCTTCGATGACGAGAAACGGCAGCGCCCAGGCCCAGAGCCTGGCGCGCGGCGAACCAGATCGGGCCGAAGAGCCCGCAAAGAGATTGAAGGCAGCGTCGAAACGGGACGAGGAGCCGATCTTGTCGAAATTGCGGATGTAGTAATCCGGGTTGGTCCGGACGAAGCGGCGTATATTCGTCCGCCGCTCCTCGGCATATGCAGGCGGCGTCGCTTTCGGTATCTTCCAGCGGATCTGCCGGAGCGTGTTGCTCACGACACTTCGGTCCCTTCGATGACGGTCCGCAACAGGTCTGCGCGGGTGATGACGCCCACAACCTTGCCCCCGGCCTCGACCAGGATGGGGGCGTCATCCTCGATGGCGATGGCAATCAGGTTTGACAGGGTTTCATCTGCATTCACGCGCCAGCCCCGGCGGGAAGGGCCGCCACGATATGGCTTTCCAGCGTACCCATCAGATGGTTGGCGTGAGCGTGCACGACCTTCAGCCGCGAGATGCCGGCCACGAAATCCGCGACATAATCGTCGGCGGGATGCATCACGATATCTTCGGGCGTGCCCATCTGCACGATCTTGCCGTCGCGCATGATCGCGATCCGGTCGCCGATGCGGACCGCCTCGTCGAGGTCATGGGTGATGAAGACGGTGGTCTTCTTCAGGATCTTGGAGAGGCGAATGAATTCGTCCTGGTAACTGGCGCCGGATCAGCGGGTCGAGCGCTGAAAAGGGTTCGTCCATCAGCAGGACATCGGGGTTGGCGGCCAGTGCCCGGGCAAGGCCGACGCGCTGCTGCATGCCCCCAGAAAGCTCGTGGGCGAATTTCGCGCCCCATGCACCAAGCTCGACAATGTCGAGAATCGCGGCGGCCTGGCGCATCCGCTCGTTTTTGGCCACCTGCCGGATTTCCAAAGGCATCGCGACGTTGTCGAGCACCGAGCGGTGGGGCATCAACGCGAAGTTCTGGAAGACCATGCCGATCTCGCGGTTGCGGAAGGTCTGCAGATCGGGCGGCGACAGCGCCATGACGTCGGTGCCTTCGATCTCGATCTTGCCCGACGTGGGCTCGAGCAGGCGGTTGAAATGGCGCACAAGGGTGGATTTTCCGCTGCCGGACAGGCCCATGATGCAGAAAATCTCGCCCCGGTTCACCGACAGGCTGACATCGGCAACCCCGACAACGGCGTTGAATTCGGCCAGCACCTCGGCCTTTGTCAGGCCGCGTTCCACGATACTGCAAGCGCAAGCTCGGGCCTTGTGCCGAAGATCTCCAGACATTCTGAAATCTTGATGACGGTGTCGCCGCTCATTCTGCACGCCCTGCCTCGCGGAAGGAAACCACAGCGCCGGAGGCTTCGGCGCTGTGGTCGCTCGTTCGTCGGTCGAGGCCAAGCATGGCGTCGACGCGGTCGGCATTGGCGGCGACCCATTCCTTAGCCACTGCTGGCGGGGTCGCGATCCTTCGCGCTGATTTCGTAGGCAAGGCTGCTCACGTCATCGGCGTTCAGCGCGAACTTCTGGAAGAATTCCGCGATGGCCGGGGAGCGTTCGGACAGGGACTTGGACCAGGCGATCTGAACCTGCTTCAGCGCATCCTTGGTCGCCACGTTGGATTTCGTGAACCAGTCCGGATCGTCAGAGGGCTGTACCATGACGTATTTCGCTGGATCATAGGCCGGTTCGGTCAGCATGACGATGTCGAACATGTACCAGACGGCATGGGGCGTGTAGCAGTAGCCGACATTCCCCAAGTGGCCTGCCGCTTGACTTCAAGATCGCCTGATTTTGCTCGCTGGGCAAGCGTTTTTCGCCCCGAGCGGTGTCTGTCGTCGCGCAAACGGCCGAAGTCGGGTGGATCAAGCCTCGAACCCGCAGCATTCTGGCCCGGCAGAGCCGCTTTTCCGCGCGGCAGACGGACCTGTCCTGCCGCTTTCGTTCAGCTTGGGCATGATCGTGGTCATGCGCAGACGGAGGCGTTCGAAGACGGCGGATGGCGGCAAGGACGGCTCCGCACCATCGGGCCGGTGACGGCGACCTCGGCCAACTGGAAGGTAATGGCGCGGGCGTGGCGGACGACGCGGGCGCCGATCTTGATCAGCTTGAGTTGCAGGCTGGTCAACGACCAGTCCGCCATGGCCTCGGGCAGTTCGATGCAGCGCAGGAAGGTTGCCAGGTTGTAGGCCAGTGCAGTTGCAGCTGCACCTCGTTGTGCCGGAACTGGCATGACAGCCGCGTCCAGCGAAAGGCATATTGCCTTCCTGATGTGCTGCCTGCGGTGCCGCGCTGGTTGTAGAACTCACCACCCAGTCTGGCTCCATCGGCAGGTTGGTGACGATGAAGCCGACTGGGGAACAGCTCGCCTGGATGCCATTCGATCTTGGCGATGACGCGGCGCGGCTTGTCCCAGGACGCTCGATACTCGAAGTCCTCGAAGAACCGTTTGACCTTGGTCAGCGAAGGCCGTCCCCACGGCCATGTCAGCCGATGCGCGATCTTCGCGCAAGACGGCGTTGGCGGGCAGACGGATGGCGTAGAACTGGAACCTGCTCTCTTCCAGCCGCATATAGATCGCGGGGATCGCGTAGGCAGCGTCGGCCCGGAAGAAGCGTCCACCAAGGTCGCGGCCAGCATATCGGGCAATGACGGGATCAAGGACATCCCGCCAGCCATCGGCGCTGTGGCGACATTGCCGTTACGCAGGGCGCAGCGCTCCAGCATGCCAAACTGGTTGAACAAGCAACACGCGGGGTGATAGTGACAGGCAGTCGAAAGGTTCGTTCCAGCGGCAGCACCTTCCTTGATCGCCGTGGGTGGGGCTGACCGAGCTGTCCATGTCCAGCACGATGTATTTCAACCCGTTGCGGTTCATGGAAACCGGTCGATCCATTGCCGTTCAGATCGGCCAGCGCCGCCGTTCGCGGCCAGAGCCAGCGTCTCGGTCTCGAACCGTCCCCATCTGCGATGCCGAAGCAGCTTGCGCCTCGACGGCCCTGCCGCCAACGACCTGGTGACGTATCACGGGATCGAGGGCCAAGCGGTCGGCATCGTTCACATCCTCGCATCTCCACCGAGCCATCCAACGATGCCGGAAACACCAGGCGCCGATGGAGCGTAGCTTCCCGTTGCCACTTCGCAGCCCCGACGCCGATTGGATGGTGCGAAGATCGCCGTATCGCCAGCATCACCAGCAGCGACCGTCTGAACTGATCTGCGCACGGAACTCCAGGCTGCAACAACGGCAACGAAACAACCTGACCCTCCTGCGCCAGCACCGCAGGTGATCCATGAAACGCGACCTTGCAGCCATCAACGCCATGATTTATGGTGAAATATCACGATTACGACAGCGAAATCAGCGACTTACTTTGGAGAATGTGGGAGTAGAAGGCATAGCCTTCGCCCTTGGCGATGGAGTCCTTGATGCGCGCGGTCTTGACCGCCTCTTCGGCGCGGATCGGCTCGATGAAGTCCATAAGGCCATAGTCGCGGACCTTCACCTCGTTCACATTCGCCGATGCCCAGCCCGGCGCGCCGATCCACATTTCACCCTTGCCGTTGCCGTCGCTGTCCATAAGCGCCGCCACATCCGGCCGGCCGAGGTCGGCGATATCGGTGATGTTGTTGGCTTGGGCGAAATCCTTGGAAACGCAGAAACCCTGGTTGCCCTCATAGGGGTTCGACGAGAGTGTGACGGTGCCGGCCTCGTCGACATACTTCTTGGTGAAGCTTTCCTGGTTGGGCAACCAGACATCGGGATGCACGTCGATATCACCCTTGCCCTGATCCATCGCCTGGAAAATCGTCGCGTTGTTGCCGGGGACATATTCCACCGTGCCGCCGATCTTGGAGGTGACGATTTCGCCCAGGACATGGGCAATCGCTTGCGCCCCGGTCCAGGACGGAACGCCGATTTTCACGTCTTCCGCCGAAGCGTTGACGGGGATCATGCAGCTTGCGCCAAGAAAGGCGAGCAGTTTCAGTTTGGACGTCATGGTTTTCTCCTCTGTCTAGTAGGGCCGTCTTGCGGTCGTTTGTTATTCGGTAATCGGGCGGGCTTTGGCGGGGCGCAGACCCTCTGGGTCATCTGCTGGCGATCAGTGTGACTGGTATCCGGGGAGGTCGAAGGCATCGGGATATCCGAACAGCGCGGCCGATCCCCCCGTGTGCAGAAAGACAACGTTTTCCATCCTCTCGAAGGCGCCCTTTCGGGTCAGGTCGATCAAACCGTCGAGGCCCTTGCCGGAATAGACCGGGTCGAACAGAAGGCCCTCCAGTTCGGCAAGCATGCGGACGCTCTTGACCATGCCTTCGGTCGGGATGCCGTAGCCCGCGCCGACGTAGTTGCAGTTGGCGCGGACTTTCTCGCGCAGGACAGCCTCGGTGCAGCCAAGGCGTTCAGCGGTGCGTCTGGCAAGGTCGAAGACCATGCCTTCCTGTTTTTCCTGCGGGGCGCGCACACCGATACCCAGCAGGTAAATCTCCGATTCAAGCGCCCCGAGACCGGCCACAAGACCGGCCTGTGTACCAGAGCTGCCCGTTGCATGAACGAGCGCGTCGATCCGGAGGTCCATCGCGGCGGCCTGTTCGCTCAGCTCCAGCGCGCAGTTGACGTAGCCGAGCGCGCCGGTCGTGTTCGAACCGCCCCCGGGGATGATGTAGGGGCGGCCACCATCGGCTTTCACGGCTTCGCCAAGCGCGACCATTTCCGCCGCCATATCCGCACCGCCGGGTCGTTTGGCAACGCTGGCCCCGTGCAGACGATCCAGCAGAACGTTTCCGTTCATCGTGTACTGCATGTCGTTTGAGCCGGTGCGATCTTCGAGCAGAATATGGCACTTCAACCCGAGTTTCGCGGCGGCGGCGGCGGTCTGGCGCGCGTGATTGGATTGGGTCGCGCCCTGGGTTATGATCGTATCGGCGCCTTCGGCGACGGCTTCCGCCATCAGAAATTCCAGCTTGCGGGTCTTGTTTCCGCCGGATGAAAGCCCTGTACAGTCGTCCCGCTTGACCCAGAACGCGGCCCGCCCAGGACCTCGCTCAGGCGGTCCATGGGCTCCAGCGGTGTCGGAAGATGCCCAGCCGGATGCGCGGGAAAGCGGCCAGAACGCTTGCCAGTTCCTTGCGCCGCCCCGCAGAACGCCCGGCGGGCCGATGCATTTCCCGCTCGGTCGGGGGCATTGGCTGGTTCATTCATCCTCTCCCATGCAACACAATTTGCAGGGGTAAGCGGGATATCGTTGGCCCGAAAAATGCAATTTTGTTAGGCTAGCCAAACAAAAAGTATGGGTACTCGCGAAATGGATCTGGCATTGTTCGATGACGTTATCGTGCTTCTGGAAGAGGGAAACATGAGCCGCGCTGCGCGCAGGCGGAATGTGACGCAGCCGGCGTTTTCGCGCCGGATCCGCAGTTTCGAGGACTGGCTGGGCCGCCCGATCGTGGTGCGCACGGCGAACCGCGTGGAACTTGAGCCTGCCTTGCTGGCCAATGCCGCCGAGCTTCAGGCGCTGGTCGGCCATGTTCGCGAATTGCGCGGAAGGATCGCCAGCCACGACCCTGCTCGGACGACCCTTACGGTTGCCGCGCAGCATTCGGTAATGATTTCTGCAGTGCCGGATTTCATTCGCGAGGTCAAATCCCGATTCGACAAGATGTCGTTCCGGGTACGGGCCGCGAACCACAACGATTGTCTTTCGCTGTTTCTCAGTGGCGAAGCAGCTGTGCTGATGAGCTACGAGCGGGAGGGCGATGTGGAACTGCCCTTTGGCGCGGGCGTCACGCGCAGGATCTGGGGGCGGGACAGGCTGGTGCCGGTCACGGGCGGAGGCCTGCGGTTCGGGCTTTCCGGCAAGGGCCGGATCCCCGCGGACATACCGATGATCCGCTATCCATCGGGAAGCTTTTCGGAGAGATCCTGGAACGCGGCGCGCCGGAATATATCCGGCACACCGGGCCGATCCCGGCAGAAAGCGCGTTTACGGCCGGTATCAAGGAGATGGCGATGGCGGGCCTTGGGCTCGCCTGGCTTCCGATGAGCCTCGTCTACACCGAAGTGCAAAGCGGTGCGCTTGTCTTGTGCAATAACGATACCGAGGCCTTGCAGTTGCGGATCAGTGTGTATGCGCGCGCGGCGAACTCACGGCGCAAGAGATCTGCAGTCTGCTCGACTGACGATGCGACGCAATCTGCTGCGCGCGGCCCGCGCCTGGGTCACGGCAAGGCCGGCGCTGTCTTGCCGCCCTTGCCGCGCAGTTGCCTTGCGCCGGCCTTGGCTGTCAGCCGTTCGAAGTTCCGCCGCCGACGCCGGCGGGATCCTGCACGTCACGGCCAAGTGCGGCCAGATCGGAATAGCGGTCGCCGATGCGGTGGTGTGGCCTTCCACGGGTCGCGGCGCCCAGCGCAACCACCAGTTCGTCAACCGCCGGCGCGTCATAGATCGAGAACTGGACCGTGAGGTAATGCGACCGCCGGCCGGTATCGTGCTTGTCCATCAGCGGGATCTGGATCTGGGTGTTGGCCGGCCCGCGGGTATTGGTGAAGCCCAGGTAGCTTTTTGCGCCCACTGCCTCGCGGTAGAAGTTGCCGAATTGCAGCGTGTGGATCAGCGCCGAGGCATGTTCGACCTCGCAACCGGTGCCCGAGATGCAGGCCTTGCCATAGGCCTCGATCGCGTCGCCCGATCCGGCCAACGCAATCAGCCGGTCGGTCAGAAGCTTGCCCAGAACCGGTGCCATGCGCCGGATTTCGGGCGAAAGATCCTCGACAAAGCCGCGCCCGGCCCAAGGGTTGGCGACCACCGCCGCGACCCCGATCATGCGCAGGACCGGGTCGGCCTTGCGGCCGCCTTCGGTGTGGATGTCTTCGTCAAACGTGACCACTTTTCTTAGTTCGGGAAGCAATGGGGTTCTCCTGTCAGACGGTGTAATCGGTGTGATCGGCGATCGAATGGACGACACCGCTGCTTTCCGTGCCGTGGTAGATGCCGAAACTGCCGTGGCGGTATTCGCGCTGATAGCGCGCCAGCATCGCGCGTTCGGCGCTGCTGGCGATCTGTTCCAGCGGCAGGGTAGCCAGATCGTGATAGCGCATGGCGCGCGGCGCGGCGCCGCTGACCGTGCCGTGATAGACGATTGAATGCGCGCCGGTCTGGCTGTTTTGGAAAACCGCGTAAAGATGGTCGAGCCGGGGGACGAGGCCGCGGTCGCTCAGGTGCCGGACAAAGCCCGCGACGGTGTTGTCCTGCGCCGGCGCCTTGGGCACCGCGAGGCTGCCGTCCGGGCCGTCCTCCAGCAGGATCCTGTCGCCATCGGCGAGGACCGCGGCGATGACAGCGTTTGCGTCCTTCGTCGCCGCCTCGGCCAGCCGGTTCTCCAGCCCGAGGTCGAAATAGGCGCCGTTGAAAAAGCCCAGCGGCTTGCCCTCGTTTCGCTCGTGCGACAGCACGCGGCCGATCAGGATGAGGTGATCGCCGGCATCGACCAGCCTGTGGCGGGCGCAGGCGAAACTGGCCAGCGCTCCATCGACAAAGGGCAGGTCGTGTGGGCCGGGGTGCCAGTCGGTGTTGGCAAACTTCTCGGCCGAGCGCGACGCGAAGAGACCCGAGACCTCTTTCTGCGCGTCCGACAGGATGTTGACGGCGAAATGCGGCGCTTGGGCAAAGACATCGCAGCTGTGCGCGGTCTTGGCGAGGCAGACAAGCAGAAGCGGCGGGTCGAGCGAGACCGAACTGAACGAGTTGGCGGTAACGCCGCGCGGGGGTCCGTCTGCCTGCCGGGTGGTGAGGACGGTCACACCGGTGGCGAACTGCCCGAAGGCGCGGCGCAGGTCGCGCCGCGCGTCGTCGTCGAGTGGCGCGTCTTCGGTCCGATCCTCCAGCATCGCGTCATGTTCGCCCAGCCGCGGCGGGCTGGGCAGCGGCCGGGGCGCCTGCCCGCCAAAGCGCAGCGGGTTGGCGGCAACGGTCCAGGGCGCATGGCCGGAAACGGGATGGGCTATGGTCGCAAGCATCTGGCGCGCCGCAACATGCGGATCGGCCATGATGTCGGCCACGGTGTTCAAAGGACCGTAGGGCACCTGCCCGCCCAAAAGCCCGGTCAGTTCCGCCTTGGTTCGGGTTTCGGTCCAGCCCGATACGATCGCGTTGATCTCGCCCGCGTTGTCAGAGCGTCCCGCCCGCGTGGCAAACCGCGCGTCGTCGCGCAGGTCGGGCCGCTGCATGATCGCGGTCAGCTTTTGCCAGAAGCTGTCGTCGACAATGCCGAGTGCGACCTGACCATCGGCGGCGGGAAAGACGCCGAAGGGTGCCAGCAGCGGGTGGCCGTTGCCCTCGGGGTGCGGCACCTGCCCGGTCATGTCATGCAGATAGACCATGCGTTCGCACATCGAGATCATCGCGTCATACATCGCGACATCGACGAAACACCCCTTGCCGGTCGCCTCGGCCTCACGCAGGGCGGCGAGGATGCCAAAGGACATCATCATGCCGGCAAAGATATCGCCGATGCCGGGGCCGACCTTTGTCGGCGTGTCGGCATCGGGGCCGGTCATCGCCATCAGACCGCCCATCGATTGCGCCACCACATCGTAGGATGGCCAATCGCCATAGGGGCTGGCTCCGGTGCGCGGGTCGCCAAAGCCGCGAATGGCGGCATAGACCAGCCGCGGATTGGCCGCCGCCAGGGTTTCATACGACAGGCCAAGGCGGTCCATCACGCCGGGGCGGAAGTTTTCCAGCACAACATCCGCCGTTGCCGCCAGCCGGCGAAAGGCGGCCTGGCCCTCGGGCGATTTCAGGTTCAGCCGGATGCTTTTCTTGCCCCGGTTCAGGCTGACGAAATACCCCGCCCAGTCGTGGTTCGGATCGTCGTCGCGATAGGGGCCGTTGTTGCGGCTGGTGTCGCCGCTGCCGCCTTCGATCTTGATGACCTCGGCGCCGTGATCGGCCAGGAACATGCTGCAATAGGGGCCCGACAGCATGCGGCTGAGGTCGAGCACCCGCAGCCCCTTAAGGATGGTGCTGCTCATCCCTTCGCCTCCGGTGATAGGCTGTCCAGAAACCGGAGCAACGGTGTGTTGATGGCGGCCGGGTCCTCGGCAAGTGCCATGTGGCGCAGCCCCGGCAGGATCAGCGCCTGCGCGCCCGCGATCTCGGCGGCGATGGCGCGCGTCATCTCCGGCCGTTGCCGAAATCTTCCTCACCAGTGATCACCAGAGCAGGGCAGGTCAGCGGCGGGTTCGGGGCGGTGATTTCGGCGACGCCATCGGCCAGCACCCGGTAAATCCGGTGATAAACCGCCTTGCGGTTCGCCATGACCCAGCCGCGCACGGTGTCCATCATTGCGGGGTTGGCCTTGCGGAAATCATCGCTGAACCAGCGTTCCAGTGCCGCCTCGACCGTTGCCCGTGGTCCGTGGTCGCGGGCCTGTTCGACCCGTGCGAGGATCGCGGCCTGTGCCTTTGCGCTGCGCTGATGCGGCGAATGCAGGATGACCAGCGCGTGCGTACGGCCGGGCAGATCCTGCGCGAAGCGGCGCGCGATCATGCCGCCGAGCGAGAAGCCGACGATCGCCGCGGCGGCGATGCCGCAGTGATCGAGAAGCTCGCGCAACTGGCGCGAAAACAGCGACAGACTGGGATCCTCGGACGGATCCGCAGAAGCGCCGTGGCCCAGAAGATCATAGCCAAGCACGCGGTAGCGGTCGGTCAGCGCCGGGACGGTCCATTGCCAGCACTCCCGGTTCAGCCCCAGACCGTGGATCAGGACCACGCAGGGCGCATCCGCCGGGCCTGCCAGCTCGTAAACGGTGCCAAGGGGCGTGACTGGCATCAGCGCTCTCCGCCAGAGGGTTTGCAGGCCACCACCGTGACCATGCCCGGGGTCGTCGGTGCATTGTCCCGCCCCGGGTTCCGGCCCGTCTGCCCGGCAAGACCGGTGGCAGGGTTGGCGCGCAGCCGCCGCCGGCGCCCGGCCGCCGTTTTCGGGGCGCTCGCCAATCCTCGGTCCGTTGCTGCTGGTCACTGTCGCGTCTCCCTTTGCGGCCAGCCTGCCCTGATCCCCGATCCCCAACTTGAGAATTTTCGACACTTGATGCCGATTTTTGCACAGCTCGCCGACGATTCCCCGCTTTGAATGAGGCGACGAAAAAGAGGGAGGACCGTGATGGCCGAAATTCAGACCTACCGGATGCTGATCGACGGCGCCTGGGTCGAAGCCTCGGACGGGGCGCTGTTCGACAGCACCAATCCCGCCGACGGCAAGGTGTGGTGCCGTGTCCCCGAGGCCACCGAAGAGGATGTGAACCGGGCAGTCGAGGCGGCGCATCGCGCCTTCACCGCAGGGCCCTGGGCAAAGATGACGCCGACCGAACGCGGCAAGCACCTGCGCCGGCTGGGCGATCTGCTGGCCGACCGTTCCGAGACGCTGGGGCGGGTCGAGTCGGTCGATACCGGCAAGATGCTCAAGGAAACCCGCTGGCAGGCGAAGTACATCGCCGAATTCTTTCACTTCTTCGCCGGATGCGCTGACAAGGTCAGCGGCGAAACCCTGCCCATCGACAAGCCGGACATGTTCGTCTTTACCCGGCGCGAGCCGCTGGGCGTGGTGGCGGCGGTGGTGCCGTGGAACAGCCAGCTCTTCCTTGTCGCGGTCAAGATCGGCCCGGCGCTTGCGGCCGGCAATACCGTGGTGCTCAAGGCGTCGGAACATGCCAGCGCGGCGATGCTGGAATTCGGCAAGCTGATCGAGGAGGCCGGCTTTCCGCCCGGGGTCGTGAACATCGTCACCGGCCATGGCGAACCCTGCGGCCGGGCGCTGACCGGGCATCCGCTGGTGGCGCGGGTGTCCTTTACCGGCGGGCCGAATGCCGCGCGCCACGTGCTCGAAAACGCCAAGCGCAATTTTGCCGAGGTCTCGCTGGAACTTGGTGGCAAATCGCCCTTCATCGTGTTCGACGACGCCAACATTGAAAGCGCGGTCAACGCTTCGATCGCCGGTATTTTCGGCGCCACGGGACAAAGCTGTGTCGCGGGATCGCGGCTCTACCTTCACGAAGACATCGCCGATGAGTTTCTCGAACGGATGGTTGCGCAGGCGCGCACCATCGTGATCGGCGACCCACTGGCCGACGAGACCCAGATGGGGCCGCTCTGCACCGCCGGGCAGCTAGGCCATATCCAACGCGAGGTCGCCCATGCGCAGTCCGAGGGCGGGACCGTTCTGACCGGCGGCAAGCAGCCCGAAGGGCTGAACGGCCTGTTCTATGAGCCGACGATCATCGACTGCCCGCGCCAGGACCTGAGGATCGTCGATACCGAGCTTTTCGGCCCGGTGCTCTGCGTGCAGCGGTTCCGCACCGAAGAGGAGGTGCTGGCACTGGCCAATGACTCCGAACACGGGCTGGCGGCAGGGATCTTCACCCGCGACAGCGCCCGCTCGCTTCGGATGGCCGGCGCCGTGCGTGCCGGGATCGTCTGGGTCAACACCTATCGCGTGGTCTCTCCGATCGCCGAGTTTGGCGGCATCAAGGGGTCCGGCTATGGCCGCGAAAGCGGGTTCCAGGCTATCTACGATTACACCCGGCCCAAGACCGTCTGGATGAACACATCCGACGAACCCATGGCCAATCCCTTCGTCATGCGCTGACCGGGAATGCGGAAAGGAATACCGACAATGAAGTTCCAACTCGCAATCAATCTGGAACGGATCGACGACAGCTTCGACATGAAGGATGTCGCCCGTCACACGCTCGAGATGGTGCAAATGGCCGAGGCAGGCGGATTCGACATCGTCTGGGCGGCCGAGCATCACGCGATCGAGATGACCATCGCCCCGAACCCGTTCCAGATCCTGACCTGGTGGGCCGGCGAGACAAGCACGATCCGGCTTGGCACCGCCGTGGCCACGGCGGCCTACTGGCACCCGATCAATCTGGCGGGCGAGGCCGCGTTTCTCGATCTGATCTGCGGCGGGCGGCTGGAATTCGGCATTGGTTCGGGTGCCTATCAACGTGAATTCGACCGGATGAAGCCAGGGCTCAAACAATCCGATGCCTGGCGCTACATGCAGGAAATGCTGCCGGTGGTGCGGGAATTGTGGAAGGGCGATTATGCCCATGACGGCGAATTCTGGCAGTTCCCGACCTCGACCTCGGTGCCCAAGCCGGTGCAGGCCGAGGTGCCGGTCTGGGTCGCGGCGCGCTCGCCGATCACCTATGACTACGCGGTACGCAACCGTTGCCACATCAATTGCTGGCCACTGACCAGGCCCTTTGCCGAGGCCGAGCTTTACAAGCGCCAGCTGGACGAGGCCATCGCCAAAGCGGACAACGGCTGGTCGCCGCGCTTTGCACTGATGCGCCACGCCTGCATTTACGACAACGCAAACGACCGCCAGCAGGCCATGGACGCGATCCGGCGCCTTTTGTCGCAGTTCGAAAACCTGTTCCGCAATGCCGGCGATGTGGTCAACGGGTTTCCCGCCGCGTTGCCGCTGGACCAGATCGCGGGGCGCGAACAGTACGACCCTGACATGCTGGAAGAGAACCTGATGTTCGGTTCGCCCGAAACCGCCATTGCCAAGCTCAAGCGCTATCAGGATCTCGGGGTGAACGAGTTCATCTATTACGCCTCGATGGGGCTGGATCACGACGCGCAGAAACGTTCGCTGAAGATGTTCTGCGACGAAGTCATGCCGGAGTTCCGGTGATGGCGGGGACGGCGATGACCGAAGGTGTCAGCACCCGCCGCGATGGCCATGTCCTCGAGGTTACGCTGTCGCGGGGCAAGGTGAACGCCATCGACGTGCCCACGTCGCGGGCGCTGGCGGCGGCGTTTCAGGAACTGCACGAAGACAAGGACTTGCGCTGCGCGATCCTGACCGGCGGCGGCGACAAGATCTTCAGCGCGGGCTGGGACCTCAAGGCGCTGAACGCCGGCGAAATGCAGCTTGATAACTGGTGGGAGAGCGATGACTACGGCTTTGGCGGCTTTACCGGCCTGACCGAAAACTGGGCGCTGAACAAGCCGGTGATCGCCGCGATCAACGGGTTGGCGATTGGCGGCGGGTTCGAGATGGCGATGGCCTGCGATCTGCTGATCGCCGCCAATCACGTGGAATTTGGCCTGCCGGAAATGCCGCTGGGTATCGTGCCCGATGCGGGCGCCCTGCAGCGTCTGCCAAGGCGCATCCCGCACAATATCGCGATGGAGATGTTCCTTCTGGGCCGCCGCATGACCGCGACCGAGGCCGCCCATTACGGTCTGGTCAACAAGGTGGTGCCGCGCGAACAGCTGATGGATGCGGCCCGCGATTGGGCGGCTTCGATCGCCTGGTCGGCGCCCCTGGCGATGCAGTCGGTGAAAGAGGTTCAGCGCGAGATCGAATGCGTGCCGCTGGAACAGGCGTTTCACAAGATGCGCACCGATCCGATGCCGACCTATCGCAAGATGCTGAAATCCGACGATGCGGCCGAAGGCGTCGCCGCCTTCGTCGAAAAACGCGAACCGAGGTTCAAGGGCGAATGAACTATCCCGATCCCAAATCCGTCACCCGTGTCGCCAGCATCGGCGGCGGCCCCATCGGCGGTGGCTGGGCCGCGCATTTTCTGGCCCGCGCCTATGACGTCACCAGCTATCTGCACGACCCGGCAGAAGAAGGGGCGTTTCGCACCATCCTTGATACCGCCTGGATCAGCCTGACCGCGCTTGGCCTCGCGCCCGGCGCGTCGCTGGAGCGCCTCCGCGTTGTCAGCGATCTCGACGCGGCGGTCGAAGGCGCGGGGTTCATTCAGGAAAGCGCGCCCGAGAATCTGGCGATGAAACAGGCGCTCTATCAGCGGCTGGGGCGGATCGTGCCCGAGAATGTGGTGATCGGGTCCTCGACCTCGGGTCTGATGATGACCGAGATTCAGGCCAAGTGCGAAACGCCCGGGCGCACGGTGATCGGGCACCCGTTCAACCCGCCCTATCTGCTGCCACTGGTCGAGATCGTCGGCGGCGAGAAGACCGACCCGGCGGCGGTAGAGTGGGCGGGCGAATTCTATCGGATCGCGGGCAAGGCGCCGCTGATGATGAAAAAGGAGATCCCCGGTTTCGTCGCGACGCGGCTGCAGGAGGCGCTGTGGCGCGAGGCACTGCACATGGTCGCCAATGGCGAGGCCACGCCCGAAGACATCGACATTGCCCTGATGAACGGCCCGGCGCCGCGCATGGTCAGCCAGGGGCAATGCATGGCGTTTCACGTAGCCTGTGGGGCAGGAGGCATGGCCACCAACCTCGATCAGTTCGGCCCGGCGCTGAAACTGCCCTGGACCCGGCTCGAGGCGCCGGAATTGACGCAGGAATTGCGCGACCGCATGGTGGATGGCTGCAACGCCATCGCCGGCGCGCGGCATTTCGCCGACATGGCAGCACAGCGCGACCGCGAGATTGTCGCCGTTCTCAACGCCCTACGCGCGGCGCGAGAGGAGCGCTAGACCGCTTTTCGCCGGAATTCAGCGCGTGCAGAAAGTCCGACAGGGTTCCGGGCCAGGTCGGCGCGCTTTCGTTCGATGGCCAGGCTTCGCGATATTCCGACGGTCGCCGGCCGAAGAACTTGCTGAACGAATAGGAGAAATGCGACAGCGTGTTGAAACCGGACGCGGTGGCGATTTCCTGCACGCCGAGTTCGGTGGCGATCAGCAGGACGCGCGCGTTCTGCAACCGGCGCAACAGGCCGAACTGAACCACGGTGCAGCCGACGTGTTTCTTGAACTGCCGTTCCAGCTGGCGCTGTGACACGCCAAGCGCCTCGGCGATTTCGGGCACGGTCAGCGGCTCTTCGATATTGCGTTCGATCAGGGTCATCGCCTGCCGCACCAGCGGCAGGATCGATTCCGTGCCGCGCCCCATGGTCCGGCGCTGCGAGGACGATCCCTTGCGGATCGGATTGTGCAGCATCTGGTCGGCGATCTCGCCCGAAAAGCTGGCCCCGTGCGACTGCTCGATCAGCCGCAGCATCAGATCGACGCCGGCCATGCCGCCGGCACAGGTCATGATGCGCCCGTCGATGGTAAACAGTTGTTCTACCACGGAAATCTGATCAAACTTTTCCTGAAACCCGTTGATGCAGGACCAGTGCGTCGTCGCCTCCTTGCCATCCATCAGCCCGGCGCGTGCGACCAGATAGCAGCCAAGTTCGACCGCGCAGATACGCTCGCCCCGCCGGGCGCGCTTTCGCAGCCACGAGGCGAGCGCCTTGTTCTGATAATGCTCCGCGCCCCAGCTGGCCAACACAAAGACCTGATCGGCCGGTGCGGTCTGTTCGGGCTCGACGTCCAGATGCACACGCACGCCGTTGCTGGCGTTCAAGGACATGCCGTCGAAAGAGGTGATTTCCCACGAAAACAATCGCTCTGACGACAGGTAGTTCCCGATCCGCATGGTTTCGATCATCGTGATCAGGGTGGTCAGGTTGACCCTGGGCACGATCACGAAAACCGAATGAATCTGGCCTCGATCCGGAGGCGAAGAAAAGTCGAGCTGCATGGCGTTTCCCGGGTTTGCGCGCGATGCACCTTAACAATTTTTTACGACACGAACACGCTAAATGCGGCGAATAATCGACAGTTTGTCGGGGGATCCGGCCAGCAAACTGGACGAAACAACGGGGAAAAACTGCATGAACAACGAAGTCGTGCTGACCTGCGCCGTTACCGGCGCCGGGGACACAACCGGCAAAAGCCCGCATGTCCCGGTCACGCCAAAGGCGATTGCCGAAGCGGCGATCGAGGCCGCAAAGGCCGGTGCGGCCGTTGCCCATATCCACGCCCGCGACCCCGAAACCGGCAAGGGCTCGCGCGATCCGAAGCTCTTCCGGGAAATTGTCGACAGGGTGCGCGACAGCGGCACCAACGTGGTGATCAACCTGACCGCAGGGATGGGCGGCGACTGGATTTCCGATGCCGCCAACCCCGCCATGCCCGGGCCGGGAACGGACATGATCGGCCCCGAGGACCGGCTGGCGCATATCGAGGAATGCCGCCCCGATATCTGTTCGCTGGATTGCGGGACGCTGAACTTCTCGGACACCGACATGATCTACATCTCCACCCCGCCGACCCTGCGCCGGATGGCGGCGCTGGTGCAGCAGTGGGGGGTCAAGCCCGAGCTGGAAGTGTTTGATCTGGGCCATATCCGTTTTGCCAAGGCGATGATCGCCGAGGGGCTGATCGACGCGCCGCCGATGTTCCAGCTGTGCCTGGGTATCCCCTGGGGCGCCGATCAGGACGTGGAAACCATGGTGGCGATGAAATCGCAGCTGCCGGCCGGCGCCAGCTGGGCCAGTTTCGGCATCGGGCGCGGCCAGATGCCGATGGCCGCCGCCGCGGTCGCGCTGGGCGGCAATGTCCGCGTCGGGCTGGAAGACAACATCTATCTCGAACGCGGTGTCATGGCGACCAACGGCCAGCTGGTAACCCGCGCGCGCGAAATCATCGAGCGCATGGGCGCGCGCCTGCTGACGCCGGATGAGACCCGCAAGAAGCTGAAACTGCGCGGGGCGGGGGTGTAGATGGCCGACGCGTTCTCCGGCGGCGGCCTCAGGATTGCGGGTGTATCGAAGTATTTCGGCACGTTCCGGGCGGTCAACGACGTCGATCTGGATATCCGCAAGGGGGAATTCCTGACCCTGCTTGGTCCCTCGGGGTCGGGCAAGACAACGCTGTTGATGATGATCGCGGGCTTTTTGGACATCACCAGCGGCGATATCGCGCTGGACGGGGTCTCGATCGCCGATGTGCCGGCGGAAAAGCGCAACTTCGGGATGGTGTTTCAGGGCTACGCCCTGTTCCCGCACATGACGGTTCGCGACAACATCGGCTATGCGTTGAGCGTGCGCAAACGGCCCGAAGCCGAGATCCGCGCGCGGGTCGACGCGATGCTGGAACTGGTGCAGTTGCAGGATTTTGCCGCGCGCAAGCCCGGGCAGTTGTCCGGCGGCCAGCAGCAGCGCGTGGCACTGGCGCGGGCGCTGTGTTTCGCGCCTCCGGTCCTGCTTCTGGACGAACCGCTGGGCGCGCTTGACAAGAAACTGCGGGTCGAAGTGCAGGAGCAGCTGAAAGACATTCACCGCCGGGTCGGCACCACATTCATCTATGTGACCCACGACCAGGAAGAGGCGCTGTCGATGTCCGACCGCATCGTCATCATGCGCGACGGTGCGATCGAGCAGGTAGGCTCACCGCAGGAGCTTTACGAACGGCCCGCAACGCGTTTTGCGGCGAGTTTTCTCGGCAAATCGAACTTCGTTCGGCAAGATGGCGCGGTCTTCGCGCTGCGGCCCGAAAAGATCGACATTCATCTGGGCACCGGGCATCCGCAGGCCCGACGCCGAGGGACGATCAGCAGCATCACCTATTTCGGGTCGATGCAGCGGATCATCGTCGCAACCAGCGAGGCGGAACAGATCGAAGTGGATATCGACGTCTGGCGCAACCGACAGCCGCTGAACGAAGGCGAGGCCGTGGAACTGAGCTGGCAGGACGAGGCTGCGGTGAAACTGAACGAAGGCTGAAAGAGCATCCGAAGAGCGCCGTCTAAGGCGTCGCAACAATCGCCCGGCATGGCCTTGGGCATCTGACAAGGAGAACGCAATGCAAGACAAGCAATTCATGAAGGAAATGCTCACCGAAAGCGCCCATGCCTACAAAGCAGGGCGCATGGACCGGCGGACCTTCCTGGCACTTTGCGGTGCCTCGGGCGTCGCCATGAACGCGGTGATGGCCGGCGACGCGCGGGCGGCGGCGGACGAGATCGTGATGTGGAACTGGGGCGGCCAGTCGGAAGAATGCCACGGCAAGGCGATTGGCGAGCCGTTCACCGCGGCCACCGGCATGCCGCTCAAGTTCGACACCTCCGGCCCCCTTCAGGGCAAGATCAAGGAGATGGTCGACAGCGGCAACGTGACCGCCGACGTTTGCGACGCCGACCTGTTCGACGCCGTGGCGCTTGGCCCTCGGGCCATCTGGAAGCCATCGACTACGACATCGTCTCGAAGGACCGCACCCTGCCGCAATACGCGCTGGAGCACGGCGTTTCGATCATCCTTTACGGCTATGCCTTCGTCTATGACACCGAGGCGTACGGGGACAATCCGCCGAACAGCTGGGCTGACTTCTTCGACACCGCGAAGTTTCCCGGCAAGCGGTCGCTTTACAAATGGGCCAACGGGGCGCTGGAAGGCGCGCTTCTGGCCGACGGCGTGGCCAAGGATGCGCTTTATCCGCTCGACATGGACCGGGCGCTGGCCAAGATCAAATCGATCAAGGATGACAGCCTTTACTGGGGTTCGGGCGCCGAGGCGCATTCGATGGTCGTCAACGGCGAGGTTTCGCTGGGCATGGTCTGGCAGAACCGCGGCCGCAACATCGAAAACGACACCGATGGTCGCTACAAGCTGGTGATGAACGAGGCCCTGGCCATGCCCGGCGCCTACATCGTGCCCAAGGGCAACCCGGCGGGCCGCGAGGCGGTGATGAAGTTCATTGCCACCGCGCAGGAGGTTTCCGCCCAGCTGACGCTTCTGGATTGCCTTGGCATGACGCCGTCGAACCCCGAGGCCTTCGCCCAGATCCCCGAGGATCAGCAGCCCTATGCCATCACCTCGGCGATGAATATCGACGGGATCGTCTACAACGACCCGACCTGGTGGGGCGAGAATGGCGGCGATGCGGTGAACGCCTTCCTCGAGGCCATCAGCTAACACGCCGAGGCCGCGCCCGCCGCCGCTGGCGGGCGGGCGCGGCCGCTTGGAACACGGGACATGAACGCAGTGGCACGACATATCCATCCCGGCTGGGCCATCATCGCGCCGCTTCTAGCGCTTGTGGTCGCGCTCTATCTCGGTCCGATCCTGAACATCATGTGGCTGAGCGTGACCGATCCCGAGCCGGGGCTTGGCAACTATCGCAAGCTTTACGAAAGCGATTCCCTGCTGCGGATCGTCTGGACGACCCTGCGCATCTGCGTGGTCACGACAATCTTCAGCGTGTCGCTGGGCTACTGCATCGCCTATGCCATGGTGCATTGCCACCAGCGGCAGAAGAATTACATGCTGACGCTCTTGCTGGTCTCGTTCTGGATTTCGATCCTGGTGCGAACCTTTTCGTGGCTGATGCTTCTGGGAACCAAGGGGCTGGTCAACACCACGCTGGAAACCCTTGGCCTGATCTCGGCGCCGATCGCCTTCATGCGCAATGAACTGGGGGTGCTGATCGGCATGGTGCATTACATGATCCCCTATGCGGTTCTTCCGCTTCTGGTGAGCATGCAATCGCTGGACAGCCGGGTCATGGATGCCTCGCGCAACCTTGGCGCCAGCGGCAGCCAGACCTTCTGGCGCATATACCTGCCCCTGACCCTGCCGGGGATCGTCGCCTCGACCCTTCTGGTCTTCATCCTCAGCCTCGGGTTTTACGTCACGCCTGCCGTGCTGGGCGGCGGCAAGGTTCTGATGGTGGCCGAATACATTTCGGTGCAGCTGCTTGTGACCTTGAAATGGGGCACCGCCGCGATGCTGGCGGCGCTGATGCTGGCGGGGGTGCTCGCCATGCTCTGGATCATGTCGCGCTTCATGAAGCTCAGCGCCGTTTTCGGGGGCAGCACGCGATGAGGCTAGGCCTGTTTTCGCAATTCAACCGTGCCGGCGCCTGGGTCCTGCTGGCGTTTCTGGTCACACCCGCGCTGATCGCCATTCCGGTTTCGCTGACGCCCAAGCGGTTCTTGTCGATGCCAAAGGGCGAACTGTCGCTGCGCCATTTCCAGCATCTTTTCACCAGCGAGGAATGGCTTTCCAGCTTTTTCCAAAGCGGGGTCATCGCGCTGTCGACCTCGGCGCTGGCCACGTTTCTGGGAACGCTCTGCGCCATTGGCCTTTGGCGGGTATCGTCGAAATACAGCGAACTGGTCCGCGCCTTCCTGCTGTTGCCGCTGATCATTCCCCAGATCATCTCGGCCATGGCGTTTTACCGGCTCTGGATCCCGCTGGGCCTCTTGGACAGCTATCTCGGGCTGATCCTCGCCCATACGATCCTGGCGGCGCCGATGGTGCTGATCACCGTCAGCGCCTCGCTTGCCAGCTTCGATCCGAGGCTGGAACAGGCCTCGAAGAATTTGGGCGCGTCGAACTGGACGACGATGCGGCGGGTGATCCTGCCCTCGGTCCGGCCGGGGGTTTTCGCCGGCGCGCTTTTTGCCTTCATCCTGAGCTGGGACGAGATCGTCGTGACCCTCTTCATCTCCAAGTTCAGCGTCTACACCCTGCCGCGCCGCATGTGGAACGGTATCCGCGAAAACACCGACCCGACCGTCGCCGCCGCGGCCGTGGTTCTGATCGCGATCACGGTCATCGCCTTTGTCGTTTCGGCCATCCTGTCGCGGCGAAACGCGGGCAAAAGCAAAAGCTGAGAGAGGTTTCGCGATGAACATGGAAACCAGCCACGAACACGCGATGCTGACCGCTACGGTCCGCAAGTTCGTGGAAAGCGAAATGATGCCCCACGAAGACGAGGTCGACCGGTTGGGCTATGTTCCCGAGGAAATCGGGCGGCGGATCGAGGCGCGTTCGCAGGACCTTGGCCTTTTCGCCTGCAACCTGCCCGAAGAGGTCGGCGGCGGCGGGCTCGATCTTTCGGCGCAGCGGATCATCGAGCAGGAGTTCGGCAAGACGACCCATGCCCTGCACAGCTGGGCCGCGCGCCCGACCGAGATCTTGCTGGCCTGCGAGGGTGAGCAGCGCGAGAAGTACCTGCTGCCCTGCGCGCGCGGCGAAAAGCGCGAACTGTTCGGCCTGACCGAACCGGACGCGGGATCGGATGCAATGGGAATGAAATCCAATGCCCGCCGGGATGGCGGCGACTGGATCCTGAACGGGTCGAAGCATTTCATTTCGGGGCCCTGCATGCCCGATTTCGCCATCGTCTTTGCCGCCACCGGGGCCGATGACACACAGCGCGGGTCGCGCAAGCGTGTGACCGCCTTTCTGGTGGATGTCGGAACACCCGGATTTGTCTGCCGCGAGGGCACCCGATCGGTCAGCTACCGCGGCTACAAGACCTTCGAGTTGCATTTCGACGATGTCCGCCTTGGTCCCGGCCAGATCCTTGGCGAAGAGGGCAGGGGGTTCGAGATTGCCGGTCAATGGCTTGGCATGGGGCGCATCTGGGTCGGGGCGTCGTGCTGCGGCAAGGCCGAGCGGATTCTGCAGATGGCCACGGAATGGGCCGCCAGCCGCCGACAGTTCGGCAAGCCGATCGGCACGTTTCAGGCCACCGGGTTCCGGCTGGCGGACGGGGCGATGAACCTGCGGGCGGCCAATCTGATGGTCACCGACGCTGTTACCCGTCATCAGGCCGGCCGGATGGCCGATCAGGACGCCGCGATGGTCAAGGTTTTCTGTTCGGAAATGCTGGGCCGGGTTGCGGATGACGCGGTGCAGATTTTCGGCGGCATGGGGCTGATGGAGGAAATGCCGGTTCAACGGTTGTGGCGTGACAGCCGGCTGGAACGGATCTGGGACGGAACCAGCGAGATCCAGCGCCATATCATCACCCGTTCGATGCTGAGGCCGCTTGGTGCATGAGACCGGCGCAGCGTGAGAATCTCCAGCGCCTGCTGACACCACGCCATATCGCGTTCATCGGCGGGCGCGACGCGGCGATTGCCATCCGCGAGGCGCGAAGGCGCGGGTTTTCCGGGCAGATGTGGGCGGTAAACCCCAAGCGCGACAGTCTGGAAGGGGTGGCGTGCGTTGCAAGCATCGCCGAGCTGCCCGAGGCGCCTGACGCGACCTATCTGGCCATTCCCGCCGGGTCGGTCATCGACGCGCTGCGGCAACTCTCGGCGATGGGGGCGGGCGGTGTTGTGTGTTTCTCCGCCGGGTTCAAGGAAACCGGCGATGCGGCCGGCGAACAGGCGCTGATCGCGGCGGCGGGCGACATGGCGCTTGTCGGGCCCAATTGCTACGGGTTGATCAACTATGTCGGCAACTCGGCACTGTGGTCTTTCGAACATGGCGGCTGGTCGCCGGGCTATGGCGCCGCGATCATCACGCAATCGGGCATGTTTTCGTCCGACATCACGATGAGCCAGCGTTCGCTGCCTATGGCCTATATGGTGTCGGCGGGCAATCAGGCGGTTCTGGGGCTTGAGGATTTCCTCGACGCTTTTGCGGTCGACCCGGCGGTGCGCGCCATCGGTCTGCATATCGAGGGGCTGCAGGACGTCGCGCGGTTCGAACGCGCCGCGTTGCGCGCGCTGGAACGTGGGGTGCCGGTGGTTGCGCTGAAATCCGGCCGTTCGCAGATCGGCGCCACGCTGACGATCAGCCATACCGGCTCGCTCTCGGGGGCGAACGAGCTATACGAGGCGCTTTTTGCGCGCTGCGGCGTGATCACGGTGACCAACCCGTCGCAGTTTCTTGAAACGCTGAAGCTTCTGTGCGTGACGGGCGCGCCCAGGGGTGCGCAGGTGGCCGGTTTTACCTGTTCGGGTGGTGGGGCCACGATGCTGGCCGATCACGCAGAACAGATCGGTCTGGGGTTTCCTGCCATAGGGGGTGCGCATCGCACCGCACTGAAAACGCTGTTGCCCGAGATTGCCACAGTGTCCAACCCTCTGGACTACACGACGCCGATCTGGGGGCAGCCGGAACAGACCTATCCGGTCTTTTCCCGAACGATCGAGGCAGTGGCGCCCGATTTCGCTGTGCTGGTTCAGGACTACCCCGCGGCAGGGCTGGACGGGTCCAAGGTCTATTACCTGAACGACGCCGCGGCCTTTGCCCGCGCAGCGACGGAACACGCGGTGCCGGCCGCGATCCTTGCCACCATTCCCGAAAACATGGATGCCGACACCCGCCGGTTGCTGATCGATCAGGGGGTTGCGCCAATGCAGGGCATTCACGAGACGCTGAACGCGATACGGGATGCCGCCGGCTGGAGCGCGGCGCGCGAAAGAATTCTGGCCGCGACGCCGGCGCCGCTGGTCCCGCCATGCGCGCCGGCCACGCTGACCGGGGTGACCGAGGATGCCGGCAAGGCGTGGCTCCGCGCAGCGGGGGTGGCCGTTCCGCAAGGGCGTGTCGTGGCGGCCCGCGATGCCGCAAGCGCGGCCGCGGGCATCGGTTTTCCGGTCGCGCTGAAGATGATGAGCCCGCGTCTGGCCCACAAGACCGAGGCGGGGGCCGTGGCGTTGAACCTTGTCGACCCTGCCGGACTGCAAGCGGCACTTGCCGCGATGTTGCGGACGGTTGCCGCATATGATGCCGACGCGGTCACCGACCGGTTTCTGGTCGAGGCCATGTCGCCGCCCCCGCTGGCCGAACTGATCCTGACATTGCGGCGCGACCCGCAATTCGGGCATGCGCTGGTACTGGGCAGCGGCGGCGTGCTGGTCGAGCTTCTGGGCGACGCGGTGACGTTGCTGTTGCCGTGCAGCGCCGAGGAGGTGCGGCGCGGGCTGGAAGGGTTGCGTCTGGCACCGCTCTTGCGCGGGTACCGCGGGCGTGCGGCTGCCGATCTGGGGCGGCTTGCCGGTGACATCCACGCCCTTTGCCGTGCCTATCTGGCCGATTGCGCCGCGGTGGCCGAGATCGAGATCAACCCGCTGTTCGTCTATCCCGACCGGGTCGTGGCCGTAGACGTGCTGTTGCATCGCGAGGTTCGCGCCTAGCCCCGGGCGGGCGTGAACCCGCCCTCGGCCGGCGCGACGACGACATCATTATGGCCTGCGCGAACAGCCCGGCCCGGTGGCACCCGTTTGGCGACTGCGCCCTGTCCCAAGGCCGTGCAGCACGTCGGTTGGCATTTTGTCTTTGCCTCGGCCCGCCCTCTCGCGTCACGCGGCACTGGCCTCAAGCCAACGGCTGGCGGTGACGATCGGGCTTGTTTTCATGGGTTTTCAATGGGCTTCGGATTGGCGGTTGCGCGGCTTTGGCACGGCTCCAGGAAAACCTTGCCAGAACGGTGATTCTCACTTTATGGTAAAAATGTCCGAAAAATGAGCAGATCATGCAGGAACGTCTAATCCGACTCCTTGAAGCCATTGCCGGGGCGGCCGCGCCGCTTAATGCCTCGGAACTGGCGAAGTTGACCGGGTTGCCGCGGGCGACGATCTACCGAAACGTGGCGTCGCTGGTGGACTGTGGATTTGTCGAAGTGTCCGATTGTGGCAGCCGGTACGTGCTGGGCATGCGGTTTGTGAAGATCGCGTTGACCGGCAAGTCGGACCTGCATGTGATCAACGCCGTATCGGCGATGATGCAGAAAACCGTGAAGCACCTTGGCGAAACCGGTTTTCTGGCCCGCTATCGCGGCGGGCGCGTCGATCTCATCCATATCGAAACACCGGCCGACCCGTCGATGTCCTACATCTATCCCGGCCTTGGTCCGCGCCCCGCGCATGCCTGTTCCTCGGCCAAGGCAATTGCCGCCTTCATCACACCCGAACTGCGTGAGGACCTGTTGGAAACGCAGCCCATGCGCTTCAACCAGAACACGTTGACTGACCCCAGGCTCATCGAGCGCGAATTGAACCAGGTTCGGCGCTATGGCTACGCGATCTGCGATGGCGAGATCGACGAAGGTGTCAGCAGCGTCGCGGTGCCGATCAATGTCGACCGGCTGGGCGCGATTTTCTCGATGGGCGTCGTCGGCCCGTCGAACCGTATCAAGCCGGTGGTGCAGAACCGGATCCTGCCGGTTCTTGCGGCCGAGGCTGTGCGCGCTGCGGCGGCGATTCAGCATTGTTCGGTTGTCGATGCCGAAACCACCAATTCGCAGACGCTGGCCGAAGCCAGAGAGGCCCTGACCAAAACGCATTAGAAATCCAATCGGGAGGAAAGTGATGAACAGACGGGAATTCGGCGCCTTGACCGCGGGCGCTTTGGCCATGGGTCTGCCGTTTCGGGCATTTGCCGACGAAACCTGCCAGTCGCCCTACATGCCGAAGATCACGGGGCAAGAGGAATTCGTCTATGTCTGGACGCTGGGCGTCGAGGGCATGGGCGACGAACAGGACAAGCTTGTTACCATCGACCTGCGCCCGGGCTCGGAGACTCGCGGCCAGGTCATCAATTCGCTTTCCGTGGGCGGGCGCAACGAGGCGCATCACGGCGGCTTTTCGTCCGACCGGCGCTATTTCTGGGCGGGCGGTCTTGATACCAACCGCATCTTCATCTTCGACGTGCACAGCGACCCATCGGCGCCGAAGCTCCACAAGACGATCGACACTTTCGTGAAGGATTCCGGCGGGGTTGTCGGACCGCACACCTTTTTCGCCCTGCCGGGCAGCATGATGATCACCGGCCTGTCCAACGACGACGATCATGGCGGTCGTACCGCGCTTGTCGAATACAACAACGACGGCGACTACGTGGCGACCTACTGGATGCCTACGGCCGATGACATGCAGGGCGCAGTGGCGGTCGGCGACGCGGTGGCGGACGGCTACGGCTACGATGTGCGCGCGCTGATCCGCAAGAACGTGATGCTGACCTCGTCCTTCACCGGCTGGTCGAACTACATGATGGATTTTGGCCAGATGCTTCAGGATGCCGAGGCGATGAAGCGGTTCGGCAATACCATCGTGCAATGGGACCTGCACACGCGTCAGCCGAAGAAGGTCTTCAACGTGCCCGGTGCGCCGCTGGAAATCCGCTTTCCCTGGGGGCGAACGCCAATTACGCCTTCTCGACCACCGCGCTGACTTCGCAGCTTTGGCTGATCTACGAGGATGACGCCGGCGAATGGCAGGCCAAGGCGGTGGCCGATATCGGCGATCCGGCCAGCATCCCGCTGCCGGTCGATATCTCCATCGCCGCCGATGACCAGACGCTGTGGATCAACAGTTTCATGGACGGAAAAACGCGGCTTTTCGACATTTCCGACCCCCACAATCCCAGCCAGATCTATGAAAAGGTCATCGACCGGCAAGTCAACATGGTCAGCCAGAGCTGGGACGGAAAGCGTGTCTACTTCACCTCTTCGCTGCTTGCGAACTGGGACAAGAAGGGAGAGGACGACGCTCAGTACCTGAAAGCCTATACCTGGGACGGCACGGAACTGGCCGAGGATTTCGCCGTCGACTTCTACGCTCTGGGTCTGGGCCGCGCGCATATCATGCGGTTCGGAAGTTCGGCGCTCTATTCGTCGTGATCGCTCCCTGAACTTCCGGGGCGGTGTTTCGCCGCCCCGGCTTTTCCACGCCAAGCTCTCGGCAGCCCCCATGCGCAGAACACGTCGTCTTTTCGGTTTCGCCGGCATCGCGCTTGCCGCGGCGCTGGGCTGGCATCTTTCGGGCGAAAGGTGGGAAGAACGCCCCGCGCCCATGTCTTCGGTCTTTGCGCAAAGCGATGCCTACCAGTTCGAGCCGCCGGCGCCCGGCAGCTACGCACTGAACCGCTTTCAGACAGCGCCCGATGGCAGGGTGCTGGATATCAAGGGCCGCGAACACAGCCTGTATGACCTGACGCAGGGAACGATTTCGCTGGTCAGCTTTGTCTACCTGACCTGCGGCGATGTGAACGGTTGCCCGCTGGCGATGTCGGTGTTCTTCGACATCCACGATGCCAGTCTGAAACTGCCGGGCCTGCGCGACGATGTCCAACTGGTCACGATCAGCTTCGATCCGGCCCGCGATACGGTCGAGGCCATCGAGGCGTTCGCCTATCCGGTCACGTCGGACGGCTCTGCGGATCGCAAACTGCAATGGCATGTGCTGACCACCAGCGGCACGGAGGCGCTTGCCCCGATCCTTGACGGATACGGGCAGGTTGTTGACCGGTCGGACGATCAGGAGACAATCAGCCACCTTCTGCGCATGTACCTCGTCGATCGCGACGGGGTCATCCGCAATGTCTATGGGCTGGGTTTCCTCGACCCGCGTCTGCTCATGACCGATATCGAAACGCTGCTGATGGAAGAGGCCGGGTCGTGATCCGCCTGCTGCCTGCCTGCCTGGCCCTCTTTGCGGGTCTTGCCGCATCGGCGCAACAGCATGACGGGGCGCAGACCGGCCCGATCTCTGCCGGGGCATGCGAAACCGACCCCGAAACCTGGGCCGAAACCGCGTTGGAGCGCAGCCTTTCGCAGCCGCTGGGCCTGCCTGCGATCCCGCATCCGCCCGAAAACCCGCCGACCGCGGCAAAGATCGCACTGGGGCGAAAGCTGTTTTTCGACCGGCGATTGTCGATCAACCGCACAATGTCCTGCGCGATGTGCCATGTGCCCGAACAGGGCTTTGCCAGTTGGGAACTGGCCACCGCCATCGGGGTCGAGGGGCGCAGCGTGAAACGCAATGCGCCGACGCTGATCAACGTCGGTTACCTGGACCCGCTGTTTCACGATGGCCGCGACCATGCGCTGGAAACCCAGTTCGTCGGCCCGATGGTCGCGCGCAACGAAATGGCCAATCCTTCGATCGGGTTCGTCGTGGCCGAACTGAACCGGCTGCCGGATTACCGGCCGCTTTTTGACGCGGCCTTTGCCGCCCCGGCATCGCTCGACCGGATCGGTCAGGCGCTCGGCGCCTATCAGCGCAGCCTGACGTTGGGCGACAGCGCGTTCGACCGCTGGTACTTCGGCGGTGATGACACCGCGCTGGGCGATGCGGCAAAGCGCGGTTTCGGCCTTTTCACCGGCAAGGCCGATTGCGCCGCCTGCCATGTGCTGGGTAGCGATGATGCCCTGTTCACCGATCAGCAGTTCCATGACACGAGCTATGGCCGGATGCGCGAGGCTTTGCGCCAGAACCCGCCTGCCAGCAAACCGGTCCGCGTGGCGCCCGGGGTCGTCCATGCGGTCGACTTCGCCCGCATCAAGGCGGTCAGCGCCCGGCGCGAGGCCGACCTTGGCCGTTACGAGGTGACCGAGGCCCCCGGGGATCGCTGGCTGTTTCGCACCCCCGGTTTGCGTAATCTTGGCGTGACGCGGCCCTATATGCATGACGGTGGCTTTTCCACTCTGGCCGACGTTCTGGGTTTTTATAACGCCGGTGGCGCGATGCATCCCGAACAGGATCCGCGCATACGGCCGCTGGACCTGACGCCGAACGAGCTTGGCGATATCGAAGCCTTCCTTCTGTCGCTGACGTCGGATGGCCTGGGCTGCCTCGTGGCGGAGGCCCGTATCCAGCCCCGGACAATTTCTGAAACAAGGAGAATAACATGCGTACACGCGCCGCCGTAGCCGTTCAGGCTGGCAAGCCCTTGGAGGTGATGGAGGTCAATCTTGCCGGTCCGAAGGCGGGCGAGGTGATGGTGGAGATCAAGGCCACCGGCATCTGCCATACGGACGAATTCACGCTGTCGGGCGCGGACCCCGAGGGGCTCTTTCCGGCGATCCTCGGGCACGAGGGCGCGGGGTCGTGGTCGAGGTCGGCGCGGGCGTCACCAGCGTGAAGAAGGGCGATCACGTGATCCCCTTGTACACGCCGGAATGCCGGACCTGCCCCTCCTGCCTGTCGCAAAAGACCAACCCTGCACCTCGATCCGCGCGACCCAGGGCCAGGGCGTGATGCCGGATGGCACCTCGCGCTTCACCACATTGGATGGCGATCCGATCCTGCATTACATGGGCTGTTCGACCTTTTCGAACTACACGGTCCTGCCGGAAATTGCGGTGGCCAAGGTGCGCGAGGACGCGCCCTTCGACAAGATCTGCTACATCGGCTGCGGCGTGACCACCGGCATCGGCGCGGTGATCAACACCGCGAAGGTGGAGATCGGCGCCAAGGCTGTGGTCTTCGGGCTGGGCGGCATTGGCCTCAACGTGATCCAGGGCCTGCGCCTTGCCGGTGCCGACATGATCATCGGGGTCGACCTGAACCCCGCCAAAAGCCGATGGCCGAACGCTTCGGCATGACCCATTTCGTCAACCCAAGGATTGCGAGAATGTGGTTGCCGAGATCGTGAACCTGACGAAGACGCCCTTCGACCAGATCGGGGGCGCGGATTACAGCTTCGACTGCACCGGCAACGTCAAGGTGATGCGCGATGCGCTGGAATGCACCCATCGCGGCTGGGGCCAGTCGATCATCATCGGGGTGGCGCCGGCGGGCGCCGAGATCGCGACGCGGCCCTTCCAGCTGGTCACCGGCCGGGTCTGGAAAGGCACGGCCTTCGGCGGCGCGAGGGGGCGCACGGACGTGCCGAAGATCGTCGACTGGTACATGGACGGCAAGATCGAGATCGACCCGATGATCACCCATACGCTCACCCTCGACGAGATCAACACGGGCTTCGATCTGATGCATGCGGGCGAAAGCATCCGATCCGTCGTCGTCTACTGAAACCGCAAGACCCAGAACACCAAACGGCCGCCGGAACCCCGGCGGCCGGGCACTCAAGGGTGGCCGGCATGGCGCATTACGGGAATGGCCCGTTGGCCTAACCCGCGCCGCGCCCGATCCCGTTCACGGACGCAGAGTTACGATGCCAGGCCCCGGTTGCCCGCCCCTGAGGATGTGGCTGACCCGCTGGTCGAGGCTCGGAGAGCCAACATCGTAGCGGCCGACCTTGCGCATCGTGCTTCTCAGGTCGGTGGTGGCGCCCAGATAGTGCCACACGATCGGCGAAGCGAAAGGCGACCGCTGGCGGCTGGTGATGCCGAAGGTCGTGCCACGCAGATAGCTCAGCTGCCCGCGACCGGTCGGGTAAAGGACGGTCTCGACCAGTGCGTCACGCGCAAGGCTTTGGTATTCCATCACGAAGATACGGTTGCCGAGCATTGCCACCTTGCCATCGTATTTTGACAGGTACAGGCTGCCATCGTCCGGATCCACTGACCGTTCGAGCGATTTGCAGCGGACCGCGCCGTCGCGCACATCAAGCCGAACCAGCGCGCAGATGACCGAGTTTTCCCAGCTTTCGGTCAGGAAGTAGCTCAGATAATAGCCAAGATACCGGCGCAGGGCGATCGTCTGACCCCAAAAAGGCGCTTTCGAAGCTGGCGTTCCTTGAGTTGCCATGCCCGGCACCCAGAATTCGGTCGGCGACCGACGGATGCGCTTCGAACTCAATGGGCGGGAGCATGAATTCCGCCGGCCGGATCCCGAAATGCAGCGCGATACGGCGCAAATTGGCGGCGGAGGGCTGCGAGGTGCCATTAAGGTATTTGTTGAACTGTTGACGATTGATGCCGATCTGTCGGCAGACCGCCGAAACCGAGGGTTCCGTGGTGCAGATAAGCCTGAGATTCGCGGCAAAATCGGCGGCGTCCATCTGATCATCCCTTCCCGCGCACCGGCGCGTTCTGTCGTGTCATGTTATATCGCGACTTGAAGCGAAAACAGCACAAACTCGCGTCAGGTGACGGAAGGGGCGAAATTGAGCGTCACGCATTTCGGGCTTCAGTTTCGCCAGTCACGCCAGGTCATGGCGAGAGGACAAAGTCAGGGAGAGACCACGATGACTGCAAACAACATTTCCTGGACCCGGGTCGGGCTGCCGCGCCGCGCGTTCCTGAAGGGCGCGACGGCGCTCGGGCTGGGCTCGATGGCCGGGCTGTCGATGCCGCGGATGGCCCATGCCGCCGGTGGCACGCTGAAGACCCGCACCTATGCCGACATCCGGTCGATGGACCTGGCCTTCAGCCAGGGCGTGGTTGACGAGGAAATCCAGGCCGCGATCTACAACAAGCTGGTCCAGTACAAGCCGGGCCGCGAATGGGGCTGGCAGCTGGATGCGGCCGCCATGGTCGAGCAGGTGGACGACACCCATATCAACTTCGCGCTTCGCGACGATATCGGCTATACCAACGGGTTCGGCGCGATGACCGCCGAAGACGTGAAATTCTCGTTCGAGCGCATCATCGACGACGCGTTGGAATCGACGAACAAGCCGGACTGGGGGCCGCTCGACCATGTGGAAGTGACGGGCGAGCGTACCGGCACCATCGTGCTGAAGAACGCCTTCCAGCCGCTCTGGTCGATCACGCTGCCTTACATCGCGGGCAACATCGTGTCGAAGGCGGCCTTTGACAGCGTCGGTGGCAAGATCGATACCCAGCCGGTCGCGACCTCGGGCCCCTACCTGCACGCGGGATGGGAGCCGAAGCAGAAGACCACGCTGAAGCGCAACCCCGACTGGAAGGGCGACCCGGTCGCCTTTGACGAGATCCAGATCTTCCATATCGACGACGAAAAGGCGGCCGAGATCGCCTTTGAGGCCGGAGAAATCGACTTCACCCGCGTCAGCCTCGATTCGGTCGAGCGTCTGAAGTCCTCGCCCATCGAAGGCGCGACGCTCGATGAATACCCATCGCTCTACTACGCCTGGGTTGGCATGAACCTCGACAATCCGAAGCTTGGCAACATCAAGCTGCGGCAGGCCATCCAGTATGCCATCGACGTGCCGTCGATCATGGCGGGCGCCTATTTCGGCGCGGCCGAGCCGTCGACCGGCATCATCGCGCCGGGCCTTCCCGGCCACCGCGAAGCCTCGCTGACCGGTGCGGCTGCCGATCTGGAAAAGGCGCAGGCGCTGATGGCGGAATCTGGCGAAACCAATGTCTCGCTCGCCATCGATGTCCTCAACAAGTCGGCCAACGTCACCGCCGCCCAGATCATCCAGGCCAACCTTGCCGCCATCGGTATCACGCTGGAGATCCGGCTCCATGAAGGCGCGACCTTCTGGGAACTGGGCTCCAACGAGGATCTGGAACTGGTGCTGAACCGCTATTCGATGACGCCGGACCCCTATTATGCGACCTCGTGGTTCATTACCGAACAGGCGGGCATCTGGAACTGGGAGCGCTTCAAGAACGAAGAGTTCGACAAGCTGCACCTTGCCGCCCAGTCCGAAGGCGATCAGGCGAAGCGGGCAGAGATGTACATCCGAGCCCAGGACCTGATGGAAGAAAGCGGCGCCTACAAGTTCATCACCCATGAATCGACGCCGGTGATCTATCGCAACTCCGTCGTCCCGGCGCTTCGCCCGGATGGCTTGCCGCTCTACCGTTACTTCGGCGCGGCCTGACACTCTCCCTGACGACTGGTGGGGCGCGGCCTGTCCGCGCCCCCTTTTTCCCGCTGCGGAACGCCATGGGGGGTACCATGCTGGGCTTTATCATCCGTCGCGTAGGGTTGGCGGCCGTCATCACGGTATTGGCGGTTACCCTGCTGTTCATCATCATCCACCTGATCCCGGGCGATCCGGTTTCGACCATGTTGGGGCCCAAGGCCACGCCCGAGATGCGGGCAGCCCTTGAGGCGCGTATGGGTCTCGACAAACCCTTGATGGTGCAGATTGGGCTCTTCTTCGCCAATATGGTGCGCGGCGATCTGGGGATGGATGTCTTTTCCAACCGTCCGGTGACGACAATCGTCCTTGGCCAGATCCCCTACACCCTGACGCTGATCCTCGTCTCGATCCTGTGGTCGGCGGTGCTGGGAATCGCGCTTGGCTGCTATTCCGCCGTCAACCGCAATTCGCTGGGCGACCGGCTGACCGGTGTGCTGTCGGTGTCGGTCATCGCCGTGCCCGCCTTCGTCGTGTCGCTCTATTCGCTCCTTCTGTTCGCAGTAAAGCTGCAATGGTTTCCGGCCATCGGCGCGGGCGAGCCGGGGGACTTTGGCGACCAGTTGCATCATCTCGTCCTGCCCAGCCTAGCGATCGGCCTGAGCTGGGTCGGATATATCGCGCGACTTGTCCGCGCCTCGATGCTGGAGGTGATGGGCGAGGGGCATGTCCGCACCGCCCGCGCCTTTGGCCTGCCCGAACGGCGCATCATCTTTGGCTATGCTTTGCGTCTGGCGATCCTGCCCACGGTCACCGTGATCGGCGTCGGTATGGGGTTTCTCTTGTCGGCCGCGGTCTTTACCGAGATCGTCTTTTCCCGCCCGGGCCTCGGCAAGCTGGTGATCGACAGTATCACCACCCGTAACTACCCGGTGGTCATGGGGTCGGTCCTGTTTTCGACCCTGATCTTCGTGGCCTCAACCACGCTCGCCGACATCATCAACGCCATTCTCGACCCGCGTATCCGGGCGGGGAAATAAGGGGGCGGGATCATGACAGACACAGCCGTATCGCTGCCAAAGCCCCGTTCCGAACTGGGCGAAATCTTTCACCATCTTGTCCGCGATCCCCTGGGCCTTGCCGGGCTGATCATCGTGACGCTGATTGTCGCCTCGGCGCTTTTCGCGCCGTGGATCGCACCCTATGACCCGATCGAGATGAACATCCCCGACCGCTTGCAGGGGCCGAACCTTGCCCATCTGATGGGCACCGACCAGCTGGGCCGCGACACGTTCAGCCGCGTGATCTGGGGCGGGCGCGTGGCGCTGCAAGTGGCGCTGCCGACCATCGCCGGCGCGATCGCTATCGGTCTGGTGCTTGGCATGATCGCGGGTTACGGGCCGAAATGGTTGGATAACCTGATCGTCCTGTTCTTCGACACAGTGCGGTCCTTCCCCACGGTCATGTTCGCGCTGGCCGTCGTGGCGCTGGTGGGGCCAAGCCTGAATACCGTGATCCTTGTCATCATGGTCACCTCCATCCCGACCTATGGCCGTGTGGTGCGCACCCTGACCCAGTCGCTGAAGGAAGCGGAGTTCATCACCGCCGAAAAATCTCTGGGCGCCTCCACCGCGCGGATCATGGGCATCCATATCGTGCCAAACGTGCTTGGCCCGCTGGCGGTGCTGGCGGCGATGGATATCCCGACCGTTGTCGGGCTGGAGGCGGGGCTGAGCTTCCTCGGCATGGGTGTAAAACCGCCCACGCCGTCCTGGGGGTCGCTTTTGAATGATGGCTATTCGCTGATCCGCAACACGCCGTGGCTGATCGTCGCCGGGGGTATTCCGCTGATCCTGACGACGCTGGGTTTCACCTTCCTCGGCGAAGCACTCCGCGACGTCGTCGATCCGAAACTTCGTGGCAAGGGGGGTAAGTGATGGCCGTTCTCGACATCCGTGACCTGTCGGTCAGCTATGCCACTCCGCGCGGACCGCTGAAGGCGCTGCGCAATGTTTCGATGACGATCCCGGAAAAGAAGATCACCGGTATCGTCGGCGAGAGCGGTTGTGGAAAATCCACGCTGATTTCCTCGATCATCCGGCTGATGGCGCCCAACGCCAAGGTCGGCTCCGGTGAGGTGCGGTTCAAGGGCGAAAACCTGCTGGCGCGCTCTGAAAACGAGATGCGCGCCCTGCGCGGCACCGAAATTTCGATGGTCTTTCAGGACCCGATGCAGACCCACAACCCGGTTCTGACCGTGGGCCGGCAGATGATCGACATCCAGTATCGCGACAAGTTGTCGAAGGCCGAAAAACGCAAACGCGCGGCCGGAATGCTGGCGCTGGTGGGCATCCCGGACCCGGAGGCACGGCTGAACCAGTATCCGTTCGAGTTTTCCGGCGGCATGCGCCAGCGCATCGCCATTGCCATGGCGCTGATGGCGAAACCGTCGCTTCTGATCGCGGATGAACCAACGACCGCGCTTGATGCCACGCTGGAAGTGCAGATCATCAAACGCCTGCGCGAATTGCAGGATGAGATCGGCTGTTCGATCCTTTTCATCTCGCACCATCTGGGCGTCATCGCCGAACTGTGCGACGAGGTCGTGGTGATGTATGCGGGCGAGGTGGTGGAAAGCGGCACCGTCCGCGATGTCTTCCACAATCCCGCGCATCCCTATACCCGCGCGCTTCTGGAATGTGATCCGGGTCATATCAAGGTCAGGACCCGCAACCTGCCGACGATCCCCGGCAATATCCCCGACCTCGTGAACCTGCCCTCTGGCTGCATCTTCGCCGAAAGATGCGACAAGCGCCATGATGCCTGTGCGGCGCGGCCCGCGATGGGAACCGCCAGCCCCGGCCACCACGCCGCCTGCCACCTGATTGCAGAAAGGGTGACCGCATGAGCGCGCTTCTCGAAATTCGCGATGTCTTCGTGCGGTTCAAACTGCGGGGTGGCGTCTTTTCCTCTGCCGGGACCATCGACGCGGTGTCGGGTGTCAGCCTCGATATCGAAGAGGGCAAGACCTATGGCATCGTCGGCGAAAGCGGGTCGGGTAAGACCACGCTGGCCCGCGCGGTGGCAGGGCTTCACCATGCCTCCGAAGGCTCGATCCTCTATCGCGGGCAGGAACTGGTCGACCTGCCGGAGGCAGAGTTCCGCAAGCTGCGCCGCGAGATCGTGATGATGTTTCAGGACCCGATCGGGTCGCTCAGCCCCCGCCTGACCATCAAGTCGCTGATCACCGAACCCTTCCGCATTCAGGGCATGAGCGACCGCGATCTCGATGCCGAGGCGAAGCGGCTTCTGACCATGGTCGGCCTGCCACCGGAATTCGCCGCGCGCTACCCTTACCAGATTTCCGGCGGTCAGGCCCGACGGGTGGGGGTTGCCCGCGCGCTGGCGCTCGATCCGAAACTCTTGATCGCCGACGAACCCACGGCGGGGCTCGACGTGTCGATCCAGGGTGAGATGCTGAACCTTCTGGCGCGGCTTCAGGACGAGCTTGGGCTGGCGATCATGATCATCACCCACAACCTGAACGTGGTGCGCCACATCACCGACAAAGTGGGCATCATGTATCTGGGCAAGTTGGTGGAGGAAGGCCCGACCGAAGAGGTCTTCGCCCGGCCACAGCACCCCTATACGCTGGCGCTGCTGGCTGCGAACCCCGAACCCGACCCCGATGCGCAGCTGATGCGGGTGGAATTGCAGGGCGAACCGCCGTCGATCCTACGCCGTCCGAAAGGCTGCGAATTCCACACCCGCTGCCCCTTCGTCCAGCCGCGCTGTTCCACGGACGTGCCCGCTTGGTCGAGTCATGGTGCGGTTGCCCACCGCTGCCATTTCCCCGAGATCTGGGCGCAGGAAGACGCCGCAACGACATGAGTGCGACGATTTTCACGGGCGGGCCGATCCTGACGCTGGACGAAGCCAATTCGATACCCGAAGCGGTCGGCATCGCGGGTGAGCGGATCGTGGCGGCGGGGGCTCTGGCCGATGTCCGGGCCGTGCTGCCCGGTGCCGAAACGGTGGACCTCGCCGGCCGGACCCTGATCCCGGCCTTCATTGACCCGCACGGGCATTTCCCCGACAGCGCCTTCGTCACGCTTCTGCGCGCCGACCTCGCCTCGCCGCCGCGCGGAGAGTGCCGCTGCCTTGCGGATATCTTCGACCGGCTTCGCGCCAAGGCGGCCCAAACGCCGAAAGGCGACTGGGTGATGGGCGCTGCGCTGGACGAAACGCTCCTGGCCGAGGGCCGGATGCCCACCCGCGACGAGCTGGACAGGGTTTCTTCGGCCCACCCTATCTGGGTCATCCATACATCGGGCCATTGTGGGGTTGCGAATTCGGCGGCGCTTGCCCGTCACGGTGTGGGCGAAGGCACCCCCGACCCGGCAGGTGGCCGGTACCTGCGCGATACGGCGGGCCGCCTGACCGGCGGCATCGAGGGGCTGAGCGCGATGGGCGCGATGGGGGAGACGCATTTCCTGATCGACAGCGCCGCCTTCCGACGCTGTTTCGCCGCTGCACGCGAGGAGTACCTCGCCCACGGCGTCACGCTGGCGCAGAATTCCTGGACCGCCCTACCGCTTCTGGAGTTTTTTGCCGATGTCGCGTCGGCTGGCGATCCGGGCATAGACCTTGTTCTGCTGCCGGTGGCCGAGATCGAGCCGGATTTCTCGACCGTCGGGCCGGGCCGCGACTGGCCGCAAAGCCGCCATGTCACGCTTGGCCCCCGCAAGCTTCTGACGGACGGGTCGTTCCTGATGCGGACAGCCTTTCTGAGCGAACCCTATTTCACGGGCGCACCCGGCAAGGTGGCCGATACGGGCCTTGCCTATCTGAAGCGTGACACGCTTTTCGCCGAAGTGAAGAAACTGCACGCGATGGGCTTTCAGATTCACACCCACTGCAATGGCGATGCGGCGTCGGACATGTATCTCGACGCCGTTGAAGCTGCTTTTGACGCCTACCCGCGTGCCGATCACAGGCATACGATCATCCACGGGCAGGTCATGCGCGAAGATCAGCTTGAGCGCTGCGCGAAGCTTGGCGTGACGGTCAGCTTTTTTCCCGCCCATGTCTGGTATTGGGGCGACAAGCACCATTCCGAATTCCTCGGTCCCGAACGCGCGCAGAACATCTCGCCCACGGGCTGGGCCGAACGGGCCGGGGTGCGGTTTACCATTCACAACGATGCCTCGGTTACGCCCACGCGACCGCTGCAGCTGATCCACACGACGGTAACCCGCAAGACCCATACCGGCCGCGTTCTGGGCGAACACCAGCGGATCAGCGCCCTGTCGGCGCTGCGCGCGCATACGATCGACGCGGCATGGCAGGTGTTTCAGGAAACCGAACGCGGCTCGATCGAGCCGGGCAAGCTGGCGGACCTTGTTGTTCTTGACGCCAATCCGCTTGACCACCCGGACAGGATCGACACGATCCGGGTCAAGGAAACCTGGCGCAGGGGTGTCTGTGTCTATCGGTTCGAAACTGCAAATGCTGGAGCCAGGGTGTGAGCTACGCAATCTATATCGGCAAGAACCACTCTGCGACCTGCCATGCCTGGCTGGGCGGTTACGGCGATGAACCGTCCTCGCACTGGCTGGAAATCATCCCGGCAACGGACCATGCGCCCGGAACGATGTTTGATGTGGGCGTGGGCCCCGAGGCCGACATGCCGGGCCGTCGCAGCCGGATTCCGCAGGCCGCCCGGACGCTGCGGCACATGCGCGTCAGCTATTCCTACTACCTCGGCGTGCCTGCGCCCATCACCAATGGCGGGCTGAACGAGGCCGGCGTGGCGGTGCGCGATGTCTGGTCGACCTCGCGTCAGGAATTGATCGACATGACGCCGAGGGACCAGACCGGGTTGAACTACAGCGATCTGGCGCGGATCGCGATGGAACGCGCCGCTACCGCGCGCGAAGCCGTGGAACTCTGCGGCGCTCTGATCGCCCAGCATGGCGAGGCCACCTATGGCGGCAATTCCCACCTTTTCGCCGATGCGGATGAGGCTTGGGTGATGATCCAGTTCGCCGGTGGCAAGGGGCTTTGGGTTGCCGAACGTCTGGGGCCCGACAGTATCCGCGCCTCACGCCCCGGTTATGTGCTGGAGGTGCCGGTCGACCAGCCGGACCATCCCGATTTCCTCTGGTCGCCCAACTTCGTCATCTACGCGCGAGAGATGGGCTGGTACGACGGTGGCCCGTTCGATGCCAACGCCATCTACGGCGACGGCAAGGGCCGCTGGGACGGCGTCCGCTGGATCGAGGCCGAGATGCAGGCCCGCGCCGCGCGGCCCGAAAAGATCGGCCTTGAGGATGTGATCTGGGCGGTCAGGACGGAAACGCTGACCGGCGACACCGCAGGCTACGGTCAGGTTGTGCCGCTAGTCGACGTGGCCGATCCGGGCCTGCGGATGATGTGGCACGCCGCAACCGGCGCCATCGCCGCACCCTTTTCACCGGTTTTCCTCGGTCAGGGCGCGATACCGGCCGAATACGGGCCGCACCGTTACCTAACAACCGGCGAATCCCACCGCTTCATGGACTTGCGCAAGGCGGTAAGCGGTAACGTCGACACGGTGTCGCTGATCCCGCAACTGGCCGAAACGACGCGCTTTGCGTTTCAGGAATCGAAACGCCTGATGTATTTGACGCAGCATTGCGGAGAGGCCGCATTACGGCGCGTGGTTTCGACGTTCGAGGTTCGCGAGCGGGCGCTTGCCAGCCGGGTAGATGCGCATCTGCGCGTTGCGCGCGCCGCGTTGACGGCCGGTCTGCACGACGAGGTTTTTGCGATTCTGGGCAGCTTCAGCTGCGCGGAGATGCTGGCATCGCTGGCACTCGTCAGCGACTTGTGTTGCGGACTTTCCGCGGAGGCGAGCCTTCACACAGCCGAACGATCGGCGGGATCGCCCGCGGCCTTCAAGCAGATCTGGTAAGCCGGGCGGGCGCGCAGCCCGCCCGGCATCGCGGTTGCCATGGCATTTTGCAAGGTTCAGAGCATCGACCGCGCCGCGTTGCCATCGCGCCGGCGCGAATCCCGGGGTCAGCTGGCGCTGAGCACGATGACAAACGAGACCCGGACGGTTGACGAGATCTTCACCGGCAGTGCTCCGCCCACGGGCGTCTATGCCGTTCTTGCCCGGTGGATCGAGGGCGAGGACCTCAAGAACCTGGCGCGGAAATCCGCGGATGCCGCGCCTCTTCACGGTCCATCCCGACGGCAATTTCGTCGAAGCCTCCGATGACACGCCTTTCCTGCAGGTCGGGGAACCCAAACACGGTCGCCCGATCCGCGTGCGTTCCTGCGAGGCGAACATGAGCTTTTCGGATGCCGCCAAACCGTTGCTCGTGTCCTTCTATTCGACGATCAAGGCGAATCTTTCGGTTGGCGTGCCGCTCGACTACATTGTGCTGGAAAGGGACCGCTTCGACATCAGCCATTCGAGGCGGATCGACGGCAGCGATCCCCATTTCAACCTGGTGTCCGAAGGGTGGGGCGCTGAAGATCGCATTTGCCGGCCTTCCACCTTTCGAACTTGACCGGACCGGCCAACCGCGAAGCAAACCGGGCGGCCGCGGGCGCCGGCGGGGCGGTGCAAAGAGGGGGCGATGGAGCGCACGGTTTTCGGCAAGCTACCCGATGGGCAGGCGGTGGAGCGGGTCCGGCTCCGGGGCGGCGGGCTGACGGCCGATGTTCTGAACTACGGTGCCGTTCTGCAGGATCTTCGGCTGGACGGCCATGAACCGCCGCTGGTTCTGGGCTTTGCCCGACTTGACCACTACCGCCAACACGGGCGCTATTTCGGTGCGACGGTGGGGCGTTGCGCAAACCGCATTGCCGGGGCTCGGTTCACGCTTGACGGACAGGATTACCAGCTGGCGCCGAACGAATTCGGGCGGCAACAGCTGCACGGGGGCAGCCCGGCAATGAGCGAGAGGCTCTGGACCTTCGAAGAGGTCGAGCCGCAGGCCGCGACGCTGACAATCGAACTGGCCGACGGCGACATGGGCTATCCCGGAGCGTTGACAGCACAGGTGCGGTTTTCGGTCTTGCCGGAGGGCCTGCTTGATATTCGTCTGCGTGCGACGGCAACCAAGGCGACACTGTGCAACCTTGCTCATCACAGCTACTGGAACCTGACGGGTGAGGCCGACATTCTCGGCCACCAACTTGCCGTCGCGGCCGAACACTATCTTCCGGTGGATACGGACCTGATCCCGACCGGCGCGGTCGCACCGGTTGCCGGCACGGCTTTCGATTTTCGCGGCGGGGTGCGCCTGGGCGCGGTCTGCACGAAACAGCGGGTCGATCACAATTTTTGCCTGTCACGGGCCCGCGTGCCGATCCGCGACGTGGCGCGGCTGACCGGCGGCGGCATCGCCATGCGGCTGCGCACCACAGAGCCGGGGGTGCAGGTGTTCGACGGAGCACCGCTGGCCGTGCCCGTGCCATGCCTCGACGGGCGTGTGCGCGGTGCGTATCCCGGCATCGCGCTGGAACCGCAGGTCTGGCCCGACGCCATACACCACCCGGACTGGCCACAGCCGGTGCTGCGCCCGGGCGAGACCTATGACCAGCACAGCCAGTTCGTCTTCGCACGCGCCATGTGATCTGGGGGCTTGACGGGCGTGGAATTTGCGCCTGCAGCACGGCCCTGTGGCTGTGCGGTGTCCGGCGGGCTGCCAATCTTGCGCTCAGAACTCGCCCAGATGGGGTTCAAGCGCGGCGCGGCACAGGGCCTTGGCGTCGCCGGCAGGCATCGAGGCGGGTTCGATGCAGTGTTGAACGCCCAGGCCGTCGACAAGGCAGATCAGCGTGCGCGCCAGCGCCTCGCCATCGATCTGCCGACCGGCGGCCTGCGCGACCTCGCCGATCGCGTCGGCGACATCGGCGACATAGCGGGCGTATTGAACCCGGTGTTCGGCGCGCAACTCTGCGCTGATCGCGATCTGGCTCCAGAGTGTCAGCCAGATCGCATAGGCATCGCGGTTGAAGACCTCGGGCGCGAAAAAGGCGTCAAGCAGGGCGGAAAGCCGGGTTTCGCCCTGCGCCAGACTGCGGGTCAGCGTGGTCGAGCTTTCGTAGATCGCAGTATAGACCGCGGTCAGCAGCGCATTCATCGAGCCGAAGTGGTGGATGATCAGCCCGCGCGACACGCCGGCTTCGGCGCAGATCCGGTCGACGGTAAATTCCTGAATGCCGCCACGGGCCATGCAGACAAGCCCGGCCTCGATCAGCATCGCGCGCCGTTCCTCGCCGCTGAGCCGGGTATAGCGCTGGGTGGGGGATTTCTGCGCCATGGGTCGCCTTGAAAACGGGGGCGGCGCCCGAGGCCCGGGCGCCGCGATGGGTTCATGCCTTGGTGAACCTTACCGGATCGGGATGGCCATCGGAAAGGATGAATGGGCCGATGTCCGATTTGTGGATCGCGACCAAGGGTTCGAAGCAGATGAAGATGAACGAACCGCTTTCCTCCATCAGGTCCTCCATGCGGTTGAACATCGCCTTGCGCGTTGCGGTGTCCTGTTCGACCAGCGACTTCTGATAAAGCTCTTCGTATTCCGCGCTGTCGAAGAAGGTCCAGTTGTAGACGCCGATCTGGTCGGGCCGGAACCAGACGAGGTTTTCGGTCGGGTCGACACCACCGGCATAGGATTGCAAAACCAGTTCCAGCGACAGGTAATCGTCGCCCGCTGTCTTGTCGCCCAGGGCCCAATAGGCCGCGTCTTCTGTCGGCTGGATGACGATGGTGATGCCGGCCTCGGCCATGCTGGCCTGAATGATCTGGGCAATGGCCTGCGACGTGCTGTCGGTCTGGGCGACGAGGTTGAGCGTCAACCCTTCGGCACCGGCCTCTGCCAGAAGCGCCTTTGCCTTTTCGACATCGCGGGTGTCGATGATGTTCTTTTCGCGCGCGAAACTTGTACCGGGCTGCACCACCCCGGCCGATCGGCCAACCAGCCCGTCATAGGCGCCCTGCAGCACCGCGTCGCTGTCATAGGCGTATTGCAGCGCCTGACGGACGCGGATGTCCTTCAGAGGTTCGGCATTCTGGTTGACGCTGATCCACACATAGCGCGTCGATTCCGCCTCGATCAGGGTCGACCCCTCGGGGGTGGCACCTTGTAGCTGCTTGACCGCGCTGGGGGTCAGGCGGGTGTAGTCGAAGGCATCGGCCTCGTAGGCCAGCTGTGCGGCCTGATCGTCGGCGACGATGTAGAACTCCACGGTGGAAAAGGCCGGTTTCTCGCCGGTCCAGGCGGGGTTCGCGACCAGCGTCACCTTCTGCTGCTGTTCCCAGCTGCCGAACATGAAGGGGCCGCATTCTGCCGGCGCTTCGGTCGTATAGCTGCCGCCGGCAGCCTCGACCGCCGCCTTGCAGACGATGTGGCCGCCGTAATAGGGCATGGCGATGACGATGAATGGCGCGAAAGCCTCGCTGAGGTGGATGACGCCGTTGCGGTCGTCGATGATTTCCACCTCCTTGAACTTTTCGAACTGATAGGCCCAGGCGCTGTCGGACCCGGCGATCCTTTCATAGGAAAACTTGACATCCGCCGTGGTGACCGGCCCGTAGTCGCCGGTCCAGACCAGGCCTTCGCGCAGGGTGAAGGCGAGGCGGGTATCGTCGAGCCATTCGAGCTTTTCGGCGGCGTATAGCGACCATTCGGGATCGGTGCGCATCTCGCTCATCCGGACCAGCGACACCAGCGTGCAGCGCGGAATGATCTCGTCCAGTTCGCCGATGATACCCCAGGGATCGAGCACCTGAAAATCCGCGCCCACGCGGATGCGCAGCGTGTCGCCATCGGCCGCCCAGGCAAAATGCGGGGCCGCCATGACACCGGCAAGTCCGCCGCCGGCGATTTTCAGAAAGTCGCGTCTATCGGTGTTCCAGTTCATGTCTTCCTCCCTTGGTTGTCGTGTCGGTGAAATGGCATCGCATGCGCCGGCCCTGGCCCAGGTCGCGCAGCGTCGGCCGGTCATAACGGCAGATCGCATCGGCCAGCGGGCAGCGGGTGTGAAACTCGCACCCCGCCGGGCGGCGCAGAATCGACGGGATTTCGCCCCGGATCGCCAGATCGGCCCGGCGCTTGCGCGGGTCGGGCAGCGGTTCGGCGGCGATCAGGCTTTGGGTGTAGGGGTGGCGCGGATCGGCGAAGATCGCCCCGGTCGGCCCGGATTCGACAAGCCGGCCAAGATAGAGGACCGCGATGCGTTCGGCCACATGGCGCACCAGCGCCAGGTTATGAGTGATGATCAGATAGCTCAGCCCGTGGCGCGCCCTGAGGTCGGCCATCAGGTTCAGGATCTCGGCCTGAACCGAAACATCGAGCCCCGCGGTCGGTTCATCGGCGATGACCAGCGCCGGTTTCAGCGCCAGCGCCCGCGCCACGCCCACGCGCCGCGCCTGGCCGCCGGACAATTCGTGCGGATAGCGCGCCGCCATGTCGGGTGCCAGCCCCACCTCGGCCAGAAGCTCGGCAATGCGGTCGCGCCGGTTGCCGATGGGCACGCCATGGATCGCGAAGGGTTCGATCACCGCGTCGCCTACGGTCATGCGCGGCGACAGCGACGCCGCGGCATCTTGAAACATCAATGCGGTGCGCCGCCGGATCGCGCGGAAATCGCCCGGCTCGGCCAGCGGCTTGCCGTCGAAGGCCATCGTGCCGCCGCTCGTCGCCTGCAACCCCAGGATGGCGCGCGCCAGTGTCGTCTTGCCGGACCCGCTTTCGCCGACCAGCGCCAGCGTTTCGCCCGCAGCCAGAGACAGCGACAGATCGGCCAGAATGGTCAGCCGGCCGCGCCCGGCCGGGTCGAACCAGCCGCCGCCCGCAACCTCGACCCGCAGGTCGCGGATATCCAGCAGCGCAGTCATGGCGTCACCTCGTGACACAGCGCGTTGTGGCCGGGCGCAACGGCGACGCGGGGCGGTGGGGCGGTGCGGCAGCGCGGCGTCGCCATGGTGCAGCGGGGGGCAAAGGCGCAACCGGATGGCGGGTCGCGCAGGTCGGGCAGGCGGCCGCCGATCGTCGGCAGGCGGGCGGCTCGTTGGGTAATGTTCGCCGGATCGCAGGCCAGAAGCGCGCGGGTGTAGGGATGGCGTGGCGCGTGGTACAGCGCATCGACGGGGGCCACCTCCACCACCTCGCCGGCATACATGACCGCCACCCGGTCGCAAAGCTCGGCGATGACGCCCAGATGGTGGGTGACGATGACGATTGCGCAGTGAAAATCGGCCCGCAATTCGCGAAGCAGGTGGATGATCTGCGCCTCCATCGTGACATCCAGCGCGGTGGTCGGCTCATCGGCGATCAGCACCTTTGGCCGCATCAGCAGTGCCGCGGCGATGGCCACGCGCTGGCGCATGCCGCCGGAAAGCTCGTGCGGGTAGCGCCGCATCGAAAGATCGGGGTCGGACAGACCGACACGCGCCAGCATGTCGCGCGCGCTTCGCCATTTCTCGCGCCCGCTTGCCGCGTCGCGGTTGGCCTGAAAATCGACAAGCTGTGCGCCCATGGTCAGGACCGGGCTGAAGGCAGTCATCGGGTCCTGAAAGACCATGGCGATCTCGCGCCCGCGCAGGCGGCGCTGCGCACCGGGGTCCAGCGCCAGAATATCGCGCCCGCCCAACCGCACATGGCCGCTTTGAATCCGCGCATTGGGGCCGGGCAGGCCGATCATCGCAGCGGCCAGCGTGGATTTGCCGCAGCCGCTTTCGCCGGCGACGCCCAGCACCTCGCCCGGGTCCACCGAGAGGTTGACGCCGCGCAGGGCGGCCACCGTGCCTTCCGGCGTCACATAGCCGAGCGACAGGTTTTCGACGCTGAGGACCGGTTCGCTCATTTCGCCGCCCGCCGTTTCAGCTTGGGGTCGATCGCGTCGCGCAGCGCCTCGCCCAGAAAGGTGAAGCCCAGCGTCGACAGAACCAGCGGCAGGCCGGCGATCACCACCATGTATGGCGCCGACCGGATCGAGGTGTAGCCGTCGTAGAGGATGTTGCCCCAGGACGGTGTCGGCGGGCGGACCCCGAGGTTGAGGTAGGACAGTCCCGCCTCGAGCATGATGACCACGGGTACATCCATGGACAGAAGGATCAGCAGGGGGCCCACGACATTGGGCAGCATGTGGCGCAGAAGAATGCGGGTGTTCGACGCGCCCATCGCCCGTTCGGCCTGTATGAAATCGGCCCCCGACAGGCTGAGCGTCTGGGCCCGGATCAGCCGCGCATAGGCCGGTATCGAGACCAGCACGACGACAAGGATCAGCGTGCCGGTGCCGGGGCCGACGATGGTGATGACCGCCAGCGCGAACATGATCATCGGCAGGGATGACAGGGAATCGAAAAACAGCACCAGCAGCGCGTCGAGCCAGCGCGGCCCGAAGCCCGCGATCATGCCAAGGATCACCCCGGCGATACCGGCCAGCCCGACCGATGTGAGCGCGATGGCAAGCGCGGTGCGGGCGCCGTAGATGAGCCGCGACAGAAGATCCCGCCCCAACTGATCGGTGCCGGCCAGATGGGCCAGCGAGGGTGGCTGGAATTTGTCGCGCACGTTCAGCGCTATCGGGTCGGCCGGCGCCAGCCACGGGGCAAAAAGCGCCATGGCGACAAAGGCCAGAACCAGCGCCAGCCCGAAGGCCCCCATCGGGTCGCGCAACAGCGCGCCGAGCGCGGGATATCTAGCGGCGAAACGCATCGCGCACCCGTGGATCCAGCCGCGCGATCAGCAGATCGGCGGCGGTGACGACGAAAAGGTAGAAGGCGGTCATGAACAGCACCGTGCCCATCACGACCGGATAGTTGCGTTTCTGGACGGCGCCGGTAATCAGCGTGCCGATGCCCGGCCGGCCAAAGACGGTTTCAACGAAGACCGCGCTCGACAGGATCGAGCCGAGGCCGACGGCCAGCAACGCGATGGTCGGGACGATCGCGACACGCAGCGCATAGCGTAAGACAACGCGCCGTTCCGGCAGGCCGAAGGCGCGCGCGGTGCGGATGTAGTTTTCGCCCATCACCTCCAGCAGCGAGGCGCGAACCAGCCGGGCCAGATAGCCGACCCAGCCGATGCCCAGCGCGAAGGCCGGAAGGATTAGTGCCCTTGCCTGGCTGGCCAGATCGCCGGGCGTGCCGGCGCCGATCGCCGGCAGCCAGCGCAGTTTCACCGCAAAAATCAGGATAGCGTAGATCGCGATGACGAAGGCGGGCACCGAAATCAGCCCGACCGACAGGACGCCCAGCAGCCGGTCGGCAAATGTGCCGCGCCAGACCACGGCGGCACAGCCCAGCGCGATACCCAGCACGATCGCCCAGCCAAGCGCCGCAATGCCCAGAACCAGCGTGTTGGGAAAAAACTCCAGTATCTGGTCAAGAACCGGGCGTTTCGACCAGACATCATAGCCTAGGTCGCCGGTCGCCGCGTTGTGGAAGAAATGCCAGATCTGCATCAGGACCGGCTGATCGAGCCCCATGCGTTCGCGCAGAAGCGCCTTCAGTTCGGGCGAGGCGCGCGGCCCGAGCGCGAGCGAGGCCGGATCGCCCGGCACCAGAAACACCATCGCATACATCGCCAGCATCACCGTGAGGAGGATCACGACAGCGAGGCCGATGCGCTTGATGGCGTATTTCAGCATGGTGGTGCGTTGGGCCGGTTTCTAGACATGGTCGCGGGCAATCCGTTGGTCCCAGCGCCGCTGGAAAATCTCGGCGCCGTTTTCGGTGATCCTCAGCGTCATCTCGACGCGGAAATGGGTGGCATCGCAGCTGAGCCGGCCGGTCGAGTGGTGGCCGAAAGCGCCATCGCTGCGTTCGATGACCACATTGGCCTCGGTTTCGCATTCCGCCGAAAGCGGGTCGCCATCGGTAATCCGGTAACGCGCCAATGCGTCCGATGTGACCGTCTGGCCGATATCCGGCATCTCATGGCAGTAGGTCCAGCGGGGGAAGTCGACCTCCATCGTGCCCGAGAGAAGATCGCGCCGAATGGCGCGGCGATGTGCGGCGGCAACTGGCCGGTCGGTGATCGGCGTCGGCGCGGCCATTTCCGCGGGCTCATAGGGGCGCAGCGCAGCATCGGCGGGGTCGGGCGGGCGCACCGGCAGGCTCAGGTGGCTTTCGCCGGTCACAAGCGTCAGGGTTGTCAGTTCGGGCGAGGGCCAGGCGATAGGCCAATAGGTGGTGGACAGCGCCACGGCAATCCGGTGCACGGCGGGGAAGGCATTGGCGATATCGTCCAGTTCAACCGTGGCTTGATAGATCATGCCCGGGTTCGAGCGCGCGCGCATGTTCGTGGCTGTCGCGATGGGCCAGGTTCAGACATCCCAGCGTAACGCGCGTCGAACGCCCGTCGGGCATCACGTCGTTCAGGCGCACGGCGACCAGCGCCAGCGGCCTGTCGCAGGTAAACTGTCAGGCGCAGCGCCGGCGCGCCAAGAATTTCCGTGCGCTCGGTCAGCGGCTCGGACAGGAAGACCAGCGAACCGCCATCATCCTCTCGCTGGTCGGGCGGCCATTCGGCGTCCTCGCCATAGCGGCCGACCTCTCCAGAGGCGAGCCCGACCCAAAGCGGCGAAGAGATCGCCGCGCGCCCCGAAGCTCCCGGCTCGGCATCCAGCGTGCCGCCGGAATTCAGGTGCAGGTGCCGCGCCTCGATCCGCGGCGAGGGCCAGGCGGCCTCGGCCACCCAACGGCCGGGTCGGTTTAGGTAGCAGGTGGCGGGGGGCACGCTTTCCTGCATCCAGACCCGGTACACGGGCGCGTCCATCACGCCGTTGTCGACCCCTTTCAGCCAGTGATCGCACCAGCGCCGGACCTCTTGCAGCCAACCGATGGCGGGGTGGACGGCCACGTCGTGGGGGAAGGAATGCGCCCATGGCCCGACAAGGCCAAGGCGTGGCCCCGAAAGCCCCGCCAGCAGACGCGCGACGCTTTCGGAATAGTTGTCGGCCCAGCCCGACACGGCCAGGACCGGAATGGTTATGGCGTCGAAATCCTCGCAGACCGAGCCCTGTTTCCAGTAGGTGTCGCGACGCTGATGGGTCAGCCAGGGCAGGATCCAGGGGCTGTTGTGACGGATGCGCGCCATCCACATCTCGCGCCACCGCTCGCCAACGATCTGTGGGTCGGGCGGCAGGTCGTTATGGGCGAACATGGTGGCCGACCAGTCGAAGTTGTCCTTCGACAGGCAGCCGCCGACATAGTGGACATCGGTCGCATAGCGGTCGTCGGTCGAGCCCACGGTGATGATCGTCTTCAGCGCAGGCGGCTGGCGCGCGGCGATCTGCAAGCCATTGAACCCACCCCAGGAAATGCCGTACATCGCGACCTGCCCATCGCACCAGTCCTGCGCCGCGATCCAGGCGATGGCGGCGACGCCATCCTCCTGTTCGCGGGCCGTGTATTCGTCATCGATCAACCCCTCGCTGTCGCCGGTGCCGCGGATATCGAGCCGGATGCAGGCATAGCCATGCCCGGCAAGCCAGGCGTGCATCTTCTGGTCGCGCGCCCGCGTGCCCTCGCGCTTGCGATAGGGCAGGTACTCCAGGATTGCAGGCACCGGCCCCGCGCCCGTCGGCCGCCAGAGCTTTGCGGCGAGCCGCGTGCCGTCTGGCATTGGCACAAAAACATTCTCGACGATCTCGACCGGGTGCGGGAAGTCTGTTCGGATCGTCGCCATCGGGACCTCAGTTCATCGGTGCGCCACCCTCGGCCTTGCGCCGGGCCACATAGGTATCCAGCTCTTCGGCGATGTCGGCGGGCAACATGGGTTCGTCATAGTCGTTCAGCAGCGATTTCCAGACGGTGTTGGCGCGGCTCCGCGCGTCGATGCCACCGCGTTCGCGCCAGTTGGGGTAATTGTCCCAGTTCGATAGCAAGGGCGTGTGAAACGCGGTTTCATAGCGCGCCATCGTGTGGGCGGTGCCAAAGAAATGACCGCCCGGACCGGCTTCGCGGATGGCTTCCAGCGCCAGCGCTTCGGGCGCGGTGTCGATGGGCTCGAAATAGGCATCCATCATCATCAGAAGCTCGGCGTCGAGGATGAGCTTTTCGAAGCTTGCGGTCAGTCCGCCATGCATCCAGCCCGCGCCATGTTCCAGAAGGTTCGCACCGCCCATCAGCGCGCCCCAGAGCGCCATCTGGGATTCGTAGGCGGCCTGGGCGTCGACCTCGTTCGCAGCCGTCACGTTGGAGGACCGGAACGGCACGCCGATATGGCGTGCAAGCTGGCCGGAGGCTTGCGCGGCTTTCACGTATTCCGGCGTACCGAAGGCTGGCGCGCCGGAACGCATGTCGACATTGGAGGTGAAGCCGCCATAAAGCACCGGCGCGCCGGGGCGTACGATCTGGGTCAGTACGATGCCGGCCAGCGCCTCGGCATGCTGCTGGGCAAGCGCGCCCGCAAGCGTCACCGGCGCCATGGCCCCGGCCAGAGTGAAGGGCGTGATGGCCAGCGCCTGCCCGTGTTCGGCCATCGCGATCAGCCCCTCGGCCATGGGCACGTCAAGCTGCAGGGGGGAGTTGGTGTTGATGACACCGATCAGGGCAGGGCGATCGGCCAGCCCTTCGGGCGTGGTGCCAAGCGCGATGGCGGCCATCACGATGCCGTCCATCGTGCGCGCGCGGCCGAGCGTTTGGCCCTGCCATGTCTTGTCGAGAAGCCCGATCTGCGCGCGGTAGATGTCCAGGTGGCGGGTATTGGCCGGCAGGTCCATCGGTTCGAACGGCCCGCCACCCTCCTGATGGATCACGTTCAGGACCTGCACCAGCCGCAGGTAGTCGCACATTTCGGCGAACGACCCGTCGCGTCGGCCGCGGTCGTTGTCCATCACGTAGGCCGGCCCTCCGACCGAGGTGTAGATGCACAGATCGCCGCCGAAGGTGACATTGCGGGCCGGATTGCGGGCGTGAAGCGTGACGCGGGCCGGCACGGTTTTCAGCCGTTCGGCGACCAGTCCAGGGTCGAGCCGGACGACCGTGTCGGCGACCTCCGCTCCGGCGCGTGCGTAAGCCCGCGAGCCCTCGCATCGAGCACGCGGATGCCGAAACGCGCCAGGATGTCGAGCCCGGCGTGATGGATCGCGGCGACCTGATCATCGCTCAGCACGGCGACCGGGGCGTAGGGTCGCGGGCGCTGGGCAAAGGGTGGCTGGGCGCTTGGTGCGCCGTCGCGTGATCTGCGGCGCCCGGGCGGTCATTCGGCGGCCCCGCCCGAAGGGCTCGATATCGCGCATCGCGAACGGGGCGTCGCGGCGAACCCGCGAGGGCGTCGCTGCCGGCGGCGAGTTCGCGCGCCGTGCGGTGCGCCTGATAAACCGCGTGGGCAATGGCGCCCGGCGCGCGCGCGTCGCCGGTCAGCACGACCGATGCAGGCCCATCCGCCACAAGCTCGTCATAGAGCGTGGAGCCGCCGGCGCGCTGGCCGACGATCACCAGCGAGCGCGCGGCGATCTGGCGACGCTCTCCCGAAAAGATCTGCGCAAGTTCAAGCGTTTTGCCGTCAGATCCGGTGACGATTTCCATTGTCCGGCAGGCGATGCCGGCACGGGCGAAGCCTGATGCACCAGGGGCTGTTCGTTGGTCATGATGCCCCAGGCCTGGGCGCCACCAGCGCTGGTGACATAGGTCACATCATGCCCGCCAAGCGCCAGCGCCTCGGCAATGGCCGAACCCATGTAGTAGTTGTCGAAATCGAAACCGCGACCGGTCCCTTCAACCTCTGCCCCGGCGGCAATCTCATCGGGTGTGAAGGTGCGTGGCCCGTCCAGCCGTCCGGCGGGGATTTCATTGGCGCCACACAGGGCCGTCGTCCAGCGCGCGCCGGTAGCGATCACCGTGTGTTCCGCGCCAAAGTGGCGGATGTCGGACGCCGTCATCGGGCTTTCGGCGTGAAGCGAGACATTGGCCATCTTCCGAAGCTGGCCAAGGCGATAGTCGATGACGCGGAACCATTGACGAAGGCCCGGAAGCCGGCTTTCCCACAACAGCCGCCCGCCAAAGTCGCGCGCCCTTTCGGCGAGGGTCACCTGAAAGCCACGACGTGCCAGTGTCAGCGCGGCTTCCAGCCCGGCGGGTCCGCCGCCGACGACAAGCGCGCTGTCTTCATCGTCGCGGCGCAGGATTTCGGGATGCCAGCCGCGCCGCCATTCTTCGCCCGCAGTGGGGTTTTGCGTGCAGCGTACCCAGACACCGTCGTGCCAGGAGGAAATGCAGATGTTACACCCGATGCATTCGCGGATGTCCTCGATCCGGCCTTCCTCGATCTTGCGGGGCAGGAACGGATCGGCAATCGACGGGCGGGCGCCGCCCACGAAATCAGCACGCCCCGCCGGATCATCGATACCATCGTGTCGGGCGAGGTGAAGCGGCCCACGCCGACCACCGGTTTTTCGGTCAGGGTCTTCACGAAATCCACCACCGGTTCGTGGCTGCCTTCGGGGGCAAAGCGCGATGGCGCGCAATCGGTTGTGGAATAGTCCATCTTGACGTCGAAAAGATCGGGCGCGTCCTTCAGCTGGGCGATGACCGCATGCGCCTCGGAGGCGGCGACTTCGGAGGGACGCGCGCGCAACTCCTGCAAGGATATGCGCAGGGCGACAGCGCAACGGCCATGGGTCGCCTCGCGCACGGCGTCGATCAACTCCTCGGTCAGCCGGACGCGGTTGCGCAAGCTGCCGCCATAGGCGTCGGTGCGGTGATTGTATTCCGAAAGCAGGAACTGATAGGGCAGATAGCCCATGCCCGCATAGACATAGAGGATGTCAAAGCCCGCGTCTTCGGCGCGGCGCGCGGCTTGGCCATGCCAGGCGATGAGGTCGCGGATATCGGCGGCGTCCATGATCTTGGGCCGCGCCGGCGACATGAACCCGACATGCGTCGCCGCCCATGGCACGCCCGAAGGCGAGAGGGCTGCATCGCGGGTGGTCCGGTTCATCGCCGCCGCCCCGCCGTGCCACAATTCCACCGCCGCCAGCGCACCATGGGCGTGAACCGCTTCGGTCATCACCTGATGCGAACGGATATCGGCCCGGTCCCAGAGCGTGGCGCATGGAAAGGGGCTGTCATCGGACGAGGGATGGACCGAACAGGCGCCAGTGGAAACCACGGCCCAGCCGCCCTCGGCCTTCATGCCGCGAAACGCCGCGCGGACATGGGGGTTTGCATTGGTCATGCCCGAGGCATGCGGCACCTGAAAGAACCGGTTCTTCGCGGTTTTCGGGCCAATCCGCACAGGCTCGAACAGCAGGTCGAATTGCGCAGGTCGGGTCATGGCTTGGTCATTGTTGAACGGTTGTATAGTTCATGGCGCACCTGAGTCTGTCAAGCGCCGCGTGAAGCGGCCGCGCGGGGTGCCCCTTGGCCCTTGACCGCGGTGCGGCAACCGCCACCATGGCGCGGCTTTGCACTAACCAGGCGCGAGGACGAGACGATGCAGCGAAACAAAGGTCCCGGCCCCGATACGACCGACGGTTTCTGGCTGGACGATGCGGGCCACCGCCGCTGGCTTCTTGGCGAGGCCATGCGCCTTTTCGATGTCTTTGGCGCCAGCCTGCGTCCGGGCGGCGGGTTTGCCCAACTCGATCTCGCCGCCCGGCCGTTGCCCGATAGCGTCGACGAGTTGCATGCCACGACCCGGATGGTTCACAGCTACAGCCTTGGCCTGCTTGCCGGCCGGCCCGATGCCGGCGCCATGGTCGATGCCGGGATGCGCCACCTCTGGCGGGCCCATCGCGATGCCGATCATGGCGGCTATCTCTGGGCGGTGAAGGATGGTGTGCCGTTTGACGATCGCAAGCTGGCGTATGGCCATGTCTTCGTGCTGCTGGCTGCCGCCAGCGCCCGCATGGCCGGCCACCCCGATGCCGACCGCCTGATTGACGATGTCTGGGCGGTGCAGGAGGCGCGGTTCTGGGACGACGAAGCCGGCCTTTACCGTGATGAATGGTCGCGCGACTGGGCCGTACTGTCCGCCTACCGGGGCATGAACGCCAACATGCACGCCGCCGAGGCGCTGCTGGCCGCGCATGAGGCAACAGGTCGCGAGGTGTACCTGGAGCGCGCCGGGCGGATCCTGGCGTTCTTCCTGCGCCGGATCGCACCGCGGAACGCATGGCGATTGCCCGAACATTATGACAGCGACTGGCAGATCGACCGCGCCTATGACGGCGATCCGGTGTTTCGGCCTGCCGGCACCACGCCGGGCCATTCCTTCGAAATGGCGCGTCTTCTGTTGCAGCACTGGGACCTTGTCGGCCGGCCCGGTGACGGATCGCCGGATCTGGCCCGGGCGCTTGTGAAAACCGCGCTGACCGACGGCTGGAACCGCAAGGACGGCGGGCTGGCCTACACGCTGGATTTCGACGGCCGGCCGGCCATCGCCGACCGGCTGTGGTGGCCGGTCACCGAAGCAATCGGCGCGGTCGCGGCGCTGATCAAGTTGGAACGAGATGCCGCAGACGAAATCTGGTATCGCCGGCTCTGGAGCTTTGCCGACGCGCATTTCATCGATCATGAGCAGGGTGGCTGGTTTGCCGAGATCGATGCCGCCGGGCGGCCGGTCGAGACGCGCTTTCGTGGCAAGCCCGACATCTATCACGCCTTGCAGGCCGCGTTATTGCCCGCAATGCCGGGGCTGTCGCGCGCTGCCGCGGCGTTGCCCGGCGCGCTGGTGGATGAGCGTCGTTGACACGGCGGTCATGGCTCTTCAGAACCACGGGGCAGGGCAGGAGGACCAATGAGCCGACAGGGCTTTCCCATTGCGCGCCCGGGCCAGAGGATTGGCCTGCTTGGCGGGTCGTTCGACCCCGCCCATGACGGCCATGCCCATCTGACGCGCGAGGCGCTGAAACGCTTCGGTCTTGACCATGTCTGGTGGCTGGTATCGCCCGGCAACCCGCTGAAGGCCCATGGCCCCGCACCGATGGCCGACCGGATCGCGCGCGCCCGCGCGGTTGTCGATCATCCGCGCGTTGTGGTCAGCGATATCGAGGCACGGCTTGGCACCCGTTATACCGCCAGGACGCTGAAACGCCTGATGGCACTTTATCCCGGTGTCCGTTTCGTCTGGCTGATGGGGGCGGACAATCTGGCGGAGTTTCACCGCTGGCGCGACTGGGACTGGATCATGCGCAACGTGCCCATCGGCATTGTCGCGCGGCCGGGTTACCGGCTGGCGGCGCGGACCGGGCGCGCGGCGGAGGAATATGCCCGTTACCGCCTGCCGGTCGCGGCAGCGAAATGCCTGCCCGCACAGTCAGCCCCGGCATGGTGCTTTCTGGATATTCCGATGAACGCCATGTCATCCAGCGCGATCCGTGCGCGCGGCGAATGGCGCCGCGGCGCGACCAAGACGGTTGTCTGAGCGCGGGAAACGGGTTTCACTAGGCCATTGGATGCAAGGCGGATTATGACCGGAAACACCTTTTCGCGGCGTTGGGTACTGGGCTCGCTTCTGGCGGGCGCGGCGAGCCTGCCGGCATGGGCCGAAGCGCCAAGCCGGTCGCCGCGCCCGCGTGCCCGGCCGGGGGCGGCGGGCGCGCCGCGAAGTGCCGCACGTGCTTCGGCACCTGCCGCCGAGGCGCTTGTGGATGCTGCCAGGCTTTCCGGCCGCACCACCTATGTCGTGGCCGATGCCGAAACCGGAAGCCCTCTCGAGGCGCTGGGCGCCGACACGCTGCAACCGCCCGCCAGCGTCGCCAAGATTATGACCACGCTATACGCGCTGGACCGTCTGGGCGGCGGGCACCGCTTTGCCACGCGGGTGCTGGCGACGGGACCGGTGGCAAACGGCACGGTTCAGGGCGATCTGATCCTGGCCGGCACGGGCGACCCGACGCTGACCAGCGACGCGCTGGGCGATCTGGCGCTGGCGCTTCGCCGGGCCGGGGTCAAGAGTGTATCGGGGCGGTTTCTGGTCTGGGCCGAGGCCTTGCCGGCGATCAGCCGCATCGCACCCGATCAGCCGGTCCACGCCGGTTACAACCCCGCGATTTCGGGGCTGAACCTGAACTACAACCGGGTGCATTTCGAATGGAAGCGCAACGGCAAGGGCTACAACCTGTCGATGGATGCGCGTGCGGACCGTTTCGTGCCGGCGGTCAGCATGGTGACGATGAAGGTCGTGGCCCGCGACTTGCCGGTTTATACCTATGCCGCCGGACCCGGCCGTGAAGACTGGACGGTGGCGTCAACCGCGCTGGGCAAGGGGGGCAGCCGCTGGTTGCCGGTGCGTTACCCGGAGCTTTATACCGCCGAGGTCTTTGCCACGCTGGCTCGCGCGCAGGGTGTAAGCCTGCCCGCGGCCGAAGCCACCCGCCAATTGCCGCAGGCTTCGGTTCTGGC
>JAWKWW010000010.1:0-145000 GCA_041397385.1 Paracoccaceae bacterium
GCCGCGCCCGGCCTTCCCGCCGCGCCCGGCCGCCCGCGGGCGCGGCACCATAAAACCGCCGCAGAGGGGCCGCGGGTTCGCCGCATGGGGCGGCGATGCTCGCGCCGCCGGAACGCCGGGCCGGCCTCGGGCGGGGCGGCGTGGCGGCTTTGCGATGCCGCGCCGGCGCGGTTGCCGGGGCGGCGTCTGGCGCAGGAACTGGCGCAGGGTCCGGTCTTGTCTTCGGGCCTGTCCTTTCGGCGCCGAAGGCCTTATATGGCCGGCAAGCGCCGGTTTCGGCCCGATGGCGGGGCCGCGGCTCGGACGGCAGAGGCATTTGAGGTGGTATTTGACGGTCTGGCGATTGAGATGTCCGGCATGAGCGAGCGCCCGGTTTCCGATTCCGGCCAGTCGGGTGCGGCTTCGGGTGCGGCTTCGGGTGCGGCTTCGGGCCGGCGCCGGCTGTCGGAGGTGCTGGTGCTGACCGCGCGCCACCGGCTGCCGCGGGCGCTGCGGCGCAATCCGCCGCCCGAGGCGGAGGCGCAGGCCGAGCCCCCCGGAACGACCGCCGGAACGACCGCCGGAACGACCGCAGGAACGACCGCCCCCGAGCCGAGCGCCGGGCCGGGCGCCGGGCCGGGCGCCGGGATGGCGGCGACCTTTCACAGCAGCCGGGTCCATCCCGCCATGCCCGCCGCGCCGCTTTCGGCCCCGCGCCCCGAGGCCTCCGGCAATGCCCCCGATGGCGATACCCCCGCCTCCGCCACGGCCAGCCCCACGAGACCCATCACGGGACCCATCACGGGACCCACTGCGGAACGCGGCGCGGGGCCGGTGGGCGGCGCGCTCGACATCTACAGCGAGCATTTCGGGCTTTCGGAGCGGCCGTTCTCGCTTCTGCCGGATCCGGGCTTCATCTTCTGGTCGCCGGCGCACCGGCGCGCCTATGCGATGCTGGAATACGGCATCCTGACGCGGGCGCCGATCACGCTGATCACCGGCGATGTGGGGGCCGGCAAGACGACGCTGGTGCATCATCTTCTGGGCTCGCTCGGGCCGGAGGTGCGGGTCGGGCTGATCGCCAATGCGCATGGTTCGCGCGGCGAATTGCTGCGCTGGGTGCTGATGGCGCTCGACCAGCCGGCGCCGGCCGGGGCGACCTATGTCGACCTGTTCGCCGCCTTCCAGGCCTATCTGATCGAGGAATACGGCCGCGGCCACCGGGTGGTGCTGATTTTCGACGAGGCGCAGAACCTCAGCCGCGAGTCGCTCGAGGAGCTGCGCATGTTCACCAATATCAACGCCAACAAGGACGAGCTTCTGCAGCTGATCCTGGTCGGCCAGCCGGAGCTGCGCACGATGATCCGGCGCCCGGACCTGAACCAGTTCGCGCAGCGGGTGGCGGCGAATTTTCACCTGACCCCGATGGACCTGCGCACGCTGCGCCAGTATATCGCGCACCGGCTGAAGGTGGCGGGGGCGGCGAAGTCGCTCTTCTCGGCGCCGGCGGTGGCGGAGATTCACACGGCCACCGGCGGGGTGCCGCGGCTCGTCAACCAGCTGTGCGACCTGTCGCTGGTCTATGCCTTCACCAAGGGCGCGGCGAGCGTGCGGCCGGCGACGGTGCGGCAGGTGCTGGACGACGGGGTGTTCTTCGGCGCCGGGGCGCATGCCGGCGCGCAGCAGGACGGCGGCCCCGCGGGGCGGACGGACGGGACGTGACGGCGTGACGCACGGGGTGGGACGGCAAGGCGACGGATGACATGAAGCAGGAAATCACCTTTTATCTCGCGCTGTTTCTGCAGCGACTGCACTACGTGACGGCGCTGGTGCTTCTGGGGCTGGCGGGCGGGCTTTACCTGGCCTTCAACTTGCCGGCGATCTGGCGCGCCGAGGCGCGGCTGGTGATCGAGGCGGCGCAGATCCCCGGCGAACTGGCGGCCTCGACGGTGCAGGCCGGCCCGGTCGAGATCCTGGCGGTGATCCGCGGCCAGATCCTGACCCGCGAGAACCTTCTGCAGATCGCCAGCCGCTTCGCGGTCTACGCGGACGCGGCCGATCTGCCGGACGACCAGAAGGCGGCCGACATGGTGGAGCGGATCGTGATGGATCTGCCGCCCTCGGTGACGCCGGGCACCTCGCCCTTCGTGCAGGTCTCCTTCGACGCGCCCGATCCGGAGATGTCGGCGGCGGTGACCAACCTGCTCGTCGACCAGATCCTCGAGCAGAACACCCGGCTGCGCAACACGGTGGCGGCGCAGACGCTGGAATTCTTCCAAAGCGAGGTCAAGCGGCTCGATGGCGAACTGGCCGCGCAGGGCGACAAGATCCTGCAGTTCCAGGAGGCGCACAAGGATGCGCTGCCGACCAGCCTCGACTACCAGCGCAGCCGGCAGACCACGCTGCAGGAGCGGCTGTCGCAGCAGGAGCGCGAACTGTCGAGCCTGCGCGACCGCCGCGCGCGGATGGTGGAGATCTTCGAGCGCACCGGGCGCACCGACATCCTGGGCGAGAACGTCTCGCCCGAGCAGCGCCGGCTGCAGCAGCTGAAGGACGAGCTGGCCTCGGCGCTGGTGATCTATTCGCCCGACAATCCCCGGGTGATCGCGCTGAAGGCGCGGGTCGCCGCACTCGAGGCGGCCAATATCCGCGCCGGGCTCGGCACCCAGGACACGCCGAACATGTCGGTCTTCGAGTTCCAGCTGGCCGATATCGACGGCCAGATCGCCTTCCTCATCGAGCAGATCGGCGATATCGAGACCGAGCAGGACGAGGTGAAGGTCAATATCGAGGCCACGCCCGGCAACGCCATCCGCCTCGGCTCGCTCGAACGCGATTACGAGAACATCCGCCAGCAGTACAGCCAGGCCACCGCGGCGCTGGCCGAGGCCCGGACCGGGGCGCAGATCGAGGCCCAGTCGCGCGGCGCGCGGGTCACCGTGACCGAGCGCGCGGTGGTGCCGAGCAAGCCGGCCGAGCCGAACCGCAAGCTGATCGCCGCCGCCGGGCTCGGCGCCGGGCTCGGGGCCGGGCTGGCGCTCTTCCTGATCCTGGAATTTCTCAACCGCTCGGTGCGGCGCGCCTCCGAACTGGGCGACCGGCTCGGCATCACGCCCTTCGGCACCGTGCCCTATATCGCCACCGATCGCGAACGGCGCGGCCGGCGCTGGCGGGTCTTCGCCGCGGTGCTGGGCGTGCCGCTGCTGCTCGGCCTGGCCGGCTGGCAGCTTTACGAACGCGTGCCGGCGGCCCGGGCGCTCTTTGACGAGATGATCGGGCTCGAACCGCTGCCCGGCGCCCTGCCGGGCGCGGCGCCGGGTGCCGGTCCGGATGCGGCCCAGCCCGCTCCCCAGACCGTTCCGCAGGAGGGATAGGCCATGGACCGCATTCAATCCGCCATCGAGAAGGCCCGGGCCCGGCGCGCCGCCGGCACCGATATCCAGCGCGAACCGCGCCCCGACCCGCATCCCGCGCCGCGCCATGGCGCGCTGCCCGACCCGGCCGCCGGCGCGGCGCCGCGCAGCGCCGAGGCCGAGGCCGCCGCGCTCTGGGCGGCACTGCCGGAGTTTCGCCCCGATCCCGCGGCGCTGCGCGAGGCGCGGGTCGTGACCGGCGCCGCCGGGCTCCTGGCGATCCCCTTCGACGTGATGCGCACCAAGCTTCTGCACCAGTTGCGCAGCCATGGCTGGCGGCGGGTGGCGATCACCTCGCCGGGGGTCAGCTGTGGCAAGACCATGACCGCCGCCAACCTCGCCTTCAGCCTGGCCCGGCAAAGCGACCTTTACACGATGCTGATCGAACTGGACCTGCGCCGCCCGGCCATGGCCTCGGTTCTGGGGGTGAAGGAACGCCACCTCTTCGCCGCCGCGCTCGAAGGCGGCTCGGCCCCCGAGGAGCATCTGCTGCGCTACGGCCAGAACCTCGCCATCGCCACCAACTACCGCGCCAGCCACAACCCCGCCGAGCTTCTGCAGGGGGTCGGCGCGGCCCGGGTTCTCGACACGCTCGAGGCGCGCTACCGCCCCGATGCGGTGATCTTCGACATGCCGCCGATGCTGGTCAGCGATGACACGATGGCCTTCCTCGACCAGGTCGATGCCTGCCTGCTGGTCGCCGCCGCCGGCGAGACCACGACCGACGAGATCGACCGCTGCAGCCAGGAGATCGCCACCCGCACCAACCTGATGGGGGTGATCCTGAACAAGTGCCGCTTCCAGGAAAAGACCGTCGATTACGGCTACTGAGCGGCCCGCGAAGGCCTCTCAGGGACCGCGGAAGACGAAGAGATCGCCCAGTTCCGCCTCGCGCCAGGACGGCGCCGGGGTCGCGATGGCCGGGGTCGTGACAGCTGGGGTCGTGACAGCTGGGGTTTCGGCCGTCGGGGCTTTGACGCCGGAGGCGGCCGGACGGCGGCGCGGACCCTTCGCCCAGGCCGGCACCGGCGCCGGCGCGGCGCGGCGCCCCGGATTCTGGCCCGAGTTCTGGCCCTGACCCGGGTCGACGGCCCGGGGTCGCGGCCCCGCCTCGGTTCTCACCTCGGTTCTCGCTTCTGGCCCCGTCTTCGGGCCCTCCGGCCCGGCTTCTGTTTCCGGGCCCTCCGGCCGGGCTTCTGATTCCGGGCCATCCGGCCGGGCTTCTGATTCTGGGCCATCCGGCCCGGGCAACGCCTCGGCGCGCAGAAGCGCAAAGAGCCCCGCCCGGGTGCCGAAAAGCGGCCCGCGCGGCGCGGCCGCCGGCGCGGCGATCCGCTCCAGCGTCTGGGACAGGCTCCGGGACAGGGTTTCGGGCATGCGCTCTCCGGTTCGGGCTGCGGAGGTTCGGGCCGCGGCTTCGCCCCAGCCTCGGCGGCCAGTGTGGCAAAACCATGGCCGCCCCGCAGCCCGGCCAGCCCCGGTCAGCCCCGGGCGGCGGTCTTCTGCCGATTGCGCCGGCGGGGTCCGGCAGGGCATAAGGCCCCAGAACCCGCAGCCCGACCGGAACCCCGATGCCAACCACCCCGAAACCCGGCACCCCGAAACCCGGCACCCCGACACCGGGCACCCCGACACCGCCGCCCGCCCCGCCCCGGCTGAGCGTCATCATCCCCGCCCATGACGAGGCCGGCTGGATCGGGGCCTGCCTGGGCGCGCTTCTCGCCCAGGACAGCGGCGCCGGCGCCGTCGAGGTGATCGTCGCCGCCAATGCCTGCCGCGACGACACCGTGGCGCGGGCCGAAGCCTTCCGTGCCCGCTTCGCCGCGCGCGGCTGGGATCTCGTCGTGCTCGACCTGCCCGAGCCGGGCAAGCTCAATGCGTTGAACCGCGCCGAGGCGGCGGCGCGCGGCGCGGGCCTGGTCTATCTCGATGCCGATGTGCGCTGCGAGCCGCCGCTTCTGGGCGAACTGGCCGCCGCGCTGGCCGCGCCCGGGCCGGTCTATGCCACCGGCCGGCTGGCCGTGGCGCCGGCGCAAAGCCGGGTGACCCGCGCCTATGCCCGGATCTGGACGCGGCTGCCCTTCGTCGAAAGCGGCGCGGTCGGCGCGGGGCTTTTCGCGGTCAACCGCGAAGGCCGGGCGCGCTGGGGCGCCTTCCCGGCGATCATCTCCGACGACACCTTCGTGCGGCTGCAGTTCACCCCGGCCGAGCGCGTCGAGGTGGCGGCGCGCTATCACTGGCCGATGGTCGAGGGCTGGGCCAACCTGGTGAAGGTGCGCCGGCGCCAGGATGCCGGGGTGGCGGAACTGGCGCGGCTCCATCCCGCGCTTGGCGCCAACGAGGGCAAGGCGCGGCTCGGCCCGGCCCGGCTCGTGCGGCTGGCGCTTGGCGATCCCGTCGGCTTCGCGGTCTATCTGTCCGTGCATCTGGCGGTGCGGCTGCGCCCGGCCGGCCGGGACTGGACCCGTGGCCGCTAGCCGGGGCGGCGATTTGCGCCGAAACGGAAACAGAGTGTTTCCAGTATTTTTCGCGATTTTCGCCTAAATTCAGGGGGGATAGGGACGAATGGGGTGGAACCGTGGGGGCATATCCGCCAAAACGCCGCCGGATCGGCACGATCGCGCGCAGGCCCATGGCCGGCCGGGCCGATTTCCGCTCAGCTTTCGCGGCGGGCGGCGGGCGGGATTGCGCGACCGGCCGGCTTGCCCGTAAGTCTGCACAAGGCGCCAGGACGCAGGCCTTCGGCAGGCTCCCGGTGTTGGTGGCAGGGTCGCCCGCGGCCACAGTTCCGCCGTTGTGCAGTCATGGTAACGCCCTTAAATTCCTCAGGATTATGTCCAGAGCAGATAACAACAGGACCGCCGGACAATGAGCCTTCATGCTGAATATTTCGCGCTGACGCGAGGGGTGTCGAGCCTCGATGCGATCGATTTCGACGCCACCCCCTCCGCCACCGGAACCGTCGATCGGCTCGATGTCGCCTACAGCTGGGACCCGTTCTGGACCGGCGGCCCGGCCGACCATTTCGCCGCCCGCTTCACCGGCGCGCTCACCGTCACCACCGGTGGCAGCTACACGCTTTACCTCACCGCCGACGACGGCGCCGCGCTTTACATCGACGGCGAGCGGGTCATCAACCATGACGGGCTGCATGCCGCCAGCACGCGCCAGGTCACGCTCGACCTCAGCGCCGGCGCCCATGCGATCGAGATCCGCTATTTCGAACATACCGGCGACCAGACGCTGATGCTGGAATGGCTGGGCGCCGACAGCGGCGGGCTGCGCCGGGTGGTCCCGGGCGGCCACCTCAGCCCCGACACGCCCGACCCGACCGGGCCCACCGAGCCGACCGACCCGACCGATCCCACGGGCCCGACCGATCCCACCGATCCCACGGACCCGACCGAGCCGGGCCGCGTCGCCGGGCTCAGGGCCGAGTATTTCGCGCTCGCCTCGCCGGTCACGCGGCTCAGCCAGATCGACTTTTCCGACACGCCCACCGCCACCGGCAGCGTCGGCTCGCTCAACATCGCGACCCAGAACGTGGCCTTCTGGGGCGACGGGCCGGTCAACCATTTCGCCGCCCGCTTCACCGGCGATCTCTCCGTCGGGACCGGCGGCACCTATACCGTCTTTCTCACCGCCGACGACGGCGCGGCGCTTTACGTCGACGGCGAACTGGTCATCAACCACGACGGGCTGCATGCCGCCAGCACGCGCCAGGTCACGCTCGACCTCGGCGCCGGCGAGCATGCGATCGAGATCCGCTATTTCGAACATGGCGGCGGCGAGACGCTGATCCTCGAATGGCAGGGCCCCGACAGCGGCGGCCGGCGCCAGGTGATTGCCGGCGAGGCGCTCGGCCATCCCGGCGAGGGCCCGACCGACCCCACGGACCCGACCGACCCGACCGACCCCACGGATCCCACGGACCCGACCGATCCCACCGACCCCACGGATCCGACCGACCCCACCGATCCCACGGACCCGACCGACCCCACCGATCCGGGCACCGGCACGCTGGCCGGGCTCAGGGCCGAGTATTTCGCGCTCTCCTCCCCGGTGATGCGGCTTTCGCAGATCGACTTCGACGCCGATCCGACCGCCACCGGAACCGTCGCCCGGCTGAACATCGCCGGCCGCGACACCCCGCTCTGGGACGGCGCGCCGGTCAACCATGTCGCCGCCCGCTTCTCGGGCGATCTCAATGTCGAGACCGGCGGCAGCTACACGATCCATCTGACCGCCGACGACGGCGCGGCGCTTTATGTCGACGGCCAGCTGGTCATCAACCATGACGGGCTGCATGCGGCGACCGAACGGGCGGTGACGCTCAACCTCTCCTCCGGCGCCCATGCGATCGAGATCCGCTATTTCGAACATGGCGGCGGCGAAACCCTGCAGCTCGAATGGCAGGGCCCCGACAGCGGCGGCCGGCGCGCGCTGATCACCGGCGACAGCCTGAGCCACAGCGGCACCCCCGATCCGACGGACCCCACGGACCCGACCGATCCCACCGATCCGACGGACCCGACCGATCCGACCGATCCCACGGACCCGACCGATCCGACGGACCCGACCGATCCCACCGACCCCACCGATCCCGGCACGCCGGGCGGCGGTTCGGGCGATATCGCCAACCCCTCGATCGGCATCGGGCTGAACGGGGTCACCGACTATTCCACCCAGCAGCCCTTCATCGACGTCTTCAAGACCGCCCGCGGCTGGCTCGGCCATACCGACAGCCAGTGGGGCGCGATGAGCTACGAGGATCTGCAGGAGGCCGGCATTCTCGACGCAAACGGCTGGCCGACCCGGCTGCCTTCCGGCATCGACGCGATCGGCACCGTGATCCTGACCGAACTGCCGGCCGAGGCGAGCTCCTCGGCGGGGCGCTACCGGCTGAGCTATGACGGCCAGGGCGAGATCGTCGTCAACGGGGCGATGAACGTCACCTATGGCGATGGCGAGATCTGGTTCGACTATGCGCCGAACGGCCAGTCGACGATCGGCATCGACATCGTCGCCACCCAGTCGGGCAACCACATCCGCAACATCGAGGTGGTGCACGAAACCAACATCGCCGCCTTCGAGGCCGGCGAGATCTTCAACCCGGTCTGGATCGACCTGATCGAGGACATGCGCTCGGTGCGCTTCATGGACTGGATGGAAACCAACCATTCCGAACAGTCGCAATGGTCGGACCGGCCGGACTTCAACCATTTCAGCTGGGGCGCCGACGGCGTGCCGGTCGAGGTGATGGTGGCGCTGGCCAACCAGATCGGCGTCGACCCCTGGTTCAACATCCCGCACCTGGCGACCCCGGAATACATCCGCGAGTTCGCCACCTATGTGCGCGACAACCTCGACCCCAGCCTGAAGGCGCATTTCGAATATTCCAACGAAGTGTGGAACTTCATGTTCGACCAGGCGCAATGGGCCCAGGACATGGCCGCCGAGCGCTGGCCGGGCGAGGCCGACGGCTGGATGCAGTATACCGGCATGAAATTCGCCGAGATGGCGCAGATCCTCGACCAGGTCTACGGCGCCGAGGCCGAGGACCGGCTGGTCAAGGTGATCGCCACCCATACCGGCTGGCCGGGGCTGGAGAACGCGCTTCTGAACGCGCCCGACTGGGTGGCCGAGAACCCCGGCCAGAACCGGGCGCCCGGCTCCTATGCCGATGCCTATGCGGTGACCGGCTATTTCGGCGCCTCGCTCGGCTCGGGCAAGGCCCCGACGGTGCTGCAGTGGATCGACGACTCGCTGGCCCACGCCACCGCCGAGGCGCGCGCGCTGGGGCTGACCGGCGCCGCCCGCACCGCCTATGTCGAGGAGCACAAATACGACTATGCCACCGATCTGGCGATCCGCGAACTGCGCGACGGCTCGGTCACCGGCAACGAAAACGGCTCGCTGGCGGAACTGTTCGACATGTTCCGCTACCATGCCGGCATCGCCGAGAGCCTCGGGCTCGACATGGTGATGTACGAAGGCGGCACCCATCTCGTCGGCATCGGCAGCTGGGCCAACAACCAGACGCTGACCGATTTCTTCATCCATGTGAACTATTCCGACCAGATGGGCCAGCTTTACCAGGAGCTTCTGGAAGGCTGGCAGGATGCCGGCGGCACGCTCTTCAACGCCTTCGTCGATGTCGCCCGGGCGACGCAATGGGGCAGCTGGGGGGCGCTGCGCTATCTCGAGGACGACACCGCGCGCTGGGATGTGCTGACCGATTTCAACGCCAACCATCCCGGCTGGTGGGAGGACCGCGACCCCGGCACCTTCACCGGCGATGACGCCCCGGTCACCGCCTCGCTCTTCCAGGTGATGGCCGAGCCACCGCTGGCGGCGGACGATTTCGTGCTGGCCGATACCGGCGGCCAGGCGCTGATCGACGCGCTGGCCAACGATCTGGGGCTGGTGCGCATCGCCGACGTTGCCGACCCGGCGCATGGCACCGTCAGCCTCGATGCCGAGGGCCGGCTGGTCTACCAGGCCGATGCCGGTTTCGTCGGCACCGAAAGCTTCGACTACCTGGCGGCGGCGGAAAACGGCGCGATGGTCCAGGCCACGGTGACCGTGACGGTCGAGGGCTGGGATCTGTGATCCCGGCCTGAACCGCGAACATCCGAACCGCCCAACCGAACCACCCCCGGGCCGGCCCGCGCCGCGCCCGGGGGTTTGCGTTTCGGGGGTTTTCGTTTCGGGGGTTTTCGTTTCGGGGGTTTTCGTTTCGCCGCTGTCGTCGGCCGCGGCGCGGGGAGCCGGTCGCTCAGGCGAACAGCGGCATCATGGTGGTGACGAAGGCCTCCGAGCCGAGCCAGTCGCGCAGCCGGCCATAGGCGTTGCGCGCCAGCCGCTGGCGCAGCGCCGGATCGCCGAGGAGCCGGGCCACGACCGCGTCGAAATCGCCGAGGTCCCAGGCCAGCGGCGCATAGCTCTGCCAGGGTTCGAAAATGTCGGGATCGGTCTCGACATGGCTCATGTCGGGCTTCATCAGCACCGCGCCCATCGCCACCGCCTCGTAATCGCGCCAGCAGACCTCGCCATAGCCGAAGGGGCTGAAGCAGATCTTCGAGCGGCGCATCTCGGCCAGGAAGCGTTCCATGCGCACGCCGTCGCCGGTCAGCACCCGGGCCGGGCTTCGGGCGACGGCGGCCTCGGCCTCCTCGCGCATGGCCTGGTACCAGGGGGTTCCGGCGGTGGCGAAGCGGGCATGGATGTCGATCGGGCGCGGGCCTTCGGGCGGCTGGCGGCGGGCGAAGGCCGGGGCGATCTGCGGCGCGGTGACGAAGGAGGGGCCGAGGATCAGCTTGTCGAGGAAGCCCTCGGGGATGGCGAAGCGCTGTTCGGGCTCGTCGAGGCCGAAGCGGCGGTTGAAGGCATCGGTCAGGTTGGTGTCGCCGCGGGTCGGCGCGCCATAGCGCGCGCGGTCGCGCAGGAGGTGCTTCTTGACGTAGAAGGCGACGCGCGGATGCATCCGCGCGGCGTTGCGCAGGTCGGTCGGCGCGAACCAGTCGAGGCAGACCAGCCGGGCGCCGGGATGGTCGGCCTCGAGCCGTGAAAAGAGCGCCGCGAGATCGGCGTCGGAAATGTCGTAGGGGGTCTGGAAGGCAACGGTGGTGGCGCCCGTGGCCGGGCAGGGCGCGCCGGCGAGAAGCTGGCGCAGGTCGGCCTCGCGGATCTCGGTTCCGGTCCGCCGGGCGATCGCCGCGGCATGGGTGTGAAACGGCGCGATCTGGCTTTGCGGGATGCGCTCGGGCTCGGAAACGAGCAGGAGCCGGGCGCGGGCGCCGGGCGAGAAGGGCCGGGCCATGGCGCGGGCGCGGATGCGCGCGGCGCGGGCCTGGCCGGCGCGGAAGCGCAGCCGGTCGCGCAGCGTTTCGTGCCAGGGGATATCGAGCGTCTGGCCGTCGGGCAGGCCAGTATCCGGGCCAGTATCCGGGGCGAACGCGGCAGGGGCGCTGTCGGTCGTCGTTTTCGGGGCGGTCAAGACGCTCTCCGGGGCAATCATCCGGCGAGACTCGGCAAACTCGGGTACATCAAACCATCGCGGGGAGGGGGTGGGCAGGCGGGTCGGACGGGGCAGGAAGACTGGGGCGAAAGACTGGGGCAAAAGACCGGGGCGAAAGACTGGGGCGAAATCTATCCGCGCGGGCGGCGTTTGTGAAGGGGCGCCTCGAGCCCCCCGGCGGGCGCCGGACCGGCGGCGGCGGGGCGGCCCGGCAGGGCGGTCTTCGGGCCCGGGCTGGCGGTTCGGGACCGCCGGGGCCGGCGGTGATGGGGGCGGTTTCTCGCGGCCGCGGCCTCTTCGCGGAGCGTTGCGAGGCCGATCTCGTGGCGGCCCCAGAGCGCGCCGGCGATCAGGAAGGTCAGGGGCGTCAGCGTCGCGTTGGGGATGAGATCGGCGATGTTGAGCGCCAGCACGAGCGCCAGGGCGGTGGTGGCCGGGCCGAGGTTGAAGCGCCGCCGGCGCCGCGCCAGGAGCAGGACCGGCAGGGTCAGAAGGCCGAACTCGGCCAGGTAGCCGACCCAGCCCGACTGGCCGATGACGATGATCCAGGAGCCGTCGGTGACGCTGGTCATCTCGCCTTCGGCGTTGAAGATCTGCTGGCGTCCCCAGCTGCCCCATCCGGTGACCGGCTTGAGGCTGGCGCGGGCCAGCAGCTGGTCTTCGTTGTCGAGCCGGAACTGCAGCGAGGAGGCGCGTTCCTCGCTGGCCTTGGCGGCCCATTCGACCACCGCCTCGACCGGCACCAGGCCGCTGCCGCGCAGCACCGGATAGGCCAGCATGCCAAGCGCGATGCAGGTGGCGACGGTCATCTGCAGCCGCCGGGTCGAGACCATGACCAGCGGCAGGAGCATGAGCGACATCATCAGCGCGCCGAAGGATTTCGCCAGCACCAGGATGATGGCGAGCCAGGCGGTGGCGAAGCCCCAGAGGCTGCGCCGGCCCTCGTAGCCCAGCTGCCGGCGGTAGCCGGCGGCGGCCAGCAGCGCCATGGCGGTGAAGATGCCGACCCAGAGCCCGTGGTCGAGAAACACGATCGGCCGGTAGCCGCCGGCGCGGATATGCTGGTCGAAATGGTGCGGGAAGAAGCCGTAGAGCCAGACGTTGAGCTGCGGGCTGAGGCGGATCTCGATCAGCATCAGCACCGAATAGGCGAGCCCGGCCAGCAGGAAGGCGCGCAGGATCTCGGTGTGCCGCGCCCCGGCGCCGAGATAGCGCCGGCCGAGCAGGAAGGGCAGCAGCGTGGCGAGCATCGCCATGACCGTGCCGAGCGCGTCGTAAAGGCTGAGCCCGGGCAGCACGGTCGGCCCGTAGACCAGCGGGTCGCGGTTGTTCAGAAGCGTCAGAAGCGGCACCCCGAGGGTGACGGCGAGCAGGACCTGCAGGAGCCGCGAGCGGACGCGGCGCGGCGCGGCCTCGGCACCGCCGCCCCCGGCCGCCTCCCCGTCGACCCCGTCGGCCTCCCCGTCGGTGGCCCAACCCTCCTCCTCCGCCTCGCGGCTTGCCCGCCTCGCCGGGACCGGCCCCGCGGTGCCCTTCGTGGCCCCGTTCGCCGCGCCGGCCCCCGCACTGGCTGCCGCACTGGCCCCCGCACTGGCTGCCGCCGCCGTTTCGGGCCGGGCGGGCCCGGGGCGGCGGCGCGGCCGGCGCTCGGGCAGCAGGCACAGAAGGAAGGCCGACACGGCCGGCACCAGGTCCTTGTCGATCGGCGGCAGGACCGGCAGGTCGATCTCGGCGCTGGTCGGCAGGAAGAGATAGCCGCCGAGGATCGTCCAGATCACCGCCTGCGGCCGCGGCAGGCGGTGAAACAGCGCGACGGCGACGAAGGGGAAGCCGAGGATCACGAGATAGGCAAAGGCGTTCGGCATGGCGGCGGGCCTTGCTGCGGTGACCGGGACCGGGATGGCCGGGTCCGGAATGGGGCGGGGCCGGAATGGCCCTTCGGGGATAGTGGAGAGCGCCGCGTGGCACAAGTCCCCGCTCTGATCCCCGCCTTGGTCCCGCTCTGGCCCCGGGGTCGTCTCGGGGGTCGTCTTGGGGCCGTCTTGCCGCCGCATTTTTTTCGCAACTCTCTGGCAGGAGGGGCGGCATCGGGGCGGATCGGCCGCGCGGGGGCTGGGAAAGGCCGCGCGATGGCGCTATGACCCGCCCCGGTTCGCCCGGACCGGGCACCCCGCGCGCCCATGACGAGCCGCCAAGGAGAGCCGACGCGTGACCCTGCCGCCAGACGCCCCCCAGACGCCCCCCCAGACGGCCCCCCAGACGGCCCCCCGTCCGGGGCTGGCCTACCGGCCCGAGATCGACGGGCTGCGCGCGATCGCGGTCGGCGCGGTGGTGCTTTACCATTTCGGGCTGGCCGGGCTGTCGGGCGGCTTCGTCGGGGTCGACATCTTCTTCGTGATCTCGGGCTACCTGATCGGCGGCATCCTCTGGGCGGAGCTCGGCGCCACCGGGCGGCTGTCGTTCCGCCGCTTCTACGAACGCCGGCTGCGGCGGCTGGCGCCGGCCTATCTGGCGGTGGCGCTGACCAGCCTCGTGGTCGGCTGGCTCGTGCTTCTGCCCTTCGAGTTTCGCGAATTCGGCAAGGAGCTGGTGGCCGCGACCCTGTGGTTTTCCAACATCTTCTACTGGCGCGAGGCGGGCTATTTCGACATCGGCGCCGAACACCGGGTGCTTCTGCACACCTGGTCGCTGTCGGTCGAGGAGCAGTTCTACCTGGTGCTGCCGGCAACGCTCTGGCTCATGCTGCGCCTGCTCGGCCGGCCCGGCGCGGTCATGGCGGCGCTGACGCTTCTCTGGGCGGTCTCGGCGGCTCTCTGCCTCTGGGCCAGCCGCGCCGATCCGACCGCGGCCTTCTACCTCTTTCCGTTCCGGGCCTGGGAGCTGCTGAGCGGCGTGCTCTTGGCGATCGCCGGGCAGCAATGGCCGCACCGGACGCGGCCCGCTTCGCCGCGCGCGGCGGCGGCGCTGGCCTGGGCCGGGCTGGCGCTTCTGGCGCTGGCGCTCGGTTTCGTGCAAAGCGCCGGCTTTCCGGGCTGGCAGGCGGCGCTGCCGGTCGCCGGCACGGGGCTTTTGCTGGCGGCGACCGGATCGGGCGGCGGCGGCCTTGTGGCGCGCGCCCTCCGCCTGCCACCGGTGCGCTTCGTCGGGCTGATCTCCTATTCGCTCTATCTCTGGCACTGGCCGGTTCTGGTGCTGTCGCGCGAATGGCGCGGCCCGCAGGCGGCGCACGGCCTGCTCGCCGAGGCCGGCTGGATCGCGCTCACGCTGGCGCTCGCCGCGCTCAGCTGGCGCTTCGTCGAACAGCCGGTGCGCCAGGGCCGCTTCTGGCGCGGCTGGCGGGTCTTCGTGCCGGCGGGGCTGGCGCTTGGCGCGGTGGCCGGCGCCGGTGTCGGGCTGTGGAAGGCCGAAGGCCTGCCGGGCCGGTTCGACCCGGCGGTGCGCGCCTATGTCGAGGCCTCGGGCGATTTCCTGCAGGACTGGAGCCGCTGCACGACGCTGGCCGAGGGCCCGCTCGCCGGGCTCGAGGGCTGCGCCATCGGCCCGGAGGGGCCGCCGCGGGTGCTGATCTGGGGCGACAGCCACCTGCGGGCGCTGATGGACGGGCTGGCCGAGGCGGGCACGCGAACCGGCGTGGCCGGGCTGATCCTGTGGCGCGCCGGCTGCCCGCCGGTCTTCGGGCTGGAAAAGGACGAAACCGCCGCGACGGCGCCGCAGAACCGCGCCTGCGGGGCGGCCAACCGCCAGATCCGCGCCGCGCTGCCGGCGCTGAAGGCCGCGGGGGTGGAGCGGATCCTTCTGGTCGGGCGCTGGAGCTATTACGCCGAGGGCGCCGGCATCGGGCTGGACGGGCAGAACCGCATCGCGCTGGCGCCGGGGCCGGATGGCGACGCCGCGATCGGCGCGGCGCCGGACGCGGCCGGACGGATGGCCGCGGCGCTCGATCTGACGCTGGCCGAGATGGGCGCGGTGTTCGGGCCCGCCAATCTCTGGCTCTTCCGCCAGCCGCCGGAACTGCCGGCCTTCGACAGCCGGACGCTGGCGGCGGCGCTGGCGCATGGCCGGATCGACGAGGCCGGCGCGGCGGCGCGGGGGCGGGTTTCGGCGGCCGATCTTTCGGCGCGGGTGGCGCGGGCCGAGGCGCCGTTGCGCGCGCTGGCCGCGGCCGGCGCGCTGCGGCTGATCGACCCCTGGCCCTGGCTCTGCGCGCCCGACGGCGGCTCATGCGGGGCCTTCGGGCGCGACCCGGCGGCGGGGCCGGGCCCGCGGGTTCTCTATTTCGACACCAATCACCTGACCAATGCCGCGGCGCGGATGCTGGCGGCGGCGGGGCTCTTCGACGCGGCCCTGGCCGGGTCCGCGGCGTCGCAGGCGGCGGGGGCGGCATCGGAGGCGGCGGGCGATGGCGATGGCTGAGCGCGCGGCGATGGCGGCAGCGGGGCCGGGAGTCGGGGCCGGAGTCGGGGTCGGGGCCGGGGCGGGCGACGAAAGCCTCTTCGCGCGGTCCTGGGACGCGGTGGTGATCGGCGCCGGCATGGGCGGCGGCACCGCGGCGCGGGCGCTGGCCGAGGCCGGGCTGTCGGTGCTGATCGTCGAGGCGGGCCCGGCCGGGCACCGGCGCGAGGCGACGGCGCTGTCGGCCGAGATCGCCGATCCGGTGGCGCGGGCGCTGCGCGGCTTCTGGCCCGATCCGGTGCATCTGGTGCTCGAGGGCCGCCAGCAGCGGCTTTTCGCGCCGCTCGGTTCGGGCGTGGGCGGCTCCTCGGTGTTTTACGCCGCGACGCTCGAACGGCCCGAGCCGCGGGATTTCGACCCTTCCGCCGAGCATCCCCATCCCGCCGGCGGCTGGCCGGTCAGCCATGCCGCGATGGCGCCCTGGCTGGCCGCCGCCGAACGGCTTTACGGGGTGCGCGGCGCGCCCGATCCGCTGTCGCCCGACCCCGGCGCCGGCGCGGCGCTCGGCTCCCCGCTGCCGCTCGGGGCGGGCGATGCGGCGCTGATGGCGGCGATGCGGGCGCGCGGGCTTCACCCTTACGCGCTGCATGCCGCGCTGGCCGGCCGGCCGGGCTGCGACGGCTGCGCGGGGCGCAAATGCCCCCATGACTGCAAGCGCGACGGCCGTTCGGCCGGGGTCGAGCCGGCGCTGGCGACCGGGCGGGCGGCGCTGCTGGCCGGCTGGCGGGCGGAGCGGCTGGAGATGGACGGGCCGCGGGTGCGCGCGGTCGTGCTGCGCCGGGGCGGCGAGACCCGCCGGGTCGCGGGCACCGAGGTGGTGCTGGCGGCCGGCGCGCTCTCCTCGCCGCGGCTGCTACTGGCCTCGGCCGGGCCGGACTGGCCCGAGGGCATCGGCAACCGCACCGACCAGGTCGGGCGCCACCTGATGTTTCACCTCAACGAGATCTTCGCGCTCTGGCCGCGGCGCGGCGAGGGCTATGACGAGGCCTCCAAGGCGATCGGGCTGCGCGACCTTTACGGGCAGGGCGCCGAGCGCTGGGGCATGGTGCAGTCGATGGGGCTCAACGCCGGCTATGGCGAGATCCTGCATGCGCTGCGCCAGCGGCTGGCGCGCTCGCCCTTTCGCGCGCTTCCGGGGCTTTCGGAACTGGCGCGGCTGCCGGCGGCGGCGGCGGCGCGGCTGCTTGGCCAGGCCAAGGTCTTCGTCGGGCTGCTGGAGGATTTCCCCTATCCCGAAAACCGGGTGACGGACGATCCCGAGGGCGGCGGCATCCGCATCGCCTATGCCTTCGCGCCCGAGCTTCTGGCCCGGCGGCGGCGGTTTCGCGCGGCGATCCGGTCGCGGCTCGGCCGCGGCCGGGTGCTGTTTCTGACCCGCGAGCCGGAGATCAACCTCGGCCATGGCTGCGGCAGCCTGCGGATGGGCGCCGACCCGGCGACGAGCGTCACCGACGCGCAGGGCCGGGTGCATGGTACCGACAATCTCTGGGTCGCCGATGCCTCGGTCTTCGCCTCCTCGATGGGGGTCAATCCGAGCCTGACGATCGCCGCGCTGGCGCTGCGGCAGGCCGATCATCTGGTATCACGCATGGGCGGGGAGGTGCGGCGATGAACGGGCCGGACTGGACGGTGGTGACCGGCGCGGGCCGCGGGCTGGGCCGGGCGCTGGCGGTGGAGCTGGCGGTGAGGCTGGCAGCAGGAGCGGCGGCAGGATCGCCCGAAGCGGGGTCGCGGGTCGCGGCGCTTGGCCGCGATCTGGCCGATCTGCAGGAAACCGCGGCGCTGGCGGCGGCGGCCGGCGCGCCGGGGCGAGTGGTGCCGGTGCTGTGCGACCTGGCCGATCCGGCGGCGGTGCGCACCGCCTTTGCCGCGCTTCAGGCCGAGGCGCCGGTCTTGCGGCTCGTCAACAACGCCGCGCTCTATCCGCGCCGCGACATCCTCGAGGAGACGGTGGAGAGCTTCATGGCCACGGTCGCGGTCAATCTCGGCGGCACGCTGGCGACGGTGCTGGCGGCGCTGCCCGCCATGATCGCCGCCGGCCGCGGCCGGATCGTCAATGTCTCGAGCTTTGCCGATGTGGCGCCGCTGCCGGCCTCGGCCGCCTATGCGGTCTCGAAGGGCGCGGGGCGGGTGCTGGGCCGGGCGCTGCAGGCCGATCTTGCCGACCGCTTTCCGGGCATCGTGATCAGCGACTGGATGCCGGGGATGCTGGCGACGCGGATCGGGGTGGCCGACGGGCTCGACCCGGCGGTGGCGGCGCGCTGGGGCGCGGCGCTGGCGCTTTGGGACGATCCGACGCTTTCGGGCACGATCTGGGAGGGCGACCGCGAGATCCCGCCGCCGGTCGGGCTGAAGCGGCGGCTGGTGAACCGGCTTCTGGGGCGGCGGGCGGTGGCGCGGCGGCTGCCCGATCCGGGGCCGCGGGCGCCAGGCGGGGTGCCGGCCGGGGTTCCAGCCGGGGTGCAAACCGGGGCGCAAACCGGGGCGCCAGGATCGGTGGCGGGATCGGCAGCGGAGGCGAAACCGGGCGGCGGCTGATTCTGCGCTGCGGCGAGGGCCGGGCGGCAGAGGATCCGGGCCGCGACCCGGACCTCGCCCGAAACCGGCGAGAAACCGGGCCGGAGCGACGCGAAAGGGGCAACAAAGCGGGGAAAACCGGGGGGATTGTCGCCCCCACCAAAACGCCGCAAAAACTCCCTATTCATTACGCAAAGCACATCCCCTATTCTGGCGGGAAAGGATTTCATCCATGGATGGCACACAGGCACTTTCCGTTTCCGACGGCGATATCGCCATTGTCGGCCTCGCGGTTCACGTCCCCGGCGCGGCCACGGCCGAGGCCTATTGGCAGAACCTGCGCGCCGGCGTCGAATCGATCCGCCGGCTCGACCGGGCGGCGCTGCTGGCCGCCGGCGAGGCGGCGCATCGCCTCGAGCGGCCCGATTACGTGCCGGCGGCCGCGGTTCTCGACGATTTCGACCATTTCGACGCGGAATTCTTCGGCTTCTCGCCGAAGGAGGCGGCGATCATGGACCCCCAGCACCGGCAGTTCCTGGAGGTCGCCTGGCACGCGCTGGAAAACGCCGGCCATCCGCCCGAAAGCCTGGCCGGCCCGGTCGGCGTCTTCGCCGGCTGCGGCATGGGCAGCTATTTCTATTTCAACCTGTGTTCCAATCCCGACCTGGTCAGCGATGTCGGCATGTTCCTGCTGCGCCACACCGGCAACGACAAGGACTTCCTGGCCACGCGGCTCAGCCATGTGCTCGACCTCAAGGGGCCGAGCGTCAACCTGCAGACCGCCTGCTCGACCTCGCTCGTCGCCACCCATTACGCCGCCCAGGCGCTGCTGAACGGCGAATGCGACATGGCGCTGGCCGGCGGCGTGACGATCGAGATGCCGCATGCGCGCGGCTATGTCTTCAAGGAGGGCGAGATCCTGTCGCCCGACGGCCATTGCCACGCCTTCGACCACCGCGCCCAGGGCACGGTCTTCGGCTCGGGCGCCGGCGTCGTCGTGCTGCGCCGGCTGGCCGATGCGATCCGCGACGGCGATCATGTCTGGGCGGTGATCAAGGGCACGGCGGTCAACAACGACGGCGCCGCCAAGGCCGGCTACCTGGCGCCCTCGGTCGAGGGCCAGGCGGCGGCGATCGCCGAGGCGCAGGCGGTGGCCGGCGTCACCGCCGACACGATCGACTATGTCGAATGCCACGGCACCGGCACCTATCTGGGCGACCCGATCGAGGTCGCCGCGCTCTCCCAGGCCTTCGCCGAAACCACCGCCGAGCGCGGCTTCTGCCGGCTCGGCTCGGTCAAGACCAACATCGGCCATCTCGACACCGCCGCCGGCGTCGCCGGGCTGGTCAAGACGGCGATGGCGCTGGCGCATCGCGAGATCCCGCCGAGCCTCGGCTACGAGGCGCCGAACCCCGCGATCGACTTCGCGACAAGCCCCTTCACGGTCAACGACCGGCTGTGCGACTGGGTCTCGCACCGCGGCCCGCGCCGCGCCGGGGTCAACTCGCTCGGCGTCGGCGGCACCAATGCCCATGCGATCCTCGAGGAGGCGCCCGAGCGGCCGGCCAGCGAGGAGAGCGACTGGCCCTGGCAGATCCTGACCGTCTCGGGCCATTCCAAGGCCGCGCTCGAGGCCAATGCGCAGGCGCTGGCCGCGCATCTGCGCGCCCATCCCGAACAGCCGCTGGCCGATATCGCCTTTACCCTCAAGGAGGGCCGGCGCGGCTTCGACAAGCGCCGGGTGGTGGTGGCCGCCGATCACCAGAGCGCCGCGGCGCTTCTGGAGGAAAACGACCCGCGCCGGGTCTTCAGCCACCAGGTTCTCGACGGCGCGCCGGAGTTTGCCTTCATGTTCCCCGGCGGCGGCGCGCAATATGCCGGCATGGCGCGCGATCTTTACGAGACCGAGCCGGTCTTCCGCGACTGGATGGAGCGCGGGCTCGACATCCTGCAGCCGCGGCTCGATTACGACATCCGCGCGCTCTGGCTGCCCGAGGGCGGGCCCGAGGCGCTGGCCGAAGCCGACCGGGCGCTGCAGAAGCCCTCGGTGCAATTGCCGCTGATCATGATCGTCGAATACGCGCTGGCGCAGCTGTGGATGAGCTGGGGGGTGCGGCCGCAGGCGCTGATCGGCCATTCGATGGGCGAAAACACCGCCGCCTGCCTCGCCGGGGTGATGAGTTTCGCCGACTGCATCGGGCTCGTGCACCTGCGCGGCCAGCTCTTCGACACGGTGCCGGCCGGCGGCATGCTGAGCGTGGCCCTGCCGGCCGCCGAGCTGGTGCCGCTTCTGGGCGCCGATCTCGACCTGGCCGCGGTCAACGCGCCGGGGCTTTCGGTGGCCACCGGCCCGCAGGCGGCGCTCGATGCGCTGCAGGCGGACCTGGCCGCGCGCGAGATCGACTGCCAGCGCATCGCCATCGACATCGCGGCGCATTCGCGCATGCTCGAGCCGATCCTCGAGCGCTTCGGCGCCTATCTGCGGTCGATCCCGCTGAAGGCGCCCGAGATCCCGCTGATCTCCAACCGCTCGGGCAGCTGGATGACGCCCGAAGAGGCCACCGATCCCGATTACTGGGTCGGCCATCTGCGCCATACGGTGCATTTCGCCGACGGCATCGCGACGCTGGCCGAAACCCCGGGCCGGGCCTTCATCGAGGTCGGGCCGGGCCGGGCGCTGGCCTCGCTGGCCGGCCAGCATGGCAAGGTCAGCCCCAACCAGGTGCTGAACACGCTGCGCCACCCCCGCGACGACACGCCCGACGATGCCTATTTCCTGGCCATGCTCGGCCGGGTCTGGGCGGTGGGCGGCCAGTTCGACTGGGACCAGATCTGGGGCGAGGCGCGGCGCAACCGGGTGGTGCTGCCCGGCTATGCCTTCCAGCGCGCGCGCTATTTCATCGAACCGGGCGCCGCCCAGGCGGCGGCGGAAAGCCCCTGGCTGATGCGCGAGGGCAGCCTGGCCGACTGGGGCTGGCAGCCGGTCTGGCGGCCGGCCTATGCCGGCTGCGAGATCGCCACGCAGGGCGCGCTCGATGCGGGTGAGCTGGCCGCGGCCGGCTGCGACCGCTGGCTGATCTTCCTCGACGAGGCCGGGCTCGGCCGGGCGCTGGCCGCCCGGCTCGAGGCGGCCGGCCAGCGGGTGGTGACGGTCGAGACCGGCGATGCCTTCGCCCGGCGCGGCGCGATGGGCTATGTGCTGGCGCCCGAACGCGGGCGCGAGGATTACGACCGGCTGATCGCCGATCTCGCCGCGCGCGACCTGCTGCCCGAACGCATCGTGCATGGCTGGCTGGTGACGCGCGAGGAACGCTTCCGCCCGGGGTCGAGCTTTTTCCACCGCAATCTCGAACAGGGCTTTTACAGCCTCTTCTTCCTGGCCCAGGCGCTTGGCGGCGAGGATGTCGCGGGGCCCTTGCCGATCACCGTGCTGACCAGCGGCGCGCTGCAGGTCTCGGGCGAGCCGCTGCCCTATCCCGAAAAGGCCACCGTGCTGGGCCCGGCGCGGGTCATCATGCGCGAATTCGCGGGCTATGCCACGACGGTTCTCGACCTCGAACTGCCGCCGGCGCCGCCCGCCGGAGGCTTCTGGCGCCGGCCCGCAGAGGGCGGTGACGCGGCGCTGGCGGCGCTCGCCACCCAGGTTCTCGAGGATCTGCTGGCCAGCCCGGGCGCGGAGGCCGGTCCGCGCACCGCCGCCCTGCGCGGCGCGCGGCGGTTCGAACTGGGCCTGAAGCCCCTGGCGCTTGACGCGCCCGAGACGCCCGGGATCGCATCCGAGGCCACGGAAACGACGCAGACGACGCAGACGGCGCCGGAACCCGACACGGCGGCGGCCGCGCTTGCGGCGCTGCGGCTCAGGCCCGGCGGCGGCTATCTGATCACCGGCGGCTTCGGCGGCATCGGCCTGACCCTGGCCGAGACGCTCATCCGCCGCGCCGGCGCGCGGGTCGCGCTGCTGGGCCGCTCGGCCCTGCCGCCGCGCGAGGCCTGGGAGGAGGAGCTGCGCCGGCGCGCGCCGCAGGACGGCGTGGCGCGGCGGATCGCGGCGATCCGCCGGCTCGAGGCGGCGGCGGCCGAGGCCGGCCATCCCGACCCCGAAGGCGCGGTGCTGGCGCTCTGCGGCGATGTCAGCAACCTCGAGGAGATGCGCGCCGCGCGCGCCGCCGCCGAGACCGCCTTCGGCGCGCTCCACGGCGTCATCCATGCCGCCGGCCAGATCGACGACGCGCCGATCCTGGCCAAGACGACGGCCAGCCTCGAGGAGGTGCTCTCGCCCAAGCTGCACGGCACCGAGGTGCTGGAAACGGTCTTTCCCGACGGCGATCTCGACTGGCTGGTGCTGTGCTCCTCCACCTCGGTGGTGACGGCGCCGGCCGGCCAGGCCGATTACGTGGCCGCCAATGCCTTCCTCAACGCCTATGCCCAGGCCCGCGCCGGCGGCCGGACCCGGGTGCTGGCGCTGAGCTGGGGGGTCTGGGCCGAGGTCGGCATGGCCGCCGATGCGATGGCGGCGCGCACCGGGGCGGCGCCCGAGGCGCCGGCGCGCCCGGCCGGGGTGCCGATGCTCGACGAGGCCGGCTTCGACCGCGCCGGCCATCGCCGCTTTACCGCCCGCTGGCAGGCCCGCGAGCGCTGGTTCCTGAACGAGCACCGCACCCGGGCGGGCGATGCGCTGCTGCCCGGCACCGGCTATCTGGAACTGGCCGCCGAGGCGCTCGAGGCGCAGGGCGAGGTCTTCGGCGCCGAGACCGGCGGGACCGGGGTCGGGCGCGGCTTCGAGATCCGCAACCTGCATTTCCTGCGCCCCCTCGCGGTGCCCGACAGCGGCCCGGTTTCGGTGCGCGTCCAGCTGCCGCGATCCGGGGCGGGCTACGATTTCCGCGTCGAAAGCGATGCCGGGGCGGGCTATCGCGACAATGCCCAGGGCGAGCTGGCGCTTTTGCCGATGACGCCGCCGGCGCCGGTCGATCTGGCCGCGCTGCGCGCCCGGATGGGCGCGCCCACCCGCGCCGAGACCGGCACCGATACCGATCCCGAGCCGCGGCTTGTCGCCGCCCAGGAGGCGCATCTGAATTTCGGCCCGCGCTGGCGGGTGCTGGTCGAGACCGCGCTTGGCCAGGGAACGGGTGCGGGACCGGACGGGGGAACCGGGGCGCGCGAGGGGCTTGCCCGGCTGAAGCTGCCGGTCGCCGCCGCGGCCGACCCCGGCGCCGGCTACCGGCTGCATCCGGGGCTTCTCGACCTGGCCACCGGCTGGGCGATGGCGCTGATCGCGGGCTATGAGGCGCAGCATCTCTGGGTGCCGGTCTCCTACCAGTCGGTGCGCGTCCATGCGCCGCTGCCGGCCGAGATCCTCAGCTGGGTGCGCAACGCCGGCGCCAACCGGGCCGGCGATGCGACCGCGACCTTCGACGTGACGCTGATGGCGCCCGACGGCCGGGTCCTGGTCGAGATTTCGGGCTTCTCGATCCGGCGGATGGAGGCGGCGGCGGGCTTTGCCGCGGCCGCGCCGGGCAGCGCGCCGGCGGCGAAGGCTTCGGCCGAGGAGGCCGAGGCGGTGCGGCCGCTGTCGCCGGCCGAGGAACGGCTGCGCCATGCGATCGGCCAGGGCATTCCGCCGGCCGAGGGCGCGCGCGCCTTCCTGGGCGCGCTGGCCGGCACCCGCGCGCAGGTCATCGTCTCCTCGCTCGACCTGCCGGCGCTCGTCGCCGAGACGGCGGCGGCGGCCTCGGTGCCCGAGGCTTCGGGGCAGAAGTTCGACCGCCCCGCGCTCGAGGGCGATTACGTGGCCCCCGAAAACGAGGTCGAGCGCCGGCTGGCCGGCTTCTGGGAGGATCTTCTGGGCATCGGCCAGGTCGGGGTCGAGGACAGCTTCTTCGATCTCGGCGGCCATTCGCTGATCGCGGTGCGGCTCTTCGCGCAGGTCAAGAAGACCTGGAATGTCGATTTCCCGATCTCGGTCCTTTTCGAGGCGCCGACGATCCGCGCCTGCGCGGCGATGCTCGCCGCCCAGGGCGTGGCGCTCGACGGCGAGGCCGGCGGGGCGGCGGGCGCGAAACCCGCCGGCACGGGTACGGGCACGGGTACGGGCGGCACACCGGCGCCGGCACGCCGCTTCACCCATCTGGTGGCGATGCATTCCGGCGAGGGCGGGCCGCGTCCGCCCTTCTTCCTGGTCGCCGGCATGTTCGGCAACGTTCTGAACCTGCGCCACCTGGCCCATCTTCTGGGCACCGACCGGCCGTTTTACGGGCTGCAGGCGCGCGGGCTTTACGGCGACCAGGAGCCGCACCGCTCGCTGGTCGAGGCGGCGCGCGACTGCATCGCCGAGATGCGCCAGGTGCAGCCGCACGGCCCCTATATGGTGGGCGGGTTTTCCGGCGGCGGCATCACCGCCTACGAGATCGCGCGCCAGCTGGTGGCGGCGGGCGAGGCGGTGTCGGCGCTGGTGATGCTCGACACGCCCCTGCCGCAGCGCGCCACGCTCAGCCTGCGCGACCGGCTGGTGATGCAGTGGCAGAACCTGAAGTCCGGCGGGCTGCGCTATCCGCTCACCTGGGCGAGAAACCGCATCGCCTGGGAAATCGCCAAGCGCCGCGGCCATGCGCCCGAGGCGCTGGAGGCGCCGGGCGCGCAGTTCCACGACACCGCGATCGAGGCGGCCTTCCTGGACAGCATCGCCGCCTATCGGGTGGCGCCCTGGGACGGGCCGCTGACGCTTTTCCGCCCGCCCCTGCGCGGGCTCTGGGAGGTGGCGCCGGGCCGGCTGGTCAATTCCGACCGCACCTATGTGCTTGACGACAACGGCTGGACGCCGCATGCGCCGGCGATCACGGTGATCGAGGTGCCGGGCGATCACGATTCGATGGTGCTGGAGCCCAATGTGCGGGTGCTGGCGAGCCGGATGAAGGCGGTGATCGCCGAGGCCGAGGCCCGCGCGCCGGCGGCCATGCCCGAAGCCGCGGCCGGGGACGAGGCCGGGCCCGATGCGGGGCCCGATGCGGGGTCCGAACCCGCCCGCGAGGCGGCGGAATGAGCCGCCCGCCCCTGTCTGCCAAGAGGGCCCGAGCGTGACCGAAGCCACCCCCATCGCCACCCGGGCCCGGACGGGCCCAGTTGCAACCGACCAGGCCCGGACGGGCCCAGTTGCAACCGACCAGGCCCGATCCGCCCCGGTCCCCTCCGGGCCGGTCGTGCTGACGGTGATCCTGAACTGGCGCACCGCGCCGATGACGCTGCGCGCGGTGGCCGCGGCGCGCACCGCCATGGCCGGCATCGCCGGCGAGATCACCGTGGTCGACAACGATTCGCAGGACGGCTCCTTCGAGACGATGGCCGCCCATGTCGCGGCCGAGGGCTGGGACCGGAGCCATCCGAAGGTGCGGGTGCTGGCCTCGGGGCGCAACGGCGGCTTCGGCGCGGGCAACAATGTCGGCATCCTGGCCGGGCTCTCGGACGGCTCGGCGCCGGATTTCTACTATGTGCTGAACTCCGATGCCTTTCCCGCGCCCGATGCGATCGCCCGGCTGCGCGACCATCTTGCCGCCCATCCCGAGGCCGGCTTTGCCGGCAGCTACATCCATGGCGAGGACGGCGAGCCGCATCTGACCAGCTTCCGCTTCCCCTCGATCCTGTCGGAATTCGAGGGCGCGCTCGGCTTCGGCCCGGTCAGCCGGCTGCTGGCGCGGCACGCCGTGCCGGTGGCGATCCCCGAGACCACGGTGACGCTCGACTGGACCGCCGGGGCCAGCCTGATGATGCGCCGCGACGCGCTGGAACGGGTCGGGCTCTTCGACGAGAGCTTCTTTCTCTATTTCGAGGAAACCGACCTGTGCCGGCGGCTGGCGAAGGCCGGCTGGCGGGTCGATTACGTGCGCGACAGCGCGGTGGCCCATATCGGCTCGGCCTCGACCGGGATGAAGGACTGGGGCCGGGTGCCGCGCTACTGGTTCGCCTCGCGCTGGCATTACTTCGTCAAGAATCACGGCCGCGCCTATGCGGCGGCGGCCAGCCTCGCCCATCTCGCCGGCGGCAGCCTGCACTGGCTGCGCTGCCGGCTGACCGGGCGGCGCGGCGGACCGCCGCATTTCCTGCGCAGCCTCGCCGCGCATGACCTCGCCGCCCTTGTCCGGCCGCTCAGCTGCGACGAGCCGCGGCTTGCCGCCCAGACCACCATCCGGGAAACGCGCCCCCCCCAACCGGAGACCGACTGACATGTCCGCCCCTTTCCGTTCGCTCCTGATCGGCAACGAATCCCTGACCATCCAGGCCGGCACGATGCTGCGCGAAGCCGGCCATGAGATCGCCGCGCTGGTCAGCCGCAACCCCGAGGTCCGCGCCTGGGCCGAGGCCCGGGGCATCGCGCTTCATGCGCCGGGCCCCGACCTGGCCGAACGGCTTGACGGGGTGGATTACGACTGGCTCCTGAGCGTCGCCAATCTCGACATCATCCCTGAGAGGCTCATCGCGCGCGCCGCCCGCGGCGCGGTCAATTTCCATGACGGCCCGCTGCCGCGCTATGCCGGGCTGAACGCCCCGGTCTGGGCGCTGCTGGCCGGCGAGACCCGCCATGGCATCAGCTGGCACATGATCGAGGGCGGCATCGACGAGGGCGATATCGTCGTGCAGCGGCTTTTCGACATCGCGCCGGGCGCCACCGCGCTCGATCTCAACAGCGCCTGCTATTCGGCCGCGATCGACAGCTTCGGCGCGGTGATCGCCGCGCTCGCCTCGGGCCAGCCGCCCCGGCAGCGCCAGGACCTGTCGCAGCGCAGCTACTTCGGGCGCGACGCGCGGCCGCGCGCGGCGGCGCGGCTCGACTTTTCCCAGACCCCCGAGGCGCTGGCACGGCTGGTCAGCGCGCTTGACCATGGCGGCTATGCCAATCCGCTGGCGCGGCCGAAGATCCTGGCCGACGGCCGGCTCTGGCTGGTCGGCCGGGCCCGCCCCGATGCCCTGACGGTCGCCCCCGGCACCCTGCCCGGCACGGTGCTGGCCGCCGACGAGGGGCTGACGGTGGCCGCCGGCTCCGGCGACACCCCGGGTGCGATCCGGCTCGAGGCGCTGGCCACGATCGACGGCGCCCCGGCCACCGGCCGCGCCATCGCCCGGCCGGGCACGGTGCTGGCCTCGCTCGCCGCCGATGCCGCCGATGCGCTCGATGCGCGGATCGGCGAAAGCCTGGCCGGCGAACGCCATGCCCGGACCCGGTTCGACAATTTCCGCCCCGCCACGCTTGGCCTGGCGCGCGCCACCGGGGCCGAAGCCGGCGCCACCCACAGCCGCGACCTGGCCCTGCCGGCGGGGCTTTCGAGCGATGATGCGCTGGCGACGCTGGCGATCCTGGCGCTGCGGCTCGGCGAGGGCGGCGGCGCGCCGGGCGATCATGTCGATCTGGCCTGGGCCGACGCGACGACCGCGCGCGGCGACGCGCTGCACCTGTCGGGCTGGGTGCCGGTCCGTCTGTCGGCGGCCGGCGATGTGGCCGCGGCGCGCGCCGAACTGGCGGAGGAGATCGCCCGCGCCCGGCGGCTCGGCGGCTTTCCCGCCGATCTGCCGGCGCGGCTCGCTGGCACCGCGCCGGCGCGGCCGGCGATCGGGCTTTGCCCCGATCCCGCGGCCGGGCTGGTGCCCGGCACGCTCCTGACGCTCGGCGCCGGCGATGGCGTGGCGCGGCTTTGGGCCGATGCCACCCGGCTGTCGGAAACCGCCTTCGCGCTTCTGGCCGCGCGCGTCGAAACCCTCGCCGCGGCCCTTGCCGCGCCCGGCGCCGATGGCGCCGCGCCGGCCGAGCTGCCGATCCTGCCCGAGGCCGAGCGGCAATTGCTGCTGCAGGGCTGGAACGCCACCGCGGCCGACTATCCGCGCGACCGCGCCCTGCATCGCGACTTCGAGGCGCTGGCGGCGGCCCATCCCGACCTGACCGCGCTGGTCTTCGAGACCGAGGAGCTGAGCTATGGCGCGCTGAACGCGCGCGCCAACCGCGCCGCCCATGTGCTGCGCGCCATGGGCGTCGGCCCGGGCACCCTGGTCGGGCTGCATACCCGCCGCTCGCCCCATCTTCTGGTCGGCGCGCTGGCGATCCTGAAGGCCGGCGGCGCCTATGTGCCGCTCGACCCGGCCTATCCGGCCGAACGCATCGCGCTTTACATCGAGGACAGCGCCGCGCCGGTCATCGTCACCGAGAGCGCCCTGGCCGCCGACTTGGGTTCTGGCCTGAACGCCGGCGGGGCGGCGAGCCTGGTGCTCGATGCCGATCCGCGCCTTGCCGCCGCGCCCGAGACCGACCCCGAGCCCGAAGCCGGGGCCGGGCCGGAGGACCTCGCCTATCTGATCTACACCTCCGGCTCGACCGGCCGGCCCAAGGGGGTGATGATCGAGCATCGCAACGTGATGAACTTCTTCGCCGGCATGGATGCGCGCATCCCGCATGATCCGGTCGGGGCGGGGCCGGTCGGCCCCGGGGCGTCGGCGGGCACCTGGCTCGCCGTCACCAGCCTGTCCTTCGACATCTCGGTGCTGGAACTCTTCTGGACGCTGGCGCGCGGCTTCACGGTGGTGCTGATCGGCGACGAGAGCCGGGCGCTGGTCTCGGACGGCAAGCTGGCGGTCACCGGCCGCGGCATGGAGTTCAGCCTCTTTTACTGGGGCAATGACGACGGCGTCGGGCGCGACAAGTACAAGCTTCTGTTCGAGGGCGCGAAATTCGCCGACCAGAACGGCTTTGTCGCGGTCTGGACGCCCGAGCGGCATTTCCACGCCTTCGGCGGCCCCTATCCCAACCCCTCGGTCACCGGCGCGGCGGTGGCGGCGCTGACGACGAACCTCGCGGTGCGCGCCGGCTCCTGCGTGGCGCCGCTGCACCATCCCGCCCGCATCGCCGAGGAATGGGCGGTGATCGACAATCTCACCAACGGCCGCACCGGGCTCGGCATCGCCTCGGGCTGGCAGCCGCATGACTTCGCGCTGCGCCCCGAAAACACCCCGCCCCACAACAAGCCCGCCATGCTGCAGACCATCGACCAGCTGCGCCGGCTCTGGGCCGGCGAGGAGGTCGCCTTCCCGCTGGCCGACGGCACCGAGCATGCGCTCCTGACCCAGCCCCGCCCGGTCTCGAAGACGCTGCAGATCTGGCTCACCACCGCCGGCAATCCCGAAACCTGGATCGAGGCCGGAAAGATCGGCGCCAACGTGCTGACCCACCTGCTCGGCCAGTCCATCGACGAGGTCGCCGGAAAGATCCGCCTCTATCACGACGCGCTGCGCGAGGCCGGCCACGATCCGGCCGACTTCACCGTCACGCTGATGCTGCACACCTTCCTCGGCGCCGACCGCGAGACGGTCCGCGACCAGGCCCGCGGCCCGATGAAGGCCTATCTCGCCTCCGCCGCCGCGCTCATCAAGCAGTTCGCCTGGGCCTTCCCCGCCTTCAAGCGCCCCAAGGGCGTGGCCAACCCCTTCGAGCTCGACCTCGGAACCCTCTCCGAAGAGGAGCTCGACGCCATCCTCGAGTTCGCCTTCCTGCGCTATTTCGAGGATTCCGGCCTCTTCGGCACCGTCGAGGACGCGCTCGACCGGGTCGAGCAGCTCAAGCGCATCGGCGTCGACGAGATCGCCTGCCTCATCGACTACGGCATCGAACGCGATGCCGTCATCGACGGCCTCACCCCGCTCGCCGAGGTGCTGCGCCGCGCCAATGCCGACCGCGCCCCCGAGCCTGGCGATGTCTCCATCGCCGCCCAGATCGTCCGCCACGGCGTCACCCACATGCAATGCACCCCCTCGATGGCCCGCATGCTGGTGATGAACGACGAGGCGCGCCACGCGCTCGGCCGGCTGCGCCACATCCTGATCGGCGGAGAGGCCCTGCCCGGATCGCTCGTCGCCGAGATCGGCCAGACCGCCCGCGCCCGCATCACCAACATGTACGGGCCCACCGAAACCACCATCTGGTCCACAACCGAAATCGCCACCGCCGATACCGGCGAGGCCGCAGCCGAAGCCGAAGCCACCGTGCCGATCGGAAAGCCCATCGCCAACACCCGCCTCTACATCCTCGACGAGGCGCAAAACCCCGTCCCCGCCGGCCAGCCCGGCGAGCTCTGGATCGGCGGCGAGGGCGTTGCCCGCGGCTACTGGCAGCGCCCCGAGCTCACCGCGGACCGCTTCCGCCCAGACCCCTTCCACGACGAACCCGGTGCCCGCATCTACCGCACCGGCGATCTCGTCCGTGCCCGCGAAACCGGAACCCTCGACTTCCTCGGCCGCATCGACCACCAGGTCAAGCTGCGCGGCTACCGCATCGAGCTCGGCGAAATCGAGGCCGCCCTCGAGGCCATCCCCGGAATCCGCCAGGCCGTCGTCATCCCCCGCGAGGATACCCCCGGCCTCATCCAGCTCGTCGCCTATCTCACCGGAAACCCGCCGGCCGAGCCCGACATCCGCAAAACCCTCGCCAGAACCATGCCCGAGTTCATGGTCCCGGCACGCGCCGTCACCCTCGAGGCCTTCCCCCTGACACCCAACAAGAAGGTCGACCGGAAAGCCCTGCCCAAACCCAAGGCCCCCGGCCAACCCGCAACCGCACCCGGCGGCGCACCCGCCGCCACCGCACAGCCCACCGCACAGCCCGCCGCACAGGCCGCCGCACAGGCCGCCGCACAGGCCGCCGCACAGGGGCACACCGCACCGGCCGACACCGCAACGGGCGACACCGCAAAAACCATCGCCGAGGTCTGGGCCGAAATCCTCGGCGTCACAAACATCGCCCCGAAAGACAACTTCTTCGAACTCGGCGGACACTCCCTCCTCGCCGTCCAGGCCCATCGCGAAATCAAGGCAAGGCTCAAACTCGATACCCTCTCCATCGCCGATATCTTCGGTAACCCGACACTCGCAGGCCTCGCCGAAAAAATCGAAACCAAACTCAAACCCAAAACCCAAATCCAAAACACACAAAACCAAAACCAGAACACTCAAAACCAAATCGCCCAAAACAGGCAAAACGCCATGCAACGAAGAAAAGAACTCAGACAAAACAAACAAAACGCATGAGCGAAACGATACGGCCGCCGGGGTTTCCGGCGGCCGTTTGGTGTTCTGGGTCTTGCGGTTTCAGTAGACGACGACGGATCGGATGCTTTCGCCCGCATGCATCAGATCGAAGCCCGTGTTGATCTCGTCGAGGGTGAGCGTATGGGTGATCATCGGATCGATCTCGATCTTGCCGTCCATGTACCATTCGACGATCTTCGGCACGTCCGTGCGCCCCCTCGCGCCGCCGAAGGCCGTGCCTTTCCAGACCCGGCCGGTGACCAGCTGGAAGGGCCGCGTCGCGATCTCGGCGCCCGCCGGCGCCACCCCGATGATGATCGACTGGCCCCAGCCGCGATGGGTGCATTCCAGCGCATCGCGCATCACCTTGACGTTGCCGGTGCAGTCGAAGCTGTAATCCGCGCCCCCGATCTGGTCGAAGGGCGTCTTCGTCAGGTTCACGATCTCGGCAACCACATTCTCGCAATCCTTCGGGTTGACGAAATGGGTCATGCCGAAGCGTTCGGCCATGGGCTTTTTGGCGGGGTTCAGGTCGACCCCGATGATCATGTCGGCACCGGCAAGGCGCAGGCCCTGGATCACGTTGAGGCCAATGCCGCCCAGCCCGAAGACCACAGCCTTGGCGCCGATCTCCACCTTCGCGGTGTTGATCACCGCGCCGATGCCGGTGGTCACGCCGCAGCCGATGTAGCAGATCTTGTCGAAGGGCGCGTCCTCGCGCACCTTGGCCACCGCGATTTCCGGCAGGACCGTGTAGTTCGAAAAGGTCGAACAGCCCATGTAATGCAGGATCGGATCGCCATCCAATGTGGTGAAGCGCGAGGTGCCATCCGGCATCACGCCCTGGCCCTGGGTCGCGCGGATCGAGGTGCAGAGATTGGTCTTTTGCGACAGGCAGGAGGGGCAGGTCCGGCATTCCGGCGTGTACAAGGGGATCACGTGATCGCCCTTCTTCACGCTGGTGACGCCCGCGCCGACCTCGACCACGACCCCCGCGCCCTCGTGCCCGAGGATCGCCGGAAAGAGCCCCTCGGGGTCCGCGCCCGACAGCGTGAATTCGTCCGTATGGCAGATGCCCGTGGCCTTGATCTCCACCATCACCTCGCCCGCCTTCGGACCGGCAAGATTGACCTCCATCACCTCCAAGGGCTTGCCAGCCTGAACGGCTACGGCGGCGCGTGTACGCATGTTCTGTCCTCCCAGTTTCGGCATTGTCTTTGCCTCAGCCTGAGCGATACCGGCACGCAATGCAATTCGGGAAGCGAAAGAAATGGCGCGGTCTTGCCTTTGCGACCGCCGGGGCGGGGCCTTGCAGGCCGGCGACAAGGGCGCCGATGCCGGTGGGCCCCGTGTTGCTGGGGGTTCTGCCGCGCCGCGAATGTTCGGGGCGGGCAGGCCGAGGGGCGACTCGACTCGGGCCGGGGCTGTGATAGAAAGGAACAAATGACGAACATTTGGCCATGCCCGCCCGACGCATCCTGTCTTTCTGGTTTCCCCGACTGGCCGCTGAACGGCAGTTGCGCCACCATGCGCTGGCCATGCCGGGGCCTTTCGCCGTGGTTGAGACCCGGGTCAACAGCGGCTATCTGGCGGCGCTGAACGCCGAGGCGGAGGCCGAGGGGCTGTTCCCCGGCCAGCCGCTGCGCGACGCCCGGACGCTTTGCCCCGAACTGGTGACACGGCCGGCCGACCCGGTGGCAGAGGCGGCCTTTCTGCGTGCGCTCGGGCGTTGGGCGGGGCGGTTTTCGCCCTGGGTTTCGGTGGAGCCGCCGGCTTCGCTGATGCTGGACGTGAGCGGCTGCGCCCATCTTTTCGGCGGTGAGGCCGCGCTGGTCGCCGAGGCCGAGGCGGAGGCGGGAAGCTTTGGCCTGACGCTGCGGCTTGGTCTGGGCGATACGCCCGGTGCGGCATGGGCGCTGGCGCGGCACAGGGCGGGGCCGGCCATTGCCCCGCCGGGTCAGGGGCGGGCGGCGCTGGCCGGTCTGCCGGTCTCGGCCCTGCGGCTGCCACCCGATACCGCCCGCAGTCTGGAGCGGCTGGGGCTTGCCACGGTGGGCGATCTGGCGGCGCTGCCGCGCGCGGTTCTGGCGCGCCGGTTCGGGCAGGGGCTGACGCGGCGGCTGGATCAGGCCTTTGGCGAGGAAACCGAACCGGTCGGCCCGATGGCCGAACCGCCGCGCTTTGCCGTCCGGCTGGGCTTTCCCGAACCGATCGGCCTGCCCGAGGATATCGCCGCCAGCGTGGCGCGGCTGGTGCCGGCGCTGGCCGAACGGCTCTCGGCGGCGGGGCGGGGCGCGCGGCGGCTGCGATTGCAGGCGATGCGCAGCGATCACCGGGTCGAAACGGTGGATCTGGGCCTGGCGCGGGCCACGGCCGAACCGGAGCGGTTGCTGCCGGTCCTGGCGCTGAAGCTTGAACGGATCGATCCGGGGCTTGGTATCGACGCGCTAAGGCTCGAGGCGCCGCTGACCGAACCGCTTGCCCCGCGGCAGGAGGCGGCCCGGCTGGACGGGCGGGGCGGGCCGACACCGGCGGCGCGGATCGCGCTGGAGGACCTGATCGGAAGGCTTGGCGCGCGGCTTGGGGCCGAGGCGGTGACCCGGCTGCATCCGGCCGAAAGCCATTTGCCCGAACGCAGCGCGCTGACACTGGCGGCGGCCTGGTCGGAGCCGGCCGGCGCCTGGCCGCCGCCGCCGGTGCCGCGCCCCCTGTGGCTTATCGCGCCCGAAGCGCTGGCGGGGGCCGCCGAACGCCCCGAACCGCCCGCCCGGTTGCGCTGGCGCCGGCGGTCGCTGCGGCTTGTGGCCGCGCACGGGCCGGAACGCATCGCGCCGGAATGGTGGTTCGACAGCCCGGAATGGCGATCAGGGCCGCGCGACTACTGGCGGGTAGAAACCGAAGATGGTCAGCGGCTGTGGCTTTATTATGCCCATGGTGGCGTGGCGTCCGGCGGCTGGTTCTGCCACGGCAGCTTCGCCTGAACCCCGGCAGGCGTCGTCAGACCAGCCCTTCCTTGCGGAAAAGCGCCAGCACATTGGCCTCGGGCCGGGCGCCGACATGGCCGATGACTTCGGCCGCGGCCACGCAGCCCATCCGCCCGGCCACCTCCAGCGAAGCGCCGGTGGCCATGCCGTAAAGAAAGCCTGCCGCGAACTGATCGCCGGCGCCGGTGGCATCGACCGGCTTGACCCGGCGCACCGGTGCGACGGCGCGTTCATCGCCGCGCACCAGCACCACGTCATGGCCCGAACGGGTGCAGACGATCAACCCGCTGTCGGCCGCCGCCTGTTCCAGCGCCGCGCCCAGATCGTCGGTCTGGTAGAGCGAGAGCCATTCGTGTTCGTTGCCGATAACATAGTCGAGTTCCTTGACCAACTGGCGGAACCCGGCCCTGTGCCGGTCGACGCAGAAAGGATCGGAAAGCGCGATGCCGGCCTGGCCGCCGCCAGCGCGACAGGCCCGCGCGGCGGCTTCAAAGGCGCGTTTGCCCTGATCCTTGTCGTAAAGATAGCCTTCGAGAAACAGGATGCGGGCGGCACCGGCGACATCGTCGGCCACATCATCGGGGCCCAGTTCGGCCGATATGCCCAGATAGGTGTTCATCGAGCGTTCGCCATCGGGCGAGACGAAGATCATCGAGCGCGAGGTCGGCAGTTCGGCATCCGTCACCGGCGGATTGACGAAATCGGTGCCGCCGGCGGCCATCTGCGCGGCGTAGAAGCGGCCCAGGGCATCGTCGCGCACGCGGCCGATAAACGCGGTGGTCAGGCCAAGGCTGCCAATGCCGGCCAGCGTGTTCGCCACCGATCCGCCGGGCGCCTGGACCCGATCCTCCATCGCGCCGTAAAGCAGTTCGCCACGGTTTCGTTCCACAAGCTGCATGATGCCCTTCTGGATCCCCATCAGGTCCAGAAAGCTGTCATCGGCATGTGCGATCACGTCGACGATGGCATTGCCGATGCCGACGACTTGGTACTGGGTCAAAGGGTTTTCTCCTCGTATGCGCAGAGGTCGCGGATCAGGCAGGCGGCGCATTTCGGCTTGCGCGCCACGCAGGTGTATCGGCCGTGCAGGATCAGCCAGTGGTGCGCGTGCTGCTGAAACTCCGCCGGCACCCGGTCTTCGATGGCGCGTTCAACGGCGTCCACGTCCCTGCCGGGTGCGATGCCGGTCCGGTTGCCGACCCGGAAGATGTGCGTGTCGACCGCCTGTGCGGGATGGCGAAACCACATGTTCAGGACCACGTTGGCGGTCTTTCGCCCGACGCCCGGAAGCGATTGCAGCGCTTCGCGCGACGAGGGCACCGCGCCATGATAGTCCTCCACGAGGATCCGGCTGAGGCGGATGACGTTTTTTGCCTTCTGACGAAACAGACCGATGGTCTTGATGTGTTCTGTCAGCCCCTCTTCGCCCAGTTTCAGCATCTTTTCCGGGGTGTCGGCGATGGCGAAGAGGTTGCGCGTGGCCTTGTTGACGCCGGCATCAGTGGCCTGTGCCGACAGCGCGACGGCGACGACAAGGGTAAAGGCGTTGGTGTGGTGCAATTCGCCCTTCGGTTCCGCCTCGGCCTCGCGGAAGCGGCGAAAGATTTCAGAAATCGTGTGATAGTCGAGAGAGGGTGCCATGGCTTTGGCTATGCCCCAGAGGGGCGCGCCGGGCAAGCGCCGGACGATCACTTGGCGCAAAATCCGGGTCGATAAGGCGACGGCGCGCGCCTAATCTGATCAGCGAACCACGTGCAAGGAGCCCGACGTGCGCGACACCGCCGACAATCCCGCCTACCACTACCGGGTCATCGCCCGCGCGCTGGAAGAGATCGACCGCGCCGAAACGCCGCTGACGCTGGAGGAACTGGCCGACCGGGTGGGGCTGAGCGGCGCGCATTTCCAGCGGGTGTTCTCGCGCTGGGTCGGGGTTTCGCCCAAACGCTACCAGCAGTACCTGGCGTTGGGTCATGCCAAGGCAATGCTGCAGGACCGGTTTTCGGTCCTTGACGCGTCATTGGCCGCAGGTCTGTCCGGCGGCGGGCGGCTGCACGATCTTTTCCTGCGGTGGGAAGCGATGAGCCCCGGCGATTATGCCCGTGCCGGCGAGGGTTTGACGATCCGCTGGGGCTGGTTCGACAGCCCCTTTGGTCCGGCGCTTGTCATGGGCACGGAACGCGGCATCTGCGGCCTGGCCTTTGCCGCCGAATGCGGGGCAGAGGCGGCCATGGCCGACATGTGCGGACGCTGGCCGCGGGCGGCATTTGCCGAGGATCCCGCAGCGCTTGAGCCCTGGGTCCGGTCGGCGTTCGAGCAGCGCGGACAAACCCCGCTTTGCCTGATCGGCGGGCCGTTCCAGATCAAGGTCTGGGAGGCGCTTCTGGCGATCCCTTCGGGCCGGGTGACCACCTACAGCACGATTGCCGAAGCCATCGGTGCGCCGTCGGCGTCGCGCGCGGTTGGCACGGCGGTCGGGCGCAATCCGATCAGTTGGCTGATCCCCTGCCACCGGGCATTGCGCAAATCCGGTGGGCTCGGCGGCTATCACTGGGGCCTGCCGGTCAAGCGCGCGATGTTGGCCTGGGAAGCGGCGCGCGCGGATGCGCTCGCAGCATCGTGATGGGCGAAAAGCCGCTGAGTTGGCCGGCACCGCTGTTCGCGCCAAGGACCGGAGCGGTATAATCGCCCCATACCGCCCGCAACGGGCTTTTCTGAGGCAGAGTACCATGTCCGTAAAACCCCTGTTCATCGCCGCGACCCTCGGGGCCTTCACCCTGACAGCCTGTGTCGACCCCAATGCCTATCCCGACGATCCCAATGCCCGCACCCGTCAGGGCGCGGTGACCGGCGCGGTTCTGGGCGGGCTTTTCGGGGCGACCCGCAAGGGTGACGACAAACTGGCCAAGGCCGCGATCGGCGCCGCCGCCGGTGCCGCGATTGGCGGTGCCATCGGCCAGTCGCTGGACCGTCAGGCCGCCGAATTGCGCAACGAGATCGGCGACAGCCGCGTGCGGGTTGTCAACACCGGCTCCGAACTTGTGGTGACGATGCCGCAGGATATCCTGTTTGCCACCGACAGCGCCGCGGTCCGGCCCGACCTGCAAAGCGATCTGCGCGCCGTCGCTGCACATCTGCAGCGCTATCCCGACAGCTCCATCGCCGTGGTCGGCCATACCGACAATACCGGCAGCGCCAGCTACAACTACGATCTGTCGACCCGTCGCGCCAGCGCCGTCGCGGCTGTCCTGATGGACAGCGGGGTGCCCTCGCACCGCGTTCAGGCCTATGGCCGGGGCGAAGATCAGCCGGTGGCCAGCAACCTGACGCCGGAAGGCCGCGCGCAGAACCGCCGCGTCGACATCATCATCCGGCCGAACTGATCGTCGGAAGACCTGCATCGGGGTCGGCCGCCGGCCGGCCCCCCCGTACCGGGCTTGAGCCGTCCCGGCTCCGGTCATAAGATATGACCAATTTCGGGGGCATCATGCCGTTTCAGAAAATTCATGCGGAAAAGGTCGCGGATTCGGTCGTCCGCCAGATCGAGCTTTTGATCCTTCGCGGGGTCCTGCGGGCCGGTGAACGGTTGCCGGCGGAACGCGAACTGTCGGAAACGCTGGGCGTATCGCGACCCTCGCTGCGCGAGGCGCTCGCCGGGTTGCAGGAACGCGGCCTGCTGACGGCACGGCCCGGGGCGGGGGTCTTCGTGGCCGAGGTGCTGGGCTCGGCCTTTTCGCCGGCTCTGGTTCAGCTCTTCGCGCAGCATGACGACGCGGTCTTCGACTATCTGTCGTTTCGCCGCGATATGGAGGGGTTGGCGGCCGAACGTGCCCGCGCGGCAGAATGACACCGACCTGAAGGTGATCGGCACCATCTTTGCCAAGATGGAGGCCGCGCATGCCAAGCAATCCGGCCACCGACGAGGCGGAACTGGATGCACAGTTTCACATGGCTATCGTCGAGGCGAGCCACAACGTGGTCATGCTGCACATGATGCGGTCGATGTTCCGAACTGCTTCGCGAAGGCGTGTTTATAACCGTCAGGTCATCTTTCGGCAGCGCACCACCACGCACCGCGCTTCTGGACCAGCACCACGACATCAACGCCGCGCTACAGGCCCGTGACGGCGAGGCAGCGAGGAGGCGGCGATCGAACGGCATCTGGATTTCGTTCGCCAGTCGCTGGCCGACCAGCAGCGGGCGGAGCGAAGGCAGAGAAACCGCGCGGCTGAAGCTGGAACACGAAACGCAGCGCTAGGGGCTGGCGACCCGTCGCGCGCGGGCGGAGGAAGCCGCGTCGGCATGTGGTGTCGAGCCGGACCGCAGAACCGGTCGCCGCAGCAGATCGTGGGACTGTCTTGTTGACGGGCGCTGGCCCCGGGGCCCGGAAAACCCAACCCGGTTCGTGCGCTGGCCTGCGGCATGTTTTCCGGCGAGAACGACGGGGTCGTCATGGACGCAAACCAGCGCTTTTTACGCGTGTGTTCTGTCAGGTGGTATTTGTCTGCTGTCAGGACGAAGTGTGAATTCATTGCGGTTGCTCTAATGTCCGCGATTGATTCACATGACGCGCTACGTGGGTGTGGCTGTTCAGGAAAGCGCGACCAACTCCTGAGAGTCGGTCTCGGATGATGCGCAGCGCCTGACCCGCCTCTACCAACTCTTCCGCCTTCCGATGCTTCGACGATTTGTCGTGGCCTGCCAACTTGGTCACATCCATGTCGCCGACAACAAGCATGGTCGTCTTCTTGTGGTGACGCTGTTCGCGACGTTGCAGCCCCACGGAAGCCGCAAGGTCTGCGGCCTCACGGCGCGGTATTTCAGGCTTTTGCCGTGAACCTGATCACCTCGCCCGCAAGCGAGCCGTCCCGGCTTCCCGTCGCGTGATTGCGCTGGCCCCACTCGACGACGGGTCGATTGGTTGCAGGACGCGCTTGAGCATCGCGTCGAGGTCGAGACCGCTTTCCTGCATTGCCGCTAGCAGGACGTGCCCACGGCCTTCATCCTCGAGCGCGTTGTGATGCTCGAAGGTGTATCCGATCATCTTGCAGACGTTTGCGAGGCCATAACCTGACATCGCGCATTCCGCCCACGTCCTCCAGGCGACGCAGGCCGAAGTCGAGAAGCAGGTGCAGGCAGGAGCAGAGATGGACCAACGGCCGGCCGCTTGGTGCATCGCGACGCGGTCGAAGTGCGTATGGAGGTGACAACGACCTGCGACCCGAGGAACCGTTCGATGTCGGCAGCGGCATCCTTGAACGTAGGCGCGCCGTGCACGTCGCTTTCCGCGATGCCGTGGATCGACATGTTGACGGGATCAGAAGAAGTCGTCCGGGTCTATAAGCGAGTACCATTCAGACGCAGGCGCACCGTTCTCGAAGGCGGCGACGCCGATTGAGCGAATGGACGCCATGTCGGCGTTTGCGGTTTCAACGTCGATGGCAACAGATCTCATAGCGACAGCTATCCTTATTAGCCTGGCTGGAGAGCTTATAACGATGTAGGTTTCGTCAGCCAACGCACTCCGTTAATCTGCCCCGGCATTTGCCTTCATCAAAGCCGCCAACCATGCAAACCGAAGCACATCGTCGCTTTGGCCTTGTTCCGGACCTTCTCCGCAGCGCAGGATGGGCCAGAACTCAGCCGTTTGTGTCACCTGCGCCAACCACCGTTCTGGCCCGGGTGCTCTTGCTGACGCCGGGCCGGGTACCACGAAGAAATTTGTTGGCGGGTTCACACCGGCCGACGCGTTTGCCAGGCCCCGGAAAATGAAAAACCCGGCCGGGGCCGGAGTTCTTCGCATCGTTATTGACTGTCCGGTCAGTTCAGCCGCTTTCCACTTCGCCGATGGCGTCATCGATCAGCGTGTTGGCGCTGGCCGCATCCATCTTCTTGGCGATCAGGTCGCTGGCCGCCGCAACCGCCACGCTGATGGCCCCAGTCGCGCACCCACATCGCGCACCGCCGAGCTTCGGCAGAAGCGATCTGATCAGCCGCGGCCAGACGCCGGGCGATCGAGGCTTTCAGATCGGCCTTGGCCTGCTTGGCAGCCGCCTCGGCCTCTTCGCAGGCATGGAGCGACGATGCGTTCAGCCTGACCCTGCACTTCCTTCTGCTTGCACGCTCATAGCTCGCAAGGATCGTCTGCGCTTCTTCGCGCAGCGCCAGCCTCGTCGAGGTCGGCGCGGATGCAGGCGGCACGGCTGTCAAGCATGCTGCCGATCTTGCCGGGCACCTTCGCCGATGGTAGGTTGCCACGAACAGAAGGAAGGCCAGCAACACCACGAAAGTTGGTGTTGTACAGCGAAAGAACGAGGCCGGAGGCCGCCAGCGCAGGCGATGCGGACAGCGCAAAAGAACACTCAGTTTCTTCATCGCGTTACCCTTTCATCCGTGCGTTCACGGCGGGGTAAGTGACTGACTAGTGCGTCCGGCCGAGCCGCCCAGCTTGGCCACGATATCCCGGGCGACATCGCGGGCCACTTCGGTCACGCTTTCCAGCGCGCCGGCACGGATACCGGCGATCTTCTTTTCCGATTCCGCGGCCGGCGATTTCCGCGTCGGCCTTGGCGGTTGCCTTGTCCAGATCCTTCTGGATCGCCGGCGCGAGCTCGGCGACAATGCCCTGGGCTTCGCTGCGCGCGCTTCGGCCAGGGCTGGTTATAGGCTTCCGCCTCGACCGCCTTTTGTTTCAGGTCTTCGGCCGCGGCCAGATCGTTTGTGATCGTGCCCTTGCGCGTTCGGCCAGAACCGAGGCAATGCGCGGCAGGGCCACGCTTGCGACAGGATCAGGTAGATCACGACCAGCGTGACGGCCAGCCAGAAGGTCTGGTTGGCAAAGGTCGAAGAAGTCGAGCTGCGGCATACCTGCCTGCTCGCCATAATCCGCGCGGCGGCTTCTGCGGCGGATGCGTTTGAGTTGCCATCGCGTCCTCCGGAACCTCAATACGTGGCCAGGCGGGCGTTTCCCGCCCGGCCGCTAACGGGTTTCGCGGGGATCAGACGGCGAACATCAGCGGAAAGCGCGACGAGGAACGAGAAGACCACAGCGCTTCGGCGAAGGCGATGCCGATGAACAGCGTCGCGGTCTGGCCAGCGCTGGCCGACAGATTGCGGGCGCGCCCGCGAGGAAGTTGCCGGCAACGTTGCCCACACCGACGGCGGCGCCGCAGCGCCGATCGAGGCCAGACCGGCGCCGATGAATTTGCCCAGAGCGGCTGCTGCTGCGTTCCATGATGTTCTCCTTGGTGGAATGGTGGAAAGGGGTTGATGGGGTTTCGGACCGGCGCCTAGTGGTGCGGATGCAGCGCATCCTTGAGGTAGACGCAGGTCAGGATGGTGAAGACATGAGCCTGGATGAACGCCACCAGAACCTCGAGCCCGTACATGGCGGTGATCGCGATAATCGAAAGCGGCGTAACCGCAAGACCCACCGGTCGAGATCGAGTACCAGCGGCGCGAAAGCCGCGAAAACCTTGATCACCGCATGGCCGGCCATCATGTTGCCGGCAAGTCGGATGGAGTGGCTGACCGGGCGAACGAAGTAGGAAATCACCTCGATCCGGCAAGGATTCGGGCGCAGCGCAGAGGCGCTGAGGACACCAGAACAGGCCCAGAAAGCTCGCGCCGTTCTTGACCGACACGACGATGGTCACGGTCGGAAGACGAGCATGGCCAGAACGCCGGTCACCGCGATATGCAGGTGGTGGTGAAGGCCATCGGCAGAAGGCCGAGGAGTTGGCGAAGACGATGAACATGAACAGCGTCATGATGTAGGGGAAGAACTTTACCCCGTCCTTGCCGGCCACGTCCTCGACCATCTTGTAGATGAAACCGTAAAGGATTTCGCCGATCGACTGGATGCGGGTCGGAACGATGGCACGGCCGCGGCTGCCCAGAACCAGAAGCGCGATGATCGCCAGGATCGTCACGCCCATCCACAGCGTCACATTGGTCGGCGTGTACCAGTGCACGCCTTCGCCGCCAAACAGCGGCTTGACGATGAACTGATCCATCGGATGGAACGCAAGGCCGGTGCCTTCGGTCGCGTGCTCGCTTGCCACGTTCTAGTCCCCTTCAGTCCCGGCGGGCGGCCCCGCCTCGTTGGCCTTGGTGACTTCGGCGGCGGTGCGAAGCATCGTTTTCACTCCGGCCGCGAAGCCCAGCAATATGAACAGCACCAGAAACAGCGGCATGGTCCCGAACAGCCGGTCCAGCCCGTACCCGATGCCAAAGCCGATCCCCAGACCGGCCACAAGCTCGATAACCATTCGCCAGGCGAGATCCGCCTTCGAAAGGTCCCTGTCCGCGCGCGGGGCCGGCTCGGTCGCCTTCCTGGCGTTCGCGATCCGCGTTTCGAGCCGTTTCAACCGCTCGTCGTGATCAGGATCAGCCATCGAAAGCCCCCGGGGACAGTCGCCGCGGAACCTACGGAGGAGAGGCGCGCGAGTCAATCTGCGGAATCGGCACCAGTAAATGCGCGGCTTTTCATGTAAGATGTTGATATAAAATAAGAAGTATTCACACCCGAATTCCGGGCTATCGCGGCCCCGAAGCCCCCTGCGCCGGATAGGCGCGGAATTCGATATTCAACTGCCCGGTTGAGTTTGCCCGATGCGCCCGCGCATGAGCCGCGCCACGACGCGCCCGTCGATCAGGAGCAGGCTGACAAAGATCAGCGCCATGCCACCGAAATGCGCGGTGGTCAGCCGCTCGCCCAGAAACAGCACGCCAAGCGAAACCGCCGATACCGGCGTTATGAAGGTAATGGTCGATGTCGTGGTCGCGCCGACCCGCGGCAGGAGCCAGAAAAGCAGGATGAAGGCCAACGCGGTCAGCGCAAAGCCGATGAAGACCAGCGCAACCCAGGTTTCGGCGTGACGGATCACCGGCATGCCCTCCAGCCCGATCGCGACCGGCGCCAAGGCAACGGCGCCGATCATCAGAGACCATGCGGTGATGGTCGTGGGGTCAACGCCATGGAACCGGCGGAACCAGTTGACGGCAAGCCCGTAGCAGAAGGGTGCGATCATGCAGAAAAGCAGGGCGCCAAATTCGCCGCTGACATCGGAATGCAGGGCCGGAAGCGCCAGAACGACGATACCTGCAAAACCGGCCGCCACGCCCAGCGACTTGCGCCAGATCGCGCGTTCGCCGCCGGGCCAGACATGCGAAACCATCACAACCATGACCGGCGTCATGGCGTTGATGATCCCTGCCTCGCCAGAGGTGATGACCCGCTGCGCCATCGGAAAGACACTGAGCGGGATCGCATATTGCAGCACTCCGAACACCGTCGCATCGCGCAGAAAGCGCCAGCTGACCGGTTTCACCTTGCCGCTGAGAAGCAGCCAGAGCCAGCAGCCCACGGCACCGAGCCCGACCCGACCGAGCCCGGTTTGCAACGGGCCAAGCTCGCGCAGGAGAATCTCGTTGAAGAACATCGACGAGCCCCAGCCGATGCCAAGCAGGAGGATCAGTAACCAGTAGCGGACGGGCATCGCGGTCTCCGGGTTTGCCGGCGCACTGAACGCTTTTGCTGGGGGTAAGTCCACCCGATTGTTGCGCAAGCCTTCACCCGGGTGCCAGCCGGGCTTTCGCGCCGCCGGCTGCCGCGATACTCTGCCGCCCATGCCTGCCCCGATGTCCGCGCCGGACCGCCTCGATCAAACCTTTGCCGCGCTCGCCGATCCGACCCGGCGGGCGATCCTGACCATGCTGCTGGAAGACGACATGGCGGTGACGGATGTGGCCGAACCCTTCGCGATGTCGCTTGCGGCGATTTCCAAGCACCTGGCCATACTCGCCGGTGTCGGTCTGATCAGCCAGGAAAAGCGCGGCCGGGTGAAATGGTGCAAGCTGGAGCCCGACGCGCTGCGCGAGGCCAGTGTCTGGATGCAGGGGTTCGGGCTGATGGAAGGTATCGATCTGGATGCGTTCGAACGGTATCTGGATGCCGAACTGCGAGACGAAGACGCTTAGCTTAGGGGCTTTGCCGTGCTAGCATGGGCGTGGCGGGGGCCTATTGCAGGAGCGACGACATGCGTCTGGCTGCGCTATTCCTTTGTCTCGGGCTTCCTCACGCGGCTTCGGCCCAGAACATCTGCCTGATCCCCTCGCCGGTTCGGGTCGACCCCTGCATGGTCGGGCTGTGGGAGGCGAATACCAACATGGCCGCGCGGATGCAGGCGATCATGGACTCCGTTCCCGCCTCGATGCGCACCCAGTTCGAAGGCCGGATCGACCCGATGTTCGGCAAGAACCTGATGATAGCCATCTATCCCGACGGCTATTATGTGGCCTCTCCCCTGCAATACGGCACGATCGAGGGCGCGTTCATCAGCGGCGACAACCGCACGAACTTCACGCTCGACATGGTGGTATCGCCGGCAGACGGCTGGCTGGCGACCGGTGACGGAATGCTGGCCTTTTGCACCAACGACGGTGCCGGTGCCGCGGTAACGGGGGCCGAGGCGCATTCCACCGTCGATGGTTCGATGCCGTCCTTCGGTGCCGCCGACAGCGCCTTTGGCCCGTCGCCGCTGTCACGGGTCATGCCCTATACCTGCACTGGCGACACGATGCTGATGACGATGGCGCTTCCCGAACCGATCGGCCTTATTCTTTACGATCTTCAGAAGATCCCGGTCGACCGCGTCAGCCTGGATTTGCTGGGCAGCTATGAAGACCGGTTTTCGCGGTAAGGGAACGCCCGGTCAGGCGCGGCCATCCGTGAATTCGATGAGATCCCAGAGATTACCGCAAATGTCGCGAAACACGGCCACTGTGCCATAGTCCGCCGTTGCCGGGGCGCGGACGAATTCGACGCCCTCCGCCTTGTAGCGCGCGTAGTCGCGCCAGAAGTCATCGGTGCGCAGAAACAGAAACACACGTCCGCCGGCCTGATTGCCGATGAAGCCCGCCTGCCGTTCATTCGAAGCCCTCGCCAGCAGCAGCGACGCACCGCCGCCCGAAGGGGCCACCACAACCCAGCGTTTCTGCTGTTCGGGCTGCGCGGTGTCTTCGATCAGCGCAAAGCCGAGCGTGCCGACGAAAAAGGCGATCGCCTCGTCATAGTCGCGCACGATCAGGGCGATATGGGCCAGGCTTTGCGGCATCGCGCGTGGCTAGCCGGTTTCCAGAAGCCGGCGCACGCGGGGGATGACCTCGGTCGCGTAAAGCTCGATGGAGCGCATCTGCAGGGCATGGGGAAGCGGGCCGGAGGAGTATTTCATCTGAAACCGGCCAAGCCCCAGCGCGCGGATGGTTGCGGCGATCTTGGCGGCAACGCTGTCGGGCCCGCCCACGTTCAGCGCGCCGTCGCGGGCCTCCGCCTCGAACCGGTCGCGGGTGGTGGGCGGCCAGCCGCGTTCGCGGCCTATCCGGTCGTGCAGCGCCTTGTAATGGGGCCAGACCTGTTCGCGTGCCTCGGCATCGGTATCGGCGAGATGGCCGGGTGAATGGACGCCAAGCGGGCGCGGGCTGCGGCCCATCTGGGCGCAGGCGCGGTGGTAGAGATCGACAAAGGGGCGGAACCGGGCCGGCGAGCCGCCGATGATCGCCAGCATCATCGGCAGGTCGTGATGCACGGCGCGCACCACCGATTCCGGGCTGCCGCCGACACCGATCCAAGTGCGCAGACCGCCGGGGCCAAGCGGCGGATAGACCCGCTGGTTGCGCAGGCCCGCGCGCGTGCTTCCCGTCCAGTTGACCGAGGGTTCGCGGATCAGGCGCACGAAGAGGTCGAGCTTTTCCTCGAAGAGTGTCTCATAGTCGGCAAGATCGAATCCGAAGAGCGGAAAGCTTTCGGTAAAGCTGCCACGACCGAGGATCACCTCGGCCCGGCCGTGGGAGAGCGCGTCAAGGGTGGAAAACCGTTGAAAGACGCGGACCGGATCGTCCGAAGAGAGGACCGTTACCGCCGTTCCAAGCCGGATGCGCGTTGTGCGCGACGCGATGGCGGACAGCACGATCTCGGGCGCGGAGATGGCAAAGTCGTCGCGGTGGTGTTCGCCCAGACCGATGAAGTCGATGCCCAGTCGGTCGGCCAGAACCGCCTGTTCGACAACCTCGCGAATGACCACGGGTTGCGGTTGCAGGGTGCCATCGGGCCCCAGCGTCACATCGCCGAATGTGTCGAGCCCGAATTCGATCGCCGTCATGATGCCTCCGCAATTGCCAGTACGTCATACACGGACGCGGCGGTTCGTGACATCGCTTCTTGCGCACAATGGCCCTGCCTGCATGCAGGGTCGCGGTCAGCCGTTTTCGCGCAGGACCCCGCCGGCCAGGTAAAGCGAGCCGCAGATCAGGATGCGGGCGCCGGGGTCGCGAGCGGCAATATGCCTGACCGCGGCCAGAACGCTGTCGGCGGTGCCTGCCTCGATCCCCGCTTTCGCGGCGGCGGCCTGGGTTTGTTCAGCGCTGAGGGTGTTCGTCTCACCCGGGATCGAGACCGCCGTCAGGCTGGTGGCCTGCGCGGCAACCGGGCGCAGATAGCCGGCGATATCCTTGGTGTTGAGCATGCCGAGGATCAGGTGCGTGGGTCGTGGCGCCATCCGCGCCAGTGTCGCCGCCACGGCCTGACCACCGGCCGGGTTGTGCCCGCCGTCCAGCCACAGTTCGCACGTGCCGGCGGCATCGACCAGCGGGCCGGTGCGCAGGCGCTGCATGCGGGCCGGCCAGTCGGCACGGGTCACCGCGGCTTCGCAGGCCGCCTCATTGGCGCCGAGATGGCGCAGCACGGCCAAGGCAGCGCCGGCATTGTCGATCTGGTGCGGTCCCGGCAGGTTGGGCAGCGGCAGGTCGACAAGCCCGGTTTCGTCCTGATGAATCAGGCGGCCGCGTTCTTCCCAGCTGCGCCAGTGCTGGCCATGCACCAGAAGCGGCGCGCCCAGCCGTGCGGCCTTCGCCTCGATCACCGCGAGCGCCGCGTCTTCCTGCGGGCCGACAATGCAGGGCACGCCACGCTTGAGGATCCCGGCCTTTTCGCCGGCGATCTCGGGCAGGGTTTCGCCAAGGTATTGCTGATGGTCGACCGATACCGGGGTGATCACCGTGAGCGCCGGGCTATCCACGACATTGGTGGCGTCCAGACGCCCGCCCAGCCCGACCTCAAGCAGCGTGAAATCGGCCGGTGTCCGGGCAAAGGCCAGAAGCGCGGCGCAGGTGGTGATTTCGAAATAGGTGATCGGTTCGCCACCGTTGGCGGCATAGCATTCGTCCAGAACCGCCGTCAGGGCGGGTTCGGAAATCAGCGTGCCGGCCAGCCGGATGCGTTCGTGAAACCGCGCCAGATGCGGCGAGGTATAGGCGTGCACGCGCTTGCCTGCCGCTTCCAGCCCGGCGCGGATCATCGCCTGTGTGGAACCCTTGCCATTGGTGCCGGCGATGTGAATGACCGGTGGCAGGTCGCGTTCGGGATGGCCAAGCGCCTCCAGCAGGCGCCAGACCCGATCGAGAGTCAGGTCGATGATCTTGGGGTGCAGCGCCATCATGCGCGCGAGGATCTGATCGGAAGCCTGGGTCATAGGGCAACCTCGTGCTGGCGCGCCGGGGCCTTTCGCCCGCAATACGGCCGGTGGTCGGGGGTTTGCTCAGGCGCCGGACTTTTCCGTCTCGGCCTCGGGCTTTGGCAGATCGCCCGCAACCGCCGGAGCCTGGTTCATCAGCATGCGCAGGATCGTGATCAGCTCGCCCCTGATGTCCTTGCGGTGCGTCACTCGGTCGAGCATGCCGTGATCGAGTAGGTATTCGGCGCGCTGAAAGCCCTCGGGCAGCTTTTCGCGGATCGTCTGTTCGATGACGCGCGGGCCGGCAAAGCAGATCAGCGCATTCGGCTCGGCGATCTGCACATCGCCCAGCATGGCATAGGACGCGGTCACGCCGCCGGTCGTGGGATGGGTCAGAACAACGACATAGGGCAGCCTTGCCTCTTTCAGCATCTCGACGGCGACGGTGGTGCGAGGCATCTGCATCAGGCTCAGGATGCCTTCCTGCATGCGGGCGCCACCGGCGGCGGAAAACAGCACCATCGGCGCCTTGCGTTTCACCGCGCGTTCGGCGGCGGCGATGATCGCATTGCCCACGAACATGCCCATCGAGCCGCCCATGAAGCTGAAATCCTGCGCCACGGCAACGACCTGCGTGCGCCCGATCTCGCCCTCGGCGACCAGCATCGCCTCGCGTTCGCCGGTGGATTTCTGCGCGGTTCGCATCCGTTCGGGGTAACGCTTCTGGTCGCGGAAATGCAGCGGGTCGGCCACCGGTTCGGGCACCTTGACCTCGGTGAAGACGCCGTTGTCGAAAAGCGCGGCAAAGCGTTCGCGCGGTGCGATTGCCATATGGTGTTCGCAAGACGTGCAGACGTTCAGGTTGTCGGCCAGTTCGCGGTGAAACAGCATCGTCCCGCATTCGGGGCATTTCGACCACAAATTGTCCGGGATTTCGCGGCGCGAGAAGAGGCGAGTTGATCTTGGGCCGGACGTAGTTCGAGATCCAGTTCATTGCCCGTTGCCTTTGGTCCTGTGGTTTCGTTCAGATAAGCCGGTGGAACAGCAAATGCAATCGAACCGGGGCAACGCTTCGCTTTAGCGCAGCACGTGCGCTGGGAAACCGGGCGGGCGGCATGGGGCGAACTTCGCGTGGTGACCGCGCGATTAACACTTTTCCCAAGGGCCGGGTTTCCGTACTCTGGCGCAAAGACGAAAAACGGTCGGGCAGATCATGGTCTTGGGGCTGAACAACACATTGGATTACGTGGCCGGCCGCGCCGGGCTGCGCCGCTGGAACCGCCATGCCGACGAGGCGGATGCGATGTCGGCGGGCGAATTGCGGGTGTTGCGCGGCCAGGCCCGGGCGATCCGGCGACAGATCGACCGGTTCCTGTTCGTCGCCGAAGGGCGGCTGGCGCGCCCGGCGATCGGCAACGCGGTCATGCCGCGTCCGGTCGGCACCGACTGGGCCTGGCGGCCCGAGGTCTGGCGCGGGCCGCTTCCGGTACGCGGGCAGGCCGCCGTCGCCTCCAAGACCGAAATCGGCGCCGGTGCAACGATCTTTCACGACTGTTCGACCAGCGAACTGACGGTCCGCCAGATCCGCAACACGCGCGAGGCCGACCTGGCGCCGTTTGGCTTGCGGATGGATGTGTTCCGCTTCGATGGCAGTTTCCTGTCGCTGGTCCTCGATCTTCCCGATGAGGCGGCGCATGGGCTGCGGCTGCGCCATCTGGTGCGGCTCGACACGGTGATCGAGATGGAAAAGCCGCTGGAAATCTTCGCCCGGCTCAACATCAAGCACGGCCCGAACGTCGAACAGGTGGTGCGCGAGATCCCGCCCGGCCAGACCGAAGCGTCGGTCGAGTTCGATCTGGCCTATACGCGGGTTAACGAAAAGCGGATCGAGAAGCTTTGGATCGACCTGATTTTCGAAGGCCCTGAACTGAACCAGATCGTGCTGCGCGATGTGACCTGCAGCCGCCGGCCGCGTGCCGAACTTTGACGGGGATTAAGATGTCGGATCTTGCGCTGGCCAAGACCAAGATTCTCGAAGGCGTCTGGGAAGGGGTGCTGAGCTATGCCGGCGAAGGCAACTATCAGCCGGAAATTGCGGTCACCCATCTGGAACAACCGCTGAACGGGGTCGAGGTGGTGGAGGATCAGCCCGCGCCCGGCCAGTGGCTGGTGCGGGTGCCGATCCGGCCTCGGCGCTTTGCGACGGGGTGCGAGACCTTTCTGATCCGCGATGCGCACCGGCGATACGCTGGATCGTTTCACGCTGATCACCGGCAGCCCGGCCGAGGATGACCTGCGCGCCGAGGTTGAACTGCTTCGCGCCGAACTGGACATGCTGAAAAAAGCCTTTCGCCGCCACTGTCTGGAAACCGCCGGGCGGTGACGCCGCGTTTTTCGTGACAAGGTCCGCGTCCTTCGCGATCTTGCCGGCAACGGAGGATACCGCATGACGCACTACCCCAAGATGCTCGCACCGCTCGATCTGGGTTTCACCACGCTCGCAAACCGTGTGCTGATGGGTTCGATGCACACCAATCTCGAAGAAACCGGCGACTGGAACCGGGTCGCGGAGTTTTACGCCGAACGCGCGCGCGGCGGCGTCGGGCTGATCGTGACCGGTGGCATGGCGCCGAACCGCGAGGGCGGGGTGTTTCCCGGCGCTGCGGGGCTGTTCAGCGAAAAGGACATCGCCAACCACCGGGTCGTGACCGACCGCGTGCACGAGGCGGGCGGCAAGATCGCGATGCAGATCCTGCATGCGGGGCGCTATGCCTATGGCCCCGAATGCGTGTCGGCCAGCGCGATCAAGTCACCGATCAGCCCGTTCCCGCCGAAAGAACTGGACGAGGCCGGGATCGAAAAGCAGATCGCCGACATCGCCACCGCCGCTGCCCGGGCGCGTGAGGCCGGTTATGACGGCGTCGAGGTGATGGGGTCGGAGGGTATTTCATCAACCAGTTCCTCGTCACCCACACCAACAAGCGCACCGATCGCTGGGGGGGGAGCTATGAAAACCGGATGCGCCTTCCGATCGAGGTGGTCCGGCGAGTGCCGCGAGGCGGTGGGCCCCGACTTCATCGTGACCTACCGCATCTCGATGATCGATCTGGTGCCGAACGGGTCGACCACCGAAGAGGTGATCACGCTAGCCCGCGAGATCGAGAAGGCGGGGGCGACCATCCTGAACACCGGTATTGGCTGGCACGAGGCGCGCATTCCGACCATCGCCACTTCGGTTCCGCGCGCGGGCTTTGCCTGGGTGACGAAAAAGCTGATGGGCCATGTTTCGATCCCGGTCATCACCTCGAACCGGATCAACGCGCCGGAAGTGGCCGAGGCTGTGCTGGCGGAGGGTTGCGCGGACATGGTGTCGATGGCGCGGCCGTTTCTGGCCGATGCCGATTTCGTGGCCAAGGCTGCGGCGGGACGGGCCGACGAAATCGTGCCCTGCATCGCCTGCAATCAGGCCTGTCTGGATCACACCTTTCAGGGCAAGCTGACCAGCTGTCTGGTAAACCCGCGCGCCTGCCATGAAACCGAACTGCGCTATGAACCTGCGGCAAAGCGCAAGTCGCTGGCGGTTGTCGGCGCCGGGCCCGCGGGTATGATGGCGGCGATCGTGGCGGCCGGTCGGGGCCATGCGGTAACGCTGTTCGATCGCGCGGAAAATGTTGGCGGGCAGCTGAATGTGGCCAAGCAGGTGCCCGGCAAGGAAGAGTTTCACGGCCTTGTCGACTGGTTCGCAACCGCGCTGGAAACGGCGGGTGTAACGCTTCGGCTGGGTCACGAGGCGACGGCGGATGATGTGGCGGGGTTTGACGAGGTCATCGTCGCCACCGGTGTCATCCCGCGTGATCCGGGCATTCCGGGGCAGGACGGGCCGAATGTTCTGGGTTATCTGGACGTTCTGGCGGCGAAGAAACCGGTGGGGCCGCGCGTGGCCATCGTCGGTGCCGGGGGCATCGGGTTCGACGTGGCCGAATATCTGGTTCACGAAGGGATGAGCCCGACCGAGGACCTGGCATTGTGGAAACGCGAATGGGGCGTGGGCGATCCCGCGACGGACCGGGGCGGGCTGGCCCCGGAGGGTCCGCAGCCCGAAGCCCCGGCACGGCAGGTCACGCTTTTGCAGCGCAAGGCGGAAAAGCCGGGCCGGCGGCTGGGCAAGACCACGGGCTGGATTCACCGCGCCGGCCTGGCGATGAAGGGCGTCACCATGATCGGCGGCGTGAATTATGAGCGGATCGATGCAGAGGGTTTGCACGTCAGCTTTGGCGAGGCGCGCGAAAACCCGCAGGTTATTGCCGCCGATACCGTGGTTCTGTGCGCCGGGCAGCTTTCCGACCGGTCTCTGGCCGATGCGCTTGGCCACGGCGGAAAGCCGGTGCATGTGATCGGCGGCGCCGACGTGGCAGCGGAGCTGGATGCCAAACGGGCAATCGATCAGGGCGCGCGTCTGGCAGCCCGGTTGTAGACGCGCCGTGGAAACGGGGGCCCGCAGGCCCCCCGCCATCCCTTAGCCGTTCGACGGGGCGGCAAGGCCGTCGGCAACCGCCGCGGCAAGCTCTGCCTCGTCCACGACGCCGTCGGCGTTGGCGTCGATCGAGGCATAGCCTTCTTCGGTGAGGTCAGGGTACGCCACCTGAAGCTCGGCCAGGGAATAGGAACCGTCGCCATCGGTGTCTTCGACGGCCGGCGCGTCCTGAGCCAGAGCCGGGGCGCCCAGCAGCATGACAAGAGCGACGGTGGCAATCTGGTTCGGTTTCATCGGTATCTCCTTGGTTGATGAGAAGGGGTAGGGCCCTTCGCCTATCGAGCTAGGCGCATTCCGAACCGCGTTCCATAGCCAACCGTCGCGGTGCCCGATACTGGGCTTTCCGGCGCCGTTTTGACCCTTCTGGCGCAACGGGATTCCGCCCACCAAAAATGGCCGGCTGTTTCCAGCGCATGGGGTTTCGGATTCGCGCGGTCATTCCGCCGAGCCGGCAACGTGCTATGCTGTGTGCACGACATCGGCGCCGGATTGCCTATAGCGTTGTTTCGTTGCCTTGAACGATCCGCGACAAAACCGCGGACTTGACGCCTCTCGACCCCAATCTTGCCCGATTTCGTGGCGACAACCGGCAGTGGTCGTGCATCGTACGCTTGGGGAAGAGAATGGACCGACTAACAGAAATGGAGGCGTTCGCAACCGTCGTCGATCAAGGCGGGTTTACGGATGCAGCCAAGAAAATGGGAATTTCGAAATCTGCCGTTTCGAAACATGTATCCGCGCTTGAAGCGCGCCTGGGTGCACGACTTCTGAATCGCACGACGCGCCGGGTCAGCCCGACCGAAATCGGTCTGGCCTATTACGACCGCGCGCGACGGGTGCTGAACGATGCCGGGGAGGCCGACGCATTGGTCACCTCGATGCAATCGGCGCCCTCGGGGTTGTTGCGCATCTCGGTCGCGACCGATTTCGGCGTGAACCTGTTGTCGCCGATTCTGGCGGATTTCCTGCTGGAATATCCCGATATCACCGTGAACATGGTTCTGAACAACCGCTATGTCGAATTGATATCCGAAGGCTTCGACATGGCGATTCGGATCGGCGAGCTGGAAGACAGCACGCTCAGGGCCCGCAAGCTGACCGAAACGACCAAACGCATGGTCGGCGCGCAAAGCTATTTCGAGAAGTTCGGTCGTCCGGGAAAGATCGACGATCTGAACGAACACAAGCTTTTGCATTATTCCAACCAGGCCAACGGCAACGTCTGGAAGCTGACCGCGCCCTCGGGCGAGAAACGGCAGGTCCGCACGGCGGGCTGGCTGACGGTCAATGATGGCCAGTCGCTTCTGAACGCCGCTATCTCGGGCCTCGGCATCGCCTATCTGCCGTCCTTCCTTTACTGGGAAGCGCTGAAAGCCGGTCAGGTGGAAGAGGCTATCCCTGGCCTTCCGGCCGAAACGCTGGGTATCTATGCGGTTTATCCGCCGGGCCGGTTTACCCAGCCCAAGGTCCGCGCGTTCATCGATTTCCTTGCCCGGCGGTTTGTCGACAAGGGCCCTGACGCCTGGTAGTCCCTCGCCAGCGTCTTATAGTGAAAGTAATTGGTATGCTTTAGCGGGTTGAGGTCAGCATGACCTCGACCCGTCTGTTTTTCTGGCGTCCGTCATCGGTCAGGTTCGACGCGCGCGGGGCCAGATAGCCGGCGCCTTCGGCACCGACCTGACCGGCGGGAACATCATAGTCATTGATCAGATGGGCCCGAACCGACAGGGCGCGCTGGCGCGACAGGGCGATGTTGGCCCCCAGATCGCCCGTCGCATCGGTGTGGCCGACAAGCGTGACGTGGCGGTCGGGGTTGGCCTTCAGAAACGCGGCGAGTTCCAGCAAGGAATCGAATTTGCCGGCGCCAAGCGTGGCGGAACCCGAAGCAAAGGTCAGATCGTCAAGCGCCGCGCGGCCGTTCGTCTCCAGCGCGGTCGCCATCACCGCCGGGTCAAGCTTGTCCGGCGCGGCCAGCGACGTTTTCGTCGACGGTGTCGCAACCACCGCAGTCGCCGGCCCAGCCGGGCCGACATGGGTCAACTGCACATAGCCCGCGGCGCTGGAACGGCTGATCATCAGGCTGACAAATTCCGGTGTCTGGCCCGGCTTTTCCGCAGAGAGAAAGCGGAAATCGCCCAGATCGACATGCATGTCCGGTTCCGGAAAAACACTGGTCGCATAACGAAAATCGAAACCCCCGCAACGGTCGGTTTCGCATTCGAACAGCACGCGATAACCGGCGCCGGCCAGCTGGTCGCGCAGCGGCGCCAGCAGTTGCAGCGTGGTCATGCCGCGCGTGTCGAGACGCCAGGCGTTCCGGCTGACCGCGCCTTCGGTTTCGCGGGCCGGCAGGGTTCCATCCGCCCAGGCACCGATCGGCAGCGCGTAGCTCGCCATCGGCTGCGCCTCGTCGCGGGTGGCGTGCGCCTTGCCCGGCAGTTCAAGGGTCAGCGCGCCGGCCGGGCCGGCCAGCGCCAGCGCTGCGGCAGCGACCAATGCCCGACACGCGATCATCGGGCCGCCCCGTGATAGGCGTCGTTCGGCTGCATCGCGGTCGCCGAAGCCATGCGGTTCGACATGTTGAAAAAGCCGGTGACGGCGGCAATGTCCCAGATGTCGCGTTCGGAAAACCCGGCATCGCGCAAGAGCTGCCGATCAGCCTCCTCGACCTTGGCGGAGGCCTCGGTCACCTTGGCGGCGAAATCCAGCATGGCGCGCTGGCGCGGTGTCAGATCGGCATAGCGGTAGTTCATCACCAGCGCTTCGCCCAGTTTCGGATCACCCGACAACTGGCGCACCGCCGCGCCATGGGCCACCTGGCAGTACCAGCAACGGTTGATCGACGAGACGACGACCGCGATCATCTCGCGTTCGAGCTTGCTCAGCCCCGAGGGCGCCAGCATCAGATCGTTGTACATCGCCGCGAAGGCGTTCAGCTTGTCGATGTCGAAGGCATAGGCGCGCAGCACGTTGGGCACCAGGCCCAGCTTGTCCTGACAGACCTGGAAATACTTCGCCGTCGCTTCGGGAAGCGGGTCGACCATAGGCAGGTCGAGCGCGGTCGGCAGGGCGTCATCGGTCAACTGCTCTGGCCTCTTTTGCGGGCTTTCAGTCGGTAGTGATAGTGTCCCACAATCGTCATCCCCAGGGAAGCATAGAGCGCACGCGCGGGGCCGTTGGCCTCGGTCACCACAAGGCTCATCCAGTCCGCGCCCTGATCTTGCGCCCAGCGCGCGGCGCTGCGCAGCATATAGACGGCGGATTTTTGCCGACGTTGTTCGGGCACCACCTCAAGTGCATGCAACATCGCGGTTTTTTCGTGGATGGCGACAAAAGCGCAGCCCGAAACGCGGTCGTTCCGGCGGCCCATGATGGCGGTCTTGGGGCCCGCGACACGGTCCATGACAGCCAGACGCTCGGGCCCGATCCCGCCTCCGGCCCAGACCTCCTTCATCACGGCCAACGGTTGCCAGATCGGAAAGGTGGTCATCGGGGGGACCTCCTGCCCGGCAAGGCCGCCGACCGGCGCCAGATAGGCCACAACGGGATCGACAATGTCATAGCCGCGCCCGGCCAGCGCCGCGTCCAGCGCATCCTCGCCGTCGCGGATCATGAAAAGCGAAGGTTGCCCGATGTCGGCCATCGCCCGTTCCGCCCTTGCGATCGTCGCGGCGTCGAATTCGCCGGCCAGCGTGGCGGCCGAAACGCGCTTGCCGCCGCCCTGGCCTTCGCGGATCGTCCATGGCCCCTCGGCCCGGGACGTGGCCGGCGGCCAGGTCGCTTCGCAGATTGCGTAAATGTCGCGGATCGTGGGCCGGTTCATGCCGCGCCCCCGGCGCGCATCGCCGCAAGGCGCGTCATGGCCGCGTCGATCCGGGCGGCATCGGTGCCGCGCACGACGATATGGGTGCCAAAGGCGCCATCCTTCACGAACGGGTAGGAGCCGAAGGAAAGCTCGGCAAACTCGCCCGCCAGTGCCGCCAGTTCTGCGGCGATCTCGCCTTCGCCCCGGTCGAACTGCAGCGATTGCGACAGCAGAGGATCGCCCCCGGTCAGGCGTGGCAGCAGGCTCGCGACCATGGCCTGAAAGATGTTCGGCACACCGGCCATGACATGAACATTGTCGAGGCTGAAACCCGGCGCGGCGGAAATCGGGTTGTCGATCAGGGTGGCATCGCCGGGAATCCGCGCCATGCGCTGGCGCGCGGCGTTGAATTCGTGGCCGCTGCGGGCGTAGTGCGCCGCCAGCAGGGCGCGGGCATCGTCGCGCACCTCAAGCGGCAGGCCGAAGGCCCGCGCCACGCCATCGGCGGTGATATCGTCATGTGTGGGCCCGATGCCGCCCGAGGTAAAGACGTGATCCCAGGCGGCGCGCAGCGCGTTCACCGCCTCTGCGATCGCATCGATATCGTCGGTCACGATGCGCACCTCGCGCAGGGCGATGCCATGGCGAACCAGTTCGCCGGCCAGAAAATGCGTGTTCGCATCCCGCGTGCGGCCTGAAAGGATTTCATCGCCGACGATCAGGATGGCGGCGGTGGGGTTGGGCATGGCGGGCTCCTGACCGAGGTCCTTCGCGGGCGGTATAGACCCGACCGGGCGGGCGTTCAAACGTCATCGTGTCGCGACCGGCCCAAGCCGTGGTCTGGCCGAGCGGCGGAAATCGGGTTAGGAAGGCGGCACGAAAGACGGGTATTGGCATGAAAGACCATCAGGGCCGGCTGACACGGGACGGCATCCGCATATATGAGCCGGGCGATTTTGCCGGCATGTTCGAAGCCGGGCGTGTCGCGGCGCAGATCCTCGACGAGGTGGCGGCGCTGGTCGAACCCGGCGCCACGACCGGCGCACTGGACGCGTTCATAACGCGGCGGGTCGAGGAACTGGGCGTTCAATCGGCCACGGTGGGGTACCGCGGCTACCAGCATGCCAGCTGCATCTCGGTCAACCACGTGGTCTGCCACGGCATACCCGGTGCCAAGATCCCGGGGCGCAGTTCGGATGTGCTGAAGGATGGCGATATCCTGAACGTGGACGTGACGGTGATTGCCGATGGCTGGTTCGGCGATTCCAGCCGGATGTATGTGGCCGGGCAGGCCAAGCCCTTTGCCGAACGGCTGATCCAGGTCACCCATGACGCGCTGATGCTGGGGATCGAGGCGGTGAAGCCCGGCAATACTTTCGGCGATATCGGCCATGCCATCCAGGCTTACGTCGAGGGCCAGCGGATGAGCGTTGTGCGCGATTTCTGTGGCCACGGGCTGGGGCGTGTCTTTCACGCGCCGCCCAATGTGCTGCATTACGGCCGCGCCGGGCGGGGCCGCGGCTGGAACCGGGGATGTTCTTTACCATCGAGCCGATGGTGAATCTGGGCCGGCCCGAGACCCGGATTCTGGCCGACGACTGGACGGCGATCACCCGCGACAAGACGCTGTCGGCGCAGTTCGAACATTCCGTTGGCGTGACTGAGGATGGCTGCGCGATCTTCACGCTATCGCCGGCGGGCGCTTTCATCCGACACGGTGACGCCGGTTGCCGGCCGCGCAGCCGATGCTGGAGCCAAGGTGAACGCTGTCGCCAGCAGTTCGGGCAGATCGGCCATGGCGGTAGCGACTGCGCGCCTTCGGCGGCAGGCGAGCGCCGTTGCCGTCGGGCGCATAGCCGAAGGCGGTCATGCCGGCCGCGATGGCCGCGCGAATACCCGATGGGCTGTCTTCGATCACCGCGCAGGCCTTGGGCGCGACGCCCAGCTGGTCTGCGGCGTGCAGATAGAGGTCCGGTGCGGGCTTCGGGCGCGCGACATCGGTGCGCGAATAGACGTGGCGGCCGAACCGGGCTTGAACGGCTGGATGCTGACCCAAAGTCACGGCCATCTTTTCATGCGGCCCGTTCGAGCCTATCGCGATGGGGATGGCGGCGTTATCGAGCGCGTCGAGTACGCGTTCGACACCGGGGACGAGCGGCGTGCCGAGCGCGAGCGCCTCAAAGATCTCGCCATAGATCGCATCGAGCCAGTCCGGCGGCAGATCGGCACCCATCGCGCGCGCGGTTTCGCCCACGCCCTGTATGGTGCCGCCGACAAAGAGCGTGACGATGCGCTCCAACGGGAGGTGCAGGCCGTGGCGGGCGAGGTTTTGGGCGATCAGGCGGTTGGTGATCGGTTCGCTGTCGACGATCACGCCGTCGCAGTCGAAGAGAACCGCAGATGGTTTCATGCCGGCGCCCTGAGAAGCGTGATGAGCGTGTCGCCGTATTTGCGCTGGTCGAGGGGTTCGAACCCTTCGGGCGGCCGGGGGGCGGTACTGTCTTCCCAGACGATCATCGCGCCGGGCGAAAGCCAGCCGTCGTCGCGGCAGGAGGCCAGCGCTGCCTCGCCCAGGCCCTTGCCATAGGGCGGATCGAGAAAGACAAGGCCGTAAGCCGCGCCCCGGTTCGGACCCATGCGGGTGGCATCGCGACGCCAGACATCGGTGACGCCCATCGCGCGCATCAGTTCGATATTGCGGCGCAGGAGCGCGCGGGCGGTCGCGCCATCATCGACAAAGGCCACACGGGCGGCGCCACGGCTCAGCGCTTCGAGCCCGAGCGCGCCGGTCCCGGCGAAGAGGTCTAGCACGCGCGCGCCGGCAACCGGGTTACCGTAGCCGCCGTTCAGAAGCAGGTTGAAAAGCGCCTCGCGCACCCGGTCGGAGGTCGGGCGCAAATGTGCCGCCGGATCGCCCGCACCCAGTTCGGCCAGTTTCAGACCACGCCTTTCGCCACCGATGATCCTCATCCCTTCAGGAGCGCTTTCAGGTCGGCAGCAGGGTCGGCGATAATGGCAGGTTCGGGGGATTTTCCCATTTCGATCAGCCGCTTGCCCACCATGTAGGCGCGCGGGTCGTTCATGGCATCGACGGCAAGCAACCGCTGCCCGGCATAATACCAGAAGCTGATGGCATCGCCGTCGCCATCGCGCGTGACGATCCGGTCGTAGCCGGTGTTCAGACCGGCGATCTGCAGTTTGCAATCGTACTGGTCCGACCAGAACCAGGGCCTGGCCTGATAGGGCGTATTGGCACCCAGCATGTTGGCGGCCACGGCTTCGGCCTGATCGATGGCATTGCCGACGCTTTCCAGCCGGATGCGGCCGCCGGCATGGGGAAAGGAGGCGCAATCGCCCGCCGCCCAGATCGCCGGGTCGGAGGTGCGGCCCAGTTCATCGGTGGCGATGCCGTTGTCGACCGTCAGGCCGGCGGTTTCGGCCAGGGTGCTCATCGGGCTGATCCCGATGCCGGTGATGACGAAATCGGCGGCGATTTTGGTGCCGTCGGCCAGACGAACACCGGTGACACGGTCGTCGCCCAGCAACCGTTCAAGGCCGGTGCCTTCGCGGATCGTGACGCCGTGGCTTTTGTGCAAAGCGCGGAAATAGGCGGAGGTTTCGGGGCAGGCGACGCGCTGCAGGATGCGCGGCGCGGCCTCGATCAGGGTCACCGAAAGCCCCTTTTTCGCGGCAACTGCCGCCGCTTCGAGCCCGATATACCCGCCACCGACGATCACGACCCGGGCGCCGGCGCGAAACTCCGGCGCCATGGCATCGACATCGGCGAGCCCGCGCACGGTATAGACACCGAGCAGGTCGCCACCGATGGAGGCCGGCAGGCGCCGGGGGGTGGAGCCGGTGGTCAGCGCCAGTTGGTCGTAGCCAAGCGTTGTGCCGTCCGAAAGCGTCAACATCCTGGCGCGCGGATCGACGGCGACAACCGCCGTGCCCTTTTTCAGCGTGATGTCGTGATCGGTGTAAAAGGCTTCGGGGCGCAGGAACAGCCGTTCAAGTTCCATCTCTCCCAGAAGGTAGGCCTTTGACAGGGGCGGGCGCTGATAGGGCGGCACGAGTTCGTCGCCGATCAGCGTCAGCTCCCCGGCATAGCCCAGTGCGCGGAGCTTGGCGGCAAGCGATGCCCCGGCCTGACCTGCGCCCACAATCACGATCCCCGGCATGACCGCATTCCCATCTTGCTGTTGCGTGCACTGGCACCCTATATGCGCTGGAACGGAAAACACAACGCGCGAGGACGACCATGACCCTGACCATTGGCCAGAGGCTGCCGGATGCCAAATTGTTGCGTATGGGCGAAAACGGGGTCGAGGCGGTTGCACTGGCCGATCAGCTGGCCGGTCGCAAGGTCGTGCTCTTCGCGCTGCCCGGCGCCTATACCGGCACCTGCAGCACCATCCATATGCCGAGCTTCATCCGCACCGCGCCGGCGTTTCGCGACAAGGGTGTGGAGGCGATCCTGTGTATCGCGGTGAACGACCCGTTCGCCTTGCAGGCCTGGGAGAAAACGACTGGCGCAGAGGCGGCCGGCATCACGCTTCTGGCGGATTCGAGCGGCGCCTACACCAAGGCAGTGGGCATGGATTTCACCGCGCCGGCAATCGGGCTTTACAACCGCTCGAACCGCTATGCGCTGGTTGTCGAAGACGGTGTGGTCACGCACGCCCAGATCGACGAACCCGGCCAGTGCCGGCTTTCGGTCGGCGAAGAGCTTCTGGCGGTGCTGTGACATGGCGGTGATTGCGGTGGGGCAGCGGCTGCCGGATGCACGGCTGTTGCGGATCGGGACGGACGGGCCGGAAACGGTCGATCTGGCCAGTCGCCTCGCCGGGCGCAAGGTGATCGTCTTCGCGGTGCCGGGCGCGTTCACGCCCACATGCGACAGCGCCCATGTTCCCAGCTTCATCCGGACTGCAGAGGCGCTGCGCGCGCGTGGCGTGGACGACATCCTGTGTGTTTCGGTCAACGATGCGCATGTGATGCGCTACTGGGGGGAAACCACCGGCGCCACGGCGGCCGGCATTTCGATGCTGGCCGATTCCGATGGCGCGTTCACCCGGGCGCTCGGGCTTGCCTATTCCAACCCGTCGGTCGGCATGTACGACCGGTCGCGTCGCTATGCGATGGTTGTCGAGGATGGCGTGGTCACGGCGTTCGAACTGGACCAGCCGGGGCAATGCGCGCTGTCAACCGGCGATGCGGTGCTGGATCTGCTCTGATCGGCGGCGCCTACTGGCCCTTCAGCGCGGCTGTCAGGCCCCATGGCACGGGTTTGCCGGCCAGTTTCGCACGATAGATCATGACGCCTTCGCTGACCCGCATCACGTAGTTGCGGGTTTCGGTGAAGGGGATCGCCTCGATCCAGTCGACCGGGTCCATGGTGCCGCGCGGATCGCCCAGATCGGTCAGCCATTGCCGGGGTCGGCCGGGGCCGGCGTTGTACCCGGCGGTGACGAGCGTCAGGGCGGGGCCGAATTCCTCGATCAGGCCGGCCAGATAGGTGCTGCCCATCCTGGCGTTGAACACCGGGTCTTCCAGTTTTTCGGGCTGGTGCGGAATGCCAAGCCGTTCGGCCACCAGCTTGGCGGTGCCCGGCATCACCTGCATCAGGCCGCGGGCGCCGGCGGGGCTGCGCGCGGCGGGGTCGAACTCGCTTTCACGGCGCGCGATCGCCAGCGCCAGTTCGGCCGGTACCGGCAGGTCGGCGGCATGCAGATCGGTCACCGGGAAATAGGCGCGCGGCAGGATCGTGCCGCGGTCGGCGGCCTGTTTGGCGATCAGCAACGCGATATGCGGCTCGCCGATATCCAGCGCCAGATCGGCAAGAGAGCCGCGGTCGGTCGCGCCGAGGCTTTCGCCGAGATGCAGGAAGAAGCGCTTGGCCAATGTGCGGTCACCGGCCTTTTGCAGCAATAGCGCGGCCTGCAGAACCGAAGACGTCATGAAGCGCGCGGCTTTCCAGTCGGGATAGCGTGCGGTTGAAAGCAGAGCCGGGTCGAACCCGATGCCGGCGCGTTCGGCGGCAAGCTGGCCGTAAAAGCCGGTCTGGAACTCGGCGGCATAGGCAAAGGCGGCGCGGGCGGCTTCGGGCTTGCCCAGGGCTTCCTGCGCCAGACCCTCCCAGTAACCGGCGCGGCCGAGGCTGATCGGCGAGGAGACCTCGGCCCTGAGGCGGTGAAAATGGGTCAGTGCCGTCGCCGGGTCGTTGAGTTTGCGCAGCGCGATATAGCCTGCGAGCCATTCCAGATCGCTGTAGTCGCTGCCGCCGTTCAGATGATGCTCTGACGCGAGCTTGTAGGCCCGTCGGGCATCGCCCTGCCGCATCTCGCGCCGGGCAAGAGCGGCGCGGCGCCAGGCCCATTCCGCCGGCACCCCCAGCGCTGCGGCCGTTCCCGACCGCTCCAGCAGCAGGCTGGCCGCGTCGTCGTAGCGGTCGCGCTTGAAGCGCCACTGGAACCGGTCAAAGGCCAGCCCGGCATCGCCGGCAAGGTCGGCCGGCACGGCAGCAATCAGGGTATCGACGCCGTTCGCACCGTCTTGCAGCCCGATCCGCGCCGCGCCCAACGCCTTGGGGCCGGCATCGACACGGTCCAGCATGCGGCGCGCCTCTGGCAGAGCGCCACGCCACAAGAGCCGGTCGAGCCGGGCGGTATGGAGGGTTTTGACGCGCTCGCCGTAGCGGGAAAGAAACTCGGTCTCTTCCGCCTCGTCAAAGGACAGATCGCGCCAGGCACGGCGGGCTTCGGTCAGCGCCTTGTCAGCCTCGCCACGCTGGTCGAACGCCCAGATCAGCGCCATGGCGCCGCGCGCGGTGCGCGGCGCGTCGGGGCCGAAATAGCCGATGATGCGTGCCGGTGTGGTCGAGCGTGCCGCCGCCTCTTCGCCGAATTGCTTCAGATAGGGCATGCCCGGCCAGTCGGCGCGGCGTTTCAGAAAATCCTCGTATTCGCCCAGCAGGCCCTCGCCGGCCCGGAGCCGGTGCCATTCGACGATATCGGCGCCCAGCGTGCCGGATGCGCGTGCGGAAGCCCGTGCGCCATCCCAATCGCGCATGGCCACGGATTTCAGCGCCGCGGCCAGGGCTGTCGCCTCGGCCGTGGTCTGCGCGAGGGCGGGGCCGGCGGCAAGACATGCCGCGGCGACAAGGGTCAGAAGGCGGTTCACGGTTTGCCTTTTGTCGGGTCTGCTCGTTTCTTTCGGCGGATTCTACCGGGCCTGACCGGCACTGCAACACACAAACTTGGCAAGTCCCTCGACTGGCTGTAGGTTCCGGCGCGATTTCGCCGTGTACGACTCGTCGCGGCATAAACAGAAGGAGAGCGTGTCATGTTCAAGGGGTCCCTCGTTGCCCTGGTCACGCCGTTCAAGAACGGCGATGTGGATCTCGACACGCTCAAGAAACTGGTCGACTGGCATGTCGCGGAAGGCACCAACGGCCTTGTACCCGTGGGCACCACCGGCGAAAGCCCGACGCTGAGCCATGACGAGCATGAGCGTGTCGTCGAAGCGGTGGTCAAGGCCGCCGCGGGGCGCATTCCGGTGATCGCCGGCGCGGGTTCGAACAACACCGCTGAAGGCATCCGCCTGATCCAGCATGCCGAACGCGTTGGCGCCGATGCAGCTCTGGTCGTGACGCCCTACTACAACAAGCCGACGCAGGCAGGGCTTTATGAGCATTTCCGTGCCATGCACGATGCCTGCAACCTGCCGATCATCATCTACAACATCCCGCCGCGATCGGTCGTCGACATGACCCCCGAAACGATGGGCGAACTGGCGAAGCTGCCGCGTATCGTCGGCGTCAAGGATGCGACCGCCGACCTGAGCCGGGTGCCGAAGCAGCGCATCACCTGCGGCAAGGATTTCATCCAGCTTTCCGGCGAAGACGCCACCGCGCTGGGCTTCAATGCCCATGGCGGGATGGGCTGCATTTCGGTCACCGCCAATGTCGCGCCGCGGCTTTGCGCCGAGTTTCAGGCGGCCACTTTGGCCGGCGATTTCGGCCGCGCCTTGGAACTGCAGGATCGGCTTATGCCACTGCATATCGCGATTTTCACCGAACCGGGCCTTTGCGGTGCGAAATATGGCTTGTCGCGGCTCGGGATGTGCAGCGACGAGGTGCGCCTGCCGCTGGTCGGGTTGACCGATGCCACCAAGGCCAGGATGGACGCGGCGATGCGGCATGCCGGCCTGATCAACTGAGCCGCGGGGCCCGCGCGCCGGGCCCTAATCGCTTAGCCGGCGCAGCGCATCGATCTGGCCCAGCCGGATCTGGCGCAGCGTTTCGACAAGGATCGCCGTCAGAAGCCCGAAATTCAGTAGCCCGTTGGCCGCCGCCATGCCGGACAGGAGCCGCCAGTCGTTCGGCAGAAGGATGTCGCCGAACCCCAGCGTGGTAAAGGCGACGAGCGAGAAATAGACCGAGGCTTCGAGTGTGGCGAAGACCTCGAGAAACCAGAAGGCCAGCGCCCAGGTCCATACCCCGGCGGTGATCTGCGCCAATATCCAGACCGCCGCGACGCAAAGCGCGAGCATCAGCTTCGGCCGGTGCGGTTCGCGCGTCAGCCAGCGCCGTGCGCGGTTCAGCGCAATCTCCATCGCCCAGTAGCTGAACCCGGCAATGACGATCGAGATGAGCATCAGCAAGGTGCCGATCAGGATTTGCAGTATCATCCCTACCTCCTCGTCCTTGATAACCGGGCCGGCTGCCCGGCGAAAGCGGCAAGGGCGCTGGACAGGCTCGGCGGGCTCGCCTATCTCAGGCGGATCATGGCCAACCGATCCGACCCGAATTCAAAGCTCATCGCGGAAAATCGCCGCGCGCGCTACGACTATGCCATCGAGAGCGATCTCGAGGCGGGCATCGTGCTGGCCGGGTCCGAGGTGAAGTCGCTGCGCCAGGGCGGTGCCAATATCGCCGAGAGCTATGCCTCGGTCGAGGATGGCGAGTTGTGGCTGATCAACGGCTATATCGCCCCTTTCGCGCAGGCCAAGACCTGGGGCCACGAGGAACGGCGCAAGCGCAAGCTCTTGGTCAGCCGTCGCGAACTGGCGCGGCTCTGGTCGGCGACGGCACGCGAAGGCATGACGATCGTGCCCCTGCGGCTCTATTTCAACGACCGCGGTCTGGTGAAGCTGAAGCTTGGCATCGCCAAGGGCAAGAAGCTGGCCGACAAGCGCGCGACCGAAGCCAAGCGCGACTGGAATCGGCAAAAGCAGAGGCTTTTGCGGAACAACGGTTGATCCCCCTAGGTCAAGCGTTGCCAGAACCGCAACAATCTGTGACACTCCGCCGCACCCGGGAGCGTTCCGGGTCTTGCGTAACGGTTTGTCACACGAGCGAGGGGTAGTGGCATGGAACAGCTTATCATTTCTCTGATTTCCGGTGCGGTCGGCGGTAACGTCGCCGGCGGGATCTTCAAGAACCTCAGCCTTGGCCCGCTGATGAACTCCCTGGCGGGGATCATCGGTGGCGGGCTTGGCTCTCAGATCCTGGGCATGATGGGCGCGGGCGCTGCGGCGGCCGAGGGCGGCATGGATATGGGCGCCATCATCGGACAAGTCGCATCGGGCGGCGTGGGCGGCGGTGTGCTGATGGCGATCATCGGCCTGATCCGCAGCATGTCGGCGAAGTAAGCCCGGGCCACATGGCCACGGCTTGTAAAGGGGCGCCGCGATGGCGCCCCTTTTGCCTTCCTTTGGCTTGCCTGAACCGGCGCGTCCGATTAAGTCAGACGGGTTAGCCGGAGGAATGGCCCATGTCTGCGGACGATCCCAAAACGCTGGTTTCCACGGCCTGGCTGGCCCAGCACCTGAACGACCCGGACCTTCGAATTCTCGACGCATCCTGGCACATGCCCGCGACCGGGCGCGATGCCGCGGCCGAATATGCGGCCGGCCATATCCCCGGTGCCCGCTTCTTCGATATCGACGATATTTCCGATCACCGTTCGGAATTGCCGCATATGGCCCCCCCGGTCGAGAAATTCATGAGCCGGATGCGCGCCATGGGCGTGGGCGACGGTCACCAGGTGGTGGTTTATGACAGTGCCGGGCTGTTTTCGGCGGCGCGGGTCTGGTGGACCTTTCGTCTGATGGGCAAGGCCGATGTGGCGGTGCTGGACGGCGGCTTGCCGAAATGGCGGGCCGAAGGGCATCCGATGGAGGATCTGCCGCCCGTGGTGCGCGACCGGCATATGACCGTTCAGCGTCAGGCGCATCTGGTCAAGGATGTCACGCAGGTTGCCCATGCCTCGAAACTTGGTGACCACGAAATTCTCGATGCCCGTTCCGCTGGCCGGTTCCGCGGGGAGGAGCCGGAGCCGCGCGCGGGCCTGCGCGCCGGCCATATCCCCAATTCGCGGAACATCCCCTATGCGAGCCTGCTGAACGGCGATGGCACGATGAAGGATGTCGCGGCGCTGCGCGGCGTGTTCGCGGCCGCCGGCGTCGATCCGGCGAAGCCCGCGATCACCACCTGTGGGTCGGGCGTTACGGCGGCGATCATCAATCTGGCGCTGGAACGCACGGGCCACCGCAATCATGCGCTTTATGACGGCAGCTGGGCCGAGTGGGGCATGTATGACGACCTGAACGTGGCGAAAGGATAGACGATGCTGGGCAGCCTGAAACCGCAACCGGCCGACAAGATCCTGATGCTGATCGGCCAGTACAAGGCCGACCCCCGCAAGGACAAGATCGACCTTGGTGTCGGCGTCTACAAGAATGCCGAAGGGGTGACACCGGTCATGCGCGCGGTGAAGGCGGCTGAAAAGCAGCTTTGGGAAACCGAGGTTACCAAATCCTATACCGGCCTTGCGGGCGAGCCCGAGTTCAACGCCGCGATGGCCGCGCTGGTTCTGGGCGATGCGGTCGCGGCCGACCGCATATCCTCGGTCGCGACACCGGGCGGCACTGGTGCCTGCCGGCAGGCCTTCGAGCTGATCGGCATGGCCTCGCCCGATGCCACGGTCTGGGTTTCGGACCCGACATGGCCCAACCACCTGTCGATCCTGAAGCATCTGGGCATGAAGGTCCGGATGTACCGCTATTTCGACAGTGACAGCCGCGCGGTCGATTTCGCGGCGATGATGGCGGACCTCGCCGGTGTCAAGGCCGGCGATGTTGTGCTGTTGCATGGCTGTTGCCACAACCCCACGGGCGCCAATCTGACCGGGCCGGAATGGCAGGCGGTGGCCGATCTTCTGGAAAAGACCGGCGCGGTGCCGATGATCGACATCGCCTATCAGGGTTTCGGTGACGGGCTGGAGGCGGACGCGGCCGGCGTGCGGCTGATCGCCTCGCGCCTGCCGGAAGTGCTGATCGCGGCCTCGTGTTCCAAGAATTTCGGCATCTACCGCGAACGCACCGGCGCGCTGATCGCCTTGTCGGAGCCTGCGGCCCGCGAGGTCACGCAAGGCACGCTCGCCTATCTCAACCGTCAGAACTATTCCTTCCCGCCCGATCATGGTGCGCGTCTGGTGACGATGATCCTGAATGACCCCGCCTTGCGGGCCGACTGGGCAAAGGAACTGGAGGATGTGCGGCTGGGTATGCTGGCCCTGCGCGAACAGCTTGCGCAAGAGCTGCAACGGGTCTCCGGTTCCGACCGCTTCGGTTTTATCGCCCAGCACCGGGGCATGTTCTCGCGCCTTGGCGCGGCACCCGAACAGGTGGAACGGCTGAAGGCCGAACACGGCATCTACATGGTCGGGGACTCGCGTCTCAACATCGCCGGTCTGAACGCAAAGACGGTGCCGATCCTCGCCCGCGCGATCATCGACGTCGGCATCTGATAGGCGGCACGCGATGGGAAAGGCCCACCCGAAGGTGGGCCTTTTTTTTGCACCGTCGCGCCGTGAGGGATCAGGCGTGATAGGCGCTTTCGCCGTGCGCGGTCTGGTCCAGGCCCTGGCGCTCGCTTTCAGGTGTCACACGCAACCCGGTGAGGGCCCTGGTGATGTAAAGAAGAACCAGCGATGCCGCACCACTCCAGACGACGGTAATCAGGACCGCCTTGATCTGGACGGCGACCTGCGCGCCCATCGTGCCGGCCTCGACGACGAAGCCGGTGCCCCCCAGCGAAGGCGCCGCGAGGATGCCGGTGCCGATCGCGCCGACGATGCCGCCCACACCGTGAACGCCGAAGACGTCAAGGCTGTCGTCATAGCCCAGCCGGTTCTTCACCGTGGTCACGAAGGCATAGCAGATCGGCGATACGGCAAGGCCAAGGACGATGGCGCCGACCGGGCCTGTGGTGCCGCAGGCCGGGGTGATGGCGACAAGACCCGCAACCATGCCCGAGGCCGCGCCCAGGCCCGAGGCTTTGCCACGCAGCAGCGCCTCGACCGCGGCCCAGCTCAGCACAGCTGCCGCCGTGGCGACAAAGGTGTTGATCATCGCCAGCGTCGCACCCGCCGTCGCCTCGAGGTTGGAGCCGGCGTTGAAGCCGAACCAGCCGACCCAGAGCATCGCCGCGCCGACCATGGTCAGCGTCATCGAATGCGGGGCCATCATGTCCTTGCCAAGGCCGATGCGCGGGCCGATCACGATCGCGGCCATGAGTGCGGCGACACCGGCGTTGATATGCACGACCGTACCGCCGGCAAAATCGATGGCTCCCATGTTGAAGATCAGTCCCGCACCGTCCCAGACCATGTGGGCGACCGGGAAATAGACCACAGTCAGCCACAGGACGGAAAAGATCAGCACGGCGGAGAACTTCATCCGCTCGGCAAAGGCGCCGACGATGAGCGCCGGGGTGATCGCCGCAAAGGTCATCTGGAAGGCGATGAAGACATATTCCGGCAACATGTAGTCGGTGAAGGTGGCCGCCAGACTGTCCACCGTCACACCGGCTAGGAACAGCTTGCCCAGACCGCCCCAATAGGGCGAGGTGCCGCCGCCGAAGGCGAAGGAATAGCCATAGATCACCCAGATGATCATCGCCACGGCGGCAATCGTGGTGGTCTGCATCAGGACCGAAAGCATGTTCTTCGACCGCACAAGGCCGCCGTAAAACAGCGCCAGCCCGGGGATGATCATGAAGAGAACCAGAAGCGTGGCGGTCATCATCCACGCCACGTCGCCCTTGTCGACCATCGGTGCAGCCGCTTCGACCGCTTCCTGAGCGCCGGCCGGAAGTGCCAGGACCGCCGCCGCCAGGCCGGAAAGTTTTGCAAATGTGTTCACCGTCGTTCTCCTGTCCTGTGTCACAGCGCGTCGTCGCCGGTTTCGCCGGTGCGCACGCGCACCGCCTGTTCGACGTCCAGCACAAAGATCTTTCCGTCGCCGATCTTGTCGGTTCGAGCGGTCTTTCGGATGCAGTCGACCACGTCGTCGGCGAGCGCATCGGCGACAACCAGGTCAAGGCGCATCTTCGGTACGAAGTTCACCGCATACTCGGCGCCGCGATAAATCTCGGTATGGCCCGACTGGGCGCCGAAGCCCTTGATTTCCGTGACCATCATCCCGCGCACGCCCAGCGCTGTCAGCGCTTCGCGGACCTCGTCGAGCTTGTAGGGCTTGATGGCTGCTATGATCAGTTTCACGTGTGGTCCCCTTTCGCAGGTAGCCCGGCTTGCGGGCTGACAGGGCCATCCCACCGGCTGGGTCGGCGGGGCGCAAGGAAACCGATGCTGCATTGCGGCGTGAGGCGGAAAACTCCAAAAAATACGGCGAAATCCCGCCCGTATGCCGGAAAAATATGCAGCCGCAGAAAAAACCGGCGCTGTTGGCGCTCCACATTCGGCGGGTTAGCGACTATGTTGGGCGGCAAACAGGCATCGGGCACAAGTGATGAGTGGAAAAGGACGCAAACGGACGCCCCTGGTGGCGGACCGGCGCTATCCCCGGGGATCGCAGGCGGCAAAGCCCGCGGCGAAACCTGCAAAAACCCGCGCCGCCAAGCCGCGCAAGACCCGCCGTACATCGCGGTCGTCCAACATCGTGGTCCGGATGGTCGGCGGGTTCTGGGCGCTGGTCTGGCGCATTCTTTGGGGCATCGGCTGGCGCACGGGTTTTCTGGGCCTGCTGGTGCTGTTTGGCGCCACGGCCTACTTCTTCGTGCAACTGCCGAATGTTCACACGCTGCTGGACGGGCGCGCGCGGGGCTCGGTCACGATGCTGGACCGCGACGGGGCGGTCTTTGCCTGGCGGGGCGAAACCTTCGGCGGGCAGATCGACGCCGAACATGTGTCGAAATACCTGCGCGATGCCGTGGTCGCGACCGAAGACAAACGCTTTTACCGCCATTTCGGGATCAGCCCGCGCGGCATTGCCAGCGCCATCCGCATCAATCTCGCCGAGGGCCGGGGCCCGCTGGAAGGCAACGGCGGTTCGACGAGTACCCAGCAGGTTGCCAAGCTCCTGTGCCTTGGCGTGACCTACGACCAGACCAAATGGAAAAGCGAGGCCGACTACGAGGCGGACTGCCGCCGCGGCGGGTTGTGGCGCAAGATCAAGGAAGTGCCCTTTTCCTTCGCGATGGAAACCAAGTATTCCAAGGACGAGATCCTGACGATCTACCTTAACCGCGCCTATCTGGGTGCGGGCGCGCGCGGGTTCGAGGCGGCGAGCCAGCGCTATTTCGGCAAATCGGCCAATCAGGTGAACGCGGCCGAGGCGGCGATGCTGGCGGGGCTTTTGAAGGCGCCGTCGACCTATGCGCCAACGAACAACCTGCAACGCGCGCGTGACCGGGCCTCGGTCGTGATCGGGCTGATGCGCGATCAGGGATACCTGACGCTGGCCGAAGCCGAAGAGGCGCTGCAGCGGCCGGCATCCCTGTCGGAAGCGGCGGAAAAACGCGCGGGCGGTTATTTCGCCGACTGGGTGATGGACAGCGGCCCATCCTTCCTGACCACGGAGACGACCGAGGACGTGACCATCCTCACAACGCTGGACCAGCGCATCCAGAAATCGGCGGAAGATGCGCTGGCCTTTATCTTCGACACCAAGGTCAAGGACGGCAGCGAGGCGCAGGCGGCAATTGTGGTGATGTCGGCCGATGGTGCCGTGCGCGGCATGGTCGGTGGTCGCAAGACCAAGGTCTCGGGCGCGTTCAACCGCGCCACCCAGGCCAAGCGGCAGACCGGTTCGTCGTTCAAGCCCTTCATCTATGCCGCGGCACTCGATCTGGGTTACAGCCCCTGGGACATGGTGACGGACGAGCCCCTGACCATCAACATCCCCGGCTCGGGCCCATGGTCGCCCAAGAACTATACCAGCGAATACATGGGCCGCGTGAACCTGCTGACCGCTCTCAAGCAGTCGCTGAACATCCCGGCGGTGAAGATCAGCGAAGGGGTGGGGCGCGAAACCGTGCGGGCGGTGGCCTCCGGTTTCGGGATCGAAAGCAATCTGGCCGATGGTCCGGCACTGGCGCTGGGCGCGTCGGAATCGACGCTGATCGAGATGACCGGCGCCTATGCGGGGATCTTGAACGGCGGCAGTTCGGTCACGCCCTACGGGCTGGTGGAATTGCGGCTCAAGGGCGAAAACGAACCGCTGATCGGCCAGGGCGGCGGCATCGGCGAGAGGGTGATTTCGCAAGAGGCGGCCGGTCAGCTGATTTTCATGATGAGCGAGGTCATCAATTCCGGCACCGGCGCGCGTGCGCGCCTTGCCGACCGCGAGGCGGCGGGCAAGACCGGTACCACATCGGCGGCGCGCGACGCATGGTTCATCGGGTTTACCGCCGATTATGTGACCGGCGTCTGGATGGGCTATGACGATAACCGGCCACTGAAGGGCGTCACCGGCGGCGGGCTGCCCGCCGAAATCTGGCACGAAACCATGGTGCGGGTCGAAGAGGGGACGGCGCCGAAACCGCTTCCCATGATCGTGCCGCCCGAACCGCAGATGATCGAGCCGCAGTTTCCGCCGCCCGGTCAGCCAGCAGGGGTGGATGAGGTGGCCGATGGCATCATCCGCGACGTGCTGGGCGTGATCTTCGGCGGCAACTGACAAAGACAAAGGGCCGCGACTTCGCGGCCCCTGGTTCTGGCAGCGACCGGCATCACCCGGCGCGTTTCAGATCCTCGATCATCTGGTCCATGTTCCCACGGCGCTTGTCCAGCATGGCGCGAATTTCGGTGCTTTCCGCCGCCATCATGTTCACCCCTTCGATGATCATGTTGAAGAACAGAAGCTTGCCGCTTTTGTCGGAGACATGGAAACGCAGGTCAAAGGGTTCCTGGCCGCGCAGTCGTGCGACCGTGATCACCTCGTAAAAGCTCTTGATCGCACGGGCATCGACCACCTCGATCTTGCCGCCGATGAATTCGCGGAAGCGGCGACCGTAGCGGCGCGAGATATAGCCGGTGAATGCCTTGACATAGGCCGACATCTGCGCGGAAGAGGCGCTGCGCGCGGCCGGGCCCAGAACGCGCTGGGCGATGGTCGGCACATCGGCATAGCGAATGAATATCCGTTCGAAATCGGCGAACATGCCGGCTTCGGACTTGCCCGATGCGATGACCGTGTTGACCTCGTTCACCAGCGACTGCACCAGTCGCGACGCCTGGTCGACGCTGAGCGCAAGCGCGCGGACCGGCAGCGCCAGCACGGCGGCGCCCGACAGTAGCACGCCAAGTACGGAGCGGCGGCTGGGATTACTCGGCATAGGGATCCTCATAGGGGTCGATATAGTCATCCGAACTGTCGATCCCAAGCAGATGGTTGCGGTTTTGCAGATAGGCAAGCCTGGCCTGCGCATAGGGATCGGCGCTGCCGTAAAGCGCATCGTCGATCACGTCCAGATAGTCGTAGCGATCATAGACGGTTTCGGCGACTTTCAGCCCGGTCACGATATCCTTGTGATCGGCCGAAACGAAGGCGCGCGTGGGGTTCATCAGCGTATCGACGACCTTGCCGGCCAGGTCGCGTTCGGTTGTCGGCCCCAGCACCGGCACGACGAGATAGCGGCCTTCGCCGGCGCCCCAGACATGCATGGTTTCGCCGAAATCGGTTTCCTTCAGCGGAAAGCCGAAATCGGTGGCCGGATCGAAGATACCCGCGACCCCGAGGGTCGAGTTGATGCCGAAGCGGAAGACGTTGCTGAAGGCGTTTTCCAGCCGCCCCTGCAAGAGCCCGTTGACCACGTAGCCCGGCGTGTCGAGGTTCTTGACCATGTTGTCGACGCCGGCGCGAACCGGATCGGGGGTCAGCGTGCCGGCGACAACGCCAACGGGTCGGATGACCGCCTTGTCGAGGCGGCGGTTGAACTCGAACACCTCGCGATTGGCGATCTCGGTCGGATCGTTGTCGCTGCGGTCAACGGGCACCGCGCAGGCCGACAGAAACGCCACGGACAGAACCAGGCCGGTCAGCAGCGATTTGTGCAAAGGGATTTTGTCAAAAGCGGTCAAGGAACTGCGCTCCTTCATCTGGGTTGCGCTGTCGGGGCTTTGCGAAAAGCCCTTGGAGGTTGCGCATGACATAGGCCCAGTTGGGGCGGGTGGCAATCGGGCTATCGCCCTAATGTCCAGCGATAGCGCATTTGAACGGCAAAATACACAGGCCGCGGAGCCGGTCGCCGGTTCGGCGTCGGTGGCCGGGGCGATCACCCGGTCCGGCGCTGGGTGCCGGCGGAACGGCAACCGGCCTTTCTCGTACCCGCCGGGGGCGTTAGTGTGGCGCGAATCCAGACCAAGGGAGAGACACCATGACCGGAACTATCGCCGCCCGCCTGGCCGACCTGGGGATCACGCTGCCCGATGCGCCGATGCCGGCGGCCAACTATGTGCCCTATGTGCAGATGGGCGATCAGGTTTTCGTCTCGGGCCAGATCAGCCAGGACGAAAACGGGCTGATCACCGGCAAGCTGGGTGAGGGGCTGGACGTGGCGGCGGGTGCCGCGGCGGCGCGGCGTTGCGCGCTGAGCCTTCTGGCGCAGCTGCGCGCCGCCTGCGGGGGCGATCTGGACCGCTGCGTGCGCGTGGTTAAGCTGACCGGATTTGTCAATTCCACCGCCGATTTCACCGACCAGCCGAAGGTCATCAACGGCGCTTCCGACCTGATGGTCGAGATCTTCGGCGACGCCGGCCGTCACGCGCGTTCGGCGGTCAGCGCCGCGTCGCTGCCGCTTGGCGTCGCGGTCGAGATCGAAGCGATCTTTCAGGTGCGCTGATGCCCCCCGCCCTGCCGGACGTGTTTCTGGGCGCACCGATCGCGCACCGGGCCTATCACGATATCACCAGGGGACGTCCGGAAAACTCGCGCGCGGCGGTTCGTGCCGCCATTGACGCTGGTTACGGGATCGAGATCGATATTCAGCCTTCGGCCGACGGCGGCCCATGGTGTTTCACGACTATGCGCTGGAACGGCTGAGCGAGGCGCGCGGCGCGATCTGCCAGCGCAAGGCCGACGAGCTGGCGTCAATCCGGCTGCGGGGCGGTGACGAAACGATCCCGTCGCTGGATGAGGTGCTGTCGATTGTTGGCGGGCGAGTGCCGCTGCTGATCGAGATCAAGGATCAGGATGGCGACATGGGCACCAGGGGTCGGGCCGCTGGAGGCGGCGGTCGCGGCCGCGTTGCGCGGCTATGGCGGGCCGGTGGCGGTCATGTCGTTCAACCCCATTCCGTCGCGGCTATCGCAGGCCGGCTTCCCGACCTGCCGCGCGGTCTGACCACCAGCGCCTATGGCGAGGCCGGCTGGCCCCTGCTGAGCGCGGCCGTGCGCGAAAGGCTGCGTGCCATACCCGATTATGACCGGGTGGGTGCGAGCTTCATCAGCCATGAGGCGGCCGATCTGGCCAATCCGCGCGTGGCCGAACTGGCAGCACGGGGAGCGGCGGTTCTGTGCTGGACGATCCGCACGCCCGAGGCCGAGGCGCAGGCGCGACGGGTCGCGCAGAATGTAACCTTTGAAGGCTACGCGGCGGCCTTGCCCGGGGCATGACCCATGGATCGGGCGGTCGAGATTTCGGTTCTTGACGGAATATCCGGCATCGCCGCCGCCGACTGGGACGCCTGCGCATGCCCCGAGGCGGCAAACGGCCGGCCCGCCGACCCCTTTACCACGCACCGGTTCCTTTCGGCGCTGGAGGCAAGCTGCAGCGTAGGGCCGGGCACCGGCTGGCAGCCCCACCACCTCGTAGCGCGACAGGAGGGGCGGGCGATCGCGGTCATGCCGCTTTACGCCAAGTCCCACAGCCAGGGCGAATACATCTTCGATCACGGCTGGGCCGACGCCTATGAACGCGCCGGCGGGCGCTATTACCCGAAGCTGCAGGTCGCCGTACCGTTCACACCGGCAACGGGGCGGCGCTTCCTGACCCGCCCGGGGCATGAGGCGGACGGGCGCGCAGCGCTGCTTCAGGCGGCGGTGAATCTGGCCGCGAATAACCGGCTGTCGTCGCTTCACGTGACCTTCTGCACTGCGGATGAGGCCCGGTTCGGCCGCGATGCCGGGCTTTTGCACCGGACTACGCAGCAGTTTCACTGGGAAAACGCGGGTTATGAGGAGTTCGACGGTTTTCTGGCCGCGCTGTCGTCGCGCAAACGCAAGACGATACGGCGTGAACGCGCCGGGGCGCAGGCCTTTGGCGGGACCATCCGTGCGCTGACCGGCGATGCGATCACACCGGCCCATTGGGATGCCTTCTGGGCCTTCTATCAGGATACCGGCAGCCGGAAATGGGGCAAACCCTATCTGACGCGCGCCTTCTTCGATGCGCTGCACCAGACGATGCGCGATGACATCCTTCTGATTCTGGCGGAGGACGAGGGGCAGCCGGTGGCGGGGGCGCTGAACTTCATCGGGCGCGATACGCTTTACGGCCGCTACTGGGGCTGTCTGCAGGACCATCCCTTCCTGCATTTCGAACTGTGCTACTATCAGGCGATGGATTTTGCCATTGCGCAGGGGCTGACCCGGGTCGAGGCCGGCGCGCAGGGCGAACACAAGCTGGCGCGGGGCTACCTGCCGGCGCGGGTGCATTCGCTGCACTGGATCGCCGATGCGGGGTTTCGCGATGCGGTGGCGCGGTATCTGGCGGCGGAAACCGGGGCCGTGGCCGAAGAGATGGACATTCTCGCCAGCTATGCGCCGTTTCGAAGGGGGCGAATTGGGCAGGTGACGTTGCCGCCGACCCGTGGTTTCATCGCCCAGGGGCCCGGAGGAGTGCATGACTGAGTCGCTGACATTCTACACCCATCCGCAGTCGCGCGGCCGCACGGCCCGGTGGATGCTGGAAGAAACCGGTGTGCCCTATGACACGGTCCTGCTGGACTATCGCGGTTCGATGAAGGCGCCGGACTATCTGGCGGTCAATCCGATGGGCAAGGTGCCGGCGATCATCCATGGCCGGCAGGTGGTGACCGAAGGCGCGGCGATCTGCGCCTATCTGGCCGATGCCTTTCCCAAGGCCGGTCTGGGGCCGAAAGCGGAAGAACGCGGGGCCTATTACCGGGCGCTCTTCTTTGCCAGCGGGCCTTTGGAAGCGGCGATCGTGAACCGCGCGCTGAAGGTGGAGTTGACCGAGGAGCAGCAGGGCTTTGTCGGTTACGGCAGTTTCGAGCGCACCATGACGGCGCTGGAAGCCATGTTGAAACAATCCGATTTCGCTGCCGGAGACCGGTTTACCGCGGCGGATGTCTATCTTGGCGCGCAGATCGGCTTCGGATTGCGCTTTGGCACGATCGACGGGCGCAAGACCTTTACCGACTACTGGCACCGCGTCGCGGACCGTCCGGCGCGCCTGCGTGCGGCGCAGATCGACGATGCGCTTTTGCCGAAGGAAACACCGAAGTGAGCGCGCCGCTGACCGATGCGCAACGCGCCGCCGAACTGCCGCCGCTGGGTGAAACCGGCTGGGGCGCGGTCGAGGGGCGCGATGCGCTGCGCAAGGTCTGGAAGTTTCGCAACTTCGTCGATGCCTGGGGGTTCATGAGCGCCGCCGCGCTGGTGGCCGAGAAGATGAACCACCACCCCGAGTGGACCAATGTCTTCAACGTGGTCGATGTGACCCTGACCACCCATGATGCCGGCGGCCTGACCGAACTGGACGTGAAGCTGGCGCGGCGGATGGACACGCTGGCCGGTAAGGCCGTGGACGTGCAGCGCGACCTGACCCAGCCGGTCGAATGCCTGTGCCAGCTGCGGCCGAAGGGCTAGCCGCGCTGGCGCAGGCGCGCGCGCCAGAGCGTGAAGAGCCCCGCCAGAACCACGATGGTCGCGCCCAGCACGACGTTGGGCCGCAGGACCTCGTCAAAGACCAGAACGCCGAGGACGGCGATGAAGGCCAGTTGGAGGTAGGCGAAGGGCTGAACCGCGCTGGCCTCGGCCACCTCATAGCAGCGGATCAGGAGCCAATGGCCAAGCGCACCGCTGAGGCAGAGCGTGGCCATCCAGGCCCAGTCGGGGCCTGACATCGGTTGCCAGTGCCCTATTCCGATCAGGGTCATGGTCGCGGCGCCGGCAACGCCGGTCCAGAAGAAGCTGACAAGGGCGTTGTCGCCGCGGGCGACATAGCGGGTCAGCAGCCCGTAAAGCGCGAACATGAACGCGGCCAGAAGCGGCACCAGCGCCCAGGGCGAAAAGACCGCGACGCCGGGTTGCAGGATGACGAGGATGCCGACAAACCCCACCACGATCGCCGTCCAGCGCCGCCAGCCCACGGATTCGCCCAGTACCGGGCCGGAAAGCGCGGCGATCAGCAGCGGGTAGGAACCGAAGATCGCGTGGGTTTCGATCAGCCCAAGCTTCACGAAGGCCAGAACCGTCACGCAGATTTCCAGAGCGAGCAGGACACCGCGAAAGATCTGCACCTTCAGAAACCGGCTTTGCATGGCGCGGCGCAGACCGCCCGGCTTGCGCATCGTCAAGGCCACGACGAAGGCGGCCATGAACCAATAGCGGATCATCACGACCATATAGACGTTGTAGGTGCCGCCAAGGTGGCGCGAAATGCCGTCCTGCAGCGAAAAGACCAACGCTGCGGCGCACATCAGAAGGATGCCAAGGCGGTTGTCCTGTTCGGTCATCTCTCGTTTGCCATCCTGCCCAGGCTCATGTGGCGCTTGGTTCCGAAGCCCTTGCGCCGCTCTACCTGAAACCCCGCTGCCTGCAAGGCCCGGCGGACGAAGCCGGCGGAGGTGTAGGTGGCAAAGCTGCCACCGGGCCGGGTGTGACGAGCGACCCCGGCCATCAGGTCGTCTTGCCAGAGTTCGGGGTTCTTGGCCGGCGAAAAGCCATCCAGAAACCAGGCATCGGCGGCGCCATGCCACCCTGGCAGCGTCAGCCGGGCGTCGCCGACGATGACATTCGCGCGCAAGCCCGGCAGTGCGATCTGCCGCGACCCGGCGGCCCATTGGTCCAGAAACGGGCCGGCGATGGCGCGGGCTTGTGGGAAAGCATCCAGCGCGCGGGCGATGTCGTGCGCCTCCAGCGGATAGGCCTCGAAACTGGTGAAGTGCAGATCTCCGCTTTGGCCCGAGTCGCGCCAAAGGAGTGTGGCGGCCAGCATGTTCAGCCCGGTGCCAAAACCCAGTTCGGCGATCTGAAAGCCCGGGCGGAACCGTGCGGGCAGGTCGTTGCCTTGCAGAAACACGTGCCGGGTTTCAGCGAGACCGCCGGCCAGCGAGAAATACGGATCGTCGAAACGGCGCGATACCGGCACGCCGCCGTCGCGCCAGTTCAGCCCGCCTGTCTGGTTTTCATCCGTCATCTGCCCTATCCCTGACCGGGCCGGACAATGAGGAAGGACCGCGGGCTTGGCAACGGTGGATGTGACGGTCATCGGTGGCGGGATCTTCGGCCTTGCCGTGGCCGAAGCCTGCGCGGACCGGGGTGCCAGGGTCCGGCTGATCGAAAGCCGCGCCATCGGCGCAGGGTCGTCCGGCGGGCTGGTGGGGGCGCTGGCGCCGCATGTTCCGGAAAGCTGGAACGACAAGAAGGCGTTTCAGCTGGAAAGCCTGCTGATGGGCGAGGCGTATTGGGCGCGGATTGCCGCCCTGTCCGGGATCGACCCCGGTTACGCCCGGACCGGCCGGCTGCAACCGTTGGCCGATGAAGCCGCGCTGGACCTGGCGCGCTCGCGGGCCGAGGGTGCGCGCGAGCTTTGGCGCGGCCGGGCGGAATGGCGGGTGGTTCCGGCCGGGTCCTTTCCGGGCTGGTCGCCGCACTCACCGTCTGGCTTTGTGGTGCATGACACGCTGTCGGCGCGCATCGCGCCGCGCCGTGCCGCCGCCGCGCTGGCCGGCGCGATCCGGGTGCATGGTGGCGAGATCGTGCTGGGCGAGGCGCGGGCCGAAGGCAGGGTCGTCTGGGCAACCGGATACGAAGGGCTGGCCGCGCTTTCCGCGGCGCTGGGCCGCGACACGGGCACCGGCGTCAAGGGGCAGTCGCTGTCGGTCCGGCATGAAGCGGCCCGGCTGCCGCAGATTTTCGGCGACGGGCTGCACCTTATCCCGCATGACGACGGAACAGTCGCCATCGGCTCGAGCACCGAACGCCACTGGGACCAGCCCGATACGACCGATGCGGAAACGGTGGAGGGGTTGCGCAAGCGCGCGGTCGGTCTTTGTCCGGCTCTCGACGGCGCGGCGGTGGTCGAACGCTGGGCCGGGGTACGGCCTCGCGCGCAAAGCCGCGCGCCGGTCCTGGGGCCATGGCCCGATCGGCCGGGGCATTACATTGCCAATGGCGGGTTCAAGATCGGGCTGGGCGTGGCGCCAATGGTCGGTGTGGCGATGGCGGCTCTGGTGCTGGAGGACGAGGATCGGATCCCGCCCGGGTTTCGCCCAGACGCCCTGGGCCTCGGCCGTAAAGGCGAAAGCCCCCGGTAAGGGGGGCTTTCACGAAGGTCTTCGGGGTTTGCCTATTCCGCCGGAACGGCACCGGCCGGCGCGGTCCGGAAATGGCGGCGGTTCAGCACGAACACCAGCGCAATCATGGCCAGTTGCAGCGCGATGGCCACGCCGCTCAGCCCCCAGTAGGCGACGCCGTATTTGGCGATGATGCCCGCGCCGACAAGGCCCTTGTTGATCCAGAAATGCAGCATCACCGACATGGCCACGCCGGGGCAGACCAGCGCATAGGACCCGACCGAGGTCTCGCGCCCGAAGATGAAGCGCGCCGCGTAGCCCTGGCGGGCGAGAACGGCGAGGCCGAAGAGCGCAAAGGCGACTTGTGCCGCGACAAGGCGGGTGGTCAGCATCAGCGTGTCGGCCGGTGTTCCGTGGCCGCCGAAGTGAACATGAAGGCCATGGTTCAGACGCATGACCAGAATGCCCAGCACCGTGATCAGCGGAATGCCGATCAGAAGCGTCGGCGCGGTCTCGGCATTGGCGCCGTGTTCCAGCATCGCGCGCAGCCCAAGGACCATGGCGATGGCCGCCCAAAGCGTCGCTGCGACCAGAAAGAAGCTGGCCAGGATCAGGGCTATGCCGGCGGTCGTGGCGTTTGCCGACAATGCCGCCGGCGCCGACATGCCGACGCCGGCCATGGCCAGCGCGAAGGCCGGCAGAACCTGCGCGAACGACGTGTTGGCGGCACAGTCGAAACCGCCCTTGCCCAGCGCCCGCCCCAGAAAACGCCCGAGCAGGCGCAAGGTCGCGACCCCGATCAGCAGAAAGACCGCGAGCGCCAGCGGGAAGAGGTATTCGACCACCGACCAGAGGCCGGGGACAAAGACCATGCCGAGAATGAAGCCCATGTTGACGCTCATCGCCAGCGCCAGGGGCATCGCGGCCAACTGGGTTTCGGCATTGGAATTGCGCAGCGTTTCATAGGCGGCGGTTTTGCGGAACCGCGCCAGTTCGCGAAGGTTCCACAGGAGCGCCTTGAGGTTCAGAACGGCGAACAGCGCGATTCCCGCCAGCGCGCCATAGATGGTTGCGGTTTTCAGTAGGCCGGCTGTCGTGAGCGCGCGGGCGATATCCTCGAAAACCGGCACCGGCTGATCGGGGTGCGGGACCCAGAAGTAAAGCCACATGAAGAAGGTCACGACCAACCCGCCCGCGCCGAGCGAGGCCAGGAAGTAAAGGGGTGAATAGCTTTGCGTGGCGGGGTTTCGCATGGTGCACCTCATCTAATTCATACTTTTGAATATGTATATGTATGGGGTGGAGTCAACCCGCCTGCGACCGGTGCGACAGTTTGGATCAGCGGACCGGTTTGGACAGCGTGAGGCTGGTGGGTTGGGCATAACCGGGGTGGCGCGTCTCTCCGGTGATGCGAAAGCCCATCGCGGCGAAGGCGGCGTGGTTTTCGGTCAACTCCACGCGGGTCTCAAGCTCCAGCACTGGCAGGCCCATGTCGCGGGCGCGTGTTTCAGCGGTTTGCAGCAACCTCCGCGCCAGCCCGCGCCCGCGGTGAGACGCCGCAACCGCCAGCTTGCCCAGGTACAGACGGCCCGGCTTGAAGGTCAGGAACATGCAGGCGATCGGGTAGCCTTCATCCTCGATCACCCAGACCTCGCCGGTGCTTGCCTGCTGCTCGATTACCGCCTCGGTCAGGCGGTTGGCCGAAGACGGGGGATCGATCCGGCCCTCCATGAAGGCGAAATTGGTTCGGATCAGCCGCAGAAGCGCGCCCCAGTCATAGCGGTCCTGGACGCGTCTGGGGGTCATTTTCGCGGCAGCCCGTCATTGAGGTTGACCCAGTGCAGCGTTTCGTCGCTGTGCACGTGAACCGTCGGGCGGTAGGCGTTGGGATCGTCAAGCGAGGCGGCGTAGAAGTGAATTTCGCCGGCGAACGCCTCGGCACGGTAGGCCATCTGACTGCCACAGGTCGCGCAGAAAAACCGTTCCACCCCGGGTGACGAGGCGTAGCGGGCCGGCTGGGCGCCGGTCCAGCGCCAATGCCCGTCCTCGATGCCGAAAAACGAGGTAAAGGGGGCCGAGCAGCTGCGCCGGCAGCTTTCGCAGTGGCAATGAGCCTGCCATTTCGGTGCGCCGTCGAACACGTAGCGGACCGCACCACAAAGACAGCGACCGGTGGTCATAGCGCCTTCTCCATGAAAAGGCTTGCCGGATGATCCTGATAATCGCCGAACCGTCCGCGTTCAGTATAGCCCAAAGCGCGGTATAGCGCGACGGCAGCGTGCAGGCGCGGGCCGGTTTCTAGGCGGATGAGCCGCAGTTCGCGCGCGCGCGCCTCATCCTCCAGCCGGGCCATCAGCGCACGCGCCACGCCCCTGCCGCGCCCCTCGGCCGGAACAAACAGCCGCTTGACCTCGCCATAGTCACCGCAATCGACCAGCGCGACACAGCCAAGGGCGGCACCGGCGCCGTCGCGGGCAACCAGAAACGCCGCATCGCCGCCGGCAAGCTCGGCAGGGTCCATGGAAAAGATCTCTTCCGGCGGATAGACCTCTTGCAGGGCGCTGTCGCTGGCAGCGATCAGCGCCCGCCCGTCGGCGGAAAGCGGGTTTTCGGCGGCAATACTGGCGGGCATGAATCACCCCGGTGGTGGCGAAGGTCATTTGGTAACCCTGCCCGCCCAAGGTCAAGTCCCCGGCAACGCACGACAATCATCGCTGCATCGGCTACTTGCGCGGCGCGGCCACGCGGCCAGCATGCCTGCGGTGCGGAAGTGAAGGTTGAGACCCGTCTGCACGGGCGACTGGTCGCGCTTTCCAGTTCCGAGACCCGGGTATCGTTCACGGTCGCCTTTCTGTCGATATCCCGCGCCCGGCGCGGCGAAGACGGCCGTTTCCCAAGCCATGAATCTGCCGCATAATCTGGCCATGCCTGCCCTGTGCCGCGATTGCCTGACCTCGTTTGACGCCGGCGCCCGCTGCCCGGCCTGCCGGTCGCCGCGTGTCCTGTCGCATCCCGAGCTTTTCAGCCTGTCGATTGCGCATATGGATTGCGATGCCTTCTATGCCAGTGTCGAAAAGCGTGACAATCCCGCCCTGCGCGACCAGCCGGTGATCGTGGGCGGGGGCAAGCGCGGCGTGGTTTCCACCTGTTGCTATATCGCGCGGATTCGGGGCGTACGTTCGGCCATGCCAATGTTTCAGGCGCTGAAGCTTTGCCCCGACGCTGTCGTGGTGCGCCCACGCATGGAGCTTTACGCAGAAGTGTCGCGCCAGATCCGCGCGCTTATGGAGGCGATGACGCCGGCCATCGAGCCGCTGTCGCTTGACGAGGCCTTCATGGACCTGACCGGCACCGAACGGCTGCACCACGCGCCGCCGGCGGTGATGTTGGCGCGCCTGGTCAGACGGATGGAAGACGAACTGGGCGTCTCCGGTTCCATCGGGCTGTCGCACAACAAGTTTCTGGCCAAGATCGCCTCGGACCTCGACAAGCCACGGGGGTTTTCCGTGATCGGCCGGGCCGAGACCGCGGATTTCCTGCGCGACAGGCCGGTGCGGCTGATCTGGGGTGTCGGTGCGGCCGGGCAAGCGGCGCTGGATGCGGCGGGGATCCGCAGCTTTGCCGATTTGCTGCGCTGGGACCGCAAGGATCTGGGCGCGCGGTTCGGATCGATGGGCGACCGGCTTTGGCATCTGGCACGGGGCGAGGATCGCCGCCGCGTGTCCGCCCATGAACCGATCAAGTCGATTTCCAACGAGACCACGTTTTTCGAAGACACGGCCGATGGCGATATTCTGGATGGCCATATCTGGCGCCTGTCGGAAAAGGTCGCGGACCGGGCCAAGGCGCGCGATCTGGCCGGCCGTGTCGTGACGCTGAAGCTTAAGCGTGCCAACCACAGCCTGATCACCCGGCGACAGAGCCTGCGCGATCCCACGCAATACGCCGATACGGTCTATCGCACCGCCCGCGCCCTTTTCGACGAAGTGCCGCCGCATGCCGCCTATCGCCTTCTGGGCGTGGGGCTGAGTGATCTTGTCGGGGCGGCCGGTGCCGACCTGACCGGCGATCTTCTGGACCCTCAGGCGCGGACCCGGCAGGGGGCGGAACGCGCGGCCGACAAGATCCGCGCGCGATTCGGATCCGATGCCATCGTCGAGGGGCGCTCGTTGCGCTGAGTCTTCCGCCGCGAGGGGCAGCGTGTCACCGCCGGCGGCGCCGATCCGGCTGATCGCGACGATGACCGCACCAAGCCGTTTGCGAAACACCGGGTAATCCGCGCGCCGCTCGATCGATGTTTCGTCCATGTAAAGCGAACGGTCGATTTCCACCTGGATCGCATGCTGGCGCCGCGACGGCCGACCATAGTGCTGCGCGATATAGGCACCGGCAAAGGGGGTGTTGCGGGCGACGGCGAACCCGGCCGCTTCGAAGGCCTTTTCGATGGCATCGGTGATGTGAGGTGCGGCCGAGGCGCCGAACCGGTCGCCCAGAACCACCTCCGGGCGGGTCCGGCCGATGCGGTTCAGCCCTTCGAGCGCCTCACGCGGCATCGAGTGGCAATCGACCAGAATGGCCTGACCAAAGCGCGCGTGGCTTTCGTCCAGCAGCGCCTGGAGCCGGTCATGGTAAGGCAGCCAGTATTGCGCCACGCGGCGTTCGGCTTCCACCCGGCTGAGCTTGCCGTTGTAAATCGCGCGCCCGTTGGCGACCACACGCGGTATCACGCCCAGCCCGGAACTGATCCGGGGGCTGTGTGTCGTGCGGATGACGCCTTCGATCACGGCGGGGTCGAATTCGTCCGGCGCGCGGTTCAGGTCGATGAAGGCACGCGGGATTTCGGCGGAAAGAAGCGGCGCGCCGCTGGCGGGCGCGGGGGCAAAGAGATCGTCGATGAAGGCGTCCTCGGACGAACGGATCTGCTGACGGTCCAGAACGCTTTGCGCCAGGAAATCCTGCGGATAGCAAGCGCCGCTGTGGGGCGAGGAAAACACCACACAGGACCGACGTTTGGCGGGCAGGCAAAGGCGATAGGTTTCCGGCGGCATCAGTGCTCCTTTGATGCCGATGTTAGCGATTTTCTTTCGCTCCAAAACCCCTTGAACCCATTCGCGACTCCTTTTATAGACCACGCACACCGACGCGGCGCCGGTTCTGGCGCCCCTTATGGGGTGCCCGGCGCCGGTGGTTCAGGGCGGTTAGCTCAGCGGTAGAGCACTACGTTGACATCGTAGTGGCCACTGGTTCGATCCCAGTACCGCCCACCATCCACCCCTTCGGGGGTATTTTGTTTTTCAAGGCGCGACGCGCGCCGCGACAAGGAGAGGACCGATGAAGGTCAGAAACTCGCTTCGCTCGCTGAAGTTGCGCCACCGCGACTGTCAGGTTGTTCGCCGCAAGGGCCGCATCTACGTCATCAACAAGACGCAGAAGCGCTTCAAGGCGCGCCAGGGCTGATCGCCCGGGCATTGTGAAACGCAGGGCCGCCGGGTTTCCGGCGGCCCTTCGCATTTGCGCCAATACGTGTCATTGCAACCCGACCAGCAGGCGCACCACATCATCCTGGGTCAGAAATCCGGTTGCCTCGGCACCCCGGCCGCGCTGATAGCGGCGGATCGCTGCTCGCGTGGATTTGCTGAAGGTGCCGTCAACCGGGCCGGGCTCCAAGCCCATGGCCGCCAGACGGCCTTCGACCGCGCGCCGCATGGCGGCGTTGAGACCGAGCGATTCCTCGGTCTGTTTTGCGGCTGACAGGACGGCGGCGCGCGACTTGGCATTGTTCAATTCGACGATGCGGTCACGTGCCTGCGGTGCAAAGGCACCATCGGGAAACTCGTTCAGGTAACGGTTATAGGCCCCTTCGGTGTCTTCCTTCTGCGCGCGCTCCCAGGTGCTGGTGTCGCGCCCGCTTGCCGCCCGTTCACGTTCGCTGTCGATATCGGCCAGCCGGCGCCGCGCGTCCGCGGCATGCAACCCGTCGGGATGGCGCGCCAGATAGTCGCGCAGCCCGGCCTCGCCGCGGCCGCTGGTCGCGTCCCAATAGGCGTTGTCGGCGCGGTCGGCCTCGGCCTGTTTGCGGCGCTCCTCCTCGGCCAGCAGCGCGGCCTTCGCTTCTGCGTCGCGCGACAGTCGCACGACCTGGTTGCCGGCCAGATAGCCGGTGACCGGCAAGGCCATCGCACTTTGCCAGTCGCGAATGGCCTGGCGGGTTCCGGGGCCGAAGAGGCCGTCGATGCCGCGCGGATCAAAGCCCAGAAGCGACAGGTCGCGCTGGATGCGCTGGCGCTGGTCGCGGCTGAGGTTCAGCGCGTCTTCGGCAACCATGGCGCGGTAGTCAGGGTCGTTGCGAAGCGCCTCGATCGCCCGTTGCGCGGCCGAGGCGTATTCGCCACGCGGATAGCGGTCGAGATAGCCGCGGTAGGCTTCGATGCTGTCGGCCGCACGGGCGGCGTTCCAGGCGGCGGTTTCGGCCGGTGTCACCGTCGGGGGGCTGGCGGTGTCGCCGAGCGCGGGCATGAAGCCGGCCGAAAGCGGGAAGTAGCCTGCCGCGTCCAGCCCGTCGAAATCATCGACAGTTTCGGCAAGGTTTCGGCCGGGTTCGAAAAGGCCGGACCGCAGGAGTTCGGCCACGTCGGCCGTGTCGCCGGAAATCACCGCCACCCCTTGCGGAATGTCCAGCGACCCGAGGCCGGGTTGCAGACCGGCCCCCAGCGCCATGCGCCGATCCTCGCCGGCCAGCAGCACCAGCGCGCCGCCGGGGCTTTGCGCGGCGATATCCAGCACCGTGGTCAGGCTGACCGCGCCCGAACCGACATGGGCCAGATCCGGCGGGCGCGGCGTGTCGGACAGAAACCAGCTTTCGCTGAGCGAATGCGCGAAATGGCCCGCGAGCACGATGACCAGCCGGTCGGCCACCTCTGTGTCATCCAGCAATCCCGCCAGCATGTCGCGGGTGTCGGCGATCGAGGGGTTGCGGGCGCTTTCCATCTGGAACCCCGCGCCACGCAGGCTTTCGGCAGCAGAAAGCAGGCTTTCTATATGGGCGGGATCGCGGGCGAAGGCATACTCGTCATTGCCGATGGCAACGGCGCGATAGTCCTGTGCCAGTGCAGGCGCGGCGGTCAGGCACAGCACCACAATCAAACGTTTCATCACTCTTTCCTCCGTACAGGCGGAGGTCAATCGTAACTGCGCTGGTCCTCGATGACCTTGCCGTCATTCGGCAACGAACCCGGCGGCATCAGCTCGACCTTGCCCCGCATCTTCAGGGTAGCCAGTATGCTGGCTTCATACAACGCGGGATTGGCGGCACGGGTTTCGATCTGAACCGTCATCACGTCCTTTTCACCGTCGCGGCTGGCGATGACACGGGCGCGTGAGATTTCGCCATGCCGCGAGACGAGTTCGGCGACCTGTTCGGGGCGTACGAACATGCCCTTGATCTTGGTCGTCTGGTCGGCGCGGCCCATCCAGCCCCTGATGCGCATATTCGTACGCCCGCAGGGCGACTGCCCTGCCAATACGGCAGAAAGATCGCCGGTGGCGAAGCGGATCAGCGGATAGTCGGCATTCAGGCTGGTGACGACCACCTCGCCGACCTCACCCGCCGGCACCGGGTCGCCCGTGCCTGGGCGGACGATTTCGACGATCACGCCCTCGTCGATGATCATTCCCTCCATCGCGGCGCTTTCATAGGCGATATTGCCCAGATCGGCGGTGGCATAACACTGCAGGCAGGCGATGCCCCGGTCGGCATATTCGGCACGGAGCGAGGGGAAGAGCGCCCCACCCCCCACTGCCGCCTTGGTGATCTTCAGCCGCTCGCCCATCTCCTCGGCGCGATCGAGGATCACCTTCAGATAGTCCGGTGTTCCGGAATAGGCGGTGGTGCCGATGTCGGCGGCGGCGCGGACCTGAAGGTCGGTCTGGCCAGTGCCGGCGGGCAGGACCTTGGCGCCAACCGCCCGCGCGCCGTTTTCAAAGATCATGCCGGCGGGGGTCAGGTGATAGCCGAAGCAGTTCTGCACGATGTCTTCGGCGCCGATCCCGCAGGCATGCAGGAAGCGGCCCATCCGCCACCAGTCATGGCTGACCCCGCCCGGCTCATAGATCGGCCCCGGCGACTGGAAGATATGCGCGACGTTTGAGGTCAGGATGCCGCCGAAGGGCGGGTTCTCCTTCTGCCAGGCGACCAGATCGGATTTGCGCAGGACCGGCAGAGACGCCAGCCCGGAAATGTCCGTCAGCGCCGGAATGTCCATCCGGCAGGACCCAGCCGCCGCGACCCGTGCGATCTGCGCATTCAGCGCCGAGAGCTGCGCCCCTGCGCGTTCGTCGGCGGACCGGGTTTCGAGGGTATCGAAATGCGTCATCGTATGATCCCTCATCACGCGAGCCACCGCTTGCGGCGGCGATAACTGCGCACGTCGCGGAAGGACTTGCGGCCCTCGTCGGACATGCCGAGGTAAAATTCCTTAACGTCCGGGTTTTCGCGCAGCTCTTTGGCCGGGCCGTCCATCACCACGCGGCCGCTTTCAAGGATATAGCCGTAATGGGCATAGCGCAGTGCCACGTTGGTGTTCTGTTCATTGTGAAGGAAGGTCACGCCCTCCTTCTCGTTCACCGCCTTCACGATTTCGAAAATCTGTTCGACGAGCTGCGGGGCGAGACCCATCGAGGGTTCATCCAGCAGGATCGTCTCGGGCTTCGACATCAGCGCGCGGCCGATGGCGCACATCTGCTGTTCGCCGCCCGAGGTATAGCCCGCCTGCGATTTGCGGCGTTCCTTCAGGCGCGGGAAATAGGTGTAGACCATGTCGAGATCGGCGGCGACCTGGCCCTTGTCGGTTCGGGTATAGGCGCCGGTCAGCAGGTTTTCCTCGACCGTCAGGTGTTCAAAACAGTGCCGCCCTTCCATCACCTGGATGACGCCCTTCTTCACCAGTGCCGAAGGGTCGAGGCTCTGCACGCGCTCGCCGCGATAAAGGATCGAGCCCTTGGTGACCTCGCCGCGTTCGGAATGCAGAAGGTTGGATATGGCCTTGAGCGTCGTGGTCTTGCCCGCGCCATTGCCGCCCAGAAGCGCCGTGATGCCGCCCTTCGGGACCGATAGGCTGACACCCTTCAGGACAAGGATCACGTGATTGTAGATCACCTCGATATTGTTGACCTCGAGAAGCGTCTCGGTCTTTCCGGCGTCGAGCATGGGCTCTGCCCTTTCCATCCGTTCCCGTACCCGCCCCGAACCTGATCCGGGGCCTCCTGGCAGGGCCGGCCCGAAGGCCGGACCCCATGTCAGAGTTCCCGGATCAGATCCGGGAAGACCGGCGTGCCGATCAGTTGCAGCGCTCGGCGATGTTGTTTTCGGCAGCGAAGGCGGCGGAGTCGGCGGCGATCAGCTCGTCGATGACCTCACGATCGGAAGATATCCAGTCGGTGACGGCGTTCCATTGCTGGGCCGCCGCATCCCATTGCTGAATACGCGCCATTCCCGGACCGCCATGGTTTTCGCAGTTGACGTTTACCTCGGGACCAAAGCCCGGCATTCCCAACTCTTCCATGCGCTGCGCAGTCAGTTGCAGTGCTTCCATGCCATCGCGCATTTCGGCTGCGGTGATCGCGCTGTGGCCGGACAACTCCTGAGCCTTGCGCGCGGCTTCAGCGGCCAGCATCGCAGCATACATGCCCCGATTGTACTGTACCTGACCCAAGGATGAGCCATCGCCCGCCGCCTTGCCGGTATCGACCACATATGTCTTGATGTCGTCGAAGATCGGGAAGTCCGTACCTGTGGCCGTGAAGTTGGTGGATTTGTAGCCGTTCGCGCCCTCGCCCGCAGGAAGCACGTCAGGCTCAGCACCTGACCACCAGACGCCGATGAAGTGGTCCATCGGATAGCGGATATTGGCAGCCTCTTGCACGGCGGTCTGGTTCATAACACCCCAGCCCCAGAAGAAGACGTAGTCCGGTTTTTCACGGCGGATCTGGAGCCATTGCGATTTCTGTTCCTGACCTGGAGAGTCGACAGGGATGAGGGTCAGTGAGAAGCCGTGTTTCTTCGCGAGGGCCTCCAGCGTGGGAATGGGCTCCTTGCCGTAGGCCGAGTTGTGGTGAAGCAGTGCAATTGTCTTGCCTTCAAGGCTACCTTCGACATCAAGCGCATGCTTGACCATGATTGACGCCGCATCCCAGTAGTTGCCGGGATAATTGAACACCCACTCGAACACCTTGCCGTTTGCAGCAGATAAGCCCTGCCATAGCCCATGGAATGCAGGGGAATGCCGTCTGCGGCTGCTTTCGGGATCAACTGATAGGGTGATCCCTGTCGAAAGCGGCTGGTAACCAGCGCCCCGAGGTTCTTGGTCGCCTCATAGCATTCCACACCCTTTTCGGTGTTGTAGGCGGTCTCGCATTCCGGGACTTGAATCCTTTCTCCGCCGATGCCACCGTCGCGCTCGTTCAGCAGCGTGAAATAGTCGGCATAGCCGCCTGCGGTGATACCGCCGGCCGCGAAAGGTCCGGTGCGATAGCTGAGCGACGGGAACACGAGATCCGCCATCGCCGGCGTCGCCGCTGCCACAATGGCCGCTGCGGCAAGGGTTGCAAAGCTCTTCTTCATAGGGATCCTCCCAAGGGTTCTGGTTTCAGGATTGCCGGCCTTCCTGCCGGTCTTATGGTTGGGCGGCCCCCTAGTGCGGGAAGGGCCAAAGCCGGAGTTTTTCTTTCGCCAGCCGCCAGAGCTGGTTGAGGCCATGCGGCTCCACGATCAGGAAGCCCATGATCAGGCCGCCCACGATGATCAGTTCGACATGCGCGGCAAGGTCGGTGGCCCAGCCCAACTGTCCGACCAGCACGTTTTTCAGGAATACCGGCATCAGCACCATGAAGGCCGCGCCTGCGAAGCTGCCGAAGATGCTGCCAAGGCCTCCGATGATGATCATGAAGAGGATCAGGAAGGATTTCTGGATGCCGAAAGCCTCGCCCACCTCGGCCGCGCCAAGATAGACGGCGAAGAACAGGGCCCCCGCCACGCCGATGTAGAAGGACGAGATGGCGAAGGCCGAGAGCTTGGTCGTCAGTGGGTTCACACCGATGATTTCGGCGCGATGTCCATGTCCCGGATCGCCATCCACTTGCGCCTGAGCGTGCCGCACAACAGGTTCCGCGCCAGCCAGGCCAGCGCGACGAGGATGATCAGCAGAAAAGGTACTTTGGCGCTCGCCGTCGTCGCTGCGCCGGTAAATCGCCTGACCGAAAATCGTGCGTTCCGGCGCCGGCATCTGGCCCGAGGCGGAGTAATTGTAAAACCACGGCACCTTGTTGAAGAGCCAGACAAGGAAGAACTGCGCAGCGAGCGTGGCGACGGCCAGATAGAAGCCCCGACGCGCAAGGACGGCAGACCGAAGAGCACGCCCACACCCGCCGTGATCCCGCCTGCCAGAAGAATACCATGGATCAGGATCGAGACATCGGGGAAGGCGGTCATCAGCTTGCAGCAGGCATAGGCCCCCACCGCCATGGCGCCCCCGGTGCCAAGCGAGACCTGCCCGCAATAGCCGGTCAGGACATGTTCAGCCCGATCGCGGCGATGGCATAGATCAGGAACGGCACGAAGACCGCATTCGCCCAATAGTCGTTGATCAGGAACGGGATGACCCCGAAGGCCACCGCGAGGATGGCATAGTAGCGCCAGCGGTCGAACTTGATCGGGAAGGTCTGGCTGTCGTCCACATAGGTGGTCTTGAAATCGCCTGCCTCACGGTAGAACACGGTCTTATCCCTCCCTGCGGGCCTGGAGCCGGGGGCGCTGCCCCCGGACCCCCGGAGTATTTCGGCCAAGATGAAGGGGATGGGTCATGCCGCCTCCCCGTTTTCACGGTGATGTTCGCGCGGAACCTGATTGGCCCGGCGGGCATAGCCCGTCGCTTCGGAATGGCGCACGAGCCAGAGCCAGGCAACGATGCCCACGGCCCCACCCAGCGCGGCAAGGATCATCGCCGTTACGGTCCGGCCGCCACCATCGCCGCTGGTCAGGGCGAGATAGCCGAAGGCCCAGAAGCCCGACCAGGCGACGACGTTGAGGATGGCGATCAGCTTGGCCATGGCTCAGACCCTCTCGATGATCTTTTCGCCGAACAGGCCCTGCGGCCGGAAGACGAGGAAGACGAGCGCCAGAACGTAGGCGAACCAGTTTTCGGTGGCGCCGCCGATCAACGGACCGACCCAGAATTCAAAAAGCTTCTCGCCCATGCCGATGATCAACCCGCCGACGATGGCGCCGGGGATCGAGGTGAAGCCGCCCAGCATCAGAACCGGCAGCGCCTTGAGCGCGATAAGCGACAGCGAGAACTGAACGCCGGATTTGGAGCCCCACATGATCCCCGCGACCAGCGCGACGAGACCGGCAATCGACCAGACCATGACCCAGATGAAGCGGAGCGAAATGCCCACCGAAAGGGCCGCCTGATGATCGTCGGCCACCGCGCGCAGGGCCCGGCCGTATTTGGTGTATTGCGAGAAGAGTGTGAGCGAGAGCACCAGAAGTGCGGCGACCACGGTTGCTACGATATCGAGATTGTCGATGAAGAAGCCATAGCCGAAGGCGTTGAAGGTGACCTCGTCGATGGTCTCGTTGATCCCCTGCGGCAGGCCGATATCCAGCTTCTTGATGTCCGACCCCCACATCAGGTCGCCGATCCCTTCCAGGAAATAGGCCAGGCCAATGGTGGCCATGAAGAGGATGATCGGCTCCTGGTTGACAAGATGCTTCAATACGAAGCGTTCGACGAGAATTGCCAGCACCACCATGACGAGCCCGGTCAGCAGGATCGCGACGAGGCCGGGCAGGTGCCAGCCGAATTCGTGCACATTGGTCCCGAAAACGGCGTTGATCAGATGCGAAAAGGGGACTTGCCCGGTCTGGAAGCCGACAAGCGTCAGCGCGGCGAACAATGCAAGCACGCCCTGAGCGTAGTTGAAGATGCCCGAGGCCTTGAAGATCAGCACGAAGCCCAGAGCGACGAGCGAATACATGACCCCGGCCATCAGCCCGTTCAAGGCCGCCTCGGTCGCGTAAAGAAGCTGGTCAGGCATGGCGGGCCTCCTTCCGCGCCGGGCGGTGCCCGAGGCGGTCAAGGGTGGAACGATCAGGGGCGGCGGGACAGGTCCGGTCAGTCATGCGAAACCCCCAGATAGGCATCGATGACCGCCTTGTTGTTGCGCACTTCGTCGGGCGTGCCGTCGCCGATCTTCTTGCCGTAGTCCATAACCACCACGCGGTCGGACAGGTCCATGACCACGCCCATGTCATGTTCGATCAGCGCGATGGTGGTGCCGAACTCGTCGTTGACGTCGAGGATGAAGCGGCACATGTCTTCCTTTTCCTCGACATTCATGCCGGCCATCGGCTCATCCAGCAGCAGGATCTTCGGCTCGGCCGCCAGCGCGCGCGCCAGTTCGACGCGCTTTTTCAGCCCGTAGGGCAGGCGGCCGACCGGGGTTTTGCGGATCGCCTGGATCTCGAGGAAATCGATGATCTTCTCGACCTTCTCGCGGTGCTCGGTTTCCTCGCGCTGGGCGGCACCCCACCAGAGTGCCTGGCTGAGAAGGCCCGATTTCATCAGTGTCAGGCGCCCTGTCATGATGTTGTCCAGGACACTCATCCCGTCGAACAGCGCGATGTTCTGGAAGGTGCGCGCGATGCCCTGGCGGGCGACCTGAAAGGGGCGCATCGGCGGGCGTTTGGCGCCCTTGAACCAGACCTCGCCCTCTTGCGGCACGTAAAAGCCCGAGATGACGTTCAGCATGGAGGATTTGCCGGCGCCGTTCGGCCCGATGATGGCGCGGATCTCGCCTTCGCGGATATCGAACGAGATGTCGGTGATGGCATTCACACCGCCGAAGCGCAGCGTGATGTTCTTCATCTCCATCAGCACTGGGCCGATCTTGCGCCCGTCGGCGGTGGTATAGCCCTGCGGGTCCATCTGGTTCATTCCGCCGCCATCCTTTCGGCCGCCGGTTCGACACGGGCGTCGCGCAGCGTCAGCGTGGCCTTGATCGCGCCCTTGCGGCCGTCTTCATAGGTCACTTCGGTTTCGGTATGGACGCTGTCCTTGCCGGCATAGAGCGCGTCGATCAGGTCGGCGAACTTTTCCTCGATGATGCGGCGGCGCACCTTGCGGGTACGGGTCAGTTCGCCGTCATCGGCATCCAGTTCCTTGTGCAGAACAAGAAAGCGATGAATCTGGCAGCCCGACAGCATCGGGTCGGAGGCGACCGAACGGTTGACCTCTTCGACATGGGCCTGGATCGTTTCGCCCACCTTCGGGTGCTGGCTGAGCTCCTGATAGGACGCATAGGCGATGTTGTTGCGCTCCGCCCAGTTGCCCACCGCCGTGAGGTCGATGTTGATGAAGGCCATGCAGCGGTCGCGCCCGGCACCGAAGACCACCGCCTCGAGGATGTTGGGGTAGAACTTCAGCTTGTTTTCCACGTATTTCGGCGCGAACAGGCTTCCGTCGGCCATCTTGCCCACGTCCTTGGCGCGGTCGATGATGCGCAGATGCCCGGTGCCTTCCTCGAAGAAGCCTGCGTCGCCGGTGGCCACCCAGCCTTCGGCGTCCTTGGTCGACGCGGATTCGTGGCCCTGTAGTACTCGACGAAGGTGCCGGGAGAGCGGTAGAAAACCCGCCATTGTCGGCGATCTTCACCTGACCCTGGCGAGGGCACGCCCACCGTATCCGACCGCACTTCGCCATCGGGCTGTTGCGTGATGAAGACCGAGGCCTCGGTCTGCCCGTAAAGCTGTTTCAGGTTGATGCCGAGCGAGCGGTAGAAATCGAAGATTTCCGGCCCGATCGCTTCCCCGGCGGTATAGGCAACACGCAGCCGGCCAAGACCGAGCGAATCCTTCAACGGGCCGTAGACCAGAATACCGCCCAGCCAATAGGCGAGCCGGTCCGCAAGCCCGACCGGCTTGCCATCCAGAAGCGCCGGGCCGACGCGGCGGGCGACGCCCAGGTAGCGGTTGTAAAGCCACCGCTTGAACCGGCCGGCATCCTCCATGCGGATCGTCACATCGGTCAGCAGCCCTTCGAAGACGCGCGGCGGGGCAAAGTAATAGCTCGGCCCGATTTCGCGCAGGCAGGTCTTTACCGTGCTTTCGCTTTCGGGGCAGTTCACCGTGAAGCCGGTCCAGTAGGCCTGGCCGATGGAAAAGATGAAATCGCCGACCCATGCCATCGGCAGATAGGCCAGCACGTCGTCGCTTTGGCGCAGATGATCGAATTCAGCGGAGTTCTTGGCGGTTTCGATGATGTTGCGGTTCGACAGAACGACGCCCTTGGGTTTGCCCGTCGTACCCGAGGTGTAAAGCATCACGCAGGTCGACCGGTAGGTCAGCTCGGCGATGCGCGCATCCAGTTCGGCGTCGAAACGGTTGTGGCCGGCGCGACCCTCGGCGACGATGTCGGCCAGCGCGTTCATCCGGCTGTGGTCGTATTTGCGCATCCCGCGCTTGTCGAGGTAGACGACCTGGTCGATGTTGTGAACGCGGTCCTGAACCTCGATCACCTTGTCGACCTGTTCCTGGTCGCCGCAAACGACAAAACGCGCACCGCAGTGATCCAGAACATAGGCCATCTCTTCGGCCACCGCGTCCTGATAAAGCGGCACCGGAACCGCGCCGCACATCTGCGCCGCGACCATCGACCAGTAAAGCGCCGGCCGGTTGCGCCCGACGATGGCAACATGATCGCCCCGGTTCAGACCCAGCGCCAGAAAGCCCAGCGCCATGGCACGGATTTCGGTCTGGGTTTCGGCCCAGCTCCAGCTTTGCCAAATGCCGAATTCCTTTTCGCGATAGGCGGGCGCCTTTGCAAAGAGGCGTGCGTTACGTGCCAATAGGGCGGGAATCGACTGCAGGTCGCTTTCCGGATGGTCGGCCACGTTCATCTCCTCCCTCCGCCGCATTCATGCGGCGTCCAGCCGGGCGATTCCGTGCCGCCCTTTGCCTCGTGGTACCCGAGTGGCGGGCAAAGATTTCGTGATTTTTTCGCAATCCTTACGAATTGTAACCGCGCAATCGAAGCCTTGGCCCGCAAGCCCCGGAAATGCTAGCCATGGCATGAAAAGAGGCCGCGCATGCAGCATTCCGAAACGACCCGCGCCAAACTGACGCAGGCTGGGCTGAACCTGATCCAGCAGGCGCTGTCGATCTATGACAGCGAGTTGCGGCTGGTCGTCTGCAACCGCCGGTTTGGCGAGATGTTCGGCCTGCCGCAGCATCTGGTCGCGCCGGGCGCCGGTTTCGAGGAAACCATCCGCTTTCTAGTCGAGCGCGGCGAATACGGGCCGGTCGAGGATGCCGAGGCGGCGGTGCGCGCCCGGGTCGAGGCCGCGCTGGCTTTCGAGCCGCACTATCTGGAACGCACCCGCGCCAACGGGCGTACGATCAGCGTAGAAGGCGCACCGCTGGCGCAGGGCGGTTGGGTCACCGTCTATACCGATATCACCGAGATCAAGCATCAGGAGTTGCTGCTGCGGTCGCGGTCCGAGGAACTGTCGGACCAGCTTCTGACCCATGCCGAACGGCTGGCGCAGGCCAACCGCGAACTTGGCGCGACCAATACCGCGTTGCAGGAAGCCAAGCGGGAGTTGACCGAGATCGAGGCGCGCACCCGCCTGACGACCGAGATGATGCCGGCCCATATCGCCCATGTCGGGCCGGACCTGCGCTATAGCTATTCCAACCGCCGGCTCAGTTCGGTCATACCGGGCCGGCCTTCGGACATCCTGGGGCTTACGGCGCGCGAGGCGCTGGGCGATGATGCCTTTGGCAAGATCGCGCCGCAACTGGCCAAGGCGCTGCATGGCGAGGCGAGCGTTTTCGAGTTCAGCCACGAAGACAGCGGCCGTCGCATCCGCGCGGCCTTTACCCCGGACCGAAGCGGACCCGACGCACCGATCAACGGCGTTTACATCCTGTCGATGGATGTAACCGAAGAGGCGCAGGCACGCGCGGCGCTGACCCAGACCCGCAAACGCGAACTGGCCGCGCAACTGACAAGCGGGCTGGCGCATGACTTCGCCAATCTGCTGACCATCATCCTCGGTCTGCAAAGCCGGCTGGAAAAGCTTTCCGGCCTGCCGGCTGGCGCGGCCGAACTCGCATCCGCCACGCTTGCCGCCGCGCGCAGGGGCGGCGTGCTGCTGGACCGCATCGCTTCGATCTCGGGCAAGCGCGAAATCAGGCCCGCGGCCACTGCGATCGCGGGCTTTCTGGCCGATATCCAGATCATGGCGGGGCCGACACTGGCAGAAGATGTTCGGCTGGAAACCACGCTGGAGGGGCTGGAGGCGCCGGTTCTTCTGGATGCAGGGGGTTTGCAGGACGCGCTTCTGAACCTGATCCTGAACGCCAGCGATGCCATGGCCGGCATCGGCGGAACCATCGCCATCACCGTGCGCCCGGTGCGCGATACCTGGCTGGAAATCACCGTCGAGGACGAGGGGCGCGGCTTTTCCGCCGAGGCGCTGGAGCATGCGCTGGACCCGTTCTTTACCACCAAGGGCGGCGAGGGTTCGGGCCTTGGCCTGTCGATGGTCTTCGACCAGATCACGCTGGCCGGCGGTACCGTCAAGCTGGACAACCGCGCCGAGGGTGGGGCGCGCATCAAGCTGCGCCTGCCGCTGCGGTTTGCCGGCCGGCCGCCGGAATCGCGGCTTGTTCTGCTGGTCGAGGACAGCGACGAAATCCGTGAAACCGTGCGCGGGTTCCTTCGCGAACTGGGCCATACGGTGATCGAAGCCTCGAGCGCCGACGAGGCGCTGAGCCTTTCGGATGTTCCTGGCATCGGCCTGATCCTGAGTGATATCAGCCTGCCGGGCGCGCTGAATGGCGTCGATCTGGCGGAAACACTCGCTGCGCGTTGCCATGATGCCGAGATCTACCTGATGACCTCGCTGCCGCAGGCCGATCCGCAACGGCTCCGCGCCGAGGCGCGGTTTTCGGTGATCACCAAACCCTTTTCCGAGGCCGAGCTGGCGGCCTTCCTGACATTGGAGCATGCCGCATGACCACGCTCACGGCATCCGCTCCCCGTGTTGCGATCCTCGATGACGAGCCCGAAATCCGCCGGATGCTGGCCGACGCGCTGGAAGAGGCGGGCTTCGTCACGACGAGCTTTGCCCGCGCGACGGAATTCGAAGCCGCGCTGAAACGGGTGACGCCGGATGTCTGCCTTGTCGATCTGGGTCTGCCGGATCGCGACGGGCTGGCGCTTGTTCACCGGCTGGCACTGGAATCCGGCGCCGCGATCATCATCATTTCCGGCCGCGCGCAGGTGCAGGACCGTGTGACGGGGCTGGAACTCGGCGCCGATGACTACATCATCAAGCCCTTCGATCCGGCCGAGGTCGTGGCGCGGGTGCGCGCGCGCCTGCGCAAGGGCCGGGCAGAGGTGGACAGGCCGGCCGCCGTGGCGCGGTTCAACGGCTGGACCGCCTATTTCGACCGTTACACCCTGATCGCCGAGGACGGTGATGAAGTTCCCTTTTCGCATGCCGAGGGCGAGGTTCTGCGCCTGTTCCTTGACGCGCCCAAGCGGCTGATCAGCCGGGCACAGATGCAGGAGGCGCTGGGCGGCGCAGCTGGCGACAGTTTCGACCGGGCCATGGATGTGCGCATTTCGCGGCTGCGCACCAAGCTGGGCGAAGACCCGAAGAACCCGCGGCTGATCAAGACGATCTATGGCGCGGGTTACATCTTTCTCGGCGATGTGACATGGGGCTGAGCGCGGCGGTCAGGGGGCTGGACACGCCGCGGTGGTGGCAGACCGGGAAAGGCTGAGGCATGCGCGAAATTACCCTCGTCCGGCACGGGCAGGCCAATACCGGAGCGCGAAGCGAGGCCGATTATGACCGGCTTTCCGATCTGGGGCGGCGGCAGGCGCGGTGGCTTGGCGAATACCTGAGCGACAGCGGCGGCTATTCGCGGGTGATCAGCGGCGAGCTGAACCGACAGCGCCAAACCGCTGAAGCGCTGAACCGTGACGGGCGGCCGCACGAGATCGATCCGCGCCTCAATGAGCTGGACTATTTCGGTCTCTCGGAATTCCTGGCGCGAAAGCGTGGCGTGCCATTTCCCGAAAACGCCGCCGAATTCGCCGCCCACGTGGTGCAGGTTCTGGATGTCTGGCGAAACGAGCCATTGGCCGAGGGGCTGGAACGCTACGACGATTTTCGCGCCAGGATACTTGGCGCGGCACGCGCTGCTGCCGGGGGCGCGGACGAAAGGGTGGTTCTGGTCACCTCGACCGGTGTCATCGCCACACTCATCGCAATTGCGCTTGGGCTCGACACCGTGGCAAAGGCCAGGCTTTTCCTGAGGGTGATGAATACTTCGGTCCATCGCTTCGAACTGGTTGGCGACGAGATTCACCTGCTGCAGTTCGGCGCGGTGCCGCATCTCGACCGGCCAGGCCGCCGCGCCAGCCAAACCTATTTCTGATCGCAAGGGGAGAAAACCGATGGTGCATCTGTGGCTGCGCGCCGAGACCCGCGACAACGAGGAGCGCACGGGCCTGACGCCAGAAGGCGCCGCGCAACTGCGCGCGGCCGGCTTGGCCGTGACGGTCGAGGAAAGCCGCCAGCGCGCGCTGGATATCGGCGGCTATGCCGAGGCCGGCTGCAACATCGTACCCGAGGCCTCGTGGCCGCAGGCGCCGGGCGATGCGATCATCTTCGGGCTGAAGGAACTGCCGGAGGACGGAACGCCGCTGCGCCATCGCCATATCCTTTTCGGTCACGCCTTCAAGGGGCAGCCGGCGGGGCAGGTGCTGTTGCGCCGGTTCAGGGCCGGCGGCGGTGCGCTTTACGATCTGGAATACCTGGTGGACGAAGCCGGGCGGCGGGTGGCGGCCTTTGGCTACTGGGCCGGCTATGCCGGGGCGGCGGTGGCGCTGAAATGCTGGCTGGCCCAGCAGCGCGGCGAGCTTTGCGGCCCGTTGTCACGCTATCCCTCGCAAGGCGCGCTTTTGGCCGAGCTTGATGCCGAATGCGCCGCGCTGGGGGCCGGGCGACCGGATGCGCTGATCATCGGGGCACTCGGCCGGGTCGGCACGGGTGCGGCCGATCTCTGCGCGGCGATGGGCATGGCCGTTACCGGCTGGGACATGGCCGAAACCGCCCATGGCGGGCCATTCCCCGAGGTTCTGGAGCACGCGATCTTTCTCAACTGCATTCTGGCCCGGCCCGGCTGCCCGGTGTTCGTGCCGGCCTCGGCGCTTGCGGCGCCCCGGGCGCTGCGGGTCATCGGCGATATCGCCTGCGATCCAACCTCTGAATTCTCACCGGTAAAGGTCTATGACCGGGTGACAAGCTGGCAGGAACCGGCGCTGCGGGTGGCGGAAGAGCCGGTTCTGGACGTGACGGCCATCGACAATCTGCCTTCGCTTCTGCCGGCCGAAAGCAGCGCCGATTTCGCCGCGCAGCTGCTGCCTTCGCTTCTGGCGCTCGACCGGCTGGATGACGGGGTATGGGGACGCGCGCGGGCGGAGTTTGACCGCCACATGGCCGATCTGGCCTAGCTTTCACCCTTGACCAGTGGCACGACGCGGGCGCCGGTTTCGTCCGGCGCCAGTTCCTCGAAATCGAAATTGTCGAGCCGTGCGGCACGCTTTCCGGCGCGTTCGGCGGCGGTGGTGATGCCTTCCAGATCGGCGCGCGCCTGATGGAAGTGGGTGTCGAGCTTGGCGACCCGGTCGACGACCAGTTCGACGTCGCGGTGCAGCATCTTCAGCGTTTTGCGGATCTCGCCGGCCTGTTCACGCATTCGCGCATCCTTCAGGATCGCCCGCATCGTGTTCAGTGTCGCCATGCATGTGGTGGGCGACACGATCCAGACGCGCGCCTCGAAACCTTCGCGCACCAGTTCGGGAAAATTGGCGTGCAGTTCGGCATAGACCGCCTCTGACGGCAGAAACATCAGCGCCCCGTCGGCGGTTTCACCGTCCAGGATGTAGCGTTCGGAAATCGCGCGAATATGGGTGCGAACGGCCGTACGCAGCGCGCGCGCCGCCTCGGTCAGCTGGTTCTGGTTTTCGGCGCGGCGCAGCGCCTCGTAGGCCTCCAGCGGAAACTTCGAATCGATGACGATCGGTCCCGGCGGGTTCGGCAGGTGGATCAGGCAGTCGGCCCGCCGCCCGTTCGAAAGCGTCGCCTGCATCGTGTAGCTGTCCTTGGGCAGTGCTTTCAAAACGATGTCGTGCAGCTGGATTTCCCCGAAAGCGCCGCGGGTCTGCTTGTTTGACAGGATGTCCTGAAGGCTGAGCACATCGCCGGAAAGCTTCTCGATATTGGCCTGCGCCTTGTCGATGGTTTCCAGCCGCTGCTGCAATTCGCCCAGGCTGCGCGCCGTGCGGGTGGCCGAACCGTGCAGGTTCTCGTTCATCCGCTGGCTGACCTCGGCAAGACGCTGTTCCATCAGCTTCAGCATCGAGGACTGGCTGTGCGCCTGCGCTTCGGAGACATGGGTCAGCCCGCCGGCCAGTTGCTGCTGGCCGTCAGACAGCGATTGCACCCGCTGGCCCAGTTGACCCAACTGCCAGGCCAGGGGTTCGGCAGCGCGGGCGGCACGGCCGGCCGCACGCATCGCGAGGATGATGAACAAAAACAGCAGCAACAGCGCGCCCAGCCCTGCCAGTGCGGCGACGACCAGCGGGTCGTCCAACGCGAAGGTATAGGGCCCGATGCTGATCATCGCCGACCGAAAAGCCGTTCGATATCGGCCAGTTTCAGTTCCACATAGGTCGGCCGGCCATGGTTGCACTGGCCAGAAAGCGGCGTCGCCTCCATCTCGCGCAGTAGCGCGTTCATTTCTTCGGCGCGCATCTGGCGGCCCGAGCGGACCGACCCGTGGCAGGCCATGCGGCTCAGCACCGCGTCGATGCGGCCGCGCAGCGCGGTGCTGTCGCCGAGATCGGCCAGTTCGTCGAGAACGTCGCGGATCAGCGCCGCGGCATCGACCGGCCCGAGGATAGCGGGAGTTTCGCGCACGGCGATGGCGCCACCGCCAAAGGGCTCGATGGATAGGCCGAGTGCCGACAGTTCCTCTGCCATGTCCAGAAGGCGCTGAGCCTCGGTGGTCGACAGTTCGACGATGTCCGGGATCAGCAGCGCCTGCGCGGCCACGCCCCGCCCGGCAAATTCGGCCTTCATCCGTTCATAGACCAGCCGTTCGTGGGCGGCATGCTGATCGACGATGACGATGCCGGTTTCGGTCTGCGCGACGATGTAGTTTTCGTGCAGTTGCGCACGCGCCGCGCCGAGCGGGCGGTGTTCGTCGCCCGCCGTTTCGGGTTCCACCCGCGCCGACGGTGCGGCGACAGGGGCTTCGGCAAAGCCCGGTGCCGGGGCTTGCCACCGTGTTGCGGCCTGCAGCGACGCGCGGGAGGCAAGATCCATCTGATAATGGCGCGGCACGGCCGCTGTGGGGCGCATCGCGGCCAGCGTCGCATCGGCGACGGTGGACGACGCGCGATGCCCGGCCCCTGCCAGCGCCTGGCGCAGCGTCGAAACGATCAGCCCGCGCGCCAGCGCCGGTTCGCGAAACCGCACTTCGGATTTCGCCGGGTGCACGTTCACATCCACACGTTCGGGATCGCAGGTCAGAAACAGCGCCGCAGCGGGGTGGCGATCGCGGCTCAGCACATCGAAATAGGCGGCGCGCAGGGCACCGTACAACAGCTTGTCCTGTACCGGGCGGCCGTTGACGAAAAGATATTGCGAAACCGAGGAACCGCGCGAATAGGTGGGCAACGCGGCATAGCCCCATAGCCGCAGGCCACTGCGTTCGGCATCGATGGCAATGGCATTTTCGGCGAAGTCGCGGCCGATCGGCCAGGCGCCCGGATAAGCGCATCGAACAGGTCGCCCGACTGCGGATCGGCGCGCAGATGTCGCGCCCCTCGCCACCACCTGACACGTCGCGCAATGCAAAGCCGACCTGCGGTTCGGCCATGGCCGTGCGGCGCATGACCTCGGCAATCGCCTGCGCTTCGCCCGGTCGCTGCGCAGAAACTTCAACCGCGCCGGCGTGGCGTAGAAGAGATCGCGCAGTTCCACCACGGTCCCCCGGCTCAGCGCGGCGGGTTTCACAGGCTCTTGCCGGCCGCCCGAAACGGCGATGCGCGCGGCCTCATGGCCTTCGGCGCGCGAGGTTAGCGTCAGCCGGCCCACCGCGCCCAGCGATGGCAATGCCTCGCCGCGAAAGCCGAAACTGCGGATGTTCAGCAGGTCACTGCCGTCGATCTTCGATGTGGCGTGGCGGCACAGCGCCAGTGGCAGATCGTCGGGCGCCATGCCGCAGCCGTCGTCGGTCACGCGGATCAGCGTCTTGCCGCCATCGGCGTAGTCCACCGTGACCCGGCGCGCGCCGGCATCCAGCGCGTTTTCCACCAGTTCCTTGACCGCCGATGCCGGCCTTTCCACCACTTCGCCGGCGGCGATGCGGTTGACGGCGGCCTCGTCCAATTGTCGGATGACCGGGCGTTCGGCGCGCATTTTGTGGTTCTGGGCGTTCATCCCACCAGACTTAGCACAGGCGCGCGCGATTCGACAGGCCGGCGCGTGGTGCCTTCACAGCCCTTCGGGTTGGCCGACGACGACGAAATGCAGCGCGTCGGGCGCCAGCAGGCGTTTGGCGACGCGCGCTATATCGTCGCCCGTGACCTCCTCTATCCGGGCGTTGCGGGTTTTCGCATAGTCGATGGGATAGCCCTGCAACTGCATGCCGACCAGTATGTTGGCAATCGGCCCGTTGCCGTCGAACCGCAACGGGTAGGAGCCGGTCAGATAGGTCTTGGCCGCGTCGAGTTCGTCGGCGCTGACGCCTTCGGCGGCAATCCTGCCCCATTGCTCGCGGATGACCGCGATCGTTTCGGCGGCGCGGGCGTTTTGCGTCGCCGCCCCGCCCATCACCAGTTCGGCATGGTCGAGCGCGACCAGATAGGTGCCAATGCCATAGGTCAGGCCGCGCTTTTCGCGCACCTCCGTCATCAGGCGCGAGGTAAAGCGCCCGCCGCCCAGTATCTCGTTCAGCACATAGGCGGCAAAGAAATCCGGGTCGTCCTGTTTCAGCCCCTTCTGGCCAAAGATGATTTCCGATTGCGGCGTATCATAGGGCACCACCGTGACCCCGCCTTCCAGAAGGAAGGGCGCATCGCCAGGCTCCTCGGCCCCGGTCTGCGGCAGATCGCCCAGGAGCCGGTCAAGAAGCGCACCGAGGTCTTCGGGCGTGATGTCGCCCACGGCAGAGACGACCAGGCGGTCGCGCACCATCACCCGCGCCCTGGCGGCGATCAGATCGTCGCGGGTCAGCGCGGCGACGCTGTCCATCGTGCCATCCAGCGCGGTCGCATAGGGGTGATCGCCGAAGGCCAGCCGGTCCAGCGTCCGGGTGGCGATGGTCTGCGGGTCCTGCGCATCGGCGCGGATATTGGCAAAGACCTGCCCGCGCACGCGTTCGATCGCGTCGGTATCGAACCGCGTCTGCGTCAGGGCAAGGTGCAGGAGGTCGACCGCGTCGTCGCGATTTTCGCTCAGGAACTTGGCCGAAATTGCCAGGACATCGTCATAGGTGCGAAAGCTGTAGCTGGCGGCAAGGGCATCACGCGCGGCGGCAAAACCCTGCGCATCCATGTCCCCGGCGCCTTCCTCGATCAGCGCGGTCATCAGGTTGATCGCTCCGCGTTTGCCCGGCGTGTCAAGGCTGGCGCCGCCGCGAAACCGGATTTCAAGTGCGGTAAAGGGAATGTCGTGCGACTCGACCAGCCATGCGGTGATGCCACCGGGCGAGGTGACCGACACGATGGGCACTTCGGCGCGCGCAGGCAGCGCAAGCACGATCACCGCCAGCGCGGCACGGATCACTTGCCAGATCATTCCGCAGCCTCCGCATTTCCAGCGGTTTCGTCGCCGCCTTCGGGGATGGTGGTTTCGCCTGCCGGTGCCGATGCGGCGTCGGGGCGGGTCAGAAAACCGGTGACCGCGTTTTTGCGGTCCAGAACCTTGCGGGCCGCCGCCATCACATCGTCCGGGGTCACGGCACGAAGGGCGTCGGGCCAGGCCTGCACATCGGCGATGGTCAACCCCGAGGTCAGCGCCTCGCCATAGCTTTGGGCCAGGCCGCGGACGACGTCGCGGGCATAGATCTCGGCCGCCGAAATTTGCGTCTTGATGCGCTGAAACTCCTCGGCATCGACGCCGTCCTTCAGAAAACCGGCCAGCGCGCCGTCAAGGGCCGCCTCGGCCTCTTCTGGGCTGACGCCCGGCACCGGCACCACGGCCATGGCCAGCGTCGTCGCGTCAAGCGAAACGCCATCATAGAAAACGCCGGAATAGACGGCGATCTGGCTTTCGAACTGCAGCTTGCGTGCCAGAACCGATGTCGTGGGGCTGCCGCCCAGAAGCTCTGCCAGAACCGTCAGCGCAGCCGCTTCGGACTGGTTGCCAGCATCGCGTTCGGGGGCAAGGTAGGTGCGTATGACCGTGGGCTGCGCGACGCGGGGATCGGCATAGCTCAGGCGACGCTCCGACAGTTGCGGCGGTTCGGTCGGGCGCAACCGTTCGGGCAGATCGACAGTCGGCGCGATCGGGCCGTAATGGGTTTCGGCCAGCGTGCGCACGGCATCGGGCGTGACATCGCCGGCAACAATCAGGATGGCGTTGTTGGGTGCATAGAAGGTCTTGTAAAACGCCAACGCGTCATCGCGGTTCAGCGCCTCGATTTCGTGTTTCCAGCCGATCACCGGGGTGCCGTAGCGCAAGTTGAGGTACTGCGCGGCGCGGCGCTGTTCGCCAAAGAGCGCGCCGGGGTCGTTTTCGGTGCGCTTGTTGCGTTCTTCCAGAACAACCGCGCGTTCGGTCACCACATCCTCTTCGGACAGTTTCAGCCCGCGCATGCGGTCGGCTTCCATCCGCATCACCAGGTCCAGCCGGTCGGCAGCGATGCGCTGAAAATAGGCGGTGTAGTCCCAGGAGGTGAAGGCATTGTCATCGCCGCCGTTGGCCTCGACCGTTGCCGAAAACTCGCCCGGAGCCACGGTGTCGGTGCCCTTGAACATCAGGTGTTCCAGAAAGTGGGCGACGCCGGAAACGCCCGGCCCTTCGTCGGCAGAGCCGACCCGGTACCACACCATGTGCACGACCACCGGCGCGCGGTGATCTTCGATCACCACCACCTGCATGCCGTTTTCAAGATCGAAGCTGGTAACGGTTTCCGCAGTGGCAGCGGAAGCGAAGGCGATACTGGCCAGTGCCAGAACCCGAAAAACCCGCATGATGCACCTCCAAAGCCGCGCGAGTGCAACCTAAGCCGGTAGCCGGCAGACGCAAGGCCGGTCCACGCGCTTGTGATGGCGGGATATTATTCGGCGGAATCTTCCGGCGGCGCTGAAGGCGTCAGCAGGCCGCGCGCGCGCCAGCGTTCCAGTTCGGCATAGCGGTCCAGCGACATCGGCCGGTAGGCCTTGAAATAAACGTTCACGCTAAAGAGCCGTTCCAGAAGCCGGCCGTCATTGGCACGGCGAAATTCCAGATCTTCGGAGGCCAGCGTGGTGCGGATGTCGGACGAAAGGCCATGGCGCGCGGCATAGTTGACAAGCGCGCCGTCGCTGGCCGAGGGGTTGCCCGCTGGTCCCGGATCGCGCCCGCCCAGCGCCATATAGGCATCGGCTTTCGGCGTCGGGTCGGTGATGTTGGTGCCGCCCGGTGTCGGTTCGGGCAGCGCGGCCAGGCTTTCGGGCATTTCCAGGGGCTTGGTCGGCAGGATGGCGAATTCATCCGGCCCGTCGGTATTGGCCTCGAGGTTCAGAAGTTTGGGATTGTCGCTGCCGCAGCCGGCAAGCGTCAGCGCCGCCGAAAACGCCAGTGCAAAACCCGCCTTCGTTGCCCGCATGTGTGCCTCCCGGAACCGTCTTTTTCGTCTTTAGCCTATTCGCTGCGGCGCGTCACGGGGTCTTCTGGCGATCGGAAACGACGACCAGCAGCAGTGCCCCCGCGAAGATGGCGATATCGGCGATGTTGAAGGAATAGGGGTTGTCGATCCCGCAACAGGACATGTTCAGGAAATCGGCGACCGCGCCGTAAAGCAGCCGGTCAACCACGTTTCCCAGCGCGCCGCCGATCAGCATGCCGCCGCCGAGATGGGCCAGCCGCGTGTGGTGACCGCGGCGAAGCCAGAGCCATACCCAGGTGGCTATCGCCAGGGCCAGGGCCACCAGAAACCAGCGCATGAACGATTGCGAACTGGCAAACAGGCCGAAATTCACACCTTCGTTCCAGGCCATGCGGAAATTCAGAAACGGTGGCCAGACGTCGATGGCGCGCCGCTGATCGAGGTTCAGGCCATGGACGACAGCGAATTTCGACGCCTGATCGACGAGAAAGACCGCGCCCGCGCTTGCCCAGAGCCAACGCATCGGGGGCCTCAGTGCCGGAAATGGCGCTGGCCGGTAAAGACCATCGCCAGGCCGGCCGCATCGGCGGCGGCGATCACTTCGTCATCGCGCATCGAACCGCCGGGCTGGATGATTGCCGTCGCGCCCGCCTCGGCGGCGGCCAGAAGCCCGTCGGAGAAGGGAAAGAATGCGTCGGAGGCGACGACCGAACCAAGGGTAAGCGGTTGCGCAAGCCCCAGCGCCCCGGCCATGTCGCGCGCCTTGCTCGCGGCGATGCGGGTACTGTCGATCCGGCTCATCTGGCCGGCGCCGACGCCGACGGTGGCACCCTCCTTGACATAGACGATGGCGTTCGACTTGACGTGCTTGGCGACGCGCCAGGCAAAGAGGAGATCGGCGATTTCCGCCTCGGTCGGCGCGCGGCGCGTCACCACCTTCAGGTCCGTGGCGGCGATGCGGCCATTGTCGCGGTCCTGCACCAGCATGCCCCTGCGACCTGCCGATAGGCAAGCCCCGGCGCGCCCGGGTCGGGCAGGCCCGCCGTGGTCAGAAGGCGCAGGTTCTTCTTCGCGGCAAAGATGGCGCGCGCGGCATCGTCTGCGCCCGGGGCGATGACCACCTCGGTGAAGATCTGGGTGATCTCCTCGGCGGTGGCGGCATCAAGCGGGCGGTTCAGCGCGACGATCCCGCCAAAGGCCGAGGTGCGGTCGCAGTCATAGGCGCGCGCGTAGGCCTCGGCCATGGTTGCGCCGCGCGCCACGCCACAGGGGTTGGCATGTTTGATGATGGCGCAGGCGGGCGCCTCCACCGGGTCAAACTCCGCCACCAGCTCGAACGCGGCATCGGTGTCGTTGATGTTGTTGTAGCTCAGCTCCTTGCCCTGCCACTGCCGCGCGGTGGCAACGCCGGGCCGGTTGGAACCGTCGGTGTAGAACGCCGCCGCCTGGTGGGGGTTTTCGCCGTAGCGCAGGGGCTGTGCCAGCGTGCCGGCAAAGGCCCGGCGGCGCGGGGTGTCGGCACCGATCGCGCCAGCCATCCAGGTCGAAACCGCCGCGTCATAGGCCGCGGTGCGCGCATAGGCGTTCTGCGCCAGCGCGCGGCGGAAGCCATGGCTTGTGGCGCCGTCATGGCGTTCCAGTTCACCGTTCAGCGCGTCGTAGTCGGCGACATCGGTGACGACGGTGACAAAGGCGTGGTTCTTGGCCGCCGCGCGGATCATGGCCGGCCCGCCGATATCGATGTTCTCGATGCAATCGGCCCAGCCGGCGCCCTTGGCCACGGTCGCCTCGAACGGGTAGAGGTTGACCACCAGCAGGTCGATGGGTTCGATCCCGTGCGCCGCCATCGCTACCAGATGTTCGTCGTCGTCGCGCAATGCCAGAAGCCCGCCATGAACCATCGGGTGCAGGGTCTTGACGCGGCCGTCCATCATCTCGGGAAACCCGGTCAGTTCGGCCACGTCGCGCACAGAAAGCCCGGCATCGCGCAGCGCCTTCGCCGTGCCACCGGTCGAAACCAGTTCAACACCGCGACCGGCCAGCGCGCGGCCGAGCGGGATCAGCCCCGTCTTGTCGGAAACGGAAATCAGCGCGCGGCCGATGGGAACAAGATCGGTCATTGTCGGTTCCTTGCTTGTCAGACACCGGCAAGCGGGTCTTCGCGTTCCAGATCGCGTGTGGCCTGTGGGGTATCCTGTGCCTTGGCCAAGGTCCAGTCGATCTGGCCGGAATAATCGGCGATCCGGGCAGCGAGCACGATCTGTTTTGTCGCCCGTGGCTTCAGCCGCCCACGCTCAAGATAGACCGAAGGCTCAAGGCTCAACTCGGCCCGGCCGCCAAAACGAAACACCCAGATCTCGCCGCTTTTAAGCGCCAGCGACACCGCCGTGCCGCCCATGTCCAGCGCGGCATCGACATCGGGGTGCAGATGAAAGCGCAGCGCATAGGCGACGCCATGCTTGTCGCCGCGCTGCAGGATCCGGTCGAAGCGTCGCCGTTCGGCATCGGTCACCGCAGAGAGCCTGTCCGCCCCGCTGAGCGCGCGCCCGTCGGAGGAAAGCGCAAGCTGCCGAGTGGTCAAGAGCCCGTGCGTGCGCTCATAGCCGTTATGGGCGATCAGAAGGCCGATGGCGTCAAGGTTGCTCCAGGGTTGCAGCTCGACGACGTCCGCGGCTTCGGCCAGGGGTTCTGTTCCCGCGCGGCCGGCGACCTGCGGCCTCTTGAGGCGCGAGGAGGAATAGCCCTCGATCGCGAGGGCTGAATGCGAAGCCGTTGCGCGCCCGGCACGGCGCCATTCTGCGCCAAAGGTCGCGCCGGATCCGCAATTGACGATCACCGGGCGCCGGCCCGAGGTCAGTTCAAAGGCGGTGGTCGAGGCATGGGCATTGATGCTGGCCCGCTGACCCGGCGGTGCGGCGGCGTCGACAATGACGGTGGAGCGCCCGCCGGACAGCCGGCAAAAGCCCATGACCGTCCCGTGCGCGTAGTGCTGGCGGATGCCAGAGGTGGCCAGGGCATGGTCCAGCCGGCCTTCGGCGCCGCGTCCGCCGCCGTGAAACCGTGCCAGCCCGCCATCGGCATGACGCAGGCAACGCAACGTCGGCGCAATACGCTCGACCGCGTGCAGATGCGCGCGCGGCGCCTTCCTGTCGGCTTCGCCCAATGCCTGCGTGGCCCAGTTGAGCAAGGTGAAGATCTCCAGAAGCTCTTCGGGATTGCGCGAGGGGATGCCGCCCTCGGCGTCGATTTCGCGCTGGCACTCCTGCCCGAGCGCCAGCGTTGCAGCCTCGACGTGGCGCTCCATTCCGGTCAACGCCAGACCGGCATAGACAAGCCCGGTCAGCGCCTCGAAGCGGGGCAGGCCGGACGGCGCGGCATGCCAGCGGCGCGACAGGTAGTTGGTCTGCTGGGCAAGCGACCAGAAATAGGCTTCGGTCGCGGTATGGCCGCAACCGTTCAGCAACAACAGCGCGTGGTTGATCCAGCGGATCAGGCGCCGGCCCGTCAGGTTCGGCGTCCAGCCCGGGCCGCTGCCGCGGCCATAGCGGTCGATCCAGCCAAAGGTCCAGTCCTGCGCCCGCTCGCGCGCCGCGATGTCGCCGACGGCGGCCAGATCGTCAAGCCAGGCAAAGCCGTGCAGCTCCTCCTCGAATGCGCGGTGCGGCGCCGGCAGGTCCCATAGCGCGGTTCCGGGCGATTCGATGTGATGGCCGGCAAACTGGTAGTTTCCGCCGATCAGCTGGCGACCGCGGGCGAAGGTGCCGATGGTGCGCGGTTCGGGCTGAGCGGTAAAGCCGGTATCGGGTCGGGCACGGGTGGCCAGGCGGGCCGCAAAACGGTTCGCCCAGCGCGTATGAAATCTGCGCCAACCTTCGAAACGGATCACGCCTGGCTTGCCTCTTGTTTCGTGGAGCGCTTCGGTCCGACTGCCCGGGGCAAGTCTACTGTCAGGGCTCGCTGCTGTCACTTCTCAGAACACCTTTTACCCCGCCCGGCGCAGCTCGGCCATGTAGAAGCCGTCGATGCCGCCGCGCTCGGCCCAGTGGTCGGGGCGCAGCCGCAATCCGCCATCGCGGGCCCGCCATTCAGGGGCCAGGAAGGCGGCGTCGGATCTGGCGAGTGTCAGGTCGGGATGGCGCGCCAGCGCCGCGCGCACCTGTTCCTCGCCCTCTTCTGGCAACAGCGAGCAGGTACAGAACACCAGCCGCCCACCGGGTTTCAGCCTCAGACGCGCGCTGTCGATCAGCGCGGCCTGCAAGGCGACCAGTGCGGCGGTTTCGCTGCCGTCCTTGACGAAGGGCAGGTCGGGGTGGCGGCGGATGGTGCCGGTCGCCGAACAGGGGGCGTCCAGCAAGACGGCGTCAAACCCGGTGCCATCCCACTGCAGCGCATCGGCGCAGACGATGTCGGCGTGCAGACCGGTGCGGATCAGGTTTTCCGAAAGCCGGGTCAGTCGCCGCTCGGACAGGTCGAGCGCGGTGACCCGGGCGCCGGCCGCCGCCAGTTGGAGAGTCTTGCCACCCGGCGCGGCGCAAAGGTCAAGCACGCGTTCGCCGGGGCGTACCGCCAGAAGCCGGGCAGGCAGGGCGGCGGCGGCATCCTGCACCCACCAGTCGCCAGTGGCATAGCCGTCAAGTTCGCGGATTCGGCCGGGCGTTGGAAGCCGGAGCGAGCCGGTCGGCAGCCGTTCCGCGCCCAGCCTCTCGGCCCAGTGTTCGGCGGCTTCCGGTTTGGCAAGCGTCAGGTCAAGCGGTGCCGGCCGCGCTTGCACCGCCTCGATGGCGCTGACCGTTTCGCGGCCCCAAAGGTCGACCAGGGGTTTGCGCAGCCACATCGGCAGGCGCTGCGGCGGCAGATTCGCCCATTGCGCCGCACCGGTTTCGGCGACCTGGCGCAGAACCGCGTTGACCAGCCCGGTCAGAGGCACGGTCTTGCGGTCGGCGCGGGCCAGTGAAACCGCGGCGTTGACGGCACCATGGGGGGCTTCGCCTTCGGCCAGCATCTCGACGGTTGCAAGGCGCAGGATGTTGCGAATGGCAAGGGGCGGCGATTTGCGTAGAAAGGGTGCTAGCACCCGGTCGGCCGGTTCGACATGGCGCAGCACGGTCACGGCAAGACGCTGGGCGCGCGCGCGTCCGGCAGGCGAAAGCGCCAGAAATTCGGCGGGTGGTTCTGCCAGAAGTTCCGACAGCATGCGGCCTTGGCCAAGAACTGCGGACAGTAGCAAAAGCGCGCCACGCCGCGGGTCGCCCTTGCCGGGGTTCGCCGCGTCGGTCTTGTTGCCTGTGTGCTGTCGTGCCACCATGGGCCGGCCCTAGCGCATGGGCGTTTGCGATACAAGACGAGCAACGATGACCGATACCGAACGCCCCGATATTCCCGCCGCCGCGCAGCGCGCGCTCGCCGAAGCCGAAGCGCGCCGCAAGGCCACCAAGGAGGCCGCACTGCCAACCGAACTTGGTGGTCGCGACGGGCCGGAGCCGGTCCGCTTCGGCGATTGGGAAAAGAAGGGGATCGCGGTCGATTTCTGAACCGCCGCGCCCCGTCGTTCAATCCGCGTCGCGGATGTCGAGGCCCATTTCGCTATAACGCTCTGCCTCGTCCTGCCAGTTGGCGCGCAACCGCACGTTCAGAAACAGATGCACCGGCCGTTCCAGAAAGCTGGCAATCTCCGCCCGCGCGGCCTTGCCCACCGCCTTCACCGTTTCGCCCTTGTGGCCCAGAACGATGCCCTTGTGGCCCTCGCGGGCGACGTAGATCACCTGCTCGATGCGGACCGAACCGTCCTTGCGTTCTTCCCAGGTTTCGGTTTCGACAGTCAGTTGATAGGGCAATTCCTCGTGCAGGCGCAGGGTCAGCTTTTCGCGGGTCATCTCGGCGGCGATCATGCGCAGCGGCAGATCGGCGATCTGGTCCTCGGGGTAAAGCCAGGGGCCTTGCGGCAGTTGCCCCGCCAGCCAGTGGCGCAGATCGTCGACCCCGTGGCCGCGTTCGGCGGAAATCAGAAAGGTTTTCGCGAACGGGTAGGCGGCATTCATCGTTTCGGTCAGCGCCAGAAGCGTTTCGGCCTTGACCCGGTCGATCTTGTTGATGGCAAGCGCGACCGGCGTTTCTGCCGGCATCCGCTCTCGCAGGGCTTCGATTATCGCCTCTGTTCCCGGGGTCAGGCCGCGATGCGCCTCGATCAGCAGTACCACAATATCGGCATCGGCCGCCCCGCCCCATGCGGCGGCGACCATGGCGCGGTCCAGACGCCGGCGCGGACGAAAAAGGCCCGGCGTGTCGACAAAGACGATCTGCGCAGCCCCCTGCATCGCGATGCCGCGGATGCGCGCGCGCGTGGTCTGCACCTTGTGGGTGACGATCGACACCTTGGCGCCGACCATGCGGTTGAGCAGCGTCGACTTGCCGGCGTTCGGTTCGCCGATCAGGGCAACAAACCCGGCACGGGTCGGTTCGCTGTCAGTCATCGGCCTTCTCCATTCGCGCCAGAAGTGCCTTTGCCGCGGCCTGTTCGGCCTGGCGTTTCGACCCGGCTGTGGCGGTCGCGGCTTCGCCGCTGTCAAGCCGTACCTCGACGGTGAAGTCGGGCGCGTGGTCGGGGCCGGTCCGGTCGCGCAGTGCATAGCTTGGCGGTTGCTGGCCGCGCGCCTGGGCCCATTCCTGCAAGGCTGTCTTGGGGTCGCGGGCATCGGCCTTGACGGTGTCGATCCGTTCGCCCCAAAGCCGCAGGATCATCGCCCGCGCGGCCTCGAACCCGGCGTCGAGATGGACGGCGGCAATCACGGCCTCCATCGCGTCGCCCAGCAGCGCCTCCTTGCGCCGCCCGCCCGAAAGCATTTCGGAACGGCCGAGTTTCAGCACCTCGCCCAGCCCGATTTCGCGCGCCACGGCGGCACAGGTTTCCTTGCGCACGAGCGTGTTGAAGCGGGGGGCCAGCAGACCTTCGGACGCCTGCCGGTCGGCGGCCAGCAGCGCCTCGGCCATGACCAGGCCCAGAACCCGGTCGCCCAGGAATTCCAGCCGCTGGTTGTCGGGTCGGCTGGGCGAGGCGATAGAGCCATGGGTAACGGCGCGAACCAGCAGTTCGGGCCGGGAAAACACGTGGCCGATCCGGGCCTCGAAGGCCTTCAGATCGCCGGCAAGTTTCACTCGACCGCCTTGAAGAACCGGTCGCTGCGCCAGGTCCAGAAGAAGAACATCGATTGGCCGGCGGAAGAGAACATGATGCGGTCGGCACGGCCGATCAGGTTTTCGGCCGGAACGAAGCCGACGCCACCGGCCGATTGCGCGACCCGGCTGTCGGTGGAATTGTCGCGGTTGTCACCCATGAAAAAGTAATGCCCCGCCGGCACGGTAAAGCGCGAGGTATCGTCCAGCGCCTCGGCGCGGACGTTCAGAACGCTGTGGGCGACGCCGTTGGGAAGTGTCTCGATATACTTTTCCTTGACGCAGATCGCGCCGATGCCGACCGGTTCGACGCATTTCGGGGTGCGCCGCTCGGGGCCCTGACGTTCGTAGACTTCCTCGAACGAACCGTCGCGCTCAAGCGTCACCGGTTCGTCGTTGATATAGAGCAGCCCTGCCTTGACCTGCACGGTGTCGCCCGGCAGGCCAATCAGCCGCTTGATGTAATCCGTGCCGGCAACCGGATGACGGAAGACGATCACGTCACCGCGTTCGGGTTCGGAAAACAGGATGCGGCCGGAAAACGGGCAGATGGCAAAGGGGCAGGAATACCGCGAATAGCCATAGGCCATCTTGTTGACGAACAGAAAGTCGCCGATCAGCAGCGTATCTTTCATCGATCCCGAGGGGATCCAGAACGGCTGGAAGAAGAGCGTGCGGAAGACGCCGGCGATCAGGAGCGCGTAGACGATGGTCTTGATGTTTTCTACGAGACCGCTGCCGGTTCCGGTTTTGCTGGCCATGTCCTGTCCTGCCTTCGGTTGTCGCCCGCGCTACATGATGGTGCGGCGCGGGGCTGTCAAGCTGATGCGGGTCTTGGCACGGCCTCGATCACCACGAAAGCCTGTGCCCAGGGGTGATCGTCGGTCAGCGTGACGTGCACGATCGCGTCGTGACCCGCCGGTGTCATCGCGTCGAGCCGTTCCTTCGCCCAGCCGGTCAGATGCATTACCGGCTGGCCGCTGCGCAGGTTCGACACGGCCATGTCCTTCCAGGAAATGCCCATGCGCAGACCGGTGCCCAGTGCCTTGGAACAGGCCTCTTTCGCGGCCCAGCGCTTGGCATAGGTTCCCGCGGTATCGCGGCGCCGTTCGGCCTTGCGCTGTTCGACCTCGGTAAAGACGCGGTTACGAAACCGGTCGCCAAATCGGTCCAGAACGCGTTCGATGCGTTCGATATTGGCCAGATCGGTGCCGATGCCGAGGATCATTGAAGCCGCGCGGTCAGGATTTTCAGGCTGGCAAAGCCGAAGAACCCGGCAAAGACAAGTTCGAAGCCGCGTTTCATCCGCTTGTAGACCTTCACCATGCCCGGGGCCGAGAAAAGCAACGCATAGCCGGGGAAGACGAGAAGCGAGCCGGAATAGAGGAAGGCGAACAGCCCGAACACGCTGCCAGGATCAGACCCGGCGGGCAGGACGATGGCAAAGATCGATGCCCAGGACAGGATCGCCTTGGGATTGGTCAGGTGGATCAGCGCGCCCTTGGCAAAAAGCCGCGACGGGCTTCCGGAATAGCCGCGTTCGTGCATCGCTTTACCGGCGGACAGCGCGGAGCGCAGCGATTTCAGAGCGAGAAACAGAAGATAGGCGGCCCCGGCGTAGCGCAGCACCTCGAACAGCCAGACATGGGCCAGCATGATGGCGCTGAGACCGGCCGCCGCCGCGAGTCCCCAGCAGGCCGACCCAAAGAGGATGCCGGCGGCCACGCACAGTCCGGCCGCGCGCCCGCCGTTCATGGCCGTTCCGGCGATTGACAGGGTCGCCGGCCCGGGGCTTGCACCGGCAAGGACCCAGGCCAGCCAAAGCGCCGCCCATTCAAAGCCGCTCATGCCCGGGCCTCATCCATCAGCCGGCGCATCTCGGCGATGGCCGGTTGCAGGCCCGCAAAGATCGCCTCGCCAATCAGGAAATGGCCGATATTCAGTTCCATTACCTCGGGGAAGGCGGCGACCGGTTTGACCGTGTCATAGGTCAGGCCGTGGCCGGCATGCACCTCGAGACCCAGCGAATGGGCAAAGCTTGCCATGTCGCGCAGTCGGGCGAGTTCGGCGTCACGTTCCGCCCAGTGCCCTTCGGCGTGAAAGTCGCAATAAGCACCGGTGTGCAGCTCGACCACCGCGGCGCCGATCCGTGCGGCCGCCTCGATCTGCTTGGCGTCAGCGGCGATGAAGATCGACACGCGGCACCCGGCTTCGGCAAGAGGCGCGATGAAATGCGCCAGGCGGTTTTCCTCGCGCGCCACTTCCAACCCGCCTTCGGTTGTCTTTTCCTCGCGTTTCTCGGGGACGATGCAGACGGCATGGGGCCGATGGCGCAGGGCGATGGCCTGCATTTCCGGGGTTGCGGCCATTTCGAAATTCAGTGGTACGCTCAGTTCGGCCACAAGCCGTTCGATATCGTCATCCATGATGTGGCGGCGGTCTTCGCGCAAATGCGCGGTGATGCCATCGGCGCCCGCCGCTTCGGCCAGCTTTGCCGCGCGCACGGGATCGGGATAGGCCGAGCCGCGGGCGTTGCGTACCGTCGCGACATGGTCGATGTTCACGCCAAGCCGCAATTTCCCCAAGGGTTTCATCGTCTTCTCCCGCCGGACTCGTCGGGGCGCAGACTAGGCCGCCCTTGGAGCAGATGGAAGGCGCCTTTTCAGTCGCCGGCAGGTGCGGGCGCGGCGGCGGTTCCCTTGGCATCCTTGGCGGCGCGCAGCTTTTCGTAGCGTTCCTTGAGCTTCTTGCGCCGGCGCTTCTGATAGGCGCCGATGACCGGCAGGCTCAGATAATAGCCAACCGCACCCAGCACGATGCCAGGCGCCAGGCCGCCGACCAGGTAGGGCAGGAAAACATCGCTGAAGAACAGCGAAAGGCGGCTCCAATGCGCGACGTCGTCGGTGAAAACCGCCTTGATGTTGGCCCAGATTTCCGCCCCCGCATAGCCGAAGTCCGCCGCGATCCGGAGCGCAGAGGTTTCGCGTTCGAGGCCCAGCATCCAGTGGCCAAGTTCGACCGAAAAGAGCGCGATGAACGGAAAGGTGATGGGGTTGTCCACGAAGGTGGCCAGCAGCGCGGCAAGCATGTTGCCCCGCATCACCGCCGCCAGAAGCACTGCAGTTGCGAAATGCAGGCCGAAGAATGGCGTGAAGCTGACGACGATGCCGGCGAAGATGCCGCGCGCGATGCGGTGGGGCTTGTCGGGCAGGCGGCGCAAACGATGCGTGACATAGGATGCTGCGCGCCGCCAGCCGCCGCGCGGATAGAACATTTCCGCGGTCATCTGCATGTAGGACCGTGGGGTGCGCCTTTTGAATACCAACGATCCGTCCTCCGCGCCCCCGGGTTCAGGGCCGTCTTGCCAGGTCCCGGTGGCGCGCGATCTGCGCCACGTCGCTATCGGCCTCCAGCGCGGTCATCACCGTGTGCAGGTGCTCGACATCACGAAGGTCCACGTCGAGCAGGATCCGGTAGAAATCCGGTTTTTTATCGACGAAATTCAGGTCGGAAATATTGGCCTTCTGCTCGCCGATCAATGTGCAAATTCGTCCCAGCACACCGGCGTCGTTCGAAATCGTCGCGTCCATCGTCACGGTATAGGCGGCGGCATGGCGACCGGAATGCCAGTGCAGGTCGACCCAGCGCGCCGGTTGCTCTTCGAATTCCTCAAGCGCAGGGCAATCGATGGCATGCACCACCACGCCCTGACCGCGATAGGTGATGCCGACAATGCGTTCGCCCGGCACCGGCTGACAGCAAGGCGCACGGCGAAAGGACTGGTCAGCGGCCAGCCCGATAAGCGGGCGCTGGGCGTCGACCTCTTCGGCGCTTTCCGATGCCAGTTCGGGATAAAGCGTCTCGACGATGCGCCGGGCGGTCAGTTCGGCGCTGCCGAGGCGTGCCAGCAGTTCGTCCTCATCGGCAAGGCCCAGGGTCTTGGCAGCGGTGCGCAACGCCTTGTCGGTGGCTTTCTTGCCGACATGTTCGAACGCCACGCGGGCCAGTTCGCGACCAAGGCGCACGAAACGGCCCTTGTCTTCCTCGCGCAGGCTGCGCCGGATCGCCCCCTTGGCGCGGCCGGTCACCACGATGTCGACCCAGGTCGCCTGCGGGCGCTGGCCTTCGGCGGTGATGATTTCAACCGACTGACCGTTCTTCAGCCGTGTCCAGAGCGGGACGCGAATGCCGTCGACCTTGGCGGATACGGTGGAGTTGCCGATTCGCGTGTGGATGGCATAGGCGAAATCCAGCGGGGTCGCGCCGCGCGGCAACTGGATCACGTCGCCCTTGGGTGTGAAGCAGAAGACCTGGTCCGAATACATCTCGAGCTTCACGTTTTCGAGAAATTCGTCGTGGTCTTCGTGCTGGTCGAACCGTTCGTTCAGCTGTGCGACCCAGCGCGCGGGATCGACGGCAAAGGGGTTTTCGGCCCGCACGCCATCGCGATATGACCAGTGCGCGGCGACGCCGGCCTCGGCCACCTCGTGCATCTGGCGGGTGCGGATCTGCACCTCGACCCGCTTGCCGTCGCGGCCCGACACCGTGGTGTGGATCGACCGGTAGCCGTTGGTCTTGGGCTGGCTGATGTAATCCTTGAACCGGCCCGGAACCGCGCGCCAGCGCTGATGGATGACGCCCAGCACGCGGTAGCAATCGGCGACGTCGCGGGTGATGATGCGAAAGCCGTAGATGTCGGACAGGCGCGAAAAGGCCAGATCCTTTTCCTGCATCTTGCGCCAGATCGAATAGGGTTTCTTGGCGCGGCCGAAGACATCGGCGTCAATGTCGGCCTTGTCCAGTTCGTTGCGGATATCGGCGGTGATCTTGTGGACCACGTCGCCGGTTTCGCGCTGAAGCGTCAGGAACCGCCGGATGATCGAGGTGCGGCCTTCGGGGTTGAGCACGCGAAAGGCCAGGTCTTCCAGCTCTTCGCGCATCCACTGCATACCCATGCGGCCGGCAAGCGGGGCGTAGATTTCCATTGTCTCGCGGGCCTTGCGGGCCTGCTTTTCCGGCGGCAGCGACCGGATGGTGCGCATGTTGTGCAAACGGTCGGCCAGCTTGACGAGGATGACGCGCAGGTCGCGCGACATCGCCATGAAGAGCTTGCGGAAGTTTTCCGACTGTTTGGTGAGGGTCGAGGAAAGCTGCAGGTTGGTCAGCTTGGTGACACCGTCGACCAGTTCGGCAATCTCCTCGCCGAAAAGCCGCGACACTTCGGCGTAGGTCGATTTGGTGTCCTCGATCGTGTCGTGCAGAAGCGCGGTGATGATCGACGCGTCGTCAAGCCGCTGTTCGGTCAGGATTGCGGCCACGGCTACGGGGTGGGAGAAGTATTCCTCGCCCGAATGACGAAACTGGCCGGAATGCATCTTCCGGCCATAGTCGTAGGCGCGTCGTATCAGGTCTTCGTTGGCGCGCGGGTTGTAGTTCCGGACCAGAGCGAGCAGATCTTCGATATCGATCAGCACGGTCGCAGAACCCCCAAATAGCGCGGGTCGGTCAGCCCTGGCCCTGGGCCTCCATCAGCGCGCGCAGCAGTTTTTCCTCGGACATGTCGTCCTGGGCGGGGCGATCCACCTCGCCGCCCATCAACAGCGCCATGGAATCCTCTTCCGGCTCGTCGACCTCGATCTGGGTCTGGTGGCTTTCGATCATGCGCTCGCGCAGGTTCTCGGCCGACTGGCTTTCCTCGGCGATCTCGCGCAGCGCGACGACAGGGTTCTTGTCATTGTCGCGGTCGATCGTCAGCGGCGAGCCCGAAGCGATTTCGCGCGCACGATGCGACGCCAGCATCACCAGTTCGAACCGGTTCGGAACCTTGTCAACGCAATCTTCGACCGTCACGCGGGCCATGGGACGACTCCAGTCAGGAATGGGGCATGGAGCGGCCTATTTAGGGGGATGCTTGGGCTTTGACAAGCACCGATCAGCCGTTTTCGGGGGCGTTCAGCGGCCGGATCGCGGTTTTTTCGCTTTCCGGCAGACTGGCCAGTATCTGGCCTGCGCTCTTGCCGCTGACCGGGTGGCGCCAGTTTCCGGCAACTTCGGCCAGCGGAACCAGTACGAAGGCGCGGTCCTGCAGGCGCGGGTGGGGCAGGATCAGATCGTCGGGCGCGGTCCGGGCCTGCGTGTGCGCGTCGAGTTCGCGCCAGTGCCGATAAGGTTGCCAGATCAGGCAACACCAGATCGTCATAGGCGATCAGGTCTATGTCCAGTGTGCGCGCGCCCCAGCGTTGCTGCCGGTCGCGGCCATGGCTGGCCTCGATCCGGTGCAGGAGCTCAGCAGGGCGTGCGGTGAACGATCGGTCGCGACCGCCGCGGCGGCGTTGACGAATCAGGGCCGGCGCCGGGCGGAAGCAGGCGTACTGAAAAGCCGGCTGGTGGCCAAGACAGCGACGCCCTGCGCAGCCAGATCATCCAGCGCCGCCGCGATGGTCTGGGCCGGGCGCGCGCTTTTATTTGACGGCCGAAGTCGGCTCATTCACCCCGTTGATTGGCTGAAGTTGAGCCGCCATGGGAAGGTCATGGGCGAAATTCGTCCGGGACGATGAACACGTCCAACAATAAGAACAATGGCGTTTCCAGGCAACCGAAGGATCAAGGGGCGCAAGCCATAAAAGAAATGGGGTGATTGGCTATGACCACCAGTCGCATGACCGCGTCAACTGTAATCCGCTTAAAAATGATGTTCACATTCGTATAGTGTCGGTTGCAGGAGCGCCAGAGCCGACACACAATCAGAACCCGAAATTCCACAAGCTCTTGAATAACGAATAAGTGTGGTCGCCGTTCGCCTTAGTCTTTTTATTAAGCCAATCCACCACTCACAAAAGTCCTTTGGCCGAGCGAAATTTGAAGACGACAATGTTTTACAAGGACGAGAGGCTGGCGCTCTTTATTGACGGGTCCAACCTTTATGCCGCGGCCAAGGCGCTTGGCTTCGACATCGACTACAAACTCCTGCGGCAGAATTCATGCGGCGCGGCAAGCTGTTGCGTGCGTTCTACTACACCGCGCTTCTGGAAAACGGTATTCGCCGATCCGCCCGCTGGTCGACTGGCTGCACTACAACGGTTTCACCACCATGGTGACCAAGCCGGCCAAGGAATACACCGACAGCCAGGGCCGACGGAAGGTGAAGGAGCAACATGGATATCGAGCTTTGCGTCGATGCCATGGAACTGGCGCCACGGGTCGATCACATCGTGATCTTCTCGGGTGACGGGGACTATCGCCCGACTGGTCGAAAGCCTTCAGCGCGAGTGATAGCGGACGGTCGTCTCGACCATCCGCAGCCAGCCGCCGATGATCGCCGACGAGTTGCGTCGTCAGGCCGACAACTTCATCGAGCTGGACGAGTTGCGCGACGTGATCGGCCGGCCGCCGCGTGAACCGCGCGAGCCCGCGAAGATTTCGCCGTCAGCACCTAGGCGGGCGAACCAAGTGGCCTGCGGGCACACTGAACCCTTGCCGCGACGTCGCAGGTCTCGGGGAAGAAAATACGCATGCCAGACCTGCCGTCACGATCTATCTCGCCGCACCGCGCAGACTCTGCGCCGGTGTCGACCGCGCGATCAAGATCGTCGAGATGGCGTTGGAGAAATGGGGCGCCCCGCGGTCATGTGCGCCACGAAATCGTGCACAACGCCTTTGTCGTCGACAGGCTGCGGGCCAAGGGCGCCGTCTTTGTCGAAGAGCTGGACAGAATGCCCGGACGACCGGCCGGTGATCTTTTCCGCCCATGGCGTGCCGAAATCGGTGCCGGCCGAAGCGGCGCGGCGTGAGATGACCTTTGTCGATGCGACCTGCCCACTGGTCAGCAAGGTTCATATCGAGGCAGAGCGGCACCACCAGAACGGGCTTCAGATGGTGATGATCGGCCATGCCGGCCACCCCGAGACGCTGGGCACCATGGGTCAGTTGCCGCGGGGCGAGGTCATTCTGGTCGAAACCGTCGCCGACGTCGCGACGATCACGCCACGCGATCCCGAAAAGCTGGCCTTCATCACCCAGACCACGCTTTCGGTCGATGATACGGCGGGCATCGTGGCCGCGCTGAAGGCACGGTTTCCGGCCATCGTCGGCCCGCACAAGGAAGACATCTGCTATGCCACGACAAACCGTCAGGAGGCGGTGAAGGCCGTGGCACCGAAGATCGATGCGCTGTTCGTGATCGGCGCGCCGAACTCGTCGAATTCCAAGCGTCTGGTCGAAGTGGGACGGGCGGCGGGCTGTGCCTATTCGCAGCTGGTTCAGCGCGCCGGCGATATCGACTGGCGCGCGCTGGGCGAGGTGCGCGCGGTCGGTGTGACCGCCGGTGCCAGCGCGCCGGAGGTGCTGGTCAACGAGGTAATCGACGCCTTTCGCGCGCGTTTCGACGTGACGGTGACACCGGTCGAAACCGCGCAGGAGCGCGTGGAGTTCAAGGTTCCGCGCGTTCTTCGCGAACCGGCATGAGCCGCGACGCGCGCACCGTTGCTGCCTATGATGCCAGGGCGGGCGATTATGCCGCGCGCTTTGCTGCCGACCGGCCGGGGCGCCATCTTGCGGCGTTCATGGCGCTTCTGCCCGCCGCTGCCGATGTGCTCGACCTCGGGTGTGGTCCCGGCGATGCCTCGGCCTTCCTGGCGGCGGCGGGGCACCGGCCCGACCCGGTCGATGCCTCTTCGGCCATGGTGCAGCTGGCGCGGGAGCGTCACGGGCTCCCGGCCCGGCTGGCAACCTTCGACGATATCGCCGCAGAGGCCACATATGACGGTGTCTGGGCCAATTTCTCGCTTCTTCACGCGCCGCGTGAGGCGTTTCCGCGCCATCTGGCTGCGCTTTTTCGGGCGCTTCGGCCCGCCGGGCTTTTGCACCTGGGGCTGAAGACGGGCACCGGCGAAGGCCGCGACCGGCTGGAACGGTTCTACACCTACGTGACGGTGCCCGAGATCACCGGACTTCTGGGCAACGCGGGATTTGCGGTGATCGCCACGGAAGAGGGGCGTGAAACCGGCCTTGCCGGCACCGACGACCCCTTCGTCATCCTGCGCGCCCGACGAGGTGCTTGACACCGCGGCCCCTTCTGCAGTTCGTCGGCCCGTCGGACCGTACGCTGGTGCTGGTCGAGCTGGGCTTCGGCTTTACCCTGATGACCTTGGCCGTCTTTCCTGGCTATGCCGTGCTGGCCGCCTCGGGACGCGAGGCAGTGATGTCCAGACCGGCTGTCATGGCCTGGGTCCGGCGGGCCTTCGCCGCGTCTTTCGCCCTTCTCGGCCTGCGGCTGGCGACAGAGCGGGTCTGAGCGGCGGTTGACCCTGCGCGGTACGCAGCCTAGACGGGGCGCACACCGCCCCAAAGGACGCCATGGCCGAACTGATCGCCTTTACCGACGGAGCCTGTTCGGGCAATCCCGGCCCCGGGGGCTGGGGTGTTCTGCTGCAGGCGCGCGACGGCGACGCGGTCGTCAAGGAACGCGAATTGTGCGGCGGCGAGGCGGATACGACCAACAACCGGATGGAGTTGCTGGCCGCGATCACCGCGCTCGAGACGCTGAGCCGCGCTTCTGCGCTGACCATCGTGACCGACAGCGCCTATGTGAAAAATGGCGTCACGACCTGGATCCATGGCTGGAAGCGCAATGGCTGGAAAACCGCTGACAAGAAGCCGGTGAAGAATGTCGACCTGTGGCAGCGGCTGGACGATGCCCAGCGCCGGCACACGGTGACCTGGCGCTGGATCAAGGGCCATGCCGGGCACGAGGAAAACGAACGCGCCGACGAATTGGCGCGGGCGGGGATGAAGCCTTTCAAGCCGGCAAGGACCGCGCCGAACGAGGCCGCATCGTGACCCTGATCCAGTTTCTCGACCATGCCTCGGTATTCGTCTTTGCGCTGACCGGGGCGCTGGTCGCCAGCCGCGCGCAACTCGATGTCGTGGGCTTCATCTTCATCGCCTGCCTGACCGGGGTCGGCGGCGGCACGGTGCGCGACCTGCTTCTGGGCCGTGATCCGGTCTTCTGGGTCGGACAACCCGGTTTCATTCTGGTCGCCGGCACCGCGGCGGTGCTGGTGTTCTTCACCGCGCATCTGCTGGAAAGCCGGTACCGCGTCCTTCTCTGGCTCGATGCGCTGGCGCTGGGCGTCGCGGTTCCGGCCGGGGCTTGGGTCGCGCTGAGCCTTGGCCAACCCTGGCCGGTCGTTCTGATCATGGGGATGCTGACCGGCTGTCTGGGCGGGCTGATGCGCGATGTCGTCTGCAACGAGGTGCCGCTGGTGCTGAAGCAGGGTGAACTCTACGCCACCGCGGCCTTTGCCGGCGCGGCGGCGGGGTTGATCGCGCTTGCGGTACTGGGCGACGGGCTTCTGGTGCTTCTGATCTGCGCCGGCGTGACCTTTGCCCTGCGTGCCGGAAGCCTTGTGTTCGGCTGGCGGCTGAAACCCTACAAGGGCCGACCGCCGCGCACGCGTGGCTGACGGGTTTTCCCCGCCCGGGCACCGGGCTAGACTGGCCGCATGAGCCGCCCCCGTAGCATACCGGATGACAAGATCCTCGGCATTGCGCTTGCGCTGGTCGAAGCCGGGGGCGAACGCGCCGCCACCTTTTCCGCCGTGGCCGAGCAAAGCGGGCTGGCGGCATCGAGCCTCGTGCAGCGCTACAAGAGCCGTGACGGCATGGTCACGGCGGCAGTGGCGATGCGCTGGCGATCGCTTCTTGCAGGGGCGCAGGGGGCGGCGGCGAAGGGCAAGGGCGCGGCGGGGCTCCTGAAGGCGCTCGATGCGCCGCATCCCGATCTTCTGACGCTCAGCCTGCGCGATCCGGGCCTGCGCGCGCAGGCCGCCGACTGGCGCGAGGCGGTTGTGGCGGCGCTGACCTTGCGGCTTGGCGGCAAGGCGGCGCGGGATCAGGCCGAACAGCTTTTTGCCACCTGGCAGGGGCAGGCGATGTGGCGTGCCATGGGGGGCAAGGGTTTTCGGCTCAAGGCCGCGGCAAAGGGGCTTTCGGGCTGAACGGAGGGGTGGTCAGCGCCTGGGCCCATAGGTCTGCCAAAGCCACAAAAGCGCCATGGCCCCCAGAACCGCGCCGACGAAACCAGCAAGCCAGCCGGTGACCGCCAGCAGCATTCGCAGCAGCATCCCGCCCAGCAGCGCGCCGAAGATCCCAAGCGCGACCGTCGTCGGCAGGTCGGCCTCGACCTTCATCAGCCGCGTGGCCAGAAACCCCGCGGCGGCTCCGATGATGATCAGCGCAACGATGGGCATGGTCCGGCCTCCGTTCCTGCCGCTATTGTCGCAAGCGCCGGGTGCAAGGGCAAGGGCCGCGCGCAGAACCGGTGAATTCGTCGCGGCCGGTCAATGCAGCCGGTCAGGCAGGTCAAAGCCGCGCAGAAGCTCGCCGGGTTCCATGGGCCGCTTGCCTTCGCGCTGGGCGAGGGTCACGGCGATGGCGCCTTCGCCGCAGGCGATACGCAATCCCTCCAGCACCGTGCCGGGCTTGCCGGCGCCATCGGCCGGCCGACAGCGCAAGAGCTTCAGCCGTTCGTCGCCGGCCAGGCACCAGGCCCCGGGAAAGGGCGAAAGGCCGCGGATCTGGCGGCAGACCTCGACCGCCGGGCGCGACCAATCGATCCGCGCCTCGGCCTTGTCGATCTTGGCGGCATAGGTAACGCCGGCGTCGGCCTGCGGTTCAGGCGTCAGCGTGTCGAGCCGGGCAAGCGCGTCGGCAATCGCCTCCGCCCCCATGGCTGACAGCCGGTCGTGCAGGTCGGCCGTCGTGTCTTCGGGGCCGATGGGCGTCTTCCGCCGCAACAGGACCGGCCCGGTATCGAGCCCGGCCTCCATCTGCATGATGCAGATACCGGTTTCGCGGTCACCGGCCATGATGGCGCGGTGAATAGGCGCGGCTCCGCGCCAGCGTGGCAAGAGCGAGGCGTGGATGTTCAGGCATCCCCGGGCGGGTGCATCCAGAACCGCTTGCGGCAGGATCAACCCATAGGCGACGACGACCGCGACATCCGCCCCGAGTGCGGCAAACTCGGCCTGTTCGGCCTGCCCTTTCATGCTGGCGGGGTGGCGCACGGGCAGGCCCAGTTCCTCGGCCCTTGCCTGTACGGGGCTTGGCCTGTCTTTCTTGCCACGACCTGCGGGGCGCGGCGGTTGGCAATAAACGGCGACGATCTCGTGCCGGGTAGCCAGCGCCTCGAGCACCGGTACGGAAAACTCCGGCGTGCCCATGAAGACGACCTTCATGCCCGTCTCCTCAGCTTTTCGGCGCGTGCCAGCAGCATCTTCCGTTTCACCGGTTTCAGGTGGTCGAAATACATGGTTCCGTTCAGGTGGTCGATCTGGTGCTGGACCGATGTCGCCCAAAGCCCGACAAAGTCGCGCTGTTCTTCCGCCCCGCTGGCATTCAGGTAGCGCACGGTCACCGCGCGCGGGCGCGACACCACCGCCGAGACACCGGGCAGGTTGGGGCTGGCCTCTTCATAATCGCGCAACTGGACCGAGGCATGCAACACCTCGGGATTGGCCATGACGACCGCCTGCCCTCGGCTATCGGAGCAATCGACGACCGCAAGGCGCAGCATCACGCCGATCTGCGGGCCGGCAAGGCCGTAACCCGGCATCGCGTCCATGGTTTCCACCATGTCGGCCCAGATCGCGCGGATGGCATCCGTCACCTCTGCCACCGGTTCGGCGACGGTCTTAAGGCGGCGGTCGGGCCAGGGAACAAAGGCGCGAAGGCTCACCCGGCGCCCCCCGGCAGGCCCCGGGCCAGCCTCATGCCCGCGCCCGTTCGCGCTTCAGCTTTTCCATCTTGCGGGTGATCATCTGCCGCTTCAGCGGACCGAGATAATCGATGAATAATTTGCCGTTCAGATGGTCGATCTCGTGCTGCACGCAGGTTGCCCAAAGCCCGCCGAATTCTTCCTCGTGCGTCTTGCCGTCAAGCCCCAGCCAGCGCACGCGCACCTCGGCCGGCCGTTCGACTTCGGCATACTGATCCGGGATCGACAGGCAGCCTTCCTCGTAGGTGTTCAGCGCCTCGGAGGACCAGGTGATTTCCGGGTTGATCAAGACCATCGGGCGTGGCGCGGCCTCGGGGTCTTTCACGCAATCCATGACCAGCATGCGCCGGGTCACGCCAACCTGCGGCGCCGCCAGCCCGACACCGGGGGCATCGTACATGGTTTGCAACATGTCTTCGGCCAGTTCGCCGATATCGGCCGTGACGGCGACGATCGGGTCGCACAGCTTTTTCAGCCGCGGGTCGGGATGGATCAGGATCGGGCGCAGGGTCATGGCCCCGATTTAGGGCAAGGCCGCGGGCAGTGCAACGATGGTTCGGTCGGGCTTGCGCCCGGCGCGGCAGGCGATAACGTGCGGCGAAGAAACTGGCGGAACCGAACAATGTCTGGATATGACTTCACGGAACGGCGCGGAAACCATTCTTCGTCGCGCGACAAGCTTGCCCAATATACCGGCGTCGATCCCGAGGATGGGCTGGTCATGTGGACGGCGGTGTCGCGCTATCGGACCGCGCCCTGCGTGATCGAGGCGGTTCGCCGGGCTGCCGACAGCGGGCTCTTCGACTATTCCTACTATACCGACGACTATAAAAATGCCGTCGGGTGGTGGATGGCCAACCGCCATGGCTGGACGATCGAGCCCGACTGGATCGTCACGACCCAGGGCCTCGGTCACGCGATTGCCATGTGCCTGGATGTCTATACCGACCCCGGCGATCGCGTGGTGATCTTCCCGCCGGTCTATCACGAGTTTCCGCTGAAGATCGCGCGGGCGGGCCGGCAGGTTGTCGAATGCCCGCTGGTGCTGACGGGCGAGCGGTACGAGATCGATTTCGATGCGGCACAAAGCCGGCTTGACGGGTCCGAGACGATGCTGATCTGGTGTTCGCCGCAGAACCCTTCGGGGCGCGTGTGGACACCGGCGGAACTGCGGGCGGTGGCGGAATTCGCCGAACGCAACGACCTGATTCTGATTTCTGACGAGGTGCATCACGATCTGGTTTATCCCGGCAACCGTTTCGTGCCGATGGATGTGGTCGTGCCCGAATTGCGACACCGCATCATCACCGCCACCGCCGCGTCGAAGACCTTCAACATCGCCGGGATGAAAACCGGCAACCTGATCATCCCCGATGCCGGCCTGCGCGATGCGATGCTGAAGCGGCTGGCCGAGATCGACTATATGGCGAACCGCCTGGGGCTGGAGATGGTTACCGCCGCCTATTCGCCCGAAGGCGCCGCATGGGCCGATGCCCAGATCGCCCACCTGGACGCCAACCGCGCGGTGTTCGATGCCGGGCTGAACGCCATTCCCGGGGTTCGGTCGCTGCCGCTTCAGGCGACCTATCTGGCCTGGGTCGATTTTCGCGGCACCGGGATGAGCCATGCGGAAATTTCCGCCCGCCTGCGCGACGATGCCAGGATCGGGGTCAGCCCGGGGCCCGGTTTCGGAAGCGGTGGCGACGGGTTTCAGCGCATCAACTTCGCGACCTCGCGCGCCGAGGTTGCCGAGGCGGTCCGGCGGCTGCAGGCGGCGTTTTCGGATTTGCAGTAGCGCGACAGGCCCGAGCGCCGCGCCGCTACGGGCGCGGCAGGTAGCCGGCCGGCGCGTTGTCCCCGCGCCAGTAGTCGACCGGCGGGGTTTCGGCTGCCACGGTACTGCGTTTGAAATCGCAGATGACTTCGCCGTTTTCCTCGACCGAGGCGATGATCAGGCACTGATAGAGGTGCCGGGGGCCGTCGAAGATATCGACCAGCCCGCGCAGATGCGGGGCATTTTCCGCCTCCAGGCTGAAGCCATCGTCCCAGAACCGCAGGATCGGGTAGACCGCATCGCCTACCGAAACACACAGGCGCGAGCGTTTGCGAAGGTCGCGCTTTCGCGCGGCCTCAAGCCCCTCACGTATCTCTTTTGACAAGAAGTCCATGGCAGCAATCCCCTTCACGCCATCCTTACCGGGCAAATGCAAAAATCAAGTAAAGCAAAACAGACGGGCGGATTTTCGCAACAATCGGGGCTTTGGCGGGTGGATTGATGCCGGGCCTGTGCGCTCACGCATGTGTTCTGCGCGCGCTGCGCGAATGGTCAAATCGGCATCGGCGGCTTAGATGTCGCTGTCAGGAAAGGAAGCGCATGGGACAACTTGTTGACGGTCGCTGGGAAACCGGCTGGTACGATACCGCATCGAAAGGCGGACGCTTTGTGCGAACGACCGCGGGGTTTCGCAACTGGGTCACGGCGGATGGCGCGGCAGGGCCGAGCGGCGAAGGTGGCTTTGGCGCCGAAAGCGGGCGATATCACCTTTTCGTTTCCCTTGCCTGTCCCTGGGCGCACCGCACGCTGATCTTCCGCGCGCTGAAGGGGCTTGTCCCGCATATCGGTGTCTCGGTCGTTCATCCCGACATGCTGGCCGATGGCTGGAGTTTCGCCACGGATTTCGACGGCGCGACCGGTGACGCGCTGCATGGTTCGGCCTTTCTGCGCGATCTTTACACCCGTGCGATGCCCGACGTTTCGGGGCGGGTGACAGTGCCGGTGCTGTGGGACCGGCAGCGCGACACCATCGTGTCGAACGAAAGCGCCGAAATCATCCGGATGCTCAATACGGCCTTTGACGCGTTGACGGGAAACCACGCGGATTTCTGGCCGGCCGATCTGCGTGAGGCCATCGAACCCGTGAATGCGCGCATCTACGACGGGCTGAACAACGGGGTCTACAAGGCCGGTTTTGCCACCACGCAAGCCGCCTATGACGAAGCGGTGGGCGAGGTCTTTGACACGCTCGACTGGATGGAGGCGCATCTTGGCGCGAACCGCTATCTGATGGGCGACAGGCTGACCGAGGCGGACTGGCGCCTGTTCACGACGCTGGTCCGGTTCGACCCGGTCTATCACGGCCATTTCAAATGCAACCGCAACCGGTTGACGGACTTTCCGAACCTCTGGGCCTATACGCGCGAATTGTATCAATGGCCCGGCGTGGCCGAAACGGTCCGGTTCGACCACATCACCCGCCACTACCATTTCAGCCATGAAAGCATCAATCCGCACCGCATCGTCCCGATCGGGCCGCGCCCGGATTTTCACGCGCCGCACGGGCGCGATCAGGCGGCGCGGGCGTAGTGTTCCACCATCATCGCCAGATCGTCGGGCCGCGTGGCCATCGGCAGGAACGCGCAAACATTGTCATGGTGACAAAAAATCGACCCATCCGAAAAGCAGTCGGAGCCCGAGACGAAGACAACCCGCGTCTGCGGGTAACGGAAGCCGGCATAATCGGCGATGGCCAGCGCGCTGCCGCCGCGCAGCGCCAGATCCATGACGATGATCCGGACATCGCCACGTCGCAGTGCGGCCATGGCCGCATCGGCGGTCTCGACCCGCTCAACCTCATGGTGCAGCGTCTTTAACGCGGCTTCCCAAAGCCCGCCCAGTGCCGGGTCACTTTCGACAATCAATACTCGCATCAACCGATCCGGCCACAGCCGGCCCCCCGCCGTGATATGCCCAATTAATGACGCAAGTGTTAACAGCCGGTTAACGGAATCGGGCGCATTGTCGGATTATCATCAACGGTTGCGAAACCTCGTGATTTCCGTTTCAAGCACGGCGACGGCGCGGCGCGAATTCTCCGCCGGGCCAAAGGTTGAGGTTTGCCTTGGACAGTGCTGCGCTTTTGGGTCTTGCCCTGATTCTGGACGCCGCGCTGGGCGAACCGCGCGCGCTCTGGCAGCGGCTGCCGCATCCGGCGGTTGTGATGGGGCGGGCCGTCGGCGCGTTGGAACATCGCCTGAACCGCGGCGCCGGGCGACGGGCGCGCGGAACTCTTGCGCTTGCCATACTGGTCGTTGCGGCCGGTCTTGCCGGGCAGGCGCTGCACGTCCTGCCCGATGGCGGTGCGCTGGAGATCCTCGCGGTCGCCGTGCTTGTGGCGCAGCGCAGCCTTGCCGATCATGTCGGCGCCGTGGCCGATGCGCTGCGCCTCAGCCTTGGCGACGGGCGGCTGATGGTGGCGCGGATCGTGGGGCGCGACACCGCGGATATGAACGAACCCCAGGTCGCGCGTGCCGCGATCGAAAGCGCGGCGGAAAACTTCTCGGACGGCGTGGTGGCGCCGGTTTTCTGGTACCTGCTGGCTGGGCTTCCGGGGATCGTCGTTTACAAGATCGTCAACACCGCCGACAGCATGATCGGGCACAGAACCCCGCGCTTTGAACAATTCGGCTGGGCGGCGGCCCGGTTTGACGATGTGATGAACTGGGTACCGGCACGGCTCAGCGCCGCGCTGATTGCCCTTGCCCATGGTCGGGGCGATCTCTGGCCGCTCGTCGTGCGCGACGCGCCCCTGCATCGTTCGCCCAACGCCGGCTGGCCCGAAGCGGCCATGGCCGGGGTTCTGGGTGTGGCGCTCTCGGGGCCGCGCAGCTATCACGGGCAGCGCAAGGACTATCCCTTCGTCAATGCCGAGGGCCGGCACGCCATCGGGGCCGAAGCGGTCGATGCCGCCTGCGCTGCGCTCTGGCGAAGCTGGGCCGTGCTTCTGGCGCTGTGCGCCGTGCTTTTCCTGGTTTGACCCGCCGGTTGCCTCGGCCCGGCAAGCTGTTACTCTGCGGCCATTTGCAGGAGCGCGCGATGTTGAAACCCCTTTCCCTTGCCGCCATCATGCTGGCCGGCCCGGTTGCGGCAGCGCCCTGTGGCGGTTCGTTTTCCGGTTTTGTGAAGGCGATGAAGGCCGAGGCGGTCGCTGCGGGGCATGACGCGGCCACGGTCGACGCGTTCTTTCGAACGGCGCGGCAGGATGCCAAGGTTCTGAAGGCCGACCGCTCGCAGGGGGTCTTTCGAAAAAGCTTTCTGGATTTCTCCCGCGCGCTGATCAGCAAGAGCCGGGTGCAGAACGGCGCGGCGAATGCCAAGAAATACGACGCCGTCTTTGACCGGGCCGAGCGGGAGTTCGGGGTCTCGCGCGGCATCCTTCTGGCCTTCTGGGCGTTCGAAACGGACTTTGGCGCGGTACAGGGCGATTTCAACACGCTGAACGCGCTGGTCACGCTGGCCCATGACTGCCGCCGGCCCGCGCTGTTTCAGCCGCAGGTACTTGCGGCGCTGTCGCTTTACGAAAAGGGGCTCTTCGACCCGGCGCGCACGACCGGCGCATGGGCGGGCGAGATCGGCATGGTGCAGATGCTGCCCGAAGATATCCTGCATCGCGGTGTCGACGGCGATGGCGACGGCACGGTCAACCTGAAGGGCTCGGCGCCGGATGCGCTACTGTCGGGGGCGAACATGCTGCGTTCGCTTGGCTGGCAAGCCAACCAGCCCTGGCTGACCGAGGTCGTGTTGCCGGCTGATCTCGACTGGTCGCTGACCGGGCTCGATACCGAAATGACCGGGGCGGAATGGGCGCGGTTGGGTGTTTCGGCGCGCAACGGTACGTTGCCGGGCAACCTGCGCGGTTCGGTGCTTTTGCCGCAGGGGCGTAAGGGGCCGGCCTTTGTCGCCTGGCCGAATTTCCGGGTGCTCTTCGAATGGAACAAGAGCTTTGTCTATGTCACGACCGCGGCCTATTTCGGTACGCGGCTTGAAGGCGCACCGGTTTATCAGGCCGGCGAGCCGGATGCCGAACTGTCGGCGAATGAAATGAAGTCGCTGCAGAAGAAGCTCGTCGCGCGCGGCCATGACGTGGGCGATATCGACGGCATTCTGGGCGCCCTGACCCGCCGCGCCGTTCAGCGCGAACAGATGCGGCTTGGGCTTCCGGCCGATGCCTGGCCAACGCGCGAGCTTCTGGGCAGGCTATGACCGTTGCACCGGTCACACTGGCCGAACTCGATGCCGCGCTCGATCACGTTCTGGCGGCACCCAAGGATGACGCCCCGATATCGGCGCTGTGCTTTCGCCCCGGGTTCGGTCTGCGCGAGATGTGCGACCGGCTGCGGCTGACCCGTGCTGAGGGTGCGCAGGGCGACCGTTGGGCCAGCCTCGCCTGGCTGAAGCTGCCCGATGGCAGCCCGATCCGCGCATCCAGATTTCCATCCTGCCGCAAAGGGTGGCCGATCTGGTCTGGCGCGACCGCGAAAACCAGCCGCATCCCGGTGACACGATCATCGCCGATCTCGATACAAGCGAGGCGAACCTGCCAGCCGGGACGCTTTTGCAGCTTGGCACGGCCGTTGTTCAGGTTTCGGATGTCTTCAACGACGGATGCGTGAAGTGGAAGGTACGCTATGGCGCCGACGCCAAGGGCTGGATCACCGCACCGGGTCGCCCACCCCTGCGATTGCGGGGCATTCTGTGCGCGGTCATCGAAGAGGGTGAGGTCACGCTTTCCGACCGGATCGTCAAGCGCTGAGCGCAGGCGCGGCTGGCCGGGGGCGAGACTTCAGGCCACCAGTTGTTCTGCGTGTTTCAGATCGACGCTGACCAGCTGGCTGACGCCCTGTTCGGCCATCGTCACGCCAAATAGCCGGTCCATCCGCGCCATGGTCACCGCATGGTGAGTGATGATCAGGAACCGCGTGTCGGTCTGCCGCGTCATCTCGTCCAGAAGGTCGCAAAAGCGCGTGACGTTGGCGTCGTCCAAAGGTGCGTCAACCTCGTCCAGCACGCAGATCGGCGCGGGGTTGGCCAGGAAGACAGCAAAGATCAGCGCCAGTGCCGTCAGCGTCTGTTCGCCGCCCGACAGAAGCGACAAGGTGGCCAGTTTCTTGCCCGGCGGCTGGCACATGATTTCCAGGCCGGCCTCCAGAGGATCGTCGCTCTCGACCAGCACCAGCCGGGCCTCGCCGCCGCCGAAGAGATGGGTGAAGAGCTTGGCGAAGTTCAGGTTGACCTGTTCGAAGGCGGTCAGCAGGCGTTCGCGGCCTTCGCGGTTCAACCCGGCGATACCGGCGCGCAATTTCTTGATCGCCTCTTCCAGGTCGGTTTTTTCGCGGGCGAGCGTGTCATGTTCCTCCTGTACCTCGCGCGCGTCTTCCTCGGCTCGCAGGTTGACCGCGCCCAGCGCGTCGCGCTGGCGTTTCAACCGGTTCACATCGGCCTCGATCGTTTCGGCATCTGGCATGGCCTCGGGGTCGGCCTTTAGCCGCTCCAGAAGCAGCTGCGGCGTTTCTTCGGTTTCCTCGCGGATCCGTTCGGCGGCATAGGCCACGGTTTCCTTCGCGGCATCGGCGCGGGCCTCGGCCCGGGCGCGGGCTTCACGCGCCTCGCTCGCCAGACGCTCGGCTTCCCGTTCGCCGGCCTGCGCCTCGCGAAGCGCCGTTTCCGCCGCGGCCAGGGCGTCGGCAGCGGTGCGCCGGCGGGTTTCCGCGGTGGCGATGGCTTCGTCCAGTTCGGCACGTTTCGCGGCAATCTCTTCGGGCGCCGCCATGGCCGATTTCAGTTCGGCCTCGCTTTCGGTTTTCCGTTGTGCCAGTTCGGCGCTTCGCTTTTCGGCGGTTTCCAGGCGGTGACGCCAACCCGACACCTCCTTGACGATTTCCTGCCGGCGCCGTTCGCGGGCCTCGCCCTCGCGGCGGGTTTCGTCATGTGACGACCGGCGGGTCATCATGGTCAGACGCGCGGCTTCAACCGTCAGCTTGATTTCCTCGACTTCACCACGTGCAGCGTCGAGATCGGGCAAATCGGCCAGCGCGGTTTCGGCCTCGGCCAGACGTGCGCGGGCGGCCATCGCCTCGTCCTCGTGGCGGCTGACGGCAAGACGCGCGGCTTCCAGCTTGCCACCGGCGATCGAGCGGTCGGCCTCGGCACGCGACTGGCTGCGGTTTGCATCGGCAAGCCGCTGGTCGGCCTGACGCCGTGCCTCCCGGGCCATCTGGTCTGCGCGCGTGATCTCGGCCATGCGCGCCTGCAAAGCCTCATGCGCCTGGCGCGCGCCAAGCGCGCGGGCCGTGACCTCTTCCAGATCGCGCTTCAGCGCCACCAGACGGTTCAGCTGTTGCAGGCGCAGAGCGGCGGCCGAAGGTGCGTCTTCGGCGCCCGCACGAAACCCGTCCCAACGCCACAGATCGCCCTCGCGGCTGACCAGCCGCTGACCGGGCAACAGCTCTGCCTGACGGCGCATGCCCTCGTCGCGCCCGACGAGCCCGATCTGACCGATCCGGCGGCGCAGCACGTCCGGAACGACCACGTGATCCGATAGCGCCTCGACGCCGGCGGGCAGGGGTTGCGGGGTTCCATATTCCGGCAACCCGGTCCAGCCGGACCGCGCGCCTGCCTCGATTTCGGGAGCGCGCAGATCGTCGGCGAGCGCCGCGCCCAGTGCCTTTTCAAAACCCGGCGCCACATTGACCCGGTCCAGAACCTGGGTTCCGGCCTGCGCCTCGCGTTCCACCAGCTTGGCCAGCGCGGCCACCTCGGCACGCAGCGCGCTGGCTTCACCTTCGGCTTCCGAACGCGCGGCGCGGGCTTCGGCTTCGCGGCCCTGCGCCTCGGCACGTGCGGCTTCGGCCTCGCCCAGCGTGGCTTCGGCGGCCTCGGCCAGTCGCGCCGCTTCCGCCTGCGCGGCCTCGGCCTCGACCAGGGCCTTGCCCGCGGCCTGCAACGCACCGTCGGCGGTGTTTGCGGTCTCGCGCGCGCGGCCCGCTTCGGCTTCGCTTTTTTCGGCGGTGGTGCGGTTGTCGGCACGCATGCGTTCGGCCGAGTGATGCCGCGCGGCAAGACGCGCCACATCCTCGGTCCGTTCGGACAGCGCGGTTTCGCGGTCTTGCAGGACGGCGGCGGCCTCTCGAGCGGCTTCGGCGGCAGCGGCCAACCGGGCCTCGTGGCCGTCATGGGCATTGGCGATCTGCTGGCGTTCCCATTCCAGCCGCTCGATGGTTTCGCCGGCATCGCGGTTCAGCCCGGCCTCGCGTTCGATATCGAGTCCAAGCTGGGCAATGCGGGAGCCGAGCGTTTCGATCGTCTGGCGCGCGCGCGCCTCCTGATCGTTCAGCGTGTCGCGCTGAACATGGAGCCGTTGCAGCACCGCCGCGGCGATCGCCTCTTCCTCGCGTCGGGGCGGCAGCGCCTCCTCGCTGGCGGCGCGGGCCTTGGCCGCGGTCCGGGCGGCGGTTTCGGCCTGCGCCGCGGCCCTGATCCGTTCGGTCAGAAGCGCCTGCGCCTCGGCGCGGGCCTGATCGGCCTCGCGCCAACGGCGGTAAAGCAGCAAGCCCTCGGCATGCCGCAGTTCGGTGCCGATTTCGCGATAGCGCGCCGCCTGCCGGGCCTGCCGGGCAAGCGCGACCAGTTGGCTGGCGAGCTGTTCGATCACATCGTCGACACGCAACAGGTTCTGTTCGGTCGCATTGAGCTTCAGTTCGGCTTCGTGCCGGCGCTGGTAAAGGCCCGAGATTCCCGCCGCCTCTTCCAGAATCCGCCGCCGGCTTTTCGGCTTTGCGTTGATCAGCTCGGAAATCTGGCCCTGACGCACCAGGGCCGGCGAATGCGCCCCGGTCGAGGCATCGGCAAACAGCATCTGCACATCGCGGGCGCGCACGTCACGGGTATTGGCCTTGTAGGCGCTGCCGGCGTCGCGCGTGATGCGACGCACGATTTCCAGCTGGTCGAGATCGTTGAAACCCGCCGGCGCCAGCCGTTCGCTGTTGTCGATGCTCAGCGAAACCTCGGCGAAATTGCGCGCCGGCCGGGTTGCCGCGCCGGCAAAGATCACATCCTCCATGCCGCCGCCGCGCATCGCGGTCGGGCGGTTTTCGCCCATTACCCAGCGCAGCGCCTCCAGGAGGTTGGACTTGCCACAGCCGTTCGGCCCGACAACCCCGGTCAGCCCTTCGGCGATGATCAGGTCGGTCGGGTCGACGAAGCTCTTGAAGCCATTCAGTCTGAGGCGCGAGAACCGCAAGTGCGGGCCTTTCGATGATTCTTAGGCCCGACATGGTCCGGCTGCGCGGAATAGGTGTCAACCAGTTCCTACTCTATCTGGCAGGTGGCCGGGGGGTTATCCACAACATCTTGGCCACTTGTGCAGTCTCTGTGGGCAGGCTCCGTGCGTCGCGGCGCTCTTGCGCTTCTCCCCTCGTCGGGGGCATCATCGGCGCGGGCGCGACTGGCGCCTATGGAGGCAGGAATGGATTTCAACGCGCTTCTTGGCGACAATTCCCTTTATCTCGCGCTGGCGGCCTTCGTCGTCGTCGCGATCTTTCTCGGCGTGCGGATCGTGCCGCAAAGCGAAAAGCATGTGGTCGAACGGTTCGGGCGGCTGCGCGCGGTTCTCGGGCCGGGGATCAACTTCATCGTACCGTTTCTTGACCGGGTGGCGCACAAGATCTCGGTTCTGGAACGCCAGTTGCCCAATGCAATGCAGGATGCGATCACCAGCGACAACGTTCTGGTCAAGGTCGAAACCAGCGTGTTCTACCGCATTACCGAACCGGAAAAGACCGTCTACCGGATCCGCGATGTCGACGGTGCCATCGCCACCACCGTGGCCGGTATCGTACGGTCCGAGATCGGCAAGATGGAACTGGACGAAGTGCAGTCCAACCGCTCCGAACTGATCGGCAAGGTGCGCGAACAGGTCGCCGCGATGGTCGATGACTGGGGGATCGAGGTGACGCGGGCCGAAATTCTGGACGTGAACCTCGATGAGGCAACCCGCGCGGCAATGCTGCAGCAGCTGAACGCCGAACGCGCGCGTCGGGCGCAGGTGACCGAGGCGGAAGGCAAGAAACGCGCCGTGGAACTGGCGGCCGATGCCGAGCTTTACGCCGCCGAACAGAAGGCCAAGGCGCGGCGCATCGGTGCGGATGCCGAAGCCTATGCCACCGGTGTGGTCGCTCAGGCTATCAAGGAAAACGGGCTGGAGGCGGCGCAGTATCAGGTCGCGCTGAAACAGGTCGAGGCGCTGACCACGGTCGGTCAGGGGCAGGGCAAGCAGACGGTGATCGTGCCGGCCGCCGCGCTCGAGGCGTTCGGCGATGCGTTCAAGCTGCTGAAAGGGCGCGGCTGATGCTGTGGCAGCAGTGGTGGCTGTGGCTTTCGGCCGGCGCGCTTCTGGGCGTTCTGGAAATGCTGGCGCCCGGGTTCATCCTTCTCGGCTTCGCGCTCGGGGCGGTGCTGGTGGGCCTGCTTCTGTGGTTTGGCGCCGTCAGTGGCGGCTCGCTTTCCGCGCTGCTTCTGATCTTCGCCTTCGCCTCGCTGGCGGCCTGGGTCGGGTTGAAGCGGATCTTCGGCGCGCGGTCCTCTGAAAAGACGGTCTGGCATCGCGACATCAACGAAGACTGACCGGACCGCACCCTTGGGCACTGCCACCAGACCTCTGCGGCGCCGGGGGTGTCCGAGTACTTATTGCCAAGGTGAAGAGGCGTGCAAGGCATGGCCGTTCATCTTGGCGGAAATACTCCGGGGTGCGGGGCAGCGCCCCCCCGTGCGCCGCTTCAACGGTTCGGTTGCCGTGCCTGGGGCGAGGCCAGTTCGGCCTGAATGGCGCGCGCCGCTGCGGCGGGGTCGGGTGCCTGCCAGATCGGGCGTCCGACAACGATATGGTCGGCGCCGTCGGCCACGGCCCTTGCCGGTGTGGCCACGCGTTTCTGATCGCCGAGATCGGCGCCGGCCGGCCGGACACCCGGGGTGACGATCAGCTTGCCTTCCGCGCCGGGCAGGGCACGGATGCGCGCCGCTTCCTGCGGGCTGCAGATCACCCCGTCGGCCCCGGCCTCGAAGGCGCGCGCGGCGCGTTCGGCGCCTATATCGGCCAACGCGCCGTCGCGGATCAGCGCGGCGTCCAGATCGACCCGGTCAAGCGAGGTCAGAACGGTAACGGCCATGATCCTGGTGGCGCTGCCCGCGGCGCCGGACTTGGCCGCGCGCACGACGTAGGGGTCGCCATGAACGGTGAGCAGGTCGAAATCATATTGCGCGATGCCGCGCACCGCCGCCTCGATCGTGGCGCCGATATCGAAGAGCTTCAGGTCCAGAAAGACACGCTTGCCACGTTCGTGCTTCAGTTCGTTGGCCAGTGCCAGGCCGCCGCCGGTCAGCATGCCGAGGCCGATCTTGAAAAACGACGCCGCATCGCCGATCCGATCGACAAGGTCGAGCCCGGCGACAACATTGGGCACGTCAAGCGCGACAATCAGGCGGTCATCGGCGGTCTGCGGCATTCTACCCCCTCGGTGTTTGGAGCTTCCTAGCGGTCGGGGCCGGGGCGGGCAAGCACGGTGTTGAGGGCCGTCGTGACGCGCAGGCAGAATGCGCGGGCCAGGCTCGGGCAGGCACGTGACAGGCGGGTGTCCTGGATGCGCGCGCTGACAGTGCCGCGGCGTGATTGCCGCGGCAAGCGCGAACCGGGCGGGGCGGAAAACCCCTTCCCGGCCCGATCCGCGGGGTTGAACTCGGGGCCTGGCCCAACCACATCCATTACGAGGCTCCAGAATATCATGTGCCGGGTTCGGGCATGACAAAGGGGCGCTTTGAAAAGGAGTGACCGATGAACCTTGAAACGTTCACGGAGCGGTCGCGCGGCTTCCTTCAGGCGGCGCAGACGATCGCGATGCGGGAAGGCCACCAGCGGTTGGCGCCCGAACATCTGCTGAAGGCTTTTCTAGATGACGAACAGGGGCTTGCGGCCAACCTGATCCGCGCTGCCGGCGGTGCACCCGAACGGGTGAGCGAGGCGGTCGAGGCGACATTGGCCAAGCACCCGAAAGTGTCGGGCGATGCCGGTCAGGTCTATATGGACCCCGCGCTTGGCCGCGTGCTGGACGAGGCGGCGAAACTGGCCAAGAAGGCCGGCGACAGTTTCGTGCCGGTCGAGCGTATCCTGACCGCGATGGCTGTCGTCGCCTCGAAAGCCAAGGAGGCGCTGGATGCCGGCGCGGTGACGGCGCAGAAACTGAATGGCGCCATCAACGACGTGCGCAAGGGTCGCACCGCCGATACCGCCAGTGCCGAGGAAGGCTATGACGCGCTGAAGAAATACGCGCGCGACCTGACCGAAGCGGCGCGAGATGGCAAGATCGACCCGATCATCGGCCGTGACGAGGAAATTCGCCGCGCCATGCAGGTGTTGAGCCGCCGCACCAAGAACAACCCGGTGCTGATCGGTGAACCGGGCGTCGGCAAGACGGCGATCGCCGAAGGTCTGGCGCTGCGCATCGTCAACGGCGATGTGCCGGAAAGCCTGAAGAACAAGCGGCTGATGGCGCTTGACATGGGCGCGCTGATCGCCGGTGCAAAATATCGCGGAGAATTCGAGGAACGGCTGAAGTCGATCCTTTCCGAGGTTACCGCTGCGGCAGGTGAAATCATCCTGTTCATTGACGAGATGCACACGCTGGTTGGCGCCGGTAAGGCGGATGGCGCGATGGATGCCTCGAATCTGCTGAAACCGGCGCTGGCACGGGGTGAATTGCATTGTGTCGGTGCCACCACGCTTGATGAATATCGCAAGCATGTCGAGAAGGACGCGGCCCTTGCCCGCCGGTTCCAGCCGGTGATGGTCGAAGAGCCGACAGTTGAAGACACCGTGTCGATCCTGCGCGGCATCAAGGAAAAATACGAACTGCACCACGGCGTGCGAATTTCCGACAGTGCGCTGGTGGCCGCTGCGACGCTCAGCCATCGCTACATCACCGACCGCTTCCTGCCGGACAAGGCCATCGACCTTGTCGACGAGGCGGCGAGCCGGCTGCGGATGGAAGTGGACAGCAAGCCGGAAGAACTGGACGCGCTCGACCGCGAGATCCTGCAGAAGCAGATCGAGCAGGAGGCGTTGAAGAAGGAAGACGACGCAGCCTCGAAGGACCGGCTGACGAAGCTGGAGCGGGAACTGGCCGAATTGCAGCAGCGTTCGGCCGAGATGACGGCGCAATGGCAGGCCGAGCGTGACAAGCTGGAGGCCGCGCGCGAGCTGAAAGAGCAGTTGGACCGGGCGCGCGCCGAACTGGACCACGCCAAGCGCGACAGCAACTTTGCGCGCGCCGGGGAACTGCAATACGGCACCATTCCGGAACTGGAACGCAGGCTGGACGAGGCGGAAAGCCGCGAAGGCGACATGATGGTCGAAGAGGCGGTACGTCCGGAACAGATTGCGCAGGTTGTCGAACGCTGGACGGGAATTCCGACGTCGAAGATGCTGGAAGGCGAACGCGACAAGCTTCTGCGCATGGAGGAAGAGCTGGGCAAGCGCGTCATCGGCCAGCGCCCGGCTGTGGTTGCCGTGTCCAACGCCGTGCGCCGCGCGCGTGCGGGCCTAAACGACGAAAACCGCCCGCTCGGGTCGTTCCTGTTTCTGGGGCCCACCGGTGTCGGCAAGACCGAACTGACCAAGGCGTTGGCCGAATACCTCTTTGACGACGACAGTGCGATGGTGCGGATCGACATGAGCGAGTTCATGGAGAAACACGCCGTCGCGCGGCTGATCGGCGCGCCTCCGGGCTATGTCGGCTATGACGAGGGCGGGGTGCTGACCGAAGCGGTGCGCCGCCGGCCCTATCAGGTCGTGCTGTTCGACGAGGTGGAAAAGGCACATCCGGATGTCTTCAACGTGCTGTTGCAGGTGCTGGATGACGGCGTTCTGACCGACGGGCAGGGGCACCGGGTGGACTTCAAGCAAACGCTGATCATCCTGACCTCGAACCTTGGCAGCCAGGCGCTGAGCCAGCTTCCCGAAGGTGCCGATGCCGCAGCCGCGCGGCGCGACGTGATGGATGCGGTACGCGCCCATTTCCGACCCGAGTTTCTGAACCGGCTGGACGAAACCATCGTCTTTGACCGGCTGAACCGGGCGGATATGGACGGCATTGTCGAAATCCAGCTGAAGCGGCTGCAAAAGCGGCTTGCCGCGCGCAACATCGCGTTGGTGCTGGACGACGCCGCGCGGAAGTGGCTGGCCGAGGACGGCTATGACCCGGTCTTCGGTGCGCGGCCGCTGAAGCGGGTGATCCAGCGCGCCCTGCAGGACCCGCTGGCCGAGATGCTGCTGTCGGGCGACGCGCTTGATGGCAGCGAAGTGACCGTCAGCACCGGCGCCGAGGGGCTGATCATCGGTGACCGCGTGTCGCGTTCGACCCGGCCCGCGCCGTCAGAGGCGACGGTTCATTGATGTAGTGGCGCCCCCCCGGCGATTTCGGCAGGGGGGGCGTTTCAGCACAGGCGTTCCAGCCGGCCCTTGCGTTTCACGATATTCTTGTAGTCCCACTGCACAATCCGCGCTTCGGCAAGCCAGGCGGCCAGGGCGGCGGTATCAACCTGATCGGCCTGGGTGTAGCGGATTTCAGCGGCTTTGAAGGAGCCTTCCGGCACGAGTCCGGGTGTGGCGAAGGACTGACCGCTCCAGAACAGAAGCCGCACGCTGGCCTTCAGCTTGTGGTAGCCGGTGATCGGATTGCCCTGCAGGAACCAGACCGGATGGCCGTGCCAAAGCTTTGCCTCTCCATCTTCCAGGGCGGTATCAGCCGCAACGCGCAAGCGGTCGCAGATGGCGCGGTCCGGTGCGGCCAGAGCGGCGTGGTAATCGTCGATCGTCTGCGGTTTCATGACCGATCCTTTCCGGGACGCAGGGCCGGCAGGCCAACGCCGGTTGCCTCGAACCCGCCATCGGCGGCGAGGATCTGACCGGTGATGTAGGACGCGCGCGGAGAGGCGAGAAAGGCGATGGCCTCCGCGATCTCCTCCTCGGAGCCATAACGGTTCAGCGGAATGGCGTCGTGATAGGCGGCAATGATTTCGGGGCTGTGCACCGCCATCGCAAGTTTCGTGCGCACCGGCCCCGGGCAGACGCAATTGGCGCGGATACCGTATTCGCCCAGTTCGGCAGCCTGCTGCCGGGTGATCTGAATGACCGCCGCCTTCGAGGTGCCATAAGCCAGCCGCAGCGTGGAGGCACGCAGACCCGATATCGAGGCGATGTTGACAATGGCGCCGCGCGCGGCCTTGAGCGCCGGCAATGCCGCCTGCGACATCAGGAAGACACCGTCGAGATTGGTCGCCATCACCCGCCGCCAAAGTGCGAAGTCATGCGCCTCAAGCGGGCCGAATTCGGCCACGCCGGCATTGTTGACCAGCGCGTCGAGCCGGCCGGTCCCGGCGGTGGCCTGTGCCACGGCAGCGGCGACCTGATCAGGTATCGACACATCGCACAGCAGTGGCAGGGCCACCGGCAGTTCGGTAGCCGCCTGTTTCAGCGCCGGGCCGTCGCGGTCGACGATCGCCACGCGCCAGCCATCGGCGGCAAAGCGATGTGCCGTGGCCAGCCCGATCCCGCGCGCGCCCCCAGTGATTAGCGCAAGACGGTTGGCGGTGTCGGTATCTGGCATGTCTGGCTCCGGCGCGTGCTGCCAGATTGGCCTTGCCATTTGCGCGGTGCAAGCAGAACCCTGCCGATACCGGGCCGGTGGGGCGGGTTCAGCCGCCCACCGCCTCCTCGACGATTTCGGCCAGCAGCGCCTCGACCTCTTTCATCGGACCGTCGGGAAAGGCGCGATAGCCGACTGTCACCTGACCTTCCGCACCGGGCGTTTCATAAACGAAGATGCCATAGGGGCAGAACTGGATATTGGCGGGGTCGGCTTCCATCACTTTCCGGCTCAGGCTTGCCGAGCAGAAGCTGAAGACATCGGCCTTGGTGAAGATCACGGTATCGCCGCCGACATCGGCGCGGGTGCGTTCCAGCATCTCGCCGACATGGCTGGTGTTGTCGATTACCAGCCCCTTGTCGACGATGGCGCTTTCCACGGCAAAGGCGACATTGTCGAAACTGTCGGCAACGGTGCGGGTCACCGCCTCCTCGGCGGCGGCCGGCAGCGCCAGAATCAGTGCGGCGGCAGCGATGCGTTTCATCTTTCTCCTCCCATAAGGTCCGATTTGTTACATCGGCTCAACGCTAACGTGAGACAACGTGTCTTGGCTTTGACGCAGGTCAGAGATTAGCACAATGGCACGATAACCGTCCCGGAGACCGTACATGGCGCAGCGCTTCAAACCGGACCTCGGCTGGTCCGATGTGACACCGAAACCCGTCTTTCTGAACCGGCGCGCGCTGCTTGCCGGCGTGGGCGCCACGGTGGCGGCGGGGTTTGCGCGCCCTTCCGCCGCGCGGATCACCGCGAAGCCCAGCCCCTGGTCGACCGATGAGGCGCCGAACAGCCTTGAGGACATCACGAGCTTCAACAACTTCTACGAATTCGGCACCGGCAAGGACGACCCGGCGGCCAATGCCCATGCGCTGACCACCGACCCCTGGTCGGTCACGATCGACGGCATGGTGGAGCGACCCGGCCAGTACGATCTGGCCGATGTCCTTTCCGGTCAGCCGCTGGAGGAACGCATCTACCGCTTTCGCTGCGTCGAGGCATGGTCGATGGTCGTACCCTGGATCGGGTTCGAACTCGCCGGGCTTCTGGCGCGCGTGGGCGTACAACCGGGCGCCAAGTATGTCGCCTTCGAAACGCTGGTTCGCCCCGAAGAGATGCCTGGCCAGCGACGCGCGATCCTCGACTGGCCCTACCGCGAAGGCCTGCGGCTTGACGAGGCGATGCACCCGCTGACCATTCTGGCCACCGGCCTTTACGGCGAGACGCTGCCCAATCAGAACGGGGCACCGATCCGGCTTGTCGTGCCGTGGAAATACGGTTTCAAGTCGATCAAGTCGATCGTCCGGATCAGCCTGACAGACACTCAGCCGGTTTGCACGTGGAACGCGCTTCAGCCCTCGGAATACGGGTTCTATTCCAATGTGAACCCCGCGGTGGATCACCCCCGCTGGAGCCAGGCCAGCGAACGGCGCCTCGGCACCGGGCTCTTCGGCGGGCGCCAGCCCACCTTGCCATTCAACGGCTATGGCGATGCGGTCGCGGGGCTTTATGCCGGCATGGA
>JAWKWW010000011.1:0-56955 GCA_041397385.1 Paracoccaceae bacterium
CGTGCGCAACAGATCGGCACCGGCATCGGTCAGTTCGATGCCGCGGTGAATGCGCTGAAACAGGGGCTGGCCGAGGTGATCCTCCAGCGTCCGGATCTGGTGGCTTACAGCCGATTGGGTGACGTTCAGCTCCGCCGCCGCCAGCGAAAAGCTTTCCAGCCGCGCGGCGGCTTCGAAACCAATGAGAAGATTGGGCGGCGGCAGGCGGCGATAGGCGTTTGACATTAGTTTTACTTGCCTGATCTTCTGCTTTTTCGCAATTTGTGATCACTTTTTCTTATTATTACCATACGCTGCGGTTCCGACAATGCCATTTCCGGTATCCGTGGAAGGGGCCGTCATGACCAAGGAGGCCGCCCCAAAAAAGACACAAGCAATCGCATGTTTGCGGATTGTGCGGGGCAGTGCGTTGCCGCACCGGGACGTTCCGCGCGGCCGTCCGGCGCGCGGTCGTCCGGCGCGGGCCCGACTGGGCGGAAAACCGTCATGGGGTTCGCGCGTTCCGTGGGGGTGGGCAGCGGGGCGGTCCCTACCCTGCGCGCATCGCCGTTTCCGGCAGGTGAATGGGGAAGCGCGCACGAATGGCGCGGTCGGTTTCGGGCGCTATCGCCTGCGGATAATGGGTATTCAGCAGTTCGCCCGCACGGGCATGGGCGCGTTCATCCATGGTTTGCGCGCCTTCGTCCGCCCAGACCGCAACCGAATTCCGGTCCGCCAGTTCGGGGTACTGGTATTCGGTTTCCATGCTTTTGAGCGTATCGGCCGCACCCAGGTAGTGCCCCTCGCCCATCACCGCCGCCCTGATCGCCTCGACCGACAGGGTTTCCTCGGTCACCTCGATGCCGCGCACCACGCGTTGCGCCATGCCCAGCATGTCGTTGTCGATAACCATCGCCTCATAGCTCACGCCCATCAGGCTGGCCATCATGCCGGCCGATTCCAGAACCCGGTTCGCGCCCGCAAGCCCCGCGACGACAGAGGCGATGCCCTTTTCATAGCCCATCTGCGCATCCGGCATCTTGGCGTCCGACATCGACGCCGCGACCGTCGTCGGCACGTCGTAGTAGCGCCCGATCTGGGCGATGGCGGCCATGGACACGGCGACCTCGGCCGAACCGCCGGCAAAGGCGCCGCTGCGCAGGTCGACAGCAAAGGGCCAGGCGGCGAAGGACATCGGGCAACCGGGGTTGACCATGTTGACCACCGCCAGGCAGGCCAGCGCCTCGGCGGTAACCTGCACCAGCGTTCCGGCAAGAAAGGACGGCGCCGTTGCGCCGGCCTGTGGCGCAATCGCGATATCGTTGACAAGGCCAAGGCGGCTGGTGGCCACCAGCACAACGAGGTTTTCCAGCGCGAAGCGCAGCGGCGAGACGATGGGGCAGCCACCGAAGGAGACCAAGGGGCGTTCGCGAAACGCGGCCTCCGAGCCCGCAACCATCGCGTAAAGCTCCATCGCGGCCGGGATCGACGCGACGGTGTTGAACGTGTGTTCGACCGGCTTCCGCGTGCCCGCAAGAACCGCATAGACCACGTTGATATCGTGTTCGAAAAGGTCCGCGATCTCGGTCGGCACGACCATCTGGCCGTATTGGTGGATATTGGGCAGCGCATCGGCCAGACGTGCAGTGTCATAGACATCGCGCAGGGTCGACGGGCGGTAGCGGCGGGTCTGGTAATCCAGTACCGAAACCGCCTCGCCCGAGGTGGCGTAATGCACCTTCGCCCCGCCCACCTCGATATCGGCATGCGCCGGGTCGCGGGAAAAGATCGTGTAGCTGCGCGCGGCCTTGGCGATCAGATCCTCGACCAGCGCGCGCGGAAAAAGGAGCCGCCCCCTGTCGGTCAGCCGGCAACCCCGACGCGTGGCCAGTTCGATGACCTCGTCGGTCGCCTGCCCGATGCCGACATCGGCCAGAATGCCCAGCGCGGCATCGTGAATACGATCCAGATCGCGCGCGCCAAGGGGGTTGTAGTGCCCGCCCTCGATCCCCGCCCAGACGGCCTTGCGGTCGTCGTCCGGCGCGGCTTCGCGCAGGGCAAGGCGGGCGGCACGGCCACCGGCGCGGATGCGGCGGGTCTGGGGTGCGGTCATGTCAGGCCTCAGAAATCGGCGGGAGGGGTGGCGGTACGGCGCGGATTTTGAAACAGCGCGCGATCGACCAGCGTCGCCCGTTCCATCCGCCGCTGCCAGATCAGTTCGCGTTGCCGGTAGATCTCGACCGACAGCTCGCGTCCGTCAAAGCAATAGGGTGCGTCCACCCAGGCATAGGCGATGTTGCGTTTCAGCGTCGGCGACCACAGCGCCGAGGTGACGAACCCCACCTCCTTTTTGCCGCGGTGGTAGACATAGGCGTGGTGGGCGGGCTTGTCGCGGCTGATTTCCAGCGTGACAAGCTTGCGCCGGGGCCGTTCCTTCGACAGCCGCACCAGCGCACGGCGGCCGTTGAAATGCGGCTTGTCGAGATGGACGAGCCAGTCGAGCCCCAGTTCGTAAGGATTGCGCGCCCTGCCCGGCCGCATATGGGTCTGCGACGACAGGAAATCGACGCGCGGCAACAAGAACCCCGCCTCGATCCGCGCCATGTCAAGCGCCTCGAAGCCGATGACCCGGATGCCACGGCGCTGCCCCGCCGCCATCACGTGGTCCCAGACGGTCAGCGCGTCGCCGGGCGCCATCCAGAGCTCATAGCCCAGATCGCCTGTGAACCCGGTGCGCGAGACGGTGACCGATTTGGCCTTGACCTTGAAGCTTCTGATATCGAAAGGTTTCATGCTTTCGACACCGGCCAGCCCCATATCTTTCAGGACCGCGCAGGAGGTCGGCCCCTGAAGCGCCAGCCCCGCCACATCGGCGCTTTCATCGGTCAGCGTCACATCGAAACCGAAGGCGACGTCGCGCAGCCAGGCCAGTTGCGGTTCCTGACAGCAAAGACGAAAGGTGCCGTCGTCAAAGCGGAACACGGTACCGTCATCGACCACATTGCCTTCCTCGTCGCACCAGATCGCATAGGCGACGCGGCCGGGCTTCAGTTTGCGGATGTCGCGGGTGACGAGCCGGTTGACCACCGCCTCGGCATCCGGCCCGGCGATGCGGTACTTGTTCATCGGCGAGATGTCGAAAACCGTCGCCTGGTTGCGGATGGCGAAATATTCGAACTCGACCGTATCCAGGACCGAGGGCGATGCCACGCCCATCCAGTTCATCCAGCCCTGCTGAACGTTCAGCGGCGCAAGACGGTCGTGAAACGGGCCGGGAACCAGCCCCATCGCCACCTGATCGCGTGGTTTTCTCGCGGCGCTCATTTGCCCGCCCTCCCGTCCTTGATGGCCTGACCCGCCGCGTTCCAGCCCGGCAGCCCGGTAATGTCGCCGCCCGGATGCGCGCCGGCGCCACAGAGGTAAAGCCCCGCAACCGGCATCCGGTATTGTGCGGCGCCGCCAAAGGGGCGCAGCATCAGCATCTGGTCGACGCGGAACTCACCATGGTGCCAATGTCCGCCCGGCAGGCCATACTGCGCCTCGATATCGGCCGGGGTTCGGGTTTCGATCGCGGTGACACGGGCCGCCGTTCCCGGCAGCGCATCGTCCAGCATGCCGGTCACAGCCTTTTCCAGCCGGCCGCGTGCCGCCTTCGTCCAGCCGCCCTTGAGCGTGCAGGGCACAAACTGCGCATTCACCGTCAACCGTTTCGCGCCGTCATCATAGCGGCATTCCAGCACGGGCCGCGCCGGCATCTCCTTGTACTTCGCCGCATTGAAGGCGGTTTCGAGCGCGCCCATGTCGGGCGCGATGACCAGACGTTCGCCAAAATCGGCGGCATCCAGCCCCGCCGGGGGCTCCGACAGCGTCAGGTCGAGCCGCGCCACCATGCCTTCGCTGGCCATCAGGCGGGCGCGACGGGCGTCTTCGGCGTCGATTTGGGCGACACCCAGAAGCGTGTTCAGCGTCTGGCGCGGATGGGCATTCGACAGGATCAGCGGCGCGCGAAGCTCTTCGCCCGAATTCAGCCGCACACCCTCTACCCGGTCGTCGCCAACCAGAATGCGTTCGACCGACGTGCCGGTCCTGACCTGCCCGCCCGCGGCCTGAACGGCCTTGAGAAGTGCGCCGATCAGCGCGCCGCCGTCGACCCGCATCCGAGGCTGGCCGGCCAGGCGGTAGAGAAACGGCAGGACCGTACCGGGCGAACGCGGCCCCATGGCACCGCCCAGCGTCGCATCCATGGCAAGCGCGCCGGCCAGCGGCCCGTCGCCGATCTCGTCGGTCAGCACATCCCAGATGTTCGACAGAAGAATGCGCAGCAAATCCTGCATGTCGGCCTTGCCAAGCCGGCGGATCTTCAAACCGAGCCCGGCCAGCGTCATCATTTCCGCCAGCCCGCCATCGCGCAGGCGCGGCGGCGTCTTGGCCATCATGGGCGCCAGTGCGCCCGCTTGCCGGACAAGGCGCGCGTGCATCGCGGCATAGGCCGCTGCGGTCGTCGGGTCCGTACCGGTAACCGTCCCGCCGCTGATGCGCACGGGCTCCGCGCCGCCCAGCGCCACCGTCGTCAGCGGCCGGCCCGGTTTCAGCCCGTGCCGGTCAAGCGCCAGCCCCTTGACCACCGCCGGGTTGAGCGCCGTGGGCAAATGCGCGACCGGGCTTTCGCCGCCAAGCAACCCCCCGGGATCGTCGCGCGCTTCGAGCACCAGAACCCGCTTGCCGTCCTGTCCCAGCCTCGCAGCCGCAACGAGCCCGTTGTGACCGGCGCCGATGACGATCGCATCCCAGCTCATGCCGCCGCCCCCAGATCGATCTTGCGGCCGAGATCGCGCAGCACCTCGCGCGCGGCATTGGCCCCCGGTGCCCCCATGACGCCGCCGCCCGGATGGGTCGATGAGGCACACATGTAAAGCCCCTTGATGGGCGAGCGGTACTGCGCCCAGCCCGGTACCGGACGGTTGAACAGAAGCTGATCGAAGGTCAGTTCGCCCTGAAAGATGTTGCCTTCAGTCAACCCGACCTCGCGTTCGATATCGGCCGGTGTGCGCACCTCCTTGTGCACGATCAGGTCGGCGAAATCGGGGGAATGGCGCGACACCTTGTCGATCACGGTCTTTGCGAAAGCCTCGCGTTTCGCATCGTCCCAGGGGCCGTCGGCCAGTTCATAGGGCGCGTACTGGACGAAGATCGTGGCATAGTGCTTGCCCGGCGGTGCCATGGTCGGGTCGATCTGGGTCGGTATCAGGAAATCCATGTAGGGCTCGGCCGACCAGCGCCCGGCCTTCCAGTCGTCATAGGCGCGTTCGATCTCTTCCATATCGTCAAGGAAATGCAGATCGCCGCGCAGGAACCGCGCATCTTTCGGCGCGGCGGCAAACGTCGGCATGCCGTCCAGCGCGATGTTCAGCTTGCCTGACGAGCCGCGGAACCGGTAGCGCTTGACGCCTTTCACGAAGTCGTCCGGCAGGTCGGCCTCGTCGGTATGCTCGACGAAGGTGCGGCGCACATCCATGCCGGAAATCACCGTCGCGGCGTGAAACTCATCGCCGTTTTCCAGCGCGACGCCGGTCACCCGGCCATCGGAAATCAGGAACCGGTCGATTCCCGATCCGGTCCGGATCACCCCGCCCGACGCTTCGAAGCTTGCCGCCATCGCGCGGGTGATGGCGCCCATGCCGCCGCGCGAAAAGCCCCAGGCGCCGATCGAGCCATCGACCTCGCCCATGTAGTGATGCAAGAGCACATAGGCGGTGCCCGGCGAATAGGGGCCAAGGCCGGTGCCGATGATACCCGCCCCCGCGATATGCGCCTTGACCAGATCGCTGGTCAGGTATTCGTCCAGAAACTCGGCAATCGACATGGTCCAGAACCGCACGGTTTCGGCCATGTCGCGTTCGCCCAGATCGTGGAACCGCTTGCCGATATAGAAAAGCTCTGCCAGATCGCGTGGCTTGAACGAAGTCGGATCGGGCGCGGTGCGCAGCAAGAGCGGCTTGATGAACCGGCATTGCTTCATCACGGCGCGGGCGAACCGGTCGTAATTGTCGGCCTCCGCCGGGTCGATCCGCATCAACTCGCGACGCAGCGCGTCATGGTCGGAGGAATAGTTGAAATACGCGCCGGAGGAATTGAAGGTCGCGCCGCTTTCATAGGGAATGACCTGAAGCCCGAATTTCGGCAGTTCCAGCGCGCGGATCACCTCGGGGCGCAGCAGCGAACACACGTAGGAACAGTTGGAATAGGTCCAGCCGGGCGTCAGTTCGCGGCTGACGGCCGCACCGCCGACATAGTCGTTCTTCTCGACGACCAGAACCTTCAGCCCGGCGCGCGCCAGAAAGCAGGCGGTGGTCAGCCCGTTGTGCCCGGCGCCGACGACGATGGCATCGTATTTCATGCGGTTCTCCCCGTTTCCCCGCTTCTAGCCCAAAACTGAGCGTTCAGTCAATTTTATTTGAGCTCTTGCTCAGAAAAATTTGACGCCGCCGAATGCCGCTTCTATGGTACGGCCACGATGACAACGATCGACAAAACCCTGTCGCCCACCTCGCAGCGCATGCAGGCACGCATCATCGACGCAGCGGTCGAATGCGTGGCCGAACTTGGCCTGTCGCGAACCACGCTGGCCCAGGTCGCCACGCGCGCCGGCGTGTCGCAGGGCGTCTTGGTCTTTCACTTCAAGTCCAAGGACGGGCTTCTGGCCGAAACCCTGCGCAGGCTGACCGAGGAATACCGCGAAGCCTGGGTGCGCGAACTGGATGGCGACACGCCGCTGGATTGCATCATCGGGCTTGTGCGCACCGATTTCAGCGCCGCGATCTGCACACAGCGCAAGCTGGCGCTGTGGTTCGCCTTCTGGGGCGAGGCCGGATCGAAGCCGCTATACAGCGCAATCTGCGAAGCGGCCGAAGCCTTGCGCTACGAGGCGATGATATCGGCCTGCGCGGCCCATGTCGCCGAAGCCGGCGGGCCCGAACCCGCGCTGCTGGCGCATTCCATCGACGCGATGACCGACGGGCTTTGGCTGCAACTGCACCTATACGGGGCAGAATTTTCGCCCGAAGCGGCGCTGGCCAGAGGCGCTGGATCATCTGCGGCTGATCCTGCCCGAGGCCAGCGGCCGGCTGTAGCCCGCGGCGCCCCGGTAACCGGGACGCCGCAGCCGCGTTCAGAACCCGGCCTTGATCCGCTCGAACTCCTTGATCATCGCGGCCCGCGCATCGGGGTTTTGCGAGACCGAGAAGAGGCTCGTCTTCAGGAATTCTGTAATGTTGTCATAGCCGTAGCTGGCCAGCGTTTCGGCATCGACCTCGGCAAAGGACTTGCCGTTGGCATGGGCATAACCCCAGTTCTCGATGATGTACTTGCCGGTCTGAACCGAAGACAGCGCGTTCAGATAGTCATAAAACGCATCTTCGCTGCCCGGCCCGTCCTTGAGGTTGACATAGCCGCAGACCCAGCTTGTCGCGCTGACATTGTCGTTGCGAAGCATCTTGGCCGGAAGCTCTTCCCAGATCAGCGCCAGTTCGGTTTCGTTCCACGCCCAGGCGGCGTCGATCTCTCCCGAGGCCATGGCGGCGTTCAACTGGCCGGGATCGGTCCAGTAGAAGCGCACGTTGGCATGCAGCTTGCGCAGGTAATCCGAGGCGCGGGCAACATCGTCCATGGTCATGTTGCGCCAGTCGCTCACGCCCACCGCCAGCGCGGCGAGGCCATAAGCATCCTCGACCCCGTCGGGGATCGATATGCGGCCCTGCATCGACGGATCGGCCAACATGTCGTAGGTCATGCTGGCCTCGTCAACCTTGTCGGTGCGGATCACGAGCCCGGTGTTGCCCCATTCAAAGGGCAGCATCCACACGTTACCGTCACTCTGAACGTCGTCGAGCGCGGTAATCTCCGGCAACATGTCGGCCCAGGCCGGGACCCGGCTGACATCGATCGGCTCGATCAGCCCGGCATCGCGCCATTTCGGCAAGGTGCCGATGCAGGGATGCGCGGTGTCGGCCTTGAAACCCGCCATTACCTTGTTGAAGCCTTCCTCGTTATCGGCAAAGAAGGCAAATTCCGGTGCTCCGCCATGCTTGGCGATGTAATCCTGGAAAAACTCCGGATCTTCATAGCCCGACCAGTCGAAGACGGTCAGATCGGCCGCCTGCGCCGTAGTTGCGGCCAAGAGCGCCACGGCCCCCAGTTTACACGCATGTTTCATGTCGGTTTTCTCCCTGGTTTGTTATGGCAGTACAACCAGCGCGCGCCCCCGGAACCCGGCGAAAACCTCGTCGCCCGGTTCGAAGTGATGTGCGCGCTGGAAATTCGTGACCGAGGCGACGATGGTGTCGTCATAGCCCTCGATCCGCAGATAATAGTGAATGGTTTCCCCGTAGAATGCGAAATCCTCGACCCGGGCGCGGGCGGAAATATCGGCCTCGGCCGCCGGTTCGCGGCCCAGATAGAACCGTTCCGGGCGCAGCCCCAGCGTGACATCGCCGCCGTTGATGCGCGCGCCTTCGGGCACCGGCAGGGTGCCAAAGCCGCGTATCTCCAGCTGCCCTGCCCCGTTGGCCCGCGCCGGCAGAAAGTTGATGCCGCCGATGAATTCGGCCACCCGCCGCGTCGCCGGGCGCTGGTACAGCTCCCTGGGGCTGGCGACCTGGGCCAGCTTGCCATCGAACATCACGCCGATCCGGTCGGAAATCGTCATCGCCTCATACTGGTCGTGGGTGACCATCAGGAAGGTGATGCCGACCACGCGCTGCAGGCGGCGCAATTCGATCTGCATCTGTTCGCGCAGCTTCTTGTCAAGCGCCGACAGCGGTTCGTCCAGCAGCAGCACCTTGGGTTTCAGGACCAGCGCACGGGCCAGGGCCACGCGCTGGCGCTGCCCGCCCGACAACTCGTTGGCCCGCCGCGCACCAAGCTCTTGCAAACCGACGGTCGACAGGATCTCGGCCACCCGCGTGTCGATCTCGGCGCGGGTCATCTTCTGGCTGCGCAGCCCGAAGGCCACGTTGTCGGCCACGTTCAGATGCGGAAAGATCGCATAGCTTTGAAACACCATGTTGGTGGCGCGCATGTTCGCCGGCACCCCCGCCATCGGCTTTCCGTCGATGGATATCGAGCCGGCGGTCGGCTCCTCGAAGCCCGCGATCATGCGCAACAGCGTGGACTTGCCGCAGCCCGACGGACCCAGCAACGAAAAGAATTCGCCCGCCTTCAGATCCAGTTCCACCGTATCGACCGCGGTGAAGGACCCGAAGGCCTTGCTGACACCGGCCATGTGCACCAGCACGTCGTCAGTCATCGTATACTCCTGATGCGGGGGCTGTCAGCCGCGCGGCGCGGCGGCGGAAGTATTCGGCGGCGATCAGCAGCAGGAACGACGCGACCAGAAGCAGCGTGCCCAGCGCCAGCACGATCGGCAGTTTCGCCGGAAAACGCACCTGGCCCCAGATATAGACCGGCAGCGTCGGCTTGGTGCCGGACAGGAAGAAGGCCAGGATGAATTCGTCGAAGGACACGGTGAACGACACCAGCAGGCTGGATAGTAGACCCGGCGCCACCACCGGCAGCGTTACCCGGCGCAGCGCGCCCCATTCCGTCGCGCCAAGATCGACGGCGGCCTCTTCGAGCGAATCGTCGAACTGTTCGAATGACGACAGCATGATCGCGGTGGCGAAGGGGATGTTGATGAAGATATGGCCGATCGTCACGGCCACGAGCGAGGGGTCGAGCCCGATCGCGAGGAACATGATCAGCAACGAGGTGGCGACGATCACCTCGGGCATCACCAGCGGCGTCATCAACAGCCCATGCACCCCGCGCTTCATCGGAAAGCGGTAGCGCGCCAGCGCGCGGGCCGCGAGCGCCCCCAGAAGCGTGGCACAAAAGGCCGATATCAGCCCGACCAGAAGCGAATTCCACAGCGCGTCGATCAGCTGTTCCTGCTTGGCCAGCTCACCATACCAATGCGTGGTGAAACCCGACATTGGAAAGGCCAGGATGCGGGATCGTTGAAGGAAAAGAGCGGCAGAAACAGGATCGGCAGGTACAGGAAGACGAGGTAGAGAACCGCATAAAGCGGCAAGAGACGCGTCAGAACCCAGCCCAGCCCACGCCCGCCGCCGCTCATCGGATCGCCCTCCCGATCAGGCGCAGGATCCCGGCAAGGCTGAGCGCCGCGACGGTGACGCAGACCATCGCCGACAGCGACAGCGCCGCGCCCAGCGGCCAGTTGTTGGCCTTGCCGAACTGCACCTGGATCATGTTGGCCACCATCGTGCCGTTCGAACCGCCGACCAGCGCCGGCGTGACATAATCGCCCACGGTCGGAATGAAGATGATCAGGCAGGCGCCGATCACGCCGGGCATCGACAGGGGCAGCGTGACGCGCAGGAAGCTGCGCCATGGGCCTTCACCCAGGTCCTGCGCGGCCTCCAGCAGCGAACGGTCGATCTTCTCAAGCGAAACGAAGATGGGCAGGATCGCGAAGGTCGCCCAGGCATGGGTCAGCGTCAGAACCACCGAATTGACGTTGTAAAGGATCCAGTCGAGCGGCGCGTCGATCACGCCAAGCCAGATCAGCGCCGAATTCAGAACGCCGTTATAGCCCAGCACCAGTTTCCACGAAAACACCCGCAACAGGTACGATGTCCAGAACGGGATGGTGACCAGGAAAAGCCACAGCGCCTTGCGCCGGCGCACCTTGAAGGCGATGAAATAGGCAACCGGATAGGCCATGGCGACGGTGATCAGCGTCACCAGCCCGGCGACGGTGACCGAACGCAGGATCAGCGTGCGATACAGCGGATCGGCGAGAATCTCGCGATAGTTGACCAGCGTCGGCGTGCGGTCGACCGTCAGGTAGCTTTGCGTCCAGAAACTGTAGGCAATGACCATCGCGATGGGTGCGCCGATCAGCAGCGCCACATACAGCCCGCCCGGCGCCGTCAGCAGAAAGCCACGCCGGGTTTCCCTGCTCATCGCCATGGCCAAGCGCCCCGCCCGCTGTGTCGATTCGGCGCCATTATGCGGCCCAAAGCCCTTCGCGCGCCAGATCGTCGCTGGCGCGGCGGATGCCTTCGGCCAGAATGTCGAACATCTGGTCGATCTCGTCCGTCGAAATGATCAGCGGCGGCGAGAAGACGCACATGTTGATCAGCGGCCGCACCATCAGCCCCAGGTCCTGACAATGGGCATCGATGCGCGCGCCCACCTCCTTGTCCAGTTCCAGCGGGTTCTTGCTGTTGCGGTCGGCCACGCATTCCACACAGCCCATCAACCCCATGCCGCGCACGTCGCCGACGATCGGCAGTTCGGAAAGCGCACGCATGCGTTCCTGAAAATAGGGGGTGATCGCGCGGGTCTGTTCAAGAATGCCTTCGCGCTCGAAGATCTCGATGGTCTTCAGCGCGGCCGCCGCGCCGACGGGGTGGCCGGAATAGGTGTAGCCGTTGGAAAAGACCGAATTGCGCGCCCCATCGCCCGAAACCTCGGCGATCAGACGGTCGGAAATGATGCAGGCCCCCATCGGCACATAGCCCGAGGTCATGCCCTTGGCGCAGGTGATGATGTCGGGGGTGATGCCAAACACACTTTCGGAGGCGAACCAGTGGCCAAGCCGGCCAAAACCCGTCACCACCTCGTCCGAGATGTAAAGCACGTCATGCTTGCGGCAGATGTCGAAGCAGCGCTTGTGATAACCGGCCGGCGGTACGATCACCCCGCCCGACGCCAGGATGGGTTCGGCAATGAAGGCCGCCACGCGGTCGGCGCCGAGATCCAGGATGGCGTTCTCCAGATCGGCCACCTTGGCATCCAGAAAAGAAGCCTCCGACATGCCTTCGGGCCGGCGGTAGGGGTTCACATCGGGCAGGAAGTGGACCAGATCGGTGGCGAAGTCGAACCAGCTCTTGTCGCGCTCCTTGCCGCTCATCGTGGCCGAAAGATAGGTGGAGCCGTGATAGGCCTTCTGGCGCGAGATCACGACCTTCTTCTCCGGCCGGCCCTGCAGGTTGTTGCGGTAGTGAACGAAGCGGATGGCGCTGTCGACCGCGGTCGAGCCGCCGGTGGTGAAGAACACCGTGTTCAGATCGCCCGGCGTGCGCTGGGCGATCTGCCGGGCCAGTTCCGAGACCACCGAATTGGCCTGCGAATAGGGCGAGAAATAGGCCATGGCAGTCGCCTGCTCGGCCATCGCGCGGCCGATCTCCTCGCGGCCATAGCCAAGCTGAACGCACCACATGCCACCGGGCGCGTCGATCAGTCGACGACCGCGCTCGTCGAGCACATAGATGCCTTCTGCACGTTCGGCGAAGGTGCGTTCGTTGCGCCCGTGGTCGGCCATCGCTTCCCATGGATGAAGAACATGGGCGTTGTCCCAGTCGCGTATCGTGGCGAAATCGTTCTTGAGGGCGGTCATCACAGTCTCCATCCCCGGGGCGATTCTGCCCCGTGTTTGATCAAATAATGAATGAACGTTCATTCATTGTCAAACCCCCCGGTTTCTGGCAGACTTGCCGACACGGGCGCGGCATCGTCTTGCCGCCGGAACCGGTGAAGGACTGCGATGGACAAGCCCGGCGCCAAAGGCCGCGAAAGTTCCAAGGAACGGCATCGCCAGATGCTGATCGACGCGACGGCGGCGGCGATTGCCGAACACGGGCTGGCGCAGGTTTCGGTGTCGCGCATCCTGGAAAAAACCGGGCTGTCGCGCGGCATGATCAACCTGCATTTCGCGACCAAGCAGAAGCTGCTGGTCGAAGTCGCGCGGCATTATTCCGACCAGTATATCGGCAGCTGGAACAGCGCCATCGCGGCGGCCGGACCACGGCCCGAGGACCGCCTGCGCGCGGTGATCGAGGCCGACTTCGACCCATCGGTTCTGAACCGGCGCACCATGGCGGTCTGGTTCGCCTTCCGGGGCGAGGCGCATTCGGTGCCCGACTACATGCCCTTCATCGATTCGCGCGAGGCGCGGATGAACCGTGTGATTTACGGCATCTGCACCGATCTCTGCGCCCAGGGTCCCTACCCCGATGTCGACCCGCGCCGCGCCGCCAACAGTTTCATCGCCGCGCTCGAAGGGCTATGGACGGATTTCCACCTGCATCCCGACGACTTTCGCCGCGAAGAGGCGCGTGAGGTCGTGCTGGAAATGGCGCGGGCCTATTTTCCGCGTCACTTCCGCGGCTGAGGGTAGGACTGGGCGGTCACGTCATGGCCGTAGATCCAGTCGAAACGTTTCAGCATCAGCCCCGGCGCGATGGCCCCGAGCATCTTCAGACCCGCATGGGCGATCGTGCGTTCGGCACCGGACAGATGATAGGCGCGTGCATTGCGGTTGGCGGCGGCGACGATGCGTTCGCAGCGAAAACGCCGGGTATTCTGGTAGGCGGCCAATGCGGTTTGGGCGTCATCGGTGCCGTCCAGACACTCGGCAAGGACCCAGGCATCTTCCAGCGCCATATTCGCGCCCTGCGCCAGAAACGGCAGCGTCGGATGCGCCGCGTCGCCCAGTATGGCCACCCCCGGCCCGTACCAGTCCCGAGCAACGGGATGGCGGAACAGCCCCCAGAGATAGGGCGCCTCGACCTGATCGAGCCAGCCATGCACCCTTGGGCAAAACTCGTCAAAGGCGACACGTATCGACAGGGGATCGTCGCGCGTGCTCCAGCGCTCTTCGACCCAGCGCCAGCGTTCCTCGACCGCGACGATGTTTCGCAATGTACCACCGCGCATCGGATAGCTGACCAGATGGCGGCCGTCGCCCATGTGAACCGTGGCCTCGGGCGCGGCGTCGGGTTCGGCCGGGATCACCGCGCGCCAGGCGATGCGGTTGGTGAAAAACGGCGCCGCGCGGCCGTTCAGCGCCGTCGCGATGGGCGAATGCAGCCCGTCGGCCCCGATCAGAAGCGCCGGCGAAAGCCTTGCGCCCTGCGCCGTCTGCAGGCTCATGCCTTCGGGGCCCGCGGTCGCCTCGGTGATCCGCTGCAACAGCTTGACATGCACACCGGCCTCGCGCGCGGCGCCGGCCAGAAGGTCGATCAGGTCGGCGCGATGAACGAAGTGATACCCCCGGTCCGACCGGTGCCGCGCCAGATCAAGCCGCAGCACCCGTTCGTCGGTTTCACCGTTCTTCAGAACCACGGCCTGCGCCTCGACCGAATGCGCCACCAGCGCCGGTTAACCAGACCCATCGCCGACAGCACCGCAAGCCTGCTGGGAGAAATCTGCAACCCCGCGCCGACCTCGGCAACCGGCGGCCTGTTCCAGAACCGTGACCTCGGCGCCGTGCCGCCCAGAAGCGTGGCAACCTGTCCGGCGATCCGCCGCCGGCAACCGTGATTTCACGCCCCTTGAGCGCCATTGCACTCCAAACACAAACGCCGGGCATTAGCCCTGGCGCCCTTCATCGGCCCGGGGTCGCCCCCCTGGGCCTCGCGATCTATTCGTCGCGATGCACCTTTTCGCGCCGCTCGTGGCGTTCCTGCGCCTCAAGCGTCATCGTCGCGATTGGCCGGGCGTCCAGCCGCTTCAGGCTGATCGGCTCGCCCGTCACTTCGCAAAACCTGTATTTCCGCCGCTGTCGGACCCGGCGCAGCGTCGCTCGATCTTCGACACCAGCTTGCGCTGGCGGTCGCGAGTGCGCAGTTCCAGCGCCCGGTCGGTTTCCTCGCTGGCGCGGTCGGCCAGATCGGGAACGTTGCGCGCACTGTCCTGAAGGCCTTCGATCGTCTCGCGGCTGTTGTCGAGAAGCTCGTGCTTCCAGTTCACGAGCTTGCGGCGGAAATACTCCAGCTGGCGCTCGTTCATGAACGGCTCGTCTTCTGCGGGACTGTAGTCCTCGGGAAGAAAGTTTTCGGCTTTCATGTCTGCTCCCTTTTGCAGACCGGCGCGTGTGATTTGCGTTTCCACTGACATCCGGTACTCCCCTCGGGCGCTGCCATATAGCAAGCGTCCGGGATTGTCACTAGCTCTATGGCGAGCTTGCGACGATTTGATGGCTTCGGTAATGTCGCGTGAAACAAATCAGAGAACCCCCGAAAACGCTTATGAAATTTTCCGGAACAGCGACCTATGTCGCCACCGATGACCTGACGATGGCGGTGAATGCCGCCGTCACGCTGGAACGTCCCCTTCTGGTCAAGGGCGAGCCGGGAACCGGCAAGACCGAACTGGCAAGGCAGGTGTCGGAATCGCTTGGCCTGCCGATGGTCGAATGGCACGTCAAATCCACCACCAAAGCACAGCAGGGCCTTTACGAATACGATGCGGTCAGCCGGTTGCGCGACAGCCAGTTGGGCGACGAACGCGTCCATGACGTGAAAAACTACATCCGCAAGGGCAAGCTCTGGCAGGCCTTCGAGGCGGACACCAAGGTCGTGTTGCTGATCGACGAGATCGACAAGGCCGATATCGAGTTTCCCAACGACCTTCTGCAGGAACTCGACCGGATGGAATTTCACGTCTACGAGACCGGTGAAACGATCCGGGCGCGGCACCGTCCGATCGTGATCATCACCTCTAACAACGAAAAGGAACTGCCGGACGCCTTTCTGCGCCGCTGCTTCTTCCACTACATCCGCTTTCCCGATCCCGATACACTGGCCCGCATCGTCGAGGTTCATCATCCCGGCATCAAATCGGCGCTTTTGACCGCCGCGCTGACCCGGTTTTACGAATTGCGCGAAACGCCGGGGCTGAAGAAGAAGCCCTCGACCTCGGAGGTGATCGACTGGCTGAAGCTGATCCTCGCCGAGGATCTGAGCCCCGAGGACCTCAAGGCCGACGCCAAGAACGCCCTGCCAAGGCTGCATGGCGCGCTTTTGAAAAACGAACAGGACGTGCACCTGTTCGAACGGCTGGCGTTCATGGCGCGCGGGCGCGGCTGAGGCTGGGGCGAAATCGGCACAGGCCGCCGGCACGATTTCGCCCGGCCCGCCAAATCGTTTCCCAAATCGCGGCAAGCCGGTTACTCTGCGCGCAATGACAAATTCGAGGCTCGAGCAGAGTGACGACTTTCCTTGCCGAGGCGCCCGCAGCCGGGGCGCTCATGCCGCGGGTACGGGCCTGATGGCGCGCGGGCTGGGATTTCTGGCCGCGCTCGCCATCGCCGGCTGTGTCGGCGGCGGTGCCAGTCACGACATTCCGCAACGCCGCGCCCTGATCACCGAAGCGCTGCCGCCGATGAAGGTCTTCGTGGCACCGGCCTCGGCCCATCCCGTGCGGCCGAACAGCGAAATTGCCCGCGATTTTCTGGATCTGTCCTTTCAGATGGAAAGCGGCCGGACGCTTGACGTCATGTCGCGCTTCGAAGGCCCGATCACGCTGCGGATGATCGGCACCGCGCCCGCCAGCGTCGAAAGCGACCTGAACGCCCTGCTTGGACGGCTGAAGGCCGAGGCGGGGCTGACGATCACCCGCGTCGGCAGCGATGAGCCGGCCGCGATCACCGTCGAGTTTTGCCGCGCCGGCAGATGCAGAAGCTGGTGCCGCAGGCGGCCTGCTTCGTCATGCCGGCGGTCAGTTCCTGGCAGGAATTTCGCCGCTATCGCAACGATGCCCGCGTCGACTGGGCCGGGCTGACGCAGCGCGACCATGTGGCGGTTTCGTGCCGAACGACACCAGCCCGCAGGAAATGCGCGACTGCCTGCACGAGGAAATCGCGCAAGCCATCGGGCCGCTGAACGACCTTTACCGCCTGCCGGATTCGGTCTTCAACGACGACAACTTCCATACCGTTCTGACCGGCTTCGACATGCTGATGCTGCGGCTTTATTACGCGCCGGAGCTGCGCAGCGGCATGAGCCGCGAAGCCGTCGCCACGCTGCTGCCGGCGCTGTTGCAGCGCGAAAACCCCGGCGGCGGGCCGGTGGGTGCGATCGGCCCGGCCAGCCCGACCGACGCCTGGTCGCGCGCCATCGAAACCGCGCTGGGGCCGTCGAGCCCGGTGCGCCAGCGCCGCGCCGCCGCCGATCAGGCGCTGGCCATCGCCAGCCGCGCCGGATGGGCCGATTGCCGCCGTGCCTTCAGCCACTTCGCCGTGGGCCGGCTGGCTCTGGCCGATGACGGCGAACGGGCGCTGAACGAGCTGACCCAGGCCGCGCGCTATTACCAGTCGCTGCCGGGCACCGAAATTCACCTTGCCCATGTCGACATGCAGATCGCCGCCTACGCGCTATCGACCGGGCAGGCCTCGATGGCGCTGGAACTGGCCAACCGCAACCTGATCCCGGTCAGCCGCGCCGAGAATGCCGCGCTTCTCGCGACGCTATTGATGATCAAGTCCGAGGCGCTGGAACTGCTCGACCGGCCGGCCGAGGCCAAGGCGGTACGGCTCGACAGTCTGGGTTGGGCGCGCTATAGCTTCGGCTCGGACGAACAGGTGCGCGCACGGATGAGCGGATCGCCGTGCTGTCGCCGAGACGTGGAAGGGCCGTTACGGAATGATCGTGATCGCCGCGCTGGTGCTGGGCGCTGTCTTTGGCGTCTTTCGCGCCCGAAAACTCCAAGGCAACCGGCTGGACATGGCGCAATATGCCGCCGGCTATGCGGTGGCCTTTGCGGTTGCGGCCCTGTTCCTGACCGTTCTGATCGAGCGTTCGCTCTAGGCCGATGTTCCTGCCCTTCTTCGAAAACCTTCGCGGCGCCGGCATCCCGGTGACGCTGCGCGAATACCTGTCGTTTCTGCAGGGCATGGCGGCTGGCCTTGCGATCTATGATGTCGAGGGCTTCTACTATCTCGCCCGCACCGCGATGGTGAAGGATGAACGCCACCTCGACCGGTTCGATCGCGCCTTCGCGCAAAGCTTCAAGGGGCTGGAGGCCATCACGGCTGAGGACGTGCTGGAGGCGCTCGACCTGCCGCCCGAATGGCTGGCGAAACTGGCCGAAAAGCACCTGAGCGAGGCCGAGAATGCGGAGATCGAGGCGCTGGGCGGGTTCGAGGCGCTGATGGAAACGCTGAAAAAGCGGCTTGCCGAACAGAAGGGCCGCCATCAGGGCGGGTCGAAATGGGTGGGCACCGCCGGCACATCGCCCTTTGGCGCCTATGGCTACAATCCCGAGGGCGTGCGCATCGGGCAGGACGAAAGCCGCCACAGGCGGGCGGTGAAGGTCTGGGACAAGCGCGAGTTCCGCAATCTCGACGACACGGTCGAACTGGGCACGCGCAACATCAAGGTGGCGCTGAAACGTTTGCGCCGCTGGGCGCGCGAGGGCGCCGAGGACGAGCTGGACCTCGACGGCACGATCCGCGCCACCGCCGAACACGGCTATCTCGACGTCAAGACCCGACCCGAACGCCACAATGCGGTGAAGGTTCTGCTGTTTCTCGATGTCGGCGGCAGCATGGACCCCTATGTGCGGCTGGTCGAAGAGCTGTTTTCCGCCGCCCGGTCGGAATTCAAGCATCTCGAGCACTACTATTTTCACAACTGCCTTTACGAAGGGGTCTGGCGCGACAACCAGCGCCGCTGGGATGCCCAGACGCCGACGGCGGAGGTGCTGCGCACCTATGGCGGCGATTACAAATGCATCTTCGTGGGCGATGCCGCGATGAGCCCTTACGAAATCCTTCATCCCGGCGGCGCCAACGAACACTGGAACCGCGAAGCCGGTCAGGTCTGGCTGGAACGGGCACGGGCGCAATGGCCGGCGCATCTGTGGATCAACCCGACGCCGGAGCGGTTTTGGCCGCATACCCATTCGATCCGCCTGATCCGCGAAATCTTCGAAGACAGGATGGTGCCGATGACGCTGGACGGTATCGCGCGCGGTGTGAAGGTGCTGGGACGATGAGCCGCCTCGGGCGTGCATGGTCGGAACGGCGCGCGGCGCTTCTGGCGCTGGGTGCGGCGCTTATTCTGGTCGTGTTCTTTGCCGTGCGCGGCGTGGTTTCGGCGCTTTACTGGGCCGATCCCGCCCATGCGACGCACCCGGTCGAGGGCTGGATGACACCGCGCTATGTCGTGCGCGCCTACGGTCTGGAACCCGAGGCGGTGGCCGACGCCCTTGGCATTGCGCCGCAATCGGCCGCACGCCAGCGGCTTTCGGATATCGCGGCGGCGCAGGGCGTGCCCGTGACCAGCCTGACCGAGGCGCTGGAGGCGCTGATCGCCGCCAGCCACACGGCCGCCCCGTGAGGTCGCGGCGGTGACCGACGCATTCCTGGAACTTGTGCCGCATTACGGATCCTGGGTGATCTTTGCCGCCACGTTCCTTTCGTGCCTGGCGCTGCCGGCACCCTCGTCGGTGATCATGCTGGCCGGCGGCGCCTTTGTCGCTTCGGGCGATCTGGCGTTGCTGCCGGTGGCCGGCTCGGCCCTTTCGGGGGCCCTGCTTGGCGACAACCTGGGGTTTCTTTTGGGCCGCACCGGAGGTGGCGCGGTTCTGGCCTGGCTATCGCGCGCGCCCGCCCGTGCCCGTGCCATCGCCGCCGCCCGCGCGCGGCTTGACCGGCGCGCCGGCATGACGGTGTTTCTGACGCGCTGGCTTTTCAGCCCACTGGGGCCTTACGTGAACTTCGCCTGCGGCGCCGCGCACCTGGCCTGGCCGCGCTTTGCCTTGCCGGGCGCGGCGGGCGAACTGGTCTGGGTCACGCTCTATATCGGGCTCGGTTATGCCTTCGCCGCCTCGATCGTCGAACTGGGCGCGGTGCTTGGCAACCTTGCGGGGCTTCTGGCAGCCGGTGCAGTGGCGCTCTTGCTGATCCGCCGGGTCTTTGGCCACCGGGCGGCGACCTGACCCCCTTTTCGCCGGCCCCGCAAAAGCGCATATCGGGGGCATGAGCCGCCTTCTGCCCATTCTCCTGGCCCTGGCATGGGCCTTCGTCATGATCCGCTATTCGGTCTGGCAGACCTCGCGCATGCTGGCCGCGAAGTCGCGCCCGCTGGAGGATCCCGAGATCCTTCGCGTCACCCGCGCGCTGGCCCGCGCGCAAGGGCTGGACCATATCGCCGTCTATCTGTTCGACATCGAAGCGGTGAACGGGCTGGCGGCACCGGACGGGCGCATCTATTTGACACGCGGCTTTTACAACCGCTTCCGCGCCGGTGCGGTCAGCGCCGATGAGCTGGCCAGCGTCATCGCGCACGAACTGGGCCATGTGGCCCTTGGCCATACCCGCAAGCGGATGATCGACGTGACCGGGCAGAATGCGCTCTTCATCGCGCTGACCGCGCTTTTTGCGCGTTTCCTGCCGATCATCGGCATCTGGATTGCCAATGCCATTTCCACCGCCCTGGCCGCCCGGCTGTCGCGGAGCGACGAATATGCCGCCGATGAATATGCTTCGGCCCTGCTGATCAAGGCCGGTATCGGCACCGGCCCGCAGAAACGTCTTTTCGAGAAGCTCGAGGCGCTGACCGGCGGGCATGGCGCCGCGGTTCCGGCCTGGCTGCGCAGCCACCCCCGCGCAGCCGACCGCATCGCCGCCATCGAGGCGCATGAGGCCCGCTGGAACGGCTGAGGGTGGTGGCTTTCCCGGCCCCCTTCCCCGGCGGCGCCGTTCTGCTATGACGGGCCGCGAAGGAGAGCCGCCATGCCCGCCCACTATGCCTTTCTGCTGCTGGCCGTTCTGGCCGAAACCGTCGCTACCTCGGCACTGCATGCCAGCCAGCAGTTCACCCGCCTCCTGCCTTCTGTTCTGGTGGTCGCAGGCTATGCCACGGCATTCTACCTTCTGTCGCATACGCTGAAGGTGCTGCCCGTCGGCATCATGTATGCGGTCTGGTCGGGGCTTGGCATCGTGCTGATCGCGCTCATCGGCTATCTCGTCTTCGGCCAGAAGCTCGACCTGCCGGCAATCCTTGGCATTTCGATGATCCTCGCCGGCATCCTGATCATCCACCTCTTCTCGGCCACAGCCGGGCACTAAGGCGCCAAAGCCTCTGGCCTTTCGGCCGGGCTTGCAGTATCGGCACGCCAACCTCAGGAATTGGCGGAACCATGGACCTTCGCAACATCGCGATCATCGCACACGTTGACCACGGCAAGACCACGCTCGTGGACGAACTTCTCAAGCAATCCGGCGCGTTCCGGGAAAACCAGGCCGTGGCCGAACGGGCGATGGACAGCAATGACATCGAACGCGAGCGCGGCATCACCATTCTGGCCAAGGCCACCTCGGTCGAATGGCGTGGCACGCGGATCAACATCGTCGACACGCCGGGGCACGCCGATTTCGGCGGCGAAGTCGAGCGCATCCTGAACATGGTCGATGGGGTTGTCCTGCTGGTCGACGCCGCCGAAGGGCCGATGCCACAGACGAAATTCGTCACCTCGAAAGCGCTGGCGCTGGGGCTGCGGCCGATCGTGGTGCTGAACAAGGTCGACAAGCCCGATGCCGAACCCGACCGCGCGCTGAACGAGGTATTCGACCTTTTCGCCAATCTCGGCGCAAGCGACGAACAGCTGGATTTCCCGCATCTTTACGCCTCGGGACGTGCCGGCTGGGCCGATGCCGATCTTGACGGGCCGCGCAAGGACCTGACCGCGCTCTTCGATCTGGTGGTGCGCCATGTGCCGGCACCGGCGCAGGTCGCCAAGCGCGCCGAACCCTTCCGGATGCTGGCCACGACACTTTCGGCTGACCCCTTCATCGGGCGCATCCTGACCGGGCGCGTGGAAAGCGGCACGCTCAAGGCGGGTGAGACGATCAAGGCGCTCAGCCGCACGGGCGAACGGATCGAACAGTTTCGCGTGACCAAGATTCTGGCCTTTCGTGGCCTGTCGCAACAGCCGATCGATGCCGCCGAGGCCGGCGATATCGTGACGCTGGCCGGCATGACCAAGGCCACCGTCGCCGATACGCTCTGCGCAACGGAACTGGACACGCCCCTGCCCGCCCAGCCGATCGACCCGCCGACGATTTCGGTGACCTTCGGCATCAACGACAGCCCGCTGGCCGGCCGCGACGGCTCGAAGGTGCAAAGCCGGGTGATCCGCGAACGGCTGATGAAGGAGGCGGAACAGAACGTCGCGATCAAGATCGCCGACACGCCGGGTGGCGAAGCCTTTGAAGTGTCGGGCCGTGGCGAGTTGCAGATGGGCGTCCTGATCGAGAACATGCGCCGCGAAGGCTTCGAACTGTCGGTTTCCCGCCCGCGCGTCATTTTCCGCGAGGAGAACGGCGAAAGGATGGAGCCCATCGAAGAGGTGATCATCGATGTCGATGACGACTATTCCGGCGCGGTCATCGAAAAACTGACCGGCCCGCGCAAGGGCGATCTGGTCGACATGCGCCCCGCCGGCGTCGGCAAGACGCGGATCGTGGCGCATGTGCCGTCGCGCGGGCTGATCGGCTATCACGGCGAGTTTCTGACCGATACGCGCGGTTCGGGCGTTCTGAACCGCATCTTCCACAGCTGGGCGCCGCATCGCGGGCCGATCCAGGGCCGCCGGCAGGGTGTGCTGATCTCGATGGAGAACGGCACATCGGTCGCCTATGCGCTGTGGAACCTCGAGGATCGCGGCCACATGTTCATCGGCGCGCAGGAAGCGATCTACGAAGGCATGATCATCGGCGAACACAGCCGCGACAACGACCTTGAGGTGAACCCGTTGAAGGGCAAGAAGCTGACCAACATCCGTGCTTCGGGCTCGGACGAGGCGGTACGGCTGACCCCTCCGGTTCGGCTGAGCCTGGAAGAGGCGATTGCCTATATCAACGATGACGAACTGGTCGAGGTGACGCCCAAGATCGTGCGGCTGCGCAAACGCTACCTCGACCCGCATGAACGCAAGCGCCAGGCCAAGGCCGGATAACGAAAACGGGGCGCCCCCCCACGGCGCCCCGCCCAAAACCCCTGCACTCGTTAACCTGCCCCCGTGAGTGGGGTTATTCCGCAGCCAGCGCCGCCGCTTCGGGCATGAAGGGGCGGATGTCCACCGCCTCGCCCTCGAACATGCAGAAGCTGCCGGGTGCGACCGGTTCCCATCCCGCCTCGTCGCTTTCCAGCGGCTCCGACACCACCGCCCGGCCGCCGTGCCGTTCGCTCCAGCGATGGTAAAGCGTCGGCGCGACGGCATCCGAGGAATAGCGCACGGCGAAAAGACGCCGGCCATCGGAAAAGGCCGCCGTCAGGCGCATGTGGGGCGTGGTGCCGCGTTCGCGGCTCAGCCGTTCCAGCCGGCCCACGGCGCGCTCCATCGCGCCCAGCGGGTCACCGTCCAGCCCTTCGGCCAGCGCCACCAGAAACAGCGCCTCGCTGTCGGTCGCGCCCTTGCGATGGGGGTAAAGCGCCTCGCTTACCATCATGTCGGCTTCGCGGCGAAACGCCTCGTAGCCGCCGACCTGGCCATTGTGCATGAAGCTCCAGCGGCCGACGGCGAAGGGGTGGCAATTGTTGCGGCTGGTGGCCGTGCCGGTCGAGGCGCGGACATGGGCCAGAAACAGATGCGAGCGCACCTGCGCGGTCAGCGAACGCAGGTTCGGGTCCGACCAGGCGGGAAAAACGTCGCGGTAAAGGCCGGGTTCGTCACGCTCGCCATACCAGGCGATACCGAAACCGTCGGCATTGATGGCCGTCTTGCATTCGCTGGCGCAATGGCTTTGGTGAATGAGCGAATGCCCCGGCCGGCTGACGACCTCTTCAAGAAAGACCGGCGCGCCGGTATAGGCGGCCCAACGGCACATTCAGCGGCCCCGGTTGCGGGTGCGTTCGTAAAGCCGGGCAACCGTGCGGCTGGCGGTTTTTTCAAACGCAAAGGGCAAAAGCGCGTGAACCAGCGCCGCCAGCGCCGCGCCGAACAGCGTCAGCGCAAAGCGGAAGGCAAAGCCCGCATGCTCAAAATAGGTCTCATCGACGCTTTGCGGGTGGGACAGGAACAGTTTCTGGATCATCGTTAGCTCCGTGCAATCATGGGATTTCCTGAATGCATCCTACCGGCAACACACCGCGATAGGTTCACATTTGTCAAAGGTTTTTCGCGTGACTTGTGGAAATTATCTCACAATACTTAAACAATGCATAACATTGATACACTCGACAGGAAAATCCTGAACCAGTTGCAGCGTCAATCCGACCTGCCGTTGGAGGAACTGGGCGACCGCGTCGGCCTGTCGCGCAACGCTGTCTGGCGCCGCGTCAAGGCTATGGAGGCCGCCGGGTTGATCCGCGCCCGCGTCGCGTTGCTGGACCCTGACAAGCTGGGGCTGGGGCTGACGGTGTTCATGCTGATCCGCACCGACAAGCACGCGCCCGACTGGCTGGACCGTTTCGCGCGCGCCACGCGCGACATGCCGGGGATATTGGGGGCCTACCGGATGACCGGCGATCTGGATTATCTGATCCGCGCCCGCGTCGCCGACGTGAAGGATTACGACCGGCTTTACCAGGACCTGGTGCGCCGTGTCGATCTGGCCGATGTCTCGGCCAGCTTCGTGATGGAAGAGATCAAGGAAACCACCGCGCTGCCGGTATGACCCAGCCCCCGCGGTCGCGATCAGCCGACCTCTTCGACCACCACCAGATCGCGGACCGATGCGCCACGCGCATGGCCCAAGGCCTCCTGATAGCCGGCCGAGTTGTAGCATTCGACCGCGCGTTCGACGCTGGGAAACCGCGCCACGACATTGCGGGCGCGGTCATTGCCTTCCAGCTGCACATAGCGGCCCGCACGGGCCAGAAAGACGCCGCCGTGTTCGGCGATGGCCTTGGTGGCCAGCGCCGCATAGCGGCCATAGGCCTCGGCGTCGGTCACATGGACATTGGCAATCCACAAAGCACTGGGCATCACTTTCCTCCGATCACGGCTTCTGCCGCCTTGATGGCCGCTTCGGCCTTGCTGGGGTCGGACCCGCCGGCCTGGGCCAGATCGGGCCGGCCGCCGCCGCCCTTGCCGCCCAGTTCCGCCGCCGCCGCCTTGACGATATCGACCGCCGACAGCCGGGCAACCAGGTCTTCGGTCACGCCGGCGGCCACCGCCGCCTTGCCACCGGTATCGGCGATCAGCAGAACGGCACCGGAGCCAAGCCGCGCCTTCACCTCGTCGATCAGCGCCGGAAGGTCCTTGCCCGACACACCGCTCAGCACCTGGGCGGCAAAGGCGACGCCGCCAATGTCGCGGGTTTCGGGCCCGGCCGCGCCGCCGCCGCCCATGGCCAGTTCGCGGCGCAGCTGCGCCACTTCGTTCTGCAGCGCCTTGCGTTCATCCAGAAGCGTACGCACCCGGTCGGCCAGATCGGCCGGCTGCGCCTTCAGAACGCCGGCGACCGCATTCAGCCGGCCCATCTGTTCGGCCAGATAGGCCGTTGCGCCCTCACCGGTCAGCGCCTCGATCCGGCGCACACCGGCCGACGAGGCGCTGTCACCCAGAAGGACGCACAGCCCGATATCGCCGGTGCGCGCCACATGGGTGCCGCCGCACAACTCAAGGCTGTAGGTGCGCCCGTCGGCGCCCTTGCCCGACCCGTCGAGCGTGCCCATCGACACGACCCGGACCTCGTCGCCGTATTTCTCGCCAAAAAGCGCCTGGGCGCCAAGCGCGCGGGCGTCATCGGGCGTCATGATCCGGGTTTCGACCGGGGCGTTCTGGCGGATGAAGGCGTTGACCTCGGCCTCGACCCCGGCCAGTTCGGCCGGTTCCAGCGCCTTGGAATGGCTGAAATCGAAGCGCAGCCTGTCCGGCGCGTTCAGGCTGCCGCGCTGCGCCACATGGTCGCCAAGCGCGCGCCGCAAGGCTTCGTGCAGAAGATGCGTAGCCGAATGGTTGGCCCGGATCGCGCTGCGCCGGCCATGATCGACGGCGAGTTCTGCCCCCTGCCCGCGCAGCACTTCACCCTCGGTAACCTCGGCGACATGAATGAACAGGCCCTGGCTCTTGCGGGTGTCGGTGATCCGGGCCGCGCCGGTTTCGGTCTTCAACCGGCCGCTGTCGCCCACCTGACCGCCGCTTTCGGCGTAAAACGGTGTCTGGTTCAAAACCAGTTGCACTGTTGCGCCGGCCCTGGCCGACTGCACTTCGGCGCCATCGGCAACCAGTGCCAGAATCTGGCCTTCGGCCTTTTCGGTGTCATAGCCCAGAAACTCGGTCGCCTCGTGCCGGTCGGCCAGATCGAACCAGATCGCGGCATCCTTGGTTTCGCCCGACCCGGCCCAGCTGGCGCGCGCCTTGGCCTTCTGTTCGGCCATCGCCGCCTCGAAGCCGGCGACATCGACGGCGCGGCTCTTTTCGCGCAAGGCATCCTGCGTCAGGTCCAGCGGGAAACCATAGGTATCGTACAGCCGAAACGCTGCCTCCCCGGGAAGGTTCGCACCCTCTGGCAGCTTCGCCAGCTCGTCATCCAGAAGCCGCAGCCCGCGGTCGAGCGTCTGGCGAAACCGGGTTTCCTCCTGCCGCAGCGTTTCCTCGATCAGGGCCTGGGCGCGGGTCAGTTCGGGATAGGCCGCGCCCATCTTGCGCACCAGCGCCGGCACCAGACGGTGCATCAGCGGGTCGGTCGCACCCAGCTGGTGGGCATGGCGCATCGCGCGGCGCATGATCCGGCGCAGCACATAGCCGCGCCCTTCGTTCGAGGGCATGACCCCATCGGCGATCAGGAACGAGGTCGAACGCAGGTGATCAGCGATCACCCGGTGATGCACCTTGCCCGGCCCGTCGGGATCGGTCGAGGTGCCGTCGGCGGAGGCCTCGATAAGGCTGCGCAGCGTGTCAGTGTCGTAATTGTCGTGCTTGCCCTGCAAGAGCGCGCCGATCCGTTCCAGCCCCATGCCGGTGTCGATCGACTGGTTCGGCAGGTCGATCAGCCGGCCGTCGTCCAGCTGTTCGTTCTGCATGAAGACGAGGTTCCAGATCTCGATGAACCGGTCGCCATCCTCGTCGGCCGATCCCGGAGGGCCGCCCCAAATGTGATCGCCGTGGTCATAGAAGATTTCGGTGCAGGGGCCACAGGGGCCGGTCGGCCCCATCCGCCAGAAGTTGTCATCCGTGGCGATCCGGATGATGCGGTCGTCGGGCAGGCCCGCGACCTTCTTCCAGATCGTCGCCGCCTCGTCGTCGGTATGATAGACGGTGACCAGCAACCGCGACTTGTCGATCCCGAATTCGCGGGTCAGCAGCTCCCAGGCATAGGGGATCGCCTCGGCCTTGAAATAGTCGCCAAAGCTGAAGTTGCCCAGCATTTCAAAGAAGGTGTGGTGGCGCGCGGTATAGCCGACATTGTCGAGGTCGTTGTGCTTGCCGCCGGCGCGGACGCATTTCTGCGAGGTCGAGGCGCGGCTGTAGTCACGGTGTTCGACCCCGGTGAAGACGTTCTTGAACTGCACCATGCCGGAGTTGGTGAACATCAGCGTGGGGTCGTTGCGCGGCACCAGGGGCGAGCTGTCGACGATGGCGTGCCCGTTCTTGCGGAAGTAGTTCAGAAAGGTTGAGCGAATATCGTTGAGTGACGGCATGGGGCGGGGCCTTTCGCGGCGAAAACAGGCGTTCGGCACCGTTTACAAACTGCCGCGAGGCCTGTCCACCGCAATGCCGAAAAGGCCGGGGAAATGCCCGGCCTTTCGCGTGGTCTGGTTCGAAATCGCGGCTTCGGCGCCTATTCGACGACGTCGTCGCTATCGCCTTCGGTCATGTGGAAATCCAGCCCGTGCGCGGCGCGGATCTTGTCTTCGATCTCGACCGCGACACCGGGGTTTTCCTTCAGGAACAGCTTGGCATTCTCGCGGCCCTGGCCGATGCGTTCGTCGCCATAGGAATACCAGCTGCCGGATTTTTCGACCACGCCGGCCTTGACACCAAGGTCAAGCAATTCGCCGGTCTTGGAAATGCCTTCGCCATACATGATGTCGAATTCGACCTGTTTGAACGGCGGCGCGACCTTGTTCTTGACGACCTTGACGCGGGTGGTGTTGCCCACCACCTCGTCGCGATCCTTGATCGAACCGGTGCGGCGGATATCGAGGCGCACGGAGGCATAGAATTTCAGCGCCTGCCCGCCCGATGTGGTTTCGGGCTGCCGAACATCACGCCAATCTTCATGCGGATCTGGTTGATGAAGATCACCATGCAGTTCGACCGGCCGATCGAGGCGGTCAGCTTGCGCATCGCCTGGCTCATCAGCCGCGCCTGCGCGCCGACCTGATGGTCGCCCATATCGCCCTCGATCTCGGATTTCGGCGTCAGCGCGGCGACGGAATCGACCACCACCATGCTGACCGCACCCGAGCGCACCAGCGTATCGACAATCTCCAGCGCCTGTTCGCCGGTATCGGGCTGCGAGATCAGCAATTCGTCGAGGTTCACGCCCAGCTTGCGGGCATATTGCGGGTCGAGCGCGTGTTCGGCGTCGACAAAGGCGCAGACCCCGCCCTTTTTCTGTTCTTCCGCCACCGCATGCAGCGTCAGCGTCGTCTTGCCCGAGCTTTCCGGGCCATAAATCTCGACGATCCGGCCCTTCGGCAGACCGCCGATGCCAAGCGCGATATCGAGCCCCAGAGAGCCGGTCGAGGTCGCCTCGATCTCGGCCACAGGGCTTTCGGCCCCGAGCTTCATGATCGAGCCCTTGCCGAACTGCCGCTCGATCTGGGCGAGCGCGCTGTCGAGCGCCTTTTGCTTGTCCATGTCGCGCTTTCCGTTGAAGTCGAGAAGATTGGCGGTAGACATCTGTCGGATCCTTATTTCATAGCCGGCGGCGCTCGGCAATTGTGCTCGTGTTCGCCTCTTGTTCTCACACTCTATGAGATCAAAAGGGGAACATTTCAACCGTTTTTTCCACAAACCCACCTTTTCTTCTTGTGGTTAATGTTTAGTTTACGCCGACGCCCCGGGGGCGCAGATTTTTCAAGGCGGGGTTTTCATGCTGGTTTTCTGGGAAGAACGGCTGGTGGTTCTGGCCACGCCCAAGACCGGTTCGACGGCGATCGAGACGGCGCTGGAATCGATCGCGACACTGGCGGTGCCGCGCCCGCCGCAGCTGAAACACACCGGTGTGCACCGCTACCGCAAGCTTCTGGCGCCCTATCTGGAATCGGCGGCGGGTGCGCCCTTTACCGTGGTTGCACTGATGCGCGAGCCGATCAGCTGGCTTGGAAGCTGGTACCGTTACCGTCAGCGCGACGCGGTTTCCGGCACGGCGCGCAGCACGCGCGGGCTGAGTTTCGACGACTACGTTCAGGCCTATCTGTCGCCGGAGCCGCCCGAACATGCCGCCGTCGGATCGCAGCACCGGTTTCTGGTGCCCGAGAAATCGCCGCCTGCCGACCGCATCTTTCGCTACGAGACCATCGAATCCTTTGTCGATTTCCTCGAAGAGCGGCTGGATTTCGAAATTGTCCTGCCCCGCCTCAATGTCTCCCCCGAAGCGGCGATGGTTCTTTCGGCAGAGACAGAGGCCCGGCTTCGCACCGCCCTGGACGCCGATTTCGCGCTATACGAAAGCCTTTCGGACTAGGCGCGCATCTGCCCCTGCACCACGGTCGTCAGATCGGTGAGCGAAAAGGGTTTCGGCAGGTAGACCGAATTTGGAATGCGCGCCTGTTTTTCGGCAAAGCTTTCCTCGGCATAGCCGGAAACGAACACCACGCGGACATCGGGCCGGGTTTGAAGGGCCTCGCTGACCCAGCTGGGCCCGTCGCGCCCGGGCATGATCACGTCGGTGACAAAGACATCGACCGTCAGCCCCGGATCTTCCAGCGTTTCCAGCGCTTCCTCGGCGCTGGCTGCCTCGATCACCTGATAGCCGCGCAGTTGCAACGCCCGCGAGGCAAAGGCGCGCACCGGCGCCTCATCCTCGACCAGCAAGACCACGCCGCCCTCGCGCGGCGGGTTCACGGGCGCATCCGAAGCGGCCCCCTGCCCGGCGTCGCCGCCGGTTTCGCCGTCGCGCCGAGCCGGGGTCAACGGGACCGGCAGAGGCCGGGCAACGCCGGCGGGCGCGGTCGCAACGGCCGACTCGCCGGCGCGGGTCGGGAAGTAAAGTGTAAAGGTCGTGCCGACGCCGGGGGCGCTGTCGACAAAGATGAAGCCGCCCGATTGCTTGACGATGCCATAGACGGTCGACAGGCCAAGCCCGGTGCCCTCGCCCGTGCGCTTTGTCGTGAAGAAAGGTTCGAAGATCTTGGTCAGCTTGTCGGCGGCAATCCCGGTACCCTCGTCGCGAACGCGGACTACCGCGTAATCGCCCGCCGGGACCAGCGCGCGCCCGCATTCCAGCGGTTCGGCCAGATGACGTGCCTCCGTCTCGATCCAGATCGTGCCGCCGTTTTCGGACATCGCGTCGCGGGCGTTGACGACGAGGTTCATGAAGACCTGTTCAAGCTGGCGCTTGTCGGCGCGGATCGTGCCCAGATCGTCATCATGCGAAAGACAAAGCGACACCCGCTCACCGACCAGCCGGTTCAGCAGATGCGTCAGGTCCGACAGCGTGTCGCGCAGGTCGATGATCTGCGGCTTCATCGTCTGCTTGCGCGAAAACGCCAGTAACTGGCCGACAAGGCTCGCCGCGCGATTGGCGTTCTGATGGATCTGCATCAGGTCGGCATAATCCGGATCCGACCGGTCATGGCGTAGCAACAAAAGGTCGCAATGCCCTGAAATCGCAGTCAGAAGGTTGTTGAAATCATGCGCGACGCCGCCGGCCAGCTGGCCGATAGCCTGCATCTTCTGGCCCTGCACGAACTGCGCCTCCAGCGTTTTCAGTTCGGTCGCGTCATTCAGCACCGCCAGAAGCCCCGGGCGGCCGTTTTCCACCGTGCGGCGCGGCGCGACCTGCAAGAACACGTCTTCGTCGGACCGTGTGGCGCGCAGGATCTCGGGCCGGTTCGAGATGCGGCCGGCGGCCACGTCGTCCAGCCAGTCCTGCACCGGCCGCCCGAGCCCTTCCAGCAGTTCGGCCACCAGCAAGTTGGCCTCCTCGCCCATGCGCAAGAGACCGCGCGCCAGCGCATTGGCGCCAGTTACCCGGCCATCAAGGTCAAGCCGCAAAAGCGCGACCGGCAGGCCTTCGAACTCCGGATCTTCGGCCATCGCCGGTTCTTCGGCCGAGGGCAGCAGGTAGATCTCGCGCCGCTCGCCGGGCCCCTCGACCTCGGCCACCAGAGCCTTTATCGCGCCCTGGGCGCCCAGGATGCGCGTTTCCTCGCCACTGCGCAGCGGCAGGCGATGAAAGATCCGGTCAAGCGTCTTTGGCCGGCTGCCGAGGATTCGGCGCAACGCTTCGTTGGCAAACAGAACGGTTCCCGATTTCGAGGCGATCAGCATCGGAAGGCTCAACGCTTCGGCGCCGCGGCCGGGGCCGGAAAGTTCCAGCATCTCTTCCAGCCGCCACAGGCAGTTGCCGCCGCCGAGCCGGTGCGCCGATACGCGGACATGGCCGCGGCGGGTGACCACATCCTCGCGCGCCGAACCCTTGCGTTCGGCCCGCGACTGCAATCGGTAAAGCACCGCGGAAGGATTGGCGAAAAGCCCCTCGAACGCGCTGGCCAGAGTGGCGCCGGGTGCCTCGCCGAACCGGGCACGCGCCGATTGGTTGAGATAGCCGAGCGCGCCGTCGGCATCGGTGGTGAAGGCTGCCGCTGCGTCGTCGCCCAGAAGGCGATCCAGCTGCGCCCATTGCCGTGTCTGCCCCTGCCGGCGCCAGTGCTGCAAGCCTGCCGCCGCAATGACCGTCGCCGTCAGCGCAAGCCCGACAACCAGGAAGGCCGCCCGCTGGACCGGATCGATCCAGCCGGCCCCAAGTCCGGTGAATGCCGCGGCCAGCGCCAGCACCAGCCAGGCCCGGGCGCGCTGCACGGGGGGGGCCGATAACGTCCGGGGTGCGGGATCGACCGAGTGTGTCACGCCTGCCTCCACGTCAGAATCGGCAGGCCGAACGTCCGGCATCTGTGGTTAAGCCCGCCTTAATCGTCGGGAAGATCAACGCAGAGTTGTGACTTGATCGTGGCGCTTTCGCGTTAATAGAGCGACGTAGAACCCGTCGCCACCGTCCAGAGGCGTGAATTGCCGCGAGGTCGTCAGCGACCAGTTGGGATGACGCAGCATGAAGGCGCACAGCTGAGCGCTGTTTTCCTCTGCCAGAAGCGAACAGGTGGCATAGGCCAGCGTGCCGGCGGAACCGACCAGCGGCGCGGCGGCGTCCAGAATCGTGGCCTGCAGCGCGACGAGTTCGCCCAGCCGCGACGGGCTCAGCGCCCATTTGCCCTGCGGATCGCGCCGCCAGCTGCCGCTGCCCGAACAGGGCGCGTCGACCAGCACCAGATCGTAGGGGCCAGCGGGGGTTTCCACGATCGGCACCGGCGTTCCGGCGCGGGCAGCGCGCGCCGGCAGGTCGCGCATTCGGGCGGCGCTGGCATCATGCGCCTCGACCGCCACATCGGTCTGCGCCGCCATCGCCAGCGCCTTGCCGCCGCCGCCGGCGCAATAATCCAGAACCCGCTGCCCGGGGCCAAGGGGCAAGGCCTCCACCACCGCCTGCGACGCCGCATCCTGCAATTCGACAAGACCCTCGCGATAGGTCCTTGAACCGGCTATTTTCCGTGCATTTTCCTTAACTTCCAACGCATTCTTCGCGAGGCTTACCGGCCCGGTCGATATCCCCTCGGCGGCCAATGCCGCGGCGGCCTCGGACACCGAGGCCCGGCGCCGGTTCACCCGCAGAAAAACCGGGGCGCGGTGGCGCATCCGTTCCAGCACAGCATCGCAGGTATCGCCCAGGGCTGCCCGAAGCGGCGGGTAAAGCCAATCGGGGCAATCCAGCGTTTCGGCCCCTGCCTCTGGCTGACGCGTGGCGGCGCGTTCATCCGCGCTGAGCGGCGCCGGCGCATAGCCCTGCCCGGTAAAGACCGCGTCGGGCGGCTCGCCCCGGGCGCGGAGCGCACCGATCATCAGTGCACGGCCATCCTCGCCGCCGCCAAGCGCGGCAAAAGACCGCCGGCAACGCAGCGCGTCATAGACATGGTCGCGGATCGCCGCGCGGTCGGCCGAGCCGGCATAGCGGTTGGACCGCGCCCAGTCGCCCAGCACCCGTTCGGCCGGCCAGTCCGGCCCGATCCGGTCCAGCACCGCGATGGCGGCGGCGATTCGTGCGCCCGGGGTCACGGCGCCACCGCGACAAAGCCGGCGCGCTCGGCCATGATCCGTAAAAACGCGGGGGTTCCGGCGGCATCGGCGATATGCCCGCCGCCAAAAGCCAGCCCCTCGTCCGCCAGCCGCATCAGAGCCGCCACCCGCGTGCGCTGTGCCAGCGCCGTATCGTCATCGTATTTCGTCGCGATCATCGGATCGGCCAGTTGCAGGGCGGGCAGATGCACGCAATCACCCAAAAGCGCGGCTTCGCCGTCGATGATGAGGCCGGTATGGCCCGGTGTATGGCCCGGCAGCGCCCAGACCGTCAGGCCGGCATCGACCGTGTCGCCATCCTCGACCAGAACCAGGCGGCCGGACGCCTGCGCCAGTACCCGGCTTGCCGGGTGTGAGGCGCCACGCCAATACTCCGCCTCGGCCCGCGAAAGGACGATCTCGGTGGCCGTCGCGCCCAGCCCGTCCAGAAACCCGCCGCAGTGATCGCCATGCAGATGGGTAAAGATTACCCGGCCGATATCACCGGGCTCGTGACCCAGGGCGGCAAGCGCCTGGGTCGCATGGCCGCATTCGGGCCCCTTCCAGCGCACCGCTGCCGGTATCGACAAGCGTCAGCGGCTGGCCAGGCCGGCGCAGCCTTGAGGCAAAGACCGGAAGATCGATACGCGCCGGAGACCGTTGCGCCGCGCGGCACGGCGACGAAATCCACTGACAAACGCAGCGCGCCATCGGCAAGCGCGAAAATCTCGCCGCCCGCGGTGGTCAGTGCCGCGCCCGTCGCCATCAGCCGATCCGGTAGTTCGGGCTTTCGCGGGTGATCTGCACGTCGTGCACGTGGCTTTCCTTCAGCCCCGCGCCGGTGATCCGGACAAAGCGGCAGTTGTTTCGCATTTCGTCGATCGTGCGGTTTCCGGTATAGCCAGCGGCGCGCAACCCGCCGACCAGCTGGTGAATGACCGCGCCGGCCGTGCCCTTGTAGGGCACCTGGCCCTCGATGCCTTCGGGCACCAGCTTGTCGCTGGCCGCGTCTTTCTGGAAATAGCGGTCGGCCAGAACCGCGTGCCATCTGCGCCAGACTTCCCATGCCGACGCTCACCAGGCTACGACCTTGATACAAATGACTTCTCCGGGGCTCTCGTCGGTACCGGCAATCGCCGAACCGACCATCGCGCAGGAAGGCGCGCGCGATGGCCTTGGCGAAGTCGCCAGGTCTTGATCCCGCCATCGGCGATGACCGGCGTGTCGCCAGCCGCGCCGGCGGCATCCATGATCGCGGTCAGCTGCTGGAACGCCCACGCCGGCGACGATCCGCGTGGTGCAGATCGAGCCCGGCCCGATGCCGACCTTGATGGCATCGGCACCGGCACCGATCAGCGCCCGCGTCGCTTCGGCCGTGGCGACGTTGCCGGCCACCACCTGCACCGCGTTGGACAGCGCCTTCACCCGCTCGACCGCGCGCGCGACGCCTTCGGAATGGCCATGGGCGGTGTCGATCACCACCATGTCGACGCCGGCGTCGATCCAGCGCCGCGGCTGCGTTCGAAGCCGGCTCGCTACCCGGTCGAGGCGGCGGCCACTGCCTGGCGGCCCAGTTCGTCCTTGCAGGCGGCGGGGTTCAGCACCGCCTTTTCGGTATCCTTCAGCGTCAGAAGCCCGGTCAGCTTGCCCTGCCCGTCGGTGACCAGCAGCTTTTCGATCCGCCGCGCCTTCATCCAGGCTGATTGCCTCGTCCCGGTCGGCCGGTTCGCGCAGCGCAGCAGATTATCGGCCGACATCATTACCTGACCGGGGTCTTGTCATCGGAGAGGCAAAGCGCATGTCGCGGTTGGTGACGATCCCGACGACGCGTCCGGCTTCGTCCACGACCGGAAAGCCGGTGACGTTGTAACGGTCCTGAAGCGCCTTGGCGTCGGCCAGCGTCTGGTCGGCGGTCAGTGTGATCGAGGTTGTAGACGACGCGCTGAAACGCTTCACCCGGCGCACCTCCTCGGCCTGGGCGGCGATGTCCGAGATTGCGGTGAATGACCCCGATGCCGCCGGCCTGGGCCATGGCGATGGCCATGCGCGCCTCGGTCACCGTGTCCATGGCGCTGGACAGCAGCGGAATGTTCATCCGGATCGCACGGGTGACATGGGTGGCGGTGTCGGCATCGGCGGGCAGGACTGGATGCGGCGGAACCAGAAGGACATCGTCGAAGGTAAGCGCCTCGCAGATCTCCATGGGGTCTCCTTGGACGGCTTCGTTTGGCGGTTTCCCTGTTTCATGGGCGGGCCGCGAGAGCGGGGTAAATCTTGCCGGCCCGTCCCCACCGGAGTGTTTCTGTGCGACGGAAGGAGGCGGAGCCGTGCGCGTTGCACTGGTGGAGAACACCGAAGCCACGGGTGGGAGGGCCAGGTCGGCCGGGCGCTGGCGGAGGCCGGTGCGTTTCGTGGGTTTCAGCCGCGTGTCGATGGGCGGCGCGGGCGGCGAATTCGACGCGCTGGTGGTTTCGAGGGCGAACAGAACGCGCGCGACGATACGCTGTGCCCCTATCTGCCGGATCTGGCCGGCCTGATGCGCCGCTATGTCGAGGCGGGGCGCGCGGTCACGTCTGCCTGGGCTGCCGAATCGCTTGCCCGCGCCTTTGGCGCGAAAACCGCATCGGTACCGCGCAGGGTTTGGCTGGCGGCGCCTGAACCTGACAGAGGCGGGGCGCACCGACCCGGTTCTGTCGGCGAACCCGGCTTTTCCAGCTTTCAGTGGCACAGCGACACCTTCAGCCTGCCGCCGGGCGCGACGCATCTGGCGCGAGGCCCGGATGTGGCCCAGCAGGCCTTCCGCATCGGCCGCGCGGGCTATGGCACGCAGTTTCATTTCGAGGCGGACCGCGCGGTGGTGCGCGACTGGTCACGGCTTTTCCCAGATGCCGCCGAAGCGATGTGGCCCGGCTGGGCCAATGACCACGAGGAGCGGGCAGCGCGGCACGGCGAGGCGGCCGATGACGCCGGGTTGGCCCTTGCCCGCGCGCATGGGTCAGCACGATCGGGGCCGGCGTCAAACCTCGGCGGCGTTGGTCGTGGCGGCAAGCGTGCCCGCGTGACCAGGCCTGCATGATCTTCCACGCGATCGGCGGCACGATCAGGCTGGCCGCGACCAGTGCCGCGCCACCGGCGTACCAGAACAGCGCCGACTGGTCGGACACCGCCATCGCGGCATTGGCAAAGGCGGCCAGCGGAAAGGTGAAGGCCCCCCAGAGCGGTGAAAACCCTGCCTCCGTAAGCCATCGCCCGGCGGCGACGAGAACCATCAGAAGCAAAAGCGCCGCCGCAGCGAAGCCCAGCGCCAGTGCCGGCAATCCAAGCCCTGCCGCAGCAACGGCAAACAGGCTGGCCGGTGCAAGGTGAATGGCAAAGAGCGGCCGCAGCGGTGGCGGCATGCGCTGGGACAGGAACTGTCGCAGGCTGACGGTCCATATCAACACGGCCAGCGGTATCGTCGCGAAGAGGATTGCGCGCGCCAGCCCGGTTTCGCCCAGCGGGATCGCCGAAAGCGGCGCCACGATGAAACCGACAAAGCTCAGATGCCAGACGGGTGTCACGTGGCGCTGCTGCACAGGCACTCAGCAGGGCCCGGATGACCAGGGCCAGCATCAGCGCATGGAGCCCCAGCCCACCGAAGAGCAGCGCATGCGCCAGCGCCAGCCCGCACTTTCGGCGGCACGAGCGCGGCAGCCAGCAAGAGAACGCAAAGCGACAGCGCCGCAAGCCGGCCCGGCCCGGCAGGATCCGCAGATCCTCGGGCACGACGAGGGCCGGCGCGCCACCTTGGTTGCATAGGCCATAGCGGCGAACAGAAACAGAAGCGTGGTGGCGCCAAGCACGAGATCGCCGTACGCAGGGTAACGCCGAAGGCATCGCCGGCCCGCCGCCAGCAAAGACCAAGGCCGAAAAGCCCCATCACAGGCGGAAAGATCGCCGGCGGCACGCGCGCCGCCACAGGCCGAAATGCTTGCGGGGGAAGGGTTTCATCGGCACGTCTCAGACAGCCTGTCGTCAGCAACCGCCGTTCGCCGGCGTCACCGGCAAGGGCGCGACACTGCGCGCTTGACCCGCGCCGCGCAGATAGGGAAACCAGTCGGCGCGCAGTCGTTCGCCTTCGCGCATGTCATGGCCGGGAAACGGCGGCGAGGTACGGCCCGGCCTTTCGACATAACGCGCGTCATCGCCAACGAGGCGCAACGAAAAGGCGCGGCGGCGTTGTGCCGTCGTGTTGCCGCGCGCGCCGTGCAGGGTGCGGAAGTTGAAGGCCACCGCATCGCCCGGCCGCATCGGCCATTCCAGCACGGGCATGCCTTCGGCGTCCGGGTCCGGCACCGGCATGTAGGCCTCGGGGTCGGGATAGAAGTTTTCCTCGCTCAGCCAGCGGGTCGGCAGAACCTCGCGCGCCCAGAGGTGCGAACCCGCGACGCAGCGCAGGCTCGCCTCGTCGACCGGATCGACGGGCGACCAGAAGCTGACGGTCTGCATCCCCTCGACGAAGTAATAGGGGCCGTCCTGATGCCACGGCGTCGGCTTGGTCGTGCCCGGCTCCTTGACCAGCACGTGGTCGTGGAAGACCTGCACGCGCTGCGAACCCATCAGCGACGCCGCCACGTCGGCCACTGCCGAATGGCGGATCACATCGACGAATTCAGGTATCCGCTGCCAGTTGCAGTAATCGTCAAAGAACCGCCCGCCCTCGCCGGGTTTCAGGTTTTCGGCCGCATAGGGCCCCGGCGCGGCCATGTTGCGTTCGATCCCGGCGGCAATCGGCGTGACCCAGTCGGCCCAGAGGCCCGGGATCAGCACCACACCGTCGCGCTGATACGCCTCGATCATCTGCGGTGTCACCAATGCGCTCATCGCCGCCTCCCATACCGTGCCGGGTCAGATCACTCGGCCCGGACGGCGCGGTCAAGCGCCCTGTCGGTAAAGAAGCGACTGGCCGTCGTGAAAGAGGTGCAGCTTTTCCGGCTTTGCGGTCATGCGCACGGTCTGATGGCGAAGATCGCCGTGAATGCCCGGCAGTTTGGCGATGACGCCGCCCTCGTCGAAATACAAAAGCGTCACCTCGCCCAGCGCCTCGGTAATGCCGACCCGCCCGGCAAAGATCGCCTCGCCCTCGGTGGGTGTCAGGTCTTCGGGGCGGATGCCCAGGTTGACACGCAGGCCGCGGTCGGCCTCACGCGTGGCGATCGCGGCAAGCGCGGTGCCGCCGCCGTCAAGCTTCACCCGGGTCTGCGGGCCGGTTTCGACGACCTCGCCGGGCAGCAGGTTCATCGCCGGGCTGCCAATGAACTGCGCGACGAATTCGTTTTCGGGGCGTTCATAAAGCTCCAGCGGCGTGCCGACCTGCGCGATCCCGCCGCCGGCCAGCACCACGATGCGGCTGGCCAGCGTCATCGCCTCCACCTGGTCATGGGTGACATAGATCATCGTGGCGTCGGCCATCTGTTCCTTGAGCTGCGCAATCTCGATCCGGGTCGCGACCCGCAGCGCGGCGTCCAGGTTCGAAAGCGGTTCGTCGAACAGATAGACCTTGGGGTCGCGCACGATGGCCCGGCCAATGGCCACGCGCTGGCGCTGGCCGCCCGACAGCGCCTTGGGCAGCCGGTCGAGGTATGGGGTCAGCTGCAGCACCTTGGCCGCCTTGTCCACCGCCGCGTCGATCTCGCCGCCGGATTTGCCGGCGATCTTCAGCGCGAAGGCCATGTTGTCGCGTACCGTCATGTGCGGATAAAGCGCGTAGGATTGAAACACCATGGCGATGCCGCGCTGTGCGGGCGGCACGTCGTTGACGACCTGCCCATCGATTTCCAGCGTGCCGCCGCTGATCTGTTCCAGACCGGCGATCATCCGCAGAAGCGTGGATTTCCCGCAGCCCGACGGCCCGACAAAGACGATCAGTTCGCCCTGCCGGATATCCAGATCGATATCCGAAAGCACCTTCACGTCGCCATAGGCCTTGGCCACGCCCGTTAGCTTCAGATCGGCCATGTCAGCTCTCCCCTTTCGGGCGGCTTGCCACCCAGTATTGCCAGCCCGCCAGTTCATCGCCCGCCGTGCCGGCCAGCGTCTTCCACGCACCCTCCGGACGCGGCAGCGCCACCGGGGCTGCGCCAAGGTTGAAGGCGCAGAACACCTCTTCGCCCGCGCCCAGCCGCCGGAAGGTCAGCAACTCGCCACTGGCCCGCATCCCCTGCTGTTCGCCATCGCGCAGCGCCGGATGGGCGGCGCGCAAGGCAATGGCCTGACGGTAGTGGTGCAAGAGCGCCTGCGCGTTCGCCTCCTGCGCGGCGACGGACTGGCGCAGGTGCTCGGCCGGCACCGGCAACCAGGGCCGGGCACTGGAAAATCCGCCCGAACCGTTGTCCGAGGCCCAGACCATCGGCGTGCGGCAGCCATCGCGGCCCTTGAATTCCGGCCAGAATTCGATGCCATAGGGGTCTTGCAGGTCGTCGAAGGCAATCTCGACCTCGGTCAGGCCCAGTTCCTCGCCCTGGTAGATACAGGCCGAACCGCGCAGGCACATCAGCAGCATCGCATAGGCGCGCGCTGCTTCGTCGGTCAGTTGCCAGCGACTGACATGGCGCACGACGTCGTGGTTCGACAGCGCCCAGCAGGCCCAGCCATCGGGCGCGGCACGGTCGAGCCGGCCAAAGACATCGACGATCTTCGCCGCGCTCAGCGCGTCCTTCGACAGAAACTCGAAGGCATAGCACATCTGAACCCGGTCGCCGCCGGCGGTGTATTCGCCGAGGATTTCCAACCCGCGCTGCGCGTCGCCCACCTCGCCCACGGCGGCCGCGCCATAGGGTTCCATCACCGCGCGCAGGCGGCGCAGGAAATCGAGGTTTTCCGGCTGGTTCTTGGAATGGATATGGTCCTGCCAGTTATAGGGATTGACGGCAGGCGCTATGCTGTCGTTCCGCTGCGCCTCGGGCAGTGCCGGGTTGTCGCGCAAAGCCTTGTCGGCAAAGTAGAAATTGATGGTGTCCAGCCGAAACCCGTCGACCCCACGGTCCAGCCAGAACCGCGCCACGTCCAGCAGCGCCTCCTGCACGGCGGGTTCGTGAAAGTTGAGGTCGGGCTGCGACGTCAGGAAGTTGTGCAGGTAATACTGGCAGCGCCGCGCATCCCAATGCCAGGCCGTGCCACCAAAGATCGACAGCCAGTTGTTGGGCGGCGTGCCATCGGGCCTGGCATCGGCCCAGACATACCAGTTGGCGCGCGGGTTGTCGCGGCTTGCCCGGCTTTCGCGAAACCACGGATGCTGGTCCGAAGTATGGCTGAGCACCAGATCGATCATCACCTTCAGGCCCAGTGCATGGGCGCGCGCCACCAGCGCGTCGAAATCGGCCAAGCCGCCGAACATCGGGTCGACGCCGCAATAGTCGCTGACGTCATAGCCGAAATCCTTCATCGGCGAGGGGAAGAACGGGCTGATCCAGAGCGCATCGACACCAAGGCCGGCAATGTGGTCCAGCCGCCGGGTGATGCCGCGCAGATCGCCGATCCCGTCGCCATCGCTGTCCTGAAAGCTGCGCGGATAGACCTGATAGATCACCGCGCCGCGCCACCAGTCCCGCTCGGCAGCCGAAAGGGCACCGGGTTTTGTCTGTGTCATCGCAGTCATCGGCATCCTCACTTGACCGAGCCGGCCAGAAGGCCGCGCACGAGGTATTTCTGCATGGCGAAGAACACCGCCAGCGGCACCGCGATCGACACGAAGGCCGATGTCGCCAGGATTTCCCAGTCACCGCCACGCGAACCCAGAAGGTTGACCAGCGCGCCGGTCAGGACCAGTTGGTCATTGCCCGTGCCAAGAAAGACGAGCGCCACCAGAAGGTCGTTCCACGTCCAGAGAAACTGGAAGATCGCGAAGGAGGCGAGCGCGGGGAAGGACAGCGGCAGGATGATCTTCATGAAGATCTGGAACTCGGTCGCGCCGTCGACGCGCGCGTTCTCGATGATGTCCTTGGGCAGGCCCACCATGTAGTTTCGCAAAAGGTATATGGCGAGCGGCAGACCGAAACCGGTATGCGCCATCCAGATGCCGAGGTAGCCCTTGCCGATCCCAAGCCAGTTGTGGAACTGCAGAAGCGGGATAAGGGCAAGCTGCAGCGGAACGACCAGAAGCCCCACCACCGCCGCGACCAGAAGCGCGCGGCCGGGGAAGTTCATCCAGGCCAGCGCATAGGCGGCGAAGGCCGCGACAAGGATCGGGATGATCGTCGCCGGTATGGCGACCGTAGCGGTGTTGAGGAACGCCTGCCCGATACCGACCCCGGTATTCTGGCCAAACAGCACCTGCCGGTAGTTGGCGATGGTGAATTCCGGCGGCTGCGAAGCGGTTGCGAAAACGCGCGGCAGCCGGGTCCCTTCGAGCGTTGTGGGCGAGGACAGTGTGTAGTTGCCGCTGTCGTCCAGGGTCAGGGTCTGGCCATCGCCCAGATCGGCGGTCTCGCCGGGTGCATAGGCCTGCGGATCGCGCGACGAGGTCCCCCAGGCGCTGACGGTCGAACGGGCGCGCGGGAAGAGCGTGCCCTCGATCACATAGGCGCCGTCCTTCTGCACCTCTTCCCCTTCGACCCGGATGGGCGAAAGCTGCTGTTCCTGCGTGGACATGGCGCTCCACCAGCCCGAAGCGGAAATCTGGTCGCCCGTGCGAAACGACGACACCAGAAGCCCGAATGTCGGCAGGACCCAGAGCGCAACGAGGACAAGGACCGAGATATGAACGGCCCAGGCAAGGGCGGATTTACGGCCGGCGATGTTTTCCATGGCTCTGCCCCCTCACTTCATCTCTTTGCGGACGTTCCAGACGTTCCAGATCAGGATCGGCGTCACCAGAAGCATGATGATCATCGCCGCCGCCGATCCGATGCCGACATCGAAGGCGCGGAAGAACTTGTCATACATGTAATTGGCCAGAACCTGGGTTTCCCATTGGCCGTTGGTCATGGCCAGCACGATGTCGAAGACCTTCAGCACGACGATGGTGATCGTGGTCCAGACCACGACGATCGTCCCCATGATCTGCGGCACCTTGATCTGGAAGAAAATCTGGAACGGGTTCGCGCCATCGAGGATGGCGGCCTCGAGCGTTTCCTCGGGGATCGCGCGCAAGGCGGCCGAAAGGATCACCATGGCAAAGCCCGCCTGGATCCATACCAGCACCGCCATCAGGAAGAAGTTGTTCCAATAGGTGATCGTCAACCAGGTCTGGGGCTGGCCATAGGGCAGTTGCGCCGTCACGACGCCAAGGATCCCCTCCGCGGACTTCCACACGAGCCAAAGACCCGCCAGAGCCACGAAGAGGCGCAGCGGGATGTGGCCCCAGCCCCGGTCCCCGTCCCGCCCGCCGCCGAAGAGCGGCTTGACGAAGCTCCAGCCGACCAGCGCGACCAGCGCGACCAGCGCGGCAAAGCCCGAAAGCGCCAGCACCGGCAGGATCTTAAGGACGATGAGCGAACCGATGCCGCCGTCGAAATGCAGCCAGAGCGCGTTCAGAAGACCGATCTGGTTCTGGCCTTCGGGGCGCGTGTCATAGATCAGCTTCCAGATGACCGAGGCGCCGACAAAGGAAATGGCCATTGGCATGAAGATCAGCGACTTGGCGATGTTTCCCCACCAGATGCGGTCGGTCAACTGGGCGACGAGCAGGCCGAAGGCGGTCGACAGGGCCGGAACGACGACAAGCCAGAGCATGTTGTTGCGCAGCGATTCCCAGAATTTCGCCTCGCCGGCCATCCGGGTGTAGTTTTCAAGCCCGACAAATTCGCCACCCCGCGTCAGCGACAGCCAGCCGGTCGCAAAGACCGGATAGGCCAGGTAGATGCCAAGCGCGACAATCGCGGGAAACAGGAACAGCCAGGGCCGAACCATGTTGGCGCGGTTGATGTTCCGCCCGGCCTTGTCGCCCTTCGCGGGGAAAAGCACCCGGTCGAGGATGACGTTGGAGGCGTAGAAATAGCCCACGCAGCCACCAATTCCGATAACGACGGTAACCAAGGCCTGAAGCGCCGGATGCATCTACCCCTCCGTGGATGAAACCTGTGGTCAGGTCGCGCCCGGCGCCGGTTGCGCCGGGCGAAACGGGTCGGCCCCGTCAGCTCACTTGGGCCAGGAGGCTTCGACCGTATCGGCCACGTCCTGCGCCGACTTGCCGCCGACAAAGTCGACCATGCCGGTCCAGAAGGTACCCTGCCCCACCGCCGGCGGCATCAGGTCGGAGCCGTCAAAGCGGAAAGTGGTGGAGTTCAACAGGATATCACCCTGCTTTTTCAGCACATCGTCGGCATAGGCATCGGTGTTGACCGTCTTCAGCGGCGTCAGGAAACCCGACTGCGCCATCCAGACCTCATGCGCGATCGGGGTCTTCAGCCATTCGATGAAGGCGCGCGAGGCTTCGGTATCCTTGGTGATCATCGCCAGCGTGCCGGCACCAAGCACCGGCTTGCCCAGATCCTTGCCTGCATAGGCCGGCATGTAGAAGAAATCGGCATCGACGCCCAGTTGCGTGCCTTCGGGGAAGAAGGACGGGATGAACGAGGCCTGATGGTGCAGGTAGCACTGCGGCGGCGAGGTGAAGAGACCCTTGGGGCTATCGCGGAAGTCGGTCGCGGCAACCGCACCCGCGCCGCCGGCGACAAAGGCGTCATTCTTGGCGAACCAGCCGAATTCGTCCAGCGCATTGATCACTGCAGGATCGTTGAACGGGATTTCGTGGCGGTACCACTGGTCATAGGTTTCCGGTGTGGCGGTGCGCAGCATCAGGTCCTCGACCCAGTCGGTCGCCGGCCAGCCGGTGGCCCCGCCCGAACCCAGCCCGATGCACCACGGCGTTTCGCCATCTGCGACGATCTGTTCGGTCAGCGCCTTCAGGTCCTCCAGCGTTTGCGGCACTTCGTAGCCCGCGTCCGCGAAGTTGTCGGGCACGTACCAGACCAGCGACTTCACGTCGATCTTGTAGGGAAAGGCATAAAGCGCCTCGGCGCCGTCGGCACCCTTGTAGGTGCCCAGACCGACCCAGCTTTCGCCGGCGGCGTAGTTGTCCTTCAGCCAGGCGGCCGTGTCATCGCCAAGCGGGGTCAGCAACCCCTTCGAGGCCAGATCGCCGATGAGCCCCGGCTGCGGCAGGACCGCGATGTCGGGAGGCGAACCGGCCTGGGTGTCGATCACGATCTGCTGTTCATAGTTCTCCGACGACGAATAGTTCACCGTCACGCCGGTCGCCGCGGTGAAATAGGCCAGCATGCTTTCCACCAGCGCCTGGTCTTCACCCCGCCAGGGCCCGAAGATCGACAGCGACTGCCCGTCCAGGTTGTACTGGGCGGCGAAAGCCTCGTAACTGTCCCAGTGAAACCGGGCATCCTCGCCCGGGGCGAATTTCAGATCCTGCGCCAGGGCCGGACCAGCGACAAGCGCCAGCGCGGCAGAGCCGGACAGCAACCACGTTTTCATGTCTTCCTCCCATACCCGCAATGCGCGGCTTTCCGGAGCGGTGGAATCATTTCCAAACCGCTTTGGATTGCACCAGATTGCCGGCCTGAGCCCTCCAAGTCAATCGCTGAAGCGTGGAAAGCCGCAGATACTGGTCAAAGACGTTGAATAGCGGAACAAATCTTTTGACCGGCGCCGGAAGCGAGGCTAGGCTCACCACGATCTTTGAAAGCGCTTTGGCTCGATGAACCTGAAACAGCTCGCCCAGCACCTCGGTCTTTCGCCGACCACGGTCAGCCGTGCGCTGGGCGGCTATCCCGAGGTCAGCGAAGCGACCCGCGAACGGGTCCTTCAGGCGGCCCGGCGCTTCAGCTACAGCCCCAATGCCCGCGCCAGCCAGCTGGCAACAGGGCGCGCCATGGCGATCGGTCATGTGATCCCGGTGTCGACCCGGCACGAAATCGTCAACCCGGTCTTCGCCGATTTCATTGCCGGCGCGGGCGAAACCTATCTGAAGGCCGGGTATGAGATGCTGCTGTCGATCGTTGCCGATGACGACGTGCCGCGGATCTATCGCGAGCTGAAGTCGCGCGGCAGTGTCGACGGGATCATCCTGCATGGCCCGCGCGCCAAGGACGGGCGGATCGCGCTTCTGGCCGAAATCGGCCTGCCCTTCGTCGTGCATGGCCGCGCCACCGGCGCCGATACGCCCTATTCGTGGCTCGATGTGAACAACACCCGCGCCTTTGCCCGCGCGACCGAATTTCTGCTGGATCTCGGACACCGCCGCATCGCGCTGGTCAATGGCCTGGAGTTCATGGATTTCGCCATCCGCCGTCGCGACGGCTTTCTGTCGGCGCTGGCCGCAAGGGGCATTGCCACCGATCCCGCGCTCATGGCATCGGACGAGATGACCGAGACCCGCGGCCACGCCGCGGCCAGCGCCATGCTGGCGCATCGCGAACCGCCCACCGCCTTTCTCGTCTCGTCGATGATTTCGGCCGTGGGTGTGCGCCGCGCAATCGAGGACCGGGGCCTGAAGATGGGGCGCGACGTGTCGGTGATCATCCATGACGACGAACTGTCATACATGAAGAACGGCGAGGACGTGCCGATCTTTACCGCCACCCGGTCGTCGGTGCGCGAGGCCGGCCGCCAGGTGGCCGAAATGCTGATCGCGCAGATCGATGCGCCGGGCAGCGCGCCGCAAAGCCGCCTCTTTGAGGCGGAACTGATCATCGGCCGGTCTACCGGCCCGGCACCCCGGCCATGACCGCCCTGCCCCGCCGCGCCGATTTTCCACCCGGTTTCCTGCTGGGTGTGGCGACATCGGCCTATCAAATCGAAGGCCACGGCTTCGGCGGCGCGGACAAACCCATTGGGATAGCTTCGCCGCGACGCCCGGCAACGTGGCACGGGGCGAAAACGGCCGGATCGCCTGCGATCACTACCACCGCTGGCCCGAGGATCTCGACCTTGTCGCGGGCTTGGTGCCGATGTCTACCGGTTTTCCACGAGCTGGCGCGGGTGATGCCCGATGGGCGCGGGAGGGTGCATGCCGCGGGCCTCGATTTCTACGACCGGCTGGTCGATGGCCTGCTGGAACGCGGCATACGTCCTGCCCTGACGCTTTACCACTGGGAGCTGCCCAGTGCGCTGGCCGATATCGGCGGCTGGCAGAACCACGACATTGCCAGCTGGTTTGCCGATTATGCGCAGGTGGTGATCGCGCGGCTTGGCGACCGGCTCTGGTCGGTGGCGCCGATCAACGAGCCCCGGTGCGTCGCCTGGCTGTCGCTTCTGGGCCATCACGCGCCGGGCCTTCGCGACATCCGCGCCGCGACGCGCGCCATGCACCATGTAGGGCTGGCCCACGGAACCGCGGTTCAGGCGATGCGCGCCCAGGGCCAGCGCAACATCGGCGCGGTCTGCAACCTCGAATACGCCCTGCCCGCCGACGACAGCGCCGCGGCGACCGACGCCGCGCGGCGTTACGACGGCATATTCAACCGCTGGTTTCTGGGTGCGATGTTTCAGGGCCGCTACCCCGAGGACGTGCTGACGGCGCTTGCCCCGCATATGCCCGACGGCTGGCAGGACGACATGGCCATACGATCGCCGCGCCGGTCGACTGGTGCGGGCTGAATTATTACACCTGCAAGCGGATTGCCCCGGCCCCCGGCCCCTGGCCGTCGCTGGCCGAGGTCGAGGGCCCGCCGCCCAGAACCGCCATGGGCTGGGAGGTTTGCCCCGAGGGGCTGGCCCATTTCCTGCGCGACACGCAGGCCCGCTATACCGGTGACATGCCGGTCTTTGTCACCGAAAACGGCATGGCCGCACCGGACCTGCCCCGTGACGGCAAGATCATGGATAACGACCGCATCGCCTATCTCGCCGCGCACCTGTGGGCTGTGCGGGACGCGATTGCCGGAGGTGTGCCGGTGGCGGGCTACTTTGTCTGGTCGCTTCTGGACAATTTCGAATGGGCTTTGGGCTATGACAAGCGCTTTGGCCTGGTGCATATCGATTTCGATGACTTGCGGCGCACCCCCAAGGCGTCCTATCACGCCTTGGCCGATGCTTTCGCCCGCCATGGACCCGCCCACCGATGACCGAAGCGCCTTTGAACCTCGTTGCCGATGTCGGCGGCACCAACACGCGGGTGGCGCTGGCCAGGGGCGCGACCCTGATGGAAGGCACGATCCGGCGCTTTCGCAACGCCGACAACGCCTCGATGACCGCGGTTCTGCGCAGCTATCTGGCCGAAGCGGGCGTCCCGCCCTGCGACGGCGCCTGCGTGGCGGTGGCCGGCCCCGTCAAGGATGGCACGGCGACGCTGACCAATCTGGACTGGACCATCGACGATGCCAGTCTTGCCGGCGCGACAGGTGCACCCAGAACGGCGATCATCAACGATTTGCAGGCACAGGGCTTTGCCCTTGGCCATATCGCCGATGAAAAGCTGCGCCGGATACTGCCGGGCCAGCCCGCGGCCCCGGACGCCACGCGCCTTGTGATCGGGGTCGGCACCGGGTTCAACGCCGCGCCGGTTCATGAAACCCCTTGGGGGCGCCATATCGCCGCGTCGGAATGCGGCCACGAAAGCCTTCCGGTGCGCACCGATACCGATCTGGCGCTGGCCCGCTATGTCGAACGCGATCACGGATTTCCGGGCATCGAGGACGCGCTTTCGGGACGCGGCCTTGAACGGGTCTACGCCTTTACCGCCGAAACCGCGGGCAAGGCGTCGGGGCTGGAGGCGGCCGCGATCATGGCCGGCGCGCAGGCCGGCGACGCGCTGGCGCGCACGGCGCTTGCCCATGTCGTGCGCCTGCTGGGCACGGTTGCCGGCGATCTGGCGCTGGTTCACCTGCCCTTCGGCGGCATCTTCCTTTGCGGTGGTGTGGCGCGCGCACTGACCCCATGGCTCGACCCGATGGGCTTTGCCGCGGCCTTTGCCGACAAGGGCCGGTTTTCCGACTATCTTCGCCAGTTTCCGGTTCATGTCATCGAGGATGACTATGCCGCGCTGACCGGCTGCGCCCGACGGCTGAGCGTTGGATAGCGCGCCGCGAACGTCGGCACGAGCCCCGGCCGCCTGCGCGTGAGACCTTAGTAACGTGTTGAAAAGTACAGACGATTGCGCTACCATCCGCGCGAGCTCAGGGGAGTGCAGATGCACATACTCGCCGTCGATGACGACCCAATCATTCTGGAAATCATCGTCGAGGTCGTCCGCAGCATGGGCGACCACGAAGCCTCGATAGCCGAAAGCGCGATGGAGGCGATCGGCTTGATCAACACCGCACCGGTCGGCACATACGACTGTTGCCTGCTCGATATCCAGATGCCCGGCACCGACGGGATTGCGCTGTGCAAGATGCTGCGCGGGCGCAAGGATTTCCGTTCGGTCCCGATCGTGATGCTGACCGCGATGTCGGACAAACGCTATGTCGACGCGGCTTTCGCGGCGGGGGCCAACGACTATATCGTCAAGCCCTTCGAAGTGGTCGAGTTGCAGCGCCGGATCCGGCAGGCCGAACAGCGCGCGATCCGGACCCAGGCAGTTCCCGGCAGCGCGCAGGCGCAGGCCGAGGCGACCGGAAAGCCCGATCTGGCAGAGGCCTTCCACATCTTCGACGTCGACAACCTGATCGACTACCCGGCGCTGGAAAACTACCTGCCGCTTCTGTCGCAGCCGACGCTTTACAACACCGTGGCCCTGGGTTTTCACATCCGTCAGGCGGCCGAGATCCATGGCCTGTGTTCGGGCCTGCAGTTCCGCGGCCTGATCGAGGATGTGGCCGAAACCATATCGGACACCTTGCGTTCGCAGGAATTCCTGATGGCCTATGCCGGGCGCGGCACGTTCCTTTGCGTGGTTCAGGAAAACACGATCCGCCGCCGGGCGATCTGGTCGACCAGATCAATATCGACCTGCAAAGGCTCGACATGCAGATCCCGACGCCGCATGGCCTGCCGGTCCGTATCTGCACCGGCGGCTTTGTCCGGCTTTTCGGCTATCAGAACGACGCTCTGGCCACGGGTCTGAACCTCGCCGGGGTCTATGCCGAACGCGAAGGCGAGTTCCTGCGTCGTGAAACGGAGGAATTCTGGCGCACCCGGCAGGAGGTCTGATGCGCGAGCCGGCGGGAATAGAGGGGGCCATCGCCGGAATACGAACGCGGTTTCTTGGCCGCTTGCACGGTCATCGCGATGCGCTTGCCGCCCTGGGCGAGGCGGCCCAGAACGCGACACCCGATGTGGTGGAGGCCGCCATTTTCGCCGCCCACAAGATCGCCGGAAGCGCGCGGATGCTGGGCCTGCCCACGCTGGGCGAGGTCGCGTTTCAGACCGAAGTGCAGCTGACCGACGACCGCGACAACGGGCTCGCACCCGGCAGCGGTTCGCTGACCCAGGCAGAGGCGCTGATCGCCGAAATCGACGCCGCGCTCGCCGGCCACAGCGGCTAGGCATACCCGGTGCGCGTCAAACAGAAAGGCGCGTCCGCAATGCCTGACAGACCGCGCGTCAACCTCAGCATCGATGTCGCCGATCTTGAGGCCGGAGTGCGCTTTTATCGAAACGTCTTCGGCTTTGCCGAAACGTCGCGTCCGTTTCCGACCATGGCCGTTCTCGACGCCGGCAACCTGACGATCTGCATGCACCAGAAGGCCGCCGGAACCGAAAGCTCTGCGGGCAGCGGCCAGACGAGGCGGTACGATCGGCATTGGACGCCCGTTCACATGGACATTCATCTTGAAGCCTTCGAACCCTGTCTCGAGGCAATCAGGGAAGAAGGCGGCGCGGTCGAAACCGTCTATCGGACGCAAGGACCGCGGCCCGTCGCCTTCTGCAGCGACCCGTTTGGCAACGGATTTTGTGTGTTGGGCCCGCACCACGGCCTTGTTGCACAAACCGGCTGATAGCCGAGGCTTCCCTTTCCCCGGGCAGTGTCGTCCCACGGGTTTCATCATGGGTAGCCTGGTCTCCGAACGAGGAGACAGACGATGAAGAGAAGCCGTTAGCGCGAAGCGCCGATCATTGCGTCTGCCATCGGCGCCAATGGGACAGTTTAGGGTGAATCTCGATCAAGGCGCGATGCTGGCACAGGGCTGACCGCCTTGCCAACGGCACGATTCCCGGCCTTTCGCGGAGGGCCCGTCAAACGTTGATGTGGCGTTGATGCAAACGCAGACAGGCCGGTGGTATTTGCGTGCAATAGACTTATGCGTTTGATTTTGACCTGCTCCCCGTTTTGTCCTCGTTCAGAAGTTAGTTCTGTTCAGGGTTTGGTCCTTTGTTGACCGGTTGAGGAACTCCCGCGGGGCGAGGCCGTCGAGGCTCGTGTGCGGGCGGTGATGATTTTAGTCGTCGTGACCTGCCACTGAACTTTCATCCAGCCGCGACCGGAGCCCGGTTTGTATTTACGCCGGTTGGCGCAGGTTGAGCAAGCGCCCGACGTGCGGAGCTTTCATCTCGCGCAGCGGGGCGGGCGATTGCGGTGGTCAGGGTCCGCGCGTAGTCGGCAGGGGTCTGGTAGTCCAAGGCCGAATGCGGGCGTTCGGTGTTGTAGTCGGCGGCCCAGGCGGCGATGACGACCCGCGCGTGTGCCAGGTTGCGGAACATGGTCTCGTTGAGCAGTTCGTCGCGCATCCGCCCGTTGAAACTCTCCACGAAGCCGTTTTGCATGGGCTTTCCCGGTGCGATGTAGTGCCATTCGATCCGCCGCTCGGAACACCACCGCAGGATCGCGTTACTGGTCAGTTCGGTTCCGTTGTCGCTGACAATCACGCCGGGCTTTCCGCGCCGCTCGATCAGGGCCGTCAGCTCCCGTGCTACACGCCGCCCCGAGATCGAAGTATCCGGGATAGCAGCCAGGCATTCGCGGGTGACGTCGTCGACCACGTTGAGCACCCGGAAGCGCTGGCCGCCCGCGAACTGGTCGTGGACGAAATCCAGTGACCAGCGTGCATTGGGCCGTGCCTCGACCAAGATTGGCGCCCGGGTCCCGACAGCCTTTCGTCGGGCCTTTCGCTTGCGCACCGTCAGCCCTTCGTCGCGGTAGAGCCGATGATCCGGTTGATCCCCGAGGGCTCACCCTCGCGGCGCAGCAGGACAAACAAACGCCGGTAACCGAACCGCCGGCGTTCGTTGGCCAGATCCCGCAACCGACCGCGCAGAACTGTGTCCGGGGCACGCTGAGAGCGATAGCGGATCATCGTTCGATCCGCGCTAATGATATGGCAGGCCCGCCGTTCCGACAGGCCATGCTCGGCCCGAAGATACGCAACGGCTTCACGCTTCACGGCGGGCCCTACCACCTTTTTTGAAACCAGATCCTTCATCGCTGCCAGGTCCAGCATCTGCTCGGCCAGAAGCTTCTTCAGCTTGGCGTTCTCATCCTCGAGCGCCTTCAGCCGCTTGGCCTCCGACACCGTCATGCCGCCGAACTTGGCCTTCCAATTGTAGAAGGTGCCTTCCGACATGCCGTGCTTGCGGCACAGATCCGCGGTCTTCGCACCCGCCTCCTGCTCCCGCAGGATGCCGATGATCTGCTCTTCCGTAAACCTGCCGCACTTCATGTCCGTCTCCTTCGCTGGAGAACAGACTAACCTCAAAGTGCAGACATTTCAGGGGAGCAGGTCAGCGTTGATGTAGACTGGAACGCCAAAAGCCAGACGGTTTATGTCTGGTTCTAAGTGTCTGATTTATTTCCGGCTTTTGGTTGCGGGGGCTCGGAACTCACGGTTTCTGCGGTTGATCGAGAGGGTGGTGCCGCGGGTTGCTGCGTAGAAGGGTCCACCGCGTCGTGCAACGGGGCCTGCCAAGCAGTTTCAATACTGGCTTCTACAATGGAGAAAGCCAAGACATCCTGTGCACACGACCCGCACATACAACCTGCCGACGACCCGGATTTCGGGGAACAGGTTGTCGGCGGTGACATACATGAGGCAGCTTCCTTCGATATCGACCCCGAGGACCGGCGAGAGTTTCATGAGTGAAAGGCCCGGCATGTGGGCTTCCTTCATGCTTCGGGCAGTGGCCAATGCGCTGCGATTTCTGGGTAGGTGGTAAAGATCGCGCGTTCGGTGTCCCGACCGATGACCGGCGCGCTGCCACGCGGGAGGATCGCCCGCGTTCTTTGGCGCGCTGTCTCCAGCGCACCGGGTCGGCTTAGGCGGAAATCCGGGGTCAGTATTTCGATGGTCGTGCAGGGCGTCCTGTGGCGTATCGCCCGCAATGTCTTCGCGAAATGATCAGCGCCACCATCTTCGAGGTCATCACGATCCACTGAAGTGACCACCACGTGACGCAGCGAAAGCGATGAAACCGCGCGAGCCACCCGCCCCGGCTCGAACGGGTCGAGCGCATCGGGTCGGCCCGTGGCGACATTGCAAAGGCGCAGCCACGCGTGCAGGTGTCACCCATGATCATGAAGGTCGCATGCGATTTTGACCAGCATTCACCGATACCCGGGCTGGCAGCTTCTTCGCAGACAGTCGTCAGGCGCTGGTCGTTCAACCGGGACCTTGTGACGTCAAAGCTTGCCCCACCGGGCGCGGCGCGCAACCAAGGTGGCTGGGCAGACTTCGCGTGGGCGCCTTCGCGCTCCTTTTACGATGCCGGGGCCTGACTGTCGAAATTTCCTGCAACGGCCTCTCCTATCGTGCGGAACGTGGCGCGGCGATCATAGCCGTACTCCCTCTGAGCCGAACAGATGCAGCCGCCGGGCATCCGGGCTGGCAGTCTGCCAGCTGTCTTCCGCCAGAACCACCTGCCCCGGCGCGCGGATCTTGACGATCTGTTGGCCGACGCGGGCATTGATGATCGTATAGCCGCCCAGCGGTTCAACCGTGCTGACCCGCATGAATGACGGTTTGCCTTCGGATTCACCCAGCCAGATATCCTCCGGTCGAATACCCAGCGTAGCAGCGCCGCCTTTCTGCGTCGTACCTGCAACCGGGATGCTCGTTTCAAGGGCATCGCATTCGAAACGCAGACCATCGGCCGAGGAAGCTGCCCTTGAAAAATTCATCGGGGGCGACCCGATCACCCCGGCCACCGCCAGCGAGCACGGTTCGTTGTAGACCTCGTCCGGGGTTCCGATCTGAGCGATCCTTCCGCCGACGATTACTGCCACACGGTCGGAAATCGCCATCACCTCTTCCTCGTCATGGCTGACATAGACGAAGGTCTGGTTGTTCTCGCGTTGCAGGCGCTTGAGTTCGACGCATCTCCTCGCGCAGGCGCGCATCGAGCGCGGCGATGGGTTCATCCAGAAGCATTGCGCGGGACTGCGCGGCAAAGGCCCGGCCCAGCGCTATACGCTGGCGTTCGCCGCCGGACATCTGCGCGGGGTTCTTGTGCAAGATATGACTGACGTGGAGAACTTCCGAAACCAGGTCCAGACGTTCGGCTATCTCGGTCTCGAGGCGCCACGTTCCTTGAGCGGAAAAATGATGTTCTCGCGCCCGGTCATGTGCGGGAACAGCGCGAGGTTCTGGAACACCATCGAAATGCCGCGCGCCGACACGTCCAGCCCGGCCGCATCCTGACCGGCGATTTCGACCTTCCCTTCATCCGGGCTGAGCAGACCCAGGATCAGTTTCAGGATCGAGGTCTTGCCCGTCGAAGGCGGGCCGAAGATCCCGAAGAACTCGCCCTGACGCACCGACATGCTGATCGGCCCCAGGGTGAATTCAGGATAGCGTTTGACCGCTTCCGTGATCTTGATCGCGTCCATCTTACACCCCTCCCAGCCTGCGGCCGGTCTTCATGTCGAATGCCAGGCTCTTGTCCGACGGCAGGTAGAACGGCACCTCATCCCCGACGCGAAGCTGGTCGAGGTCGTCAAAGGCCAGAAACAGCGTGTCCTGCACCTGAAGATGGGCCAATCGCTTTGGACCCACACGCTCCAGAACCTCGACCTTGCCGTGCATGGCAATGTCGTCGCCGCCGCGCTTTTCGCCGAAATAGATGTCCTGCGGGCGCACCCCGAAGGCCCCGCCCTGCACCGATCCGTCGCGGGTGAAATCCGCGCGCACCTTGCCCGAGAGCGGGATTTCGGCACCGCCGTGCAGCATCAGATGCAAAGCCCCGCGTTCTTCACGCAGTTCACCGTCGACAAGGTTCATCCGCGGGCTGCCGACGAAGTTTGCGACGAACCGGTTCTGCGGGTCGTTGTAGATCTCCAGTGGCGCGCCGTATTGCATCAGGCGGCCCCGGTCGATGATGGCGATCTTGTCGGCGAGACTCATCGCCTCGATCTGGTCATGGGTGACGTAGATCATCGTCTGGCCAAACTCGTGCTGAAGCACCTTCAGCTCGGCCCGCATATAGGCGCGAAAGCCGGCGTCGAGGTTCGACAGAGGCTCATCCAAAAGGAAAATCCTCGGCTCAACAATGGCCGACCTTCCGATCGCCAGTTTCTGCATCTCGTTCACCGAAAGGCTTGATGCAGGCTGATCGAGGCGATGCGAGATGCTCATCCGTTCGGCCATCGCCTGCACCCGGCGTTCGATCTCAGGTTTCGGAACCTTCTTGACCTCAAGCCCGTAGGACAGGTTCCGGTAGACGCTGAGATGGGTGAAGATCGCATAGTTCTGAAAGACGAAGCCGATATTGCGGTCCTGGATACGCAGGCCCGACAGATCCTGCCCGTCGAACAGGATCTGCCCTTCGGTTGGGTCTTCCAGCCCGGCGATCATGTTCATCGTCGTGGTCTTGCCGCAGCCCGATGGCCCCAGAAGGGCGACGAATTCGCCCTCTTCGATGTCGATGGAGAGGTCGTGCACGGCGGTGAAATCGCCGAACCGCTTGGTCACGTTGTTGATCTGGATGGATGACATGCCCCTAACCCTGCTTTCTGGCCATGTAGGCAAGGCCCTTTGCGGCGATGACGGAAAGGACGATCAGGATGGTCAGGCCGATTGCGGCCACATAGGACCATTCGAGATCGCCGAAGGTCTGCTTGTAAAGAAAGACCGAAATGGTTTCGGTCTGCACGCCCGGACCGCCCTTGGTCATGATGTAGATGAGGTCGAAGATCTTGAAGCATTCGACCGCGCGCAGCACCAGCGCGATGATGATGACGGTTTTCATGCGCGGCAGGATGATCTTGACGAAGTTCTGCCAGTTCGACCCGCCCAGAAGCCGCGCCGCCAGAAGCTGATCGGACGGAACGCCCAGCATGCCCGCGAGCAGGATCAGGAACATCAGCGGTGTCCATTGCCAGATGTCGGCAATGATGACCGAGATCATCGCCCGGTTCACATCCGTCAGCCACGAGAAATCCGCCGGAAGCCCCAGATGCGCGTTGACCGGCCCGGTGCCCTGAAAGAGCAGGAAGAACATCAGCCCGACGACCGCCGGCACGATCATCATCGGCGTCAGCAGGATCGAATAGAAAAGCTTGCGGCCCGGGAACTGGTCGATGAACAGATAGGCCAGCGCCATGCCCAGAAAGAACTGCGCCGGAACCGCGACGATCATGATCAGCGCCGTCCGCCAGAGCGCGCCCCAAAGCCGGGGATCGGTGGCAAGCGTCAGGTAATTGTCGAACCAGCTGAAAACCTCCCACGCGCTGTACCAGGGGATGCCTTCGAGCGGCGTCCACCAGGTCACGCTGAGATAGAGCTGCATGAAAAAGGGAAAGATCACGATGAAGAGCAGCAAGAGGAAGGTTGGCAGAATGAACCAGAAGCCCATCTTCTGTCCGTCGCGGGCCACGCCCTCCCAATAGCTCTGACGCTTGTTGGTTCCGGTTTCACCGGTATGTGCTTGATCGGTCATTGCTTGAGTGCTCCGAATGTCAGGCCGCGCACCAGATGTTTCTGGATCATCAGCCCGAAGACGACAGGGGGAATGGCAGCGATGACGCCAAGCGCGGCCTTCATGCCGTACATCTGCCCGCCCATGGCCGAGGTCAGCGTCGCCATGTAAACCGGCAGCGTCACCCATTCCTTCTGCGTCAGCATCAGCGCCAGAAGGTAGTCGGACCAGTTCAGGATGAAGACGAAAAGCGCGCAGGTCGCCAGCCCCGGTTTCACGATGGGCAGGGTGATGCGGTAGAAGACCCGCCAGTAGGAACAGCCTGATACACGGGCCGCGTCCTCGATCTCGACCGGCACCTCCTCGAAGAAGGTCTTCATCAGCCAGAAGGCGAAGGGCAGCGTCACGATGCCGTAGATCAGCGACAGGCCCCACCAGGTATCCACTGCGCCGATAAAGGCCCACATCACCATGACCGGGATCATCACCGCGAGCGGCGGGAAAAGCCGCAGTTGCAGGACCGAGAGCGGCAGCGATTGCGCCAGCCCGAAACGCACGACGGCATAGGAGGCGAGCGTGCCCGAAACGACCGCAAGCGCTGTGCCGCAGATCGAGGTGACGAGGCTTGCGATCAGCGGGCCGGTGATGGTGCGGTCAAGGCTGACGACCAGACCCTCGGCATGGCCGTAGAAGACGAACTCGAAATTCTGCCAGGTCGGGGCTTGCGGCAGCCAGGTCAGTCCGGCGACGGTGGTCCATTCCGGATAGGGCTTGAAGGCCATCGTGACCATCCACAGAAGTGGGTACAGGACGACCGCGCAGGCCAGAAGGATAAAGAGGTATTTCAGCGCCAGGGCGCCCGGTGACGGTTTCATCGCTGTCTCCCTGAAATCGTGGGATGGTCTGGCGGGGCGGAACCGACCCGCCCCGCCAGAGCCGGGTCAGGCCGGATCGACGAGCGTCGGCCAGGTGGCGCGGCTGGCCTGGATCGCCTCGACGATGCCATTGCGTGCCTGCCGCTTGATGATCTTGTCCCACTTGCCCTGCGCCGCATCCATGGCGTCGCGCACCGATTTCTGGCCGGTGATCGCCGCCTGCAGCTCTTCGTCCAGCGCATTGTCCAGCGCGGTCTGGCCGGCGAAGTTGATCGAGGGAACCGACCGGGCGATGGTCGCGGGGATCGTCTCCATCGAATAGGGCTGGTAGCTTTGGGCCACGAGT
>JAWKWW010000012.1:0-56808 GCA_041397385.1 Paracoccaceae bacterium
AGCGGCGGCTGGAAACGATCCGCGCCATCACCGTGATCGGCGCGCGCAACAGCCGCACCAGCCGGCGCTGAGCCGCGCCTAGTTCTGCAGCGCGAAAATCGCCGAAACCGGCGCCATGGCGACCGAATCCGATCGCCCGGTGCCGGCCCATTCCGTCAACCCTTCCAAAGTGGCCGCGGCCAGCGTGCCGACCACGGTCACATGGCCGTCCTGCGCGGCGCGAAAGGCGGCGCGGTCCAGATAGCGGCGGATGGTGTCGGCGCTTTCGCCGGCTGCGTCGAGCGTGCGAAACGCGGTGACCGCCGGCAATCCGGCATTCACGGCCTCACGCGCGGCGGCGGGCAGGCCGTGGTCATGCACCACCACCGCAAGGCCGGTTTCGCCCAGCGAGGCCATCACCTGCCGCGCCAGCACCGGGTCGTTCTGGAAACTGCCCTGCGGCAGGTCCATGACGCCCACCGCCGTCGGCAGGGCGGCAAGGTCGATCTGCATCGACTGTTCGACATCCTGCGGTTGCGCGCCCACCGGTATGCCGGTTGTCAAGAGCAGCACGTCCTTGCCGGCGGCGCGGTAGCTGTCGGCAATGGCGCCGGCCTCCGGTGCCGCGGGATCGATGGCGATGGTCAGTGGGAAGGGCAAGGCGGCGATGGCCGCGCGGTCCCGGCCGGGTTCGCCATCGTCGATCAGGATGACGGCAAACAGCGGCTTGCCGGAGGGGTTGTCGAAGGCGGCGGCATAGCGTTGCCAGCCAGGCGCGTCGGGATCGACCTGGGGGGTGACCGCAAGACCAGGCTCTGCCGTTGCGGCCTCGGGCGTGCCGTCCTGTGCCGGCGCGGCCGTATCGGCGGCCGGTTCGGCGGGTTCGACCCCGATCTGTGGCAGCCGCCCGGTCGTGACGCCGGCCTCGCCCTGCGTTGCATTGGCCGTGGTGTCGGTTTCCGGGTCTTGTGGCGCCGGCTCGACGTCGGGTTGGGCCGCCTCTGCGGCTTCCGGCGCCGGTTCGGGTTCGGGCTGGGCGGCCACCGCGGGCGCCGGTGATGGCGAGGGTTCGGGCGCGGGCGGCGGTGTTACGCTATCCGGTGTGGCATCCGCGGTAGGTGCGCTTAGCGCTTCGGGCATTGGCGCATCGGTCGGCGCCCATGTCATCGAGCGCATCACTGTCGGTTGCGTCTTCGCCGGCGGCAGCGTCAGGTCGGACCCTGCCGGTGGCGCGACCGGGGCCTGCGGTGCCTCGGTCAGGGCGGCGGCCGCCGGTTCAGGCGGGCGCTGCGGCTTTGGAGGGTGTTTCGTCGACCGCCACGTCGATGTCCGTCGCCTCTTCGGTCGCCGGGCTGGCCGGTTCCGCCCCCCGGCGAGGCGGGTGAGGCGGCTCTTCGGTTTCCGCAACGGCTTGCGGTGCCGGCTCGGCATCAGGTGTGGCGGTAGTTTCCGAACCGCTTTCGAGGGCGCGTCGCCATCCAGCTGGCTCGCTTCGGGCTCTGCCTCTGCCGTCACCGCGGTTTCGGCGGCGGTGTCTGGTTCCGCTGCTTGGTTTCCGCATCGGTTGCCGCGACCGCTCCGGGGCCGCGCGTCGGTCGCCGGAGCCGGATCGGCGGGTGCGGCGGGTTGTGTTTCGAGCGCTGTCGGGGCGGTTGCCATTATCGCCGAGCCGTGTCTGGGTGCGCAACGGCACGACAAGCGAGGCCAGCGCCAGGCCGAAAACCGAAACGACGATGCCCCAGACAGGCAGACCGCCCCAGAAACCCTCTGCCACGGTACCTCCGATCCTTGTCTTCGTCCTGCTGCCCGCCACGGGGTTTTGCTGCCCGGGTACTTGACCTGCCTGCGGCTGGGTCATGTATAGCGCGACTTCCGAGCGGGGTTCCTGCCCTATCGTCAGTTGCCCGGGCCTCTGCGCCGGGGCCAATCGGGACGCCGGACCATGCTGCTTCTGATCGATAACTACGACAGCTTCACCTACAACCTCGTGCATTACCTGGGCGAGTTGGGCGCGAATGTCGTGGTGCGCCGCAACGATGCGTTGAACGTGCAGGAGGCGATGGGAATAGGCGCCGAGGTCGATCCTGCTGTCGCCCGGGCCTGCGATCCGGCGCAGGCCGGTATCTGCCTTGCGCTGACCTCTGCGGCGGTAGAGGCGCGCCTGCCGCTCTCGGCATCCTGCCTGGGCCATCAGACGATCGGCGGGTTTTCGGCGGCAAGGTGGTGCGCTGCCACGAAATCGTGCATGGCAAGATGGGCACGATGCATCATGACAGCACCGGCGTCTTTGCCGAGTTGCCCACGCCGTTTCAGGCCACGCGTTATCACTCGCTCGTGGTCGAGCACGAAAGCCTGCCGGATTGCACAGTCGCCAATGCTGGCTGGAGGACGGTACGATCATGGGGCTTCGCCACCGCGACCTGCCGATACACGGGGTGCAGTTTCACCCCAGATCATTACTCGAACACGGTCACGCGCTGTTGAAAAACTTCCTGGACATGGTGAAGGTTTACGCATGAGCGACACGCTGAAACCCTGATCGCGGCGGCTGCCGAACGCCCGCTGAGCCGGGCGGAGGCCGAACAGGCCTGCAGTCTTCTTCGACGAGGCAGGCGACGCCGGCGCAGATGGGCGGATTTCTGATGGCGCTGCGCACGCGTGGCAGAAACGGTGGACGAATACGCCGCCGCGGCCAGCGTGATGCGCGCCAAATGCAATGCGGTGCAGGCGCCCGAAGGCGCGATGGACATTGTCGGCACCGGCGGCGACGGCGAGGTACGCTGAACATCGACCGCGACGGCCTTTGTCGTGGCCGGTGCCGGCGTGGTCGTGGCCAAGCACGGCAACCGCAACCTGTCGTCGAAATCCGGCGCGGCGGATGCGCTGACCGCCGAACTGGGCATCAACGTGATGGTCGGCCCGGATGTGGTAGAAAAGGCGATTGAAACCTGCGGTATCGGGTTCATGATGGCGCCGATGCACCACCCGGCCATCCGCCATGTGATGCCGGTCCGGGCCGAGCTTGGTACCCGCACCGTCTTCAACATTCTGGGGCCGCTCACCAATCCCGCCGGGGTCAAGCTGCAACTGACCGGGGCGTTTTCGCCTGCGCTGATCCGGCCGATGGCCGAAACGCTGCGCGCGCTGGGTGCCGAACGCGCCTGGCTGGTGCATGGTGGCGACGGATCGGACGAACTGGCGATATCGGCGGCCTCGAAGGTCGCGGCGCTGGACGATGGTACGGTTCGCGAGTTCGAGGTACACCCCGAAGATGCCGGTCTGCCGGTGCATCCGTTCGAGGCGATCCTGGGTGGCAGCCCGGCCGAAAACGCCACCGCATTCCGCGCGCTTCTCGATGGTGCCGCCGGCGCCTATCGCGATGCGGTGCTTCTGAACGCGGCGGCGGCGCTTGTCGTGGCGGGCCGGGCGGCGGATTTGCCCGCCGGCGTCGAACAGGCGCGCGAAAGCCTCGACAGCGGCGCCGCCAAGGCCAAGGTCGCGGCGCTGGCAAAGGCCACGAACGCGGCGTAACGCGGCGGCCTAGAGCGCGCCGAGCGCCGTCGTCAGATCGCCATAGCCAGTAAAGCGGCGCTCATAGTCGAGCCCCAGCCGGCGCGCGCATTCACGCGCCTTTTCGTCCAGCGCCTTGTCGTCGGTCTGCGCCTGATAGATGAGCCGCGTATAATTGCCAAACAGCATGTCGCGCAGTTCGGGGTGCCGGTCGAGCCCCATCGGTTTCCACACGAAGGCGTCGAACTGGCGGACCAGAAAGTCGGTCAGGTAGAAGGCGGTCATCTCGTCTTCGGCCTTCGCAGCGAAGGCCTCGTTTCCCTCGAAAAACGAATAGCAATGCGGTCCGGCGATCATCTCGACCCCCAGCCGGTCGCAGGTTGCCTGCAAGAGCCCGCCGGTTCCGCAATCGGCATAGACGACGAAGACCGTCTCGAACGCGTCGCGATGCTCGGCAACCGCGGCTTCGACGGCTTGCGGGATCTTCTCGGGGTAAAGATGCAGCTTGGCCGGCAGGCACAGAAGCTCCAGATGGTCCCAGCGGTTCTGGCGCTTCAGCGCAAGGATTTCATGGGCCAGCGCGCCGCAGGCCAGAAGCAGCACCTTGCCGCTGCGCGCGCGCGGCGCAAGGCCGGTTTCAGTCAGGGCGCGGTCATCGGGTTTCATGTGCGCAACCGTGCCAGTAGGGCAGCGACGCCAAGTATCGGCAACAAGAGCCCCGCCGCCGGCGCGCCGAACATCTGCCAAAGCGCCAGCGACAGTGCCGCAGCACCGAGGACAACGGCGATCAGGATGGCGAAATGCGAAAACGGCATGGGCAATCTCCTGTCAGCAATCTGGGCGCATTGGCAGGCCGAATAAAGGGGCAGGCCATGAAAAAACCCGGCGGTTCGCGCCGCCGGGTCGGATCGGTTCGCCTGTGTGCCGGGCTCAACCGTTCATCTGGTTGTGTTTGCGGCTGACGAACTGCTTGGCGGTTTCCACGGCCACGGCGGCGTCGCGGCAATAGGCGTCGGCACCGATGGCGCGGCTGAATTCCTCGTTCAGCGGCGCGCCGCCGACCAGCACGACATAGTCTTCGCGCAGGCCCTTTTCCTTCATCGTGTCGATCACGACCTTCATGTAGGGCATGGTCGTGGTCAGCAGCGCCGACATGCCCAGAATGTCCGGCTTTTCGGTTTCCAGCGCCTCGAGGTATTTCTCGACCGCGTTGTTGATGCCCAGGTCGACCACTTCGAACCCTGCGCCTTCCATCATCATGCCGACGAGGTTCTTGCCGATGTCGTGAATGTCGCCCTTGACGGTGCCGATCACCATCTTGCCCATGCGCGGCGCGCCGGTTTCGGCCAGAAGCGGCTTCAGGATGGCCATGCCGGCCTTCATCGCGTTGGCGGCCAGCAGCACTTCGGGAACGAAGAGGATGCCATCGCGGAAGTCGGCGCCGACGATGGTCATGCCGGCGACAAGCGCCTTGGTCAGAACGTCGTAGGGGGCCCAGCCACGGTCAAGAAGGATCTGCGTGCCTTCCTCGATCTCTTCCTTCAGACCATCGTAGAGGTCGTCGTGCATCTGCAGCACAAGTTCGTCATCCGAAAGTTCCGAAAGGATGATGTCGTCGTTTTCGTCAGCCATGGCGGCTCTCCTGAGTCGGGGTCTTCTGGCCTGAATGCGGCGAAAGTGCAATGTTCGCTGTTCGGTTTGCGACATACGCCGTGTCTCGACCGACCTGCGGGGTTTGGCGGGCTTTTCCCCTTGCCGATGTTCATGAAATGTTCCAATCTGGCGCATGACCCGGCCGAACCCCAGCCTTGCCCCTTGGATCGCGGCGCCTGCGCGTGCCGCGGTATCGAACGCTTCGGGCCGTTTCGAGGCCGAACAGCGCGAGGCGTTTGACGATGGCTGGGACATGGCCGAAGACCCGGTCAGCCTGGCCACCGAGGTGCGTCTGGAAAATGCGCGCAGTGCGCTGGTGCGCAACACTTCCCCCGATCTCGGCTTTGACCGCTCGGTCAATCCCTACAGGGGCTGCGAACACGGCTGCATCTATTGTTTTGCCCGGCCGACCCATGCCTATCTGGGCCTTTCGCCGGGGCTCGATTTCGAAACCCGGCTGATCGCCCGGCCGGGGATCGACGCGGTTCTGGCGCGCGAGATGTCGCGGAAAGGCTATCGCGTGGCCCCGATCGCCATTGGCACCAACACCGACCCCTATCAGCCGGTCGAGGCCAAGCAGAAGGTGATGCGCGCGCTGCTCGGCGTGCTCTGCGAGTTTCGCCATCCGGTCACGGTGACGACCAAGGGGACGCTGGTCGAACGCGACAGCGACCTGTTGGGCGAAATGGCCGAACGCGGGCTGGCGTGCGTCGGCATTTCGCTGACAACGCTCGATCCGGGGCTGAGCCGGGCGATGGAGCCGCGCGCGCCGGCCCCGGCGCGACGGCTGCGCGTCATCGAACATCTGGCCCGTGCCGGCATTCCGGTTCGGGCGATGGTAGCGCCCGTGGTGCCGGGGCTGACCGACCACGAGATCGAGGCGATCCTTGCCGCCGCGGCCTCGGCCGGGGCGCAAAGCGCATCCTGGATCACGCTGCGCCTGCCGGGCGAAGTGGCGGGGCTCTGGTCGGAATGGCTGGGGCGGCACTACCCTGGTCGGGCAGCGGGGATCATGGCGCGGCTGGGTTCGCTTCACGGTGGCAAGAGCTATGACGCGGCCTTCGGCACGCGGATGACCGGCCAGGGGCCCTGGGCAGAGCTGATCGCCCGGCGTTTCGAGATCGCGGCGCAGCGCAACGGTCTGTTGATCGGGGACGCGGCGCTGGATTGCACGCAGTTTCGCGTCCCCGCGCGCGGAGGCGAGCAACTCTCGCTGTTCTGAACCGCATCGCTTTTCAGATTGGCCGGAAATACCTCCGGGGGGGGGCGGGGGGCAGCGCCCCCGTTGGCCGGTTCAGCCGCGCCGCCGCCCGCGGCGTTCGCGGGCCGGTCCGCCATCGCTGTCGCCGGTACCGTCGCTGGCCGAGGAAAAGCCGCCCAGCTTCGCCGCGATCTCATCCAGCGAGGGGCGGGGGCCTGCGTCGCGGCTTTCCAGCGCGGCGCGCATGGCGCGCAGGTGTTCGGCCATGGTGCCGCAGCAGCCGCCGATGATCTTCACGCCGGCATCGCGCGCCAAAACCGCGTATTCGGCCATCAGCGCCGGCGTGCCGTCATAGTGGATGTGGCCGTCATGGTATTTCGGAATGCCGGCATTGCCCTTGGCGATGACCGGGCGTTCGGAACCTTGCGCGAAAAAGCCCAGCACCGTACGCATCAGATCGGCCGCGCCGACACCGCAATTGGCACCGAAGGCCAGCGGCGGGTTCGGTAGCGTTTCGACCAGTTCGGCCAGCGCGGCCGAGGTGACGCCCATCATCGTGCGCCCGGCGGTATCGAAGCTCATCGTGCCGCACCAGGGCATGCCGGCAAGCCGTGCCGCTTCGGCCGCGGCCTTGTATTCGTCCGGTGCGCTGATGGTTTCGACCCAGAGAACATCGGCGCCGCCTTCTTTCAGCGCCTCGGCCTGTTCGTGAAACATCTCGACCGCGCGGGCATGGGTCAGGCTGCCCATCGGTTCCATGATTTCGCCGGTCGGCCCCATGGAACCGGCAACGACCACCTCGCGGCCCGAAGCATCGGCGATCTCGCGGCCGAGGGCGGCGGCAACGCGGTTCAGTTCGCGCACCTCGCCCGTCGCCCCGTGCAGCGCCAGCCGGCTGGCATTGCCGCCGAAACTGTTGGTCAGGAAGATGTCGCTGCCGGCTTCGACGGCCGAACGGTAAAGCGTGCGGATGTCGCCGGGGCGGTCGCGGTTCCAGAATTCCGGCGGCTCGCCGGATTCGAGCCCCATGTTGAAGAGGTTGGTTCCGGTGGCGCCATCGGCCAAAAGCCAGTCGCGGCTGGCCAGAAGGCGGGACAGAGCGTCGGTCATGGTCATGGGCCTTTCCCTTGGCGGCAGGCGGTTGAGGGGGGCCTGCCCCTGGTCCTGCTCTGCCATGACCGGGGCCCAGAGGCAATCGCAATCCCCGCATGATGATCATGAACGCGGCAGGCAAGGGACCGGCCCGTCGCGCGATCTCCGGGCCCTGTGGCGCGAAATGCTGTCGCCGGTCGGCCTGGCGCCCGGTTCAGCGGTGGGTGGGGCCGGGCCGCTCTGGCCGGTGTATGCGCCGTGCGATGTCGAGACCGGCCAGGGCCAGTGCGAACCAGCCCGGCGCGGCGACATATCGGGGCTGCCAGCGCGGCGCGAAGCCGGCCTTGAAGCGGCGCAACCCCTCGGCGGGGTCGCGGCGCAACAGCCGCGCCGGAAGCCGTTCGGCAAGGGTCAAGCCGGCACCCGGATCGCAGAGCGGTGCGGCCGCCAGCGAAAGACGGCGCACCCGGGCCTTGCCGGCCGCGAAAATGGCGGCCACCAGCAGCGCCTGCATGGTGCCGTCGGGCGCGTCGGGTTCGTGGCGCATCAGGTCAAGCGCCCATTCCTCGGTGCCGCGGTGAAAACTGGCAAAGGCGCAGATCCGGCCGCTGGCACGGGCCAGAAACACGGCCTGACCGGAAAGGTAGCCGGGTTCGAACCGGCCCATGGAAAACCCGCGTTCGCCGCCATGCGCCCTGGCCCAAGCTTCGGCAATGCTCGCCAGTCTTGCCAGATCGGCGGCCCTTGCGCCGTTTCCGGGCCCCGAGATTTCGACCCCGTTGCGTTCGGCGCGGCGCAGCTTGCGGCGCAGACCGGCACGCGCCGACCCGTCAAGGGTAAAAGAGGGCAGGTCGATCACCGCCTCGTCGGCGATGCGCAGCACCCGCCAGCCGGCGCGCCGTGCCTGTTGCGCCAGCCGGGGCGGGCATTTGTAAAGGCACGCCACCCTGTCGCGCGCCCGCGCGCGCCGCGCCAGGGCCGCGAAATCCGGGCGCAGGGCGCGCGAACGCCCGGGCCCAACCCGGGTCTGGCCCGCCGCGGGGTTGAGCGGCTGGCACAGAGCAACCGCAGCCTGCGCGGTTTCCGCCAGCGCCCAAAGCGTGCCCGCAGCGTCTTCGTACAGGCCAAATTCACCCTGGCGCAGCAATCCGGCTTCGGCCCAGGGCGCGGCGCGGCTCGCCTCGGCCGCGACCGGTTCGGGCAGCGGCGCGGGCTGGTAGCGGTCAGGGAGCGCGCGCCGGGCGTCATAGCCGCGCGCCAGAACCAGCGCGCCCAGAACCGCCGGCAGGGCGTAGTAGACCAGCCGGTAGGCCAGGATCGCCGCAAAGAGCGGTTCTGGCGGCACGCCGGGCAAGAGCGCGATCAGCGTCACCTCGAACGGGCCGACGCCGCCGGGCGTTCCGGCAAGAAGACCGGCGCCAAAGGCCAGCAGGAAGGCCGGCAGGAAGGCCGCGAATGCCGGTGCCACCTCGGCAGGCAACACCATGTGCAGCACCGCCGCCGCCGCCAGCGCGTCAAGGGCAGTGAAGGCCAGCACAAGCCCGGCCTGCCGTGCGTTTGGCAGGCACAGGCGTGACCAGCGGCCACCGCCCGGCTGCCACAGGCACAGCGTAACCGCCACCGCGGCCAGACCGAGGACCGTCGGTGCGCCTGCGGCGATGGCAACGCCCGGCGGCGCTGGCGCCACTGTGACGGCCATCGCGGTCAGAACCGCAAGGCCCGAGAGGAAGGCGATGGTGACGGCCAGCGTCAAGCGCGCGGCCTGCCAGAGCGTCAGCCCCGGCAACAGCCGCCACCGTACCATCCCGCCGGTCAGCACCCCGAAGCCCACGGTCTGGCTGATCGCCACCGCAGCCATGCCGGCCACCCGGGCCGGGCGGGCGGGCGTTTCGTGGCCCAGAATCCGCTGAACCAGCGCATCGTTCTGGCCAATGGCCCAGAAGCTGACCGCCGTAGCCAGCAACGCCAGAGCCCATTGCCGGCCGGAAACCGAAGCGAAGACACGGGCAGTCTCATGCATGTCGATTTGCGATAGCCGGTCTGCCAGCAGCCAGGCGAACCCCGCCGTAATCGACAGCGTTGCCAGCAGACGGCCCGTGCGCAGCCGGTCGGCCGGCCACGGGATCGCGCCCGCGGCAATCTGAAATGGTCGCATCACACCCTCCGGTACATCCTTCGGGCATAGCGCTGCGGGGTTCAGACCGCCTTAACGGTTCAAATTTTCACGACTTTCGGGTGGCCGTGTCGACGTCGGGTCCGGCGCTCAGGCCTCGTCCATCAGCTGGCCCTTGGCCACGGCCAGAAGCTCCGCCATCTTGGCGCGGATCGTGTCGGCGTCGGATTTTTCACCCAGATCGGCCGCGACCTTGCGCACCACATCCTCGTGGCCGGCTTCCTCGAAATCGGCCTTGACGACCGACATCGCGTAATCCGCCGCCGCATCGCCGGAAAGGCCCATCATTTCGGCCGCCCAGAGACCCAGAAGCTTGTTTCGCCGGGCTTCGGCCTTGAACACCATTTCGGCATCATGGGCGAATTTCGCCTCGAATGCGTGCTCGCGATCGTCAAAGGTGGTCATCCTGGCCTCCGGGTCATGGGTCTTGCTTTCCATATGCCTCTCCGCGCCCGCGCCCGCAAGCCCCGGATCGCCTTGCGGCATGCGACGGCTTGCCGTATAGGGCGGTCAACGCGCGGGCTTGCAGCCCCGCGCCCGCGAGACGGGAGTTTTCATGGCGCGTCGCAAGAAGGTCTACGAGGGCAGCGGAAAGATTCTTTACGAAGGCCCCGAACCCGGAACGCTGGTGCAGTATTTCAAGGACGATTCCGCCCAGTCCGCGACCCAGAAACGGTCGGTCGTGGAGGGCAAGGGCGTTCTGAACAACCGCTTGTCGGAACTGTTCATGAACGGATTGAACGGGATCGGCGTGCCGACCCATTTCATTCGCCGCATCAACATGCGCGAACAGCTGATCCGCGCGGTCGAGATCATTCCGCTGGAGGTCGTGGTCCGCAATTTCGCCGCCGGAGCGATCTCGCGCCGGCTTGGCATTCCCGAAGGGACCGCGCTGCCGCGCCCGATCATCGAGTTCTACCTCAAGGAAGAAAAGCTGGGCACGCCGCTGGTCACCGAAGAGCATGTGATCGCCTTCGGCTGGGCCAGCCAGCAGGATCTGGACGACATCGTCGCGCTGGCGCTCAGGGTGAACGATTTTCTGTCAGGTGTGATGCTGGGTGTCGGCATCCGGCTGGCCGATTTCAAGCTTGAAATCGGCCGGATCTGGGAGGGCGATTTCCAGCGCCTGATCGTCGCCGACGAGATCAGCGCCGACAGCTGCCGGCTGTGGGATCTGCGCGGGCACGAGAAATTCGAACGCGACAGCGCGCAAGTCGATCTGAGCAATCTGGCGGAAAATCACGCCGAACTGGCGCGGCGTCTGGGGGTTCTGCCCTCAAACGTGACGCATGCGACCAAACCGACACTGATCAACTGAAAGGCCACGCGATGAAAGCCCGGGTTCATGTCATGCTGAAGGACGGGGTGCTGGACCCCCAGGGCGAGGCTGTGCGCCATGCGCTGGGCACGTTGGGCTTTTCCGGGGTCGAGGCGGTTCGGCAAGGCAAGGTGATCGAGCTGGATCTGACCGCCGCCGACCGCTCGGCGGCGGAAACCGAAGTGCGCGCGATGTGCGAAAAGCTGCTCGCAAACACGGTGATCGAAAAATACACGGTCGAGATTTCGGGCTAGGGGCGGATGATGAAGGCGGCGGTCATTACCTTTCCGGGCTCCAACTGCGACCGTGATCTGGCGGTCGCCTTCGAGGCGGCCGGCGCCACTGTCGCCCGGGTCTGGCACAAGGACAGCGTCCTGCCCGAGGGCACCGATATCGTGGGAATTCCCGGTGGATTTTCCTTTGGCGATTACCTGCGTTGCGGCGCCATCGCCGCGCGTTCACCGATTGCCCGGGCGGTTGTCGACCATGCCGGACGTGGCGGCTATGTGCTGGGCATCTGCAACGGCTTTCAGGTGCTGACCGAAACCGGGCTGCTGCCCGGTGCGCTGATGCGCAACGCTGGGCTGACCTTCATCTGCCGCACGGTCGATCTGGTGGTTGGCACGGATGACAGTGCCTTTACCGCCGGATGGCAGCGCGGCGATCACGTTGCGGTGCCGATTGCCCATCACGACGGCAACTATACCGCCGATACCGATCTGGTCGCGCGGCTGAAAGGCGAGGATCGGATCGCCTTTACCTATGCGCAGAACCCCAATGGCGCGACCGCCGACATCGCCGGCATCCTGTCGGAAAATCGCCGGGTTCTGGGGATGATGCCGCATCCCGAACGCTGCATCGAGGCCGCGCAGGGCAATCAGGCGGGATCGGTGCTTTTCCGCTCGCTCATGGATGCGATGGCGCTGGCCTGACGCGAAGCGCTTGAAGCGACGGGGCGGGGGCGGGTAAACTCAACCCCGATGGCAGCCTCCGGTTTCACTTCCGAACATGACGAACCGCGCCCGCCGGGTCTTTCATGGCGCGTGCGGCTGGTGCTTCTGGGCGTCATGGCGCTGGCCATGCTGACCGTCTGGGTGACCAACAGCTGGCTGGGCGCACGGTTTACGGAAAACACCCGCAACCGCGCCGAACTGAGGCTGGTCCTGTATTCCGGCAACATCATCAGCGAGTTGCAGCGAAATTCGGTTGTCCCGCTTCTCTTGGCGCGGGACCCCGCCTTGATCGGGGCGCTGAATTCCGGCGATTTCTCGATGACCTCGCAACGGCTGATCGAATTTCAGTCGGAACTGGGTGCTGCGGCAATCCTGCTCTTGGACGCCAGCGGGCGGGCTGTGGCCGCGACTGACCGTAACCGGATCACCACGAACCACCGCACATCGCCCTACTTCGTCGATGCGCTGCGGTCGCGCGATACTGTCTTTTCGGCCACGCCACGCGAAGCGGGCGGCTTCGGTTTCACCTTTTCGCGCGCCGTGGTTTCGGACGGGCGGGCCGTCGGCGCGATCGTGGTCGAGGCGGACCTTATGAAATATGAACGCGGCTGGGCGGGGTTTTCGGACGCGGTCATGGTGGTCGACAGCGAGGGGCAGATCATCCTGGCGACCGAACCGCGCTGGCGCGGGCTGCAACTGGCCGAGGCGCTTTCGGTGAAAGACCCGCCGACGGCGATCGAGCGGGCGCTGAAGATCACCACGGACTGGACCCGGCAGGCGCCCGATGCCTATCTGCGCGGCGAAGCGGTGATGCAGAGCGAGGCACGCATTCCCTTCCGGGGCTGGCGGCTCGTGGCCTTTACCCGTTACGACAGCGTGCGCGAGAGGGTGAACGGCGTTCTGGCGCTGGAAATCATGGGTTTCGCGATTCTCCTCGCGCTGGCTTTCTACCTCCTGTCGCGCCGGGCCTGGACGCGGGCCGGAGACTATCAGCGGGAATCGGCGGAACTGCGCCGCTTGAACGTGCGGCTACAGCGGGAAATCGCCGAGCGTGAGAAGGTGCAAAAGGACCTTGCCGTGGCCGAACAGACGCTGGCGCAATCGTCCAAGCTGGCGGCGCTGGGCGAGATGTCGGCGGCGGTCAGCCACGAGTTGAACCAGCCGCTTGCGGCGATGAAAACCTACCTTGCCGGCGCGCGGCTCCTGCTGCAGCGCAAGCGCCCGGACGAGGCGCTTTCATCCTTCCAGAGGATCGACGACCTGATCGAGCGGATGGGCGCGATCACCCGGCAGCTGAAAAGCTACGCCCGCAAGGGTGGCGAGGCGTTCGAGCCTGTAGATGTTAGGGTTTGCGTGTCGTCGGCGCTGTCGATGATGGAGCCTCAGCTGAAGACCCGGACGGTCAGGATCACCCGTGCACTGCCGCGTGCCGCGGTGATGGTGGTGGCCGACCGGATCCGCCTGGAACAGGTGATCATCAACCTTTTGCGCAACGCGCTGGACGCAACCAAGGGGGCGGGCGATCCGCAGATCGACATCCTGCTGTCGGCCGGCGAAACCGCGACCCTGACGGTGCGCGACAACGGCCCCGGGATCGCCGATCTGGAGAACCTGTTCGAGCCATTCTACACCACCAAGCGGCCGGGCGAGGGGGTTGGTCTGGGGCTTGCCATTTCCTCCGGCATCGTCAACGACCTTGGAGGCCGGCTGACGGCGCGCAACAGCGAAAGCGGCGGGGCTGTATTCGAGGTGCAGCTCCCCATATTGGGAACAGAAATTGAAGCGGCCGAGTGAGGTAGCATGGCACGGGCTATGAAAGTCGCCATCGTCGACGACGAACAGGACATGCGGCAGTCGATCAGCCAGTGGCTGGCGCTGTCGGGGTTTGATACGGAAACCTTTTCCAGCGCCGAGGACGCGCTGAAAGGCATCGGTTCGGATTATGCCGGGGTCGTTGTCAGCGACATCAAGATGCCGGGCATGGATGGCATGGCGTTCCTGAAGCGGCTGATGAGCATGGATTCCGGCCTGCCGGTCATCATGATCACCGGCCATGGCGACGTACCGATGGCGGTCGAGGCGATGCGCGTCGGCGCCTATGACTTCCTCGAAAAACCCTTCAACCCCGACCGGATGACCGAGCTGGCCAAGCGCGCCACGCAACTGCGCCGGCTGACGCTCGACAACCGCGCGCTGCGCCGCGAACTGTCGGATGGCACGGTGCTGATGAAAAAGCTCGTCGGCTCGTCCGAGGAGATGGCGCGGCTGCGCGAGGATATCCTCGACCTCGGGCAGGCCGACGGTCATGTGCTGATCGACGGGGAAACCGGCACCGGCAAGACGCTGGTCGCCCATGCGCTGCACGCGGTCGGCCCGCGCGCCGGGCGCAAGTTCGTTGCGGTTTCATGCGCGGCTTATTCCGAAGATACGCTGGCGCAAAAACTTTTCGGCCCGATGGAGGAAGGCTCCACCATCCTGCCGCTGGTCGAAGAGGCGCGCGGAGGCACGCTCTGCCTTGAGGATATCGAGGCGCTGAGCCACGCCATTCAGGCCCGGCTTCTGACCTTCATCAACGATCAGGGCACGCCGGCGGAAACCCGGATCATCGCGATCTGCAACGAACATGCGCCGGACAAGACGGTCGAGGATGCGTTGCGCCCGGACCTTTTCTACAGGCTCGCGGCGCTGAAGATCACCCTGCCGCCCCTGCGTTCGCGTGGCGAGGATATCCTGACGCTCTTTACCCGCTATTCCGAACAGTTCGCCGAGGAATACGGCTGCGACACGCCGCAGGTCACCGCGCAAGAAGCCGCGCAGCTGCTGCAGGCGCCCTGGCCGGGCAACGTGCGCCAGCTGATCAACGTGGCCGAGCGTGCCGTTTTGCAAAACCGCCGCGGATCGGGTTCCATCGCCTCGCTTCTGATGAACGACAACGAAAGCGCCGGGCCGGCCCTGACGACGGAAGGCAAGCCGCTCAAGGAATATGTCGAGGCGTTCGAGCGCATGCTGATCGACAACACGATGCGCCGCCACAAGGGGTCGATCGTCGCGGTCATGGACGAATTGTGCCTGCCGCGCCGGACGCTGAACGAAAAGATGGCCAAATACGGATTGAGCCGGGCCGACTACGTCTGATCGGGTCGCGTAAGGTCGGGGCGGCCAGCCGCGCGATGGTTGCGATCTGGCGCCGTCGTGCGGCCCGTGGCCCGCGCGGAAATTGTAAAAATCAGGCATTGTCTTTTTGCCGGTCTTGCCGCTAATGTCGGCGCATACCGTCACGGCGCGAAGCCGGGCGGTCTCCAGTTTCGCTGTGAACCGGGAACAACGGGGCGATTTGCCCCGGCAGCCGGCGACCAGACCGATCGGCCCCTGGGCCAAAAGTTTGCCCGCAAGTCTATGACATTACGGGCTTTTCATATGGATACCCGCTGGGTGTCTAGGATAGAACCGCGATGAAACGTCCTTGTGACACTGCCATTGGATCGCTGCCCCAACCGGGTGCAGATCCCTTCGGTACGGCGTTTCCGCTCGCCCGAACACGACACCGTCCGCAAGCAGCCGCACCCGCCGAAGTCCGCTTCGGGGCGTGGCGATTGCCACGGTGCAATGGAACCCCATGGCAAAGAAAATGCTTATCGATGCCACCCACGCGGAGGAAACCCGCGTTGTGGTGGTCGACGGAAACAAGGTCGAGGAATTCGACTTTGAAACGGTCAACAAACGCCAGCTAGCTGGCAATATCTATCTGGCAAAGATTACCCGGGTCGAACCGTCGCTGCAGGCGGCCTTCGTCGATTACGGCGGCAACCGCCACGGCTTTCTGGCCTTCGCCGAAATCCACCCGGATTACTACCAGATCCCGGTCGCTGACCGCAAAGCGCTTCTGGAAGAAGAACGCGCCTTTGCCAAGGCGATGGACGATGACGAACAGCGCGACGGCGATGGCGGTCGTGAGGGGGGGCGCGGGCGCAACCGACGGCGTCGGGGCGGCAAGGCCGCCGATGCCCGCAACGGCGATGCGGTCAAATCCTCGGCGCCGGTGCGCGACGAGGCGGAGATCGGGGCGATGGATGTCATCGACCTTGGCGATGATGCCGCAGAGGCTGCCAGCCATGAGACCGAGGCCGATCAGACCCCGGCCGACGCGCCGGTGACTGCCGCGGCGGAGACCGCCGCGCCCGTGGCCAACGAGGCCGACGTCGCCCCCGCCGCACCCGCCGAGAACGGTGGCGACAGCTACAGCGCCGTCGATCACGCGGCCGAACTGGATGACGAGATCAGATCCGTCGCCGAAGAGGACGTGGCCGAGGAAATCCGCCAGCCGCGCAAACCGCGACCGCGCAAGTACAAGATTCAGGAAGTGGTCAAGGTCCGGCAGATCATGCTGGTCCAGGTCGTCAAGGAAGAACGCGGCAACAAGGGCGCGGCGCTGACGACCTATTTGTCGCTGGCCGGGCGCTATTGCGTGCTGATGCCCAACACCGCGCGCGGTGGCGGCATTTCGCGCAAGATCACCAACGCCGCGGACCGCAAGAAGCTGAAGGAAATCGCCCACGAGATCGAAGTGCCCGATGGCGCGGGGCTGATCATCCGCACGGCCGGGGCCAAACGCAACAAGGCCGAGATCAAGCGCGATTACGAATACCTGATGCGGCTTTGGGAACAGATCCGCGATCTGACGATGAAATCCATCGCGCCCGCGCCGATCTACGAGGAAGGCAACCTGATCAAGCGGTCGATCCGCGATCTTTACAACCGTGACATCGACGAGGTTCTGGTCGAAGGCGCTGAAGGCTATCGGCTGGCCAAGGACTTCATGAAGATGATCATGCCGTCGCATGCCAAGAACGTGAAGCAATATGGCGACGCGATGCCGCTTTTTGCGCGCTACCAGGTGGAAAGCTACCTGTCGGCGATGTTCAACCCGGTCGTTCAGCTGAAATCCGGCGGTTATATCGTGATCGGCGTCACCGAGGCCCTCGTCGCGATCGACGTGAACTCGGGCCGCGCGACCAAGGAAGGCTCGATCGAGGATACCGCGCTCAAGACCAACCTCGAGGCTGCCGAGGAAGTGGCCCGCCAGCTGCGGCTGCGCGACCTTGCCGGTCTGATCGTGATCGACTTCATCGACATGGAAGAGCGCAAGAACAACGCAGCCGTCGAGAAGCGCCTGAAGGACAAGCTGAAAACCGACCGCGCCCGCATCCAGGTGGGCCGTATTTCGGGTTTCGGCCTTCTGGAGATGAGCCGCCAGCGCCTGCGACCGGGCATGCTGGAGGCCACGACCGCGCCGTGCCCGCATTGCCACGGCACCGGGCTGATCCGCTCGGACGACAGCCTGGCGCTGTCGATCCTGCGCCAGCTGGAAGAGGAAGGCACGCGCAAGCGTTCGCGCGAGGTGCTTTTGAAGGCGCCGGTGGCGGTCGCGAACTTCCTCATGAACCAGAAGCGCGAGCATATCGCGCAGATCGAGATGCGCTATGGCATGGCGATCCGGGTGGAGGCCGATCCGAGCCTGATCAGCCCCGATTTCGCCATCGAGAAGTTCAAGACCGCGACCCGGGTTGTCGCCGAAATGGCCTTTCCGGTGGTGTCGGTCGATACCTCGTTAATGCCTGATCTCGTTGATGAGGACGAGGCCGACGACAGCGATCAGACCGAGGCCCAGGCCGACGACAGCGCCGATAACGACGCAGGTTCGGACCAGCCGCGCAAGAAGCGGCGGCGGCGGCGGCGCCGGCGTGGCGGTGGCCAGGGCGAGGGGCAGGGCGAGGGGCAGGGCGATACCGACAACGGCCAGTCCGACGCAGCGGCCGACGATGACGGCGTGGCGGAGGGCGTCGAGCCCGTAGCAGCGGCCGCCGATGCCGAGGCCGAGGCCAAGCCGGCGAAGAAACCCGGCCGCAGCCGTCGTTCGCGCGGCAAGAAGGCTGACGCGGCGCCCGAAGCCGAGGCCGCACCTGAAGCGCCGGCCGAAGCCAAGCCGGTTGCCGAAGTGGCCTTGCCGGAAGCTGGCGAAGCCGAAGCGGAGGAACAGGCCGAGAAGCCTGCCAAGCGGACGCGCAAGACGCCGGCACGCAAGGCGCCGGCGCGCAAGAAGACCGCCAAGGACGAGGCCCCGGTGGACGCGGAAGCCGAAGCGCCGGCGGCAGTGCCGGCACCGGCGCCGGCCACGCCAGACCCTGCGCCGGCCGCGACCGAGCCCGAGCCGGCACCGCAGCCCGAGCCGGTCGCAGCCATGGCCGAGCCCGAGCCCGAAGACGATGACCGGCCGAAAAAACGCGGCTGGTGGTCGCTTGGCCGCTGAGCGCAGCGAAACGAAAGATCAGGGGCGCCGCGAAACCGGCGCCCTTCGTCTTTCGCCGCTATCGCAGACGTGAAGCGGCGGGTGGATGACGCCCGCGCCGGTATCGGGTAAGCCCGGATGAAACGAGGACGGCGATGTTCGGAATTGACCTGATCGACGCGGGGCTTCTGCCCGGGATGCTGGTGGCGCTGGTCGCCGGTCTGATCAGTTTTCTCAGCCCCTGCGTCCTGCCCATCGTGCCGCCCTATCTGGCCTATATGAGCGGCATCACCGTGGCCGAGATGGGCGGGCAGGGCGAGCGGAGACGAAGCCCGGTTCTGGCGGCGCTCTTCTTTGTTCTGGGGCTTTCCACGGTATTCCTGTTCCTCGGTTTCGCCGCCTCGGCTTTCGGCGCCTTCTTTCTGTCAAACAGTACGGTGTTTTCCACCGCCGCCGGCATTGTCGTGATGGTCTTCGGTGCGCATTTTCTGGGGGTCTTCCGTATACCGTTTCTGGACCGCGAGGCGCGGCTGGATGCCGGCGACCGGGGCGGTTCGGCCTTTGGTGCGTATCTGCTGGGCCTCGCTTTCGCCTTTGGCTGGACGCCCTGCATCGGCCCGCAACTGGGTGCGATCCTGTCGCTGGCAGCGTCCGAGGCCGATATCGCGCGCGGCACGACACTTCTGGCGGTCTATGCCTTCGGGCTTGGCGTGCCGTTCCTGCTGGTTGCCGCCTTCTTTCCGCGCCTGACCGGGCTCATGGCCTGGATGAAGCGGCATATGGAGCGGATCGAACGGATCATGGGCCTGCTTCTCTGGACCGTCGGGCTCTTGATGCTGACGGGCGGGTTTTCCAGTTTTTCCTACTGGCTATTGGAGACCTTTCCAGCGCTTTCGGCGCTGGGATAGTGCCGCGCATTACGTCTTCCTGCGGGCGCATTCGTTCTTAAACCCGCAAGCAATTGCCGCTAGCATCGCACCACCGAGGTGCCATGACATCAGCCGTTCCTTCCACCCCCACGCCCAGCCCGTTTCGCCGCCGGGTGTTCTACATCCCGGGCTACGATCCGGTGCCGCCGCGGCGGTATCGAGAGCTTTTTCGCGCCGAGGCGGCAAAACAGGCGCGGATTTCGGGTTACGAACTGGAGCTTGTTCCCGGCCGGCCGTCTGGCGATGGTTTTGGCTGGCGGGCCGAGGCGCGGATTGGCGGGCGGGTCTGCGAAACCCGGTTCGAGGTGCTGGGCTGGGCCGATATCGTCAACGCATCGATGGCGCAGGGGATTGGTGCGACCTATGGCCAGATGCTGCGCACCGCGTGGGTCTACCTGTCGACCGGCGCGCTGTGGCGGCTCTTGCGGCTGCGCAAGGGGCCGGTTCTGGCGGCACTTTATCCGCTGGCGATGCTGATGGCCCAGCTTTTGCTGGCGGTCGCGGCGGGGGCGGGGCTGGCACTCGCGGTTGCAATCTGGCTTCCGGTCTGGCTCGGCCTGTTTGCCGGTCTGGCGCTGGTTATCGCACTTCTGCGGTTCTTCCGGCGTCATGACGGGCGCATCTTGGCCTATTACCTGATGCATGACTATGCTTTCACGGCGGCGGGGCGCGGGGCCAATCCGCCGGCGCTCGACGCGCGGCTGGGCGAGTTCCGCGATCGCATCGCGGCGGCCCAGACGGAGGATCTCGACGAGGTTCTGGTCGTCGGCCATTCTTCGGGTGCGCATCTGGCGGTTTCGGTGCTTGCCGGGCTGTTGCGCGATGGGCAGGGCGCCAAACGCCCGGCGCTGTCGCTGCTGACGCTGGGGCAGGTGGTGCCGATGGTGTCCTTCCTGCCGGAGGCCCGGGCCCTGCGGGCCGATCTGGCGGCGCTGTCGGTCAGCCCGGCACTGTCCTGGGTCGATGTATCCGCGCCGGGTGATGGCGCCTCCTTCGCGCTATGCGATCCGGTGACGGTCAGCGGTGTGGCCGGGCCCGGCAAGCGCTGGCCGCTGGTCGTTTCGGCCGCGTTTTCGCAAACTCTTGCCCCGGAACGCTGGAAGGCGATGCGCTGGCGGTTTTTCCGCCTGCATTTCCAGTATCTTTGTGCCTTTGACCGGCCGGCGGGCTATGACTATTTCCGCATAACCTGCGGGCCCAAGACGCTGGGCGCGGCCTTTGCCGGGCGTCAACCGTCGCCGCAGCGCATCGACCACGCGGTTTCGGGGTATCGGAGTCTTTGCCCGTGATCCGCCCGCCAAAGCCCCCGTCACGCGCCGAACGCGTATCGCTCTGGCACTACCTGCGGCTCTTCCGGCGCGATATCCTGTCGGCCCAGCCGGCGCGGCTTTACCGCGCATGGATGGCGGAGTTTCGTACGCCCTTCTTCCGGTCTTACCTCTGCAACGATCCACAACTGGTTGAACTGGTTCTGAAAACCCGCCCCGATGATTTCCCGAAATCCGACCGCGTGCGCGCCGGTCTGGCACCGCTTCTGGGCAATTCGGTCTTTGTCACCAACGGTGCTGTCTGGCAGCGGCAACGCCGCATCATCGACCCGGCGTTTGAGGGCGGTCGCCTGCGCGATACCTTTCCGGCGATGCTGGCGGCGGCGCAGGCGGCAGTCGGACGGATGCAGCCGGGCGAGGTCGAAGCCGAGGAGGCGATGAGCCATGCCGCGGCGGATGTGATCTTTCGCACGCTCTTCTCGGTCCCGATCGAGGACAGTGCGGCGGCGCTGGTCTTTGCCGCGTTCCGCGCGCATCAGCAAAGCCAGCCGATCGTGAACCTTGGCGCCTTCCTGCCGTTGCCGCGCTGGTTTCCGCGCCTGCACCGGCGGCGAACGCGGCGCACCGCGCGAGAAATTCGCGCGCTTATCGCCGCCATGACGGAACGCCGCGCGGCGGCGATCGCGGCCGGAAACGCGCCCGACGACCTGGCCACCAAGATCATGACGACCCACGATCCCGAAACCGGAGAACGGTTCGACACGGGCGAAATGATCGACCAGGTGGCGATCTTCTTTCTGGCCGGGCATGAGACATCGGCCTCGGCCATGGCCTGGGCGCTTTACCTGTTGGCGCTGTCGCCCGAGGATCAGGACCGCGCTGCCCAGGAGGCGGAGGCTCTGCCGGAAAAACCAATGATTGCAGATATTTCGCGGCTATCCTTCATCCGCGATGTGTTCCGCGAGGCGTTGCGGCTATACCCGCCGGTGCCGATGATGGTGCGGCAGAACCTCTGCCCGGAACGGTTTCGTGACCGCAATGTCGCACCGGGTGGGCAGATCGTGCTCAGCCCATGGCACCTGCACCGGCATGAACGGATATGGCACGAGCCCGATGCCTTCTGCCCGGCCCGCTGGAGCGATGACAACGCGCGCACGGCCGCGAGGCAGGCCTATATCCCGTTTTCCGCCGGACCGCGCATCTGCCCGGGCGCCGGCTTTGCGATGATCGAGGGTGTGCTGGTTCTGGCGCTGCTTCTGCGGCGCTACCGGTTCGTGCCGATCCCCGGGGCCGAGCCGCGGCCACAGGCGCAGCTGACGGTGCGGTCGGCCAATGGCATCCGGCTTTGGGCCGTGCCGCGCTAGCGGTCAGTCTGCGAATTTGCGGCGCGTTGCAGATGGCGCAGGACAGCAAGCCGTATCGCCGTGGCCAGCCCGGTCTCGATACCGCGCGCGGTGTCGATCTCGGCGGCCAGCACGTTCAGCTTTACGCCGCGTTCGGCGGCCATCGCGCGGAAAGCCTGCCAAAACTCGTCTTCCAGCGATACGCTGGTGCGGTGGCCGCGCAGGGTCAGCGACCGTTTGACAGGGCGGCTCATGGTTTGTCGCGCCGGTGTTGGTCGAGCTGGGTTCGGGCCCTGTCGGCCTGGGATTCTTCCAGCAGTTTCTGAGCCTTTGTACGGCCGAATTTCACCGCGTTTTCATCGGCTTTTGCGCGTTTCTTTGCGCGGTTTTGCAGTTTGCGCGCCTTGTTGAGGTTGATCGGGCTGGTCATGCGAAGAACCCATCCAGCCAATCCGCGGTGGCGGCCGTGATGCCGGCGGTCTTGTTGGTGGCCTGTCGATAGAACTTGAAGGCAATCTCGGCCGCGCCGGGCCGGTCAGGGGCGGACGGAGTACCTTTCAACTCCGCACGCCCCAGCGGTTCCCGCGCCAGCGCATCCACGCTGAATTCCAGCCGCCAGACAATGCCGGCGACATGGGCAAAATCGCGGACCCGGCCCCGCGCCACCAGCCCCCTTCCGCCGCAATGGTCGGAGGCAAGAACGTATAGCCGGTCACCCGGCCGGGCCATCTTGCCGCCATACATCACACGTTCCTCCGCCCGGTAGGTGCCGCCGGGGCGGAAATCCTGCGGCGGTGTCTTGATGGCAAGGGCGGGCGGCCTGTGATTCACCTAGCGCGGTCCGATCATGTCTTCGGGGCGCACGATCCGGTCGAAGGTTTCGCCATCGACGAGCCCCAGAGCGATGGCCTCTTCGCGCAGCGTCGTGCCGTTCTTGTGCGCGGTCTTGGCAACCTTGGTGGCGTTGTCATAGCCGATGGTCGGCGCCAGCGCGGTGACCAACATCAGGCTTTCCTTCATCAGCTTGTCGATCCGGGCGGTATTGGCCTGCGTACCCTTCACCATGTTGTCGGTGAAACTGCCGGCGGCATCGCCCAGAAGCTGCATCGACTGGATCACGTTGTAGCTCATCATCGGGTTGGAGACGTTCAGTTCGAAATGGCCCTGCGATCCGGCGAAACCGACGGCGGCGTCATTGCCCATGACATGGGCGCAGACCATGGTCAGCGCCTCGGCCTGTGTCGGGTTGACCTTGCCCGGCATGATCGAGGAGCCCGGTTCGTTTTCCGGCAGGACCAGTTCGCCCAGACCCGACCGCGGGCCGGAGCCCAGAAGCCGCATGTCGTTGGCGATCTTGAAAAGGCTCGCGGCTACGGTTTTCAGCGCGCCGGAAAACATCACCATCGCGTCATGGGCCGCCAGCGCCTCGAACTTGTTCGGCGCGGTGACAAAGGGCAGGCCGGTGATCGCGGCAATCTCGGCGGCGACCTTTTCGGCAAAACCCTTGCGGGTGTTCAGCCCGGTGCCGACGGCGGTGCCGCCCTGCGCCAGTTCGTAGATGTCAGGCAGGCAGGCTTCGACCCGTTCGATGCCCTTGGCCACCTGATGGGCGTAGCCGCCGAATTCCTGGCCCAGCGTCAAGGGCGTGGCATCCTGCGTATGGGTCCGGCCGATCTTGATGATATCCTTGAATTCTTCGGATTTCGCGACCAGCGCGCCGTGAAGCTTGCGCAGGCCCGGCAACAGCACGTCGCGGGCCACCATGCCGATGGCCACGTGCATGGCGGTCGGGAAGGTATCGTTCGAGGATTGGCCCATGTTGCAGTGGTCATTGGGGTGGACGGGCTTTTTCGAACCCATTGCGCCGCCAAGGATTTCGATCGCGCGGTTCGAGATCACCTCGTTGGCGTTCATGTTCGACTGGGTGCCGGAGCCGGTCTGCCAGACGACCAGCGGGAAGTTGTCGTCAAACTTGCCGTCGATCACCTCCTGGGCGGCCTGCCGGATCGCTTTGGAAAGACCCGCGTCAAGATCGCCGAAGCCTTCGTTGACGATTGCCGCGGCCTTCTTGATCACGCCGAGCGCGCGAACGATGGCCACCGGCTGGCGTTCCCAGCCGATCGGGAAGTTCATGATCGAGCGCTGGGTCTGGGCGCCCCAATACTTGTCGGCGGGGACCTCGAGCGGGCCAAAGCTGTCGGTTTCGGTGCGGGTCGCGGTCATCGGGCAAGCCTCCTGGTGACGATTGGCGCTGTCATACCGGGGCGGGCCGGGCAAGGCAATTGGCATACCGTCGCATACCGGAGGATGACGCCCTACTTGCGCCAGCTGTCCAGGCTGACGACTTCGGCATCCTTGTGGGGTTCATCCTCGGCGGTCTCGTCGCTATCGGAATCGTCGTCTTCGTCCTCGGCCTCGTCCGCATCGTCATGCTGTTCGAAGCGAAGGCCAAATTCGACGGACGGGTCGACAAAGGTCCGCACCGCGTCGAACGGGATTGTCAGGCGTTCGGGCTGGTTGCCGAAATTGAGCGTGACGGCAAAACCTTCGTCGCTGACCTCGAGGTTTTCATACCAATGCTGCAAAACCACGGTGATTTCATCGGGATAGCGCGATTTCAGCCAGGGCGCCATCTCGACCCCGGGATGATGGGTGTCGAGCGTGATGAAGAAATGGTGATTGCCCGGCAGCCCGTGTTCGCCAACCTCTGTCAGCACCTGCTGGATCAGCCCGCGCATCGCGCGGTGCATCAGGTTGCCGTAATCGATGGTTCGCGCCATGGCTGCCTCATGCCTTCGTGTCGCAAGCATAGGGGATTCGCCTTCGAATGAAAGAGCGGGCCGGCGAAAAACGGCGAGCTGCCTAAAGGCTGGCGAAAATCGCCGCTGCAGCGGCACAAAGCCCGAGCACGGCCGGAATCGACCAGTGACGGCGCAGCAACAGGACGGCGGCCAAGACCGCCAGCGCCAGCGCCAGCGGGTCGAGGCTTTGCGGATCGGGCAGCGCGAGGCGAAAGGGGCCGAAAGCCGCGGTGCCGACGTCGGTGAAGAGCACGTGCAGGCCGAACCAGAGCGACAGGTTCAGGATAACACCGACCACCGCCGCCGTGACACCCGACAGCGCGCCGGCAAGGCGGGCGTGGCTGCCAGGCGTTCGACGAGCGGGGCAAAGGCGAAGATCCACAGGAAGCAGGGCACGAAGGTCATCCACAGCGACACCGCCGCCGCAACGATGGCCAGTGCCATGCCGCCCTGACCGTGACCGGCCAGAAAGGCCACGAATTCCGTGACAAGGATCAGCGGGCCGGGCGTGGTTTCGGCCAGCCCCAGCGCGTCGATCATCTGCGGGGCACTCAGCCATCCCTTGGCGGCGACGACGGTCTGGGCCATGTAGGCCAGAACCGCATAGGCGCCGCCAAAGGTCACCACGGCGAGCTTGGAGAAGAACAGCGCGATGGCAGCCAGAAACGGGCCGGCCCAAAGCCAAAGCGCCGCCAGCGGCACAAGCCAGAGCGCCAGCCACAGCAGCGCCGCCCGAAGGTCGACCGCAACACGGACGGTGGCGGCGTCGACCCGCGCGGGGGCGGCGACCGGCAGCCAGAGGTATCCCCCCAGCGCGGCGAGCGCGACGATCACCGGAAATGGCACGGACAGCGCAAAGATGGCCAGAAAGGCGAGGGCGGCGATCAGCCAGTGCGCGCGCCGGTTCAGGGCGCGCCGGGCGATGCGCAACAGGGCCTCGATCACAATGACCACGACCGCGGCCTTGACGCCCACGAAGGCCGCCTCGACGAGCGGCAGATGCCCCCAGATGACGTAGCCCATGGCCAGTGCCAGCACCACGACCGCGCCGGGCAGCACGAAAGAAGCCCGGCGACAAGACCGCCGAACGTGCCACGCAACCGCCAGCCGGCATAGGTGGCCAGCTGCATTGCTTCGGGTCCGGGCAAGAGCATGCAAAAGCTGAGCGCGCGCATGAACTGCGCCTCGTCAAGCCAGCGGCGTCGTTCGACCAGCTCCCGGTGCATGAGAGCGATCTGCGCGGCAGGACCGCCGAAGGACAAAAGGCCGATCCGCCCGAAACAGCGAAAAAGATCTGCCGTGGCGATCATGATGCCGGCCCCGCCGGCCAGTCATGACCTTCCTCGAACCCGTCGCGGGCCCAGCGGTAAAGCGCATCGTAAAGCCTCATACCGGCGTCAAGCTGTTCCAGATCGTCCTTGAACTGGCGCGACAGGCCGACCGACAGCGCCAAAAGCCCCGCAGCCTGCGGCGCAAGGTCATGGCGGTCGGTATCAGCCCCGCGTACCACAAGGGCCAACCGGTCGAGCGCGGGCGTATGCAGGCCAAAATCGTCGAGAAGCGCATCGAGGCTGCAAAAGTCGCTACGATGGGAAAACCGCACACCCTCGATGTCAAAGGGCGTTGCGCCAAAGCGTTCGGCCACCGCCGCCACCTCGGATGGGGCAACGAACAGAAACTCGGCCGTGGGGTCGATGAAGCGACGGGTCAGCCAGCGGCAGGCGATCCGGTCGATCTTGGGCCGGTGCCTTGTGACCCATATCCGCGAAGCGGGCAGGGCGGCGGCGGCAAGGGTTGGCAGTTCGGCGCCCGACCAGGCAACCATCCCGCCCTCGAGGCTTTCGGCGGCGATACCTTCGCAGCGCAGTAACGCCGCCGCACCTTCGGAAAGTTTCAGCCCCTTGTGGCAGATGACGACGGCGCGTCGACCGGCAAGCTCCGGCACCAGCGCTTCGATTTCGGTCGCGGGGTGACGCTTTGCGCCGGGGATGAGCCGGGGATCGGCGGTGAAATCCTCATCAATCCGCACGTCGATCAGCGCCGGGCAGTCGGGCGTGCCGATCAGGCGGGCAAGTTGGGCAGGGGCAATGGACATGAAGCCGGGCATGGGCATCCTTTCTGGTCAAACGAAGGATGCGACGCTTGGGCCTGGGCCTCACGGGGCGCCGTCGCGGGCCCCATGCGCCAGAGGTTGCACGACGACGGCCTGCCGGTCAAGCGCGGCGCCGGTGCCGACCCGGGCAGCCCGCGCAGCGGGGCCGCGGACGGCGGGCCTTCGCATGCGCAGAAAGCCCTTGCCGAAACTGTGCCAAAGAGCATAGTGGCGCCTTGGCACGTCCGAGTCGCTGCGACGCTCGTGCCGAGGCGCGCCCCCTGCGCGGCGTGGCGGTTTGGAGCATCAGATCGGCGCCTGGCGCGATCATGCACGATTCGGTCCTTGCGCCCTTCTGCGGGCGAGGTGGACGGAGATCACTTCATGACGGATATCCCCCCGCATTCAGCGCCGCTGGAGAGCGATCCCGAGTTTGACGGCGAGGTTGAAAATCGGCACCCGGCCGGGCATTCGGGCCTGGGTGGCCTGACGCTGGGTGCAATCGGCGTCGTCTATGGCGATATCGGCACCAGCCCGCTTTACGCCTTTCGCGAAGCGATGCATCCGGTCGCGGCGGACGGCATGGAACGCGGCGAGGTGCTCGGCGTCATCTCGCTCCTGATCTGGGCGATCATCCTGATCGTGGCGATCAAGTACGTGATGGTGCTGCTGCGCGCCGACAACCGGGGTGAGGGCGGCATTCTGGCGCTCTATACGTTGACGCGGCTGGCGATCGGGCGGCGGCACTACGGGGTGCTGGCGCTGGGGATTGCGGGCGCGGCGCTGTTTCTGGGTGACGCGGTGATCACGCCGGCGATCTCGGTTCTGTCGGCGGTCGAGGGGATCGAGCTCGTCGCGCCGCGGTTCGAGGCCTATGTGCTGCCGGTTACCGTGGGCATCCTGCTGGCGCTTTTCATGATCCAGCGGCATGGCACGCAGGCGATCTCTGCCGGCTTCGGGCCGATTACCGCCCTGTGGTTTCTGGTGATGGGGGTGACGGGTGCGGTTTCGCTGGCCGCGGACCCCGGCGTTCTGGTCGCCTTCAACCCCGTCCACGCGGTGCAGTTTCTGGCCGAACACAAGCTGACCGCCTTCATCGTGATGGGCGCGGTATTTCTGGCCGTCACCGGGGCCGAGGCGCTTTATGCCGATCTGGGGCATTTCGGCCGCGCGCCGATCCGACTGGCCTGGTTCGCGCTGGTCCTTCCGGCGCTGCTTCTGAACTATCTGGGGCAGGGCGCGCTTGTGTTGCGCGACCCCGCGGCGCTGGAAAACCCGTTTTTCCGTCTGGTGCCCGAATGGCTGCTGCCGGGGCTGGTTGCGCTGGCGACGCTGGCCACGGTCATCGCCTCGCAGGCGGTGATCACGGGGGCCTATTCGCTGACCCGGGCGGCCATCCAGCTTGGGCTGCTTCCGCGCCTGGCCATCGTTCACACATCCGAGCGCCAGAGCGGCCAGATCTACATTCCCACCGTCAACTGGTTTCTGATGATCTCTGTCATGGCCTTCGTGTTGAGCTTTCGCAGCTCCGCTTCGCTGGCTTCCGCCTATGGCATCTCGGTGACCGGCGCGATGCTGGTCGATACGGTGCTGGCTATCGTCTATGCCCGCCGTGGCTGGCGCCTTTCGGCCTGGGTCATCGCGCCGGTGGCAGCCGTCTTTGTGGTGCTCGAGGGGACCTTCTTTCTGTCGAACATGACCAAGTTCTTCGCCGGCGGCTACCTGCCGGTCATGGTTTCGCTTCTGCTGATGCTGATGATGATCAGCTGGTGGCGCGGTACCCAGGCGACGCTGGCGCGCGAGGCGCGCGAACGCATCGGGCTTGAAACCTTTGCCAAGTCCATGGCGCGGTCCTCGGTTGTGACGGTGCCGGGCACGGCGTTTTTCCTGTCGCCCGATGTCAACGCGGCCCCGCCGGCGCTGATGCACAATCTCAAGCACAACAAGGTGCTGCACGACCGCAATGTGGTTCTGACGGTCGAGACGCTGCGCGTGCCGATCGCGCCAGAGGACGAACGCGCCCAGTTCGAACCGATCGACGACCGATTTGCACGGCTGGTGCTGCGCTTCGGTTTCATGGAAACGCCCAATGTCACCCGTGCGCTGGCGCTGGCGCGGCGGCTGGGGCTGAAGTTTGACGTGATGGCGACCAGCTTCTTTCTGGGCCGGCGCAAGATCGTGCTGGGGCCACGGCGCGGATCGTCGCACTGGCTGGACCGGATCTATCTGGCGCTCAGCCGGTTTTCCGCCGATCCCAGCGATTTCTACCACCTGCCGCGCGACCGCGTGGTGGAGCTTGGCGCGCGCATGACACTGTAGGAATAATTCGCCCCGGCCCCTTGCATGCAGGGCCAAGCCCGCGATATGGAGCCCGGCAAGGACAGTTGGCCGAGTGGTCGAAGGCGCACGCCTGGAAAGTGTGTAGGCGGGGAACCGTCTCGAGGGTTCGAATCCCTCACTGTCCGCCACCTAGAACAAGAAAATTCAAATTACACAGTGTCGATCCGTGTTTTGTATGTCCATCGGCGAGGTAGGGAACAAAAATTACCTGGTTCTGACATTTGTATAACGCCACTCGCACAGCTTGATCGCCTCGCCAAGCACTGCGGGCTGCCGGGCTTTCCGGTTGTCAGCGCGCGGCGGGCGATGCGGTCATTCCCAGGGCCGCGCCGTCGCGATCAGGTTCGCCCAGATTGCTGATCATGTCCCACAGAGATCCGGCGCAGCCACAGGCTCGCCGCATCGGCATCATGTGCTAAGGGCCAGACGGCTTTCATCGCGTAGCTGGGCACGTCGAGGGGCAGCGCTTGGTGACTGCAAAAGGCCCGAACTGATGAAAGGATAGCAAAGCGTTGCGCTGCACAGCGGCAACGAGGTCGCTTTCTGCCAGGATCGAAAGCAAAGACATGAAGTTTGTCACCATGACAGCCACGCGCCTGCTCAGACCCTGGCGCTCTAGCACCGCATCCACAGGCCCCGCGAACCCCTCCGCCCGCGGCGACACCAGCGCCTGCGGTAGCCTCAGAAAATCCTCCATCGATATTGGTCGCGCCAGCGCCGGATGATCGTGCCGTGCCATCAGGACAAAGCGGTCGTGGTACAGCACCTGCCATCGGAGCGGCCCCGGTGTCTCTGGTGCGCCCATCAGCGCAAGATCCATTCCCCGCCGCTACAGCATCCTGCGGCGGAGGCACCACCTTGATCCGGCAATGCGGTGCTTCGCGGGTCACCCGAGCGATCAGGCTCGGCAATATCAGCACCTGCCCAAGGTCGCTCGATCCCAGAACGAAATCGCGCACTGCCGGGACGGATCGAACTGCGCGGGCGACAGTATGGATTCGACCTGGTCCAGAACAGAGCGGAGTTCGGGAAGCAGTGCACTGCCATGGGGTGTTGGTATCAGGCGATTCCCGTGGCGCGCCAGCAGCGGGTCGCCGAATACCTCACGCGCGCGGCGCAATCCCTGCGATACCGCAGGCTGCGACAACCCTAGGGTTTGAGCCGCCCGTGAGGCGGACCTTTCACGGAGAACGGCTTCGACTAGGCGGAGCAGGTTCAGGTCGACACGGCGCAAATCCATAAAAAAGACTTATAATGACAATCATCAACATGCGTCTATACGCAATCGCAACGGCTGCTAGACTCTTGAGTCGACAGGACACTAACGGGGGACCATGATCATGAACTCAGGAAAACTTGGCACTATCGCGCTTGGCGGCGCGGGCGCCATGATGCTCGTAGTTGGCGCGCTGCATCTCGTTGCGCCACAAATGATGATGGAAGCGCCCGCGATCGAACTCACAAGCGCCAGCCACCACCACGTGATCCGTGCCGCATATGGCGGAGCCTATCTCGGGATTGCTGCGCTTTTCCTCCTCGGCCTCGTGAACAAGGCCCGGCGCGCCTTTGCCTTACAATCGGTGAGCGTGCTCTTCGCGGGTTTCGCTTTCGGGCGGCTTGTCAGCATTGCGGTCGATGGCGTGCCGGTCGGCCTCTATTTGGGCGTACTCGCTTTCGAACTGACGTTCGCGACTCTCGCATTCGTGGCGAACAGGCTGGAAGCCGAAACCGCTCATTCGTGAATGCTAATCATGGCCGTTGAGAAGGTTGTCTTCTAGGCCCATCCCCTCCGCCACATATCTCAAGAAAAATTCAAATTAAACAGTACCTTGGATGGTTCCTTGCCTTTTTATCCCCCAAAACATCCCCCACGTGGTCGGCTCTCGGGCCACTAAAGGGTAGAGAGTAGGACGCCCAGGCCTTTTTTTGTCGTCAGACATCAGCAACGAAACCGTCCGATATTGGTGGCAAAGGTTCGGTCCGATGTTCGCCGCCGAGATCCGGAAGCGCCGCATTGAGGGCATGAGATCGAGCCACTGGCGTTGGCACCTCGACGAGATGTTCGTGAAGATCAACGGCGAGCGGCACTAACTGTGGCGCGCCGTCGACCACGAGTGCGAAGTACTGGAAAGCTTCGTGATGAAGACCCGCGACACGAAGGTCGCATTGAAATTCCTCAGGAAATCCTTGAAGCGCCACGGCTGCTCCAGGAGGATCGTCACCGATAGACTGCTGTCCTATGGCGCCGCCTTGCGGCAACTCGGGGTCAGCGACCGACAAGAAACTGGCCGCTGGGCCAACAATCGTGCGGAGAGTTCCCACCTGCCATTTTGAAGGCGGGAGCGGGCGATGCCGCGGTTCCGGCGCATGCGAACCTTGCAGAAGTTCGCCTCCGTCCACGCCTCCGTCACTAACCGCTTTAACACAGAGCGCAGCCTCTCCAGCAGACCCCATTTCAAGGCCAACCGTGCCTCAGCTCCCGCCGAGTGGCGCAGATTCTGCGCGGCGTAAGGGACTGATTCACTGTCCTTGCAAAGACGAGTTCGAACTCGCCTGCCAGCACCCCTCGGCCGGATGTCCGGCAGTGTTGCACCACATCACATCTGTCTTTCGCCCGTCTCGCGCGGCTCGATCCGGGTTCCGGTCTCGATGGAAGACCCGGGATAGGCGATCACGCGCTCGCCCTCGGTCACGCCCGCCACGATCTCGGCCCAGTCGCCCGACATGTGGGCGACCTCCACGGACCGCTGCACCGCGCGACCGTCCTGCTCGAGGAAGAGCGCCCAATCTCCCGCTGACCGGAAAAGCGCGCTCTGTGGCACCTGCAGCACGTCCTGCGCCTCCCATGTGACCAGTCTCACGTAGACACGGTAGCGGTCGCCGAGGCCTGCGCGCAGGGTGGGGGGGCTGAGGAAGTCGAGCACCAGCGGCACGCGTTGCTCCTCGATGCCCAGGGCCGAGACGCGCGTGAAGGCCGAGGGTTCGATCTGGCGGACCACGGCATCAAGGACCGCGTCGCCGCCCCAGCGCTCGATGCGGGCCCGGGTGCCAGGGATGACACCGATGGCGTCATTGGACAAAAGGTCGACGCGGATCTCCAGATCCGTCGGGTCACCGATGGTCAGAAGGGTTTCGCCTGCCGTCACAAGGCGCGAGCTTTCGTCGGCAAGATCGAGGACGACGCCCGAGCGCGGGGCCAGAATCTCGACGCAACAGGTGGCGGAACCCTCGGCAGGGCGGGTTTCCGGGCCTGACAACTGCGCCTCCATCCGGGCCAAGGTGGCACGCTGCATGTCGAGATTGGACCGCGCCACGTCCCTTGCCGCGCGCGCCGAAAGGGCGGCCTGCTCGGCATCTTCAAGTATGGTGGGCGCAAGTGTGCCGCGTTCTGTCAGAGCCCGGGTCCGGTCGAGTTCGGACTCGGAATGCGCGAGCGCGGTTTCCGCCCGGAACAGGTTCGCCTCGGCCAGCCGGATGGCCGCCTGGGCCTCGACGACCGAGGCTTCGGCCAGGCTCCTCGCCCGGGCGTCGAGGAAGGGCGGCTCGGCCGGTTCGATCGCCGCGACCACTGACTTGCCTTCGATGACGGCGTCGCCGACATGGACCGGCGAGCGTCGGGCTTCTCCGGTGACGGGCGCCGTGACAAGCCAGGTGTCGCGGACCCGGGTCATCCCCTCGGCCGACACCGTTATCTGCATCTGCCCCCGCCGCACCGCGACGAGCTCGACCGAAACCGGCGCGGGCAAAAGCGCCCAGATCAACCCGCCCAGAACGGCGGCAGCGATCACGGCGATCGAAACGGTTCGGACGCTGTTGGCCATGGCTATTCCTTCTGTTTCAGGGCGCTGACGATGTCGACGCGATCCAGTCTCCGCCGGACGATCAGGACCGAGGCAAGGGCCGTCAGGATCACGATCAGCGCGGCGGTGGCGTACGTACGGCGCGTAACCAACACGGGGATCGAGACGACTTCGGTGGAAAACCCCTCGGCCATCAGGGTGCAGAAACCATACCCTGCCAACCAGCCCAGCGGAACGGCGATCAGGGTCAGCAGCATCTGTTCGGCCACGAGGACATAGGCCACTTCGCCGCGGCGGAACCCCAGCACCCGGAGAGAGACGAGTTCATAGGCGCGTTCGGCCAAATGGATCCGCGCCGCGTTGTAGACGACGCCGATGGTGATCAGCATCCCCAGCGAGGCGAAGATCACGGTCATGGTCACCAAGCTCTCGTCGAGGGTGTCCTCGAACTGGCGGCGGATGTCGCTCCAGAGCGCGAAGCGCGCGATGGCGGGGGTCTCCTGCACTTTGGCCTGAAGTGCGGCCAGGTCGTTGTGGTTGATCGCGAGGTGGATCATGTTGACCTGCGGTGCCTGCCCGATCAGGCGGAAGAACGCCTCGCGGTTCATATAGGCGTCCTGGCCCAGGCTCTGCCGGATCACCGCCGTGACCGGGATTTCCCAGGTTCCGCGCGGCGCGCTCAGAAGTTCGACCCGCAGCCGGTCGCCGGGCTGCGCGCCCAGCGCCTCGGCCAGGCCCGCCGCGAGGGCGAGGCCCGTTTGCGGCACCTGCACCGCTGCGCCATCGGCATCGAGCAGCCGCGAGAGCCGCGCATCCGGCTCACGCCCCTGGAGGCTGACCAGCCGCGATCTTGTGCCGTTCACCAGCCTGACAGGTGCGGCGTATATCCCCTCGGCCACCAGCACGCCCGGAAGGGCCAGAGCGTCGATCTGGGCACGTTCGTTCACCGGGCGGGCCAGTGTCACGGTGGCATCCTGCCGGTTGGCGCGCTCGAACAGGTCCTCGAGGATGAGGTCGATGGCATCGAAGGTGAAGAACGAGGCGACAAGCACGGTCACCGATCCGCTGACCCCGAAAAGCGTAACCGCGGCACGCCCGGGCCAGCGCGTAAGCGAGCGCAGGATCATCATCGTGGTCTGTCGCAGATGCGCGAGACCGCCCAGCCGGTCGAGCCACCCACGGCGATAGACCGGTGGGGCCGCGGGCGACATGGCGGCGGCCGGAGACAGCGCTGTCGCGGCGCGCACGGCGCGAAGGCCGCCCAGGACCGCGGCCGCCATCCCCAGGACGCCCGAAATCGCGATCGGCGCCGTACCCGGTCGGTAGTGAAGGCTGGGGAACCGGAAGTATCGCGTGTAGATCTCGGTCAGTTCATCGCCCAGCCACCAGCCGAAGCCCCAGCCCAGCAGGACCCCGACCAGCCCTATGCCCAGGGTCATCTTGGTGTAATGCGCCGCGATGGTACCGCTGCGGTAGCCAAGCGCCTTGAATAGTCCGATCTGCGCGCGGTCGAGCGAGACCAGCCGCCCGAGGACCATGTTCACGAGGACCGCGGACACCAGCAGGAAGATCGGCGGAAGCACCGTCGCCATAGTGCCCAGCTGCTTCAGTTCGCCCTCGATGAAGACGTTCGAGGGCTGGCGATCGCGCCCATAGGCGCCAGTCCCGCCATAGGGCGCCAGGAGGCGGTCGACGCCCGCGATCACCGCGCGTTCATCCGCACCATGCGCCAGCGTCAGCGTCAGGTCGTTGAAGGCGCCCGAAAGATCCATCGCCGCGGCGGCGGGAGTTTCGTTCATCCAGAAAAGGCCGAAGTTCTCGTCATCCGGCTCGAAGGCGCCGGACCCGACCGTGTAGATGAATTCGGGCGAGATCACCACGCCCGCGATCACGAGGGGGCGCATCTGGCCGTTCAGCACCGCCTGGAAACGGTCGCCGGGCCGCAGCCGGTTGGCTTCGGCGAAGGCCTCGGAAATCGCCACCTCGTCGGGATGGTTCGGTCTGGGCATCCGTCCCCGGCGCAGGGCCGGGACATTCAGGACAGGCCGTCCGTCCGGCGGGAGCGAGATGACGATGGCCGAGGCCGGCTCGGGCCTTCCTTCCAGATCGATCATCGCCGTGAAGACCACGCGTCCCTCGACCCTGGCCACGCCGTCGATCCGGGCGATCTCGGTCAGCAGGCCCCGGGGTGCGCGGGTGAGGGGGGCGAAGACATCGGCGAAGCGGTTCTCCTCGTAATAGGACTTGCGCGTGGCCTCGAGCGAACGCTGGGTCCCGGTTGACAGGATGAGCACCATGATCCCGCAACCCAGCACCAGCGCGATAGCAAGGCATTGCACCCAGATGTGGCGCAGATCACGGACCAGCTTGCGGTCGAGCATCCGCATCACCAGCTGACCTCCGAAGGGGGGACGCGGGCGGCGTTTTCCTCGACATGGGTGATCCGGCCGTCCGCCATGTAAACCACGCGGTCCGCGATGCGACGGATCTCTGCATTGTGCGTGATCAGCGCCGTTGCGGTTCCCAGGTTGCGGTTGACCTCGATCAGCGCGTCGAGGACCGTGATCCCGGTCTTGCTGTCCAGTGCGCCCGTCGGTTCGTCGCAAAGCAGGATCTCGGGACGTTTCGCGATGGCGCGCGCGATCGAGACGCGCTGCTGTTCGCCGCCCGACAATTCCGAGGGGAAATGATCCATCCGCCCCGACAGCCCCACCTGTTCAAGCGCCTCCTCGGGCCGCATCGGGTTTTTGGCAACCTCGGTGACAAGGGCGACATTCTCGCGCGCGGTCAGGCTTGGCACCAGGTTGTAGAACTGGAAGACAAAGCCGACATGGGCGCGCCGGAACTCGGTCAGATCATCGTCACCCAGATCGGTCAGTTCGCGGTCCCGGAAAAAGATGCGGCCCGAGGTCGGGCAATCAAGCCCTCCGAGGATGTTGAGCAGCGTGGACTTTCCCGATCCGGACGCCCCGAGAAGGGCCACGACCTCGTGTGGGTAGAGGGCAAAATCGACGCCGCGCAACGCGTGCACGGCGACCGCGCCCGATCGATAGGTCTTCGTGACCTCTTCGGTACGCAGGATCGCCGGGTGCTGTGAAGGCGCTGTCGACATGTCCTGACCCTAGCAATGGTGGTATGCCCGGTACCTTGACCGAGCGCAATGTCCGCCGACGTCGGAAGGCCGGGTTCGGGCGCGGGGGGTGATGTCAGGGGAACTTGGCTTGCGACAGGGCAGGGGCCTGAATAGCTCATTGGGATGACGAAGCCTGACCCGTTCAAATGCTTCGCTAAGACGAGCCGCGCGGTCATCCGCCGCGCGTTCACGATGCACGTTCGCTTCCTCTGCCTGTCGCCGAGAAATGCCGAGGATCTGCTGCACGAGCGCGGGATCGGCATCAGCCATGAATCTGAACCGCCCCGGGTTTACCGGAGAGTAAAACACTCAAAGGATGAGCCCTGTGACGAAGAGACGATTCACCCCCGCCTATCCGGCTGAACTTTGCGAACGCGGTGTTCGGCTGTTTCGAGAGAACCGTGAAGACTACACCACCGATACCGCAGCCTACCGGGCGATTGCACCGAAGCTGGGCTGTTCGCCGGACAGCCTGCGCGCCGGGTCCAGCAGATGATCGATCTCGTCTTCCTCGCCCCGGACCTCATCTGCGATGTTCTCGGTGGCAAGCAGCCGCTCGGCTTCACTTCCGACTGGTGCATGCGCCATCAGCTTCCGTCGGACTGGTCAGAACAACGAACGCTGCCCGCTTCGCTCTGATCGCACCCTCCCACACCTCGCACCGCGAAAACGCCAAACGCAGACTTTGGCCAATTTGTGCGTTCATTCGTGATGTCTTGGCGGTCTGCGCAACCGCCCCTGCCACGCAAGACGCGGAAATCGTGCGGCCATCCGACCTGGGCCTCGCACCGGACTCGACTTGCGGAAGTGTGGCTGGGGCGGTAGGATCTGAACCTACGGTGCGCGGTACCAAAAACCGGTGCCTTACCACTTGGCTACGCCTCAACTGCGGGGCTGTTTACAAAGCCCTTGGGCGCCCGCAAGGCAAAAAAGCGCGATGGCGGGTGGTTGAGCGCGCGGCGCGGGCAGGGTAACGGAAGGCATGGAAACCTGTGATGTTCTGGTACTGGGCGCGGGTGCGGCGGGGCTTTTCGCGGCGATCGAGGCCGCGCGCCGCGGGCGGTCGGTTCTGGTGCTCGACCACGCGCGCGCACCGGGCGAAAAGATCCGGATTTCCGGTGGCGGACGGTGCAATTTCACCAATCTCGACATAGCGCCTGAACGCTTTTTATCGCAAAAACCCGCGTTTTGCCCTGTCGGCGCTCAGCCACACCCAGTACGATTTCATCGCCCGGCTCGACCAGGCGGGGATCGCCCGGCACGAAAAGGCGCGCGGGCAGCTTTTTTGCGACGGGTCCGCGCGGCAGGTCGTTGACATGCTGGTACGCGATCTGGCACTGCGGGCGGGTGCTGCGGTGCTGGGCCAGACGGTGACAGCAGCGAGCCGGGCGGGGCAAGGGTTTCTTGCCACAACCGAGGCGGGCGCGATCCGGGCCGCTGCGCTGGTGGTGGCGACCGGGGGCAAGTCGATCCCCAAGATGGGGGCCAGCAGCCTTGGCTACCGGCTGGCCGAAACCTTTGGCCTGCGCATCACCGAAACCCGGCCGGCCCTTGTGCCGCTGACCTTCGCCGAACAGGAACTGGCCCGCACCCGGCCGCTTGCCGGCCTGTCCCTGCCGGTGCGGGTCGGCTGCAACGGCGCGGCGTTCGACGAAGACCTGCTGTTTACCCATCGCGGGCTCTCCGGCCCGGCGATCCTGCAGATATCGTCCTACTGGCGCGAGGGCGACCGGTTGAGCCTGGATCTGGCGCCGGGGGTCGATCTTGCCGCAGCGCTGTCTGCGGCGCGGGGCCAGGCGGGCCGTCAGGCGCTGAAGACCGCGCTGGCCGCGCACCTGCCCGAACGTCTGGCGCAGCATGTCGTGGCCGAAGCGGGGCTCGCCGGCAATCTTGCCGATCAGTCGAACCGCGCGCTGGCGGCGCTGGCCGGGCAAGTGCATGGCTGGCAGGCGACGCCGGTCGGCAGCGAAGGCTATCGCACCGCCGAGGTGACGCTGGGCGGGGTCGATTCCCGCGATCTGGATGCGAAAACGATGCAGGCCCGGGCGGTGCCGGGCCTTTTTTTCGTGGGCGAGGTCGTAGATGTGACCGGCTGGTTGGGCGGCTACAACTTTCAGTGGGCCTGGTCCTCGGGCTGGGCGGCAGGGCAGGTGGCCTGAACCGTCCGCCCGGCCCGCCGACGGCCGGTGTCAGGCCGCCGCCGCCGAGGTGTCGAACGTCTGGTCGTAATCGCCGACGCCCGGTTCCGTGCGAATGACGCGGTCGAGGTCGAGGAAGATGCGCGCCAGTTCGCGCGGGCTGTCGGGGCTTTCGCAGACGACGACGAGGTTGGGCGTGTTCGACGACGCGCGCACCAGCGCCCAGGCGCCGTTTTCCAGCATCACGCGTGCGCCGTTCACCGTCACGACGGTGCTGATCGCGCGGCCGCCGAGGCTGCCCCCGGCCTTGGCCATGTCGCAAAGCTTCGCCACCAGTCTTTCGACGACCGCGTATTTCTCGGTATCGGCGCAGAAGGGCGACATCGTGGGGGTGGAGTAGGAAAGCGGCAGGGCCTCTTTCAGTGCCGAAAGCGGCTTTGCGGCGCGATCCAGAAGCTTGCACATCTCGACCGCCACGCGCAGCCCGCAATCGTAGCCGCGCCCGATATCGCCGGCCAGGAAGTAGTGGCCCGACTTTTCAAAACCGGCCAATGCGCCCAGTTCATGCACGCGCCGCTTCATGTGGCTGTGCCCGGTCTTCCAGTAATCGGTCGTGACGCCATGCGCCTTCAGGACCGGATCGGAGGAAAACAGGCCCGTCGATTTCACATCGACCACGAATTTCGCACCGGGATGGTCGGCCGCCCATTCGCGCGCCATGATCAGGCCGACCTTGTCGGCAAAGATTTCGTCGCCGGTGTTGTCGACCACGCCGCAACGGTCGCCATCGCCGTCGAAACCCAGCGCCAGATCGGCGCCCGATGCGCGCACGGCATGTGCCATGTCGTGCAGCATTTCCATGGCTTCGGGGTTGGGGTTGTAATGCGGGAAGGTGCAGTCGGGCTCGTTGTGCAGCGCCACGACCTCGCAGCCGATGCGGCGCAGAACCTCAGGGGCGAACATGCTGGCGGTGCCGTTACCGGTGGCGCAGACGACCTTGAGGGGGCGCGACAGGCGGAAATCGCCGACCAGGTCGCGGATATAGGCCTCTGCCACGCCATCGACGCGGGTATAGCTGCCGCCGGCGCGCAGCTTGCCCTCGCCGCCCAGCACGATGTCGCGCAACCGGCCCATCTCGTCCGGGCCATGCGTCAGCGGCGCCTGAAAGCCCATCTTCACGCCGCTCCAGCCGTTGGGGTTGTGGCTTGCGGTGATCATGGCGACGGCGGGAATGCCCAGATGGAACTGGCTGAAATAGGCCATGGGCGACAGCGCCACGCCGATATCATGCACCGCGATGCCGGCCTGCACGAGGCCCAGCGTCACGGCATTGCGCACCTCGAGCGAATAGGACCGGAAGTCGGAGCCGACAACGATGCGCGGTTCGATCCCGGCCTCGTGCATCTGGGTGCCAAGCCCAAGTCCAAGGGCGGTAAAGCCCTGCAGGTTGATCTGGTCGGGATAACGCCAACGCGCGTCGTATTCGCGAAAACCGGTCGGCGCAATCATCGGCGTGGTCTGAAAGTCCCAGGCCTCGGGCGCGATCGTCGGTTGTGGCTTCATGGTCGAAATTCCTTGTCTTCAAGCGTCTGGGTGTTGTGGCTGCGGCGATCAGGCGGAAACCTGTTCGCGCAGGATGGAGGCGGTCATCGACAGCATCAGGTAGAGCCCGCCGAAGATCAGGAACGCCACCATCGTGTTTTCCAGCGCCCTGGGATAGGTCGCTTCGTCCGGCGCGACCGGGCTGACGCTGAGCGACAGGTAACGGACCTGACGATTGGCTTCGATACGGGCGGTTTCAAGCTGTTGCAAGGCCTGTGTCAGCATCATCTGCCGGGTTTGCACATCGGCATGGGCCACCAGCAGGTCGCCCTGGATCTTGGCCAGCGACTGGCCGTTTTCATCCGACTGGGTCAGCTTGGCGCGCAGATTGCCGATTTCGGTTTCCAGCGTCGCGATGCGCCGCTTCAGCGGTTCGACCCGGGCCTGATTGGGGCTGCGGTTGGCCAGCATTTCCTGCAAGGACAGGTTGGCCTGAGTCAGCTGTGCCTCCAGCGCGGAAATCTGACCGGTGATCAGCCCGACCTCGACCTCGCTGGACAAAACGCGCGACCGTTCCTGAAGATCGACGAGGTTGCGCTGCGCCTCCAGCATCTTGACCTCGGCGGATTCATAGCTTTCCCGCGCGCCCTTCATCTGGTCTTCGCGCAGCCGCTGGGTCAGGTGGTCGACCTGCTCCTCGGCATAGGAAATCAGTGCCCGGCTGAACGCCTCCGACAGGTGCGGATCGGCGGCCGCGACCTCCATCTTGATGATGCCTTCGGTCGGGTCATAGGCGATCTTGACGTGCTTGTTGTAGTGTTTGTAGGCGGTTTCGTTCGTCGCACCCGGCGCAAGCCGCTGGATCGCATCGATCCTGGGGTCGGAGAAATGCGCGCGATAGCCCAGGTCGCCGTCCAGCCGGACCATCGCGTCACGCGACTGCAGATAGCCCTGAACGGCGATCGAATCCTGCGAGGTGGCAAAACTGGTGCCGGAAAAGAGCCCGCCCAGACCGCCACCCGCGCCGCCGGCCGGCTGCGCCTGCTGGATCACGAATTCGGTCTTCGTGGCGTAGAACGGTGTCGCGAAACGAAAATAGTAGATCGCGGTCAGAAGGGTCGGCAGGAGAACGAAGAAGGCCAGTCGCGTACCAAGCGCGATCAGCTTGCGGCGACGGCGTCGCGCGATGTCGCGCTGAATGGCCATGATCGCCTCGGCCGGCGCCTCGGGGTCGGCATGCGGCTGGGGATGGGCGGGCGGCGGCGCCTGTCGCGCGATTTGCGGCAATTGCGGCTGCGCGGCCACGTCGGGCCGGTCGGATACCAGTTCCAGCACGGCGGCGCGCTGAAACGGGTCGATCCCGGCGTCGCGCAACACGCGCACCGCATCGTGGTCGGACACCGCCGCCAGGCCGTGGCGCTGGGCCACGCGGCGCGCCATGCGCAGCTGCCGGCCGGTCAGGCCCTCGCGCCGGATTGCGTCGATCTGCGCATCGACCGACGGGGCCGGCTCGGGCGCGGCCGGAACCGTCGCAGCGGCCGTGGCCTGCGCCGGCTGCCGCGCGCCCGCTTCGGCGGCGGCGGTTTCGGGCTTGCGTATACGGTACTTGGCGGCCCTAGGCTTCATAATTGTACATCCGTTTGGCTTCTTCGAGCGTGTCGAACATATGCAGCCGACCGTTCTTCAGAACCGCCGCAGAGCGGCAGAACTTTTCCAGCACTTCGGGTTGGTGAGATACGATGATCGTGGTGGTCTTGGCCAGCCGTTCGCGCAGGATCGTACCGGCCTTTCGGTTGAACTCGGCATCGGTGGTCGATGGCATGCCCTCGTCGATCAGGTAGATGTCGAACTCCAGCGCCAGCAGCAGCGCAAAGCTGAACCGGCTGCGCATGCCCGAACTGTAGGTCCCGACCGGCATCTCGAAATACTCGCCAAGCCCGCAGACCCAGCGGCAGAAGGCCTCGACATAGTCGGGGTCGAGGCCGTAGAGCTGGGCGATGTAGCGGGCGTTTTCGGTGCCGGAATGCCGGGTCACCAGGCCGCCCATGAATCCCAGCGGAAAGGAGATGCGGCTGGAGCGGCGGATATCGCCGTCGTCGGGCTTCTCAAGGCCGGCCATCATGTTGATAAGCGTGGTTTTTCCGGTGCCGTTACGGGCCAGGATGCCCAGCGAGTTTCCGATCTCGACGCGAAACGACGCGCGGTCGAGAATGACCTTGCGTTGGGTGCCGGTCCAGAAGGACTTGCTGACGTTTGCGAACTCGATCACATCTTCACCCGGGGGGCTGCTCTGCCCTGATACCAGCGGTATCTGCCTTTTTCCTTAAAGCCTCCGCTAAAGAAACAATCAGGCCAGATTATGTCGCAGCCATGGCCGGACTCGCAACGGTACGGCGCGCGATCAGGCGATTTTACGCCGCAGGAGCCAGGGCCAGAGGCGCAGCAGGACAAGCGCGGCGGGCAGCGCGGCCAGACCGCAGACGATGCCCAGGCGCGCGGCTTCGGCCACCTCGCCACCCGGCAGCGCCGTCGGCACGGCCAGAAGCGGCACGGTGGCCGAGGTCGCGGTGATCGTTGCGGCGATCAAGAGGTCGCGCTTGCCCATGCCAATGGGGAACCCCGCCCCCAGAACGCGCGCGCCGAAAAGCGCGCCGAGGATGACACCGGCGGGCTTGCCCAGCCAGACGGCCGCCAGCACCGCCAGCGTGACCGGGCCGGCCGCGACGATCTCGGCGCCGCCATGGGTCAGCCCGAACAGAAAGAGTGCGGCGCAGACCGGATAGACCAGCGCATGGGCGATCCGGTTCAGCAAATCGTGCAGCAGTTCCTCGACCTCGGCGAACAGTCCATAGGCGTGGTTGGCGTGGGGTATCGCCGGCACGATGGGCAAGAGACCCAGCGCGGGGTGAAAGCCGGCCTGCTGCACGCCATACCAGCTGATCACGCCGGCCAGCAGAAAGGGCAGGGCGGCCAGAGGCCCGGCACCGGGCCGCCGCGTCACGCGGTCATCGCGGTGCAGGAATCGGGGCAGGCGGTTGAAAAGGAGAAAGGCGATCAGCCCGGCGCCGAGCGGCAGGAGGAGCCACACAAGGCTGCGCATCCCGGCAGGCGGGCCGCTGCCGGCCAGCAAGAGCGCGTAGAAGTCGCTGGTCAACGTCAGGAGCAGCAGAAACCGCAAGGCGGGGTGCCGTGCCCCGAACACCGCGCGGCCGACCAGATAGCAAAGCGCCACATCCGAGGCGAGCGGCACCACCCAGCCGCGCACCGGTACCGCGCCGCTGCCGGCGATCGCGGAAAACGCCAGATAGACCAGCGCCGCGCCGGCCATTCCGCCAAGCGTCGCGGCCAGCGGCGTGATCGCCTTGCGGCCGCGCAGCGACCCGGTGGGCAGGATGATCGCCTCCCACAGCTCCTTTCCCGCGAGCAGGAAGAAAAACGCCATCAGCACGCCGCCGGAGAGATAGCCGATGGTCAGCGTGCGGTTGGCGCCGAAATCCGCCGAAGGATCGGGGTAACCTACGAAAGGCGCGTCGGCGAGCCGGTATTCGATGAAGTCGAAGTAGCTTTCCGGCGCAAGATTGACCCAGAGCATGGCCAGCGCCAGCCCGGCCAGCAGGCAAAAGGCGAAATGGCGGACGAAATGCGAAACCCGGTACATCCGGCCGGCCCCCCCATGCGGCGTTGCCCCTTCACTATCCCAAGCCGGGGCGGCCCGCAACGATGGGGCGTCAGGCGATCAGGTTCCAGGTCAGCCCCGCCGCAACCGATCCGACAAAGGCAAAGCCCAGATAGGCGGCGAAGACCCGTGGCTTGACCAGCGCCCAGACCGCGATGGCGGCGGGAATGCAGCTGACCCCGCCAGCCAGGACGAAGGCCATGCCGGCGCCGGGGCTCATCCCCTGTTCGATCAGCCCGCCGACAAGCGGCAGCGCCGCGTAGCCGTTCAGATAGGCCGGCCCGCCCAGAGCCGCGGCCAGAACGATGGTGCCGACACCCTCGCCGCCCAAGAGCCCGGCGATGGTTTCGGCCGGCACATGGCGCAGCATCACCGCCTCGGCCAGATAGGCCAGAAACAGCCATTTGGCCAGAAACAGCGCGTTCTCGCCCGCCGACGTGGCAAAGACCCGGCGCCGCGCGCCATCCTGCCAGAACCGCCAGACCGGGGCCTCGGCCTTCGTGGCGGAGGAACCGCCGCAGCAGCTGCCACAGCCCGAGGCCTTGGCCGCCGGTGCCTTCAGCGGGTCGGCGAACAGCCCGGTTCCACCCAGCGCGCGTACACCGAACCCGCCCAGAAGCGCGATGCCGATCGCGGCGGCCATTGCCCAGCGCGAAATCGGGCCCGAGCGTCGCAGAGGTCAGAGAAACATCGCCGGATCCATCAGCGGCGAGGCCAGCCAGAAGGCCATGACCGCCGACAGCGGCACGCCAACGGCCAGAAGCGCGGCGATGAAGGGGATGACCTCGCACGAGCAGAAGGGCGCCAGCCCGCCGACCAGCGCCGCCAGAACGATCATCCGCGTTTCGCGGCCCTCGAAGGCGCGCGCCATCAGGGTTTCGGCGCCGGTGGCTTTCAGCCAGGCGACGGCGAGAATGGCAAAGAACCAGATAGGGCAGCGTATGGGCCAGCGCGCCGGCGGCAAAGCGGACCGTCGGCCACAATTCGGCCGGTGTGACAAGGCCGATAACCGTCAGCAGCACAGCGATCAGCGCCAGCGCGCCATCGATGCGCCAGCGCCGGCCATGATCGTGCGCGCCGTGGGTGTGATGGGCGTGGCTGTCAGCCATGGTGGTGGTCCTTCGCGGGATGCGCGGCATCGGCGCAGCATTCGTTCAGCAGGAAATCCGCCAGATGGCGCATTTCGTCATAGGCGGCGGCGACACAGATGATGTTGCGCCCCTGACGTGCCTGAGTAACCAGCCCGGCACCGGCGAGGATGCGCATATGGTGGGTCAGGGTCGATCCGGTCACGCCGGCGCGTTCGCCCAGAACGCCGATGGTCAGGCCCTCCGGTCCGGCCCGCACCAGCGTGCGCAGCACGGCAAGCCGCTGTTCCGACCCCAGCGCGGCAAAGGTCGAGGCGGCGCGGACAAGGTCGAGGTTCTGGATCTGAGTCGTTTTCATATTTCTATAATCATAGAACAATAGAAAAATGCAAGCGCTCCGTTTGGCGACGCCCGGGGCTTTCGCCGGCCGACCGGCGCGCATAACCTGCCGGTATGGATTATCCGCTTGTCCGCGACATTCAGGCCTGCCGGCTGTGCGCCGACCGCTTTGCGGCGACCGCCACCGCGCATAAGCCGCGTCCGGTGGTCTGGTTCCGGCCCGGTGCGCGCATCCTGATCGCGGGGCAGGCACCGGGCCAGCGGGTGCACCAGTCGGGCCGGCCCTTTACTGACCCGTCGGGCGACAGGCTGCGCGACTGGCTGGGGCTGGATGAGGCGGCGTTTTACGACCGCGACCTGGTGGCGATCGTACCCATGGCCTTCTGTTTCCCCGGCTACGACGCGCGCGGCGCCGATCTGCCGCCGCCGCCCATCTGCGCACGGACCTGGCGGGCGCGGGTGCTGGATGCCCTGCCAAACCTGCGGCTGACCCTCTTGATCGGGGGCCATGCGCAGGCCTGGCATCTGGGTCGCAAGGGCGGCGTCACCGAAACCGTGGCGGCCTGGCGGGACCATGCGCCGCAGCGCTTTGCCTTGCCACACCCGTCGTGGCGCAATACCGCATGGCTGAAGCGCAACCCCTGGTTCGAGGCCGATCTTCTGCCCGAACTGCGTGCGCGTGTGAAAGAGGTGATCCAATGACCGCGACCGCGCTTGACGCCGCCCATGCCGCCATGCTGGCCGCACCCGACGACGACCTTGCGCGGCTGCATTACTATCAGACCCTTGCCGATGGCGAACTGGTACTGGTGCTGAACCGCGAGGCGCAGGGCAGCGAGCTTGACCCGCGCCTTGTCGGCATCGATGGGCTGGACTGCGTCCTGGCCTTCGACAGCGAGGAGCGTCTGGCCGCGTTTTCGCCCGTGCCAGTGCCCTATGCGGCATTGCCGGGGCGGGTGATCGTGGCGGTTCTGGCCGGGCAGGGGGCGGGCATCGCGGTCAATCTCGGCGAAGCCTCGTCCTGGATGGTGACGCCTGAGGCGGTCGACTGGCTGGCCGACGCGCTGCAAAGTCGGCCGCCGGTACGCGTCGGCCGTCCGGCGGACTATGCCGCGCCCGATCTGCCCGCGCCGGTCATCGCCGCGTTGGCCGCTCCGCTTCGCCATGCCTCCGGTCTGGCCGAACGCGCGGTACTTGCCGCGGTGCGCTACCGCGATGGCGGTGAGGGCCATCTGCTGGCCTTTGTCTCAACCCGGCCAGAGGCGCAGGCCGCGCTGGCCCGCGCGGTCTCGGAGGCGGTGGTGTTTTCCGGCCAGCCCGAAGTGGTGCTGGATGTGGCCTTCCTTTCCGCCACCGCGCCCGAACTGGCCGCCATGGATGACGTGGGCCTTGCGCTGGCGATCGCCAGGCGCCTGCCGGCGCCACAGGCGGCAAGGCCCCGGACACCCGCCGCCCCCGGCAGCGACCCCGAAAAGCCGCCGATCTTGCGTTGAATTTATTGGGGTAAAATGATACCCAAATTATAATGCATTGAAAACAGAGGGTTTATATCCACCTGCGCCCCTTGACTGCGCCATGAAAGTGGATAGAAAGCGCCCATCCTTGGGCCGGCAGCGCTGGCCGAACCCCCAATTGGCAGGGCCTGACATGAAAACCTTCACCGCTACCCCGGCGGATATCGAGAAGAAGTGGATCCTGATCGACGCCGAGGGCGTTGTTCTGGGCCGTCTCGCCTCGATCGTCGCCAAGATCCTGCGCGGCAAAGACAAGCCGAGCTTTACCCCGCATATGGACATGGGCGACAACGTCATCATCATCAACGCCGACAAGGTGCAGATGACCGGCGCCAAGCGCGACGACAAGCGCTATTACTGGCATACCGGCCATCCAGGTGGCATCAAGCATCGCACCGCACGCCAGATCCTGGAAGGCGCGCATCCCGAGCGGGTCATCGAAAAGGCCGTGCAACGCATGCTGCCGGGCGGCCGGCTCAGCCGTCAGCAGATGACCAACCTGCGCATCTACGCCGGCGCCGAACATCCGCACGAGGCGCAGCAGCCGGCCGTGCTCGACGTCAAGTCGATGAACCCGAAAAACACCCGGAGCGCGTGATCATGGCCGAAGACATCAAAACCCTCGAAGGTCTGAAATCGGCCGTGTCGGGCACCGAGGCGGCCCCGGTCGTCGAAACCGAAACCCCGCGGGAACCGCAGCGCGACGCGCTGGGCCGTGCCTATGCCACCGGCAAGCGCAAGGACGCGGTCGCTCGCGTCTGGATCAAGCCGGGTTCGGGCAAGGTCACCGTGAACGGCAAGGAGCTGAACGTCTACTTCGCCCGCCCGGTGCTGCAGATGATCCTGCGCCAGCCCTTCCAGGTTGCCGGCGTCGACGGCCAGTTCGACGTGATGGCGACGGTTTCGGGCGGCGGGCTTTCGGGTCAGGCCGGTGCGGTCAAGCACGGCATCTCGAAGGCGCTGCAGCTTTACGAACCGAGCCTGCGCGGCGCGCTCAAGGCCGCCGGCTTCCTGACCCGCGACAGCCGCGTCGTGGAACGCAAGAAGTACGGCAAGCGCAAGGCGCGCCGGAGCTTCCAGTTCTCGAAGCGCTGATCGCAGCCGACGACACCGGACTTTTGGAAACGGCCGCGCCAGTCGCGGCCGTTTCCTTTTGCCGCCGCGGAACTGTTGCAAATACGCATAACCCTTCGACAAGACAGGTTTTTCTGGCGACGCACCGGGTGTTTTGTTCTATAGTGACAACAAGCGTGAAGAAGGCCATAGGCCCGATCCCTTGGTGGGGAGCGTATGAGGATCGGCTTGGCCGAAACGGCGAAAGGACAGGCAATGAGCGGTTTTTCGAAAATTTTCAAGGCGTTGGCATTGTCCAGCCAGCTGGCAGGTCCGGCGATCGCCCAGGATATGTCGGGCGGTGACAGCGCCTGGGCGGGCCCTTATGCCGGCATTGCCATCGGTCGCGCCTCCAACGACTGGAGCTGGACCGAAGGCGCCGGTCTGGGCAGTGCCAGCGCCGATGTGAAGGGCCGCACGGTCGATCTTTTCGCAGGTTACAACACCCTGCGCGACAACATGCTTCTGGGTCTGGAATTCAGCATCGGCAACAGCGGCGCCGATTCTTCGCTGACCGGGATCCCCGGGCCGGGGCCGCTCGACGTGGCGATCAGCCGGCAGATGGCGCTGAAAGGCCGGGTCGGTGCCGATCTGGGCCGCTATCTGCCCTATGCCTTCGTCGGCGCGGCGCGTTCGAAACTGGAAAGCAACGCCACCATCGTCGATGCGCAGCGCAACGGCTGGCACAGCGGTCTGTCCTTCGGGCTGGGCGTGGATGTTCAGGTGACCCAAAAGGGATTTGCGCGGCTTGAGTTGTCGCGCGCCAACCTCGGCAAGCAGAACTACACCTTCTGCGGCCCGCCCTGTTCGGCCCAGCAGGGTATCAGAACCACCACGCTAAGCGTCGGCTTCGGCTTCAATTTCTAGAGACAACTGCGCTATCCGATGCGGCCGTCGCGACACCGCGACGGCCGTTTTCATGCGCGGGTGTGGCCGGCAGGACTCGGGCATCGGCGAAATTTTCGTCCCCCGTTGACCGGGGCCGGCACCAATTGCATTCTGCCTCAAAAAACCGAGCAGAAAATCGAGGCAGGCAGATGAAATCCCAGATCGCCTTTCATGGCATGGGCGGAAACGCCAATTTTCTTGGCCTGCGCCACGATCCGCGCGGCGGCGTCGAAATCGTCTTTGACGATGGCGTCACCCGGCGGATGGTCTGGCGTGGCGTCGCGCGAAGTGAACGAACAGCGGCTGGGTGACGCATTGCGCGTCGCGGTCAATCAGGTTCGCGTCCTTCCCGCGCTTTACGCCGAACTAAAAAAGCGCGCGATCGCGATCGAGGCGGTGGCGCGCTAGTCCCCCGCTTCAGCCGTCACGGGGCAACAGCCCCAGGCCGCGCAGATAAATGCCGATCCCGGCCTCCAGCAGGTCTTCGGGCGGAAAGGGCGCACGCGCGCCCGGCGCGCCGCGGGCAAAAAGCTCGACCACTCCGTGGCTCATCGCCCAGATATGGGCGGAAAACATGCTTGCCGGCGGCCGCTTGCCTTCGGGAATGTGCTGCGACAGCGCCTCGGCCGCCTTTTCCAGAACGCCGCGCGCCCGGTTCGCGACCAGCGCCAGATCGGGATAGGCATTGAGGTTCAAACCGCTTTCGAACATCGCCATGTAGTGACCGGGATACTTCCGCGCAAAGGCAAGATAGGCCCGCCCCGTCGCCTCGAAGGCCGCCAGCGCCGAGGGTTCGCCCTTGTTATAGGCATAGGCCATCAGGTCGGCGAAAACCTCGTATCCCTGCCGCGCCGCTTCGGCGATCAGATCGTCACGGCCCGCGAAATGGCGATAGACGGCGGCCGGCGTAACCCCGGCCTCTTTCGCCGCCTCCGACAGCGTAAACCCCTGCGGCCCCTTTTCGGTGATCAGCGCCAGGGCGGCGTCGACCAGGGCCTGCCTCAGGTTGCCGTGATGGTAGCCCTGCTTAGGCATCCCAGATATCCGGCCCCCCGCAGATCGTCCTGTCGATCACGCCGATCGCATCGGCATTCTTGCCGCGATAGTCGATACCGGCCAGCACCGTCTGGATCGCGGCGATCCGCGCGCGTTTCTTGTCGTCCGACCGCAGCACGGTCCATGGCGCAAAGATGGAATGGCTTTTGTTCAGCGTCTCGGCAATCGCGGCGCTGTAGTCGTCCCACTTCTTCAACCCCTCGACGTCGATCCAGCTGAGCTTCCACTGTTTCAGGGGGTCTTTCTCGCGCGAGAGGAATCGGCGCAGCTGTTCGGCGCGCCCGACATTCAGCCACAGCTTGACCAGGTGGATGCCCTCGTCGACCAGCATCTTTTCAAAGGCGGGAAGCTGATGAAAGAACTGCTGGCGCTGTTCGGGCGTGCAAAAACCAAAGACATGTTCCACAACGCCGCGATTGTACCACGACCGGTCAAAGAGCGCGATCTCTCCGCCCGCCGGCAGCCAGTCGACATAGCGCTGGAAATACCATTGCGTCGCTTCGCGTTCGGTCGGCTTCGACAGGGCCACGACATTGGCCACCCGCGGGTTCAGGTGCTGGCGCATCCGCCCGATGGTGCCGCCCTTGCCGGCCGCGTCACGACCTTCGAAGACGACGACGATGCGTTTGCCGGTTTCCTTCACATCGGCCTGAAGCTTGACCAGCTCGATCTGAAGCGCATCCAGCCGCCGCTCATAGTCCTTGCGCTTCATTTCCTCCCGATAGGGGAAGGAGGCGGCAAGGATGTCATCCTTGTCGGCCTTCTCGATGGCCTTGCGGATGTCTTTCGGCGCGTCTTCGGCAAAGAACTTGCTGATTGCACCGTCAAAGGGAAGGTCCATGGGCTGCTCCCTGCATGGTCTGGCCCGGATTATCGCGATTGCGGCGCGGCGCGCAATCGGCGCCGTGGATAGGCGCCCCGGGCGGCGGTGGCGCCTATCCGCGCCAGTCGGTGCTTTCGCGGCCGATCCGGGCCATGTCGAACGGGGTGGTCAGATAGATTTCGCTGATCCAGTTGGTGTAAAGCAGATGCGCATGGCTGCGCCAGCGGTTCATCGGCGCGCGCGACGGATCGTCATCGGGGTAATAGTTGCGCGGCACGTTGATCGCCGTTCCGGCGGCAATGTCGCGGTCGTATTCTTCCTTCAGCGTGCCGCTGTCGTATTCGAAATGGTTGAAGATATAAAGCGCCCGGTGGCCGGGATCCTCGACCAGGCAGGGGCCGACCTCGTCGCTGCCCAGAAGCGTGCGCAACCCCGGCGCGGCGTCGATCTCGCCCTGCTTCATTTCGGTCCAGCGGCTGACCGGAATGACGAAATCGTCGGAAAACCCGCGCAGGTAGGGCGATGCGGGTGCAAGGTTCTTGTGCCGAAAGCAGCCAAAGGCTTTGTGATCCAGCATGTGTTTTGCGACGCCATGGAAATGGTTGATCATCGCCATGCCGCCCCAGCAGACGCCGAAGGTGGAATGCACATTGGTCTGGGTCCAGTCCATGACCTCGCACAATTCGTCCCAATAGGTGACGTCTTCGAAGGGCAGATGCTCGATCGGGGCGCCGGTGATGATCAGCCCGTCAAACTTTTCCCCCTTCACCTCCTGAAAGGGCCGATAAAACGCCTCCAGATGCTCGGCGGCCGTGGTCTTGGCCTGATGCTCGCTCATCCGGATCAGTTGAAAGTCGATCTGCAGGGGGGTCGCGCCGATCAGCCGGGCGAACTGGTTTTCGGTCTGGATCTTCTTCGGCATCAGGTTCAATAGCCCGATGCGGATCGGCCGGATATCCTGATGCGCCGCATTGTCGGGCGACATCACCATGACACCCTCGCGTTTGAGCACGTCGAAGGCGGGCAGCGACTGGGGCAGGGTGATGGGCATTTCGGACCTTGTTTGAAGCTGTGGAGTTTCATTAGATTAGGCGACAGCGGAGAACAAGCCGGCTACCGGCATGGGCCTGGCCGCTAGCATGGGTTTTCAGCGAGGTTTCCCACCTTGGCAATCCGCGATCTGGCGGCATTCCTGTTGTTGACGTTCGGCTTCGTTCAACCGGCAGCCGCGCAGGATATGGCCGATCCGATGGCGTTGCAGCGCTGCATCTGGCAATGCCTCAGCAATTCGCCCGGAGCCGAAAGTGCCGAGTATTCTGCCTGTGTGGCCGAGCATTGTGACGAGGGCGGTGCGCCGCCGCAAGCCATGGCGCCCGCCGCCGATGCCCCGCGTTGGAGCCAAGGCGCCACGGCCGACGGGCTGGGGCGGTATGCGGCTGTGGTGGCTGAGCAGCGGCAGAACCGGCTCTATGACCTGCATGGAGGACGGCGCAGCTGGCTTTCCATTTCCAGCCTGCAGGGCGCGACGCGGCGCTGACCTTGCAGACCGATGCCGGTCCCTTCGGCTTCGGTTCTTCGAAACGGGCGGGGCGTTCTATTCCGAACTGGCCCGATCCTCCGCCGCATTCGCGGCGCTGCGCGCCGCCCGGCGCATCACGCCGACGAATACGGCCGGTTGGCCACTATTCAGTGTCGAGGTGAATGGCGCGCACGGCGCGATCGCTGCGGCTTGTCCTTGACGCGGGCATGGGTGCCCAGTCTAGGCGGCGCCGGCCCGACGCTCAAGGGCGCGGGCGATCAATTCGACAAAATCGCCGGCATCCTTCAGCGCGCCGATTTCGGCGGCGGTGACGGATAGGCCCCAGTTGCGCGCCATCGCGGCATAGCGCGGCTGACGATGGGCCAGAGCGCGCGCATAGGTCCAGCCGGAACGAAATCGTCCGGGTCAACTCCTTCTTCGGCCACATTCTTCAGCCGATACCCGCCCAGGCCTCGGCCAGAAATTCCGGCTGGTAATACATCGGCTTAGGCGCGCGGTCGAAACGGCGGATCAGTTCGGCCGTGTGTTCGGCGCTGCCCTCGATCCAGACCGGCAACATGTGGCTGGCCAGTGCCGTCATGACCGGATCGTCGGGGTCCTCGGCATCGACGACCTCGCAGATCGACCCGCCGCTGTCGCAGATGAAGTCGCGATAGCCGTAAACCCGCCGGCGCGGGCGATGAAGTGCGGCGTGTCGAGAAGCGCCAAGTGATCTCGGCCTCGCGGTGCTGATCCTGACGGCGGCGGTATTCGGCGATCGACAGCCCGCCCTTGGCCGGGTCGCCGGGCTTGCCCAGATAGGTCGACAGCGGCGACAGGTTTTCGAAGGTGATGTTGGAGGTGATGTGAACGCTGTCGGTCATCAGAAGCTGACGCAAAAGCGGCACCTTCATCGCCTCGCGCTTGAAATTGTCGGCGATGTGTTCGCCCATGTAGCGCGTGCCGATCCGGTAATCGATGGAATAGTGAAACCATCCGCCGCTGTCGCGCAAGAGCCGGGCAACATGGGTCTTGCCAAGTCCCGACATGCCAAAGATCAACACCTGCCGGTGGTCCGCCTTTCGCCAGTCCGTGGCCGTATCATAGCGCATGGCTCAACCCTCATTTCTGGCGCTGTGGTAACGCCAATGTACGGAAAGACCACGAAAAAACGCCCAAGAGCCTGTGAAAAGCGCGCCGCTGTGGCCCGCCCGCTGCGCCTGCCGCGGCCCGTTCAGCCGGCGGCGTCGAGCGCGGCGATGATCGCGCCGAAATCGGCAGCTTTCAGGCTGGCGCCGCCTACCAGCGCGCCGTCGACATCGGCGATCGCGAAAAACTCGGCCGCGTTCGAGGGTTTGACCGAACCGCCGTAAAGCAGCCTTATCGCGCCCGCGGCGGCACCGAAGCGTTCGCCAAGGCGCGCCCGGATGAAGCCGTGAACCTCGCCGATCTCGGCAAGCGTCGGGGTGCGGCCGGTGCCGATGGCCCAGACCGGTTCATAGGCCACGACGAGGCGCGCGGGGTCCATGTCGGGCACCGACCCGGCGATCTGGCCGCCGATCACCGCCAGCGTCCGCCCGGCATCGCGTTCGGCCTCGGTTTCGCCCACGCAGACGACGGCGGTCAACCCGGCGGCCACGGCGGCGCCCACCTTGGCGGCCACATCGGCGTCGGTTTCGCCATGATCGGCGCGCCGTTCGCTATGGCCAAGGATCACGTGGCTTGCCCCGGCCTCGGCCAGCATCGCGGCCGAGATATCGCCGGTATGGGCACCGGAGGCGTTGGCATGGCAATCCTGCCCGCCCAGCGCCAGCATGTCCGGCCGCGCGGCGGCCATGCGCGACAAGAGCGTGGCTGGCGGGCAGATCAGCACCTCGCACCGGGGCGCGGGATGGGCGGCGGCCAGCGCAGCGATTTCGTTCAGGTTTTCGCCGGTGCCGTTCATCTTCCAGTTGCCGGCGGCAAGCTTGCGCATGGCGCGTCTCCCTTACAGATGCGCCAATGCGCGTTCGGCCAGCCGTACCGCCTCTGCCGGATCGTCCAGCACGGCATCGGGCAGGCGCCAATAGGGCATCGCGGTCTGCTTCTGCCCGTCGCGGCTGTAGGTCCAGCGGGTCCAGCCCCTGTCGGTCATTTCGTCGGCGAACGCGCCGGCGCCTTTCAGCCAGATCGAGCCGTCCGAATGCAGGATCGAAAAGATCACCCCGTCACGGTACAGGCACAGACCGCCCATCATCTTGCGCTGGGTCAGGGGGCCGAGACCATCGAAGAGTTCGTTGGCAAAGGCGATATCGGCAGCCGATACGCTCATGCCGTCCTGCCGGCCGGCGCATCCTTGAAACGGATCGATTCCCCGCAGCCGCAGGCCTCGGCCACATTGGGGTTGTTGAAGCGAAAGCCGCTTTCCAGAAGCGTGCTCTGATAGTCGATCTCGGTGCCGAACAGGAACATCTGGGCCATCGGTGCAATCAGCACGCGCGCGCCGTCCTGTTCGACGACCTCGTCATGGGGTTCGGCCGCGCTGGCCACCTCCATCGTGTATTCCATGCCCGCGCAGCCGCCCTTCTTGATGCCGATGCGCAGGCCTTGCGCGCCTTCGCGCGTCATCAGCCGCGTGATCTGGCGCGCGGCGGCGGGGGTCAGGGTCACGGGCGATTTGCCGGGGATCGAAAACATCGGCGGTACCTGTTGCTATGCCTCACCAATCTAGGGCTGGATGATGGCAATCTCAAGCGGCGGCAGATGGGCCAGAAGACCCTGTGTCGCCAGCGCGGCGCAAATCGCCCAGCCGAAGCTCGCCAGCGTGCCGATAATCACATATTCCGAGGCCTTGCGGTCCCCACCGACCGTGCCAAAGCGCAGGATCGACTTGGCCGCGATCAGAAAGCCGATGGCGCCGGCCTGACCGGCGAGGATCAGAACGAAGATCAGCCCGCGTTCCAGATAGCCGATCGTCAACCCGCCGGCCGGCAACCCTTCACTGTCCGACCCGGGTGGAAGATGCGCCTGCATCAGAAGGGCCACGGCAAAGCCACCCGCGCGCACGGCAAGAAGCGCGCCGGCGGCAAGGGCGAATAGCCCCGGCAGAACCGGTGCCGGCACGGCTTGCGCCCAAAGCCCGCCGGCCCAAAGCCCCGGCGACCAGAGCGCGATGGCAAGAACGACGCCCAGATGCGCGGCCTGATCGGCGATGAAGGGGCCGAGCCGCGCCGGCGCCCGGACCTTCAGCGCGTCGATGAGCAGGTGCAGGCCGGCCAGTGCCAGCAGTTCCGGTGCGGCAACCTGGCCGAGTGCCGCCTGCGCGCAGGCCAGAACGATGGCGCCATGCAACGCCAGAACCGCAAGGCGCCGCTTGTTGGCGACGATCCAGCGGGTCTGCAAGACGAAATCGGCCAGCACATGGGCGAAAAGCAGAGCGGTAAAGGTTTCGGTCATAGCAGCGCACTTTCCAGCATGGTCAGGGCTGTGCGGGCCTCAAGGTACCAGGCCGCGTGAAGCGATTTTGTGACCGCCTGGCGCGACTTGCCCAGTTTCCTAGCGATTTCAGTGTATTCTGGCTCATTCAAAGGGTGCAACGCATGAGCCATTGCGGTGGCCTGGGGTTGTGTCCATTCTCGGGCTATTCGGTCTAACAGAATTGCCGTTGCTTCGAATGCACCGCCCAACGAATAGTTAATCCAATGATCGGAGCGCCGGGCAATTTCAAGCGCGCGGCCGGAAACAACGAATGGCTCTGCCGACTGGACGTTCAAGTCGGGGCCGAGAGGCATAGCAACCTCGCCGGTGGCGATGCCGATCCTGCTGTCGTATGTGTCGTCGAGTGATTTGAGTGTCGCACGAAATGCGATAGCTGCGCGCAGAGCATATGCAGGTTTTTCCAAAACCACTTGCCAACCGTCTCCGCGGTGCCGCGTGAAGCGGAGCGGGCCTGTGTGCCAATGCTCGATACGCCCTGCACAGCCTTCCAAGGCTTGCATTGCTTCCGAGATGCGTGCCTCGCCCAACTTTGTTGAATCCACGAGATCACCCGTCAGTACAGCAATTCGTATAGGCATTTTCTGGACCCGTTAGCCACTGGCCTTTATGCACCCAAAAACGGTTGCTTTCAATAATGTGACGCCTAAAAGGGTTGCACAGATAGAAAGGCAAGTCAAATAGGTTGCTTTGAATGTATAGCAGCCTAAAGAGGTTGCTTCACGGTCAATCTATCAGAAAGCTTAATCAGCCAGTCTTGAACTGATCGCGGGCGGCTACATGAAGCCCAGCTCCAGCCGGGCCTCATCCGACATCATGTCCATGCCCCAGGGCGGGTCGAAGGTCATCTCGACCGTGACGGCGCGCACGCCGGGCACGAATTCCACCGCGTCAGAGACCCAGCCGGGCATTTCGCCGGCCACCGGACAGCCCGGGGCGGTCAGCGTCATGGTGATGTTGACGTCATTCTCTTCGGAAATCGCCACCGTGTAGACAAGGCCCAGATCGTAGATATTGACCGGAATCTCGGGGTCGAACACCGTGCGGCAGGCCTCGACCACGCTGTCGTAAAGCGCGTGTTCGGTGCTGGAGGGCGCAATCAGCGGCGCGCCTTCGATCGGGTCCTTGGGTTCGGCGGTCATGGTGTCTCGTCCGGTTTCCTGAGAAAAGAAATAGGGAATTCGCCGCGCAAGGTCCAGTACCGAAAGCGACGGGCCGTAAAGGCGGGGGGCTGGCTGCCCCCCCGCACCCCCCGCGAGTATTTTTTCCAAGATGAAGGCTGGAACGCATGGGCAAGGCGCGCGGCCTGCGCTATGACGCGCCGGTCATGAGCACGCGAATTACCTTTACCCTGAAGGCCACCGATGGCGCGGCCCGCACCGGGCAGATCGAGACCCCGCGCGGGATCATCCGCACGCCGGCCTTCATGCCGGTCGGCACCGCGGCGACGGTCAAGGCGATGCTGCCCGAAAGCGTGGCGGCGACCGGTGCCGACATTCTTCTGGGCAACACCTATCATCTGATGCTGCGCCCGGGTGCGGAGCGGGTGGCGCGACTGGGCGGGCTGCACCGGTTCATGAACTGGCAGCGCCCGATCCTGACCGACAGCGGCGGCTTTCAGGTCATGAGCCTGGCCGATCTGCGCAAGCTGACCGAAACCGGCGTGACCTTTCGCAGCCATATCGACGGATCGAAACACGAACTGACGCCCGAACGCTCGATGGAGATCCAGAAGCTTCTGGGTTCCGACATCGTGATGGCCTTCGA
>JAWKWW010000013.1:0-52240 GCA_041397385.1 Paracoccaceae bacterium
CACGGGCACGAGCCAGAGCCACAGAAGCAGCGGCGAACAGGCCAGCGAGGCAAGGCCGAGCGCATAGACCAGAACCATGACCCGTGCTTCGCCCACCACGCGGGCCCGCGCGCCATCGGGCAGGAACGCATCGTCGGCGTGCCCGCGTGCCAACCGCCAAAGCGTGCCGAGGGCCGAGCGCCAGTACGGCAACCCGGTTGCGTGCCATTCCCAGGCGGCGCGGGTCCCCGGCTTGGGCGCCGCCAGTTCGGGGTCGCGCCCGGGCAGGTTGGTCCACCGGTGATGGGCAAGGTGAAAGTAGCGAAACCAGCCAAAGGGCAGGATCAGGATCAGACCGCAGAGATGCCCCGCCAATTCGTTCAGCGCGGGACTGGCAAAGGGGGTCTTGTGCGTGGCCTCGTGTTCGAGCGTGAAGAGAAAGACCAGAAGAACGCCCTGAACCGGCATCAGAAGCCACCAGCCCGGAACCTGCGCGACGATCAGCGCCGCGGTGCAGGCGATCGCGCCGCCATGCCCGCCCAGATGGACAAGGCCGGCGCGGTTGCGCCGTTCGCTCAGCGCCGCGCGGGTCTCGGCCGGAAGGCTTTGCAGAAAGGCGATATGGCCCGGCCCGTCAGCCATCGGCGATGGTAAAGTCGGGCGGCGCCAGTTCGAAACCGGCAAACCGGAACCCCGGGCTGACCGTGCAACTGACCAGTGTCCAGTCACCGAGGCTTTCGGCCGCCTGCCAATAGCCCGCCGGCACCACGATCTGTGCCGCGTCGCCGGCCAGAACATCGCCGCCCAGCCGATGCCGGCGGGCCGGTCCCGCGGCGGTTTCGGCGATGCCGAGCGTCAGGGCCGCGCCGGCGTGGTATAGCCAGATTTCATCGGCATCGACCCGGTGCCAGTGGCTGCGCTCGCCTGCCATCAGCAGGAAGTGGATTGCCGTGCCGCTGGCACGCCCGCCCTCGGCCAGCGCCGGCCCTGCCCAGGTCTGCCGGTGCCAGCCGCCCTCGGGATGCGGTTCCAGCCCCAGCCGGGCGATGATGGCCTTCGCGGTTGCGCTCATGCGCCGGATCCTGCGCCAGCTTGCGGGGCGACGCAAGCCGGCCATTGCCAGCGGCGCTGCCGGGCCTATTCTGACGCCGGGATCAGCCGGGAGGACAGGATGGTGACGGCAGGGACAGGAGTGGCGGGGCGCGTGGCGCTGGTGACCGGCGCGGGCAGCGCCGAAGGCATCGGTTTTGCCTGCGCGAAGGTTCTGAAGGCGGCAGGCGCAAAGGTCGCGATCAGCGCCACGACCAGACGGATCTTCGCGCGGCGCGGGCTTGGGGCGGAAGGCAGCTTTGCCGCCACCGCCGATCTGACCCGCGAAGACGATGTGCAGCGGCTTGTGGCCGAAACCCGCGCCGCATTGGGTCCGATCGACATCCTGATCAACAATGCCGGCATGGTCCAGACCGGCCGCGACTTTCCGCGCCGCACGCTGGCGAAGATCGGCGACGAGGCCTGGGAACACGGTCTGGCGATCAACCTGACCTCGGCGATGCGGTTGTCGCGGGCCGTGCTGCCGGCGATGATGCGGCGCGGCTATGGCCGGATCGTCCACATGTCCTCGGTCACAGGGCCGGTCGTGGCGATCCCGGGTTCGGGCGTCTACGGCGCGGCCAAGGCGGGGCTTCTGGGGCTGACGCGGGAAATGGCCATCGAGGTGGCGGACAGGGGCGTCACGGTGAACTGCATCGGCCCGGGCTGGATCCGCACCGGATCGTCCAGCCGGGCGGAGATCGAGGCCGGTAAGCGCACGCCGGCCGGTCGGCCCGGCCGGCCCGAGGAAATCGGCCATGTCGCCCTGTTTCTGGCCTCGGCCGAGGCGAGCTGTCTGACCGGGCAGATGATCGTGGTCGACGGCGGCAATACCATTCAGGAATTCAAGGTGGCGCTTTAGCCCGTCAGGGCCCGCCTGCGGCAGATTGCCTCCGGCGGGAGTATTGGGGCCAAGATGAAGACCGCTCAGCCTGGTGCGGCAATCCCTGCGGCTTCGGCAAGGCCGATGGCGCGGTCGGCCGGCAGGGGCGGCAGCGGCCGGCCGGTGGCGAGGCCCAGCGGATCGCCCGCGGCGCTGCCGCTGCGGGTTCCGAGATAGCCCGCGCCGTCCCGGCAGGTCCAGTTGCCGCCCTGGGCGGGATCGACGGCCAGCGCCCGGTCGGCCCCGTAGCGAAAGCAGAGTTGCGCCGCCTCGCCGGGGCGTGGCCCCGCGCGGGTGAGCCATTGGCCATCGACGATCCCGGCCCGGCCCGCGGCCCAGAGCCGGCTGCGGCCGTCTGGCGCGAGATACTCGATCTGGGTGCCGAAAAAGCGGTCGTGCTGCGCCTGCGTGGTATCGGCGAGTTTCGCGGCCAACGCCGCGGCACGCCCGAAGCTGTCGGGCGCCGGCGCGCTGCCCGGTGCGACGCAGGCGGCAAGCTTCCAGCCAGAGGCGCAACGAGACGGGCGGCGAGGCGAGGCATCATCGCCCATCCATGCCGCCCTGTGGTCATGCGGTCAAGTCTGCCCCAAGGCACGACAAAGCAGGAGCAGCCCGCCAGGGACCACCACGGCGTCGGGCATGCGAAGATGGGCCGTGCCCGACAGTCGGTGGGCCAGGCGGCGGGCAAGGAAGCTGGCGGGGACCGCCACAAGCCCGATGGCGATGGCCAGCGCCGCCAGATGCGGATCGAGCGCACCGGCGGCGAGGAAAAGATCGGCGGCGGTCAGCATCGCGTCAGAGCCGCCGCGAGTGCGCCGAAATCCGGCGCGGTCACATCCCAGTCGGCCTCGGGCGCAAGGTCGGTGGTCTGGCCGGGGCCGTGTTCGGCGGGGCGCGGAACGAAGGCGGTTTTAAGCCCCGCGGCTCGCGCCGCCGCCAGATCGCCGTTATGGGCGGCGACCATCATCACCGCGTCGGGAGCCAGGCGCAAGGCGGCGCAGGCGGCATGATAGACGCCCGGCTTGGGCTTGTAGTCGCGCGCCAGTTCCGCGCCAAGAATACAGTCCCAAGGCAGCCGGGCGTGGCGCGCCAGCCGCGTCATCATCGCGATAGAGCCGTTCGAACAGGGGGCGATGATGTGGGCCCGGCGCAGCCGCGTCAGCCCGGCCACGACATCGGGCCACGGGTCGAGCCGCTCCCAGGCGGTATTCAGCCCTGCGGGATCGTCGCAACGGGCGCCGAAGCGGTCGAGCACGCGGTGAAGGTTTTCACGATGCAGATCGTCGAGCGCCACGTAGCCGCGCCCGCCGTCGCGGATGCGTGCCATCGCCGGATCGTATTCGGCGCGCCATGCTGTGGCGAAGGCTGTGGCATCGACGCCGGGAAGAGCCGCGGCAACCGCCCGCGCGACCGAGGACCGCCAGTCGACGCAGGTGCCGAAGACATCGAAAATCAGGGCTTTGATCATCGCGAACCGGATTTTTCCTGGTATCATCCGGTCACAAGTAGGGGCGGACTGCAATCCCGAAAGCCTGTGTGATTGCCCCTATCCGCGTACAACACCCCGAGATCGACCACCGCGAAAGTGCCGCGACCGGGACCTGCGTCGTGGCCGGGTTCGACAGCCGGGCTCGGTCGCGCCGTTCTGCGAATCCGACGCCTTTACGACCGCGCGCCATGTCCGCGTGGCTGCGGCAGAGACCGATCTGGTCATCGTCGAGGGCGTATTGACCCGTCCTGGCCGGAAAGGCTCGGTCGCGCCGCTTAGCGGCGCAGGATCGAGCGGCCGGCATATTCGGCGGTTTCGCCCAGCATTTCCTCGATCCGGATCAGCTGGTTGTATTTCGCCAGCCGGTCCGAACGCGCCAGCGAGCCGGTCTTGATCTGCCCGCAGTTGGTGGCGACGGCGAGATCGGCGATGGTCGCATCTTCGGTTTCGCCGGAACGATGGCTCATCACATTGGTGTAGCGCGCGCGATGCGCCATTTCGACGGCGTTCAGCGTTTCGGTCAGCGTGCCGATCTGGTTGACCTTCACCAGCATCGAATTGGCCACGCCCTTGCCGATGCCTTCGGCCAGACGGGCGGGGTTGGTCACGAACAGATCGTCACCCACCAATTGCACCGACGCCCCGAGCGCGTCGGTCAGTTGTTTCCAGCCGTCCCAATCGTCCTCGGCGCAGCCATCCTCGATCGAGATGATCGGATAATCGGCGCAGAGCTTTTTCAGGTAGGCGACGTTTTCGGCCGAGTTGAGCGTCAGGCCTTCGCCCTTCATCGCGTATTTGCCGCCCTTGAAATACTCGGTAGAGGCGCAGTCGAGGGCCAGATAGATATCCTCGCCGGGCTTGAAGCCGGCCTTTTCGATGGCCTTGAGGATGAAATCCAGCGCGGCGCGGGTCGAACTGAGGTTCGGCGCAAAGCCGCCCTCGTCGCCGATCCCGGTTGAAAGGCCCGCTGCCGACAGCTCTTTCTTCAGGGTGTGAAACACCTCCGAACCCATGCGCACCGCGTCGCGGATGGTGCCGGCGGCGACCGGCATGATCATGAATTCCTGGATGTCGATGGGGTTGTCGGCATGTTCGCCGCCGTTGATGATGTTCATCATCGGCACCGGCAGAACCCGCGCCGAAGTGCCGCCGACATAGCGGTAAAGCGGCTGGGCGGTATAATCGGCGGCCGCCTTGGCCACTGCCAGCGACACGCCCAGAATGGCGTTTGCGCCGAGCCGCGCCTTGTTCGGCGTTCCGTCGATTTCGATCATCGCGCTGTCGATCAGCACCTGTTCGGTGGCGTCGAAGCCCACAAGCTCGTTGGCCAATTCGCCATTGACCGCCGCCACCGCTTCCAGAACGCCCTTGCCGAGGTAACGGCCCTTGTCGCCATCGCGCTTTTCGACCGCTTCGTGTGCGCCGGTCGATGCGCCCGAAGGCACCGCCGCACGACCGAGCGTGCCATCCTCCAGCGTCACGTCGACCTCCACCGTCGGGTTGCCCCGGCTGTCGAGGATTTCGCGGGCGTGAATATCGACGATGGTGCTCATGGAAGCGGTCCCCTGAAAATGCCGTTTGGCCGGTCTATAGCGCCGGTGCGCACAAAGGGGAAGGGCGCCTGCCGCTTGCCCCTTGACCCCCGCCGCGGCTTGCGGTCAAACCCCGCCATGGTTCCCTTGGACAAGCTCGCCCAGATCACCCGGCGTTTCGAGTTTCTCGAGGCAGAAACTGTCCGGCAGGCGCACCGCCGGCGGAAATCGCCGCGCTCAGCCGGGAGTATTCCGAGCTGAAGCCCGTTGCCGCCGGAAATCGCGGCCTACCGGCAGGCGCTGGACGATCTGGCCGAGGCCGAGGCGATGCTGTCGGACCCCGAGATGCGGGCGCTTGCCGAGGACAGGGATCCCGGCCTTGAGCGCGCATCCCGGCGATGGAGGAAAACCACAGCATCGCGCTCCTGCCGAAAGATGCCGCCGACGCCCGCCCGCGATCCTCGAAATCCGGCCCGGTACAGGTGGCGAGAGGCGCTGTTCGCCGGCGATCTTCTGCGTATGTACCAGCGTTTCGCCGAGGCGCAGGGTTGGCGGCTGGAGTTCTGGAACTGGCCGAAACCGAGCTGGGCGGCACATCAAGGAGGTTGTCGCCAGCGTGCAGGGAGAAGGCGTCTTTGCCCGGCTGAAATACGAAAGCGGCGTGCACCGCGTCCAGCGGGTGCCGGAAACCGAAAGCGCGGCGGGCGCATCCATACCTCGGCGGCGACCGTGGCGGTGCTGCCCGGCTCCGAAGAGGTCGATATCCGACATACCGCCCGCCGACATCCGGATCGACACGATGCGCGCATCGAGCGCCAGCGGCGCCAGCACGTGAACACCACCGACAGCGCGGTGCGCATCACCCATATCCCGACCGGGATCGTCGTGACCTCGTCGGAAAAGTCGCAGCACCAGAACCGCGCCATCGCCATGCAGGTGCTGCGCGCCTTTCGACATGGAACGCTCGCGCGCCGATGCCGAACGCGCGGCCGACCGCAGAGCAGGTGGGTTCGGGCGACCGTTCCGAACGGATCGCACCTACAACTTTCCGCAAGGGCCGGATGACCGACCATCGCATCAACCTCACGCTCTACCGGCTCGACCAGATCATGGCCGGCGATCTCGTGAAGTCATCGACGCGCTCGTCGCCGACGACCGAGGCCCTGGCCCTGGCCGAGATGGAGGCATGAACCGCGCCGCCGCGATCAGGGCGCTGGCGGCAAAGGGCGTGCCCGATCCGGCCGGCGATCTGCGGCGGCTTTACGACTGGGCCTACGGGGATCGGGCAGCGCGCGCCCGAGCCACTGAACACGTGACTTCAGCCCAACAGCCTGACGCTGGAGATGCTCGATATCGCGCTGGCAGAGCGCGCGCCACAAAACCGGTGTCGCAGATCATCGGCAAGCGCGCCTTCTGGCGTCACGACTTCACCGTCACGTCGGCCGTGCTCGACCCGCGGCCGGAAACCGGACCCTCATCGAGGCGGCGCTGGAAGCCCCTTTTTCCCGTGTGCTGGACCTTGGCACAGGGTCGGGCTGCATCCTGTTGAGCCTTCTGGCCGATCGTTCGGGGTGGCAGGCGTCGGCGTCGACATTTCCGGCCGCGCGCTCGATGTGGCGCGCGCCAATGCAATGCGCTGGGCGTCGCGGACCGGGCGCGGTTGGCGAGCGATTGGTTCGCAGGGGTGGAGGGCGGCTACGATCTGATCGTCTCGAACCCGCCCTATATCGCCGGGCCGAGATGGCCCGGCCTTGCCCCCGGAGGTGCGCGGCTAGGGCGCGCGAGGCGGCGAGCGCGGCGGCGACGGGCTGGACGCCTATCGCGCGATTGCCGCCGGCGCCCGCGCACCTTTCGCCCGGCGGCCGCCTGCTGGTCGAGATCGGCCCGACCCAGGCGGCGGCCAGGTGCGGCATTCTTCGCCGCCGCCGGGTTGGCGAGGGTTCAGGTCCCGTCAGGACCTCGACCGCCGCGACCGCGTGGTTTCTGGCGACAAAACGCGCCTGACATCACCACTGTTCGCCAAACCGAAACGGCGATTTCGCAAGTCATCGTGGCTTTTCCGCACATTTCCGCCGGAACGCCCCGATTTATGGGTCTTTGTGGCGGATTCCGCTTGTCAGCCCGGCCGCCCATGTTTACTCGGGACTTGTGAGGGGAGGGCATGACGACGCCCCCGCGCAGGTAAGCCAAATACCGCCCTTTCGCTTCAACCTCTTAACGGTTGCTTCAGCGGTCGGGGATAAGCCCTTGTAAGGCTGGAACACACGAAAACATGAGATCATCCAAGTCACGTTCGCGTTCGAAGTCAGACCGCCCGCGCTCGATGGGCAATATCGTCAACCGGGTGTCTTCGACAGCTCCGGCCCCGAAGGCAGGTGCGCGGCACGCCGCAGCAGATCATCGACAAATACCTGATCGGCGCGCGATGCCCAGTTGTCGAACGATCGGGTGGCGGCGGAAAACTCTGCAGCACGCCGAACACGTTACACCCGCATGCTGGGCGAAGCGCAGCGCGAATTGCAGCGCGAACAGGACCAGCGCCGCGATCAGCAGAACGACCAGCAGAACCGTGACCGCAACGGCCGCGACCGCGAGGACCGCGACGATCAGGGGCACGACGCCAACGGATCGGCCGGCGGCGCCATTGAAACCGGCAACGACGACAGCGGTCTGGTCGAAACCCCCGAGGCCCGCCATGCCGAGGCGCAGCCGAAGCGGCGGGCGATGGCGGCGACGGACCCCGCGCACGCGGCCCGCGCCGGCCTCGTGGGCCGCGCAAGCCGCGCGCCCGAATGGCGATGGCGATGCCGGCGGCAACGATGGTGAGGCCTCTGGCGCCGATCAGGCCTCGGCGGCCGAATAGGCGCCGTCCGGGCGAAACCCCGCCGGCGCGGTTCAGCCCGTGCCGGCCAGGATGCGCGCCAGCCGGCGGTAGGCCTCGATCCCGATTTCTTCGGCCCGCGCGGTGGGCGCAATGCCCGCCGCGCTCAGGTACGCCTCGATATCCAGGGCAAGCCCGCGCGCAGCGCGGCGCGCAACTTGCGGCGCTGGTTAAAGGCGGCGGCGACAAGGCAGGTCAACACCACGCCTCGTCGGCGAGAACAGCGGCGCCTCGCGCCGTGTGATCTGCACCACCGCCGAATGCACCTTGGGCGCCGGCGTGAAAGCCTCCGGCGGCAGCGTCATCGATCTTCGTCTCCGCCCGCCACTGCGCCCGAGGATCGCCAATCGCCATAGGCCTTGCTGCCGGGCCGGGCGACGATCCGTTCGGCCACTTCCTTCTGGAACATCAGCGTCAGGCTTTGCCAGAAAGGCGGCCAGTGCGGCGGCGTCAGCCAGCTTGGCCATCAGCAGCTCGGTTCCGACATTGTAGGGCAGGTTGGCCACCACCCGGATCGGCGGCGTCAGGCGGGCGGCGGCATCGACCGTCAACGCATCGGCGTTCACCACCTCGAGCCTGCCGGGATAGGCGTCGGCAATCTCGGCCAGCGCCGGCAGACAGCGCATCCTTTTCCACCGCCAGAACCCGCCGCGCGCCCTCTGGCCAGCAGGCCCGCGTCAGCCCGCCGGGCCCCGGGCCGATCTCCAGCACATCGCAGGCACCAAGGTCTCCGGCGGCGCGGGCGATCTTGGCGGTCAGGTTCAGATCAGAAGAAAGTTCTGGCCCAGCTGCTTCTTCGCGGCGATCCGTGGCTGGCGATCACCGCACGCAATGGCGGAAGGCCGTCTAGCGTCGCCCGCAGATTGCGCCCGCCTTTCATCTTGGCAGAAATACTCCCGGGGGGCGCCCGCAGGGCTGAGGGGCGGAAGCCCCTGGGCCGGCTCCGTCAGCGAAACGACGCCCGGCGCTCATCGGCCGGCCCGCTTCGCGGCGATAGCGGCAACCATGCGCAGCGCCGCGATCAGACTGGTCGCATCGGCCATGCCCTTGCCGGCGATGTCGAAGGCCGTGCCGTGATCGGGCCAGTGCGTACGAAAGGCAGGCCCAGCGTCACGTTGACGCCGCCGGCGAAATCGATGGTCTTGATCGGGATCAGCGCCTGATCGTGGTACATCGCGATCGCCGCGTCATAGCCCGCGCGCGCCGCGGCGTCGAACATCGTGTCGGCCGGCAGCGGCCCGGAAATCGCCAGACCCTCGGCGCAGCGCATCGAGGACCGGGGCGATCACCTCGCATTCCTCCGCCCCATGGCGCCTTCGCGCCGGCATGGGGGGTTCAGCTTCGGCCACCGCCAGGCGGCCGCGCGATGGCGAAATCAGAACGTAGCGCGGCATGGGTGATGCGGATCGTCTCGGCCAGAAGCTCTGCCGTCAGCGCGGCAGGGACCTCGGCCAGCGGCATGCCGGATGAGCGACCGGCGCACCACGCGCAGTTCCGGACAGGCCAGCATCATCACCACGCGGTCGGTACCGGCAAGGCTGGCAAGATATTCGGTATGGCCCGGAAAGGCAAGCCCGCGCCGTCCTTCAGCACCTTCTTGGCGATCGGCAAGGTGGTCAGTGCCGACGCTTCGCCGGCCATGACCAGCGCCACGGCCCGGGCGATGACGGCAACAATCGCCGCGGCGTTCTCCGGGCGCGGACTTTCCGGGGACGCCGGTGCCGGAGAAGCATGGGCCAGAACCGGCGAGCCGCGTTTCGCGGCGCTGGCCGCCTCGGACGGGCTGTCGATTTCGGCGATGGAGGCGTGCTGTGGCAGATGCGCGGGTCGCCGACAAGGAAACGGCAGAGCCTCGCCCGGTCCCGCGAGGCGCGCACGGCGCAGGGGCCGATACCGGCCGGCTCGCCACAGCTCATCACGATGGGCGCGAGCGTCATGGGTAGCGGATCGTCGCCTCGGAACGCAGTTCCTCGAGATAGATCTCGGCCATCCCGGCGATCTTCTGGTTGACCAGCCGCTCGCGCACCGCCGCCCGCCGTCGAACCCGCCATCGTCCAGCCGGCGCGAGCGAAGCATCAGGAACACCAGCGCGTCGCCCGCCGCGCGGTCGAGCTTTCGTTCTCGTCGAAACTGGCCAAGTTCCAGCGCAATATCCTGCGGAATCTCGGACGGGCTTTGCGTGACGCGCTGCAGCTGGCTTTCCGGCAGGCCGTCGGCGACCGCGTAAAGATCGTTGCAGGCATCGACCTCGCCACGGATCCGCGCGGCCTCGGCCAGCGCGGCGAAATTCCCGCGCCCGCCCGGGATCAGGAACTGCGCGTAATCGACCGCCACCGGCAGCCCGGCCAGCCCCTCGGTCTGATCCAGCGAAACCAGCTGGAACAGCGCGATCGTTCCGCCCAGCCGGACCGGCTGGGTCACCCCACCGGGCCGCGAGGACAAGAGCTGCGGCACGATCTGCGGCGGCAGGTTCGACAGCGGGATCAGTTCAGCCGGCCGCCCTCGGCGGCGCTGTCGGATTTCGAATATTCCTTAGCGGCGGCGGCAAGGGCCGCCTGCGAGGTGATCGAACCGGCCAGTTCGGTCGCCAGCCGGATGGAATCCAGCGTGTCGGGCAGGATGATCTCCGACAGCAGCACGCGCATGCCGCCCTTTTCGCTGGTCAGCGAAAGCGCACGGTCGACCTCGGCATCGGATACGATGGCGCGCGGCCCAAAGCGCCCGCGGGCCACATCGCGCCAGATCATGCCCGAAGCGACGAAATCACGCAGCGTTTCGGGCGCGATCCCGGCCTGTCCGATCAGCTCGATCAGTTGCTCGGTTTCCAGATTGGCGCGCCCGGCAAATTCGGCCATGCCGGCGGCGATCTGCTCTTCGCTGACCTTCAGGCCCATTTCCTCGGCCGCCTGAACCCGCAGCCGGTCGTCGATCAGCCCGCGGATGGCCAGATCCTCGACATCGCCGGGCGCGCGCAGCAATTGCAGGAAGGCATAGCGCTGGTCGACCTCGTATTGGGTGACGACCCGGTCGTTCACATAGACGCGCGGCGAGAACTGGCCCTGCGCGGCGGCGGGCATGGCATATGCCGCCGCAAGAAGGCCGACCGCAAGAAGTTGTATCACCCGTATCATGTCTGTTCCGCTCGTTTCGTCCGTCTTGTCCGGGCCTTACCGGGCGCAGCTGCGGCGCGCACCCCCGGTCTTGCCCTTGTCGCCAAAGCCGATCAGATCGACCGAAAGGCCAATATCCGTTGTCGGCCTCACACTAGTCGAGGATGTGAAGCGACGCGAGAGGGAAAGATCGACTGCGACGCATTCGTTGCTGTATTGCAGGCCGACACCCGCGCTTGCCGCCCGCCGGGCGGTGAAATCATAGCGCCAGGCGACCTTTCCGGTCCAGAAATCGCCCAGCCTATAGGCGGCGTCCATCGTCCATTCCGAGGTGTCGCTGGGCCGGCCTGCCGCGGCGTCGGTCAGCAGCCACAGATAGGACGACCCAAGGTTCAGCCGTTCATTGGCCCAGCCCAGCCGCAATTCGTTGCTGGTGACCGACAGGCTGTCGTCGATCACCGCGCGGTTCAACAGGCTGAGCCCGCCCGCGGTTTTCAGTTGCACCGCCGTCAGCCAGTCCGAATGCGTGCCCGTCAGCCCGGATGCGGTGGTGAACTGACCCAGCGCGTCACGGCGCAGGATGCGCCCGGCGGTCACGCCCAGCGACCAGCCGGCGGGGTCGTGACGGGTCCAGACGGCGCCGATGGCGGCACGGGTGCCGGTTTCCACCCGATCGGCCCCGGCAAAGCGCGACAGCGCCAGCAGGTTGCCTTCGTCAAATTCCACAAGCGCGCTGTCGTCGTTCGGGATGGCGGCGGTGTTGCGCGGGCTGTAGGCCAGTTGAACGAAGGGCTCGACCACGTGGCTGACACCATTTGCCTCGGATCGCAGCCAGGGCCAGCGCAGTTCGGCCGCCAGTGTCGGCGTGACCCGCGCGACGCTGCCGGGATAGGCGTCATCCTGCCGGATCGCATAGATGTCGGCCGCAAGTTCGCCAAGCGCCGAGACGACGATACCCGGCCCGACGATCCAGTTGCGCCGCCAGTCAAGCCGCGCCGATGCGCGCAAAAGATCGCGCCCGTCGGTTTCGCTGTCGGCATCCGGTCCGTCGACGGCCAGCGACGAGGCACGCCGGTGCCCGTTCATCTGAAAGCGAAAGCCGCCTTCGCCGCCCAGAACCGGGGGTTTGAACCGGCGATGATAGGTAAAATCGCCGATCAGCGTCGGCAGGGTCGCATTGGTTTCGCCGGCCCGGATCGAATGCACGTTCAGGATTCGGGCCTGAATGTATTCGTTGCGCCGCGTGCGCGTCACATCCAGCCCGCTGGTCAGCCGGTCCTTCTGCGAATAGCCATAGTCGCTGAGATAGGCGGGGTCGCGCGTCAGTTCGAGGTCGAAGTTCAGCGTGAAGTTGCGCGGCAGGGTAAAGCTGCCATCGGCGAAAACATAGCCGCGCAGGGTGCCGGGGATCAGATCGTCGCGCGATACCGCGCCGTTGATTTCCACCTGACCGGTGCGAAATGCCTGGCGATAGCGCAATTCGACCGTCGCGGTGCGCGAGCTGGACAGATAGGGCGTCAGCGTCAGGTCGGCATGATCGCCGATCGCGATGAAATAGGGCAGCTTCAGCCCGGTGCCGAGCAGCGAGGAAGACCGCATCTCGGGTGCCAGAAACCCGGTGGCGCGCTTCAGGGTCGGGTCGGGCATGCGCAGGCGCGGAATGTAGAAGACCGGCACGCCCGCGATGCGAAACTGCGCTCGGTCGAAATAGAGCTGACGTTCCTCTTGGTCATGCACGATCTGCGCGGCGCGGATTTCCCAAAGCGGCACCGGCCGCGAGGCGCAGACCTGACAGGACGAGGCGACGGTGTTGTCGAGCCGCGTGTAGCGCCCGGCGGTGCGGAAGACCTGGTTCGCCGCCAGTTGCAATTGCTGGTTCAGAACCAGCCGCGCGCTTTGCAAGAGCCCCTCGCGCATGTCGCCCGAAAGGCTGGCCGCATCGGCCAGAAGCACCGCACCCTGACCGTCGTCAAGCACGATCGGTCCTTCGATCTCCAGCTTGTCGGTCGACTTGTCATAGCGCACGCGGCTGGCCTTCAGCCGCCGGCCTTCGAACAGCACCTCGACATGGCCATCGGCGACCAGCGTCGAGCCACCCGAAACCGATACCCGGTCGGCCACCAGCGTGGCATAGCCCTGCGCGGCCGCTGCGGCGGGTGCCAGCAGCACCCAGACCCCGATCAGAACTGCCAGCACCCGCCGCATCATCCATCCTCCAGATGCAGCAAAAGCGTCAGCGACAACAAGACCGCAGCGACCGGCGGCGCCCAGGCGGCGACGATCACCGGGATCTGGCCGTTCTCGCCCAGCACCTGGGCGAAGTTGCGCAGGAAGAACAGCCCGAAACCGGCCAGCAGCGACAACAGCACCATGGTGCCAGTGCGCCCGAACCGGGTGTGGCGCATGGTAAAGCCCGCGCCGATCAGCACCATGGCGCATAGGAAAAGCGGCAGCGCCAGTTCCATCTGCATCCAGACGCGGTGCTGACGCGCCGAAAAACCGGCCCGTTCCAGACTGGCGATGAAGGCCGGCAGATCCCAGATCGGTATCGCCGAGGGCGTGCCGAAACTGTCGCGGATCTGTTCGCGCGTCAGATCGCTCGGCACGGTCATCTCGCTTAGCGTCTTGGCGCCGGTCTCGGGGTTGGACCCCGGCGAAAAGCGCCAGAGCTTGGCCATGCTCAACTGCCACTGTCCAGGCGTCAGAACGGCCTTTTCGGCCTCGATCCGGCTCGCGGGTTCGCCCTGGCTGTCAAAGGTGATGAAGGACACAGAATAAAGCTCGGTCCCGTCCAGGTTGGCCCGGTCCGCGCGGATCACCGTTTGCCCGGTCGCGCCTCCCTGACGCAGCCAGAGGCCCTCGCGGCTGATCGACAGCACGCTGGCATCGCCGCGCGCCAGCCGGTTCGACAGCGCCTCGTATTCCTTCTCGGTCGCGGCAACCAGCGGGTTCAGGACCAGTACCGCCAGCGTGCCGATCATCAGCGCGGTCGTGACCGGAGCCACAAGACTGCGCAGCGCCGAACGGCCGGCGGCGCGGGTGACGACAAGTTCACTGGTGCGCGCAAGGCCCAGAAACAGCGCGATCGCGGCCAGGATCGTGATCAGCGGAAGGATACGGTAGAGGCTTGCCGGGACGCTGAGCGCGGCCAGCCCGGCGGCCTGGGCGACGCCGATATCCGCCTCCTTGAAGCGGCGGATCTGTTCGACCATGTCAACCAGAAGCATGATCGCCAGAAAAACCGCGAAAACACCGCCAAAGGCGATCAGGAACTTGCGCGCGAAGTAAAACGAAAGCCTCATGCCGGGGCCTCCGCGCTGCGAACCGGCCGGCGCGGCCGCTGCGACAGCCACAGCATCGTCAGCGCAACCGCCAGGCCAAAGAGGCCCGGCAGATAGGCCGCCGCCCAGAGCCGCGCATCCTGAACCGCGACCGAGGCGCCGGCATTGTTGACCAGCTGCATCAGCACCAGAACCGTGATCGCGCCGAGGATCTGGCGCCAGACCCCGAAGCGGCTGAACCCGCCAAGCAGAAGCGCGGCAAAGCCCACAAGCGCGGCGGCCACGGCGGCCAACGGTTCGGCAAAGCGGGTATGGCCCTCGTACAGAAATTCCGCGCGGTCGGCGCCGGCCTCTGCCATGGCGGCGGCGGTCGGTGCAAGCAGCAGCGGTGTCGAATATTCCGCGACGTCGCGGTGGCCGCGCTGGCGCGGGGCGATCAGCGCGCCGATGTCATAGGTGAAATCGGCAAACCGGGTCAGCGACAGCGCCTTGTCCTTCAGCCGAAGGTTCTGCGCCATGCCGTTGAACATCACCAGCTTCGGCCCGGTGTCGGAACGCGCCAGCAGCGCCGAACGGGCGGTATAGGTGGTGCGCTGATCGCCGCCTCGGGCATCGGAAAGAAACAGGTCCTTCAACTCGCCCGCCGGCGTGATTTCACGGATGTAGAAGGTGATGCCTTCGGCCGGGTGCAGGAACTTTCCTTCGTCCAGAAACCGCGCCGCGATGTCCTCGGACACCTCGTCGCTGCGGGTCGCGAGCTGGGTGCGGCTGGCCGGGACGAGGACATGGGTCAGGATCGACAGCATGACGGCCACGATCAGCCCGAAATAGACCACCGGCCGCGCCAGTCGAAAGGCCGAAAACCCGGTGGCCTGCATCACCACCAACTCGCTTTCCGTGGCCAGCCGGTTGGTCACATAGACCGAGGCGGCAAAGGCCGAAATCGGCAGGACGAGCCGGATGACATTGGGCAGCGTCAGGGCGGTAAACTCAAGGAAAACAAGGGCGGACTGGCCATCGCCGATCAGCTGGTCGAAAAGCGACACCGCCCGGTTGATCCAGTAGACCGACACCAGCACCAGCGAAAAGAAGCCGAACAGCATCATGAGCTGCGACAGCATGTATCTGTCGAATCTCGACACCGTGACCTTTCCCCCGCCTTGCGATGGCGCGGAACCTAGCGGAAAAGCCGGGCGGGGAAAACTCCTATCTGGCCAAGCCGGGGGGCAGCGGATAGGGTCCGGCAAAAGCCTGCTGGAGGATAGACATGACCACCCCCGTCGCCATCACAATCGCCGAAACCGCGCTCGATGATCTGGCCGGTTTCGAGGGGCGGATCGCGGTTCTGATCGGCGCGAACGGGGTGCTGGATGCGGCCGGGCGGCGGCTGAACCGGCTGATGCGCGGTGCCTTGAAACGCTTTGCCGCCTCGCCCGCCTTCGCCGAGATGAAAGAGGGCGAGCTGCGCGAATTTGCCTGGCCCGGCGGGCTGGCCGCCGAGGCCGTCTATCTCGTTCGGCTGAACCGCCGCGCCTCGGTTGCCACGGCGCGCAAGGCGGGCGCCGCGCTGGGCCGGGTGCTGGGCAAGACGGCGATGCGGGTCATGGCCGGCACCAACACTCGCGCCGCCGATCTGTCGCTGGGTCTGGCGTTGCGCGCCTATGAGTTTTCCGACCACAAGACCGCCGAGCCGAAGCCAAAAGGCGCGGTGACGCTGATGGTCGCCAAGCCCGAAGCGGTGGCGGCCGAAGCCGGCCCGATGGCGGCCATGGCCGAGGCGGTGTTCTTTACCCGCGATCTGGTCAACGAACCGGCCAACATCCTGACGACGGACGATTTTGCCGCCCGTCTGGCCGCGATGCAGGAACTTGGACTGCATGTCGAGATCCTTGAAGAGGACGATCTGCGCAAGCTTGGCATGCGCGCGCTTCTGGGCGTCGGACAGGGTTCGGAAAGCCCATCGAAGGTGGTGGTGATCGAATGGCGCGGCGGCAAGAAGGGCGAGGCGCCGCTGGCGCTGGTCGGCAAGGGCGTGGTCTTCGATACCGGCGGCATCTCGATCAAGCCGGCGGCCGGCATGGAGGAGATGACCATGGATATGGGCGGCGCCGGCACGGTTGCCGGCGTCATGCGCGCGCTGGCACTGCGCAAGGCGCGCGCCAATGTCGTGGGGCTGGTCGGGCTGGTGGAAAACATGCCCGACGGGCGGGCGCAGCGCCCCGGCGACGTGGTGCGCAGCATGAAGGGCGACACGATCGAGGTGATCAACACCGATGCCGAGGGCCGGCTGGTTCTGGCCGATGTGCTTTGGTACGCGCAGGACCGGTTCAAACCCGCCGCGATGATCGACCTCGCCACGCTGACCGGCGCGATCATCGTCGCGCTGGGCCATGAAAACACCGGCGTCTTTTCCAACGACGACACCCTCGCGGGCGCATTTCTGAAAGCCGCCGCGGCCGAGGGCGAAGGCGCCTGGCGCATGCCCCTGGGCGAGGCCTATGACCGCAAGCTGAAATCGCGGATTGCCGACATGCGCAACTCCTGCGGCCGCGACGGCGGCTCGATCACCGCGGCGCAGTTTCTGCAACGCTTCGTCAAGGCGGAAACCCCGTGGATCCACCTGGATATCGCCGGCACGGCGCTGACCAAGGAGGCCACGGCCATGGCGCCGGCTGGCGCCACCGGCTGGGGCGTTCTGGCGCTCGACCGGCTGATCCGCGACCGCTACGAGGGCTGAGGCCGGGGCGATGGGGGCGGTGCTGTTTTACCACCTGACCCGTTCGCCCGCCGAAGAGGCGCTGCGGATGCTGCTGGCCAAGGCCATGGGCGCCGGATGGCGCGTCGCAGTGCGCGCCAGTGCCGCCGAACGGCTGGCCTGGCTTGACGAGAAGCTCTGGCTTGGCCCCGAAGAGGGCTTTCTGCCGCACGGGCTTGCCGGCGGGCCGCATGATGCGATGCAGCCGGTTCTCTTGACCCTGGGCGAGGCGGTGAATGGCGCGCAATGCCTGATGGCCGTGGATGGCGCCGCGGTTGCGGCCGGGGAGGCCGGCGCGCTGGAACGCACCTGCATCCTTTTCGACGGCAATGACGATGCGGCGGTCGCCACCGCACGCGAACAATGGAAGGCGCTGACCGGTGCCGGGCTTTCGGCGCAATACTGGTCGGAGGAATCGGGGCGCTGGGAAAAGAAGGCCGAGGCATGAGGCTCGCGACGGAAAGCGGGCGGAACATGGGGATGGCGCAATGAACGGGCGAAATGCCCTGCCGGTTCTGGGCCTGGCGGTCACGCTTGACGATATTGCCGGCACGCCGGGCTTGCGCGGCTTCATCGCCGAACGCGACCGCGACATCGAACTGCGCGACCTTGCCGCGGCAGGCGCGATGCAGGATGGCCGGGCCGGTGCGTTGCCGGCGCGGGTTAAGCGCGATCTCGCCGGTCATGGCGGCCGGATCGGCCTGCACGCGCCCTACGAGGGCCTGACCATCGACAATCCCGACAGTGACATCCGGGCGATCGTCCAGCGCCGCTTTGGCGAGGCGCTCGAGGTTCTGGCGCGGATCGGCGAGGCGACGGGCGCCGATGGCGGGCACATGGTGCTGCATCTCCTTCACGACATGGAGCTGGTTTCAGCGCGGCACCGAATGGGACGACAGCATCGGTATCCGCGAACGCAGCCATGACACGCTGGCCCCGCTGGTGCGCCGGGCCGAGGCGCTGGGCGTTGTTCTGGTGATCGAGAATTGCGAAGACATCGACCCGGCCGAACGCGTGGCGCTGGCCGCGAGCTTCGACAGCCCGGCGGTCCGTGTCTCGCTCGATACCGGGCATGCCCATTACGCCCATGGCGCGCATCGTGCCCCACCCGTCGATGCCTTCGTGCGCGCCGCCGGCGCGGCGCTGGCGCATGTGCATCTGCAAGATGCCGACGGATTTGGCGACCGGCACTGGCCGATCGGGCAGGGCAGTATCGCCTGGCCCTCGGTCTTCGCCGCGCTGGGGCAGCTGCCGCAGATGCCCCGGCTGATCATGGAACTGGCGACGCCGGCGGGCTGATCGGTTCGGCGCGCTGGCTGGCGGCGGCCGGTCTGGCGGAATAGGGTCGGCCATGCATGAGATTGTCGAGGCCTTCGGCGACGACGCCTCTCCGGTGGCGATCACCGGGCCGGGGCGGCTTGCGTCCGCCTTCGACGTGGCCGGGCTGGCCACCGGATCAATGGCAGCACTTGGTCAGGCCATGGCGCGGCTGATCGCGCTCTGCCATGGCGGGGCGCAACCGGCCGTCAGCGTCGACGCGCGCCGCGCGCAGCTGTGGTTCGACCGCTCGATCCGGCCCATCGGCTGGGACCTGCCGCCGATCTGGGATGCGGTGGCGGGCGTCTATGCCAGCGGTGACGGGTTCATCCGCCTGCACACCAACCTGCCGGCGCACCGGGCGGCGGCGCTGGATGTGCTGGGGGTGCCGGCGGATCGCGCGGCGGTGGCTGCGGCGGTGGCCGGCTGGCAGGGCGATGCGCTGGAAGATGCCGTGGTCGCGGCCGGCGGGGTGGCGGCAAAGCTGCGTTCGCGTGCGGAATGGCTGGCCCATCCGCAGGGGCGCGCGGTGGCGGCCGAACCGCTGGTCGACTGGCGCGGTGTTGCCCCGGCAGGCTTTCGCGACTGGGCCGGCCGGCGCGATGCGCCGCTGAACGGGCTGCGCGTGCTGGACCTGACGCGGGTTCTGGCCGGGCCGGTCGCCACCCGCGCACTGGCCGGTTTCGGGGCCGAGGTTCTGCGCATCGACCCGCCCGGCTGGGACGAGGCCAACGTGGTGCCCGATATCACGCTGGGAAAACGCTGTGCCACGCTCGACCTGACAACCGCCACCGGGCGCGAGCGGCTGAAAGCCTTGCTGGCCCGCGCCGATGTGATCGTCCATGGCTACCGGCCCGGCGCGCTGGACGCGGCCGGTCTGGGCGAGGCCTGGCGCGATACCGTGGCGCCGGGACGGATCGAGGTGACGCTCGACGCCTATGGCTGGACCGGCCCGTGGGCCGGGCGGCGCGGCTTTGACAGTCTGGTGCAGATGAGCGCCGGCATCGCCCATGCCGGGATGGGCTGGGCCGGCAAGGCCGAACCCGTGCCGCTGCCGGTTCAGGCGCTGGATCATGCGACCGGTTATCTGTTGGCGGCTGCCGTGGTGACGGGGTTGACCCATGCGCTGAGCGGTGGCGGGCCGCGCCACGCGCGGCTGTCGCTGGCGCGCACGGCCGAATTGCTGGCCGGCCATCCTTCGGCGGGCGGTAAGGACGACAGCATGGGCGACGACGAGCCCGGCGACTGGGCCCCGGCAGAGGAGGCGACGCCATGGGGTCCGGCCCGCAGGCTGGCCCCGGCGCTGTTGGTCGAGGGCGCCGACCAGCGCTGGGTGCTGCCGGCCTGCGCGCTTGGCAGCGCCGAGCCGCGGTGGTCGGACGACCCCGCGACCTAGCGGGTCAGCACCAGCCTGTCGCCGGCAATCTCGATCCGCGAAAACCTCTGCAGATAGCTCATCCCCAGCAGCGAGCCGTCGAGTTCACCCGCATTGACCGACGCGCGCAGGCTGTCATCGCGGATCGGGCCGAGGCGGACATCGGAAAGCCGCACGCTGGCGGTTCGCACCACGCCGTTGGCCGTGGTCGCCGAGCCGAGATAGTCGAGCGCCTCGGGGTCGATCCCGATGCGCCGCGCGTCCTCTTGCGACAGCACCACATCGGTGGCCCCGGTATCGACGACGAAACGCACCGGCGTTCCGGCGATTTCGAGCGTCAGGTAATAGTGGCCATCGGCGGCGCGCGGCACCTCGACGGAACCGTCCGACTGGCTTTGCTGCATCGGCAGGACCTGCCGGCGGATATCCGACCAGAGCCCGTAACCGGCGATCACGCCCAGAAAGATCAGCCCCCAGGCCGCGGCGGCACGCAGGGCCGGGCCCATCCGCCCGCGCGCCTCGACCATCAGGTAGCCGCCGATGGCCGCCAGAAGGAGGACGAGGTAGAGAAGCCGGCCGATCTGATCGCCATCAAGCATGCTGGTCATGCTGACTAGATAGGGTCATGCAAGCCGCGGCGCCAGCCTCAGCCACCGATCAGCCCGGTGCCGATGACCCCGTCGACGACGAACTGCACCGAAAGCGCCGCCAGCAGCATGCCCAGAAGCCGGGTGATCACCAGATTGCCGGTATGGCCCAGAAGCCGTTCCAGAAGCCCGGCGGCGGCAAAGGCCAGAAAGCAGAGCACCATGACCGCCAGCATCACGCCGATCACCGTGGCGGTGCCCGCCCAGTCGCCCCCCGCCTCGCCAACCAGCAGCACCATCGTCGCCAAAGCGCCGGGGCCGGCAATAAGCGGGGTCGCCAGCGGAAAGACCGACGGGTCGGCATGGTCGGCCGACTGGCGTTCGCGCCGCTGGGTGCGGCGTTCGAACAGCATGTCGAGCGCGGTCAGGAACAGCAGGATGCCACCGGCGATGCGGAATGCGGGCAGCGAGATGCCGATGAAGCGCAAGAGCTGTTCGCCGAATAGCCCGAAGGCGGTCAGCATGCCGGCGGCGACAAGGCAGGCGCGCAGGCCCACCGCCAGCCGGTGCGCCTGCGTGGCCCCCGGCGTCAGCGCGATGAAGAGCGGCGCCAGCGCGATCGGGTCCATGACCACGAAAAGCGTCACGAAGGCGGTGATGATGAAGCCCTGGTCCAAACGGCCTCCGGTTGTGTCTCTTCCGCGCTATCGTGCTTTCACGCGACAGGCAAGCGCCGCGGTTCAGCCGCCCGCGGCCTCCAGCGCCTCGCCGGCTTCGAGCCAGAGCGCCTCGGCGCGGTCGAGGCCGTCCATCACCTCGGCATATTTGCGCTGCCAAAGCTCACGCTCACCGGCGCGTTCGGGTTCGTAAAGGGCCGGGTCGGCCAGCTTGTCGGCCAGCTTCACGCGCATCTCTTCCAGCTTGGCCACGCGGTCTTCGCATTTGCGCAAGGCGGCACGCAGCGCCAGCACCTCGTCGCGCGATGCGCGGGCCGGCTTTGCCGGTTCGCCCTTGCGCGCCTTTGCCGGTTCGTCGCCGGCCAGAAGTTCGGCGCGGTAGGTTTCGAGGTCTTCGGCATAGGGCTGCACCGTGCCCCCCTTGACCAGCCAGAGCCGGTCGGCGACGAGGCCCAGAAGGTGCATGTCGTGGCTGACAAGGATGACCGCGCCGGAATAGGCGGTCAGCGCCTCGACCAGCGCCTCGCGGCTTTCCATGTCCAGATGGTTGGTGGGTTCGTCGAGGATCAGCAGGTGCGGCGCTTCGAGCGTGGCCAGAAGCAGCGACAGCCGTGCCTTCTGCCCGCCCGAAAGCCGGCCGACGGCGGTATCGGCCTGATCGGCCAGAAGTCCGAAACCGGCCAGCCGCGCGCGCAGCTTCGCCTGACCCTCCTCGGGGCGCAGCCGCTGGATGTGCTGCAGCGGTGTCTCGGCGATGTCCAGTTCGTCGACCTGATGCTGGGCGAAATAGCCGATGCGCAGCCTGCCGGCGCGGATCAGGCGGCCGCTTTCCGCCTCCAGCCGGCCCGACAGCAGCTTGGCCAGCGTCGATTTGCCCTCGCCATTGCGGCCCAGAAGCGCGATGCGGTCGTCCTGATCGATCCGCAGCGACAGCCGCGACAGGACCGGCGCGCCGCCATAGCCCACCGCCGCGCCCTCGATATTGATGATCGGCGGCGAAAGCTCTTCGGGTGCGGGAAAGGTGAAGACATGGCGCGCCGCCTCGGCAGGCGGGGTGATCGGCGTCATCTTTTCCAGCATCTTCACCCGGCTCTGCGCCTGCCGGGCCTTCGAGGCCTTGGCCTTGAACCGGGTGACGAAGCTTTGCAGATGGGCGCGCCGCGCCTCCTGTTTCTTGGCCTCGGCCGCCTGAACCGCGCGCTGTTCCGCGCGGGCGCGGGCAAACTGGTCATAAGGTCCCGACCAATATGTCAGCTTGCGGTCGTCGAGATGCAGGATGCCGGTCACGGCGCGGTTCAGAAGGCCGCGATCGTGACTGATGATGATGACGGTATGGGGGTATTTCGCCAGATAGCTTTCCAGCCACAGCGCGCCCTCGAGGTCGAGATAGTTGGTCGGTTCGTCCAGCAGCAGAAGATCGGGCTGGGCAAAAAGCACGCCGGCCAGTGCCACGCGCATCCGCCAGCCGCCGGAAAAATCCGAACAGGGCCGGCGCTGATCGGCGTCGTCGAACCCGAGCCCCTTGAGGATGGCGCTGGCGCGCGCCTCGGCCGACCAGGCGTCGATATCGGCGAGCCGGGTCTGGATCTCGGCAATGCGGTGGGCGTCTTGCGCGGTTTCCGCCTCGGCCATCAGCGCGGCGCGTTCGGTATCGGCGGCCAGCACCGTGTCGATAAGCGACACCGCCGACGACGGCACTTCCTGCGCGACACCGCCGATACGGGCGCGGGCCGGCAGCCCGATCTGCCCCGATTCCAGCGCCAGCTCGCCCCGGATCAGCCGGAACAGCGTGGTCTTGCCCGACCCGTTGCGGCCGACAAGCCCGACCTTGTGACCGGTCGGAATGACCGCCGAGGCGCCTTGAAATAGCGGCCGGCCGTCGATGGCGAAGGTGATGGCGTCGATACGCAGCATGGCCGGCGCTTTAACAGAGCAGGCAGTGCTGCGCCAGCGGGGGCGGGGCTTTCCATTGCGTCCGGCCCGTGCTAACCGGCGCGCCAATCGGACTATCGGGCCGGGCAGGTGCCGGGCCACGCCATGAAGGAGAGAAGAATGGCCACCGAACGCACGCTGTCGATCATCAAGCCCGACGCGACCAAGCGCAACCTGACCGGCAAGATCGTTGCCAAGTTCGAGGAAGCCGGCCTGCGCGTCGTCGCCTCGAAACGCATCCATCTGTCGATGAAGCAGGCCGGCGAGTTCTATGCCGAGCACAAGGAACGCCCCTTCTATGGCGAGCTGTGCGAATTCATGGCCTCCGAGCCGGTCGTCGTGCAGGTGCTGGAAGGCGACAGCGCGATTGCCAAGAACCGCGAAGTGATGGGCGCGACCGACCCCGCCCAGGCTGATGCCGGCACGATCCGCAAGGAATTTGCGCTGTCGAAGGGCGAAAACTCGGTTCACGGTTCCGACAGCCCGGCCTCGGCCGCGCGCGAGATCGCCTTTTCTTCTCGGGCCTCGAGCTCGTCGGCTAAGCCGCGCCATTGGCAGAAATCAGCGCCCGTACCCCGGTGGTGCGGGCGTTTTTTGACCCTAACGCCGGCGCGCGATCACCCCGATCTGGTCGAGGATGCGTTCGATCCCGCTGGCGCGGCCTTGGGGTCGGCACCGGCCTGCGCCTTGAGCGCGTCAAAACGTTTGCGCAGGGCAGCCTTTTCGGCGCCCTTGCAATCGTTCCAGGGCCGGCCCTGCAACCCCATGACCAGCACGTAATAGCCGATGAAATGCGGCGGGCTTCCGCCGCGCAGAAGCCGCAGATAGGCCTCGTCCGGACCGATTTCGTGCAACTCCTCGGCCGTCGTGATCCCGGCGCGCGCAAAGGCGGCCTCTGTCGCCGGGCCAAGGTTGCGGATCGAGGATACGGGGCTGGGCATGGTGTTTCGCGGCCAAAGGGACCGCCAGTCTAGCGCACCGGCGTCGCCGCGCAATGGCCCTGGACAGGAGCAGGGGCAGGGGGAGTTCAGGCCGGGTGCATCGCCGCCGGGCAGCGCGGCGCGGGCGCGGCGTCGTTCAGGCATAGCAGCCGCTGCAACCCATCGTTTCGCGCGACCAGATCCTCCAGCGTCAGCCGGTCGAGCGCGCCGTAAAAGGCATCCAGCGCATCGCAGAGCGCCTCGCGCAGCCGGCAGCTTTCGATCAGCGGGCAGGTGTTGGCACTGCCTTCGAAGCATTCGGCAAAGGGCAGCACCCCTTCGAAAGCCCGAAAGAGATCACCAAGCCCGATCGCGCCGGCCGCGCCAGCCAGCCGCAAACCGCCGTGCCGGCCGCGAAGCGTTTCCACATAACCCAGTTGCGACAGCGTCTGGATGACCTGCGCCAGATGGTTTTCCGACGCGTTGCACATCGCCGCGATTTCCTGCTTTCGCAGGATCCGGCCGGGATTGACGGCGCAAGCCATCAGCGTGCGCACCGCCAGGTTGGTTCGGGTGGTCAGACGCATCGCGGGCCCCGCTTGCGGCGAAAGATGCACCCCGGATACGGGATTTGCCGCGCGCGCGACTTGATCGAAGTCATGCCCGGGCCGTTTACCCGATGCGGATTGCCACCTTGCCGTTTTCGACACGGGCGGGATAGGTCCGCAGGTTCACGCAAACCGGCGCGCGCAGCGCCTCGCCGGTGCGATAGTCGAACTGGCCGTTGTGCTTGGGACATTCGATCACATGGTCCAGCACCAGCCCCTCGGCCAGATGCACCTGCTCATGGGTGCAAAGACCGTCGGTGCAGAAATAGGCGTCATCGGGGCTGCGGTAGATGGCGAAGGTCCGCCCCCCATGGTCGAACCGCATCACATCCTCGGCGTCGATATCGCCGGCGTCACAAACCTCGACCCATTCGCTCATCATTCTCTTCCTTCGCAGGTTTCATTCGGCGGCCACTGGCGCGTCGCGATAGGGGCGCGCGCCGGGCGGCAATTCGCGTCGCAGGTAGACATCCTCGTAGCGCAACTGGCGTTTCAGGATTGGGATCACCTCGGCATAGCCGGCCCAGATCGACGGTGCCGGCGGTGGCAGATCGTCCTTGATGCGCGCATGCAGCGCCGGCAGCCGGTGATAGGGAACCATCGGAAACATGTGATGTTCGACGTGGTAGTTCATGTTCCAGTAGATGAAGCGGCTGACGGGGTTCATGTAGACGGTGCGGCTGTTCAGCCGGTGATCGACCACGTTGTCGGCAAGGCCCGCATGTTGCAGCACACCGGTCAGAACATGATGCCACGCGCCGTAAAGCCGGGGCAGGCCGATCAGCATCAGCGGCAGCAGCGAGCCGGCGGCGATGGCGGTCGCGAGCGTCGCGGCGTAGATCGCGACCCAGATGCGCGCAACCCGGATGACCTTGGGTTGTTCGCTTTCGGGAATGAACGTGGCCTCTTCGGGGTCGAGCCGGCCCGATGCGTTCAGCAGCATCCGCGCCCAGCCGTTCAGCGCATCGAGGATGCCGAAGACATTCGCCACGATCCGCATCAGCGCCGGGGGGCGCATCGCGACGATCTCGGGGTCGCGGCCGACGATGATCGTGTCGGTGTGGTGGCGCGCGTGGCTCCAGCGCCATGCGACGGGATTGCGGACCATGCAGAAGCTGGCGATCTGATAGACCGCGTCGTTCATCCAGCCGGTGCGAAAGGCGGTGCCGTGACCGCATTCGTGCCAGCGCGAATCCATGGCCGAGCCGTAAAGAACGCCGTAGGCGAGCCAGAAGGGCGCCGACCACAAGCCGGGCCAAAGAACGATGCCGAGCCCGGCGAACACCGCCATCGCCGCGAACAGAAGGATCGTGTCACGGATCGCCGGTGCGTCCTCGCGCTGCATCAGCGCCTTCATCTCCTTGCGCGGCACATCGCTTTTGTACCACTCGGCCGACGCCAGGCCGGCCTCGACCGCGTTGCGGGCATCCTCGCCCAAGAGGCTGTAGTCGCGCGCTGCCATCGGTTCCTCCCTGAGTCGGTTTTGCATAACGCGGCGCCGGGGCGCCGGCCTAGCGGGACGCAAGAAAACCTGTCATAAGACATCAGGAATGATGGCGCAGATGATGGAAATGGCATCATAACCGATGGCACGCCGCCCGACGATCACCGATGTTGCCGCCGAAGCCGGCGTTTCGCCGGCCACGGTCGACCGGGTATTGAACGGCCGGCTGAAGGTGCGCGAGGATACCGCGCGGCGGGTCTATGACGCGGCGCGCCGGCTGGGCTACCACGCCACCGCGCTGATCGAACAGCGCCTGCAGCCAAGGCGCCCGTCCTTCCGGCTTGGCGTGATCCTGCACAAGGGCCGGCAAGCGTTTTACCGCAATTTCGCCGAGGCGTTGGAACGTGCCGTACGCGAGGCGCCCGGCATCGACGGGCAGCTGGTGCTTGAGTTTGCAACGTCGCAGTCGCCCGAAGAGGTCGCGGCCCTGCTGGGCGCGATGCACGGCCGTGTCGATGCGGTCGCGGCAACGGCGGTCAATCATCAGGCGGTGACCGCCGCGGCGTCGGATCTGAGCCGGGCGGGCATTCCCGTCTTTGCGCTGCTTTCGGATTTCGCGCAGGGTATCCGCGCCGGTTATGTCGGCCTTAACAATATGAAAGTCGGGCGAAATGCGGCGTGGATGGTGGCAACATCCGCCCGTGCCGCCGCCAAGGTGGCGATCTTCGTGGGCGGGCACCGCTGGCATGGGCACGAACTGCGCGAAACCGGGTTTCGCAGCTATTTCCGCGAATACGAACCGCAGGTTCGGCTTCTCGACCCGCTGGTCAACCTCGAAACCCGGCAACTGACTTATGAGGCGACGCTGGACCTTCTGGCCCGTCATCCGGACCTTGGCGGCATCTATGTGGCCGGCGGCGGCATGGAGGGGGCGATTGCCGCCCTGCGCGAGGTTCGCCAGCCCGGCGAGGTGCGGCTGGTGGTCAACGAACTGACCGACGACAGCCGCGCGGGGCTGGTCGACCGCTACGTCACCATGGTCATCGCAACGCCGCTGGACCGGCTCTGCGACGATCTGCTTCGGCTGGCCGTGGCCGCTGCCGCCGATCCCGCCGCACCGGGTAGCGGCCTGCATTTCATCGATCAGCGCGTCTATCTGAGCGAAATGGTCTGAATGATGGAAAACCATCATGAGCCGCGCGGAAACCGTCAAATCTGAAAAATTTTGCAACCGGTTGCAAAAATCTGTTGACCAAGACCCATGCGCTGGATCACGATTGGGCGACAGACGGGCCGGATCCGGCGATCGGGCCCGAGGACCTGCGGGAGCGCGCTTTGGCAGTACTGGCCGTCAATCACATGACCATGGCGAAAGCGAGCTTTGCCGCGCTTGTCGCCGCGGCGGGGCGGCTGGGTTGCGTAGGCGTCGAGCTGCGCAACGACCTGCCGCAGCCGCTTTTCGACGGACAGTCGCCGCAACAGGCGGGCGAGGTGTTGCGCGCCGCGGGCCTGCGCCTTCTGGCACTGGCCGAGGTAAAGATGTTCAACGCCTGGTCAGACACCAGGCTTGCCGAGGCACTGGCGCTGATGGACATCGCGCAGGCGGCCGGCGCCGAAGCGGTCAGCCTGATCCCGCGCAACGACGCCAAGGGCACGGGCGAGGGCGAACGGCAGGCCAACCTGCGGCTTGCCCTGCGCGAACTGAAGCCGCATCTGGAAGCGCGCGGTCTAGTCGGGCTTGTCGAGCCGCTGGGTTTTGAAATCTCGTCATTGCGTTCCAAGGCCGAAGCGGTGGATGCGATCGAGGCCGTGGGCGGTGCGGGGCGCTTCAAACTGGTCCATGACACCTTTCACCACGCTCTGGCCGGTGGCGGGCCGATCTTTGCCGCGCATACCGGTCTGGTTCACATATCCGGCGTGGTCGATCCGCGCCCCGGTCTGGCCGACATGCGCGACCCCCATCGGGTGCTGGTCGATGGCTCAGACCGGCTGGACAACGTCGGCCAGCTGCGCGCGCTGCATGACGCTGGCTATGCAGGCCCGGTCTCGGTCGAGGCCTTCGCACCTGCCGTACACGACAATACCGACCTCGAAGGCGCGCTTTCGCGGTCATTTCACTTCATCGAGGCCGCGCTTGCCGAAACGGATGCCTGAACGGCTGCGATGATCAAACCGCCCGGAAACGGGCCCGGCATGACAGGGATGGTGAGCCGGCACCACGTGGGAGGAAAGAGAATGAAGAAGACCCTTATGATCAGCGGCGTTGCGGCGCTTCTGGCGACCTCGGCAATGGCTGAGACCGTGGGCGTGTCGATGGCAAGGTTCGACGACAACTTCCTGACCGTTCTTCGCAACGGCATCCAGGGCTTTGCCGACGAGCAGGGCCATGACGTGCAGATCGAAGACGCTCAGGACGATGTCGCCAAGCAGCTTGACCAGATCAACAACTTCATCGCCTCGGGTGTCGATGCGATCATCGTGAACCCGGTCGATACCTCGGCCACGCAGGCGATGTCGGATGCCGCCGCCGCCGGTGGCGTCCCGCTGGTCTATGTCAACCGCCAGCCGATCAACCTCGACAGCCTGCCCGACAACCAGGCCTTTGTCGCGTCGAACGAGGTCGACAGCGGTTCGCTGGAAACCATCGCGCTTTGCGACAACTGGGCGGCCGAGGGCAAGACCGAGGTCAATGTCTATGTCATGCAGGGGCAGCTTTCGAACCAGGCGGCCGTGCAGCGGACCCAGGACATCTATGACGTGATCGAGGCCGGCAAGTGCAAGGTGACGATCAACGTGATCGACCAGCAGACCGCCAACTGGTCGCGCGACGAGGCGCAGAACCTGATGACCAACTGGCTGTCGACCGGCACCGCCTTTGACGGCGTCATCGCCAACAACGACGAAATGGCGATCGGTGCGATCCAGGCGATGAAGGCCGCGGGCATCGACATGGCGACCGTACAGGTCGGCGGCGTCGACGCGACACAGGACGCGCTGGCGGCGATGCAGGCCGGCGATCTGGATGTGACCGTGTTCCAGAACGCGGCCGCGCAGGGGTCGGGTTCGCTCAACGCCGCAATTGCGCTGGCCAGGGGCGAAGCGGTCGACCAGACCGTCTGGGTTCCGTTCGAACTGGTGACCCCGGCCAATATCGCCGATTACCTGTCGAAGAACTGATCGGCCCAGGAAACCGATCACCGGGCGGCGCGTAGCTCGCGCCGCCTGACGACCACGTAGGCCCAGCCGGAAGGGGATAGGCATGAGCGACGCGGCCCATGGTGTAGGCGGTCTGAAGTACGACCCGAAGAAACGCGCCAAACCACCGGAACTGAACGTTTTCTTTGCTTTGGTCCTGATCGTTGCGACGTTCGAGGCGCTGGGGTGGCTGATCTATGGCGACAGCTTCCTGTTCAACACGCGCGCCAATGTCGACACGATCTTCAACTGGGCGCGGCTGAACATCATCATTCTTCAGGTGTCGATCATCGGCATCATCGCAATCGGCGTGACTCAGGTGATCATCTCCGGTGGCATCGACCTGTCATCGGGCTCGATCGTCGGCGCGACGGCGATGATCGTGATGAGCTTCGCGCAGACCGAACTGGTCAACGGAAACCCCAACCCCAAGGCGGTTTTTGGCACATGGGCCTTCGATCTGCCGGTGATCGTGCCGGTGGTTGTCGGGCTGGTCTGCGGCATGATTGCGGGCTGTATCAACGGGCTCCTGATCGCCTATACGCGCATTCCGCCCTTCATTGCCACGCTCGGCATGATGGTTTCGGCCCGCGGCCTGTCGAAATGGTGGACCAACGGACAGCCGGTGTCCTTCCCGACCGAAGGTTTTGCGGCCATCGGCAAGGGCATGTTGCCGGTTGTCTACTTCATCGGGCTGGCGATCCTGTTTCACCTGATCCTGCGTATGACCGTCTATGGCAAGCACACCTATGCCATCGGTTCCAACGAGGATGCCGCGCGGATGTCGGGCATCAACGTGGCGCGCCACAAGGTGCTGATCTACACCATCGCCGGCATGCTGGCATCCAGCGCCGCCATCATCCTGTCGTCGAAGAACCTGACGGCGCAGGCCGGCATGGGTGTGATGTACGAACTCGACGCCATCGCCATGTCGGTCATCGGCGGTGTCAGCCTTGCCGGCGGGCGCGGTTCGGTGATCGGCACGGTCCTTGGCGCGCTGATCTTCGGCGTCATCATCTCGGGCTTCACGTTTCTCAAGCTCGACGCCTATTACCAGGAAATGGTGAAAGGCGGCATCATCGTCGGCGCCGTGGTTCTTGACCAGTGGCGCCAGCGGCGCAACGCAGCTCGGTCCTGAGGGGGCGTGCCATGAGCGAGATCATTCTGGAAACCCGCGACCTGACCAAATACTACGGCGGCGTGCACGCGCTGGAAGGCGCGAACTTTACCCTTCGCAAGGGCGAGCACGTCGCCATCATGGGCGACAACGGGGCGGGCAAATCGACCTTCGTGCGCCAGATTACCGGGGTCGAACAGCGTACGCGCGGCGATATCATCTTTGACGGCCGGCCGGTCAACTTCGCCGGTCCGCTGGAGGCGCGCGAGGCCGGGATCGAAACCGTCTTTCAGACCCTGGCGCTGGCCGACCATCTGGATGTGGCCGACAACCTCTTTCTGGGCCGCGAAAAGCTGCGCTTCCGGCTCGGGCCGTTCTCGATTCTCGATTACAAGGCGATGCGCGAGGCGACGCTGGCCTCGCTGAAGAAAACCGGCGTCAAGATCCCCAATATCCACAACACCATCGAGCGCATGTCGGGCGGGCAGCGGCAATGCGTGGCCATCGCGCGCACCGCGACCTTCCATTCGAAGCTGACGATCATGGACGAACCGACCGCGGCGCTGGGCGTGCAGGAAACCGCGCAGGTCGAAAACATCATCCGCACCCTGAAAGAGGCGGGCGAACCCCTGATCCTGATCAGCCACAACATGCGGCAGGTGATGGATCTGGTGGACCGGATCGTTGTCTTCCGCCGGGGCCGCATGGTTGCCAACCTCAAGAAAGAGGACACCGACGGGCAGGATGTTGTGGCCTATATCACCGGCGCCAAGACGCAACCGGAATACGCGGACGCGGCGTGATGCCGGGCGCCGCGCGCAAAGGCGCATGAGCATGACGCGTCCGACCGTTGCCGATATCCGCGCGCTGAAGGGCCAGCGCCCGCTGACCATGCTTTACGTCGAGACCGAAGAGGAGGCCGCGGCCGCGGCGGCGGCCGGCATCGACATCCTGTCGATCATCGCGCCGGTCTGGACCCCGGCCATGCGCGAGGCGGCCGGCGACTGTTTCGTTCAGGTCGGGCTGCTATACGGCGAACTGGTCACCGCCGAGGATTACCTGCGCGCCGCCTTCCGGGCGCGGGCCACGGGCGGCGACTGCTACTACTGCGCGGCGGGGATGGCGACCGTGCGCGCGCTGGCTGACGAAGGTCTCGCCGTGGTTGGTCATGTCGGTCTGGTGCCGTCGAAATGCACTTGGACAGGCGGGTTCAAGGCGGTCGGCAAGACCAGCGCAAGCGCGCTGGCGGTCTGGCAGCAGGTCCGCGCACTGGAAGCGGCCGGCGCGTTCGGCGCAGAACTTGAGGTGGTGCCCGACCGCGTCGCGGCCGAGATTTGCCGCCGCTCGTCGCTGGTCTTCTTCGGCATGGGTGCCGGCGCCGATGCCGATGCCCAGTACCTTTTCGCCGAAGACGTGCTGGGTGAAACCCGCGGCCACAGGCCACGCCATGCCAAGACCTATCGCGACTTTGGTGCCGAACGCGCACGGCTTCAGGCGGAACGGATTGCCGCCTTCGGTGAATTTCGCCGCGACGTTGAAACCGGGGCCTATCCCGAACCCGGCCACAGCGTGGGCATCGACGACGCCGAGTTCGCAGGGTTTCTGACCGCGCTCGACCGCGCGGCCGAAACGGGAAAGGCCGGCGGATGAGCGACGATGCGCATACCGGCACAGCGGCGCTGATCATCGGAGGAACGCAGGGCCTTGGCCTGGCCATCGCCGAGCGGCTGATGGCCGAGGGCTGCCGCAATCTGGTCATTGCCGGCCGCGACGAGGTGCGCGGTCAGCGGGCGGCCGATGCGCTGGGCGCGCGCTATCTGCCGGTCGATCTGGCCGATGCCGCTGCGGTCGGGGCGCTGGTCGACCGCGCGGCCGGGGCCATGGGGCGCGTCAATGCACTGGTCAATGCCGGGGCGCTGACCGACCGAGGCTCCATCCTCGACACGACGCCGGCATTGTGGGACGCGATGCTGGCGACCAATGCGCGCGGGCCGTTCTTTGCCCTCCAGCGGGTCGCGCAGCGCGCCATTGACGCCGGCCACCCCGCCGCGATCGTCAACATCCTGTCGATGGTGGTGCATTGCGGCCAGTCCTTTCTGGCGCCCTATTCGGCCTCCAAGGCGGCGCTGGCCAATGTCACCCGAAACGCCGCGCAGGCGCTGCGTTCGCACCGCATTCGCGTCAACGCCATCAATTGCGGCTGGATGGACACGCCCGGCGAAGATGCGGTACAGCGCCGCCATCACGGCGCCGACGACGGCTGGCTGGAACGGGCCGAGGCGGCGCAGCCCTTCGGGATGCTGGTCAAGCCGGCCCATGTCGCAGGGCTGGCCAGCTATCTTCTGAGCGCGCAATCCGGCGTGATGACCGGCGCCATCGTCGATTTCGACCAGAATGTCGCCGGGGCCTATCCGGAATGAACCCACAGCGGTCAGCCCGACCGCAACACAAGGACGATCCATGACACTTCGTTTTGCCATTCTCGGGGCCGGCCGCATCGGCAAGGTCCATGCCCGCGCCGTCGCCGCAACCGAGGGCGCGCGGCTGGTGGCGGTGGCCGACCCGGTCGCCGCGGCGGCTGGCGCCATCGCCGACGCTTACGGCGCCGAGATCCGCACCATCGACGCGATCGAGGCCGCCGGCGATATCGACGCGGTGGTCATCTGCACGCCGACCGATACCCATGCCGACCTGATCGAGCGGTTCGCGCGTGCCGGAAAGGCCATCTTCTGCGAAAACCGGTGGACCTGAGCCTTGCGCGGGTGCGCGACTGTTTGAAGGTGGTGAACGACACCGGCGCCACGCTGATGGTCGGGTTCAACCGCCGTTTCGACCCCGACTTCATGGCGGTCAAGGCCGCGATCGATTCAGGCCGGATCGGCAAGGTCGAGATGGTGACCATCACGTCACGCGATCCCGGCGCCCCGCCTTACGACTATATCACCCGCTCGGGCGGCATCTTCCGCGACATGACGATCCACGACTTCGACATGGCGCGCTGGCTGCTGGGCGAAGAGGTCGAAACGGTGCTGGCCGCCGCGTCGGTCCTGACCGATCCGAAGATCGGCGAGCTGGGCGATTTCGACAGTGTCAACGTGATCCTGCGCACCGCTTCGGGCCGTCAGGCGATCATCACCAATTCGCGCCGCGCGGCCTATGGCTACGACCAGCGCATAGAGGTGCATGGCGAGATGGGCGCGGTTTCTGCCGCCAACACCCATGAGGCGCGTATCGAAGTGGCCGGCGCCGCGGGGTTTTCGCGCCCGCCGCTGCTGAATTTCTTCATGACCCGCTACACGGCCGCCTATGCCAATGAAATCGCCGCCTTTGTCGCCGCGGCCGGCGCGGGCGGGACGCCGCCGACAACCGGCCATGACGGGATGATGGCGCTGGCGCTGGCCGATGCGGCGGTCCGCTCGGTTGCCGAGGGCCGCGCGGTCCGTCTGAGCGAGATTCTGGGCGGATGAAGTTCTTCGACTTCCACGACCCGTTTTTCAACCCGCTCTGGATCCGCATCACGCTGTTTGCGATCTGCATCGGCTGGGCGGTGTTCGAATTTGCCACCGGATCGCCCTTCTGGGGGATCCTCTTTGGCGCAACGGGGCTGGCGGCGGGGTGGAAGTTTTTCATCGACCGGCCGGGGGGCGGGGCATGAGGATGGCCGCCAGGGGGCTACAGCCGCGCCGCCCGGACCGTGCCGCTAAGGACAGCCGGCGGGCTGGCGCCTATCAGGGGCGCCGCCCGGACCGGGCGAGGGCAGGGGAGAGGACAGGGTGAACGCGACCTTGAAGGATGTGGCCGAACGGGCGGGCGTTTCGCGTTCTGCCGTGTCGCGCACCTTCACCGAAGGCGCATCGGTTTCAGCCAAGACCCGCGAAAAGGTGGAACTCGCCGCGCGTGAACTGGGCTACAGCCCCAACGTTCTGGCCCGCAGCCTGACCACGCGGCGAACCCGGATGGTCGGGCTGGTCAGCGACAACTTTCACAACCCGCTGTTTCTGGAGGTCTTCGACCGGTTCACGCGCGGGTTGCAGGATCGCGGGCTGCGGCCCTTGCTGGTCAACCTTTCGGGCGCGCGCAACCGCGACGATGCGGTGCGGATGCTACGGCAGTATTCGGTCGACGGCGTTGTCGTCGCCTCGTCGACGCTGCCGCCCGATTTCGCCCGCGCCTTTCGCGATGCCGGTGTGCCGGTGGTCAACAGTTTCGGCCGGTATTCCAAAAGCCCGGCCGTCGATATCGTCGGTATCGACAACGCCGAATGCGGGCGCATGGCGGCGCGCGAGCTTCTGGCGCGCGGGTACCGCCGCGTGGCATTTCTGGGTGGGCCGGAAACCGCCACATCCACCCAGGACCGCCTCAAGGGCTTTGCCGAGGAACTGGCCCGGCATCCGGGTGTGACGCTCAGCCACAGCTTTGCCGCCGGCTACACGTTCGAGGCAGGGCGCGGGGAAATGCAGCGCCTGCTGCAAGATACCCGGGCCGAGGCCTATTTCTGCGGCGACGACGTGATTGCCATCGGCGCGCTGAGCGCGGTGGCCGATGCCGGGCTCGCGGTGCCGCGCGACGTCGGGCTGATGGGGCTGAACGATATGGAAATGGCCGGCTGGGCCAATATCAACCTGACCACAATTCGCCAGCCGGTGGCCGAGATCATCGCCGCCTCGCTGGAACTGATCGAGACGATGATGGACGACCGCAGCCACCGGCCCGTGTCGCGGTTGTTTCCCTGTTCGCTGGTCGAACGCGGTACGCTTCGGCCGCGCAAGACCGGGCAGGGCGCGGCCTAGCGAAACATCGGCGGGCGGGCATCGACCCAGGCGCCATCGGACCGGCCGCTTTCGGCCACCGCAAAGACCGCCGCCATCGAACGCAACCCGTCTTCGGCCCGGGGAAAAAGATCGGCCGCCGGGTCGATAGGCCGACCTTCGTGCTTTGCACGAATTGCCTCGGACAGGTCCTTGTAGATATTGGCAAAAGCCAGCGGCATTCCCTCGGCATGTCCGATGGTCACGCGGCTCGTGCGCACAGCCTCGGGGCTAAGCCCGGCCTCGCCGCGCTCGATGACCTGCAGACGCTGGCCCAATGGCATCCAGTAAAGCTGGTTGGGCTGCTCCTGCGACCAGCGCAGGCCACCCTTTTCGCCGAAGACCTGCAGGCTCAGCCCGTGCTGGCGGCCAAGCGCCACCGATGAGGTCCAGAGCCGGCCAACCGCGCCGCCGTCGAAACGCAGGTTGACCTGAGCGTCATCCTCGAGCACGCGCGTTTCGATGCAGCTGACCGTATCGGCCGAAAGCCGCGTGACCTCCTGACCGAGAACGAAACTGGCCATGTGCAGCGCGTGGATGCCGCAATCGGCGAATTGGGCCGAAACGCCGGCCTGCGCCGGGTCGTAGCGCCAGCGCACGCGCGGATTGTCGGCATCGCCCGCATCGGCATGATGGCCATGGGCGAATTCCGCAACCACAAGCCGGATACGCCCCAGATCGCCGCGCGCGACCATCGCCTTCATCTGGCGCACCAGCGAATAACCGCTATAGCCGTAGTTCACGGCGCAGATGCGCCCGGTTTCACGCGCCAGAGCCACGATTTCCTCGCCCTCGGTCACGGTCATCGTCATCGGCTTTTCGCAAAGCACGTGAAAGCCGGCCTGTAGGAAGGCGCGGGTAATCTCGAAATGCGTGGCGTTCGGCGTGGCCACGGTCACCAGATCGACCCGATCCTTGCGTCCGGCCTCGCCCTCAAGCATCTCTCGCCAGTCGCCATAGCTGCGGTCGTCGGCAAGCCCCAGCCGCCGGCCAAAGGCCCGGCCTTCCTCGGCCCGGTGGTCCAACGCCCCGGCAACAAAGGAAAAATCGCCGTCAAGCCCGGCGCCCAGCCGGTGCGCGGGCCCGATCTGGCTGCCTTCGCCGCCGCCGATCAAACCCCAGTTCAGCTTGCCCATGGGGGGCTCCTTTCTTCAAAAGCCGATGGAGGCGAGGTAGTCGCGGTTGGCGCGCGCATCCTTCACCGGGTCGACGCCCAGCGTCGGATCGCAATCCTGTTCGACCGTGCACCAGCCCGTGAAAGCGGCATCCAGAAGGATCTGGCGCACGGCGGGAAAATCCACGTCACCCTGGCCGAGATTGCAGAAGATCCCCTGTCCGCAGGCGTCGTAGAACCCGGTCCTTTCGGCGATTGCCCGCGCTTTGACCTTGGGGTCTATATCCTTGAAATGCATATAGGAAATCCGCCCGATATGACGGCGCATGAAGGCCACGGGGTCAAAGCCCGCATAGGAGTGATGGCCGGTGTCGAAGCAGATCTTCAGGATCGTCTCGTCAACCTCGTCCAAAAGCCGTTCCAGTTCCGGCTCGAAATCCATGAAGCCCGCGGCATGAGCATGAATACCCACGGTCAGGCCGTAATCCTCGGCCCCCATCCGCGCGACGGTTGCCAGCCTCTCGCGAAAGGCGCGCCATTCGGCATCGTCCATCTGTTCGGCCTCGCCGGCGCGCCCGGCGGTTGGCGCGCGGCGGGCGGAAATGGAATCGATCAGCACCAGGTGCTGCGCGCCATGAGCGACCAGCGCCTTGCAGGTGCGTACCGCACCGTCCAGCACGTCATCCCATTGCGCGGGATCGTGGAAGGCGCGAAAGACCACGCCGCCGATCAGCGTCAGCCCGTGTTCGTCCAGTGCCTCGGCCAGAATCGCCGGATCCTCGGGCATGTAGCCGACCGGACCCAGTTCGATGCCGCGATAGCCGGCCGCCGCGCAGTCCGCCAATACCTTGCGCCACGGCGGATTGCGCGGGTCCTTGGCGAATTCCACACCCCAGGAACAGGGGGCATTCCCGATCTCGATCATGTCGGCTCCTCAGTAATCGGCGGGGCGGGTCCAGCCGCGTGTTGCATGCGATGCGCGGGCGGCGGCGATCACCTGATGCACCGCCAGCCCGTCGCGGAAAGTCGGCCAGACCGGCCTGCCGGTTTCGATGGCAGCCAGAAAATCGCGCGCCTCGATGATGATCTGGTCCTGATAGCCGGTGCCATGACCTGGCCCCTGGCAGAAGGGCAGATAATCGGGATGCGCGGGGCCGGCCAGGATCTTGCGAAAGCCGCGCTGGTCGGCCGGCGCGTCGGCGTGGTACAGCCAAAGCGCGTTCTGATCTTCCTGATCGAAGCGGATCGCGGCCTTCGTGCCGGTCACTTCGTAGCCATAGCCCATCTTGCGACCAAGCGCGACGCGGCTTGCACCGATCTGGCCCATGGCACCGCTTTCGAAGCGCACCATCATCTGCACCTGATCGTCATTGGTCACCGCCTTGCCGCCGCGTTCGGGATGCACGGTTTCGATAACCGCATTCAGCTCCGCAATCGGCCCCATGAGCGCCAGCGCCGCGTTCAGGATATGGGGTGCCAGATCGCCCAGACAGCCGTTGGCCGCACCCTGCGAACGCCAGTCGGCGACCGTGGTGTCGCAGTGAAAATCCTCGGTATGTTCGCCGCGGAAATGGACGATCCGGCCCAGGCTGCCATCGGCGATCAGGCGGCGGGCATATTGCGTGGCCGGCGTGCGCACGTAGTTATAGGCCACCATGTTGGCGACCCCGGCGGCCTCGGCCGCCACGACCATGGCGCGCGCGTCCTCGACGGTTTCGCCCATCGGTTTTTCGCACAGGACCGGCTTGCCCAGGGCCAGCGCCGCTTCGGCGATGGGGCGGTGGGTGAACTGCGGCGACGCGATGACCACCGCCTCGACTGCGGGGTCGGATACCAGTGTGCCCCAGTCGTCGGTCGCGCGGGCAAAACCATAGGCGGCACGGTAGGCATCGGCCGTGTCGGCAGAGGAGGCGCAGACCATTTCCAGCCGCGGGCGCAGCGCCGTGCCGAACACCGCGCCGACCGAAGCCATGGCCACGGCATGGGCCTTGCCCATATAGCCGCCGCCGACGATTCCGATGCCAATATCTTGCAAGCGACCGCCCTCAGGAATCCGGTTTGCAACCGGTTGCAAAATTTGTATCGTGAGATTCGCCACAGTGCAAGACGGCTTGCGCCGGAGCCAGCGCCGCGGCAAGCCAAACGGGGGAACAGCGATGTCGCACAACACCATTCGTCTGACGACCGCACAGGCCATCATCCGTTACCTTGCCAACCAGTACATCGTGATCGACGGCCAGGAGTGGCGGCTTTGCGGCGGCGGTTTCGGCATATTCGGCCATGGCAACGTGACCTGCCTTGGCGAGGCGCTTTACGATGCGCGTGACGCGCTGCCGCTTTACCGGGGTCAGAACGAACAGGGCATGGGCTTTGCCGCGGCCGCCTATGCCAAGACCTGGCTGCGTCAGCGTTTCATGTTCTGCACCGCCTCGGCGGGGCCGGGCACCTCGAACCTTGTCACTTCGGCCGCGCTGGCCCATGCCAATCGGCTGCCGATGCTGATGCTGTGCGGCGATACCTTTCTGACCCGACTTCCCGATCCGGTTCTTCAACAGCTCGAACATTTCGGCAATCCCGCGCTTGGCGTGAACGATGCCTTCCGGTCCGTGACCCGCTACTGGGACCGGATCACCCACCCCGCGCAGATCGTGCAATCGCTGCCGGCGGCGCTGGCCACGATGCTCGACCCGGCCGATTGCGGGCCGGCATTTCTGGGCCTGCCACAGGACGTGCAGGGCTGGGCCTGGGACTATCCGGCCAGTTTCTTCGACAAGACGGTGCACCGCATCCGCCGGCCGGCGCCGGACCCGGCCGAAATCGCCGATGCCGCGGCACTTCTGAAAACCGCCAAACGGCCGATGATCATCGCCGGGGGCGGCGTGCAATATTCGCAGGCGGCGGCGGAACTGACCGCGTTTGCCGAGGCGCATGGCATGCCGGTCGTGGAAACCATTGCCGGTCGCGCCAACATGCTGGCCGATCACCTTCTGAACACCGGCCCGATCGGCGTGACCGGATCGGACAGCGCCAACGCCATCGGGGCCGAGGCCGACGTGATCCTTGCGGTGGGAACCCGGCTGCAGGATTTCACCACCGGGTCGTGGACCGCCTTCGATGCCGGCGCGCGCTTCGTGTCGCTGAACGCGGCGCGCCACGACGCGGGCAAGCACCGGTCGGTTCCGGTCGTGGCAGATGCCCGGCTGGGCCTTGCGGCACTGGGCGCCGCGATGACCGGCTACAGCGCCCCGGCGGACTGGACCGCGAAGGCGCGGGCGGCGCGGGTTGACTGGGATCGGGCGGTCGCGGCCAATGTCAAACCCGGCAACCGGCCCAATTCCTATGCCCAGGCCATTGGCGTTGTGAATGCCCATTGCCACCCGCGCGACCGGATCGTTGCCGCGGCGGGTGGCCTGCCGGCCGAAATCACCGCCAACTGGCGGACGCTGGCTATCGGCACGGTGGATGTGGAGTTCGGCTATTCCTGCATGGGCTATGAAATCGCCGGCGGCTGGGGCGAGCGCATCGCGCAGAGTGAGCGCGAGCCGGATCGCGACACTGTCGTCTTCACCGGCGACGGTTCGTACCTGTTGATGAACTCCGACATCTACTCGTCTGTTCTCACCGGGAAAAAACTGATTGTCCTGGTGTTGGACAACGGCGGTTTCGCGGTGATCAACAAGCTGCAGAACAACACCGGCAACGAAAGCTTCAACAACCTTTTTGCCGATTGCCCGACGGTAGCGGAACCCTTCGCGGTGGATTTCGCCGCCCATGCCCGCGCCATGGGCGCGCTGGCCGAAACCGTGGCCAACCCCGCCGAACTGGCCGAGGCTTTCGCGCGCGCCCGCGCGGCCGACCGCACCAGCGTCATCGTCATGACGGTCGATGCCTATCAGGGCTGGACCGAAGGCGGCCACGCCTGGTGGGAGGTCGGCACCCCCGAGGTTTCGCAAAGCGCGCGCGTGCGCGAAGCCCATGAAAGCGTCGAAAGTGCGCGTGTGCGCCAGCGTCGGGGGGTCTGAGATGGCGAGCCCGAAAAAGGCAGGCGGCAAGGGGCGGCGCGATGGCTGATCTGGCACGCCTTTCGGGGCGAAACTTCGTGATTGTCGGGCGCGCGGGGATGGATATCTACCCCGACCCGCCCGGCACCCGGACCGAAGAAGCGGCGCGGTTCTTCGCCTGCCTTGGCGGCTCCTCGGCCAATATCGCCGTGGCGCTGGTGCGGCAGGGCTGCGCGGCCGATCTGGTGACCTCGGTATCGGACGATGCGATCGGCCGCTTCTGTCTGAACGAACTGGACCGTTACGGCGTCGGGCGGGCGTTTGTGAAGACCGTGGGCGGGGAGGCGCGAACCTCGCTCGCGGTGGTCGAAAGCCGGGTCGAGGATCACCAGTCGGTCATTTACCGAAACGGTGCGGCGGATTTCGAGATGAGCTGCGCCGATATCGCCGCGGTGGATTTCGCCCGATACAGCGCGCTGATCACCACCGGTACGGTGCTGGCCGCCGAGCCGTCGCGCGCCGCCGCCTTCGATGCCTTCGACCGCGCCCGGGACGCGGGCCTGCCGGTGATCTTCGACATCGATTATCGGCCCTACAGCTGGGTATCGGCCGAAGCGGCGGCGGAAACCTATTCGCGCGCCGCAGGGCTCTGCGACGTGATCGTCGGCAATGACGTGGAATTCGGGTTCATGGCCGGCGGCTACGAGCACGGTCTGGACAGGGCGCGGGCCCTGGCGCGCGACGGAACCGGCATCGTCGTCTACAAGATGGGCGAGAAGGGCGCGATCACGCTGACGCCCGATGGCGAATTTGCCACCGGCATCTACCCTGTCACGGCATTGAAGCCGACTGGGGCGGGCGACAGTTTTATGGGCGGGTTCATCGCCGCGCTGGCGGCCGGGCGCGACCTGCGCGATGCGGTGCTGCGCGGCTCGGCCTCGGCCTCCATCGTCGTGTCGCGGGTGGGCTGCGCGCCGGCCATGCCGACGACCGCCGAACTGGATGCGTTTCTTGCCGAACGTCCCGGCGCCACCGCCGCCTGAAGGAGCCTGACATGCATATTCCGCCCTTCGACAATGCCAACCGCCCGATTGTGGATGCAGGCGACGCCGTGGTTCCGCTCAACTACTTCAATATCGTGAAGCTGACGCGCGATCAGACCTTCGAGTACCGCGTTCCGGGTTACGAGACCTGCATCGTTCCCGCCACCGGCACTGTCGATGTCGAGGTCGAGGGGATGGCATTCTCCGATCTCGGCGGGCGCGGCGTCGACGTCTGGGATGGCGAGCCCGAGGGCGTTTATGTGCCGGTGGGCGCCAAGGCGCGGATGACCTGCCGTTCGGACGCGGCCGAGGTTTTCGTCGCCGGTGCGGCCTATGACACGGTGCTGGACCCCTTCGCGGTCCGCGCCGATGAGCTTGACCTCGTGCAATACGGTTCGGACGACACCAAGACGCACCGCAAGATCAAGCATATCCTCGGCCAGAAGCAGCACGGTCGGGTCGGCCGGCTTCTGGTCAGCGAGCTCTATACCGTGGGTGCCGGCGGCTGGTCGGGCTTTCCCAGCCACAAGCACGATACCGACCGGCTGCCCGACGAAACCCGCCATGACGAAACCTACAACTTCCGTTTCCGGCCGCGCCACGGGTCGGGCCTGCAAATGCTGCAGCGCGAGGATGGCAAGCCCGGCGATGCCTATCACATCGTCGACGGTTCGACCCTGTGCATCGACCGCGGCTTTCACCCCTGCTGCGTGCTGCCCGGCTATGAGATGTATTACTTCACCATACTGGGCGGGCTCAGCCAGCGCTCGCTGGTGCAGTATTTCCAGCCCAGCCATGCCGACCAGATCGAAACCATCCCCGGCATCAAGGACATGATCGCCAAGTTCAAGTGACGGGCCGCGGCCGCGGCCGCCAACGGGAGTTTGCAGATGCCGCTTGTGACGCTTGCCGAAGTCCTGCAACCGGCGCTGAAGGGTGGCTATGCGGTTGCGGGACTTGTCACGCTGGGCTGGGAAGACATGCGCGCCTATGTCGCCGCGGCCGAAGAGGAGGGCTTGCCGGTCATCCTGCAGGCCGGACCGTCGTGCCGCGAACACACGCCCTTGCCGGTGCTCGGCGCGATGTTTCGCCACCTTGCCCATGCGGCAGCCGTGCCCGTGGTGGCGCATCTCGACCATGGCTACACGGCCGAGGACTGCCGCATTGCGCTGGACGCCGGATTTACCTCGGTGATGTTCGACGGCTCGCGCAAGCCCTTGCAGCAGAATATCGACGAAACCGCCGCGATTGCCGAACTGGCCCATGCCGCCGGCGCCTCCTGCGAGGGCGAAATCGGTTTTGTCGGCTATTCCGGCGGCGAGGGTTCGGCCGGCACCGACCCGGAGGAGTCGGCGCGGTTCGCCCGCGAAACCGGGGTGGATGCGATGGCGATCTCCGTCGGCAACGTGCATCTGCAACGCGACCGCGAAGGCGGTCTGGACGAGCCGCGAATCCGCGCGATCGAGGCGGTCACGACCTTGCCGCTGGTCATCCACGGCGGGTCGGGCGTGCCGGTGGCGCAGCGGCGCGTGCTGTCGGCGACCTCGTCGATCTGCAAGTTCAATATCGGAACCGAACTGCGCATGGCCTTTGGCGCCGCGCTGCGCGCATCGGTCGCGCGCGATCCCGACCGGTTCGACCGGGTGGCGATCCTCAAAGAGGTGCATGACCCGCTTGTCGCCGCGACCCGCGAGGTGCTGCGCGGCTTTGGCGGGCCGATCCGGGCCAGCGGTGGCTGACCCGCCCGGAGCTGCGTCGCGCTAGCTGTCCTTGGCCGCGGTTTCGTCTTCTGTCGCTGCCTTGTCGGACATCGCGTCGAAAAAGCTGCCGGATTTGCTCGACGCCGCCGGCTTTTCCGCAGCGGGGCTGCTGGCGACATTGCCGGCATAGGTGAAGCGGCCCTCCACCTCCGCGCCGCTTTCGATTACCAGCTTTTCATAGGTGATCTTGGCGCGCACACGGGCGGTCGAACGGATCGTCATCGACACGCAGCTGACGCTGCCGTCGAGATGGCCGAGAATCTCCACGCTTTCGGCATTGGTCTTGCCCGAGGTGCTGCCGTCGGACCCGACAACCAGCGCCTTGGCCTCGATATCGCCGGTATGCTGGCCATGAAGCTCCATCTCCCCGGTCGAGGTGATGTTGCCGGTGATCGTCAGGTCGGGGCCCAGAACGGAACGTCCGGCGCCGCCCGCGGCGTTCGTCTTTTGCATGTCAGGTCCTTTCGTCGGCTGCGCGCGCAACGCTTTACCGCATAGACGCCGAAGCGTCGATGGGGGTCAAGCCCTTCGCGGCGCCTTGCCGATCATTCGGGCTGACGCCGGCGAATGCTTGCCGGGCGGCCGGGCAGGGACAACCGCGCATCGTTACGTGCCTGCCGCGAAATCACCCGGCCGCGCGAAATCACCGCCAGCCGGTCGGGTCTGAGGCGCAGCGCCTCGGTCGGGTTGCCGGCATCAAGCACCACCATCGACGCGCGCCGGCCCACCGCCAGCCCGTAGTCGGCCAGCCCCAGTATCGCGGCGTTTTCGGTCGTCACCATGGAAAAGCAGCGGGCCATCTCGGCCGGGTGGGTCATCTGCGCCACGTGCAGCCCCATGAAGGCCACGTCCAGCATGTCGGCGGTGCCGAGCGAGTACCAAGGGTCCAGCACGCAATCCTGCCCCCAGCCCACGGTGATGCCATGGGCCTGCATTTCGCGCACCCGCGTCAGGCCGCGGCGTTTCGGATAGGTGTCGTGGCGGCCCTGAAGGGTGATGTTGATGAGCGGGTTGGGGATGGCCGTCATCCCGCTTTCGGCGATTAGCGGCAAAAGCTTCGAGACATAGTAGTTGTCCATCGAATGCATCGAGGTCAGGTGGCTGCCCGCCGCCCTGTTGCCCAGCCCATGGCGCGTCACCTCGCGCGCCAGCGTTTCCACATGGCGGCTCATCGGGTCGTCGGTCTCGTCGCAATGGATGTCGATCATCAGCCCGCGTTCGGCGGCGATGCGGCACAGGTCGTGCAGGCTGTCGGCGCCGTCCTGCATGGTGCGTTCGAAATGCGGGATGCCGCCGACGACATCGACACCCATATCCAGCGCGCGGATCAGGTTTTCGCGCCCAGTCGCCGTTCGGTAAAGCCCGTCTTGCGGGAAGGCCACCAGTTGCAGGTCCATATAGGGCGCGGCCAGTCGCTTCACCTCCAGCATCGCCTCGACGCCGCGCAGATGGTCGGGCGTCGTGTCGACATGGGTGCGGATGGCCAGAAGGCCCATCGCGGCCGCCCAGTCGCAATAGGTCAGCGCGCGGGCGATCATCTCATCGACCGTCGCGATGTCGCGCAACTCGCCCCAGAGCGATATGCCCTCCAGAAGCGTGCCCGAGGCATTCACGCGGGGCAGGCCGTAGCTCAGCGTCGCGTCCATGTGGAAATGCGGATCGACGAAGGGCGGCGCGACCAGATCGCCGGTGGCGTCGATCACCTCGCGTGCCTCGGCCTCGATCCGGGGTTCCAGGGCGGCGATGGTTTCGCCCCGTATGCCGATATCGGCGCGGTTTCCGTCGGGCAGGGTGCCGCCCCTGACGATAAGATCGAACATTCAGCGTTCCCCCTTGTTGAACGGCACCATCAGGGCGGCCGGAACCTCGGCCCGGCGCGACATGACGATCAGCGCCAGGATCGAGAGGAAATAGGGCAGCATCAGGAATATCTGGTAAGGCAGCGCCGCGCCGAGCGGGGTTTGCTGCAACCGGATCTGCAGCGCGTCGAAGGCGGCGAAAAGAAGCGCGCCCAACACGGCCTTGCCCGGCCGCCATGCGCCGAACACGACCAGCGCGATGCAGATCCAGCCGCGCCCGTTCACCATTTCGAAGAAGAAGGAATTGAAGGCCGACATGGTCAGAAACGCGCCGCCCACCGCCATCAGCCCCGATCCCACCATCACCGCGCCGATCCGGATCGCGGTCACCGACAGGCCCTGCGCCTCGACAGCGGCGGGGTTTTCGCCGGCCGCGCGCACGGCAAGGCCAAGCGGTGTGCGGTTCAGAACCAGCGCCACGGCCGCCGCGGTGGCAAAGGCCAGATAGGTCAGCGCGGTCTGCGAAAAGAGCGCCGGGCCGAGAACCGGTATCTCCGACAGGCCGGGGATCGGAAGCGGCTGGAAAGCCTCGATCTTGGGGGGTGTCGTGACGCGGGGCAGGGCCAGACGGTAGGCGTAATAGGTGACCGAACTGGCCAGCAGCGTGATGCCTAGCCCCACGACATGCTGCGACAGCCCGAAGGGCACGGTCAGCGTGGCGTGCAGAAGGCCAAAGGCCATGCCAGCCAGAAGCGCCACCGCCACCCCCGCCCAAAGCCCGCCGCCGGCATAAACCGTCATCCAGCCGGCGAAGGCACCGATCACCATGATCCCCTCGATCCCGAGGTTCAGAACGCCCGCGCGTTCGCAGATCAGCTCGCCCATCGTGGCGAAGATCAAGGGCGAGGCGATGCGCACTGCCGCCGCCCAGAAGCTTGCCGAAAGCAGAATGTCGAAGAGTTCCATCAGCCCCTCACCACCCGGTAGCGGGTCAGAAGAATGGCCAGGACCATCGGCAGAAGTGCGGTGGCCAGAAGGATGTCGGCGATATAGGTCGGCACTTCGGCGGCGCGGCTCATGCTGTCGGCGCCGACGAAGATGCCGGCCACGAACAGCGCCAGAAAATGACCCCCAGCGGGTTAAGAAGCGCCAGCATAGCCACGATGATGCCGGTATAGCCAAAGCCCGGCGACAGATCCAAGGTCAGGTTCCCCTTGAGCCCCGCCACTTCCGAAAAGCCGGCCAGCGCGGCAAGGCCACCGGACAGAAGCGCGGTCTTGATCAGAACCGCATTGACCGGGATGCCGGCGAAGCGCGCAGCCGAAAGGTTCTGACCCACCGCGCGCATCTCATAGCCCAGCGTCGTGCGCCGCTCGATCACCCAGACGATGCCGGCCGCGATCAGCGCCAGCCCGAAACCCCAGTGCAGCCTGAGCCCCTCGACCAGACGGGGCAGCCGCGCCTCCTTGATCAGTGAGGGCGATTTCGGCCAGCCCATGCCCATCGGGTCCTTCATCGGCCCCTCCAGCAGCAGCGAGACGAAGAGCAGGACGATGAAGTTGAACAAAAGCGTGGTCACCACTTCGTCGACGCCAAAGCGCACCTTCAGGATCGCCGGGCCGAGAAGCACCAGCGCGCCGGCCAGCATGGCGGCCAGCGCGATCACCGGGATCAGCACAAGGCCGGGCAGGGGCAGGGCGCCGGTGCCCAGAAGCACGGTCACGATCGCGCCGGCGTAAAGCTGCGCCTCGGCCCCGATGTTCCAGAGCTTGGCGCGAAAGGCGACGGCAACGGCGAGGCCGGTGAAGATCAGCGGCGTCGCACGGTTCAGCGTTTCGAGAAGGGCAAATTTCGACCCCGCCGCTCCGGCCAGGATCAGCCCCAGCGTATCCAGCGGATTGGCCCCCGCGACCAGCGCCAGCGCCATCGCCACGCCCAGCGTTCCGGCCATCGCCAGCGCCGGCGGTGTCAGGCGCCGCCCAAGGCCGGGATTGGCGATCGGTTCAAGCCGCATCGCACCCCCCGTCGAACCCGTGGCCGGCCATCCAGACGCCCAGTTCGGCCGGGCTTTTCGTGCCGCGTGCAAAACCGGGCGAAAGCGGCCCTCGCTCATCACATGGATGATGTCGGACATCTGCATCACCTCGTCGAGGTCTTCGGAAATCAGTAGGACCGCCGCGCCCTCGTTGCGCGCTGCGATCAGCTGTTTCTGCACATAGGTGACCGCGCCGATATCGAGGCCCCGCACTGGTTGATTGGCCAGAATGATGCGCGGCGCTGCTTCCAGCACCCGGCCGAGGATCAGCTTTTGCATGTTGCCGCCAGACAGCAAACGGATCGGCGTTGCCGGGCCCTGGCAGCGCACGTCGTAGCGTTCGATGATCCGGCGGGCAAACGCCTCGGCCGCGCGCCAGCGGATCCAGCCGCGCCGCGAGATGGCGGGGCTGCGATAGGTTTCCAGAACCGCGTTTTCGGTCAGGTCGAAATCGGCGATGGTGCCGGTCTTGTGCCGGTCCTCGGGGATGCGCCCGATGCCGCTGGCCAGCGCGCGGCGCGGGCTCCAGCCGGCGGTGCCATGACCGCCCGGCAGTTCCAGCACACCGGTCTGCGGCGCGATCAGCCCCGATATCAGGTCGGCAAGCGCGGCCTGCCCGTTGCCGGAAACCCCGGCCAGCCCGGTGATCTGGCCCGCGCAGAGGTCAAGGGTCACGGCCTTCAGCCCCGGCGCGTTGCCATGTGCCGGCGTGCTGACCGCGTGCAGCCGCAACAGGGGCGCGCCGACCGTCCGCGCCTCGACACTCGGCGGCGTGATTTCGGCGCCCACCATCATTTCGGCCAGCCTGTGGCGGTCGGTCTGCGCGGTCGCGACCTCGCCCACCCGCTTGCCATGGCGCAGCACGATCACGCGCGAGGAAATGGCCATCACCTCGTGCAGCTTGTGCGAGATGAAGACCACCGACAGGCCGCGCGCCACCGCCTTGCGCAGCGTGTCGAACAAGGCATCGGTTTCCTGCGGGGTCAAGACCGCGGTCGGTTCGTCGAGGATCAGGATCCGGGCCTCGCGGTACAGCGCCTTGAGGATCTCGACGCGTTGGCGTTCACCCACGCTCAGCCCTCCGACGCGGGCATCGGGGTGGACCGAAAGGCCGAAATCGCGCGCCAGCTGCGCAACGCGGTCGCGCGCCCTGGCCCGGCGCAGCGCCGCCGACAGGATCGGCTGCGTGCCAAGCGTGATGTTTTCCAGCACGCTGAGATTGTCGGCCAGCGTGAAATGCTGATGCACCATGCCGACCCCGGCTTCCAGCGCGGCGCGCGGATTGCCGGGCGGCAGGGCGCGGCCGAACACCTCGACCTGGCCCTCGTCGGCCAGATAGTGGCCGAAGAGGATATTCATCAGCGTGGTCTTGCCGGCCCCGTTTTCGCCCAGCAGGGCAATCACCTCTCCGCGCCGCAACTCGAAGCTGATCGCGTCATTGGCCAAGAGCGCGCCGAACCGCTTGGTGATCCCGGTAAGGCGGAGGACAACCTCCGCCTCCGTCGTCGCCGTCATCAGCTTGACGCGGGTTCGCCGTCGTCAATGGCGACGGTAAAGCTGCCATCCTTGATGGCGGCCTCGCGTTCGGCCACCAGCGCGAGTGCCGCCTCGGGCACCTTGCCCTCGAAGGTGCCAAGCGGCGCCAGCGAACAGCCCCCCGCCTTCATGAAGGAGTAGGAACCATAATCGGCCGCGGCAAAGCTGCCGTCGCGCACCGCGGCAATGGCGGCATCCATCGTCGGTTCGAAATGCCAAAGCGCCGAGGCGACGACGGTATCGGGATAATCGGCCTGGGTGTCGATCACGTTGCCGACCGCAAGGATGCCCTTTTCCTGCGCTGCATCCGAGACGCCGAAGCGTTCTGCGTAAAGCAGATCGGCACCGTTCTCGATCATCGCAAAGGCGGTTTCCTTGGCCTTCGGCGGGTCGAACCACGAACCGATGAACGACACCTGGAAGGCGATGTCAGGGTTCATTTCCCGCGCGCCGGCCATGAAGGCGTTCATCAGCCGGTTCACTTCCGGGATCGGGAAGCCGCCGACCATGCCGATATTGCCCGACGCCGTCATCGCGCCGGCAATGATGCCCGACAGGTAGGACGCATCCTGGATATAGTTGTCGAAGACCGCCAGGTTCGGTACCGCGGCATCCTCCTTGAACGACGAGCCCAGCAGGAAGGCGACGTCGGGGTAGTCCGCGCAAACCTCGCGCGCTTCTTGCTCGACGCCGAAGATTTCGCCGACGATCAGCTTGGCGCCCTGTTCGGCATATTCGCGCATGACGCGGGTATAGTCGGTGTTCGAGGTGTTTTCGCTGAAAGTGTATTCGGCATCGCCGCGCGCCACCGCGGCCTCGGCGGCCAGATGGATGCGGCTGACCCATTGCTGTTCGACGGGCACGGTATAGATGCCGGCCATCTTGATCGGATCGGCGGCCAGCGCCGCGCGCGGCAAGAGCGTCGAAGCGGCCAGCGCACCGGTCGAGCCTGCCAGAAGCCGTCGGCGCGTCATCGCGAGCATTGGTTTGGTCATGGAAGTCCCCCCTTTTAATTTTACCATCTGGTAAACAATTTTTTGATTCCATGCAAATCTTTCCGCAGGGTCAACCAGCGGCTTGCCGAACCTTCGCCGCTTGCCTAGGACTCGGGTCAAGACCGGGTGCCGGCACCTGCGCCAGGCAAACCGGCGCTCAGCGGAGGGAAGCGATGAGCGACACTGTCTTTCGGCCCGTATCGGGCGTTGATCTGCCGCGGTTTGCGGGGCTGGCCACCTTCATGCGCCTGCCCTATGTCGGGCTAGACGACCCGGCACTGGCCGAGGTTCGGGTCGGGCTGATCGGCGCGCCCTGGGATGGTGGTACCACCAACCGTCCGGGACCGCGCCACGGGCCGCGCCAACTGCGCGACTATTCCACCATGATCCGCGCCGAAAACGGCGTGACGCGGACCCGGCCCTTCGAGCTTGTCAACTGTGCCGATCTCGGCGATGTCGGGCCGAACCCCGCCGACCTGATGGACACCATGAAGCGGATGGAGGCGTTTTACGCCCGTGTCCGTGCCGCCGGCATCGTGCCGCTGACCGGCGGCGGCGATCATCTGTGCACGCTGCCAATCCTCAGGGCACTGGCGAAAGACCGGCCGCTCGGCATGATCCATTTCGACAGCCACACCGATCTCTTCCACAGCTATTTCGGCGGCACCATGTACACCCATGGCACGCCCTTCCGGCGCGCGGTCGAAGAGGGGCTTCTGGACCCCGCGCGGGTCTGCATGATCGGCATTCGCGGGCCCGCCTACGATTTCGAGGATCGCGATTTTGCCCGCTCCGTCGGCATCCGCGTCATCCCGATCGAGGAGTTTCATGCCCGCGGGGTCGAGGATGTGATGACCGAGGCGCGCGCCGTGGCCGGGACGGGGCCGACCTATGTGTCCTACGATATCGACTTTGTCGACCCTGCCTTTGCGCCGGGCACCGGCACGCCCGAAGTGGGCGGGCCGAACAGCTGGCAGGCGTTGCAGGTGGCGCGCGAATTGCGCGGCGTCGATATCGTCGGCGCCGACCTGGTCGAGGTCTCGCCACCCTTCGATCCCTCGGGCGGCACCGCCTTTCTGGGCGTTTCGATCATGTTCGAGCTGCTGTGCGCCATTGCCGAAAACCTCGCCTCCAAGGAATAGCCCATGACCGCCGACATGATCATCGCCAATGCCCGGGTCCTGACCATGGACGCCGACAACCCGCGCGCCGAGGCCGTGGCGCTGGCCGGCGGGCGCGTCGCCGCCGTCGGCTCCGATCGCGAAATCCGGGCGCTGGCCGGGCCGGAGACCACCGTCATCGACGCCGCCGGGCGCACGGTGCTGCCGGGCTTTGTCGAAAGCCATCTGCATCTGGTTCTGGGCGGTGCCGAACTGGCGCATCTGCATCTCGAAGGGGTGCGCGGGCTTGATGCGTTGACCGCCGCCTTCCGCGATTTTGCCGAGGCGCATCCGGACAAGCCGCTGCTGATGGGGCAGGGGGTGGATTACGCGCTGCTTGACCATCCGGTCACGCGCCACGACCTTGACCGGGTCATCGCCGACCGTCCCATCGCCATTGGCGCGCATGACCATCACACGGTTTGGGCCAACACCGCCGCGCTGAAGGCTGCCGGCATCCTGCATGGCCATGCCTGCCCGCCGGGCCACGAGGTGGTGATGGGCGAAGACGGGTTAGCCACCGGCGAATTGCGCGAATTCGAGGCCTTCGCGCCGGTCATCGCGCTCGGCGGCGAGGCGCGGCTGCATCTGGGTATCGCCACCGGTGCCGAACCCGACCCATGGCCCGATGCCGATGCCCGGGCGGTGGACCGCGCCAAGATCGCCCGTGGCCTGGCCCATTGCGCGGCTCATGGCATCACCAGCCTCGTCAACATGGACGGCAACCGCTACACCCTGGAACTTCTGCGCGAAATGCAACAGGCGGGCGAACTGACCGCGCGGGTCAAGGTACCGTTCCACTTCAAACCGCATATGGAGCTGTCGGAACTTGACCGCGCCGATGCGATGAGCCGCGATTTCGACGACGAATGGCTTGGCTGCGGTTTCGTCAAGATGTTCATGGACGGGGTGATCGACAGCGGCACCGCCTTCATGCTCAACGATTACCCCGGCCGGCCCGGCCACCGGTCCGAACCGCTGTTTGCGCCCGAACGGTTCAAGGCCATCGCGACCGAGATCGACCGGCGCGGGTTGCAGATCGCGGTTCACGCCATCGGCGACGGGGCGGTGCGCACGACGATCGACGGCTACGAGGCCGCACGGCAGGCCAATGGCGCGCGCGACAGTCGCCACCGGATCGAACATATCGAATTGATCGACCGGGCCGATGTGCCGCGTCTGGGCGCACTCGGCATCACCGCTTCGGTGCAGCCGCCGCATGCGCCCGGCGCGATGGATTTCGCCATGTTCCCGACCCTCGACGTGATCGGAAAATCCCGCTGGGCGGATGCCTATCTGTGCCGCGAGTTGGCCGAAACCGGCGCGGCCCTGGCCTTTGCCTCGGACTGGCCGGTCACCGATGTCGACGTGCTGCGCGGCATCAAGGCGGCGCTGACCCGGCCCACCTACGAGGGGGGCAAGGACCAGCGCGTGGGGCTTATGGCGGTGCTGCATGCCTATACCGCCGGCGGCGCCTGGGCCGCGCATCGCGACGCGCTGACCGGCCGTCTGGTTCCCGGGCTGGCCGGCGATCTGGTGATGCTGGGTGGCGATATCGAGGCGACCGCGCCGGAAAAGACCGACGCGTTGGGAATCGCCCTGACCGTCTGCGGCGGCCGGATCACCCATGCCGGCCCGGGGTTTTCCGGCGCCGGGGGCGCCGAATAGGGCCGCACGCCCCGGTTTTGCGGGGATTTCGCGGGTTTTTGCCGGTTGGCAAAAAAACTCGCCCGCGAATGCGTTTTCCTCTTGCGGCCCGCCGTCCGGCTCCGTAAATAGCGCCTCACCGACGCGACCACGGGGTTGCGGCGGCGGCCG
>JAWKWW010000014.1:0-21004 GCA_041397385.1 Paracoccaceae bacterium
CACACCGAGACGCTGCGCCAGTTCGGCCTGGCTGAGCCCGGCGGCCTCGCGTGCCGCCGCCAGCCGGTCACCAAATGTCGCGGCCTCCTCGCTATACCAGTTCTCCGCGCTTTCGGCGGCGGTTTCGAGCGTTTCGGTCGTCATTGCAATTCCTTCGTCAAGTCGCTTGCGGGGGGTGAGGTGGCAATCTAAGACATGGGGCCGGCGATTACAAACCGGAGTACCGACGAATGCCGTTCCTTTCCGATACGCTGGCCCGCGTCAAACCGTCGCCGACCATCGCGGTGACCACCAAGGCGCAGGAATTGAAGGCGGCGGGCCGCGACGTGATAGGCCTTGGCGCGGGCGAGCCGGATTTCGACACGCCCGACAACATCAAGGCCGCTGCCAAGCGCGCGATCGACGCGGGCAAGACCAAATACACCGCCGTCGATGGCATCCCGGAGCTGAAAAAGGCGATCTGCGCCAAATTCGAACGGGAAAACGGCCTCAGCTACACGCCCGGCCAGATCACCGTGGGCACCGGCGGCAAGCAGACCCTTTACAACGCGCTGATGGCCACTCTGAACCCCGGCGACGAGGTAATCATCCCCGCGCCCTACTGGGTCAGCTATCCCGACATGGTGCTTCTGGCGGGCGGTACGCCGGTGCCCGTGGCCTGCGGGATCGAGAGCAGTTTCAAGCTGACACCCGCACAGCTTGAAGCGGCGATCACGCCGAAGACCAAGTGGTTCATCTTCAACTCGCCCTCGAACCCGACCGGGGCGGGATACAACCGGGACGAGTTGAAGGCACTGACCGATGTCCTGATGCGCCACCCGCATGTCTGGGTCATGTCGGACGACATGTATGAACACCTCGTCTTCGACGATTTCGAATTCGTTTCACCCGCGCAGGTCGAGCCCGGCCTTTACGACCGGACACTGACCTGCAACGGGGTATCGAAGGCCTATGCAATGACCGGCTGGCGGATCGGCTATGCCGCGGGCCCGGTGGCGCTGATCAAAGCCATGGGGACGATCCAGTCGCAATCCACGTCGAATCCTTCGTCCGTTTCGCAATATGCCGCCCTTGAAGCCTTGAACGGACCGCAGGATTTTCTGGCCAGCAACCGGGTTACCTTTCAGCGCCGCCGCGATCTGGTGGTGTCGATGCTGAATCAGGCCAAGGGCGTCACCTGCCCGCGTCCGGAAGGTGCCTTCTATGTCTATCCGGATATTTCCGGTTGCATCGGCAAGACTTCGGCCGGGGGCACGGAGATCGCCGATGACGAAACCTTTGCCACCGCGCTGCTGGAAGAAACCGGTGTTGCCGTGGTTTTCGGTGCAGCCTTCGGGGTTTCGCCGAACTTCCGCGTCAGCTATGCGACGTCGGACGCGGCGCTGGAGAGCGTGCCGCCGCATCCGACAATTTTGCGCCGGTCTTCGTTAGGCCGAGAGCCGAATGACGGTGGCGAGTCGGGCGGCAGTTGCTAACCTTCCGCCCGAACCAGCGCGCAAATGACGGCAGGACAGCAGGGATGAGCACCGAACTGCCCGACTACTTCTTCCGCGTCCGTGAAAACGGCGCCTTTGTCTTTCGGGTCGATACCGAAAACCGCCATCGTCGGATCGAACATGGATCAGATCGCCGTGGTCAACATCCGCAATGGCGAGATCCAAGGCATGGCGAGCGCAAGCTGACCGTGGGCGATATCGCGTATGCGACTGGATGAAGGAACGCGCCGACCTGCTGGCACGGCGAGGTCGACGATATCCTGCGCACGGTCGACCATCCAGACCTGACCGCCCAGTGGGCGCAAAGCAAGGCCAGCGCCGATCAGCTTGACGCGATCACCGACGCGCTGCTTCTGGCGATGCACGATCTGCGTGGCGTGCTGGTGCGCAAGAAGGCCGAACGGCTCGCCACACCAGAAACGGAGGCCGCGCAGTGATAGCCGGCATCGTTCGCGCCTTCGTCCGCCCTTTCGGTTACACGACGGTCCGGCGAAAGCGCGGCTTTGGCGTGGTCAAGCGCCATGACCGCGATCTGGTCTATCTTCACGACTATTCCGGCGGCTACGATGAATACCGCGACACGCAGGTTTTCCACAACCGCCGCAAGCTCGACAAGGTCTGGGCCGACGATGCCACGCTGGGGCGCTGGCCGAACATCTTTCGGTCCCGTGGCATTGCCGCAAAGCTGGAATCTGCCATGGCGCGCGCAACGGCTGGGAGCAGAAACGCTGGCCCGCCTGGACTGAGCGCGCGCATGATCGGAACCGATATTTCTGAAACCGCGACCGCGTTCCGAACACATGGTGGTCTGGGATTTTCACAACGAAAACCCCGAATGGGCTGGCGCCTTCGATTTCATCTATACCAATTCGCTGGACCGGCATGATGGCACCGATCGGGCGCTGGCGGCATGGGCCAGGCAGCTTGCACCGGTGGGCGCATCTATATCGAACACACGATGGCCCATTCCGCCGCCGGCGCGTCGGAAATGGACCCGTTCGGCGCCCATCCGATGTGCATGCCCTATCTCTTTTCAAATGGGGCAAGGGGCGTTACCGGCTGGAAGACATCTCTGGAACTGGGGCCAAAGGCCAATAACGGCAAGGATGTCTGGCTTTCGTGCTGCGCGCCGAAGGTGGCGGAGGCCGGCCAGACCGCAGCCGACGCGCCCAGCCAGCCGCGCCAGAAGTTGACCGAGCAGAAAGGCCGCGGCAAAGACCAGTCCGACAACCAGCCCGATCCATAGCCCGGACCCCACCCAGCCCCAGCGTAAAGGCCAGAAACATAGCCTTGTCGGAATGCCGATCAGCCAATAGCTGACTGCGCCAGATCATCGGCGTTGGCGTAACCTGCACGCCGCGAAGAAAGCCAAGCGCCATCACCTGCGCCGCATCGGCGAACTGAATAGCCGCCGCCGCCGCCAGAAGACAGGCGCCAAAGGCCACGATCTCGACGCAAGCGGGTCATCGGGTTCAGGAAAAGCGAAATCAGGAATTCCGGCCAGGTCAGGAAACGACCAACGCCATCGCCGCCAGAACGAAGGATAACAGGCCCATGGCCAATTACTGGCGCTGTCGCGCAGCCCAGCGTATCGGCCTGGCCGGGCGCGGCCGACGCGGACGGTCGCGGCATTCGACAGGCCCAGATGCACCATGAAGGTCAGCGCGGCACTCTCCAGCGCGATGCCATGCGCGGCAAGCGGAACCGTGCCCACCCAGCCCATCATCAGAGCCGAGGCGTTGAACAGCTCGCCTTCGGCGAGCTCCCGTCAGACCCACCGGCCAACCCAGGCGCCAGATCGTTGCAAAGGCTTCCAGTCGGGGTCAGCCAGAACCGCTGAAACAGGGCGAACTTGCAAGGCCGGGTGTCGGGACTCGTAGACGGCCAGAAACAGCGCGGTCACGAACTGCGTGGTCAGCGTCGCCACGGCGGCGCCGCGCACGCCCATTTCCGGTGCGCCCCAATGGCCGAAGATCAGCATCCAGTTCAGGATCACGTTCACCACCGGTACGGGACAAGCGTCGCGACCAGGCCACGCCGGTACGAAGTTCCAGTGCCGACAGGTAGCTGCGCAACGTGTTGACGATCAGCGCCGGCACCATTCCGGAACCCGGCGATGCGCAGATAATCCTGCGCCAGTTGCGACAGTTCCGGTTCCTGCCCGAGCGCGCAACACCGGGCCTGACCACCACAGGAGCGGCAGGATCGCGAGGCCGAAAAGGATCGAATGCCACATCGTCATCCGCGCGGCGCGACGCACTTGCCTTCGTCGTCGCGCACCAAGCGCCGAGGCGACGAGTTCCCATCATCGCGATCGAATAGCCCGCGCCGATGATGTAGAGGATGAAACAGTCGATGCCCAGCACGACGGCAGCCAGCGCCTCGACCCTGTACCAGCCTGGCGCGCATGACCGTATCGGTGACATGCAACGCCATCTGCGCAGGTTCGAACCGATCAGCGGCAGACCAAGGACCAGCAGCGCACGCAGGTGGTGCGCCCCATGGCGTTTCCTGTGCGTTCATGCGCCAGCCTTACGGGCGGCGCGTGGCAAGGTCCAGCCCCCGTGAACTGGCGTTGCAGCCGCGCGGTCACGCTGGTCGGGATCGCCCTGCGGCACCCGCTTGAACCCTACCGCGCCGCGATGCGGTGCATCGGCCTGTTGCCGTCGCGGTAGAAGACCCGGATTTCCGATATCGCGGCGCCGGCATTCCGTGATCGCGCTGAAAAATGCCGGTCAGCCAAAGCCAATCCGGCGCGGGCTGGGTGATCGACAGACAGCGCAATCTCGACCCTGTCGCTGACGTCGGGATGGCGATGAACCTCTGCCACGCCCGACAGCCGGCCCTGCCAGCGTGACCATGAATAGCGGTTCGGCCTTGCCGACATAGGCCGCGATGGCCGCATCGGAGGTCGGGAACAGGGAACCGGTCCAGGCGCGAGTCCGAATCAGGCTTGCAGATGACAACTTAAGCACCTCTCGACACGCCGGCATCGCGGACTGCAGCATGGCGACCGGAAATCGTGACAGAGAATCGCGACCCATGGCCTGCCCTTCTGCGAATGCACTGCGGCATTGCAGAAAATACGGGGGACGCGCTCGGGGACTGCGAACTCCCCGGCTGCGATCCAAACGTCTTGTGATCGTTCTCGGCGCGCGGTCGCCCCGTTCAACAGCCAGCGTTTTCAACCCGCGTCCGTGTCTGCACCGTTTCGAGGCGCGTGCCTTGTCGGCGCGGCGCAGGTCGGGATGCATGCTGGCACCCAGAATATGCCTGGACCCATGCACGACATGGCTGGCGCGACCCACGATCAGCGGATCGGGCGCCTGTACGACCTCGGATCCTTGCCGATAGCTGGCGAAGACAGGAAGTGGCGTGCGCAGTTCAGCCGCGCGCGTTTCTTGTCATTCGACTTGATGATCGTCCAGGGCGCGTCGGCGGTGTCGGTGAAAGAACATCGCCTCCTTGGCCTCGGCATAGTCATCCCACTTGTCCAGGCTGGCCTTGTCGATCGGCGACAGTTTCCAACGCTTCGTGGGACTGGTTTGGCCGCGACTTGAAGCGGTTTCTTGTTCGCCGCGAGTGACAGAAAACCAGTATTTGTAAAGCCTTATGCCTGAACGGACGAGCATCCGCTCGACTTCGGGGCCTGGCGCATGAATTCCAGGTATTCGGTGGGCGAACAGAACCCCCATCATCACTCCGTTCGACACCGGCGCGGTTGTACCAGCTGTCGTAGAACACCAACCGCCGGCGGTCGGCAGATGTTCGATGTAGCGCTGGAAGAACCACTCGGCCCTTCTCGATCTCGGAGGGTTTGTTCAGCGCGACGACACGGGCGAAGCGCGGGTTGAGATATTCCATATAGCGCTTGATCGTGCTGCCCCTGCCCGGCGGCATCGCGACCTTCGAAGAGGATGACGAACTTCTGGGCCCGTCTCCTGTGCCCATTTCTCTGCACCTTCGTTACCCGCCTGCAGCAGCGCCTTTTCCGTCTCGTACTTGGCGCGGGGCATCTTGCGCGAATAGGGATACTTGCCGCTTCTTCAAAGGCTTGCCGGACCGCACTGGCGTCAACGACGGGAAAGCGTTTGGCCTGTGTGCCGGTGGGTGGCGTCACACCGTTGCCGGACCCCGGTCTTGGCTGTGACCTTTGGGTTCGGGCTTGCCTGTGGCCTTGGTTTCAGGTTGCGCGGTTTCCTTCACTGAAATGTCTGGCATCCAGCTCTCCTTCCACTTGGTAATCGGGGAAGGGATAGGGTGGAACCGGCAAACCCCGCCTTTATCCAGGGTCAATTCCCGACGGGGCGGGCCGTCAGACAGGCGGCAAGGAGCCCATGCGCAATGCAAGCCGCCGGGGCGCACCTCCTGTGCGGTGTTGATGCCGGGGCCGTCGGGCTCCACCGATATCATCGCCTTCGCTCGGCAGAGGCATCGGCCACCCCCGAGGGTTGCCAGCACAGGATGCCGACGCCGAGGACGATCACACCCAGGCCAAGGCCCTCGCACGAAAGGTATCGCCAAAGGCGTAAAGCGAAACCGCAAGGCCAAAGACCACCTCGGCGGCGAACAGGAGGGATTATCGCCTCGCCCAGCTTGGTGCCGCGCAGCATCACGACCTCGGCAAGGCAGGCCAGGCCCATCATGCCCAGAACCGCCAGCACGGCGACCGTCGGCGGCAGGGCATGCCAGAGCTTCAGAACAACGGTGGCGCCAACGTAGAACCCGGCACTGACCACGGCGACGACAACGATGAAATACGACATGAAAATCTCCTGTGGTCAAAGCCTAGAACAAGTCGAAAACCCGGCATACGCCAAATGGGCGGCAGGCCAGTTTCTTCACCGCGAACTGTACGGTGAAAGGGCGGCGGGCCCGCATTCCGGTCCCGCCGTGCCAACGCTGAAAGTCTTTGAAGAAAAATCACCGCAGGGAATGGGCTCAGCATAGGGCGCGGCCCTGCCGGCGCATACCCTATCCGGGGTAAGCGGCAAAAAAATCTCAGCCGGGCGCTGGCGTGATGGCAACAGCGCCATCAGGCGATCCAGTGCCAGCGGCCACTCCTTGAAGAATATAGCTGGGTCGGTATCGGGAACGAAGGTCACGTCGAGCCGCGGGAAATCGGCCATCAGTTCGCGGATGGTCTGCACCGAAAGTCTGCGGGTCCTGATCACCCTGCAAAAGCACAACCGGTACGGGCAGCCCAGAACCAGCGCCGACCAGTCGCGTTCGGAACTGGATGCATTCGCGGGTAAAGGCCTCATGCGCCGAAAGCCGCGGACCCAGCGAAACCTCGGACCCGGCCAGCATCGGGCGGCGCGCCTGGCCGCGCGAAGGTTTCCATATCGGCGGCAGACCCGCCATTGACCTGGGCAAAGAACGCCTCTTTGCCGACGCGCCGGGCCAGCGAGAAACCGGCCTTGACCAGAAACGGCAGGATCTTGGGCGCATAACGGGCATTGGCAAGAATGAAACGTTGCCACTTGTCCATCCGTTCGTACTGCGCCGGCGAATGCAGTGGCAATTGCGCGGCACAGCCCAGAATGCCGCTGATCAGGTCCGGTCGCAGGATCGCCAACTGCATCGCAAAGCGCAGATCCGCCCCGAGCGCCAGCACCGCCGCTCGAAATGCTGAAGATGGTCCAGCACCGCGGCACAGTCCCGAGCACATCCCAGAACGTGTTCGGTCCGGGCCGGCAGCGGGGACGTGTGGCCATAGCCCGGCCGGACCGGGACGATGACACGGATGCCACGGCGGCGCGCCTCCGCCTCGGCGCTGGCGGGCCAGCGCACCAACCCGTAATCCAGGTGCATGTAAAGACAGGCCGACCCGCCGGGGTCGCCAAACTCCAGCCAATCGATGGTGCGGCCACCCGCCATGTCGAGATGGCGGATACCCAAGGACTGAAGCGCGCTGGCACCGCCAACCGCGCCGCTGCGACCGGCCGGAATGGTCGCCACGTCAAGCAGCCCCAACACGACCCGCACCAGTTCGGGCTGCGAATGGGTCTCGGTCTTGGCAAGGATCGAGCGCAACTGCGTGCGCACGGTTTCGGGCGAACGGCCGCGCGCCTGGGCTATGTCGCGCACGGGCTGGCCCAGCGTGATGCCCTGCACGATGGCGGCCTCGGCTGCGGTCAACCCGAAGGCTTCCATCACGGTTGCCTCGAAACCATCGGGCCAGACGAGTTCCGATGACAGGACCAGCGCCAGCGGGGGCTCCGCCGCACTGTCGACCGGGCTGACACGGACGATCACCGGGCTGCCCGTCGTGCAGGAACGGATACGCAGCGTTACCACGGTTTCGGTGCGTCCCGCCGGGCGTCGTCGGCCGCCCGCTACCTGACGAACGACGTCGCGCAGCGTGGCGATATCTTCCGGCTCGAACGGCAAGGCGGCCATCTGCGCGCCCTCGCTCAGCCCGAAGGCCAGCGCCGCAGCCCGGTTGAAGGCGGCGATGGCCGCGCCACCGTCGCAGACAAAGGCCGCGCTTCGCGGAATGTCTTCCAGCAGCGCGCGATAGCCGCCATCATCGCGCGTCGCCTCGAACCGGTCGAGAAAGACGCTGGCGCGCTGCATATGGGCATCGAGATCCGGCGCGTCGATGCCAAGGCCCGCGTCGGCCGCAAGACCGTTGTCCTGCCGCCCGGATTCCCAGATCTCCAGCAGGTCGCCCAGCCGGATCGGATCCAGCGCAACATCGTAGAGCCGGTCCACGATGGTCGCCCGGGTTTCCTGCCTGGATCGCCTGGTGTCGTTATCGGTCGAAAAGTCTTTGCTCATATACCCGCAGTCTGCACCGCTTCGTTGTTCGGGTAAACCGTCAAGGCGCCACGAAAGGGACCTTGCGCAGGCACAGGCGCCACCTAAGATCGCGGCACATCGCAAGCCGCAAAGGGGACCAGGCCATGTTGACGATCTACGGTGTTTACCGCTCTCGCGCGACGCGCCCGATCTGGCTTCTGGAAGAGCTTGGGCTGCCCTTCCGCCATGTGCCTGTGATCCAGGCCTATCGCCTGGCCGATCCCGCCGCGGCGGACGCCCCGCTCAATACCACGTCGCCCGGCTTTCTGGCCTTCAGCCCGCAGGGTGCGATTCCGGTCCTGGACGATCACGGTTTCATCCTGACGGAATCGCTCGCGATCACCCTTTACATCGCTCGCAAGGAAGGCGGCGCGCTGGCGCCCGACGGCCCGCAGGAAACCGCGCAGATGATGCAATGGGCGCTATACGGGGCGACCGCCATCGAAGGCACGGCGCTCGATATCCAGATGGCACTGGCTGCCGGTCCGGCAACCGAACCCGCGGTCGGGCAAAGGCTTGACGCCGCCGCGGCAAAGCTGCGCAGGCCGTTTCGCGTGCTTGATGCCCATCTGGCGGCAGGCGGCACGATGGTTGGCGAGCGCTTTACCGTGGCCGATATCAACATGGCCGAATGCGTGCGCTATGCCCAAGGCCACGGCGCGCTGATGGCAGAGTTTCCGGCGCTGAAACGCTGGCTTGAAACCTGCCAGTCGCGCGCGGCCTTCCAGAAGATGTGGGCGCAGCGCAACGCCGAACCGGCATGAAGGCGCAGCCCGTCCGCGCCTATGTGCTGTGCGGCACGCCGCGGTCGGGCAGCACGCTCTTGTGCGGGCTTCTGCGGGCTTCGGGCGTTGCCGGCGCACCGGACAGTTTCTTTCGCACCCAGTCGCGCGACGAATGGACGGATGAGTGGCGGCTGCCGCGCGGGATCCTCGACAAGGGCGTGGAGGGCGCGCGCCGATTTCTGGAGGCCGCGCGGGTCGAAGGGACCGCCGGAACGGGCGTCTTCGGCCTCCGGCTGATGAGTGAGAACCTGGCCGATGCGATGACGTGCATCGCCGCGGTCCACCCCGGGCTTGACAGCGACCGCGCGCGCTTTGACGCGGCCTTCGGCCCGACTGCCTATGTGTACCTGTCGCGCGACGACATGCTGGCGCAGGCCATTTCGCGGGTCCGCGCGGAACAGTCAGGCCTATGGCACGCCGCGCCCGACGGCACCGAGATCGAGCGGACCAGGCCGCCGCGTGCGCCACGCTACGACCGCGCGGCCATCGCGACGCGGCTGACGGAACTGGCGCGCCACGACCGCGACTGGCAGGACTGGTTCACGGCCGAGGGGATCACACCGCTGCGCCTGCGCTACGAGGCGATTGCCGAGGACCCGCGGGCGGCCGTGGCGGCGATCCTGACCCATATCGGTCAGGACCCTGCCCATGCGGCGGGCCTGAACCCCGGCACCCGGCGGCTGGCCGACCAGACCAGCGCCGACTGGGCCGCGCGCTTTCGTGCCGAGACCGGTGGCTGAGCGCGGCGAACCACCAAGTCTTGCGCCACCGGCGCCCGGGTGGTCTAATCCTGCCCTTGTAAGAGCAGAACAAGAATCGAGCCCAGAATGCCCGCTGACGATCTTCTGACCGCGCAAAACGACGACTACAACGCCTCCTCCATCGAAGTGCTGGAAGGGTTGGAGCCGGTTCGCAAACGCCCCGGCATGTATATCGGCGGCACCGACGAACGCGCGCTTCACCACCTCGTGGCCGAGGTTCTGGACAATTCGATGGATGAGGCTGTGGCAGGCCATGCCACGCGGATCGAGGTGGAACTGCATGCCGATCATTCGGTCACGATCCGCGACAACGGCCGCGGCATTCCGATCGACCCGCATCCGAAGTTTCCCAAGAAATCGGCGCTGGAGGTCATTCTTTGCACGCTGCATGCCGGCGGCAAGTTTTCCGGCAAGGCCTACCAGACCTCGGGCGGGTTGCACGGTGTCGGCGCGTCGGTCGTCAACGCGCTTTCCGACAGCATGGTGGTCGAGGTCGCGCGCAACAAGGAGCTTTACGAACAGCGCTTTTCGCGCGGCATCCCGCTTGGCCCGGTGACGAAGCTGGGCGCGGCACCCAACCGCCGCGGCACCACCACCACTTTCCACCCCGACCCCGAGATCTTCGGCCATCTGGTACTGAAACCGGCCCGCCTGCTGAAAATGGCGCGGTCCAAGGCCTATCTGTTTTCCGGCGTCGAGATCCGCTGGAAATCGGCCGTCGAGGATGGCGAGACGCCAACGGAGGCGGTGTTTCACTTTCCCGGCGGGCTGGCCGATTATCTGGGCGAGCAGCTGGACGGCTCCACCACCTATGCCGACCGGCCCTTTGCCGGCAAGGTCGGCTTTCAGGAAAAAGTTCGGGGTTCCCGGTTCGGTCGAATGGGCGATCAACTGGACGCCCTCGCGCGACGGGTTCATCCAGTCCTACTGCAACACGGTGCCGACGCCCGAGGGTGGCACGCACGAGGCCGGGTTCTGGGCGGCCATCCTGCGCGGCATCCGCGCCTATGGCGAGTTGGTCAACAACAAGAAGGCCGGCCAGATCACCCGCGACGATCTGATCACCGGGGGCTGCGCGCTGGTTTCCTGCTTCATCCGCGATCCGCAGTTCGTGGGCCAGACCAAGGACAGGCTGGCCACCGAAGAGGCGGCGAAGCTTGTGGAAAGCTCGGTGCGCGACCATTTCGACAACTGGCTGGCCGCCGATACCAAATCGGCCGGGGCGATCCTCGATTTCCTCGTGCTGCGGGCCGAGGAACGGGCTGCGCCGCCGGCAGGAAAAGGAAACCGCCCGCAAGACGGCCACGAAAAAGCTGCGCCTGCCGGGCAAGCTGGTCGATTGTTCCAGCCAGTCGCGCGAAGGCACCGAGCTTTTCATCGTCGAGGGCGACAGCGCCGGCGGCAGCGCCAAGATGGCGCGCGACCGGCACAATCAGGCGCTGTTGCCGCTGCGCGGGAAAATCCTGAACGTGCTGGGCGCGGCCAGCGCCAAGATGGGCCAGAACCAGGAAATCAACGACCTGTGCCAGGCTCTGGGGTGTGGTGTCGGAACCCGGTTCAACATCGACGACCTGCGCTATGACAAGGTCATCATCATGACCGATGCCGATGTCGACGGGGCGCATATCGCGAGCCTTCTGATGACTTTCTTCTTCACCCAGATGCGGCCGATGATCGACAAGGGCATCTCTACCTCGCCTGCCCGCCCTTGTACCGGCTGACGCAGGGCGCGCGCCGGCTATACGTGGCCGACGACGCCGAGAAAGAGGCGATGATGGCCAAGGGTCTGGGCGGCAAGGGCAAGATCGACGTGCAGCGCTTCAAGGGCCTGGGCGAGATGGACGCCAAGGACCTGAAAGACACCACCATGAACCCCGCAACCCGCAAGCTGATCCGGGTTTCGATCGACGAGGACGAACCGGGCGAGACCGGCGATCTGGTCGAGCGGCTGATGGGCAAGAAGCCGGAGCTTCGGTTCCAGTATATCAGCGAGAACGCGAGGTTCGTGGAGGAGTTGGATGTGTGATACCTTGTTTTTTTACGAATTGAACGTACTTTGAAGTTAATGATCTGAAACCGAAGCGACACCAAGTTTTCCGAATGGCACAGTCCAAGAAAACAACGTATACGCGCAGCGCAAGCGCGCTTTCCGGCACTTGGCAATGCAAGCGTGAGGCCAAGACCGGACAATTTGTGTTCGTCAAGAAAGCAACGAAGACGACGGAAGGCGTGGTCAAGCACAGCGCAGAAAAACGCAGTGCAGCTTTGATCCGGTTGGCAGATCGCTAGACGGCATTATCGCGTCACATTGGCTGACGCGTTTGAAGCGCATACAACCGCGCTGCAATATGGCGGCGGAACCAATGGTATTAGCAGTCTGGATTCGCTTTTAGGTGCACTTGGCCGCCCTTACCACGGCTATCACAGATCCATTCAGCGCAAAGCAGCCGCCCTTCTTCACGGTGTCGCGACATCTCATGGCTTCGTCGATGCGAACAAACGAACGGCTTGGCTGACGACGGAACTCATGATCGAGAGGAGCGGGTACGAATTGGTCGTTGCTGCTGAAGACAGAATTGATGATCTTGTTGTTAATCTGGTCGTCGGCAGCGTTTCCGAGGGTGAAGCCGTTAAATGGTTCAAAGAACGGTTGTACCGGCGCTGTTAGCAAGCATGCTGCAGGGTGCGCGTCGGCGCACCACTAACCGCGCCGCCTACGCCCAACACCTGCCTTCCTCGCAACATTGCCACTCGCCCCGCCCGATTTGTCCCGCGACAAGTCGAGGCATTGCCTCGACGGCCGCGCCTGCCACCCGGCCCGCCCGACGCGGGCGGGCGTTCGGCGGGGGTGAGGAGGACAAGCAAACGCTCCGGTGGAGCGTTTGCCCGAGGAACGTCCACTGGACCGTTTCCGTTCCCACCTCACCCCTTGCCGGCCGCCCTGCCTGCGCCTAGCTTCCCTCTTGCAGGCCCGGCCCATGGTCGCCCCTGCTGCCCATCGGGAACATCGCCCTGACCCTTCCGGTCAGGCTCCCCTGCCCCCCTGAGCACCGGACCGGACGGCATCGCCGTGCGGAACTCATGCGAAAAGGCAAACCCTCATGTCGAAGGAAAAGAGCCGCGGCAACCGCGAGGCCAAGAAGCCGAAGAAGGTGCAGCCCAAGGTTCTGGCCACCGCCAATTCGAACATCGGCAAGTCCGAGGTTCTGGGCGCCGGCAAGAAGGCCAAGTAACGCCGGCCCTTGAAAATCCGCCCCGGCGGCCGCAGGCTGATACCAACCGGCGGGGCGGAACCCATGACGTTCATCATCGAAAACCAGATCCTGCTGATCGCCGGCTGTTTTCTGCTGGGCGTTGCCGGCACCGCCGTTATCGCCCGGCGGCCGATGACCGGCCGGGCCTGGAAGATCGCCGATCTGGTCTGGGTGCTGCTTGGCGGGTTCGGGGCGCTCGCCGCGGTTCTGGCCGGCATCTATCACGACGACAGTTCGCGGCTTGATCGTCAGATCGACGTGGCCTTTGCCGCGACCCGCGCCTTCGACCATGACGCCGCGCGGTTCCGGCTGCGCTATTGCGAAGCCGACCGTCAGGGCCCGGCCTTGCGCCCGCATGTGCTGACGCTGTGCGAGAAGGTGGAGTTCCTCTCGGCCTCGACCGCCGGCAACCGCGATCTGCCGCTGTTTCTGGACGTGGCCGAACGCGCCGAGCCGCTGCAGCAGCTGCGGCTGTTGCTGTCGGGCGGGCATGAGCAGGCGATGGAGGTGATGGCCGAACGCGCGGAGCGGCTCGACACCGCCGAACTTCTGGCCTTTGCCGCGCAGGACGAGGCCACGATGGCGGCGCAAGGCGCGCTGGCTGCCGGACCTCATGCCGATATTGCCGCGGATTACCAGGTGATCGCCCAGGCCTATGAGGAACTGATCGGCGATGTGGCCGAACTGAAGTCGGAATGGGAATTCCTGCAGGCCAACGCACGCATCCTGATGATCCAGGTCATCGCGCTCTGCCTCGTGGCCTTTGCCGCGCCCTTCCGGCTGGGCAAGTCGCTCGCCGATCTCGCCTAGCCACCGGTCTTCTTTTTCGTCTTGGTTTTGGCCGGTCGGGGCGGGCATTCCGGGATCTTGGGGTCAAGCTTGCGGACCTGCCTTGCGTTGAGGAAGACAAAGTCGTTCGGGCCGCCGTGGTGGCGCCATTCCTTTTCGAAACGGCGCCGCATCTCGCCCCGGAAATGATTGCCAACACGCATGTCGAGCCAGTAGTCGACCGACCAGATCCCGGTTTTGGGCAGGGTGCCGTGAAAGCCGATGATCGCCTTGGGGCCGATGCACGCATTCGGCAGGGTCAGATACATCGTGCAGGCCGAATTGCAGCGGCCGAGAATCTGTACCTGGCTGTATTTTCTGGCCTTTATGGCGCGCCATTTCAGGTAGTCGTCAACATTGCCGCCGCCGTCGTTGGTAATGACGTTGACCGGCTTTTCCGCCGCGGCGGGCAGTGGCGTTACCGTAAGCGCTAGGATCAGTGCCGCAAGAAACCAACGCATCGCAATCTTCCCCTCGCACCAGACCACGGGGCTGGCGCCCACTTAACACATAGGGCGCCCGGACCGCAGCGCCAAAAGCCCGCACCGGCGCCCGGCCGCCTAGGGCGTCGTTTGCAGCGTCGCGACATAGTCGGCAAGCGCCACCAGCCGTTCCGGCGTTGGGGTGACGATCCCGTCACCGGTTTCGACCAGAACCAGCGGCCCTTCTTCCAGAAGCGGGCCGAAGACCGGCATGGTGCTGCCATGCTGGTCCTGCCGTGTGTAGCCATCGATCACCGACATGACCCGGACGCGCGGGAAAACCCCGCCATTGGCCGCCGAGAGCACGGTCAGATCCGCCGGTGTGCTTGCCAGCCCCGCGGCCGCAGGCCCGTCGCCGCGCCCCGTAGCGCCATGGCAGCCTGCGCAGAAATCGGCGAAATCGCCGCGCCCGCGGCTGACCGGCGTGGCACAACCCTGCACCACGAGAATCGTGGCCAGCGCCACAAGGCCAAGACCCACAGACAGTTTTCGTGCTTTCATTCCCTGGCCCTCCGGTTTCGCGCTATCATCGCGCGGTGTGCTCCGTTAGCGTCACGACTATACCCTGCGCATCGAGGATACCATGCCGACAGATACCCTGCGTTACGCCGCCATCATGTTGGTCGCGGGCATCGGCATCCCGGTACTTGCCGCGCTGAACGCCCGGCTCGGGGCGCGGCTGGGGGCGCCGGCGGCGGCCGCGACGATCCTGTTCGTCGTGGCGCTTGCCGGCACGGTCGTGGTCATGGCGCTGACCTCGGGGCCCGGGCCGCTGGCCGCCGCGCCGGACCAGCCCCGTCATCTTTTCCTCGGCGGCCTTCTGGTGGCGTTCTATGTGCTGTCGATCACCTGGGTCGCGCCGAAGTTCGGGATCGGAAACGCCGTTTTCTTCGTATTGCTGGGGCAGATGATTTCGGCGGCGGCCATCGATCACTTCGGGCTTTTCGGCGCGGTGCAGAAGCCGATGAGCCTGATGCGCGGATCGGGCATAGCGCTGATGGCGCTGGGTGTCGCGCTGACCCAGAAGGCCTGAGCCCCGCGCAGCTACTGCTGGATCGTGGCAAGCCATTCCACCACCGCCAGAACCCGCGCGCTGACAAAGACCGGGCTGCCATCGGGGGCATCCGCCGCCACGATGTCGCCCTTCATCAACTCGCCGAACAGCGGCATCGGCGCGCCGTGGCCGCGCAAACCGGTCCGGCCGTCAACCACGTGAAGGGTGCGCAGCCACGGAAAGGCGCCGCCATTGCCCGCCGCCAGACCGGTCAGGTCCGGCACAGGAACGGTCAGGATGCCGGCCATCGGCCCGTCGCCATGCGCCGCTTCGCCGTGGCAGGCGGCGCAGGTCATGGCAAAGATCGTGGCGCCATCCGGCGCGTCTTCGGCCCAAAGGGGCAGGCCAAGGCCAATCGCGGCCAGAACAGGCGGCAGGCAACGAAGCGGGTTTGTCATCGCAGCTCCTTCCCGGGCGGTGCAGAAAAAGCCTGCCACGCCGCGCGCAGTCGCACCTTGATCTGGCTCAGACGCCCGCTGTTTCCGCGACCCGCCCGGCGTCGAGATGAACGACCCGGTCCATCCGCGCGGCCAGCGCCAGATTGTGCGTCGCGATCAGCGCCGACAGGCCAGTTTCGCGCACGACGCCCATGAGCACGTCAAAAACCTGATCGGAAGTTTCGGGATCAAGGTTTCCGGTCGGTTCGTCGGCCAGAAGCAGGCGCGGCGCATTGGCCAGCGAACGGCAGAAGGCCACGCGCTGCTGTTCGCCGCCGGAAAGCGCGGCCGGCCGGTGGTGGCCGCGCGCGCCCACGCCCACACGGTCCAGAAGATCGCGGGCCCGCGCACCGGCCTCGGCCGCGGCCACACCGTTGGCCAGTTGTGGCAGCACCACGTTTTCCAGCGCGGTAAACTCGGGCAGCAGGTGGTGGAACTGATAGACGAAACCGATCTGGCTGCGCCGCGCCGCGGTGCGCGCCCGGTCCGGCAGGCGGGTCATGTCCTGCCCGCCGATCCGCACCGCGCCGGCGTCGGCGGTATCAAGCAGCCCGGCAATGTGCAACAGCGTGGATTTTCCCGCCCCGGAAGGAGCGACCAATGCCACGACCTCTCCGCGGTCAAGCCGAAGCGAGGCACCGCGCAGAACCTGCACCTCGCCCGGCTGGCCATGGTTGTAGCCCTTTTCGATCCCGTCAAGCTCCAGCACCGCATCACTCATAGCGCAGCGCCTCGACCGGGTTCATCCGTGCCGCGCGACGGGCGGGCAGCAGCGTGACAAGGAAGGACAGGCCAAGCGACAGCGCGATGGCCGACATCACATCGCCCCATTGCAGCTTGGCCGGCAGGTGGTAGATGCCGCGGATCGACGGATCCCAGACGCCGCCGCCGGCAAGGTAGTTCACCAGCGAAAAGATCGGGTCGATATAGATGGCGAACAGGCAGCCAAGGATCACGCCGAGGACAGTACCCACCAGCCCCACGGCCGAACCGCAGATGAAAAAGACCCGAAGCACGGACCCTTCGGTCAAGCCCATGGTTCGCAGGATGCCGATATCGCGGCCCTTGTTCTTGACCAGCATGATCAGCCCGGAAATGATATTCATCGCCGCGATCAGCACCAGAATGGACATGATGATGAACATCACGTTGTCCTCGACCTCAAGCGCGCGCAGATACCCCCCGGCACTGTCGCGCCAGCTCCACAAAACCGCCTGATCGCCGGCCGCCGACAGCAAAACATCGGAAAGCGCGTCGACCTCTTCGGGATCGTCGACCATGAGTTCGATTTCATCCGCCGCGCCTTCGCGGTTGAAATAGGCCTGTGCCTCGGCAAAAGGCAGGTAGACACGGGTGCGGTCAATCTCGTACCGGCCGGCGGAGAAAATATAGACCACCTCATAGGCATTGACGCGCGGGCTGGTGCCAAAGGCCGTCTTGACCCCGTCGGGCGAGATCAGGCGAAGCTTCTCGCCCAGTCCGATTCCCAGTTCGCGGGCAATGCCGATACCGATGGCGATACCGTCATCGAACCGGTTGATATCGCCCAGCGCCTCTTCGGAGCCGGCCACGCCGGGGACCTCCCTCAGATCGGCGAGCGCGATGCCGAACACCTCGGCCCCGGCATTCTGGCCGCGAAACGAGGCCATGACCTGCCCCTTGATCAGCGGCGCGGCATGGCGAACGCCCGGAACCGCCGCCAGTTTTTCGGTCATCGCCTGGTAGTCGGCAATGGTGCGCACCGCCTGCCCGGCATCGTTGACGTGGGTCGAATTGTAGACGGTTACATGAGCATTGGCGCCAAGGATCGTATCGACGAATTCGGCGCGAAAACCCGACCGGACCGCCAGCGTGGCGATCAGCGCGAACACGGCAAGGGTAATGCCCAGAAGGCTGATCAGCGTCATCACGCTGACCCCGCCTTCGGCACGGCGCGCGCGCAGGTATCGCCACGCGATCATCCATTCGAACGCGGCAAAGGGGGCCGGCGTTTTGGCCATGGGGCGGCTCCTGCCTTGTTGCGCGCGGAGAGTGCGTTGCCGCCGCGTCGGGGTCAACCACCTGTCGGCGGCCGATTGCCGACCGGCTGGCGCGCTGCATTCCCCGAAACGGGTTTCCGATACCGAAACAGTAGGCGGCAGGCAAGGCGACTTTGCGGGGTACAAGCGCCAAAGCGCCGCGCAAGGCACGAAACTTTTGCCGCGCTTTGCGAGCTTTGCCAGCATGGCCGAACGGGGGCCCTTGCCGAGTGAGGTGCGTATGACCATGACACGAGCGATCCCGACCGGGGGGCAAACCGGACCCGCCACGTTCGATTGCGAAACCGCCGCGCTGATCCGCGCCGCGATCCGCCCGCTGTTCGCAAAGGCGCAAAGCTGGGCCGATCTGGTCGAAATGATGCGCCAGCGCGGCTATTCACTGGCCTTTCGCCACGGCACCTTCTGCGTGGTCGAAGCCGACAGCGGCAAGCGGCTATACGGGTTGCGCTTTCTGGGCCTGACCATGGAGGAACTGGTCGGCAAGCTTGGCCGGCCCTGCGTTCTGGCCCATCCCGGCGACGCGGCGCATGGCGAGGTGTTGCCCAACCCCCGCGCAGCGATCAGGCGCATTGATCGCGCAATGCCCGCCTCAGCGGGGATGGTCCGCGTAGATCTCGGCCAGCCGCGCCACGGCATCGGCGGCGCTCATTTCCACGCTTTCACCGCTGCGGCGCGAGGTCAGTTCGACCTTGCCGGCCGCCAGCCCGCGCGGGCCGACCGTGATCCGCCAGGGCAGGCCGATCAGGTCCATCGTCGCGAATTTCGCGCCCGCCCGTTCGTCGCGATCGTCGTATAGCGCCTCGAGCCCCCGGGCCTTGAGCGCGGCATAGATCTCCGCGCAGGCGGCATCGGTTGCGCCATCGCCCTGCTTGAGGTTGACCAGACCGGCATGGAAGGGCGTGACGCCCTCGGGCCAGATGATGCCCTTGTCGTCGTGGCTCGCCTCGATGATCGCTCCCAGAAGCCGCGACACGCCGATCCCGTGCGATCCCATATGCACCGGCACGCGTTCGCCCCTGTCGTTGACCACGTTCGCGCCCATCGGATCGGAATACTTGGTGCCGAAATAGAAGATCTGGCCAACCTCGATGCCGCGACCGATCTTGCGATGCGCCTCCGGCACCTTGGAAAAGACCGCCTCGTCATGGGTTTCGTCGGTGCGGGCGTAAAGCGTGGTGAATTCCTCGCAGACCTGCGCGACCTGACCCTTGTCGTCATAGTCGATGTCGCGCGCACCAAGCTTCAGGGTGGTCACCCGGTTGTCATAGAAGACTTCGCTCTCGCCGGTCTGGGCGAGCACCAGGAATTCATGCGTGTTATCCCCGCCGATCGGGCCCGAGGCGGCGCGCATCGGGATCGCCGTCAGGCCCATGCGCTCATAGGTCCGCAGGTAGCTGACCATATGGCGGTTGTAGGCATGCAGCGCGTCGTCCTTGGTCAGGTCGAAGTTGTAGCCGTCCTTCATCAGGAACTCGCGGCCGCGCATGACGCCGAAGCGTGGGCGGATCTCGTCACGGAATTTCCACTGCACGTGGTAAAGCGTCAGCGGCAGGTCCTTGTAGCTGCCGACATGGGCGCGGAAGATGTCGGTGATCATTTCCTCGTTCGTCGGGCCGTAAAGCATGTCGCGCTTGTGGCGGTCGGTGATGCGCAGCATCTCCTCGCCATAATCATCATATCGGCCCGATTCACGCCAAAGATCGGCGGGCTGAAGCGTCGGCATCAGCATCGGGATATGCCCGGCGCGCACCTGTTCCTGATGGACGATCTCCTCGATCCGGTTCAGAACGCGAAACCCCATCGGCAGCCAGGAATAGATGCCGGCGGCCTGCTGCTTGATCATGCCGGCGCGCAACATGTAGCGATGGCTGACGATCTGGGCCTCGGCGGGGTTTTCCTTGAGCACGGGCAGGAAATAGCGGGTCAGGCGCATGATGGGCTCTTTCGGTCTCTGATCGGCCATCGGATAAGCGAAAGCCCGCGGGCTGGCAAGGCAGCGGGCGCGATACCGGGAGGGCCAGCGGCGGGCATTCACCGGCCTCAGACGCGTCAGGTTGCTTTTGCGCCGTCGGTTTCCAGCGGGCCGGCCAGCAGCTCCTCGACAAAGATCGCCGCAAACTGGGCCCGACCGGATACGCCGGCCTTGGCATAGATCTGCGAAAGCTGGGCGCGAACCGTGCCCTGTGCCGCGCTTCGCAATGCCGCGATTTCGGCCACGTCGAACCCTTTCAGCGCCAGGAGGCCGACATCGCGTTCGGCAGGCGTCAGGCCCCAGCGTTCAAACTCGGCCGCGATCACATCGGCCAGCGCGCCCTTTGCAGTGGCCAGGGCTTGCGCCTGGTCGCGCAGGCGTGACAGGGCAACGCGCAATTCGCGCGTGCCAAGGATGACGCCGGCAACCAGCGCCAGCGCCACGAAAGCCTCGAACAATGTGTGGTAATCGGCCGGTGTCGCCATCAGGTCATTGGCGGCATCGCCAAGAAAGAAAGCGGCCGCGATCGTCTGGATCAGGACAAAGGCCAGCAGCACCGCCGGGCGCAGCCGCGCACGGCGGTTGGGCGGGAAATTCGACATTGGTAGGGTCGCCGTCATCGCGTGTGTGTGTTCCGGTTTCCCAAAAGCATCGGCCGAACGAGGTTGCGGCGCAATGCGCGGCTTTCGACGGCAACGCCCGCGACATGCAGAACCGCAAGGATCAACATCAGGTTTGCGGCCATATCATGCACCTCCTTGACCCAGTTCGGGGCCTTGGCACCGGGGGCTGTCGCATCGTCGCCCCCCTCCTTCACCAGCGCCGACCAGTCGCCGGCGGCCACGGCGGCGCGGTCGGCGGCGATCTGCATTGGTGTGGCGGCCGATGTCGTCCACAAGCCCGTACCGATCGCCACGGCCAGCGCCATCCACAACGTATAGACCATAAGCGCACCGGCAGGGTTGTGCGAGGGGTAGCCACCGACCCGCCCTGCGGCAAGATCGCCGAAATGGCGGATGGCCGCGCGCGGATCGGGCGGGAAGGCGGAAAACCGTGCCTCCGGTGTGCCGAATAGCCCCCAGACCAGCCGCA
>JAWKWW010000015.1:0-19129 GCA_041397385.1 Paracoccaceae bacterium
GGGCCTGCTTTACGAACAGATGCCACCGCGGCTGCGCGCGCGCGATCCGCTGATCGAGGCCTGCCGGTCCGCCGAGGCAACCAGCGCGCGTCATCCCGGAATGGGCAAGAAACTGTTCAACTTCCTGTCGCCGCTCTTTGGCGATGCCAATGACGAACAGCGCCGGCTGATCAAGGCCGCCTGTCTCTTGCACGACGTGACCTGGCGGGCGCATCCCGACTATCGTGCCGAGGTCTGTTTCGACAACGCCACGCGCGCCAATCTTGGCGGGCTGGACCATCCGGGCCGGGTCTTTCTGGGGCTGGCGCTGTTGCACCGCTACAAGAACTCGCGTTCCGGGACGCGGTTCGAACCGCTGTTCAAGCTCTTGACCGACGAGCAGATCCAGAACGCCGAGGTGTTGGGCAAGGCGCTGCGGTTCGGCGCGATGTTTTCGGCCGGCAATCCCGAAAAGGCCGGGGCACTGGAATACCTGCCGAAGAAAAAGATCCTGCGGCTGTCGCTGACCGCGCGCGGCGAGGGGCTGTTCGGGGAAGTGGCGGAAGCGCGGTATAGCGCACTAGCTTCGGCCCTGAAGGTCGAGGCGCAAGTCATCCGGCCGGGAAATAAAACCGCGGTCCCGGCCCCTGATCTGCCTGAAAGCTAAAGCTCGATTTCGCCCTCGTCCGACGGTTCCCCCGTCAGCGGCACCTTGCGCCGGATGATGATATCGCCGTTCGGCAGGATTTCCGGCGGATGATAGGCGTTCAGTTCACCGATCTGGTCGGAAAGATCCTTAAGCGCCGGCTCCATCTCGTTCATCAGGCCGCGCAGCAACAGTTCCGCGCCCTTGCCCAGAAGGTCCATGCCTTCGTCAAGGTCGCCTTCCTTGTCCTGCGCCAGGGCGGGCGTCAGAATCAGGCACAGAACCAAAGGGGTCACGAACCGTTTCATGTCTTGAATATAGGTACCGGCCGATGCCCTGTGAAGGGTGTGCTAGCGGCCTGCCCCAAGGTCCAGATCGACGCTGACCGGAAAGTGGTCGGAGGCCGCCAGAAGCGCTTCGCGAAGCTCGGGTGTCTTCCAGCAGACCGGATCGTCGAACGGGTGCCATATGCGCCAGCGCGGGCCAAACCCGCACAGGTCCGGCGACAGCATCACGTAATCCAGCAGGGCCTGGAAAAAGCGTTTCTGATCGGCAAGGTAAAAGCGCGCGCTGGCCGGCACCGCGCCCGAACGCCGGCCAAGCGCCATCAGCGCATGCGGGTCGTATAGCCGGCGCATGCCGTCGTGATCGAGGCCCAGCACGACCTCCACCCCGGAATGGCCAAAGAGTTTTTCGTATTCGTCGAGCCCCGGGCCGTCATTGAAATCGCCCATCACCATCAACGGCTCCCCCGCCGCAAGATGGTCCTCTACCCGCTGGCGCAGCCAGACGCATTGCGCCAGCTGCTTGCGCCGGTTTTCAATCGACAGGCGCATGATTTCGTCCGGGGTCCGCGCACCATGCGGCGCCTTCGATTTGGCGTGGACGCCAATCATGCGGAAGTCGAAACCATTCGCGGTCTTCGCCGCCAGTTCCAGCGGCGGTTTCGACCATGTGATCAGTTCCGGCGCGGTGTCGATATCGACATCCATGCGAAAGACGCCGTCAAAACGCGCGCCCACTGCCACACCTTTCTTGCTGGTCTGTTCGCCCTTGGGATCGTGCTGAACGCTCAGCACGTCGGGGTCGTAGAGCAGCCCGATTTCCTGTTCGGTATCGCTGGCAAAGCCGTGAACCGCGCGGCGGGCGCAGATCCCGTAATGCGCCGCGAAAGCCTCGAGCGCACCGACGGTGGTCCGGCGGCGGTTCTGGTCGGGCGCTTCGATCACCATCACCGCATCGGCATCGAGCGCGGTAAAAACGATGCCCAGCGCTGCCAGTTGCTCGCCGCGCGTCACCTTGTAGCGCGACGACCATTCGCGGTCTTCCACAAGCCGGCCATCATCGTCGAACAGGTTGTTGAACCATTCGACATTGTAGGTCGCTATGCGCATGGCGCCTTTCAGGCCGCGTGCTTGCGGCTCAACTCATCCCAGGCTTCGTTAATTGCGATCAGCCGTCTTTCGGCCAGTTTCACCGCCTCTTCGGGTACGCCGCGCGCGACCATCCGGTCGGGGTGCGATTCGCGCACCGCAGCGCGCCATGCGGCGCGAATCTCGTCCAGCGTGGCCTCGGGGCTGACACCCAGAACGTCGTAGGGGTCGGGCTGCGCATCGGGCACGAAGCGCGCGCGAAGGGTTCGAAAGCAGCGATCGTCGAGGCCGAAGATCGTGGCGACCCGGGCCAGATAGGCATCCTCGGCCGGGTGATAGTCGCCATCGGCCAGGGCGATGTGAAACAGCCCCTCCACCAGGTCCAGCAGGACCGGGCTGCCGGGTTCGAACATCCGCGCGATGCGGCTCGCATAGGTTTCGAAGCCCGCCACATCCTGCCGGGCCAGGTTGAAGACGCGGGCAGTGTTTTCCTCTTCGCCCTGCGCGATCACGAAAACCTCGCGAAAGGCGGCGACCTCGTTGCGGGTGACGCGGCCGTCGGCCTTGGCCATCTTGGCGCCCAGCGCCACCACGGCGATGGCAAAAGCCACCGACCGTTCCGGCGGGGTTTTCAGCCGCTCGAAGACATCGGCCAGGCTTTCGCCCTTGGCCAGCGCCGCCAGCGCCTCGGATATTCGCGTCCAGATCGACATGGCCGCAGTCTAGACCGCCCGGTCTGGCCTGTCAGGCCCCGGCGGGGCGCTGTTCACGAAAAGTTTCTGCATCAGCACAAGGTCGATCCACCGGCCCCACTTGAAACCGACCGCCGGCAGCACGGCGATTTCGCGGTAGCCAAGTGCGGCGTGAAACGCGCGACCCTGCGGATTGGCGGCGCTGACACCGGCAATCAGGCTGCCGATGCCGGCCTGCCGCGCCTGGTCTTCGACCGCCCGCATCAGGGCGCGGCCCAACCCGTGGCCGCGGGCGCTTTCGGCCAGTATGATGGTGTGTTCCATGGTACGCGCATATCCTACCCCACCGCGAAACTGCGAGTAGGTGACGAAGCCGGCCAAAGCCCCATCCAGTTCGCCCAGCAGGAACGGATGGCCCGATGCGGTTTTCGCCGCGATCAGTTCGGCAATATCGGCGGCCGACTTTTCCACGGCGTTGAAGGTGAACAGCGTGTCGCGGATGACCGGGTTCCAAAGCGCCGCGATGGCGTCGGCATCGCCCTGCGTCGCCGGGCGAAGCGCTACAGCCATCGTTCGCCCCCGGGTGTGTGAAACGCGGCGCGCAGCCGCGGCGACGCACCTTCGCGAAAGGACAGACGCGCATCGTCGATCTGGCCGGCCAGCGCCGCGCGCAGGCGGTCGACCTGCGGATGGGTCAGTTCAAGCCGGGCAAGGCGGATGCCGGCATCGGGCAGCCGCGCGGCCGGATGCGCAGAACCATACCAGCGGATCAACGCGGGATAAGTGCCGCCGAAGGGCAGGCACCCGTCGTCCGGAACCGCCATCTGCCAGCGCAGATCGCCCCGCGCCAGTTCGGTCAGGCGTCCGACGCCAATCGGCGCGGTGGCGATGGCGGCGGGCAGGTCGTCGCAGCGCGCGATCCAGTTGGTAAGCCTCGGCTCGCCGTCGAAACGGTCCAGGTCGAACCACCGCGGATGTGCCACCGGTGGCGCCTCGGGATCGATGGCGATCACCTCCAGATAAAGACCCGGCCCCAGCGACAGTAGCCGGTTATGCGTGCTCATCAATTCGTGTTTGCCGCCAGGGGCAAGCACCACGCCAAGTGCGCGTTCGACATGCGCCACGCCGTCGTCCAGCCGCGTGGCCGACACTGCAAGATGATCGAGCGTCAGCATGGGCACCCCCCTGTCACCGCCTTCGGCCTTTCTTGCATGACCCACCCGGCGCGACTAGAGAGAAGGTGCCCGTGCAGGAGATGCATCATCAACTGGGATCGCGAAATCGACGCCGTGGGGCTTTTGTGCCCGCTGCCGGTCCTGAAGGCACGCAAGGTGCTGGCCGCGATGGCGCCGGGGCAGGTGCTGCGGCTGCTGGCCAGCGACCCGGCCGCGGTGATCGACGTGCCGCATTTCTGCGCCGAGGCCGGCCACAGCCTGATTGGCGCGACGGAAGAGGGCGCGGCGCGCGCCTATCTGATCCGGCGCGGTTGACGCCCTCAGCCATTCGCAAGGATGCGTTCGGCCCTGGCCAGATCCTCGGGGCGATTGATGTTGAAGAAGGGGTCTGTGCGATCCCAGTCGAACTGCACAACCACCGCACCCAGATCGGCGGCAAGCTGACCGATCCGTCTTTCGCCGCGTGCCAGCGCCTCGGCTATCGCGCGCCGGGCTGCCACCGGCCATAGCGCCGCCGTCGGGTGGCGACGCAGCGCGCCTGCACCGTCATGGCTGGCCGCCAGCGCGGGCTGGCCGGAAGGTGCAGCGGCCCGCAGGCGCGCCACCAGATCGGCGGGCAGAAACGGCGTATCGACGGCGACGGTCGCGACCGACATGGCGCCCCGATCCGCCGCCCAGTCCAGCGCCGCCAGAACACCAGCCGAGGGCCTGCAAACCCGGCCACCGGATCGGGCAGGACCGGAAGGCCAAAGCGCGCATAGTCCGCCGGGCCGTCATTGGCATTCAGACCGAGCGCGGAACATTGCGGGGCGAAGCGTTCGATCACATGGGCCAGCAAGGGGCGGCCGCCAAGCCGGCGCAGGGCCTTGCCGTCACCGCCCAAGCGCGTGGCCTTACCGCCCGCAAGAATGACGCCGGGAGTATCTGGGTTTTCAGCCATGTCCGCCATTGACCTGCCCGCGCCCGCGTCACGCGGCGTAATCGGATCCTTCGGCATCGAGGATGGCGCGAATCTCGCTCAGGTGGCGTTCGGCCTGATCAGGATAGTTTTCAAGTTCCTGTGCGGTCTTTTCGGCAATGTCATGCGACAGGACGCGCAAGGGCCGGCCGGTTTGCAGCGCGCGGATGTAAGTTTCCGCCGCGCGCTCGAAGTAATAGAGCCGGTTGAACGCGTCGGCGACAGACTTGCCGATCACCAGAACGCCGTGATTGCCCATGATCATCACGGTGATCTTGGGGTCAACAAGCATTCCGGCACAGCGCGTGCCCTCGTCCTCGAATGCAAGCCCGCCGAAGGCGTCGTCTACCACATGCCGGCCATAGAAGGTTGCGGTGTTCTGGTCGATCGGCGGCAGGGTGCTGTCAGCCAGGCAGGCCAGCACCGTGGCGTGGATGGAATGGACATGCATGACGCAGCGCGCATGCGGCACCAGCCGGTGGATCGAGCCATGCAGCCCCCAGGCGGTCGGGTCGGGCGCGTCGCGTTGCCCCATGGTCGAGGGATCGTTTGCGTCGAGAAGCAGCAGTTCCGAGGCCCGGATACGCGCGAAATGGCGCTGATTGGGGTTCATCAGAAAGCGCGTGCCATCGCCATTGACTGCAAGACTGAAATGGTTGGCCACCGCTTCGTTCATGTTGAGCCGCGCCGTCCAGCGAAAGGCGGCAGCGAGGTCGGTGCGTTCCTGCCAGTGGGTCAGGTTGTCGATACGGGCTTGTTGCAGCATGGCGATCCCTTGGGCGTTTTGCGCAAGGCTTTCACGCCGACGGCGTTCTGGCAAAGGAAATCCGCCGGCCCGATAGCGGATCAATCGGCGCCCTTGGCCACCGCGCGCAGATGCCCGGCAAATTCCGGCGTCGCCATCAACGCCTTGCAGCGCGCAAACCGGGTTTCGGCATAGGCGCGAAAGTCGTCCGCGGGATTGTCGTTGGCAAGCTGGATCAGCCCCCATAGCGTCCAGAGAAGATCGCACATCGCCTTGTAGACCACCATGCGCCCGGTATCGCCGGCCGAGGGTTCGCCGCCGAAATAGGCGTGCATCATCTCGGCATCCTGTGCGGCGTCGAACCCGCCCTCGACCGAAAGATCGCCCAAATCCCACATCGGGTCGTTCATGCCGCAATATTCCCAGTCGACGATCCACATGCGTTCGCCGGTATCCAGAAAGTTTTCACACAAGGGGTCGCAATGGCAGGGGGTGAGAGGTGCGGGGCAGCTGGAAAGGGCCGCACGCACCGCTTCGGCCTCGGCCACCACGTCATGATACCCTTCGGGCAGGTCCACATCCTTGGTGGCCAGGATGCCGAGATAATCGTCGATCATCGCAAAAAGCTCGAAGCGGAAGGGAAAGACGGCACCGCTGTCGTGCAGCTTGCGAAACGCCGCCCCGGCGCGGCCAGGCGAACCCGCACGGGTGCGAAAACCTTCGGGGCTCATCGTTTCCGCCCCATCGATGAAGCGCGTCACCATCACCCCGCTTTCCGGATCGGCGCGGATCACCGGCGGGCTGACGCCGGCACGGGCGGCTTCGCGGGCCGCAACCGCCTCGTTGGCGCGGTCGATATATTCCTCGGTGCCCTTGCCCGGGATGCGCAGGCAATAGTCGCCGACCCGATAAACGAGGTTCGTCAGCCCGCCAAGCCGTTCCGGTTCACCCGCGCCGGAAAGCTCCGGGATGGTTCTGATCGCCTCGCGGGCGGGGTCGAGATCGCTCATGCCTTCAGCCTTTCCATCTTCGGATCATAGAGGCATCGCGGGCCGCGCGTAGCGGCATAGGGTTTGCCGAACGCCTCGATGGTGAAACCCTGTTCGCCGGCCAGTCCGGCCGGAAGATAGGCAAAACCGATGGTTTTTCCCAGATGGTGCCCGTAGCCGGCGGAACTGAGCGAGCCGACCGGCCTGCCGCCATGCAGGACCGTCTCGCCCGAGAGGAAGGGTGCGAAGCCTTCGACGGTCAGCGTTACCAGCCTGCGCTTCGGCTCGTCAGCGCCCGCGGCGGCGAGCGCGGCACGGCCGGTGAACTCACCCTTGCCCATCGCCACGGCAAAGCCCAGGCCCGCCTCCAGTGGCGTGGTCTCTGGCGTGATGTCGGAAGACCAGTACAGATATCCCTTTTCCAGCCGGCAGCTTTCGATGGCACGATAACCGGCATCGCGGATGCCGACGCTCTCGCCTGCCGCCTTCAGCGTGTCATAGACGTGGCCGGCATAGTCCGTTGGCACGTAAAGCTCCCACCCCAGTTCGCCGACATAGCCGATGCGCACCGCCAGCGCCGGGGACTGGCCGACGACGATCTCACGCGCGGCGAGGAAGGGAAAGGCGGTGTTGGCCATATCCGCATCGGTGGCCGATGCCAGCACGTCGCGGGCCCGCGGGCCACAGATATTGATGACCGCGAAGACGTTCGTCACATCGCGCAGACGCAAACCGGCGGGCAACTGCCGGGTAATCCAGTTCGCGTCGCGCACGCCGAAGCCCGAACCGGTGACGATCAGAAAATCCTCCTCTGCGCGATGCAGAATGGTCAGATCCGCCTCGACCCCGCCCTTTTCGTTCAGAAGCTGGGTGTAGATCGCGCGGCCCGGAGGGCCGGAAACATCCGCCGCCGCGATCCGGTTCAAAGCCGCCTGCGCGCCCGGTCCGGCGAGTTCGAATTTCGAGAACGAACTTTGGTCGATCAATGCCACGCCGGTGCGGATCGCGCGGACTTCGGCGGCCACGGCGGCATGCCAGCCGGGCTTGTCCTCGAAGCTGGGCGTGTCGCTGGCGACGGGGTCGGAGGTGGTAAACCAGTTCGCCCGTTCCCAGCCGAAGCGCGCGCCGAAGACCGCGCCAGCAGCTTTCAGCGGCTCATACAGGGCCGAGCGGCGCAGGCCGCGACCGGCATGGTGCTCCTCGCCCGGCCAGTGGACCTTGTAATAGGCGCCATAGGCCTCGACCGCACGCGCGGCAAGCCAGGCGGCCCGCGCATGCGGAGCGCCGAACCGGCGGGCATCGAAAGGCCAGAGGTCAAGCCCCGGGTCGCCGTGAAGGATCCAGTTCGCCATCGCCTCGCCTGCACCGGCCGACGCGGCAATGCCGGCGGTAAACCCGCAGGCGAGGTAGAAATTGTCCAGTTCCGGTGCCAGCCCCATGATCGGCTCGCCATCGGCCGAAACCGGGATGGGGCCGTTGATGACCGTCTTGATGCCGATCTCGTTCAGCACCGGAAGGCGTTCGGCGGCCGGCAGCGCGAAAAGCTCCAGCCGGTCCATGTTGGGGGGGAAAAGCTCACGCGCGAAATCGAAGGGCGGCCACTGGTTCCAGGGCGCGCGCGTGCCATCCTCCCATCCGCCGATGGCCCAGGAACCGCCGACATCGGGCTTGAGATAGAAATTGTGATCGGGGTCGCGCAGCGTGGTCAGGTTCTCGGGCAGGTCCAGCCCCTTTTCGGTCACGAAATACTGGTGCTCGACCACGCCCGCCGCCACCGCCACGCCGGCCATTGCGCCAATGCGCCGTGCCCAGTAGCCGGCGGCATTCACCACGATATCGGCCTTGATCGTGCCGTGGTCGGTCACGACGCCCAGCGCCCGGCGGCCCTCGACCGGTATGGCGGTGACCGTCACGCCCTCTTCAATCCGTACGCCGCCTTTGCGTGCCGCAGACGCATAGGCCATCGTCACCGCATAGGGGTCGATATAGCCGTCGCTCGGGATCCAGGCGGCGCCGACGACGCCCGATTTGTCGATATGGGGAAACAGGGATTGCGCCTCGTCCGGCGTCACCAGATGCGCCTCGAAACCGAAGCTCTTGGCCAGTTGCACCGAACGGCGGATTTCGCTCCACCGCGCCTCGGACGCGGCAAGGCGGAGCGAGCCCACCTTCTTCCAGTCGGTCGCCATGCCGCTTTCGCCAGCCAGCCGGTCGAAGACCGCGACCGAATTCTGCATCAGCCGCGTCAGCGCCTTCTTGCCGCGCAACTGGCCGACCAGCCCGGCGGCATGCCAGGTCGAACCATGGGTGATCTGCGCCTTTTCCAGAACCAGCACGTCGCGTTCGCCGGCGCGTGCCAGGTGGTAGGCGATGGCGCAGCCGATGGCCCCCGCGCCGATGATGACGATGCGCGCGTGCCGGTCGGCCTTCATGCCTTCACCTTCAGGTTTTCAGGGTCATAGAGCGGTCCCAGCGCGATCGTCGCCGGGAAGCGTTCGTTGGCGACGACAAGCTCGTAGCGCCCCGAAGCAAGGTATTCGTCGCTGACGCCATCGGGATTTCGAACATAGCCGTAGCCGATGGATTTGCCGATGGTGTAGCCATAGCCGCCCGATGTGAGGTAACCCATCGCCTCGCCGTTGCGCAGGATCGTTTCGCGACCGACCAGAACAGCGGCGGGATCGTCCAGCGTGAAACCGGCAAGCCGTTTCTTCACGGGCTTGCCAGCCAGCGCCTCCAGTGCCTTGCGACCGATGAAGTCGGTGTTCGAGCGCATCTTCACCGCCCAGCCAAGCCCGGCTTCGAACGGCGTGTCGTTCGGCGTGTGATGTCGGAGGACCAGGCGCGGTAGGCCCTTTCGAGCCTGAGCGATTCTAGCGGCGCGGTAGCCGTAGTCGGATACCGAATTCCGCGCCCGCCGCCATCACCGCGTCAAAGACCCTGCCGGTCGCGGCCATGGCACATGCAGCTCCCAGCCCAGTTCGCCCACATAGGTGATCCGAAGCGCGCGAACGGCCGCCCCGGTGATGGAGATTTCGCGACGCAAACTGAAGGGGAAGGCGGCATTCGTCACATCCGCATCCGTGACCTTTGCAAGAACCTCGCGAGCCTTCGGCCCCATCAAGGACAGCGTGCCTTCCCAGTCCTCGGTGACATCGCGAATGGTCACCGCCGCCGGCAGGTGATCGGCAATCCAGGCCAGGTCATGGGTGCGCGAAACCGGACCTGGTGACGATATAGAAACGGTCTTCGCCAGACGTGCGACGGTCGGGTCCGCCCTGATCCCGCCCCGTGTGTTCAGAAGCTGGGTATAGCTCGTCCGTCCCGGTGCTTTTGCCACGCTGTTGGCACAAACATGGTCCAGATGCGGCGTCCGCCCCGGTCACCTCGTATTTGGCGAATGAGGACTGGTCGAACAGACCACCGCCTCGCGCACAGCCCGGTGTTCCTCGCCGACATGGGTAAACCAGTTCTGCCGGCCCATCGCAGGCACGTCTTTCGCCTCGACACCGGCGGGCGGCGAACCAGCGCGTTCGGCCGCTCCCATCCCAGTTTCGAGCCGAAGACGGCGCGGTGCCCTTTCAGCCGTTCGTAGAGCGGCGAGGATGCGCGGCTGACCGGAGTTGTATTCTTCATGCGGGAAGCCGATGGTGTAGCGTTTGCCATGCTTCGCAGGTCCGGTCGCTGACCCACTGCCGGTCGCGATGCATGCCGGAGAAGCGGCGAATATCGACAACCCAGAGGTCCAGCGGCGCCTCACCGTTCACCACCCAGTCGGCCAGCACCCAGCCGGCGCCGCCCCCGCTGGCGATGCCAAAGGCGTTAGCCCGCGCCGACATACATGTTGGCATTCGGGTGCCGGACCGAGGATGAAGCTGCCGTCGGGGTAAAGCTGGGCCCGTTGATCATCGCCTGACGCCGACGCCTTCCAGCGCCGCGCCATCGTTCAGACCGTGCTGTTCGAAATGGTCGTAGTCATCCTCGAACAGGTGAAATTGCCAGTCGTTCGGAATATCGCCCGTCGGCAAGGGCTGTGGTTGGGTTCATAGCCCATCACCAGCCCACCGACCTCTTCCTTGAAGAATAGGTGCGCTGGTCCGGGTCACGGATCGTCGCGGCGTCGGTGGCCAGCCCGGGCACTTATCGGTGACGATGTACCGATGGCGCACGGTGCTCGGAAGCGGCACGTTGATGCCAGCCATCGCACCAACCTGCCGTGCCCATTGGCCGGCACAGTTCAGCCGACCTTTCACAGGCGATACGGCCCTGATCGGTTTCGACATGGGTGATGCGCGCACCGTCCATCACGAAGCCTGTGACGCGCACGCCTTCATCTTTGCACCATGCATGCGCGCACCCTTCGCCAGCGACTGGTGATGTCCGACGGGCTGGCCTGCCCGTCGGTCGGCAGCCAGCTTTGCGCCAACCAGATCGCCCACATCCATCAGCGGCCACATCCGCTTCACCTCTTCGGGCGAGATCAGGTGCATCTCCATCCCGAAGCTTCGCGCGGTGGTCGCCAGGCGCTTGTATTCGATCCAGCGGTCCTCATTCGTGCGGGGCTCAGGCAACCTGTCATCTTCCAACCGGTTTCCAGCCCGGTTTCGGCGGCAAGCCCCTTGTAGAGGTCGACCGAATATTTCAGCACCTGGGTGATCGAGGCCGAGGAACGCAGCTGTTCCAGCCCCGCCGCATGCCAGGTCGAGCCAGAGGTCAGTCGGCTCCCTGTTCCAGCAATACCACATCGGCCTTGCGGGTCGCGCGCCAGGTGATAGGCGGTGGAACATCCGATGATGCCGCCGCCGATGACAACAACCTGGGCGCGTCATGGCGCGATCTTTCCGTAAGTGGTCTGGTAACGGTCCAGGCGCGGCGTCGAGCCGGCCGAAAGATACTCAGCCGCATGGGCGTCGTAATCGGCACCGGGCGCGGCGAGGAAGATTTCCGACACCATGGCCCACATCGCCTCGCGAGGCTGGCGCATTGCATCGTCGAAGGCGCGCAGGGTCGCGGCATCGGGTGGTGCGCCGAAATAGGCGGTCAGGAGGATGCTGGCTTCCTCCGGAGCATTACGTTTACTCCGATGCAGCACCGGCCAGGTCGAACATCGCGGTGCCGAAACCGGCATATTCATAGTCGATGAGCCAGAGCCGGCCATCGGCATCTTCCAGAAAGTTCGCGGGCAAGAGGTCATGATGGCCATAGACGATCGCAGCGGCACCTGCGCGGTTCCATCGCCCCCTGCGACGGCAACCAGCCGCGGCAAGTGGCTTGTGAACCGGCTGCCATTGGCGTCGAGCGTCCGGGCATAGTCGCGGATGACGTGAAAGACCCAGAAGATCGCGCTGACCCGCTGACCTTGAGCGGGCATTTCGGTGTGAAAGCTGCGCAGGAAATGTCCAACGCGCGCAAGGTCGGCGCGGCAATTCCGCCTCGCCCCATGTGGTCGTGCTGAGAAAGCGCGAAACCGGCGATGCTGGGCGCGGAAACTCCACCTTCGGGCGCGAACCTGGCCGCATGTGCGGCGCGCGCGGCCATCACCTCATTAAGTGGCTGACATGGTGAAACCACCAAAGCGCGCGACATGGTCGCCGGTCTCGTCCGCGACTTTCCAGCTCTCGCTGACAGCCCGCCCTGCAGCGGCGTGGCGGTGATGGAACCCTGCCAGCATGGCAGTGCGCAATGTCTCGATACCGCTCATGCGCCCTCCTCCAGCCCGAGCCTTGCGCGCGCCTTGCGCGCCCTGGCCGAAATCAGCCGGTCGGCGATAATGGCGATGAAAGCGACGGCACGTGCCGGCAACCAGCCTGCGCCTCGATCGGCCTTGGTCAGTGCGATGTACACCTCCTGCCCCAGGTCGCGGGTGCCAACGAGCGCGCGGTGATGACCAGCATGGACAATGCGAACATGATCGTCTGGTTGAGACCCAGAAGGACTTCCGGCAGCGCCAGTTTCCAGCTTGATGCGTCAGGATCTGGCGCGGGGTCGATCCCATGGCCTGGCCGGCCTCGACCAGCCGCGGTCAACACCCTGAATGCCCATGCGGTATAGCGGATCGCCGGCGCCACGGCATAGGCGACAACCGCGATCATCGCGGTGAAATCGCCTACGCGAACAGCATCACCGCCGGTATCAGGTAAACGAAGGATGGCAGCGTCTGAAGTGTATCGATCACCGCCCGAACCATGCGCCATGCGACCGGGCGTTCGGTGCCGTAAGGCGACTGGAACACCGATCAGCATGGCGATGACGGTGGAGATGCCACACAGATACGGTGATCATCGCCTTTTCCCATTGGCCGGTCGCCGCGATGAGAAGCGCCAGCGCGGCCACCAGCGTCGCCAGCCGCAGCCCGCCCAGCCGCCAGCCCGCCAGCGCCAGAAGCGCGATGACACCGGGCCAGGGAAGGCTGCCCGGTGAAACCGCTTGAACGGGACCAGAACGTTCGAGCAGTGCGGTTTTCAGCGCTTCGAGCGTGTCGAAGAAATGGATGTTGACCATTCCACGACCCGCGACCAGAAGGTGCCGGTCGAGCATCTGCCACGCTCTGGGGTAATCCTGCACGAAGGCAGGACCAGCCCGGCCAGCCCGGTGGCCAGAACCGTGGCGATGGCGGCGACCAGATAGGGGTGGCGGCGGTGCCAAGGCCCCTGCAACGGCGGCAGCGAGGGCTTGCGCGCATAGGCCTGGCTCAGCCGGTCGAGGGCAATGGCCAGCGCGACAATGGCCAGACCCGCCTCCAGACCGGCGCCGAAATCGAGCCGGCGCAGCGCGGCCAGAACGTCAAAGCCGAGCCCTCCGGCGCCGATCATCGCCGCGATGATGACCATGTTCAGCGACAGCATGATCACCTGGTTGACCCCGACCATGAGCGCATCCTGCGCCGACGGTACCAGAACCCGCCAGGTTAGCTGGCGCCGCGTGCAACCGACCATGTTGCCAAGATCGCGCACTTCCGAGGGAACGCGGTGAAGGGCCAGAACCGTGACACGGGTCATCGGCGGCATGGCATAGATCAGCGTGGCAACCACTGCGGCGGTCGGGCCGAAGCCGAACAGAAAGAGTATCGGCACCAGATAGGCGAAGACGGGGATCGTCTGCATCAGGTCCAGCACCGGGCGGATGGCGCGCTCGAAGGCTGGGTAGCGATAGGCGACGACCCCCAGAAGCAGCCCGAAGACCACGCCAAGCGGCACCGCAACGAGGATCGACGCCAGCGTCACCATCGCGCTTTGCCACTGGCCGAAGACCGCGACGAACAGCAGACAGGCGGTGACGATGGCGGCGGTGCGTCGCCCGCCGGCATAGTGTCCGAAAAGCGCGAAGAGAACGATCACCGCGACCCAGGAAACCGGTGGCAGCACCTGCACCGCCGAGGACCCCTGCCCCGACAGAAAGCCGGTCGACATGAGGCTGAGCACGATGCGATAGGGAAAGTCGATGACCGCGGCGATGAACCGGGTGAGGTCCTGAAAGGTGAAAAGCCCGAAGGTCGCATCGTTCAGCAACCACTTCGTTGCCTCGCTGATCCAGCGCGCGACCGGCAGTCGCCAGCGTGACGGATAGTCGAACGCCCAGGGCGCGACCTCGCCTCCAAGTTTCCAGAAGGCGATGAATGCAAGCAGTGCCAGCCCCCAGATGGCCGCCGGGCCGGCACGGCGGGCCGGCATCGCGACGGGGCTGGGGGCGTCGGCGGGCATCGGCTAACCCTGCAACATCGCGTCGGCGACCGCGTCGCGCGTGATGGTGCCCAGTACTTCGCCGCCCTCGTCGACGACCCGGAGCGCGAAAACCCCGGCCGAGAACAGCGGGCCGGCTTCGGCAATGGTCGCGCGGGCGGAGATTTCCGGCATCGCCGGGTCGCCGGCACCGGGTTGCATCAACGTCGGCACCCGCACGACCTTGGCGCGCGGCACGGCGCGGGAAAACTCGCGCACGTAGTCGGTTGCCGGCGCGACCACGATCTGCTCGGGCGTGCCGCATTGCACGATCGCGCCGTCCTTCATGATCGCGATCCGGTCGGCAAGGCGGATCGCCTCGTCGAAATCGTGGGTGATGAAGACGATGGTTTTCTTCAGCACCGATTGCAGGCGCATGAATTCATCCTGCATCTCGCGCCGGATCAACGGATCGAGCGCCGAAAACGGTTCATCGAGAAACCACAGTTCCGGTTCCACCGCGAGCGAGCGCGCGATGCCGACCCGCTGCTGCTGACCGCCGGACAACTGGCGCGGATACGCGCCCTCCCGCCCGCCAAGCCCGACAAGCGCGATCATCTCGCGCGCCCGCGCCTCGCGCTTTGCGCGTTCGACGCCCTGGATCTGCAGCGGGAAGGCCACGTTGTCGAGAACCGACAGGTGCGGCAGCAGGGCAAAGTGCTGAAAGACCATCCCCATCTTGTGGCGGCGAATGTCGATCATCTGTGCATCGCTGGCAGCCAGAAGGTTTTCGCCGTTGAACAGGATTTCACCCGCGGTCGGTTCGACGAGCCGCGACAGACAACGCACCAGCGTCGACTTGCCCGAACCCGAAAGCCCCATGATCACGAAAATCTCGCCCTCGCGGACATCGAGGTTGACGTCGCGCACCGCCGCAACCAACCCGCGGGCGGTGATCCGTTCGGGATCGGGTTTGTCGCCCATTTCGGCCAAAGCCTCTTCGGCACGCGCGCCAAAGAGTTTCCACACGTTGCGGCAGACGAGCTTGGAATCGTGCATCCGGTTACCGATGATTGGTCAGGCACCAGGCCTGTCGCGGCGCGAGGGGCCGGCACCCCCGAAAGGCACCGGCCCGGATGGCGTTACTGCCCGATCCAGGGCTTCCAGCGCGCCTCGTTTTCGGCCATCCAGGTGGACACGACCTCGTCCACGGTCTTGCCGTTCAGGTCGACCTCGGTGATCATGGCGCCCATCTCGTCATTGTCGATGGTAAATGCCGTGATCGCCGCATGCGCGCCCGGCCACTTGTCCTTCACGCCGGCCCAGCCGACCTTCCAGATTTCGCCGAACGGCTTGCCGCAATCATAGGCCATGTCCGGGTTCGAACCCCAGGCCGGGTCGTTGTAGCATTCGGCCGTGTATTCCGGGAACTCGACCCATTCGCCTTCGTATTTCGCCGGCGCCCAGTGCGGGGCATAGACCCACAGCATGACCGGTGCCTGGCGCTGATAGGCGCTTTCCAGTTCGGCGAAGAGCGCGGCATCGGTGCCGGCGTGGATGACCTCGAAGGGCAGATCAAGCGCTTCGACGCGTTCGTCGTCAAAGCCGCCCCAAGTCACCGGCCCGCCCAGATAGCGGCCCTTGGGTGCGGTCTCGGCGGTGGAAAACGCCTCGGCGCAGGCTGCGTCCTTCAACGCCTCCCAGTTCGGCAGGCCCGGGCACTTTTCCTTCATGTAGATCGGGTACCACCATTCTTCCTTGGCCTTCATGCCGGTGGGGCCGAAATTTTCGACCTTGCCGGTCTCGGTGGCGGCATCCATCGCCTCGCGGCCGGTGGTTTCCCACATTTCCATGGCGACGTGCAGATCGCCGGTTTCCAGACCGGCGAACTGGGCCAGATAATCGGCCTGAACGTAGTCAACGGTGTAGCCGCCCTGTTTCAGCACCTCGCCCATAAGATGGGTGGTGATCAACTGTCCTGTCCAGTCGTGCAAGGTCAGCTTGATCGGGTCAGAGGATTCCTGCGCCGTTGCCGGCGCCACGGCCGCGGCCAGCACAACCGCCGAGGCGGAAAGCCAGCGCCAGCCGGTCGTTTTGGTGGTTTGATGATGTGTCACGTCTGTCTCCCTGCGCTTGTCAGTCGCCGGACCACCAAGGCGCTTGCGCGCGTGCCGGCCTTCTTTCTGCCGGTCGAAATGCGACGGTCCATATGCGATTAACGCGCAACCGGGCCTGTGCTGTCAATTCCGATCTGTGGTTTTTTCTGTCAGTCTTGCCCGAGTTTGTGGGTTCTGCTGTAATGAAGAGCGGAAACGGGCGCCATGGCGTCGCAAAACGGGCAAGGGCCATGCTGACCAAACGCCATTCACAGATTCTGCGGCTGCTGGAAAGCGAAGGCATGACCTCGATCACCGCGCTGGCCGACCGTCTGGGCGTTTCGCAGGAAACCGTTCGCCGCGATGTGAAACCGCTGACCGAGATGGGGTCGCTGGTGCGCATTCACGGGGCGGTCGGGCTGGCCAGCCATGTTGGCGAGGCGCCGTTTCAGAAACGCATGCGTGAAAACGCGACGGCCAAACAGGCGATTGCTCGCGCCGCGGCAGCGTCGATTCGCGATGGCGATTCGGTTATGCTGGACACCGGAACGACCACCAGCTTTCTGGCCCGTGAACTGGTTCACCGCCGGCGGCTGACCGTGGTCACCAACTCCTCGGACATCGCGCGGACGCTGGCGACGGTCAACGGCAACCGCGTCTATATGGCCGGAGGCGAGCTGCGCAGCGATTCCGGCGCCGCCTTCGGCAAGTCGGCGATCGATTTCGTCAGCCGCTTCACCGTGACCCACGCCATCATCTCGGTCGGCGCGGTGGATGCCCGCGGGGTGATGGATTTCGAACTGGAAGAGGCAGAACTGGCGCGCGTCGTGCTGAGCCGGGGTGAACAGCGTCTGGTCGTGACCGATGCCACGAAATTCGGCCGCCGCGGGCTGGTCGATGTGGCGCGTTTCGACGCGTTCGACCGGCTGATCACCGACCGCGCACCACCCGGCGACATCGCCACGGCCATGCAGGCGCAGGGAACTGAATGGGCGTTGGCACAGGCGGATGCTGGGGCGCGGCGGGCATAGGCGAAACGGCGCGGTTTGGCCCATGGACCAAAGTCGGTGGCAATGGCGGCGCAACTCGGCCATCAAGGTGCGGATGCAGACGGTCAGAACCAGGTTTTTTCGATCGCTCGCCGGGCAGTTCCTGATCGCGGGCAGCGTGGTCATGGCCATTGCCGCGCTGATCATTGGCAACTGGGTCGAACGCCGCATCGAACAGGGTGTCGTGCAAAGTTCCGCGATTTCGGCCGCGCTTTACATGGAAAGCTTCATTTCGCCGCTCAGTCAGGAACTGGCCGATGATGCGGGCCTGTCCGAACCGGCGCGCACCGCGCTTCACGAGATTTTCGAGACGACCGCGCTGAAGACGCGTGTCGTGTCCTACAAGATCTGGAAGGAGGGCGGGCTGATCGTCGAGGCCTCCGACCCGGCACTTCGTGGTGGCCGGTTCGAGCCGGGCGAAGAGCTGCTGGCGGCATGGAATGGCGCGGTGGGCGCGTCGTTCGAGGATTTCGAAGACGGCGAGGATGACGGCGAGGCCGCACTCGGCATACCGCTTCTTGAGGTGTACAGCCCGATCCGCGAGCTTTGGACCGGCGAGATCATTGCGGTCGCGGAGTTTTACGAGCGCGCCGACGAACTGGCGCGCGAACTGGCCGATGCCAAGCGAAACAGCTGGCTGATCGTGGCAGGTGTCTTTGCCACAAGCGGCGCGCTGCTTTTCGGCATTGTCGGCGCCGGCAGCCGGCTGATCGAACGCCAGCGCATGACCCTGCAGGACCAGCTTGCCGAAAGCCGCAGGATGTCGGAACAGAACCTGCGATTGCGCGAACGGGTGATGCAGGCGGCGCAGCGTTCGACCGCGCAGTCCGACCGGGTCATGCAACGCATCGGGCAGGACCTGCATGACGGCATCGCGCAGCATCTGTCGCTGGCGAGCCTCAGGTTCGAGGAAGCCGCGCCCGCCGATGCCGAAAACGCCGAAACCGTGCGCGTGGCGATGGCTGCGGCCATGCGCGAACTGCGCGCCATTTCACGCGGCCTTGCGCTGCCCGATATCGACCAGCTGGACCCGCACGCGCTCGTCACCCGCGCGGTCGAGGATCACCGAAAGCTGTTCCGGTCCAACGTGACAGTGGAAAACGCGCTCGACGCGGCGCTGCCGCTGGATGAACCGGCAAAGCTTTGCATCTATCGCTTCCTGCAAGAGGCGCTGACCAATGCCGCCCGCCATGGCGAGGCCGACGCGATCGCCGTGAACGCCAGCCACTCGGGTGCCACCGTCACGGTCGAGGTCAGCGACAACGGCAAGGGCTTTGCCCCCGAGACGCCGCGCCTGGTCGGCGATACCGGCGGGCAGGGGTTGATGAGCCTGCGCGACCGCGCAGAAACGTTGAACGGTCAGGTGTCGATACGGTCGCGTCCCGGTCAGGGAACCGCGATCGAACTGACTTTGCCGATAGAAAAGGACAGTGCATGGCGATCCGCATACTGATTGCCGATGATCATCCGATCTTTCGCGATGGCGTCGTGAAGAGCCTTGAGGAAACCGGCGAGTTCCGGGTTGTCGCCACCGCAACCTCCGCCGAAGAAGCGGTGCGCCTTGCCGAGCAGAAGCGCCCGGATCTTGCGCTGCTGGACCTGTCGATGCCTGGCGGCGGGTTGACGGCCGCGGCAGAAATCGCGGCGGCAAAAAGTGCTGGCGCCGTCGCGATGCTGACGGTTTCGGAAGACGATGACCATGTGGCCGAGGCGTTGCGACGCGGTGCGACGGGCTACATCCTGAAGGGCGTTTCGGCCGGGGAACTGCG
>JAWKWW010000016.1:0-16629 GCA_041397385.1 Paracoccaceae bacterium
CGGGCGCGGCGGGAAGGCCGGGCGCGGCGGGAAGGCCGGGCGCGGCGGGAATGGGGGGAGGGGCGCGCGATTCGTCACGCGGGTGCGCCCCGCAAACGCCCCGCAAGCGTTCCGGGAGGCGATTCCGGGAAACGATTCCGGGAAACGATTCTGCGAAGCGATTCTGCGAAGCGATTCTGGCGCCGGCACCGGGGCCGCGCCGTCCCGAAAGGCCCGATCGGGGCGAATGGGGCCGGATCGGACGGATTGATGCGACTGTGGAAACGGCGTCAAAACCCCGCCAGAACGCGGGTCCGGCCGCGGCGCGGGCTCCTTCCGGCGCCCCGTCGCGCCCCTTCCGCTGCCCCGGCGAAGGCCCCGGGACCGCGCGTTGGCGGCCGCGGCGGCGCGGTGGCGGCGGCGGGCAGGCCGGGGCCCCGCCCGGCCCTGTGGCGGCGGGCGAACCGCCCCTTCCGGGCCCGGCGCGGCCAGCCCCGCAAGCCCCCCGATCCCCCCGGAAAGCCCAGAAAAACAAGGCCCTCACCCGCCCGCCCTTGCCCGGCGCGGCGGCGGGGGCGGCCCCGCGCGGCGCGGGGGAATCGGCCCCCTTGGCGGCCGCGATCGCCCGGCGGCGGCACCGGGCTCACCCCGCCCGGTGGCGCACCGGGGTCGCCCTGTCCGGCTCCGGTTGTGGCCCCGGTTGTGGCCTTGTCATCACGGTTTGGCCTCAAATGCCCCCGCGGCGGGGGATTTTCCGGCCCGATCCGGCGCTGCCGCTTCCACCGGCCGGCGAAATCGGCGAAACTGCACGTCAGGGTCCGGCCCGGGGAGGGGCGGAAGGGTTTTGCCGCCCGTCACGGGCGAAACGAAAGAGACTGACCATGAAAACCATTTTTGCGCTCGTTGCCGCCATCGTCACGATCGGCTTCACCGCGCCCGGCGCGCAGGCCCAGGATTACCGCCTGCAATCGGGCGATACCATCCGCGTCGAGGTGCTTGAGGACGAGGGGCTGAACCGCGACGCCCTGGTGCGTCCGGACGGCTATATCTCGATCCCCTATGCCGGCTCGGTCCGCGTCGGCGGCCGCACCGTCGAGGAGGTGCAAAGCGAGGTCCAGGCGCTGCTCGCCCCGAACTTCGCCTCCAGCCCCAATGTCTTCGTCACCCTCTCGGCGCGCCGCGCCTCGACCGGCTCGGGCAGCCCGCGCACCTTCCCGGTCTATGTCATGGGTGAGGTCAACAGCCCCGGCGCCGTCGATGCGCGTTCGGGCACCACGCTTCTGCAGCTGCTTGCCCAGACCGGCGGCTTCACCCGCTTCGCCGCCACCAAGCGCGTCCAGCTGCGCCGCGCCGACAAGTCCGGCGCCGAGCAGGTCTATACCTTCAACTACGACGCCATCATGAGCGGCGCCAGCAAGGCCGGCACCACACGGCTTGCCCCCGGCGACGTCATCGTTATACCACAACGCATGCTCTTCGAATAACGGCCGAAAGGTGGGGCCCGGTGATACAGAAAACTTTTACGGGACGCGCGCTCTCTAGCGCGCTTCTCCTGTCCAGCCTCGCAGCCGGCTCCGCCGCCTTCGCCCAGGACGAAGGCGGCGTCCGGCTTTCCTTTACCATCGAGCAGCGCCTCGAGACCGGGCGCAACATCCGCCTGACCACCCCCGAAGAGGGCAACGGCACGCTGGCCACCACCCGGCTCAGCTTCAGCGCCGTCACCGAAACCCGCACCCAGAGCTTCGCGCTCGACGGCATGGCGCAGCTGCGCCTGGCCAACCTGCCGGGCTCGGGAACCGATACCGATCTCGACGATCACACCCTGCGCTTCACCTATACCCGCGAAAGCGCCGGCTCCGCCCTGCGCCTGACCGCCGGGCTCGACCGCGAAAACCTCGCCTTCCCCGCACCCCTCAGCCGCTTCATCTCCGAAACCGGCGACATCGCCCTGCCCGAAGACTTCGACGACCGCGACGGCGGCGGCATCCGCCGCAGCCGCGACATCGCCGCAAGCCTCGAAATGGGCCGCGAATCCACCATCGGCTCCTATCTCGAAGCCGGCGCATCGGCCACCCGATATTCCGGCACAACCGATCCCGACCTCACCGGCAGCGATACCGTCTTCGCGCGCGCCGGCCTCATCTTCCGCGTCGCGCCCACCACCACCGCGCGCTTCGACCTCGGCTACGAGCGCACCGACGAGGACGATCCCGACCTCACCGAAACCACCATCCGGACCGCCGCGCTCGGCCTCGAGCACGAACTCTCAAGCCGCCTGCGCATGACCGCGCGCCTCGGCTACCGCATCGAGGATACCGACGAAACCCCCGGCGGCCTGCCGCCCACCCTCTCCGCGCGCGTGCGCGGATCGACCGGCAGCCTCGGCTTCACATACGACATGCCCAACGGAACCCTCGGCGCCGATATCGACAGCGTCATCGACGGCGCAGGCCGATCCACAACCCTGCGCATCTCACGCGCCATGGACCTGCCCAACAACGGATCGCTCGCCGCCTCCCTCGGCGTCACCGACCCCGAAGGCGCCGATGCCGAGCTTATCGGATCGCTCGCCTATCGCCAGGAATTCGGGCCCGCAGACCTCATCGTCAACGCCTCCCGCCGCGTCGCAACAAACGACGACGACGAAACCAGCCCCGTCGATACCCTCGCTCTCGGATATGTCCGCCATATCTCGCAGGCCAGCCGGATCGCCCTCGCCGCGGCCTTCGTCAGAACCGGCGAAACACCCTCCGCTGCCGCATCCGAACACCTCGATATCTCCGCAACTTACGAACGCGACCTCGCACCCTCATGGGCCCTCAATACCGGCCTCGTCTACAGAAAACGCTCCGAAGGCGCCCTCTCCGCAGACAGCCCCTCAATCTTTATCGCAATCTCGAAATCCTTCAACGCAAGATACTGAAATCACAGAGCGCAAGAAAACAAACGCCCGGCAGATAAACCTGCCGGGCGTTTCAATTGCCATAGCGGCCCGCCTTACGGCGCGCCGGAACTCGACGCCAGAACCAGCTCCGACGGAACCGTCTCACCCGGATCGGCCAAGTGCGATGCCAAGGCAACACGCAAACGCACATAACTCACAGCAAGATCGCGCTGCCAATCGTGCCGATGTCGCATGGTACCGGCGGGCTGCCGGAACGCCTTGGCCGGAAAAAAGCGGGCCGGGCGGCGGCGGGTCGGGGACGCTCTCGGCCCCGTCGCACGCGGATGCGAAGGGCGTTCAGACCTCCGCGACGGCGATCATTCCCGGAAGGCGCGGTTGAAGAAGTTCATCATCGGCTGCGTCAGATACTGAAAGGCGGTTCTGTCACCGGTCTTGATGAAGACCTCGACCGGCATGCCGGGAACCAGAACGTGGGTTTCGAGCTTCGCCAGCTCTTCCGGCGAGGGTTCGATCCGGGCCAGGTAATAGTTCTGGCCGGTGGTCTTGTCCTGCAGAACGTCGGCGGAGATCTGGACGATATGGCCGGTGAGTTCCGGCATTGTCCGCTGATCGAAGGCGGAAAACCGCAGGACCGCCTCCTGACCCAGATAGACCTCGTCAACATTGATTGATTCAATCCGGCAGGCCACGACCAGCGGCTGATCCTGCGGGATCACATACATCAGCGGTTCAGCCGCGCGCACGACCGATTGCACCGCAAAGACCGTGGTGTTGTAGATGACGCCCGAGACCGGGGCGCGCACTTCGAGCCGGGCGATGGTGTCGGTGAGCGCGGTCTTGCGTTCCAGAAGCTCGATCTGGCGGAACTCCAGATCGCGCAGCGTCGTCACCGCCTCTTCACGCCGCTTGGTGGTCAGTTGCAAGGCGGCTATGCCGTTGCCCGCGGACTGGCCGCGCAACTCGGCCACTTCGGCCTCCAGCCGGCCAAGCTGGCCCTCGATATCCGCCGCCTGACGTTCCAGTTCCAGAACCTGCCCGCTTTGCGTGAGCTTTTCGGCCAGAAGCGATTGCTGGTCGGCAAGCTGCTTGTCCAGAATTGCGCCTTGGGCGCGCAGGGCCTCGATCTGGGCGAGTATCCCGGCGATGCGGTTTTCGATCTGCCGGTTCTGTTCGTGCAGAAGCTCGCGTTCCTGTTCCAGCGCTTCGGCGCGGGCGTTGAACAGCGCGCTTTCGCCTTCGACCTGCCGCCGCGCCTCGTCGCTGGCCTCGGCCTTGGCGAGCAGATCGGCGGGAAAACTGATCGTGGCGATGCCGTCGCGTTCGGCTTCAAGGCGGGATTGGCGCGCGCTGATTTCGCTCAGCTGGCCTTCGACGATACCAAGTTCGGAAAGCGGCCGCGTGCCGTCGAGGCGCAGAAGGACCTCGCCGGCGGCCACGTGATCGCCGTCCTTGACCAGGATCTCGCCAACGATCCCGCCTTCGAGATGCTGGACCACCTGGCGGTTCGATTCGACCTCGATCATGCCGCTGGCAACGACCGCACCGGAAATGCGCGCCTGCATGCCCCAGACGCCAAGGCCCGCACCTAGCGTGACAAGCGCCAGAAACCCCGCCGCAAGTGGCAACGCCGCGCTCCAGCGCGGGGTGTCCTTGCCCATATCCTGCGTGCCGACGCTCATGCGCGAGCCGCCGTCCGGTTGTCGAGCGTGCGGCGCACATTGCCGGCGTTCTTCAGCATCTTGTCCATAACCTCGTCACGCGGACCCATCGAGGCGATGGCGCCGTTTTCGACCACCATCAGCGTGTCGCATTCGGCAATGGCGATGGGACGGTGGGTCATGATGATAACGGCGTTGCCGGCGGCCTTGAATTCGCGCACGGCGAGGTTCAGCGCCTCGGACCCGTCGGCATCCAGCGCCGAGTTCGGTTCGTCGAGGATGAGCAGAACCGGGTTTCCGTAAAGCGCGCGCGCCAGAGCGATCCGCTGTCGCTGCCCGCCCGAAAGCTGGTTTTCATTGCCGTTCAGATAGGTGTCATAGCCTTCGGGCAATTGCGTGATCATGTCATGCGCGTTCGACCGCTTGGCCGCGGCCACAACCGCGGCGCTGTCGGGATTGGTGGCCATGCGCGCGATATTTTCGGCCACGGTCCCGCTGAACAGCGTCACGCTTTGCGGCAGATAGCCGATGTGCATGCCCAGCCGTTCCGGATCATACTGATCCAGCGTCGCGCCGCCCAGCCGCACCTCGCCCGCAGCGGGCGCCCAATAGCCCAGAAGCGTGCGCGCAAGCGTCGATTTTCCCGAACCGGAGCGGCCGATCACCCCCAGGGCCTGGCCGGGTTCCAGCACGAAATTCATCGCCCGCAAGACCGGTACCTTGCCGCCGGGCGGCACCACGGTGACGCCCTGAACCGACAGCCGCGCCTCGGGAACCGGCAATTCGGTGCGGCGCGGTTCGGGCGGGACCTGGGCCAGATAATCGGCAAGGTTCTTCCAGCCGGCGCGCGAACGTTGCAGAACCGCCCACTGGCCCATGGCCTGTTCGATGGGCGCCAGCGCGCGGCCCAGAAGGATGGTGCCGGCGATCATGGAACCGCCGGTCATGTCGCCCTGAAGCACATAGTACGCGCCAAGGCCCAGCATCGCCGATTGCAGATACATCCGGAACGTCTTGGTGATCGAGGTCAGCCCACCCGTCCAGTCGGTGGCGCCGAGGTTGCGCTTCAGCGCCTCGATCCGGCGCTGGAACCAACGCACGCGCATCGTGCCGCGCATGCCCTGGCTCAGCACCACCTCGCCGCCCATGCGGGCCTGTTCGGCAAAGGCATGGGCGCCCTGCAGCGACAGCTGCGCATCACGAACCTTGCGCGAGGTCAGGAACTGGTTGAGCAGCGCGAGGATCACCAGAATGCCGGCGCCGGCCACGGCGAGCCAGCCAAGCATCGGGTGGAAAAGGAAAATCGCCCAGACGAAGAACGGCGTCCACGGCATGTCCATCAGCGCCAGAAGCAGCGGCGACGCCAGAAAGGCCTGAACCGAATCGAGGTCACGCAGGGCGGCGACAGCGCGGGCCTGATCCTGCGGATGGGTGGACCGGCGCAGCGTCGCCTCGAATATCCGGCGGTCAAGTTCCGACTGAAACCGTGCGCCGACCCGCGCCAGGACGCGGCCACGGGCAAAGTCCAGGACCGCCATCAGGAAGAAGAGCCCGGTCACCAGAACCGACAACGCCACCAGCGTTTCGACCGAGCGCGAGGTCAGGACCCGGTCATAGACCTGCAACATGTAGAGCGGGCCGGTCAGCATCAGCAGGTTGACGAAGACCGAGAACAGGAAAACCGCAAGGATCAGCCCGCGGGAATGGCCCAGTGCCTTGCGCAGTTCGGTCGGGCCGGTTTTTGCAGTTCGCGCCATGTCTTTCCCGAAAGCGGCTCTTAGCCGGCGGCCACGGTGGTGTAGATCGCCGTCGCGAGCCCCGAATAGTATTTGCGCACCGTCGGGTGGACCGACGAGGGCAACCGAATGGCTGGCGCAGGTTCGTTAAAAAGCGATGAATAGGTGATCATGGCTGCAAGCAAGTAGAGCGTTTCCGTACCGTGCGGCGCATCGTCTTCGTATAGGTCCGTCGGTTTCAGTTCCGAAAGCGGCGGCTGGGTCAGATAGGCCGACAGAACCGACGCCACCGGGATCAGCCGAACCTCCTGACCATAGCTCTTCTGACGCAGTTTGCTGGTAAAGTCGACAAACCATTTGTGGTAGGAACCCCGGTTGAGCGCATGATAGTCGGCAATCTGTTGCGCATCCGGTGGAAATCCGCCCATCAGCGACCAGCCTTCATAGATGAAGATATCGGCCTTTGGCGCCGCGGCGCTGAGCCAGTCGATCAGTTTCAGCGCTGCCGACAGCGGGCTGTCGCCGGTCGGGTTGTCGCCCTGGTAGCGCTTGCTGGCGGGCCGGCCCTGAATGAAATTCGCCGGTGTTATGATGATCGTGTCAAAGCCCGAGCCGCGAAAATCGCCGCCCTTCCAGGCCCGGCTGACGGTGGAAAATTCCCAGTTCGGCTGGGCCGGCAATTCGTTGGCGAAATCGCGCAGAAACCCCCAGCGCCCTTCCAGCGCCAGTGACTTGCCGCCGGCACGCGTCATCAGGCCCAGCCAGTACGGGACCGCCGTGCGTTCGGTCTTGGTCAGGTGATAGACAAGGCTGTTGCCAAATACATAGACCCGCCGGCTGTCCTGTGCGGCAGCCGGAAGCGCGGCCGCGCCGGCCGCGGCCAGAACCGCCGCAGCGGCGGCATGGCGCAGAAAAGATGCAAATCGAATGGTGGCTGACGACATGGAGATCCCCCTTACACGTGGCCGTCCCGGCAATCGCCGGTGGCCCTACCCCAGTAAGGATACAGGGTATTCCATTCGCCCCCCGGGCAACAGGTGGGTCGCAGCGTTGTGTATGCGCGCTTTGGCCTTACCGTTGCCAAAGAATGGACAATGTTGATGGCTTAGGGTCAAACCTGCCCAAGCACGAAAAAGTTTTGGTGCCATGGTTTTCATTGAACGCCGGCCCCGGCATAGAGAATCGCAAGCCGCTGACGCAACCGCCGCATGACACGACAGGGGAACACCACCGCATGACCAGCGTTGTGATCATCGGCTGCGGCTTTGTTGCCGATCTCTACATGCGTTCGCTGCAGGTGTTTCCCGAAATCCGCGTGGTCGGTGCCTTTGACCGCGACACAGCGCGGGCCGGGGCGTTCTGCGAACACTGGGCCATCGCGCGCCACGACAGCCGCGAGGCGCTCTTGGCCGCGCTGCCTGTTGGCGGCGTCGTGCTGAACCTGACCAACCCCTCGGCCCATGCCGAGGTGAACCGCGCCTGTCTCGAAGCCGGTCATCACACCTATTCCGAAAAACCTCTCGCCCTGTCGATGGAGGATGCGCGTGCCCTTCATGCGCTGGCGCAGGAGCGCGGGCTGATGCTCGCGTCGGCGCCGTGCAGCGTGCTGGGCGAGGCCGCGCAGACGCTGGCACATGCGGTGCGGGCGGGCGTGGCCGGTGCGCCGCGTCTGATCTATGCGGAACTGGATGACGGGTTCATCCCCCAGGCGCCTTTGGAAAAATGGCAAAGCGAAAGCGGCGCGCCATGGCCTTTTGTCGATGAGTTTCGCGTCGGCTGCACGCTGGAACATGCCGGCTACTACCTCAGCTGGCTGATCGCCATGTTCGGCACCGTGACCCATGTCGTCGCCGCCTCGGCGGAATGCTTGCCCGACAAGCGCGGTGTCGCGGGTGCCGCTCCCGATGTCTCCGTCGCGACGCTGTTTTTCGAAAACGGTCCGCTTACCCGGCTGACCTGTTCGATCGTCGCGCCGCATGACCACCGGATCCGGGTGATCGGCGATCGCGGCGTGCTGGAACTGAACCGCGCCTGGGACAATGCCGCGCCGGTGCGGTTCCGTCGCCGGCTGGTGCTGCGCCGGCGGCTGTTGGAAAGCCCCATTGCGCGGCGCCACCGTGTTGCCGGCCCGGAATATCCGAAAATGGGGCGCTGGGGCGCGGCATCGATGAACTTCGCGCTCGGTCCGCGCGAAATGTTGCAGGCCATCGCGGAAAACCGGCCCTGCCGGCTGTCTTCCGACTTCGCGCTGCACCTCAACGAGGTGACGCTGGCCATCCAGAATGCCGGCCGCGATTCCGGTAGCCAGACCATGACCACGCGCTGCGAAAAGATGGAGCCGATGCCATGGGCGCGATGACCCTGCTGATCACGGGCGCCGGCGGCTTTGTCGGCCGTCATGCCGTGGCCGAGGCGCGGGCGCGAGGGCATCGGGTGCTGGCACTGGTCCGCCGGGCCGGCGCGGTGCAGCTCGGCTGGCAGGATGACGAGGGGGTCACGCCCGTCATTGCCGATCTGGCAAAGCCATCCGCGGCGTTGAACGACGCGGTGGCGAGCGCCGACGCGGTCATCCATGCCGCCGCCTCGATGGAAGGCGCGCGCGCCGAAACCGATACGATCGAAGCCACGCGGGTTCTGACCGCCGCAGTTTGCTCCGCCGAACCGGTGCCGGCGTTGATCCTCGTATCCTCGCTTTCGGTCTATTCCGGCACCGCGCTGCGCGAAGGCGCGGTGCTGACCGAAAGCTCGGCGCTCGAGCAGGAGCCGGACCTGCGCGACGCCTATTGCGGAGCCAAGCTGAGGCAGGAAACGCTGTGCCGCGAAGCCATGCGCGGCCGCGGCCGGCTGACCATCCTGCGGCCGGGTGCGATCTGGGGGGCGGGGCGGCTTTGGAACGGGCATCTGGGCCAGCCTCTAGGCCCGACGCTGGTGCTGATGGAAAAGGCCGGTCAGGTCCCGCTTTGCCATGTCACCCGCGCCGCCGAGGCGCTGGTTTCGGCGGCAGAAACGGCCCCGCGGACCGAGGTCTTCAACATTCTCGACGACGATCTGCCGAACCGCGCACGCTATGTCGCGACGCTGCAGGCCGGGGGCTGGCCACGTTTCGTGCTGCCCTTTTCCTGGCGCATCCTGGCCGGTGCGGCACGTCTGGCGGCGCTGGTGCCGGGGCTGCCGGAACGCTTGCCGGGGCTGTTGCGCCGGCCGGTTCTGGCCGCGCGCATGATGCCACTTGGCTATGACGGGCGCGCCGGGGCCGAGGCGCTGCGGCTGCGCCGGCAACCGGTCTTCGACGATCTGATGAGCGATGCCTTGCACGGAGGGGCGCGCCATGGCTGATGCTTTCGGTCCGGTGGCCTATCTGACCGGGGAGTTTCCCCGTGCCACCGACACTTTCATCCAGCGCGAGGTCGCGGCACTGCGCGAACAGGGCTGCACGGTTGAAACCTGCACCATCCGCCGTACCGGTGCCGAACACCTGGTCAGCGAAGCCTTGCGCCAGAGCGCTGCCAGCACCTTTCACGTTCTGGAAGCCACCAGAACCCGCTGCGCGCCGCGAAAGCCCACCTTCGCCTTTTCGCCGCGGCCCCGGGCCGCTATCTGCGGGCGCTGTCGCTGGCCTGGAAAACCGCCGCGCCGGGGCTTCGCGCCCGGGCCTATCAGCTTTTCTATTTCGCCGAGGCCGGCGTTCTGGGCGACCATCTCCTGCGCCGGGGCGTTGTGCATCTGCACAACCACTTTTCCGATTCCAGCTGTTCGGTGGCGATGCTCACGAGCGCGCTTTCCGGCATTCCCTTCAGCTATACGATGCATGGCCCGGCGATCTTTTTCGAGCCGATGCGCTGGCGCATCGACGAAAAGATCGCGCGTGCGCGCTTCGTTGCCTGCATCAGTCATTTCTGCCGGTCGCAGGGCATGCTGTTTTCCGACCCCGCGCATTGGTCCAAGTTGCGGCTGGTGCATTGCGGCGTCATTCCTGAACAGTATGACCGGGCAACGCGCGATGGTTCCGGGCGCATCCTGTTTGTCGGCCGACTTGCGGCGGTCAAGGGCGTGCCCCTGCTGTTTGATGCGTTGAAACGGCTTCTGCCCGACCATCCCGGCGCCAGCCTGACCGTCATCGGCGACGGTCCGGCGCGCGCGGAACTGGAAGCGATGGCCGCAGAACCGCCGCTAACCGGCCGCGTGAGCTTTCTTGGCTATCGTGGCCAGGCCGAAGTGGCCGAAGAACTGGCGCGTTCCGACATGCTGGTCCTGCCAAGCTTTGCCGAGGGCGTGCCGGTGGTGCTGATGGAGGCCATGGCCAGCCGCATGCCGGTCATCGCCTCGCAGGTCGCGGGTATCCCCGAACTGATCCGTGATGGCGAAAGCGGTCATGTCGTGCCGGCCGGTGATGTCGACACCTTGGCCGACCGGATGGGGCGGCTTCTGGCCGATCCTGCGCTGCGTGGGCGGATGGGCGAGGCCGGCCGCGCGATGATCGAAGCCGAATACGACGTGCGCCGCGAAGCCGCGTGGCTTCTGACGCTGTTCAAGGGCGAGGCGGGCGAGAGGCTGCGCCCCGAAGGAGGCATGCGATGAGCGGAACCGAGGCACCCGGCAGCGTCCTTGCCGGCTGCGCCATCGTCATGGCCCATCCCGATGACGAGATGCTGTTTGCCAGTTCCGTTCTGAGCCGCGCCGCGAAGGTCATTCTGGCCTTTGGCCCGCAGGGCAATGCCACCGTGACCGAGGGCCGCCGCCGGGCCGAGGCGGAGTTTCCGCTGAACACGGCGGAGTTTCTGAACCTGACCGAAGCCGGCGCCATGAACCGCGCCGCATGGCCCAACCCCGAACGCACCGAAGCGGGCCTCGCCATCACCCGGCCGGGGCTGGGGCTGAGCCGGCCGGCCGAGGCCCGCTATCGCGCCAATTTCGACGCGCTCTGCCGTATGTTGCCGGAGCGGCTGGCCGGGATCACCGATGTCGTCACGCATAACCCGTGGGGCGAATATGGCCACGAAGATCATGTGCTGGTTTTCCGGGCCGTCACCGAAGTGCAGAAAACCCTGGGCTTCAAGGTCTGGGTGACAAGCTACGTCGCCCCGAAACCTATGGCCCTGATGCGCGCCGAATGGCCCAACCTTGGCGCGCCCACCGCCGATCTGCCGACCGACAAGGCGCTGGCAAAGGACCTGATGCAGCTCTACATCCGCCACAACTGCTGGACCTGGCACTACGACTACATCTGGCCGGAAACCGAACGGTTCTTTCCCTGGCTTCCCGGCCATGGCCAGCCGGTCAGTGCCTGCATACAGCCGATGAACATCCTGCCTGACGTGACCGTGGCGCCGATGGCGGCGCGGATCGCCGGAAAGGTCTGGCGGATGCTTTCGGCGCGGTTCAAGTGAGGGAGATAGCCACATGACGGATCGCCCGAAAGTTCTGGTGATGGCCGAGGCCGCCAATCCCGAATGGGTCAGCGTGCCGCTGGTCGGCTGGTCCATGGCTCAGGCGCTGCGCGAAGTGGCCGATGTGCACCTTGTCACCCAGATCCGCAACCGCGAGGCGATCCTGCGCGCCGGCCTTGTCGAGGGCCGTGACTTTACGGCGATCGATTCCGAAGCCTTCGCCGAACCCTTGTGGAAACTTGGCACGAAGCTTGCCGGCGGTTCCGGTCAGGGCTGGACCATCCAGCAGGCGGTGGCAACGCTTGCCTATCCCTATTTCGAACGGCTGGTCTGGAAACGGTTCGGTGCGGCGATCCGGGCCGGCGAATACGATATCGTGCACCGGGTCACGCCGCTAAGCCCGATCCAGCAAAGCCCGATCGCCGCAAAGTGCCGCCGCGCCGGCGTGCCGTTTGTCGTCGGCCCGATCAATGGCGGCGTGCCCTGGCCCAAGGGATTCGAGGCCGAGATGCGCAACGAACGTGAACGGCTTTCAAAATTGCGCAGCCTTTACAAGCTGTTGCCAGGCCGGGGCGCGACGCTGCGCAACGCATCGGCAATCCTGGTCGGCGGGCGCTTTACCGAACGCGAAATGCCCGATCGGGTGCGTGACAAGGTAATCTACATTCCCGAAAACGCCATCGACCCGGCGCGGTTCTGGCGACAGGCCGTGCCGGCCGAACCGGGCAAGCTGCGCGCCTGTTTCATCGGGCGCCTGGTGCCGCTCAAGGGTGTCGACATGCTGCTGGAGGCAGCCGCGCCGCTGCTGTCGGACGGGCAGCTGCATCTCGATATCATCGGCGACGGCCCGATGATGGGGCCCCTGACCGCGCAGGCCGATGCGCTGGGACTTGGCGACAGTGTCACCTTTCACGGCTGGGTGGCGCATGAGGACATTCAGGACATTCTGGCGCAAAGCCAGCTTCTGGCTTTCCCGTCGATCCGCGAATTCGGAGGCGGCGTGGTACTGGAAGCGATGGCGCTGGGGCTGGCGCCAATGGTGATGGACTATGCCGGCCCAGCCGAGCTCGTGGGCGAAAACGCCGGCTACCTGATCCCGATGACCGACCGGGCCGGCGTGGTCGCGGCCTTGCGAACAACCCTGGCGCATTGCACCGCGAATACCGAGGAGGTGGCGGCGGTCGGCGCGCGGGCCAAGGCCCGGATCGACGGGTTGTTCACATGGTCGGCCAAGGCCCGGCAGATTGCCGAGGTTTATGACTGGCTTCGCCATCCGGGCAGGCCGAAGCCCGGTTTCGCATTCTGAACGCGGGCAAACGCGTCTTCAGGGTTGCCAGCGGCTGGTGACCAGACCGGTCGGTGCCGCCTGCGCGAACCGGCCTGCCATCGCCATGAGATCCGCCGCGCCGCCGGTCTGTACCGTGTGCAAGGCCAGATCGTAGAACTGAAGAACCTCGGCATGGGCGCGGTTAAGGACGGGCGAGCCGCAAAGATAGTCGCGGACATGTTTCGCGCCGCGATCGCGCGAAAGCGTATTGATCAGTCGAACGCCCGCGACAGCGGTTTTCATTCGTGCCTGGATGTGGCGCAGCCTCGGCCCCGACGGTGTCGGTCCGGCAAAGGCATCGTCATAGGGAACTGTTGCCGTTTCGGGATAGGCGCGGGCCAGCGCGTCATTGTGCAACTGCTGATCGCGCGTCACCGAATAGGGAAGCGAAAGGCAGAAGCTCACGAAACGCAGATCGAGAAACGGGCAGAAAACCGCAGGTGCGGTGGCAAAGAGAGCCGAGGTGACAAACCCGATTTCGCGCCGGGTGCGGTTCCAGAACCAGAACGCCTGGTAGGGATCCGCCGCCTCGGCGAAACCGGCAATGGTCTGGGCCAGGTAGTCCAGCGTGCGTTCTTCGCCGCCGGGGTCGAGAATTTCACCGATGTTCAACCGTCTGCCGTTGCGTGACAGGGCGCGCGAATGACCGTGCATCATGACCCGCGCGATGCCTTCGAAATCGCCGTTCTGGGCGCGGCAGAAATGGCCCTCGGCATCGTCGTCGGGATTGGTCAGGATATCGCCCGCGATCCCGTCAAGCGCCGCGCCGGAGATGCCGCGCAGATGATCGTGCAACGGCAGCATCTGCTTGTGCTCGTCCGAACACAGGCTGGTCAGAACCAGAGTTCGTATGATGTCGTGCGGGCGGGTGCGCAACGGGCCGAGAACCTCGTGGGCGACGCCAAGCTCGCGGCAGATCGCGCGCGCCGCCTGCGAATCGGCCGAAAGGTGACGGCCCGCGGCGTGCTGGAATGTCATGCAGCGTTCCGGCGGCGCGCCCTGGTGGTGCAGTTCCAGCAGGATGTGGCGCGAATCGCGCCCGCCGCTAAGCGGCAGAACCATGTCGCCGGGCCAGGCGGCGCGAATGTTGTGCAGGCTTTCGCGGGTCAGTTCGATGATACCGTCAACCGCCGCATCGCGCGAAATCGGCTGCTCTTTGGGAACAAACGCCGCGCCGCTCACGGAAAACCGGCCATCCTGCCAGACAAGCCGGCCACCTGGTGGCAGCACCTTGATGTGGCGAAACGGCGTATCGTCATTCACGAACAGGCCAAGGCGATAGAAAACCCCCAAGGCGCGCTGGTCGGGTTCGGGCGCTGCGCCGTTGGCCAGCAGTTGCAGGATCGAGGGCGACACCATCGCACGGTCGCCATCCACGCAATAAAAAAGGCTGAAAAACCCCAACGGATCGGTGAAAGCATCCAACCGGCCTTCGGCATATGTCCAGCCCGCAAAAAGGCCTTCGCTGCCTTCGCCTTCGGCCGGCGCAATCGGCGTACCCAGAAGACAGTTTTCCAACCCGCGGCACAACAGCCCGTCTGGCCCCCGCCCGAGGCTGAAAAACGGGGCATCGGCCTTGTCGCGCAGCCAGTTCGTGCGGTGTGCGGCCAAAGTGTTGATTGGCAGAAAATTCATCAATATCTGAAGCGGCCTTTGGCCACCCTATGCAATTGGTTTATTCCCAATGGTAGCGCAGTCTGCGGTTAGTGAAATCATTTTGTCTTAAAGGTTCTTATCGGCGATCAATCGCGGCTGTCGGGCGAATTGTTTTCTGCCAGGCGATAATCTGGCGACCACCTTCGCCGGCGCGGTTTTCTTGCCGCCCCGTTGCCCCTAAGGTCCGGCGCATCAGGCAAACAGAAGGCGACAATGACAGCAAGACCGGATTCACAGGGCAGCAACGGCGCCAGCCCGACAGTGGGCGTTGTGCTGATTGGCCGAAACGAGGGCGAGCGGCTGATGCGCTGTCTGGAATCGATCCGCGGTTTGGCGGAAACGGTTGTCTATGTCGACAGCGGTTCGACCGATGGAAGCGTCGAACGCGCGAAAGAGAAAGGCGCGCGAATCGTCGCGCTGGAAACCGATCGCCCCTTTACCGCCGCGCGCGCCCGCAACGCGGGGTTTGCCGAACTGGCCAGAACCGGCGCGCCCGAGTTTGTGCAGTTCGTCGACGGCGATTGCGAACTTGACGCCGGCTGGATCCCCGCCGCGCGCGACCATCTGATCGCCCATCCCGGCATTGCCGTGGTCTGCGGCCGGCGGCGCGAAAAGTATCCTGAGGCTTCGATTTACAATCGCTTGTGCGACCATGAATGGAACACATCGGTGGGCGAAGCGAAGGCCTGCGGCGGCGATGCGATGATGCGCACCGCGGCGTTTTCTGCCGTCAACGGCTTCAACCCCGGCCTGATCGCCGGCGAAGAGCCCGAACTGTGTGTGCGCCTGCGCGCGGCCGGCTGGAAGATCTGGCGGCTTGATCGCGAGATGACGTTGCACGACGCGGCGATGACCCGCTTTGGTCAATGGTGGAAACGCTCGCGGCGTGGCGGATATGCCTTTGCCATGGGCGCCGCGCTGCATGGCCGCCCGCCCGAACGCCACTGGGTGCGCGAAACCCGGCGGGCGCTCGTCTGGGGTGCGGCCCTGCCGCTGGCCATAGTGCTTGGCGTGCTGGTCTTCGGGCCCTGGGCGGCGCTGTTGTTTCTGGCCTATCCGCTGTCGGTCGTTCGCCTTGCCCGGGCGGGGGGGGCCGATGCCTGGCCGCGCGCGCTGTTTCTGACGCTTGGCAAGTTCCCCGAGGCGATCGGGGCCCTGGAATACTGGCTGCATCGCCTGACCGGGCGGGCCGGGCGGCTGATAGAATACAAATAGCCCGGCACCCTATCGGGCATCTTGTGGCTGCCGGAAACGGCCTACCAGATATGGTGTCGCGTTTTCCGCACTGGGGCCAAGGAGCAACAGCCAAGGCCGATCTCGCCGCATTCCGCCTTCGACCGGTGAGTTTCGACCGAAAGCTGCTATTTTTGCCATGAGAGCCAGATCTTGCACGGTGAAAACGCCGGCGCCTGGCTTGCCGAGGCAGAGCAGTCAAGGCGGACATATGGGCAAGTCATTTTCGCGAGGCGCACGCGCGCCTCTTCTGGCGGCGCTTACCGGGGCAACCCTGCTTTCCGGCTGTGCCTCACCGATTCCGTTCGAGGCGCCGAACATGCGCCTTTCGGACCGTTATTCCGTTGTTGTGCCGGTGGTTTCGACCACCGGTCACAGCCGTTGGTGGGAAGGGTTTCGCGACCCCGTACTGAACCGTCTGATCGAAGAGGCCGGCGCGGGCAACCTCAGCCTGGCCGAAGCCGAGGCGCGCATTCGCGAGGCCGAGGCGGAACTTCGTCGCTCCGGCCAATCGGTTTCCGGCGACGGGCGGCTTGACCTGCAGCGTTCGGAAGGCAGCGAAAGCGGGCGGCTCAACCTATCGGCGCTGTTCGATCCCTTCGGCGTCGGCAAGGCCCGGCGCAAATCCGCGTCGGCCCGTCTTGATGCCGCCCGTCTGAGCGAGGTCGACGCGCGCCGCCGCCTGATGGGCGACATTGCCGAAACCTATATCGACATGCGCTTTTTCCAGCAAAGCGTCGCGGAACGG
>JAWKWW010000017.1:0-10869 GCA_041397385.1 Paracoccaceae bacterium
CGAAATCCTGGCCAGGCAGCACTGGCAAAGCCTGCGCCCGCTGGCCGAAACCGCCGGCGTGCGGCTGGAGGTCCTGACCGGGCGCGACAAGGGTGCGGAGCGGGCGGCCAAGCTTGCGGCGGTGGCGGCCGGAGATATCGCGATACTTGTGGGAACCCACGCGGTCTTTCAAAAGGACGTGACCTTTGCCGACCTGCGGCTTGCGATCATCGACGAACAGCACCGCTTTGGCGTGGCGCAGCGCATGGAACTTGGCGCCAAGGGGCGGGCGGCCGATATTCTGGTGATGACCGCCACGCCGATTCCGCGCAGTCTCAGCCTCGCGCAGTACGGCGACATGGATATTTCGGTGCTGGATGAAAAGCCGCCCGGGCGCACGGCGGTGCGCACCGCGCTGGTTTCGGCCGGCCGGATGGACGAGGTGGTGGCCCATCTGGCGCAGGCCGTGGCCGAGGGACGGCAGGCCTATTGGGTCTGTCCGCTGGTCGACGAAAGCGAGGTGAGCGATCTGACCGCCGCGGAGGAACGGTTTCGCGCCCTGCGCGCACGACTGGGCGACACCGTCGTCGGGCTTGTTCACGGCCAGATGCCGACCGCCGAACGCGATAACGCCATGGCACGGTTCGTTTCCGGTGAAACCCGTGTGCTGGTGGCGACCACGGTGATCGAGGTCGGGGTCGATGTGCCCAATGCCTCGATCATGGTGATCGAGCGGGCGGAGATCTTCGGGCTGGCACAGCTGCACCAGCTGCGCGGCAGGGTCGGGCGCGGCGCGGCGGAATCGACCTGCCTGCTGATGTACCAGCCGCCGTTGAGCGAAAGCGGCGAACGGCGGTTGCAGGTGCTGCGCGACACCGAAGACGGCTTTCGCATTGCCGAGGAGGATCTGGCGATGCGCGGCGCCGGCGACCTGATCGGGACGGCACAATCGGGTCTGCCACGGTTCCGCATCGCCGATCTGGAACGCCAGGGCGCGCTGATGGCTGTGGCGCAAAGCGATGCGCGCACGCTGCTGGCCGCCGACCCGGACCTGAACGGCCCGCGCGGGCAGGCGGCGCGGCTCCTGCTGTGGCTCATGGAAAGGGATCGCGCGATCCGTTTGATTTCTGTGGGTTAGCGGACAATTCACACTAAAATCACATTTTGTTCACGAATGTTCTTAAAAAGTTCTTTACAGGGCGCCCTGGATATGAGAACAAAGTGGCAACAAAGAAGAGATCGAGGAGAGCAACATGTTTGAAGAGATCAAAGGCGTTCTGGCCCGTTCTTCCGCAACGCTTGTCGAAGACATGGCCGGTGTCAGCGCGCTTGCCATCATGCTGTTCGTCGGTCTGCATCTGCCTAGCTACATCTGATTTTCGCTTCACTGCCTCGCGCCCGTTACGGCCGTCCCGCATCTGTCCCGATGTTCGGCCATGTCCCCAAGGCCCGGCGCCCGTCCCGCGCCGCCACGGCCCCGCAATGTGCGCCACTGCGCTGCCACCGAAAGGCTGGCAGCGCTCTTTTTTTTCCCGCCTGACCGCGTGCCGGATGACCGGTATCCTGTATCGACTACAGGGGCTGGCGATGATCGATTCGGTAGAGGACTATTTCACCAAGGGTTGCGGTCGCTGTGCGCGGTTTGCCGGGCCGCAGTGTTCCACCCGGCGGTGGCAGGGCGGCCTTGCCGCGCTGCGCCGCCTTTGCCGTGAGGCGGGGCTGGAGGAAAGCCTTCGCTGGGGTCATCCCTGTTATCGCCATGCCGGTCGGAACGTCGCACTGATCGGCGCGTTTCGCGCCGATTTCCGGCTGACCTTCTTGGCGCCTCGCGTCTTGACGACACCGAGGCGATGCTCGAACGCCGCGGCCCGAACCCTCCGTGGCCGATACCGTCCGGTTCCGCGCCGCGGCAGAAGCTGAGGCCGCGCTGCCGGCATTGCGCCGTTACCTGCACGCCGCCAAGGATCTGGCTGAGAAGGGGCCGGCTGCCCCGAAGGCGCCTACGCCGCTGGCCTTGCCAGTGGAACTGCGCGAGATTCTGCAAGGCGACCGGCAACTGGCCGAGGCATTCGAGCGGCTCACGCCGGGCCGCCAGCGCAGCTATGCCATCCTGCTATCCAGCGCCAAGACATCGCAGACACGGATTGCGCGGATCGCGAGAAAACGCGCCGCGATCATGGCCGGCAAGGGCGCCAACGAACGTTAACGGTTGCCTCCACGGCGAAGTCCCGGGTCCCGGTCGGAGACACTGCGGTGTGGAAACACCGTGTTTCTGAGAATAACCAGCCATTTTGTTGCATGTTTTGGGATAGTTTTGTAACAAACGCGCAACCTAAGGTGGTGAATCGGTAACGAGGCGAGTATGGACCACACAGAACGCAGTTTGCCCCCGGGCCAGATCGCGGTCTTGAGAAGCCAGTCGCCGGGTCTGAAGTGGTTCGCTAAGTCGCCCGTTGGCAAGGCGCCGCAAGCCATGGACATCAGCGGCGCGGTAAAGACCGAAACCGTATTTTCCGCCAATGATATCGGGGCCTTGCCAGCCGCCGAGATGATATCTGACTTTCACTATGCCTCCTGCGGCACCCTGCGGGGACTGCGCTGGGGCGGCTATGCCTTTGACGATCTCTGGGCACGGCTGATCGAGCCGCGCACGCGGCCCGAGGACCGTGCGCGGTTCGTCGTGGTTCATGGTAGCGATGGCTATCGCGCAAGTTTCCGGCTTGACGATCTGCTCGATGGCAAGGCGTTTCTGGCCACATCGCTGGATGGTGAAGCGCTTGACGGCGAACGCGGCGGGCCATGGCGGCTGATCGTGCCCGCGCTATACGGCCACAAATCGGTCAAGGCCGTCTGCAGGGTCGAACTGTGCCGCGATCTGGCCGGTTACCGACCGATGGGGGCGCGGTTTCTGGACCATCCCCGCGCGCGTGTGGCGCTTGAAGAGCGCGCGCGCTGGGTTCCCGGCGTGATCCTGCGGTTCCCGCTGCGGGCGCTGTCGCGCCCGGTGCGCCGCATGGCTGGCGGGCTCAGCCGGCTACGCCAGATCTAGGCGCAATCCGATTTTCGTTCGGCTTCCGCCAGCGCTTCGGCGGTGGCGTCGAGGCAAAGCAGGATCGAGGCGTGGCGATTCTTGAAATCCCGCGCCGGTTCAAGAACGCCAAGGCCGTCGAAAGGCGTATCGGGAACCGGTCCACCCTCTTTCAGCATCGCACGCAACTGATCGCGCGCGGCCTCAACCTCGGCCCGGTTGCGGCCGATGATCTGTGCGCCGACGACAGAAGCGGCCGCCTGACCCAGGGCGCAGGCCTTCACATCCTGGGCGAACTGCGCGATGCGCCCGCCGTTCAGAACCAGATCGACCGTAACCGTGGATCCGCAGAGCGGTGACCGGCGCTTGACCGAGGCATCGGGATCGGAAAGCCGGCCAAGATGCGGGATGTCCGCCGCCAGGGCCAGGATCTGGCCGGAATAGAGTTTGATCAGATCGTTTTCCGCGCTCATGGCTTTTCTCGCCCCGTCGTTACGTCCTACATAGACGCCTGTCCGGCTTTTGCAAAGGAGAGGGTCCATGGCATTCGACCCGACGCGCCTGAAGTATGATGATCGCGGCCTGATCCCGGCGATTGCGCAGGACCATCGCAGCGGCGAGGTTCTGATGCTGGCGTGGATGAACGCCGATGCCGTGGCGCGCACGCTGCAAAGCGGCAGGGTCACTTACTGGTCGCGGTCGCGCGCGGCGCTCTGGGTCAAGGGCGAAACCTCTGGCCATGTGCAGCGTCTTGTCGAGATGCGTCTGGACTGTGATCGCGATTGTCTGCTGGTTCTGGTCGAACAGACAGGGCCGGCCTGCCATACCAACCGGCGCAGCTGCTTTTTCACGGCTGTCCGGGACGGTGAGGAGAACGAGCTGATGGTGCCCGAGGGCTGAGGGCCGGGGCCTCCGGCGGGAGTATTTGAGCCAAGATGAAGGCCGGTTCAGGCCAGGCCGACCATGGCCCGGATGTCGGCGGGGCTGGCGCCGGCATCACGATACTGCCGGATCGCACGCGCGTCGTCGCGTTTGGCCAGACGCTTGCCCTGTTCGTCGTGGATCAAAGCCGGTGATGGTGGTAAAGCGGTGTCGGCAGGCCGAGGAGGCGTTGAAGAAAAACCTGGAGGAAAGTGATCTCGAAAAGCGTCCGCGCCGCGGTATGACATGGGTATTGTGCGCGTCGCTGTCGGAGGACCGACGCGGAGGACGTAGGAGACGGTGCCGATGTCCTTTCGGCCAAGCATCGCGTCGCCGTGGAGTGCTGTCAGCCGAGCCTCGGTGATTGCGTGTGGGCCGGGATGCTCCGGGCCGGTATCCGTGAATGCACCGAGATTTCCGTCGAGTGCCCGGATGGCCTTGCCGAGATCCAGCCGCAGCGCGTCGCCGTCCTGTCTGGCAGCCATCGGCCGGTCGCGGCAGGTCCCGGGGTAGGCGCCTCGGTCGCAACGCCTTCCGGGGGCGGAAAGGGCAGCCCGGATGTCGGCGCGGGTGCAACGGCAGGGATAGATCAGGCCACGGTCCGTAAGCGTGTCGAGGGCCGCGTCGTGGCGGACGACGTGGTCGGATTGCCGGAGGACCGGTGCCGGCCAATCGAGGCCGAGCCAGCGGAGGTCGTCATAGATGAGCTGTTCCCATTCCGGGCGGGCGCGAGCGGTGTCGGTGTCTTCGATCCGCAGCAGGAATTCGCCACCTGGCGGCGCGCGCCATGTCATGGGCCAGAAGCGCGGGAAAAGGCATGGCCAAGATGCAGCGGGCCGGTGGGCGACGGGGCGAACCGCGTGCGCATCACCCTTGCCCGGCAAGCCATTCGGAAAACGCGGTTTTCGCGCGATCCGTATAGGCCTTGTAGCGGTCCTTGCGGCCCTTGCGGCCGCCCTTGGCGTCAATTGGCGGGAAGAGCCCGAAGTTGACATTCATCGGCTGAAAGGTCCGGGCCTCGGCCCCGCCGGTGATGTGGTGGACAAGCGCGCCCATCGCGGTCGTTCCCGGCGGCGGCGCCAGGTCGCGGCCAAGGATACCGGCAACCGCCAAGCGCCCCGCCAGAAGCCCCATGGCCGCGCTTTCGACATAACCCTCGACCGTGATCTGGCTCCGCAAAGCGGATATGGGGGCGCGATTTCAGGCGCATGCGGCTGTCCAGCAGCGTGGGCGAGTTCAGGAACGTTGCGGTGGAATGCCGCCAAGGCGGGCAAAACTGGCATCTTGCAACCCGGGAATACGTCTGAAAACCTCGGCTTCAGGTGCCGTACTTCATCTTCGTTTGAAAACCGACGATATTGTAAAGCGTGCCCAGCGCATTGTCGCGGCGCAGCTGCACGACCGCATAGGGTTTGACATCGGGGCGATGGGCATTGGTCAGCCCGATCGGCTTCATCGGCCCGAAACGCAGCGTGTCGCGCCTGCGTTCGGCCATCACCTCGATCGGCAGGCAGCAGCCGTCGAAGAAATTTTATGGTTGCCTCGCGAACTCGGTCTTCAGGGCCAGCAGCGCGTTGATGAAAGCCTTATTCGGCCGGGCCTATCGGCAGTCTGGCAGATGGGCCTTGCGCTCGGCCTCGGTCTCGCCCTTGGTCATAGCGCGACCGCGCCTGCGCGATGGACATGTCGATCGCCGGCATGGAAACGATGGGTGCGATGTGGCGAAGTTCAGTGCAAGGCCAGCGCCTTCGCCTCGGTTTCGGCGCGCGGATCGCCCCCGGCCAGCGCGCCTGATGTCAGGCCCCGTGGCGACCATCCAGTCGCCGTCTGAGGAAGGCTTGTAACCTCTTCTGCAAACGTTTATCAGGGGGTGGCTGCGCAAGCGTGGCGGTGACCCATCGGGCGAAAGCCTCATGGCCGGACTGCCAGCGCGCGACTTGCGGGCAGCGCATGGGCATCGGCTATGCGCATGATCAGCCCCGCCGGCGCGGCGATTTCCCTAATGCAGCAGCCCCCACGGCATTCTGTTCGTCGTCGTCGGAGCGGAAAGGAATTGGAACAGGACCATCTCGGGCCAGTTGCCCTTGCAGGCGGTGAGCAAATCGTGCTGACCTTGGTCGTATTTCTATGCAACACCACCGGCACGCCTGCGCTGGACTGCCCGCTGTGCGGCCTCCGATCCGGCAACATGCTATTGCTGGCCGACGATATGCAGAATCCATCGCGCCCAGATAGTCGAAGCTGGGGGGCTTCAGCGGTGCGCGCCTACGCCTCCCGCTTTCCTCCCTCCTTGTCGCCCTGGCCGGCGATCCGCGCGACCGAGACGACCTCTTTCGCCCTTGGCGGTGTCGAAAGACTTTCACGCCGCCGGGCCGACCGCGAGCGGAAGTTGATGCCGTCGACAGGGCAGAAGCGGATCGACTGGCCGGTCGACGGCCATATGGGATCGGTCGTCCATCTGACCGGAAGGAAGCCACCCAGCGTGCCGCCGCGCATCGCTCAACCATCGCCATAACGCCCTGACCGCCACGGCCGCGTACCGGATAGTCGTGGCTGGATTTCTCCAGATCTTGCCGGCGCCGCGCGCGGTGATGGTCAGGATCAGGTCCTCGGCCGCAGACATCTCGGCGTAGCGTTCCCCCGGCTCAGCTGGCCCTCGGCCACCGCGTCCTCTTCGTCGTCGGCCTCGTCCTCGGTCACCCCGGCCATCAACCGGCGCTGCTTGAGATAGGCGGCGCGTTCGGCAGGGTCGGCGGCGAAATGCCGGATCACCGACATCGAGAGACGACGCGGTCGCCGTCGGCCAACCGGATGCCCCGAACGCCGGTCGAATCGCGGCCCTTGAAGATGCGCACCTCGGTCGTCGGGAACCGGATCGCACGGCCCAGGGCAGTGACCAGCATCACATCGTCATTTTCGTCGCAAATACGGGCGTTTACCAGCGAAACCTCATCGGGAAGCTTCATCGCGATCTTGCCATTCGACTTCACATTTGTGAAATCGGACAGCGCGCGTTGCGCCGCACGTCGCCTTCGGAGGTGGCAAAGAAGATCTGCAGCGCTTCCCATTCCTCCTGGGGCACATCCACCGGCATGATCGCGGCGATGGAGATGCCGGTGGGGATCGGCAGGATGTTGACGATGGCCTTGCCCTTTGCCGTCCGTCCGCCCAGGCGCCAGGCCTTGAGCTTGTAGACCATGCCGTCTGTGGTGAAGAACAGAAGCTGGGTATGGGTGTTGGCGACGAAGATGCGGTGACCACGTCGTCTTCCTTGGTCGCCATGCCGGAAAGACCCTGCCGCCCCGACGCTGGCTGCGGAAATCGACCAGCAGTGCGCCGATATGTAACCGCCCGAGGTGATGGTCATGACCATGTCCTCGCGCTCGATCAGGTCCTCGTCCTCCATATCGCCGGCCCAGTCGGCAATCTCGGTGCGGCGCGGGACGGCGAAAAGCTCTTTCACTTCGCGCAGCTCGCCAGAGATGATCGCCATGATCCGTTCACGCGAACGCAGGATGTCGAGGTAATCGCGGATCTTCGCGGCGAGATCCTGCAGTTCGTCGGTCACTTCTTCACGCCCATCGCCGTCAGGCGCTGCAGTCGCAGGTCCAGAATGGCGCGGGCCTGGGTTTCTGGACAGGTTGTAGGTGCCATCGTCGTTCATCCGGTGGGTCGGATCGTCGATCAGGCGGATGTAGTCGGCGATATCCGCTGCCGGCCAGCGCCGGGTCATCAGCTTTTCGCGCGCCTCCGCGGGGTCGGCGGAGGCGCGGATGGTCGCCACCACCTCGTCGACATTCGAAACGGCAACGGCAAGACCGCAGAGGATATGGCTGCGCTCGCGCGCCTTGCGCAATTCAAAAGGCCGTGCGCCGCGCCACAACTTCTTCGCGGAACGTTATGAAATGGCTTTTGGTAGAAATCGCGTAGCGTAAGCTGTTCGGGCCGGCCGCCGTTCAGCGCCAGCATGTTGCAGCCGAACGAGGTCTGCATGGGCGAAAAGCGGTAAAGCTGGTTCAGCACGACATCGGGTGTCGCATCGCGCTTCAAGCTCGATGACGACCTGCACACCGACGCGCGGTCGCTTTCGTCCTGAACATGGGCGATCCCCTCGATCTTCTTGTCGCGCACCATCTCGGTTCCCGGCGATCTGATCATCGAGGCCTTGTTGACCTGATAGGGGATCTCGTCGATGACGATGGCAAAGTGGTCCTTGCGGATCTCCTCGATCCGGGTCTTGGCGCGGATGATGACGCTGCCGCGCCCTTCCAGATAGGCCTTGCGCGCGCCGGAACGGCCCATGATCAGCCCGCCGGTCGGAAAATCCGGTGCGGGCACGATCTCCATCAGCTGTTCGGTCGACATGTCGGGATTGTCGATCAGCGCCAGCGTGGCATCGACGACCTCGCCCAGGTTGTGTGGCGGGATGTTGGTGGCCATGCCCACGGCGATGCCGCCGGCGCCATTGACCAGCATGTTGGGAAACCGGGCCGGCAGGACGGTGGGCTCGCGGTCCTTGCCGTCGTAATTGTCCTGAAAATCGACCGTATCCTTGTCGATATCGGCCAGCAGGAAGGCGGCGGGTTTGTCCATCCGCACTTCGGTATAACGCATGGCGGCGGGGTTATCGCCATCCATGGAGCCGAAGTTGCCCTGCCCGTCGAGCAGCTTCAGCGACATCGAGAAGGGCTGCGCTATCCGCACCAGCGCATCGTAGATCGCGCTGTCGCCATGCGGGTGGTATTTGCCCATCACGTCGCCGACAGGGCGGGCCGACTTGCGATAGGGCTTGTCATGGCTGTTGCCGGTTTCAGTGCATGGCGTAAAGGGATGCGCCGGTGAACCGGTTTCAACCCGTCGCGCAGGTCGGGAATCGCCCGGCTGACGATGACGCTCATCGCATAGTCGAGATAGGACGAACGCATCTCGTCCGAGATCGACACTTGCGGCCCGTGGTAAGCGGGGCGCTCTGGCGTTGTTTCGTCCGTGTTTTCAGGGGGTTGCGTGCTGTCGCTCACGGTTGTCAGTTCTCTTGCCCGGGTCGGGGCGCCAAGCCCCCATATCTAGTTGTGCGCACTATAGCCGATCCTATCTCTGGGGTGCAATGGCAAGCCGACCTTGCCGTACCCGGAAGCGGCCGCCGATCGCCGGGCGGCGTTGCGCCGGCCCGATGGCCCGGGGCCACACCATATTGTCAACGGTGGCAACGCAAAGCACGCAACGGCACTACCGCGACCTTTCGGCACTTTGCCTCGATGGCTCCGAGAACAGCTTAGAAACGTTTCGCAAGTAACTGTAAACGTGTAGCAATGCTTAAATGCTAACACCCGCCGAAGCGGGTGCCGCAAGCGTTTTTCTGCAAGCTGCGCTCAGGCGCGGCCGCGCCGTCCGCCCCGGCGCCCGCCAGCCGCCTGCGAGGCGGCAGCGGAGGCTTCGGCAAAGCTCAGCCCGCCTTCGGTCGCGTCCAGAACCTTGGCAAAGCGTATCCATTCGCCGCCATTGGCGTCATGGTTCATCAGGAAGTTGGCGGCGCGGATCGCCTCCATCTCCTGCTGGCGCACCGGGTTCATGATGGCACTGGTCATGCCCGCGCAGATCGCCATCGGCAGGAAGGCCCCGTTGATGCCGTGCCGGTGCGGCAGGCCGAAGGAGATGTTCGAGGCGCCACAGGTGGTGTTGACGCCCAGTTCGTCACGCAGGCGCCGCACCAGCGTGAACACCTGCTGGCCGGCCGAGGCCATGGCGCCCACCGGCATCACCAGCGGGTCGACCACGATATCATGCGCCGGGATGCCGTGGTCGGCGGCGCGTTCGACGATCTTCTTGGCAACCGCGAAGCGCACGTCGGGATCGGGCGAAATGCCGGTGTCGTCGTTCGAAATCGCCACGACGGGCACGTTGTATTTCTTGACCAGCGGCAGGACGATCTCCAGCCGCTCCTCCTCGCCGGTGACCGAGTTCAGAAGCGGGCGGCCTTCGCAAGCCTGTAGGCCGGCCTCGAGCGCGCCGGGGACCGAGCTGTCGATGCACAAGGGCACATCGACGGTCTGCTGGACGATCTCGATCAGCGCCTTCATCAGCGGCGGTTCGACAAAGTTGTTGTCGGCGTAGCGCGGGTCTTCGGCCATCTTGTTGGTAAAGACCGCGCCCGAGTTCACGTCGAGCACGGTGGCGCCGCAGGCGACCTGTTCCAGCGCGTCCTTGATCACGGTCTCGAAGTTGCCGGCCTCAAGCTCTGCCGCCAGCTTCTTGCGCCCGGTCGGGTTGATGCGCTCGCCGATCACGCAGAAGGGTTCGTCAAAACCGATGACCACGGTTTTGGTTTTGGATTCGACTACGGTACGGGTCATGGTTTCTCTTTCTGCTTTTCTCAGGCTTGCGAGGCCGGAACGGCCGATTTGCCGCCATGCTCGATGGCCCAGGTGGCGTTGGTCTTGATCCCGCCCAGCGGGAAGAAATGCACGCGCTCGATGTTGAAGCCGGGGTTGGCGGCCTTGTGCGCGGCCAGTTCGGCGATGAAATCATCGGGCTCGAAGGGCAAAAGGAGCTTGGTCACATCCTTGGCACGGCGCTGAAGAACACGCAGCGACGGGCCGACACCGCAGGCGACGGCGAACTTGATCATCGTCTGCAGCTTGGCTGGCCCGGCGACACCGATGTGGATCGGCAGGTCGATACCTTCGGACTTCAGCCGGTCGGCCCAGGCGATGACCGGCTTGGCTTCAAAGCAGAACTGGGTGGCCAGCGCCATCCTGGCATCGGTCGTTTGCGAAAACGCCTGCTTCCAGCGCAGCGCGTCCATCACGTTCTTGTCCGAACCGTCGGCGTCGATATCGCGGTTGCCCTCGGGGTGGCCGGCAACGTGCAGGCGTTCGAACCCGCCGAACAGGCCGGTTTCCATCAGCTGCATCGAGGAATGGAAATCGCCCATTGGCTGGTTG
>JAWKWW010000018.1:0-6593 GCA_041397385.1 Paracoccaceae bacterium
TCATTCGACAGGATGCCGATCCACGAATAGACCCGGATCAGGAACGAGGTCCAGAACGGCAGGATGACCAGCATCATCAGCGTCGGGCGCCATTCGTCGCTGGCCTGGGCCATGCCATAGGCGATGGGATAACCGACCAGGAGCGTGATCAGCGTCGCGACAAAGGCGATCTGGACACTGGACAGATAGGCCTTCCAGTAAAGCTCGTCGGTCGTCAGGAAGGTGAAGTTTTCGAAATCCAGTTCCGACAGGTAGGTCTTGAAACCTTCCCATCCGGCGGAAAAATCCAGAACCGGCGTATAGGGCGGGATCGAGATGGCGTAATCCGACAACGAGATCTTGAAGACGATCGCGAAGGGGATGAGAAACAGCGCCAGAAGCCAGACATAGGGCGTGGCGATCAGGAAAAGACGACGCAGGTTCATGGCCGCCCCCCTAGTGTTCGAGGATGACGCCGGCGGTATCCGTGAAGGACAGCCAGACCTTGTCATCCCAGCTCAGCGTGCGCCGCGCCAGCCGCCGGTCGTTGGCAACCTGCGCCTTGATCATCGTGCCATCGGCCAGTTCGACCTTGTAGGTCGAAATGTTGCCCAGATAGGCGATGTCGTGGATCGTACCTTCCAGCACGTTCGCGCGACCGGTGGGTTTTTCGGCGGCAATCGCCACCTTTTCGGGACGAATGGCAAAATGCACCTCGGTCCCGGCGCTGATCGCATCGGCGGAGGGACCGACGATTTCCGGCTGGCCCTCGGCCCAGGCGATGGAATAGGCCCCGTCGCCCTTGGGCGTGGCGCGCCCCTTGATCAGGTTCACGTCACCGATGAAATCGGCCACATAGACCGAATTCGGGGTCTCATATATCCGGTCGGGCGTGTCGACCTGGATCATCTTGCCGTGGTCCATGACGGCCACGCGGCTGGCCACGGTCATCGCCTCTTCCTGGTCGTGGGTCACGATCACGAAGGTGGTTCCGGTCTTTTCCTGAATGTCCATAAGTTCGAACTGCGTGTCCTGGCGCAGCTTCTTGTCAAGCGCGCCCAGTGGTTCGTCCAGAAGCAACAGCTTTGGCGCCTTGGCCAGCGATCGGGCAAGCGCCACGCGCTGACGCTGACCGCCGGAAATCTGGTGCGGCTTGCGGCGGGCGAATTTCTCCAGCCGCACCAGCCGCAGCATCTCCTCGACGCGCGCCGGAATGTCGGCCTTGGCCATGTCGGACCGCTTGAGCCCGAAGGCGATGTTGTCCCAGACACTCAGATGCGGAAAGAGCGCATAGGACTGGAACATCATGTTCACCGCCCGCCGGTTCGGCGGGACACCGGCGATATCCTTGCCATCCAGCAGGATCGTGCCTTCGGTCGGGTTCTCGAACCCCGCCAGCATCCGCATCAGCGTGGTCTTGCCACAGCCCGAAGGCCCGAGCAACGCGAAGAACTCGCGGCGGAAGATGTCGACGTTGAGATTGTCGATCGCGACAAACTCTCCGAATTTCTTGGTCACACCCCTGAACTGGATCAGCGGCTTTTCGGCCGGATCGTTCCAGGGCGCAAAGACGGGGCGTTCGGCGGGCTGGGCCATGATGTCCTCACAATAAGGAAAACCCCGCGCCGGGCGGACCGGCGCGGGGTGTTGTTACCCGGGCTCAGGTGCCCGACTTGACCTTGGTCCAGAGCCGGGTCACGGCACGGTTGACCTTCGGATCATAGGGCGAGGTGGTGTAGAGGTTTTCCACCGTGGCCGCATCCGGATAGATCGCCGTATCGCCGATCACGTCCTCGTTCAGGAACTCCTGGCTCGCGAGGTTGCCGTTGGCGTAATAGACGTAATTCGACGCCTGCGCCATGTTCTGCGCGTCGAGGATGAAGTCGATGAACTTGTGCGCCCCGTCCGGGTTCGGCGCGTCGACCGGGATCGCCAGTTCGTCAAACCACATCAGCGCGCCTTCCTGCGGGATGTGATACTCGATTTCCACGCCGTTATCGGCCTCGGCCGCACGGTCGCGTGCCTGAAGCACGTCGCCCGACCAGCCGAAGGCCACGCAGATGTCGCCATTGGCCAGCGAGTTGATGTATTCCGACGAATGGAACTTCAGCACGTAGGGCGCGATCGCAGTCAGCACCGGCTCGGCCTTCATGATGGTTTCCTCGTCCTGCGCATCGGGATCTTCACCGATGTACTTCAGCGCGGTGGGGATCAGTTCGGTCGGCGCGTCCAGCATGTGAACGCCGCAGGCCGAAAGCTTTCCATATTGGCCGGGTCGAAGATCAGCGCCAGCGAATCCACCGGCGCGTCATCGCCCAGAACTTCCTTGACCTTGCCGATATTGACGCCGATGCCGGTCGTGCCCCACATGTAGTTCACGGCATATTCGTTGCCGGGATCATACTTTTCGACACGCTTCGAAATCGCATCCCAGAGGTTGCCGATATTCGACAGCTTGGACTTGTCGAGCTTCTGGAAGGCGCCGGCCTGGATCTGGCGCTGCAGGAAGGTCCCCGACGGAACCACCACGTCGTAGCCGGACGAACCGGCCAGCATCTTGGTTTCGGGAATCTCGTTGGAATCGAACACGTCATAGATCAGGTCGATGCCGGTTTCTTCCTGGAACTTGGTCAGCAATTCTTCGTCGATATAGTCCGACCAGTTGTAAACGCGTACCTCTTCTGCGGTCGCGGCTCCGGCGGCGGCCAGCAGCGTCGCGGCCAACGCGAGTCCGGTTCTTTTCATTTCAGTCCTCCTAGTGGTCTTGCCCGGGCGTCGCCCGAACGGTTCGGTTCTTGTCGTTGTCAGCTATTTTGATCAAATTTTTGACTCAAATCAACATAGTATTTTTTGGTATCGACTGTATGATGCCCAATCCTGCGACACTGGCAATCTTAAGATCGTGTGAATGATGGAAAAAGTCCGAAACAGCACTGCGGCATCGCGCAAGGTTCCCTCGCATGAAATCACCTATTGCCAGCTGCGTGACATGATCCTGTTCGGGCAGCTGACCCCCGGCCAGCCGGTAACGATTCAGGGGCTGACGGCGACGCTGGGCGCCGGCATGACACCGGTCCGTGAGGCCATTCGCAAGCTGACGGCCGAAGGCGCGCTGGAACTTCAGGGCAATCGCCGGGTCTGCGTGCCGCAACTGACGGCCTCGCAGTTGGAGGAACTGGCCTTCGCCCGTCTTACCATTGAGTCGAAGCTTGCAGAACTGGCTTGCAAGCATTTGACCAAGAACGATTATGCGCAGCTTTCGGCGCTGGACGACCAGGTCACGGCGGCAATCGATACCGGCGACATCCACCGCTATCTTCTGACCAACTACCGTTTTCATTTCATGCTTTACGAACGGGCCGAGGCGCCGATCCTTCTGTCGCTGGCGCAGTCGCTCTGGCTGCGGTTCGGCCCCTCGCTCCGGGTGGTTTGCGGCCGCTACGGCACCTCCAACCTGCCCGACCGCCACCAGGAGGCGATGGCCGCCGCCATGGCTGGCGACAGCGCCGCGCTGGCCCACGCCATCCACGAGGACATCAGTCAGGGCATCGACCAGGTTCGGGGCAGCCTGGCGGGTCAGAATATTTGATCAAATTGGATTGACACGGCCCGTTTTGATCATATCCTTGGCGCTGAAGACCAGCATGGACGGCATGGCGAGTCGCCGCTGACATGCAGGCGTTCGGCGCAACGGCCGCCGCGCCATGGTCATCCAACATCCGGTCAGCGCCGCGCCCGGCGCCCGGTCTTTCTGGAGCGAGGGACATGACGAAGATCACCAACCATTTGCCCACCAAGGAATTGCAGGCGCTGGACGCCGCCCATCATATGCACCCCTTTACCGAAGATGCGGCGCTGGCCAAGAAGGCCGCGCGCATCATCACCCGCGGCAAGGGCGTCTATCTGACCGACAGCGAAGGGCATCAGATCCTCGACGGCATGGCCGGTCTTTGGTGCGTGAACCTCGGTTACGGCCGCAAGGACCTGGCGGAAGTCGCCGCGCGGCAGATGGAAGAGCTGTGCTATTACAACACCTTTTTCCAGACGTCTCACGTTCCGGCCATCGCGCTGGCCGCCAAGGTCGCCGAACTGGCGCCGGGCGATCTGAACCATCTTTTCTATGCCGGCTCCGGCTCCGAGGCGAATGATACCAATATCCGCCTCGTGCGGCGCTATTGGGACGTCAAGGGCAAGCCCGAGAAGAACATCATCATCGCTCGGCACAACGGCTATCACGGCTCGACCATGGGCGGCGGGTCGCTTGGCGGCATGGCGGGGATTCACGCCCAGGGTGGCCTGCCGATTCCGAATATCGTCCATATCGGCCAGCCGCACTGGTACGCCGAGGGCGGCGACATGAGCCCCGAGGAATTTGGGCTGGCTCGCGCGCGCGAGCTTGAGGACAAGATCAACGAACTGGGCGTCGACCGCGTCGCGGCCTTCATCGGCGAACCGGTTCAGGGCGCGGGTGGCGTGATCATCCCGCCGGCAAGCTATTGGCCCGAGATCCAGCGCATCTGCGACAAGTACGGCATCCTTCTGATCGCCGACGAGGTCATCACCGGCTTTGGCCGCACCGGTAACTGGTTCGGGTCCGAGACGCTGGGCATCAAGCCGCATATCATGACCATCGCCAAGGGCCTGTCGTCGGGCTATGCGCCGATCGGCGGTTCGATCATCTGCGACGAGGTCTACAACACCGTTGCCAATTCGGGCGAGGATTTCAACCACGGCTACACCTATTGCGGCCACCCGGTCGCCGCCGCCGTGGCCCTGCGCAATCTTGAAATCATGGAAGAGGAAAACATCCTCGACCATGTCCGCAACGTTGCCCATCCCTATCTGGCCGAACGTTGGAACGCGCTGGCCGATCACCCGCTGGTTGGCGAAGCGAAACTGATCGGGCTCATGGGTTCCATCGCGCTGACGCCGAACAAGGAAACCCGTGCCGCCTTTGCCTCGGACGCCGGTACGGTCGGCTATCGCTGCCGCGAACGCTGCTTTGCCAACAATCTGGTCATGCGCCACGTCGGCGACCGGATGATCATTTCGCCGCCGCTGGTCATTACACCGGCCGAGATCGACATCTTCATCGAACGCGCCACGAAATCGCTGGATGAATGTTATGCCGGGATCAAGGCGGACGGCCTGCTGAAGGCTGCCTGAGCGGGTCTTATGGACATTCTTTACGCCAATGACAGGACCGGGGAATACCCCCGGTCCTGGTATGCCGACACCGCCACCGCGCCCGGCCCCTACCCCGCCGCCCAGGGCGATCTGCGTTGCGATGTCTGCGTTGTCGGCGGCGGTTTTGCCGGCCTGTCGGCGGCGCTGCATCTGGCCGAACGCGGCTATGACGTCATCCTTCTGGACGCGCACCGCGTCGGCTGGGGCGCGTCGGGGCGCAATGGCGGGCAGGTCGGAACCGGCCAGCGGCAGGATCAGGACACGCTGGAAACCATGGTTGGCCGCGATCACGCCCATGCGCTGTGGGACCTCGCACAGGAAAGTGTCGCCCTGACCAAGGCGCTTGCGGCCCGGCATGCCCCGGATGCCGGCTTTGCCCCCGGGATCATCCATGCCTGCCACCGCGCCCGCTATGTCCCGCATGCCCATGCCTATGCCGAAAAGATGGCGCGCGACTACGATTATCACCTGATCCGGCCGCTCGACCGGGCCGAAATGCGCGAGATGGTCGGCTCGCCGGCCTATCACGGCGGTGATATCGACATGGGCGGCGGTCACCTGCACCCCTTGCGATATGCCTTCGGTCTTGCCCGCGCGGCGGTCGCCAAGGGCGTCAGGATTTTCGAACGCTCGCGGGTCATCGCGGTGACAGAAGCGAGCCCGGCCACGATCACCACCGAAACGGCACGGATCACCGCCAGCCACGTGGTTCTGGCCTGCAACGGCTATCTCGGCCATCTGAACCGCAGGGTCGCGGCCCGCGTCATGCCGATCAACAATTTCATCATCGCCACGGAACCGATGAGCGATGAGGCGCGCCGCAGCCTGATCCGCGACAATCATGCGGTGGCGGATTCCAAGTTCGTGATCAACTACTTCCGGTTTTCGGAGGATAATCGTCTGCTTTTTGGCGGCGCGGAAAGCTATGGTTACCGCTTCCCGGATCTCGCGAAACTGGTTCGCAAGCCGATGCTGGACATATTCCCGCAGCTCCGGGAGACCCCGATCAGCCATGCCTGGGGTGGAACGCTGGGCATCACGCTGAACCGGATGCCGCATTTCGAACGGGTTGCTGGCAATGTGATCAGCGTATCGGGCTATTCCGGCCATGGTGTCGCGATGGCGACGCTGGGCGGCAAGCTTGCCGCCGATGCGATTGCCGGTCAGGCCGAACGCTTCGACGTGATGGCAAAGGTTCCGACGCGCCCCTTCCCCGGCGGTGTCGCACTGCGCTGGCCACTGCTTGTGCTTGGCATGATCTGGTTTTCGCTGCGCGACCGGCTGTAGCCCTCTCCCAAAGCATGCGCCCGCCCGGAAACCCGGACGGGCACGCTGATTGGCAGCCGTCGTTTCGGCCTATTTGATCACCGTTTCCGGGCCCAGCACCAGCGTCGGAAGCCATGTCGACAGGAACGGCACATAGGTGA
>JAWKWW010000019.1:0-6453 GCA_041397385.1 Paracoccaceae bacterium
ACATTCACGATGCCGAAACCGCGCCGCGAAGCGCCGATCACAAGGGCCTGTTTGCCACACTTGGGCTGGCGGGGGCGTTTCTGGCCTCGGCCTGCTGCATCGTGCCGCTGGTGCTGGTGACGCTGGGAATATCCGGTGCATGGATCGGAAATCTGACAGCCCTTGAACCCTACAAGCCGCTGACCTCGGGCATCGCCATTGTCTTTATCGGGCTGGGGTTCTGGCACGTTTATTTTCGGACAAAACCCGTATGCGTGGAGGGGTCGTACTGCGCCCGCCCGCAATCGTCGCGCCTCACCAAAACGGTGCTTTGGGCGGCAACAGTGCTGGTCCTGCTGTCCGTGACGCTCAACTGGTGGGCACCTCTGCTTTACTGAAACCAAAAGGAAACCTTATGAAACGTTTTGCAATTCTGGCTCTCGGCGCGGCGATGCTCGGCCTGCCCGCCACAGCGTCATTCGTCTTCGCCCAATCGGCTCCGGCGACCGCATCCACACTGACCGAGGTCACTTTCGATGTGCCGGACATGACTTGCGGACTCTGCCCGGTGACGGTCAAGGCCGCGATGAGCGGGGTCGAAGGGGTGCAATCGGTCGAGGTGGACTTTGACAGCCGCAGCGCGATGGTGATCTTCGATCCGGCCCTGACCAATGCGGCAACGATTGCGGAAGCCTCGGCACAGGCGGGCTATCCGGCCAATGTGAAGGGCTAAAGCCAATGCGCGACGACATTCAGGGCGGGGTGTTGGCGACGCTGATCGCCGCCCCGCTGGTGGTTGTCTGTTGCGGTGGTGGCGGCATCGCCCTGGCCGCGATCATCGGTGCGGTTGGCGGATGGATCAGCGGCGCTGGCGGCCTGGTAGCAGTCATGATGGCAGCCGTTGCGGCACTGACTTGGCGCAGCCGTCGGCGCGCGCAGTTGGGAAGCTGCGAGCCGGGCGTTTCGGAAAGGCAGCACGGGCCATGAGCGGCGATCCATCCGAACGCCGTCTACTGATCACCGGCATTGTCGGCACCGTCATCGCCGCGCTGTGCTGCTTCACGCCGGTTCTGGCCGTGCTCCTCGGTTTTGTCGGCCTGTCAGCCCTGCTGGGTTGGCTTGATGTCGTGCTCTTGCCTGCCCTCGCCGTCTTCATCGGCCTTACGATTTATGCCCTCTGGCGACGCCAGCGGAACGCCAGAAACTCCTAAAGGAATACAATCATGAACGATTGCTGCACCATTCCCCGTCCAGACCAAAATTCTTTCGACATGGCTGTAATCGGGGCGGGATCGGCGGGGTTTTCCGCCTCGATCACGGCGGCCGGGGCGGGCAAGCGTGTAGCGCTGATCGGACACGGGCTGATCGGCGGCACCTGTGTGAACGTGGGCTGCGTGCCGTCAAAGGCCTTGATCCGTGCGGCGGAAGCGATCCACGGCGCGAAGGCGGCGAAACGGTTTCCGGGACTATCCGGGGCTGCACAGGTCGATGATTGGGCGGCGCTGATGGCCGGGAAGGACGCCTTGGTTTCTAGTCTGCGTCAAAAGAAATATGCCGATCTGCTGCCCGGCTATGAGGGGATTACCTACATTGACGAAGGGGCGGCCCGGCTTGTCCCCGGTGGCGTGCAGGTCGGCGCGCGCCTGATCCGTGCGCCCAAAGTCATCATAGCCACCGGTGGCCGCCCCGCCCTGCCGCCCATTCCGGGAATCAGGCAAGTGCCCACGCTGGACAGCACGTCCCTTCTTGCGCTGGAAACGCTGCCGGAAAGCCTAGTCTTCCTTGGCGGTGGCTATATCGGTGCGGAACTGGCACAGATGATGGCGCGGATGGGCGTCAAGGTTACCATGGTCTGCCGCTCGCGCCTTCTGCCGCAGGCCGAACCCGAAGTGTCGGAAGCTCTGACAGAGGTGTTCCGGGGCGAAGGCATCACAATGCACTGCGGCGTGACCTATGATACTTGCAATCGGGATGGCAAGCGCGCCGTGCTGTGCATCGAAGAACGCGGCAAGCGACTGGAACTGACAGCAGATCATCTGGTGCTGACCACCGGACGCAGCCCCAATACCGAAGGCCTGGGGCTTTCCGAAATGGGGATCGAGACCGACCGGCGAGGGGCAATCGTGGTGGGCGACGACATGCAGACCACCCGCCCCGGCATTTATGCCGCAGGGGATGTGACCAACCGTGACCAGTTTGTCTATATGGCCGCCTATGGAGCAAAGCTGGCCGCAAGGAATGCCATGGGCGGTGCAGAGTGCTATGACAATAGAGCGATGCCTTGGGTGGTGTTCACTGATCCGCAGGTGGCGGGCGTAGGGTTGACTGTGGAACAGGCCGTTGCAGCCGGCTATGACGTGAAAACCAGCGTTCTGACGCTCGACAACGTGCCTCGAGCGCTCGCGGCCCGTGACACGCGCGGTGTCATCAAACTGGTGGCGGATGCAAAGACCGATAGACTTTTGGGCGGTGTGATCGCCGCGCCTGAAGGTTCCGACAGCGCCCAGACGCTGGCCATGGCCCTGAAGTTCGGGATGACCACCAAGGCACTCGGGGAGACCATTTTCCCTTATCTGACCACGGTCGAAGGCCTGAGGCTCGCGGCTCAGACCTTCGATAAGGACGTGGCGATGCTTTCGTGCTGTGCGGGATGAAGCCGTGCCCGCCGCCCGTGAGGTGGCGGACATTGCAGCCGACAGCTCCCAGCCCAGATCCCGGCCCAGTTCGCGCTGCCTTTCCAATTCAAGCTGACGCCGCCGCTTGCGCTCTTCGTCGAACTCATGCTGCTGCTTTTGACGCGGTTTTAACGTGCTGCGCCCAGCGGCTTGATTGAAGCGGTCGCAGATCGCCTCTGCCTCGTGGGCATCTGCTATTGTTGCATGTTGCAACTGAAACGCCTCACCTGCATCAGGCCGCTTACCGCCCTTCGCGACCCTCACAGGCACAGTATCTCCGCCACCCCACGCCGCCCAGCCTGCCGCGAAAGTTGCACCACCAGATCCACACTTCCCTCGCAGTACCGCTTCACCTCCTCGAACCCCATGCCCAGCCCGGCGGCCATGACCATGATCGCCAACCGATCTATGGCTTTCCGGGCGGTGTCGGCATGGATGGTTGTGAACGAACCACCGTGCCCGGTGTTGATCGCTTCCAGGAAGGTCCGGCTTTCCTCACCCCGCAACTCACCAAGAATGATCCGGTCTGGACGCATCCGAAGCGAGGCTTCCAGTAGCCGCGCAGGCGTCCGTTCGCCTTGGGCACTGCGATCAGCCTTAAGCGATACCGCGTTCTCCTGACGGGGGAACAGCTCATAGGCATCCTCGATGGTCAGGATCCTCTCGCCCGGGTCCACCATCGACAACAAAGACCGAGCAAATGTCGTCTTGCCGGTCGAGGTGCCGCCAGAGATCAGGATGTTCATGCGCTCCTCGACGCAAAGCCGCATGGCCTCGACGACCTGCCCGGCCTCAGCAAGCTTCATTGCCTCCCCTGCCCTTGCCCGACGCTTGGCGTCGAGATCGACGAGACCACCGTGTAAGAGGCGCGGCTCGATCAGCTGATCGGCGGAAACCTTGAATGGCCGGAACGTGATAGCCATCCCGCCTTCTACGATGGGCGGCGCCACAACCTGCGCCCGGATCGCCATATCGCCCCAGACGATCTTTCCCGAAACGGTCGGCTTTTTGTCGGAGAATTGCACGCCAACGGCAGAAGCTATAGCCTGCCCGAGGTTGTTAGACAGGACCCGATCGATGGACAGATGCGCGACCCGCTCCATGTGCGTCGCGCCCTTCCGCTCGATCCAGACCTTTCCGTCGGGGTTGATTGCCACCTCCAACAGATCGTCTCGCATAAACAGGGGTGCAATCGGGGTCAGGTAGGTGCCGAGGAAACTCGGCCGATCATCCATCACCAGATTTCCAGGTCACGGTCGACCGTGACCGTGATCGCAGCCCCGGGGGCGACAGTTATGATCGGTGGCAGGCTCGTATAGGCCTCGACCGCAGAGCCCATGGCAGCGCTAAAGTCCTCGCCCATGCTCTCGGCCGTGTCGGAACTGATTTCGTCAGTATACTTTGCGGCGGCGACGGCGGGGACGACCCCGAGAAGGGAAATGAGCGCAGCCGACCCGAACCGCGCACCGAACCGGGTGTTGACCTTGCCGGTGAGGCCGGAGCGTCCTTGGGCATCGCCACCGAAGGCTTCCATCTGCACGGACTGCCCATCCGGGGTGACGAGCCGCGTCCAGGCGACAAGGATGCGTCCCTGACCGATGGCCACATCTGAGGAATAGTCCCCGAAGAGGCGCGCGCCGGCGGGGATCAGGATCTGCGCCTGATCGAAGGACCAGACCGGCCGGGTCACGATTGCTGTGATCTGGCCGGGCAGGCTCGAATCGACCGCATTCTCAAGCGTCGCTTCAATCATCGTTCCCTGAAGGACGGTGTTCGACGGATTGGCGATCACCTGGCTCACTTCGGTGGCGGTGGCTTCCCGCCCCGACTGCACGAAATCCCGCCCCGCAGCATCTCGACCCTCGGCCGGGGCTTCGGACATCCCCATGACTGCATCCCCTACCCCACCCTTCTGCCCATCGTCAAAGACGACCGAAGGCGAGGCCACGCGGGCTGCGAGCTGCGCCTCGCGCCCGGCACGTTTGGCGGCCAATTCGGCTTCCCGAGCGGCGTCAGCGGCACCAGCAGCGTCGGCGCTTGCTTTCAGGACAGCGATCTCCTGATTGAACTGCCGCCGCATGTCCTCCATGAGAGCAAGGTTCTGGGACTGTGCCTCTTCCAGCGCGAGCGCCAGTTCCTTGGCGGTCTGGTCCTTCTCGGCATCGGCCCTGTCGGCAAGATCACCCAGTTCGCGTTGTAGCCGTTCGACCTCGGACTGGAGTGTGGCGTTCCGCGCTTCGAGGTCTTCGCGCTGAGAAGCCAGTTCCCCTTCGATGTCGGAGAACCCATCCCCGGTGGGCTTCGCTTCCGGTCCTGGCTCAATCGCCCCGAAAGGCGAGCCTCCAGCCTGATCCTGGAATTCCTCGACGGCGGAGGTTTCCACATCGGGAATGGCGCGGCTGGAAGGCCAGACCGTCCAGAGCGCGGCAAGGCTCGCCCCTGCGAGCAGCGCACCCATGCCAAGCTTTTGCTGTCGGGTCATCTTCGGCTTCGGTCGCTCGACCTTGTACTCCGGCTCTCGGCCCTTCTGCGGATCGGTCATCTCGGGATCAGCCATGTCAGAACTCCCATCCCTGAAGCTTGGCGAGCAGGACTGGGTCGGTGGTCATGCCCCCATCCACCCGCTCGATGCACAGAACCTGGCCGCCGATCCGGATCGAATAGGCGGAGCGCAGGCCCGAGACGCGGACGATGCTGCCCCGCGTGCCGGAGTTCAGCGTCACTTCGCGGCCCGTTGCATCCACACCGAAGATCGACGGCCGGAGGCCTGGGGCGAAGGCGAAGTAGGTCGCTTGCCCATCGTTCCAGATATGCACGGGCTTCAGGGTCTCGTCGCCCGACCAGGCATAGCCGATGTCGCGTGAGCCTGCGGCCACCGCGCTGCGTGTCGTGCGGCTCGTGCCCGTCTCGGGATAGCGCAGGACGAGCCGATAGGTCGGGTTGCGGGACCGGCCCTCGCTGATCGACAGCGAGATCGTGCGCCGCCCAGTATAGATCGTCATGTTGGTCTCGGCCCCGGCAATAAGGGGTTTCACGGAAACCGTGGTCCGGTTCGAGAGCACCTCGACCTCGAAGGCTTCGCTGTCGCCAAGAAGGACCGAGTCGATCCGCTCGCCCGCGCCCAGTTCGATGGCGGTGTTCACACGCAGATGCGTGTCGAGCCGGATGACATCGACTGGGTTGTAGAGGACCGACCGGACGCGGGCATCGGCGCCCATCGACGCAGGCGCAACTTCGGCGAAGGCGACGCTCGCGCAGCCGAGTGCGCAGGCAAGGGCAAGTCCCGGGAGGAGAATAGAACGGGTCATGGATTGGTCTCCAGGGTTTCGGCATCGACGCGGTAGGCCGAGACGGTAAAGCCGAGCGGGTTTGCCCAGACATGGGCGAGGGAGCGCTCGGTCTTCGGCTCGAAGGCGAACTCGACCGTCGCGACGAAGGGCTGGGTCACCGGCTCCTGCTTCGTCTTGCGCAGGGTTTTCAGGAAACGGATCTGGGCAACGTTCGGCGAAAGGAAGGTGATCCGGCGCACGGTCACCGTGACTTCCGCACCGGGGCCGTAGACATCGGGCGGATAGGCCGTGTTGCCCCCGCCCTTCGACCAGAGAAGCCGCAGGCTTTCCTCGGCGCTCCCCGTCGAGCGGCGCTGGACGCTTTCAAGCCGGGCCTGAATGCCAGCAAGGAAATAGCCCTCGCGGTCGGAGACGTAACCCACAAGGAGGCTTTGCTTCAGCGCTTCCTGATCCTCGATCCCGGTCGGGGCGACTTGCAGGATGTTTTCGGCGTCACCGGTCTGGCGATC
>JAWKWW010000020.1:0-4437 GCA_041397385.1 Paracoccaceae bacterium
TGGGTGGCAATCAGCGCCATGCCGCCCGCGGCAAGGTGCGCGCGGACATGGCCGGCAAACAGCGCCACCGAGGCGCTGTCAAGCGACACGGTCGGTTCGTCCAGAACCCAGATTGCGCGACCGGTCACCAGCAGCCGCGCCAGCCCAAGCCGGCGCTTCTGACCGGCCGACAGATTGTGTGCCGCGCGGTCTGCAAGCTCGGTCAGGTTCATGGCCGCCATCGCCTCCGCGACCCCGCTGCCACCATAGACCGCCGCCCAGAAGCTGAGGTTCTCGCGCACGGTCAACGTTGCCTTCAACCCGTCGGCATGGGCGGCATAGGCGATAGCATCGGCCGGCGCCTCGACGCGGCCCGCCATCGGCGGCTGCAGCCCGGCAATGGTGCGCAACAGCGTCGTCTTGCCGATGCCGTTGGGCCCGCGCAGAACTCGCGCCTGCCCCCGCGCGACGCGAAAGCTCACGCCCTCCAGAACGGCGATCCCGCCGCGCGCGCATGTCAGATCAGCGACTATCAGCTCCATCGCCTCAGCCCTAGCCCAAAGCGCGCGCCGCCGAAAGGGGTTCAGCCCACCGGCAGAAGCGCCGCGGCAACCCGCCGCCCTTCGCCCAGCAAAACGTTATAGGTGCGCGCGGCCGGCGGGCTCGCCATGATCTCCAGCGCCAGCCCGCTGGCTTCCAGTTCCTCGCGCAGGTCCGCGGGAAGCGGCGCGATCTCGCCTCCCGTACCGATGATCAGCAGATCGACCGCGCCGGCGAGCGCCAGCAGAGGCGCGCGGTCGTGATAGCCCGGCCAGACCCGGATTTCCCCGTCGCGTAGGATCACCCCGCCCTGCCAGACCCGGCCGCCGACACGGAAAAAGCCGGGCCCGTACCCCTCGACAGGTCGCGCCGTGCCATATTCGACCGGGTTGAGCCGCATCTAGCCGCCGAACTGGGTGCCGGCCTCGGTCGTCTTGTCGGGCTTCGACCAGTCGCGTTTGGTGCCGAGGAACAGAACCACGTTCTTGGCCACATAGACCGAGGAATAGGTGCCGACGACGATGCCCCAGGCAATGGCAAAAACGAAGCCGCGGATCACGTCGCCGCCCAGAACCAGTAGCGCAATAAGCGCGATCAGCGTCGTGCCCGAGGTCATCAGCGTGCGGCTCAGCGTTTCGTTGACCGAAAGGTTCATCACATCGCGCAGCGGCATCTGCTTGAACTTGATCAGGTTTTCACGAAGCCGGTCAAAGACCACCACGGTATCGTTGATCGAATAGCCGAGAATCGTCAGCAGCGCGGCGATGATCGTCAGGTCGAACTTGATCTGAAAAAGCGCAAAAAGCCCGACCGTAACCACCACGTCATGCACTTCTGCCGCCAGCGCGCCCAGCGCGAACTGCCATTCGAAGCGCAGCCAGATATAGACCAGAATCGCCGCCGTCGCCGCCAGAACGGACCAGACCGCCGTCCAGATCAGTTCCGACGACACCTTGGGCCCGACACTTTCGACAGAGGGGAAACTGATCGACGGATCGACCGCTTTCAGCGCCGCCTCGACCTTGCCGATGGTTTCGGGCGTGATCGCCTCGGCCCCGTCCTGCGCCTGAATGCGGATCATCGCGACGTTCTTTTCGGCTCCGAAGCTCGGGTCGAACACCTCGGTGATCAGCACATCGCCAAGCTCCAGCGGCTGGATGGCGGCACGATAGGCGCCCACGTCCACGGCCTGCGTAGCCTCGGTACGGATCGTCGTGCCGCCGCGAAAGTCGATCCCGAGGTTCAGCCCCATGACCAGCACCAGCACGATCGAGGCCAGCGTCGCCACGATCGAGGCACCAAAGGTGACGGGCGCGAAACGAAAGAAATCGAAGCTTGTCTTCTCGGGAACCAGTCTCAGTCGCATGGCAGCCCTCTTATACGGTGATGGTCTTGGGGCGGCGCCAGTCGAACCACATCACCAGCATGGCGCGGGTGATATAAACCGCCGTGAAGACCGATGTGACGATGCCGACCGCCAGCGTCACGACAAAGCCGCGCACCGGCCCCGCCCCCAGAACGAACAGGATGACCGCGACGATGAATGTGGTGATGTTGGCGTCCAGAATGGCCGAAAGCGCCTTCTCATAGCCCAGTTCGATGGCGCGTGCCGGGCCACGGGCGGTTTTCAGCTCTTCCCGGATACGTTCGTAAACCAGCACGTTGGCATCGACCGCCATACCGATGGTCAGCACGATGCCGGCGATGCCGGGTAGTGTCAGCGTCGCGCCTATGGCCGACAGAACGCCAAAGATCATCGCGACGTTCAGCGTCAGCGCGATATTGGCCACAAGTCCGAAGAACCCGTACGAGGCGAGCATGAACAGCACCACCGCGGCCATGCCGACCAGCGCCGCGATGCGTCCGGCATCGATACTGTCCTGCCCCAGTTCCGGGCCGATGGTGCGTTCTTCCAGAAATTCCAGTTCCGCCGGCAATGCGCCGGCACGCAACAGCACCGCCAGTTTCGTCGATTCCTCGATCGTGAAGCGGCCGGTAATAATCCCCGACCCGCCGGCGATATGGGCCTGGATGACCGGGGCGCTGATCACCTCGTCGTCCAGAACGATGGCGAAAGGCGCACCGATGTTGTTGGCGGTATAATCGCCGAACTTGCGCGCACCCGTCGGGTTAAAGCGAAAGTTGACCGCCGGGCTGCCGTTCTGGTCAAACGAAGGTTGCGCATCGACCAGTTCCTCGCCGGTCACGACCGGGGTCTGTTCGATGATGTAGAAGACGCCCTCTTCGTCCATCGAAGGCAGAACCAGGTTGCGCGGACCGGGATCGGCATCGGCGCTTGTCGCGCGACCGACCACCGGGTGGAAGGTCAGTTTTGCCGTCGTGCCGATCAACGCCTTCAGTTCCGCGGCGCTGCCGATACCCGGCACCTGAATCAAAATGCGGTCTTCGCCCTGACGCTGGATCGTCGGTTCGCGCGTGCCGACCTCGTCGACCCGGCGGCGCACGATTTCCAGCGACTGGGCGATGGTGCGGCTGTCGGTGGCGGCCTTTTCGGCCTCTGACAGGCCAACCACGATGGTGTCGCCTTCGGCCGTCACCTCGATATCGTTCTGGCCGACCCCGGTCAGGCTGATCACCGGCTGGGCAAGACCGCGCACGGTTTCCAGCGCCTTTTCAATGCCTTCTGGGCGCGAAATCGTGACCCGCAGGGTTCCCGGCGTGCTGTCGACGCGGCGGATATTGCCCACCTCGTCGCGCACATCGCGCAGCGCGTCGCGCACGTCCGGCCACATGCCGTCGATCCGCGCGGCATAGACATCGGCGACCTTCACCTCGGCCAGCAAATGCGCGCCCCCGCGCAGGTCGAGCCCCAGATTGACGATCGAGCTTGGCAGCCAGTCCGGCCAGCCGGCGCGCGCCGCCTCCAGTTCGGGGCTGGTGATCCCGGCCTCGATCTTCTTCATCGCGTCGTTGTGGGTCTCGACCCGCGAATAGAAGAGGTTGGGCATCGCATAGATCAGACCCAGGGTAACTACGCCCCAGATCAGTACGCGCTTCCACAGCGGTATTTGCAGCATCTAAGGGGTCCGTCCGGCGGGGGACCGGGGCGCCTACTGCGCCGCCGGCTCGGTTTTCGATACGACCTGGGCGATCGTGTGCTTGACGACGCGCACCTTGACGCCGTCGGCGATCTCGACCTCGACCTGGCCGTCGTCCGTGACCTGGACCCCCTTGCCGACGATGCCGCCTTGCGTGACCACCTCGTCGCCGCGCCGCAGCGCATCGACCATGGCCTTGTGTTCCTTCATCTTTTTCTGCTGCGGGCGGATCAACAGGAAATACATGATGGCGAAAATCAGGATCAGCGGCATGAAGCTGGCAAACGCGCCGGCGCCGCCGGAGGCCGCCTGGGCATAAGCGGGGGTTGCGAACAGGTGGTATTCCCTTTGCATGTCCGGGCGCGAACGGCCCGTCTGGATCGGCGGGAACCTATAGGCGGCGCCGCCGCTTTGCAAGGTGAAGCGCGAAGGTCAGGCCAGCAGGCAAGCCCGTTGCAACTCGCGCCCGCCTTCGTCGATCATCGCCCCGATCTCGCGCCCGCCCTCGATGATCGGGCGCGCCGGCGCCATGCCGCGCGCGCTGCGCACAACTTCGGGCGCGTTCTTCAGGTCGTCGCCGACCAGCGCTTCGGCCTCCTCGCCCAGGTACAGGCTTTCGCTGACCGCGCCGGCGGCAAAGACAAGTTCGTGGCGCGCGAAAAGCAGATGCACATACCGAACGCCCGCCGGGGCATCGACCCGCTCGATCCCCGGCCAGCCACGCAGGCGTGTGGCGGCACACAAAACCTCTGCGGCACCGAACCGCGCCTCGACCCCGGCACCGTTCAGCAACACCCGGTGTTGTGGCGACAGGTAGAGATCGCTTTGCGGCAACCCTTCGCCCAGCGCCCCGGCGGCG
>JAWKWW010000021.1:0-3763 GCA_041397385.1 Paracoccaceae bacterium
CATGTCGAGGATATGGCCATCGTCCTGGCCGATGGCTGCCGGCTTTCGGCGCGGGTCTGGCTGCCCGAGGATGCCGAGGCCGATCCGGTGCCGGCGGTGCTGGAATACATCCCCTACCGCAAGCGCGACGGAACGCTGCCGCGCGACGAGTTGATGCATCCCTATTTTGCAGGCCACGGCTATGCCGCGGTGCGTGTCGACATGCGCGGCAACGGCGACAGCGACGGGCTGATGACCGATGAATATACCGAACGCGAATTGGCCGATGCCTGCGAGGTGATCGCATGGCTGGCCAGCCAGCCCTGGTGCAGCGGCACGGTCGGGATGATGGGCAAGAGCTGGGGCGGCTTCAACTGCCTGCAGACCGCCGCTCTGCGCCCGCCGGCGCTGGGCGCGATCATCACCGTTTGTTCCACGACCGACCGCTACGCCGATGACATCCACAACAAGGGGGGGTGCCTTCTGGGGGAAAATGCCGGCTGGGGGGCGGTGATGTTGAGCAACTCCTCGCGCCCGCCCGACCCGGCGCTTCGGCAAGACTGGCGCGAACTGTGGCTCGACCGGCTGGAAAACCAGCCGTTTCTCGCGCCGGTCTGGCTGTCGCATCCGCATCGCGACGCCTATTGGAAGCACGGCTCGGTCTGCGAGGATTACAGCGCCATCGCGGTTCCGGTTCTGTCCATCGGCGGCTGGGCCGACAATTACATGAACACGGTCGCGCATCTGGTCGAGAACCTGTCGGTTCCGGTCAAGGGCATCGTCGGACCCTGGGTGCATCAGTATCCCCATACCGCCGTGCCCGAACCGCGCATCGGGTTTCTGCAAGAGGCGCTGCGCTGGTGGGATCGCTGGCTGAAAGGGGTCGAGAACGGGGCCGAGGACGACCCCGCCTATCGTGCCTATATGCTGCATTCCGCGCCACCCGATGCTTCGGCCGCGTATCGGCCCGGTCACTGGCTTGCCGAAAGCCAGTGGCCAAGTCCCCGCGTCAGCCGGCGCGAACTGGCGCTGGACGGCTCGGGTGGCCTTGGCGGCGAAGGCGGCGCGATTGGCAAGACGGTGGCGACGCCCCAGCATCTTGGCCTGCGCGCGGGCGAGTTTTTTCCCATGGGGCTCAAGGCCGAGATGCCGGGCGATCAGCGCGACGACGATGCGATCTCGGTCTGTTTCGACACCGCACCGCTTGACAGCGCGCTTGACCTTGGGTGGCCTGATCTGACTGGTCCGACCTGATTGTTAGTGCATAGCTGGCTTCGGGTCCATGTGGACGATGGTTTCCGGTGCCGGTGGCCGGTATCCGAGGGCGCTATGGGGCCGCTTGGTGTTGTAGTGCTTTCTCCATCCCTCGATGATGATCTGCGCCTCCCTTAGCGAGTAGAAGATTTCCCTGTTCAGCAGCTCGTCGCGGAGCCGGGCGTTGAAGCTCTCGACATAGCCATTCTCCCACGGGCTCCCCGGTTCGATGTATGCCGTCCTGGCGCCGACTGCGGCGATCCAGTCCCGAACCGCCAGAGCGACGAACTCGGGGCCATTGTCGCTTCGCACGAACGATGGTGGCCCACGCAGGATGAACAGGTCCGTCAGGGCGTCGATCACGTCGGTGGAGTTCAGCTTGCGCTTCACCCGGATCGCCAGACACTCCCGGCTGAACTCGTCGAGGATGTTCAGCGTCCGGAACGCCTTGCCGTCGTCGGTGCGGCAGTGGACGAAGTCGTAGCTCCAGACGTGGTTGCGACGCTCTGGCCGCAGGCGGACACATGATCCGTCGTTCAGCCAAAGCCGTCCCCTCTTGGGTTGTTTCGCAGGCACCTTCAGCCCCTCCTGCTTCCAAAGCCGTTCGACACGGCTGACGCTGACCTGCCAGCCGGCATCCCGCAGCAGCACGGCGACACGACGGTATCCGTATCCGCCGTATTGCCGGGCAAGTTCGATCATGTCCGCCACGAGCCGATCTTCATCCTCCTGGCCGTGGGGCTGATACCTTTGCGTCGATCGATGCTGCCCCAGCACCCGGCAGATCCGGCGCTCTGACACCTTCACCTCGCTGAGGATCAGATCGATGCAGGCGCGCCGACGGGCGGGGCTCAGAAGTTTCCCCGGGCAGCCTCGGTAAGGATGAGCTTGTCCAGGGTCAGGTCAGACACTGCCTTCCTCAACCGTTCGTTCTCCTTCTGAAGGCGCTTGAGTTCCTTCAATTGGTCGGTTCCCATCCCGCCGTATTGCTTGCGCCATCGGTAATAGGTCTGCTCGGTTATGCGAACCTCACGGATCGCATCCACCCGCTGCATCCCTTGGCCGACAAGAACATCAACCTGCCGCAGCTTCTGAACGATTTCCTCGGGCTTGTGCCGCTTGTTCGCCATTCTCTGTCCTCCGTTTCCTAAACATAACGGTGGACCAATTCAGAAGGGGCATTCCAGCGGCACCAGCGACAAGCGCGGTGGCGGCGGTAGCCAGAAGCAGTTTTTTCATAGTTATCTCCCATGTTGGATCGCAATCCTGCGCCACCCTATGCCGCCGGTTTGCAAAAGAAAAGTGGGCAACCATATGATGGGAGGGGCAAAGGAAGGAAACCATGCGTCTTTTTCAGGTTGCGGCGGTTCTTGCCGCTTTGACGGGCCCCGCCGTGGGCAGCGAACTGCCAAGCTCTGCCGGGACGCTGTCGATCACGCCGATGGCGCGGGGGCTGGAGGAGCCTTGGGGGCTGGCCTTCCTGCCAGACGGTGGCTTTCTTGTTACTGAACGCGACAGCGGGCGCCTTTTGCTGTTTGCCGGTCCCGATGCCGAACCCGTCGCCCTGTCGGGCCTGCCGAAGGTGGCCGCCGTGGGGCAGGGCGGGTTGCTGGATGTGATGGTGCCGCGCGATTTTGCCGAAAGCCGCGAAATCTACCTGTCCTATTCGGTCGACGGGTTCCGCAACCTGGCGACGGCATTGGGCTACGGCCGGCTTTCCGAAGACGGCACGGCGCTGGAAAGGTTTCGCCAGATCTACCGGATGCCGCTTGGCGGTCGCAACGGCCAGCATTTCGGCGCGCGCATTGTCGAGGCGCTGGACGGGGCGTTGTTTCTGACCGTCGGCGACCGTGGCGAACCCGATCTGGCGCAGGATTTCGGCCGCGACAACGGCGCGGTTCTGCGGATGGCACGCAATGGCGACATTCCTGCGGACAACCCCTTTGCCAGTTCATGGTCGGCGCCGCGCGTTTTCAGCAAGGGGCACCGCAACCCGCAGGGCGCCGCGCTCGACGGCGAGGGCCGGTTATGGATCGTGGAGCACGGCGCACAGGGCGGGGACGAGTTGAACCGTGTCGAGGCGGGGCGCAACTACGGCTGGCCGGCGATATCCTACGGGCTGAACTATGATGGCAGCAAGATCGGGGTGGGGACTGAAAAGGCCGGCATGGAACAGCCGGAGCATTACTGGGATCCCTCGATCGCGCCGTCCGGGCTCGCCGTCTATTCCGGCCGGATGATCCCGCAATGGGCGGGCGATTTTCTGATTGGCAGCCTGAAGTTCGACATGATCGCGCGGCTGGACGCCGATGCCGGCATGGTCGAGGAACGGCTTTCGGCGCCGGAAACCGGGCGCGTTCGTGACGTCCGCGAAGCGCCGGACGGGTCCATCTGGTTCCTGTCGGTCTATGACGGCGCTGTCTATCGCATGGCGCCGGCGGGGAAATAGCGCCTCAGATCGACAGCCGCGTTCCGTGCGATCCGCGTTCGCGATAGGGTGTCGTCGAATAATGTGCGCGGTAGCATTTGG
>JAWKWW010000022.1:0-3658 GCA_041397385.1 Paracoccaceae bacterium
CGCAGGTTCGCCTCGACCATTTCCTTCTTGGCCTGACGCGCTTCCTTTTCGCCCTTCTGGACCTGATTGACGATGCGGCGAAACTCGGAAATGTCGACGCCGACATACTGGCCGACCTGCGCCATCTCGGCGCGCAGTGCCTCCACCTTGTCTTCGGATTTCTCGATCAGCGCCTGCCAGCCCCGCCCCGATTTCTCGGCCATGCGTTCCAGCCAGGTCGGGTCAAGCTCGTAGCCGCGGTATTCGTCGATGAATTCACGTCGGTTGATGCGGGCCAGATCGGCCAGTTTGACCATGTTGCTGTCGATCGACATGATCTTGCGGTTGATGCCGTAAAGCTGGTCGATCAGCGCCTCGATCCGGTTGTTGTGCAGGTGCAACTCGTTCACCAGCACCACGATTTCCGAGCGCAGCTTCTGATAGGCGGTTTCGTCGGCGATGGAAAAGCTGTCATCCTCGTTCAGCGTCGCCGACATGCGCAGATCCTGCATCTCCGACAGGTTGGCATAGTCACGCGCGATCAGGTCCAGCGTCTCCAGAACCCGCGGCTTCAGCGCCGCCTCCATCGCGGCCAGAGACATGTTCGACGCATCGTCATCGTCGTCGTCGTCATCATCGGCCTTGGCAATCGGGTTGCCGTCCGCGTCCAGCTCTTCCTCGGCGTCCTTGGTCGTGCCGGACGAGGCCGCATTCAGATCGACAGTGCCGGCTTCCGACGCGTCGTCATCGTCATCCATCGACCGGCCAAAAGTGGTTTCAAGGTCGATCACGTCGCGCAGAAGGATGTCTTCGTTCAGAAGTTCGTCGCGCCAGATGGTGATAGCCTGAAAAGTCAGCGGGCTTTCGCAAAGCCCGAGGATCATCGTGTTGCGCCCGGCTTCGATCCGCTTGGCGATGGCGATTTCGCCCTCGCGGCTCAAAAGCTCGACCGAACCCATCTCGCGCAGGTACATGCGCACCGGGTCGTCGGTCCGGTCCAGCGTTTCCGAGGTGGTCGTGGTCAGCGCCACTTCGCGCGACGTCGAGGTTTCGACCAGTTCGCCCGCGCTGGTGTTGTCGCCCTCTTCGGCCTCGTCATCCTCGATGACGTTGATGCCCATCTCCGACAGCATCGACATCACGTCCTCGATCTGCTCCGAAGACACCTGATCGGACGGCAGGACAGCGTTCAGCTGTTCATAGGTGATATAGCCACGCTCGCGCGCATCGGCGATCATCTTCTTGACCGCCGCCTGGCTCATGTCGAGAGAGACTTCGGCTTCCTGGTCGTCGGTCTTGGCGTCGTCGGTGTCTTTGGCTGCCATGGATGCTCCTCGGGGGGACGGGCCGAATCGGTGATCCCCGGTTTATCGAATCATTGCGGCGAATCACAGGTGCCGCGCGCAATTACCTGTGTTTCTTGACCCAGATCTGTCCATCGATCAGGCTTTGCAGGTGACGCGACAGGGCAGCCTGATCTTCGCCCAGGTCACGCGAATCCTCCAGATTGGACCTTTCGGCACGGTGGCGCGCCTCGGCTGCCTGGGCCAGCCGCCAGGTCGTGCCCTCGTCCGCAAGGCCTTGCAGGTCCTCCTCGGCATCTTCGGTTTCGCGCCGCGCGCCACGCCTTGCTTCCAGCTTTGCCAGTTCCTCGGCGACACACATCAGCGCCATCTGGCCATCGGCGGTGTTGCGCACGGGGGGCGCGATCTGGACATGGCGAAGCGCCATGAGGTTTTCAAGAGGACCGCGCGCCTCGTCAAGGATGGCGTCATGAAACGCCGCGGCATCGGTTTCGCCGGCGTGGCGCAGGATCGCGGCGCGCAAGCGGTCATGCCCGGACCCACGCAGTTCGACCGTTTCCAACTGGCCCAGAAAGCGCTCGACAAGCGCGGGGTGGCGGATGAGCGTCGCCAGGATGACCGCCTCGCGCAGGGTTTCCTCGACCGCGGTTTCGGCGCTGGCGCTGGCCAGCAGGCTTTCGCGGGTCGCCGGCAGCGCCGAAGGCGGCGGCCCACCGGGGCGGAAGGCGCCGTCGCGGCCACGTCGTGCGGCGTTGCGGGTTTCCGCCCGGCGTCGCGTGCCGAACAGATCCCACCGCAGGGCCTTGATTTCCTGCGTGTAGTGGTCGCGGATCGAGGCGTCGCGGATGGTGGCCAGTATCGCGCGCAAACCCTTGTCGAGCGCGGCCTTGCGTTCGGGGCTGTCAAAGACGCGGCCTTCGGTTTCACGCCGCCACAGCAGCGCCACCATCGGCATCGCCTGATCCAGAAGCTTCTGCATCGCACCGGCGCCCTGCGCCTTGATCAGATCGTCGGGGTCCTGACCTTCGGGCAGGATACAGAACCGCAGCCCCTGCCCGGCTTCCAGCACCGGCAACGCCAGATCGATCACCCGCATCGCCGCGCGCAGACCCGCCTTGTCGCCATCAAGCGCGATGATGGGTTCGGGATGAATGCGCCACATCAGGCGCAGCTGTTCCTCGGTGATCGCCGTTCCAAGCGGCGCGACGGCGGCTTCGAAACCCGCCTCGACCAGCGCGATCACATCCATATAGCCTTCGGCGACGATCAGCGGCTGGCCCTTGCCCGCCGCTTCGCGCGCCGGGCCGTGGTTGTAAAGGCTGCGCCCCTTGTCGAAAAGCGCGGGTTCGTGGCTGTTGAGGTACTTGGCCCGCGCATTCGGGTCCATCGCGCGGCCGCCAAAGGCAATGGCCCGGCCGCGCGCATCGCGGATCGGAAACATGATTCGGCCGCGAAACCGGTCATAGGGCGTGCCGCCGTCATCTGGTTTGATGGCAAGGCCGGCCTCGACGATCATCTCCGGGGCCACACCCTTGCCGGTCAGGTGCTGCCAGAGCGCGTGGCGGTTGTCGGGTGCAAAGCCGATTTCGAAGCGGTCGCGCGCCCGGGCGGCCAGCCGGCGGCGGTCCAGATAGTCGCGCGCCGACGAACCCGCCGCGGTTGACAGCTGCAACCGGAAAAACTGCACCGCCTGTTCCATGACGCCGGCCAGATCGCGGTTGCGGTCGGCCCTTTCGGCCGCGCGCGGATCGCGTTCGGGCATCGCCAGCCCGGCGTCGCGGGCGAGGATCTCGATCGCCTCCATGAAACCCACGTTCTCGGTCTCGCGCACGAAGCTGACGGCATCGCCCTTCGCGTGGCAGCCAAAGCAGTAATAGAACCCCTTGCGGTCATCGACGTGAAAGCTGGCCGTCTTTTCCTGGTGGAACGGGCACGGCGCCCACATGTCGCCCTTGCCCTGGTTCGACTTGCGCGCATCCCACATCACCTTGCGGCCGACCACCTGGGCCAGCGAGGTGCGGTTGCGCAGTTCGTCGAGAAATCCGGGGGGCAGACTCATGGGTACAATATCGGGCCTTGGCACGGCCAAGTCCAGCGGGCGGAACCACCTAACGCGCGCCCAGCACGGTCGCCCGTTCCAGTGCGGGATAGCGTGCGGCCAGTGTCAGCGCACGAACCACGAACGACAGGAGAAAGGCCCACCAGAGCCCGTGGTTCGCATAACCCGGCACCAGCGCCGCGGCCGCCGCGCCATAGACCAGCGTCGACAGGATCGACATGTTGCGCATGTCGACGGTCCGCGTCGCGCCGATGAAGATGCCGTCGAACATCCAGCTGGCGATGCCCAGGATCGGAACGGCCAGCATGTAGTGCAG
>JAWKWW010000023.1:0-3495 GCA_041397385.1 Paracoccaceae bacterium
AAATTTCGCGGGTCAGCCGCAGGCAGGCGCGGAAATCGACCCAGTCCGCTTCGGTCGACATGTAATTGAACAGGATCCGCGGCGCCTCGGCCGGGTCGGCCGAACGCAGCGTGACCGCCCCGCGCGATGGCGACCGCATTGGGCCGACGTGGGCCTGAAACCCGTGCCCTTCCGACGCTGCCTTGCCGTCGTAGCGCACCGCCATGGGCAAGAAGTGATACTGGATATCGGGGTATTCCACCCCCGCGCGCGACCGGATGAAACCGCAGCTTTCGAAATTGTTCGACGCCCCGAGCCCGGTTTTCGTGACCAGCCACTGCGCCCCGATCACGCCCTTCCAGAAGAGGTTCCAGTAGCGATAAAGCGTGATCGGCTGTTTCGAGGCGATCTGGAAATAGACCTCCAGATGGTCCTGCAGGTTCTGTCCGACACCAGGGCGGTCGGCAACCAGCGGGATGCCGTGCTCGGCCAGATGTGCGGCCGGTCCGATGCCCGACAGCATCAGAAGCTTGGGCGAATTGATCGACGAGGCGGCAAGGATCACTTCGCGGCGCGCCCGGATGACCTCGACGCGCCCGCCGCGCGAAACCTCGACCCCGGTCGCGCGACCGTCTTCGATCACCACGCGGCGCGCGAAGGCGCGGATCAGCGTGCAGTTCTCGCGCTTCAGCGCGGGGCGCAGATAGGCATTTGCCGCCGACCAGCGCCGGCCACGCCAGACGGTCTGTTCAAACGGCCCGAACCCTTCCTGCTGGCGGCCGTTGTAATCCTCGGTCACCGGGTAGCCCGCCTGCCGGCCGGCCTCGACAAAGGCGTGATATAGCGGGTTTTTCCGTGGCCCGCGGGTGATGTGCAGCGGCCCCGACTGCCCGCGCCAGCCGGCGTCGCCGCCATGGCCGCCATCGTGCCAGTTCTCCATCCGCTTGAAATAGGGCAGCACATCGGCATAGGCCCAGCCGCTGGCGCCCGCCTCTTCCCAATGGTCGAAATCCCGCGCATGGCCACGCACATAGACCATGCCGTTGATCGAGGACGACCCACCCACGACCTTGCCGCGCGGCGTCACCAGCCGCCGCCCCCCCAGATGCGGCTCCGGCTCTGTCGAATAGCCCCAGTCGTAGATGCCCATGTTCATCGGATAGCTGAGCGCCGCAGGCATCTGGATGAAGGGGCCGGCATCGGTTCCGCCATGTTCGATGACCAGCACCGACGCCCCGGCCTCTGCCAGGCGGTAAGCCATGGCGCAGCCAGCCGAACCGGCACCGACAATCACGAAATCCGCTTCCATTTCCATTCCTTTCGTCCCGCGCCGCTATTCCCCGCGCGGAAAACGCTGGCTTTCCTCCAGCACGTTCAGATCCATGTGGTTGCGCATGTAGCGCTCCGAAGCTTTCTGCAGCGGCTGGTAGTCCCACGGGAAGTAGTCGCCGTTTCTGAGCGCCTCGTAGACCACCCAGCGCCGCGCCTGGCTTTCGCGCACCTCGGCGTCGAACCGGGCAAGGTCCCAGCGCGCTTCGGATTTCGCGCGCAGCGACGCCAGCGTGCCGGCATGGGCCGGGTCGCCGGCGAGGTTGGTCAGTTCCTGCGGATCGGCCTCCATGTCGAAAAGCTGATCGGGGTCAAGCGTGCAGCGGTTGTACTTCCACTTGCCATCGCGCAGCGATACCAGCGGCGCATACGAGGCTTCGGCGGCATATTCCATGCAGACCGGCGCGGTGCGGTCGCCACCACGGGCGGTCGGCAGCAGGCTTTCGCCATCGGTCCAGGGCATGACCTCGTCCATGCTGACCCCCGCCAGATCGCACAGCGTCGGCGTCACGTCGATGGTCGAAACCGGTGTGTCGATGCGGCAAGGCTCCAGCCCCGGCGCACAGACCATCAGCGGCACCCGGGCCGAACCATCGTAGAAGTTCATCTTGAACCACAGACCACGCTCGCCCAGCATGTCGCCGTGATCCGAGACGAAGAGGATCACCGCCTCTTGCCGGGTGGCCTCCACCGTGGCCAGAATCTCGCCGATCTTGTCGTCGAGATAAGAGATATTGGCGAAATAGGCGCGGCGTGAGCGGCGGATGTCATCCTCGGTGATGGTAAAGTTGCGCCAGTCGTTGGCATCGAAGATGCGTTTGGCATGCGCGTCGTGATCGGCATAGTCCATCGCCGGAACTTCGGGCAGCAGATGCGCGCAATCCTCGTAAAGGTCCCAGTATTTCCTGCGCGCGACGTAAGGATCATGCGGATGGGTGAAGCTGACCGTCAGGCACCACGGCCGGCTGTCACGGCCGCGCGCGTGGTCATAGATGCGCCGCACCGCGTGATAGGCGACCTCGTCGTCATATTCCATCTGGTTGGTAATCTCGGCCACGCCCGAACCGGTGACCGAACCCATGTTGTGATACCACCAGTCGATCCGCTCGCCGGGTTTGCGGTAATCGGGCGTCCAGCCGAAATCTGCCGGGTAGATATCGGTCGTCAGCCGTTCCTCGAAGCCGTGCAACTGGTCCGGGCCGACGAAATGCATCTTGCCCGACAGGCAGGTCTGATAACCGGCGCGGCGCAGGTGGTGGGCAAAGGTCGGGATGGCGCTGCAAAACTCGGCCGCGTTGTCATAAACCCCCGTGCGGCTTGGCAACTGGCCCGACATGAAGCTGGCACGGCCGGGTGCGCAAAGCGGGCTGGCGGTATAGGCATTGGCGAAACGCACCGACCGTTCGGCCAGCCGTTTCAGGTTGGGCGCATGCAGCCATGCGGCCGGCCCGTCGGGAAACAGCGTTCCGTTCAGCTGATCGACCATCAGGATCAGGATGTTTGGCGAGGTCATCACAGCCCCCTTTCCTGTAGCGCGAGCCGGAAGAACCGCAAGACGGGGGCAACGGCGCGTGCCGGCGTCGGTCCGTCGCTGCCCAGCGCATGGCGCAGGTAGACGCCGTCGATCAGCGCCGCGATACCCTCGGTCAGTTCGTCAACGGCATCGGGCGCCAATTGGCGCAGTTCGTGGCGCAGGTTCGAATCAAGCCGGCGCTGGTACACCCGCAAGAGCCGCGCCGCCTCGGGCGAGGTCAGCGCCAGAACGTAAAAGTTGAGCCATGCCGAAATCACGTCGTGGCGAAAGTTGCCGGCGGTAAAGCTGGCGCGGATGATCGCCTCCGCCCGCGCCTTCGGACCTTCGGACACCGCCAGCGCACCGCGCACCTCGGCGCCGAAAATGCTCAGCACATGGCGCATCGCGGCCAGAAATATCTGTTCCTTGCCGCCGAAGTAGTGATGCGCAAGCGCCGTCGACATGCCGGCGCGCCGGGCAATCTGGCTGACCGTGACATCAAGCGTGCCGGCCTGGCCGATTTCGGCAATGGTAGCTTTGACCAGCGCCGCCTTTCGGATAGGCTCCATTCCAAGCTTCGGCATGGCGTACCTCAAAAAACGCTTGCTTTCGACAGCTACAGTGAAGTTAATTGACTCGTCAATCAACAAAAAACAGGGAACCCCGATGACCAC
>JAWKWW010000024.1:0-2993 GCA_041397385.1 Paracoccaceae bacterium
GCGTGGCCGAGGACAACATGCGATGAGCGCGTGGTTTTCGTTTCGTCGGCTCTGGGCGCTGCTGGTCAAGGAAAGCATTCAGATGCGCCGCGACCGGGTGACCTTTGCGATGATGATCGGCGTGCCGCTGATGCAGCTGATGCTGTTCGGCTTTGCGATCAACACCGACCCCAAGGAATTGCCGGCCGCGCTCGTCGCCCCTGTGCAGGACCGGTTTACCCGCGCCATGGTCAGCGCGCTGGAACTGACCGGGTACTACCGGTTTGTCGATGCCAATGCGACGGTCGCGGGCGCCGAAGAGATGATCGCGGCGGGCGATGTGGCTTTTGTCGTGACGGTGCCATCGGATTTCGGCCAGCGGATCGAAAGGGGTGACCGCGCCACCATCCTGATCGAGGCCGATGCCACCGACCCCTCGGTCGCCTCCGGCGCGATATCGACGTTGTCGACCGTGGCCGGCGCGGCGCTGGAACGCGAGGCCGGCGCGCCGACGACCAGGGCGCAAGCGCCGGTCGAGATTGTCGTGCATCGCCGCTACAACCCCGAGGGCGTCACCCAGTACAACATCGTGCCGGGGCTACTGGGGGTGATCCTGCAACTGACCATGGTGATGATGACCGCGATGGCGCTGACCCGAGAGATCGAGCGCGGGACGATGGAAAACCTGCTGTCGATGCCCGCGACGCCCTTGGAAATCATGCTGGGCAAGGTACTGCCCTATCTGGCCGTCGGGGCAGTGCAGGTGGTTGTGGTTCTGGTGTCGGCGCGGCTGGTTTTCGGGGTTCCTTTCGTCGGGGCCTTGCCGGTGGTGCTTGCGGGGGTCTTCGTCTTCGTTCTCGCGCTGGTGATCCTTGGCTATCTCATTTCCACCATCTCGCGCACGCAGATGCAGGCAATGCAGCTGACCTTCTTCTTCTTTCTGCCCTCGCTGCTTCTGTCCGGCTTCATGTTTCCGTTCCGGGGCATGCCGCTCTGGGCGCAGCGGCTGGGCGAAATCTTTCCGCTGACGCATTTCTTGCGGCTGATTCGTTCGGTCATGCTGAAAGGCGCGGGGGCGGAAACCGTGGCCGGGCCGTTTCTGGCGCTGGCCGGGTTTGCGGTGGGGCTGGCACTGCTGGCGCTTCTGCGGTTCCGCCGTACGCTCGACTGAACGGGCCTCTCAGCCCGCAACGCCGCGCCGGCGGAACAGCCGCGACAGCCAGCGCCGCAGGCGGCCCTTTTCGCGGTTGTTCGACCGGGTGACCAGCATCAGCATCGACGGCGTGACGATCAGAGTCAGCGCGGTCGAAAACGCAAGGCCGAAGACGATGGCGCTCGACAAGGCAATCCACCACTGCGTCGACGGCGCGCCGAAGGTGGTTTCGTGCGACAGCAGTTCCAGATTGTAGCCGAACGCGATGGGCAGGACGCCCAGAATGGCGGTCAGCGCGGTCAGCACGACCGGGCGGGCGCGTTCGCGGCAGGTCTGCAGGATCGCTTCGAGCTTGTCCATGCCTTCACGGCGCAGATGGTCATAGGTGTCGATCAGCACGATGTTGTTGTTGACCACGATGCCGGCCAGCGCGATCACCCCGATACCGGACATCACCACGCCGAAGGGCTGCCCCATGATCATCAGGCCCAGAAACACGCCGATGGTCGACATCACCACCGCCATCAGCACCAGACCGACCGAGGTGAAGCGGTTGAACTGGGCCAGAAGCACGATGAAGATCAGGAACATCGCCGCCATGAACGCCTTGCTCAGAAATTCGCCGGCGGCCTTCTGTTCCTCGTCCTCGCCGGCCAGACGCCAGCGGATGTTGCGCGCGCCGAGGTCGAGCGTGTCGAGTTTCGTGACAACAGCCTGACGCACGGCATCGGCCTGAACGCCCGCGGTGATGCCCGCCGCAACGGTCACGGTGCGGGCGCCGTCGATGCGGGTCAGCGTGCCCGTCGCGTGAACGGGTTCGCGGGTGACGAAATTCGAGATCGGAATGGCCCCCTGCGGCGTGGACATCCGCAGTTGATCAAGCATTGACAGGGTGCGCATGTCTTCGGGCAGGCGCAGCCGGATGTCGACGGCATCGTCGCTGCCGGCGGGGCGGTAATCGGTCAGCTTCAGGCCGCTGGTGACAAGCTGCACCATCGCGCCCACTGCATCCGGCCCGATGCCATAGCGCGCGGCCTTGGCGCGGTCGACGCGCAGTTCCCAGTCGACGCCCGGTGGCGGCAAACCGTCGGAGACATCGATGATATCGGGTATCGTGGCCAGCGACGCGGCGACCTCGCGGGCGGTGTCGTTCAGTTCCGCCGGCCGGTCGGACGACAGAAGGATCTGGATCGCCTTGCCGGTCGGCGGGCCGGCATCGGGAACCGAAACCTCGACCTGGGCGCCGGGAATGCCCGACATGGCGGCGCGCAGGTCCGAAAGGATTTCGTTGGCGCCCTTGCGCTCGCGCCAGTCGACGAATTCGTACTGGATGGTGCCGATGGTGTCGGCCGAGGCGCTTTGATCGGCACCGCCGCCCGAGGACCCGACACGGGTGTAGACGCTGGTGATCCCCGGCCAACCCAGGATCCGGGCTTCGGCCTGGCGCACCAGCGCATCCTTTTCGGCGATCGACAGGTTGCCGCGCGCATGAACGTACAAAAGCCCGTAGTCGGGTTCGACATCGGGGAAGAATTCAACCCCCTTGCCATAGGTGCCATAGGCCACCGGAACGGCGACCAGAAGGCCGATGGCCGTGGTCAGCACGACCAGCGGATGGCGCACGGCGCGCTTGACGAACCACATGTACAGCCCATCCTTGCCGAGCTCTTCGGCCTTGGTCGCGCGGCCCAGAACGGCACCCAGTGTCGGCGTGAAGACCAGCGCGTAGAGCAGCGAGGCCGACAGCGTGGCGATCAGCGTGATCGGCAGGTACTTCATGAATTCGCCGACGATGCCCGGCCAGAAAAGAAGCGGCGAGAAGGCCGCGACCCGTGTCATCGTCGCGGCAATGACCGGCCCG
>JAWKWW010000025.1:0-2557 GCA_041397385.1 Paracoccaceae bacterium
ACACCGTCATTGCCCGGCGACATCGTCGCGCCCATCTGTGCCGCGCCCAGGCCCACGGCGACAAGCAGACCTGTGCCCAGAAACTCTGCCCAAAACTCGCGCGACATGGTGATCTCCCGTTCTGTCCCTGCGCCGGAGTAGAGGAACCGGCGTGGCCGGCGCAATGGTTTTCAGGTGGCGGCCCCGGCCGGCAACGCCTGGTCCAGCGTCTGGCCGCCGGCAAGCGCGCCCAGAAAGGCCGTGGCGCGCGCATCGAGCCGGGCAAAGGCATGGGCGAAAGCGGCGGGCTGGTCGCCGGCGGGCGCGGCGGCGGGGTCATCCTCGCCCCAGTGGCTGCGCAGGGGCGCGCCGGGCCACAGCGGGCAGGTCTCTCCGGCGGCGCTGCTGCAGACGGTGATGACCGCGTCCATGACCGGAGCGCCGGGCAGGGCGAATTCATCCCAGCTTTTCGACCGCGCGGCGGGGCTGGGAACGCCCTGGCGGGTTAGTTCGGCCAGCGCCTGCGGGTGCACTCGCCCGGCGGGGTGTGACCCTGCGGAATGGGCGACAACGCGGCCTGACGAACGGTGGTTCAGGATCGCCTCCAGAAGGATCGAGCGGGCGGAGTTGCCGGTGCAAAGGACCAGAATGTTCATCGGGAGGCGCATCCTTTCGTTCCGCGCCGTGCTATCAGGCGTGTGTAACGGATTTGTGGCACGTGCCGGTTGCGGCGGGCTTTGCCTTGTAATGCGGCGGCGTTTGGGGCTAACGACTGCGGGCGCGGCATCGGGCGCGCGAAACGGACGAAGGAGGCGGGCGATGGTCTGGTCGGTGTTCATCGACGGCGAGGTTGGCACGACGGGGCTGCAGATACGCGACCGGCTGGCGCCGCGCCCCGATATCCGGCTGATCAGCCTCGACGAGACGCGGCGCAAGGATGCCGGCGCACGGGCCGAAGCCTATGGCGAGGCGGATGTCGCGATCCTCTGCCTGCCTGACGATGCCGCGCGCGAAGCCGCGGCGCTGGCCGCCGGGCTGCCGGTACGGCTGATCGATGCCTCGACGGCGCATCGCGTCGATCCGGACTGGGTGTTCGGTTTCGCAGAGATGGCAAAGGATCAGCGGGCCGCCATCGCCGGGGCAAAGCGCGTGTCGAACCCCGGTTGCTGGTCGACCGGCGCGATCGGGTTGCTGGCGCCCCTGGTCGCCGCCGGGCTGGTCGCGGCGGACGAAGCGCTCGCGATCAGCGGCGTGTCGGGATACACCGGCGGCGGCAAGGCGATGATCGCCGAGTTCGCCAGCGGCGCGACGACGGGCAGTTTCATGTATGCGACCGGTCAGCATCACAAGCATCTGCCCGAGATCCAGCGCTATGCGGGGCTGAGCCGGCGGCCGGCCTTTCTGCCTTCGGTCGGTGATTACGATCAGGGCATGGTGGTGCAGGTGGCCTTGCCGCTGGGTGCGGGGCGCAGCCTTGCGACCTTGCACGGCGCGCTGGCCGATCACTATGCCGGCGGCGGCTTCGTCTCGGTCGTCGGTGCCGATCATTACGGCGCGCGCATCCATCCGCAGGCCCTGAACGGTACGAACCGGCTGGAGCTTTCGGTGCATGGCGACGATGCCCTTGGCGTCGCGGTTCTGGTTGCCGTGCTCGACAACCTCGGCAAGGGCGCCTCGGGCGCGGCGGTTCAGAACCTCAACATCATGCTCGGCGTCGACGAGGTCACGGGGCTCTAGGCGCGCTGACCCCCGGCTGTCACACCGCCCAGTTGCCCTTGCGGAAGACCGGCACGCGCGCGCCGTCCTGGCCGACACCGTCGATCTCGGTCTCCGGCCCGCCGATCATCCAGTCGACATGGATGAGGCTCTGGTTGCCGCCGCGTGCCGCGATATCCTCGGCCGTCAGTGACACACCGTTTTCGAAACATTCGCTGTAGCATTGTCCCAATGCGATGTGGCAGGCGGCGTTCTCATCGAAAAGCGTGTTGTAGAACAACAGCCCGCTTTGCGCGATGGGCGAGGCATGGGGCACCAGCGCCACCTCGCCCAGCCGCCGGGCGCCCTCGTCGGTGTCCAGAAGCTTCAGAAGCACCTTTTCGCCGCGGCTGGCGCGCGCCTCGGCGATCTGGCCCTCGGCAAAGCGCACCTCGATCCCGTCGATCAGGCTGCCCTGATGGGACAGGGGTTTGGACGCGCGGACATAGCCGTCGACGCGCGCGGCATGCGGGGTGGAAAACACCTCTTCCGTCGGCACGTTCGGCATGCAGCGAATACCGTTCTTGGCTTCGCCCGACCCGCCTTTCCAGGCGTGGCCATCGGCAAGCCCGACGGTCAGGTCGGTTCCCGGGCCGGTGAAATGAAGCGCGGCGAAGCGTTGCCCGTCGAGCCAGCGCGCGCGTTTTTGCAAGGTCGCGTCATGGGCCGCCCAGTCGGCGATGGGATCGGCGCCGGTGACGCGCGAAATGTCAAAGATCGCCTCGGCCAGCCTGCCGATCGCCGCATCGGGTGCGAGATCGGGAAAGACGCGGCCCGCCCAGGCGGCGCTGGGATAGGCACAGATCGCCCAGTTGATGTCGAA
>JAWKWW010000026.1:0-2449 GCA_041397385.1 Paracoccaceae bacterium
TGCAGGGCGTGCGCGCCGGCGACCCGATGAAGGCCAAGCATCTGGAAAAGGCCCTGATGCAGTTTGCCGAGGAAGGCGCCGCCAAGGTCTTCAAGCCGTCCATCGGCTCGGGCTTCATCGTCGGTGTGGTGGGCGCGCTGCAATTCGACGTGCTGGCCAGCCGGATCGAGCAGGAATACTCGCTGCCCGTCCGGTTCGAGGCGTCGCAGTTCACCTCGGCGCGCTGGGTCACCGGGCCGAAAGCCGATGTCGAGACATTCGTCAACGCCAACAAGGGCCATATCGCCCATGACCATGACGGCGCCATCGTCTATCTGACGCGGCTGCAATGGGACATCGACCGCATCGGCCGCGACTTCCCAACCCTGACGCTGAGCGCGACGAAGGAGATGATGGCTTAGGATGACCCTTCAAAACCGCGTCCTGCCGGATGGAGAGATCGTGGCGGTCGCGGCGCGCGGGATGTTCACCGGAAATCGCGGCATCCTGCATGGGGCGGATCGCCGCCTTGGCACCCGCCGCTGGACGCATCCCCACTGGCTGATCTGCACGCTGAGCCATCCGCGCGGCGTCCATCACGGGCCGATGCCCGCGCGGGGCTGGACGGCGCTGTTCTTTCTGGACGAAGCCGTGGCGCTGGCCGCCGGGCACCGGCCCTGCGCCTATTGTCGCCGCCGCGCCTATGACATCTGGGCGGCGGCCTGGGCGGAAGGTATCGGCGGCGATACAGGCCACAAGACCATGGACCGGGTTCTGCACGGCGCAAGGGTTACGCGTGCCCGCACGCAGATCCGCCACGAAGCCCGCGCCGAAAGCCTGCCCGATGGCGCCTTCATCCGCATCGGTGACCGACCCGCGCTGATCCGGGCCGACCGCGCCCTGCCCTTTGCGCCCGATGGCTACGGCATGGCGATGGCACGGCCGCGCGGCCCGGTCACGGTTCTGACCCCGCGCCCGACCTTGGCGGTGCTGCACGCCGGCTACGCCCCGGCGCTGCATCGCAGCGCAGGGTCCGCCCAACCTTGACCTTTCGCCACATTTCCGTTACGCGGCGCAGGTTCCCCATGGGAACATACCGTTGACGCCGGGGCGCCCGGATACTTGCGTCCCACCACACTTGCGGTCCGATACCGCATATTCAGGACGCACATGACCAAATTCACAGACCTCGCGCTGGACCCAAAGGTCCTGCAGGCGATTGCCGAAGCCGGCTATGAAACCCCGACACCGATTCAGGCGCAAGCCATTCCGCATGCGCTGCAGGGCAAGGACGTTCTGGGCATCGCCCAGACCGGAACCGGCAAGACGGCCAGCTTCACGCTGCCGATGATCACGCTTCTGGGCAAGGGTCGCGCCCGCGCGCGCATGCCGCGTTCGCTCGTGCTGTGCCCGACGCGCGAACTGGCCGCACAGGTGGCCGAAAACTTCGACATCTATGCCAAGTATACCAAGCTGACCAAGGCGCTCTTGATCGGTGGCGTTTCATTTGGCGAACAGGACAAGCTCATTGACCGTGGCGTCGACGTGCTGATCGCCACGCCGGGTCGGCTGCTTGACCATTTCGAACGCGGCAAGCTCTTGCTGACCGGCGTGCAGATCATGGTTGTCGATGAAGCCGACCGGATGCTTGACATGGGGTTCATCCCCGACATCGAACGTATCTTTCAGCTGACCCCTTTCACCCGCCAGACGCTGTTCTTCTCGGCCACGATGGCGCCCGAGATCGAACGGGTGACGAACACCTTCCTGCATACGCCTGAAAAGATCGAGGTGGCGCGGCGGGCCACGACCTCCGAAACCATCGAACAGCGCCTGATCGAGGTGACGCCGGCCCGCAAGGACCAGACCGCCAAGGCCAAGCGCGAACTGCTGCGCGCCGTGATCGAAGCCGAGGGCGAAGCCTGCAGCAACGCGATCATCTTCTGCAACCGCAAGACCGAGGTTGATATCGTTGCCAAGTCGCTGAAAACGCACGGCTTCAACGCCTCGCCCATTCACGGTGACCTGGATCAAAGCCAACGGATGCGGACATTGGACGGGTTCCGCGACGGGTCGCTGCGCTTTCTCGTCGCCTCAGACGTGGCGGCGCGGGGCCTGGATATTCCGGCCGTCAGCCATGTCTTCAACTTCGATGTGCCGACCCATTCGGAAGACTACGTGCACCGGATCGGCCGCACCGGCCGGGCCGGACGCAAGGGCGTGGCGGTGACCATCGCCGCGCCGTCGGACAAGAAGTACATCGACGGGATCGAGGCGCTGGTCAAGCAGGCGATCCCGCGGGTCGAGGCGCCGGAAAGCTTCGAGTTGAGCGCCGCCGCCAAGGCGCCGCCGAAGAAATACGACGACGCGCCCAAGGGGCGCGGCCGGCGTGACGACAAGCGGGCGCGCCCGATCAAGCCGCATGCCGAAGAAGCGCCCATGGCGCCGCTGGAAAAAGGCCGCCCCGCGC
>JAWKWW010000027.1:0-2369 GCA_041397385.1 Paracoccaceae bacterium
GTGCATTCCTCGCCCTCGCCGACGATGAAGCCCGCAGCCTCAAGCGCGCGCAGCCCGTGGACCATGATCTTGTCGACGCCCAGATGGCGGTTCGTCCCGGCATGGTCGCGCATCACCTGATCGACGTCGGCGGCGAAGGCCTTGGCCGCCGCCTCCCCCCGGTCGCCGGTCGTCATGTAGAACATGGAGGCACCCGACCGCACCTCGCGCACCAGCGGATTGTGCTCGGCGAGAAAGGGCGAGTTCTTGTATTCCCAAAGCACCATGTACCCGTCGGCGCAGAGCAGAAGCGCCCGGAACGGGTTGTGGGTGTTCCAGAGCTGCATGTTGGTCGCATCTGTCGCATAGCGGATGTTCAGCGGATCAAAGAGCAGGATGCCACCCCAGCCGCGTTCCACGACATGTTCGGTCAGCCGTTTCCAGCGGAACTCCCGCATCCGTTCAAGATTGGGCAGGGTCAGCCCGGCCGCTTCCCATTCGCGAAACGCCAGCTGGGTCGGTCCGATCTCGATCCGGTCATTGTCGTTGGGGCTGCCATCGGGCAGGTGGGTGCCGCGCGTGGGGGCGATCTTGCGTCGGTCGGAATAGTGGCTGGTCATCGGCGCCTCCGTCCGTGCAACGATGCGCGGGGTGTTTTGGCCGTGCCAGACAGTTCGCGACACCGCTATGTCGTTATCGCGTTATTGCCAGTCTCGACCGCCAAGCCGGGACGCGGCGCGTCCGCCCCATGCTCCGACGCCGGGGTCGCTACGGTGTGCGCCGGTTGCGGGTTGGGCGGGGCCGCCTATCAGATCAGCGACATTGCAAGGCTGCCAAGCCCGGTCGACTGGGCCAGCGCGATGACGGCGCCGGTCAGCGCCATGGCGCGGGCCGATACGCCGATGTCTTCGCGACCAAGGCAGTTATAGGTCAGCAGTGCTGCGCCGACCGGCATGGCGGCGATGATCAGCGCGGTGTTCATCGTGTAGATCGTCAGCCGCTGCGGCAAGGGGCCCTGTGCCGCCATGACCGTCGCCTTTTGCGGGGTCTCGGCGTAAAGCGCGCCGCGGATCCGCTGCATTTCCTGCACCATGGGGTGCGGAAGGTCGGGCATGTCATTCGCGATCGGCGCCGGTTCTTGCGGTGCGGGGGAGGTTTCGGCAAGTGGCGCGGGACGCGGGCTGCGCCGCCGGGGCGTCACGTCGGCCGGCGTTTCTGCCGATGCGGGTGCGGTCCGGGGCGGGTGTACCGGTGCCGCGGGCGCCATCGGTTCGCCGCGGGTTTCCGCGGGGCGTTCGGCAAGATCGACCGAACCCTTGTGTTCGGCCGCGGAGCATGCGGGCGGCGGTGTCAGGCGCAGTTCCGCCTCGACCGCGGCCAATTCGCGCGCGAGCGCCAGATCGAGCCGCGCTTCGTCATTGCGCAACGAATCTTCGGCCGAACGGGCCGCGGCCGATAGCAGAAACTCCACCTGCCGGTCGCAGGACATGCCGCTGTCCCAGCTTGGTGCATTTGGAGCCCGCGGCGGCGCGGGATCGGCCGGCGGGTTTTCGGCAAGATCGTGCAGCCATTTCGCCACAAGGCCCTGAACGCGGTTGTCGGAAAACCGTTCGCTGGCCGCGAGACCGGTTTCGGACCGCGCGGTGCGCGCGCGGGCTTCGCCATTCAGCTCGACCGCGATCCGGTCCAGGTCGTCCGGTGTGAAGGGTGTTTCAAACTGCTTCCAAAGGATGTGATCGGCCGGGTGCCGACGTTCCATCCGCCGCACCACGGTGCGGCACAATTCGTCACGATTGTCTGCGACAAGCGTGCTGGCCGTCTCGTCCGGGCCGTAGCCCACGGAGAGCACGAGCATCGCGGCGAACCCCTGCACGCCGGGGTTTTCCGGCATGTCCGACGCGGCGGCGACCACGCGCGAGCCGTCGATGTCGATGCTCGCGAAGTCGTCATATTCCCAGGTCTTGGCAAAGCTCTGCGGACTGGTCCGCTTCAGCGCCGTTTCAAGCTCGGCCACGTAATCGGCAAAGCTGAACCGGGGGCGCTTGCGAAACAGCAATACGACAGCGGTGTTTGTGGTGCGAGACTGCATGGGCGGGCTTCGAGTGGTCAGGGACATAAATGTTTTCTTTGGAAATCCGGCGTGAATTTGAGGCGAATGTGGCATGTCCAAGGCAGGGGCCGGTTTTTCGCGCGATTGGCAGAGCCGGTGCCGGGCAATTGACGATCCGGTCCATGGCGGCGCCGGCCATAGAAAAAGGCGCGCCGTCGTGGCGCGCCTTTCGGCAGTCTCGGTTGCCGCTCAGCAGCTGTAGTAAAGCTGGTACTCGACCGGGTGCGGCGTGTGTTCGTAGGCATAGACCTCTTCCCACTTCAGCGCCATGTAGCCTTCG
>JAWKWW010000028.1:0-2264 GCA_041397385.1 Paracoccaceae bacterium
CAACCGACGATTTCGGATGCCAACCTCATTCTCGGGCGGCTGAACCCGGCCAAGCTGAAATCGGTCGAAGGCGGCGTCGGGCTGAAGGACGTGCAGGCGGTCTTTGCCGAACGTCTGGGTCGGCCGCTTGGCCTTGACGCGCATCAGGCGGCCGATGCGGTGATCCGGCTGGCCAATATCCGCATGGCCGGGGCGATCCGCATGGTTTCGGTATCGCTGGGCCAGGACCCGCGCGACTTCGCGCTTTTCGCCTTTGGCGGGGCCGGACCCCTGCATGCCACGGCGCTGGCGCGCGAACTGGGAATTCCCCGGGTTCTGGTGCCGGCACGACCGGGCATCACCAACGCGCTCGGCTGCCTTGTCGCCGATATCAGGCACGATTTCGTCACCACGCTGAACCGCCCGCTCGATGCGCTGGACATGGACGAACTCGCCGCCGTCTTCGCCCGTCAGACCGCCGAGGGCGAGGCGCTGATCGGTCGCGAAACGGTCGAGATTCGCGAAACCCGCCGGATCCATTCGGTCGATATGCAGTTCATCGGTCAGACCCATCTAATCCGCGTGCCACTTGACGGCACCGAGATCGGGCGCGACGCGCTGCGCGCGCGGTTCGAAGCGGTCTATTTCCGCCGTTTCCGGGTGGAACTGGCCGAAATCCGCGCCGCAGTCGTCAACATCAACACCTCGGTTATCGGCGCGCGCGCAGCCATCGACCTGTCGACGCTGATCGCGCCCGAGGACCGGCGCGCCACGCTTGCGGAGGCCGAAACCGTGCGCCGGCCGGTCTGGTTCGATGGCTGGCACGACACGCCTGTCTACTGGCGCGACCACCTGCCGGCGGGCTTCACCCTGACCGGGCCGGCGATCGTCGAACAGATGGACACGACGGTGGTGATCGGCCCGGGCGAGGTGGCGCGAGGCGATGGCGAGGGCAATATCCTGATCGATGTGGGGGGTGCGGCATGAGCCTTGATCCGATCACCCTTTCGGTCATTCAGGCCGGGTTGCAGCAGGTCTGCGACGAGATGGACCTGAGCTTTTCCCGCGCCGCATTCTCGCCGGTGATCGCCGAGGCCAATGACCGGTCCGACGGTATCTACGACGCCCGCGATGGCGCGCTGATCGCGCAGGGCGCGGGCGGCTTGCCGGTTTTCGTCGGCACCATGCAGTATTCGACCCGCACGCTCATTGCCATGATCGCCGATGGCCGCGCGGCGGCGCCCAGCCCGGGCGATATCTACATCGTCAACGACCCCTATCTGGGTGGCACCCACCTGATGGATGTCCGGTTCGCCCGGCCCTTCTACCGCGATGGAGAGATCTTTTGCTGGCTGTCGAACACTGGCCATTGGCCCGACACCGGCGGCGCGGTTCCGGGGGGCTTTTCGGCCTCGGCCACGGCGGCGGAACAGGAAGGCCTGCGCCTGCCGCCGGTGAGGCTGTTCAAGCAAGGCGTACTGGACGACGAGATCTATGCGATCATCTGCTCGAACATCCGGGTGGCCGACCAGCGCATCGGCGACGTGAAGGCGCAGGCGGCCGCGCTGATGGTGGGCGAGGAACGGCTGGGTGCGCTGCTGGACCGCTATGGCGACGATACCGTGCGCGACGCCATCGCCGAATTGCGCCACCGCGCCGACCGCCAGATGCGCGCTGCGATCACCCAGATACCCGAAGGCGAGCATCGCGGAATTGCCTATGTCGACAGCGACGGCGTGGTCAACGAACCCTTGGAAATCCGGCTTGCGATTGCGCGGCGGGGCGATGGCCTGACCTTCGATTTCGCCGGCTCTTCGGCACCCTGCGCGGGGCCGATGAATTCGGTCCGTGCGACCACGCTTTCGGCCGTCTATCTGGCGATGCGCCATATCTTCCCCGAGGTTCCGATGAGCGCCGGCGCGTTCGAGGCGCTGAGCGTGACCGGCATCGCGGGAACCTTTCTGGATGCCCATTACCCGCGCCCGGTTTCCGGTTGCGCGGCCGAGGTCAGCCAGCGGATCGCCGAAGCCGTCTTCGCCGCGCTGGTCGGCGCGCTGCCGGATCGGGTCACCGCCGCGCCGGCCGGCACCTCGGGCAATTTCGCGCTGGGCGGGCATGACCCGGCGCGCGGGCGCGATTTCGTCATGTACCAGATTTCCGGCGGGGGTTACGGCGGCAATGCCGACCATGACGGGCTGACCAACGGCTGTTCGACCATCGGCATTTCCAAGGCCCCCCCGGTCGAAATCATGGAGCAGGCCTTTCCCGTGCTCTATCACCGCTAT
>JAWKWW010000029.1:0-2185 GCA_041397385.1 Paracoccaceae bacterium
GAAATCGCGGCTGGAACGCGGGTTGGGCGATCTATTGCTGGCGTCGGTTCTATACAGCCATTTCCGGTCGGAACATCTGCGGGTGCATCATCTGTGGGTAGCCACGCCGCGCGATCCGGTGACGGCGCGATACAACGAAGGCTTTCACCGGTTCTTTCCACGGGTGCTTTGGCAGTGCCCGCGTTCGGCCTGGGCGGCCGAGGCGGGAATGCTGCGCCGGCGCGGCAAGGGCCCGCTGGACCGTGCCAACCCGTTCTGGCGCTACCTGGCGTTGCAGGGGGCCATGCTCGCCCTGGCCTTCGCGCTGGGCGGGTTTGCAGGGCTGGGGCTGTTCGCCTTTCAGGCATTTGTCGCCATCTGGCAGCTCGAGCTTGTCAACTATATCGAGCATTACGGCCTGACCCGCCGTCATCTGGGCGAGGGGCGGTATGAACACGTTCTGCCACGCCACAGCTGGAACGCCGCGCACCGCGCCTCGAACTGGCTTCTGATCAACCTGCAGCGCCATTCCGACCACCATTACAAGCCCGACCGCCGGTTTCCGCTGCTGCAAACCCATGCCGAGGCCGATGCGCCGCAACTGCCGCATGGCTATCCGGCGATGACCGCGCTGGCCATGGTGCCGCCGCTCTGGCGCCGGGTGATGAACCGCCGGGTTCGCGACTGGAGGCGGCGCTACTACCCCGATGTCACGGACTGGAGTGGCTATAACAGCGCCAGCAACCCGATGCCGCGCGGCGCGTGAGGCGTGTTTTCCGGGGGGCTGTCTGCCCCCCGAACCCCCCGAGGATATTTGGCCAAAGCAAGACCGAAGGTTTGCGCGAGCCGCGCGGGTCAGCGCGCCATGGCGCGCCTGTAGGCCGGGCGGTCGCGCATCCGGATAAGGTATTCCGACAGTTTCGTCTCGACAATCGGGAAGCGCGCGGCCAGGGCCCAGTTTCCGCAATGGGCAAGAATGATATCGGGCACGGTCATGGCCTCGCCCATCACGAAGGGGCCCTCGCCCATGCGGCGGACCAGAATCTTCTGGCTGCGCTCGAACTCCCATTTCAGCGAATCCTTGATCGCGGAATGGCGAAGTTCTTCGGGCAGCACAAAGCTGTGGCGCGCGGCCATCCAGAGTGCAGCGTCAAATTCGTCCAGCAGGAACTGTGTCAGGCTGTCCTGCCGGGCGCGGTCCAGCGTGCCGGCGGGATAGGTCAGCCGGCCATGCTTGTCGGCCAGATACTGGATGATCGCGGTCGAATCGGTGATCGGTGTGCCGTCCTCGATCAACACCGGGATCTTGCCGGCGGGGTTGAAGGGCGTCACGCCTTCGGATTGCGGCGGCGCGGGAACATGGTCAAAGGGTTCGCCCAGTTCCTCGAGCATCCAGATTACCCGGGCTGCGCGGCTTTTGACATTGCCAATGACGGTATACATCGCTGCCCTCCGATTGTCAGGGCATGTGGCCACGGACCGCCGCGCGACGCAAGGGGTCAGGCGGGCCAGGCGATGACGGTGAGTTCCGGCCAAAGCGCGGTCTGGCGCCGGGCCTTGGCCTCGTGCGTGGTGCGGTTATCCAGAACGGTGTTCGGGGTCAGCCGGAAGGCGAAGATATCGTCAAGCCCGTAGGGCGCGTAAAGCGTCAGCCCGTCGTCGGGTTCCAGACGCAGCCCGACGCAATGGGTGCGGCAGGCGAAGCGGTCGATTGCCTCGGCCGCGTTTGCCAGCGGCGGGTAAGGTCGGTGGAAATGGTCCGGATACCACAGGTGTACGCGCGCCTGATTTCGCAATTCGACCGGCGGCTTGGGCGGGAAAAGCGCGGCGGCGCGGCGAATCTGGTGGTCTTCGGCCTCGTAGGAGGTTTCGGGGTCGAAGTAGAACAGGTCGATGTCCTTGATCCCGTGGGTTTCGGACCGGCCTGTCAACCGGTTCCAGACGGTGTTGTAGATCGCGCCGGAAACCAGCCACCAGTCGGGAAGCTCCATGTCACGCGCAAGCATGAGCGTGCGCATCAGGACCGGGCTTTCCCGCACGATGGCCATCAACGCGGCGCGCTGCGCCGGGAAGGGCTGGCCTGCGTGGCGCAGGTGATCCATCAGCGCCGCGCGAGCATGGCAAGGCGGATCAGCGCGCGTTCGAGAAGCGCCATGGCAGGCGCGCGTGTGGAGGAACGCAGGGTCAGGTCGGTTTCGACCAGGAT
>JAWKWW010000030.1:0-1775 GCA_041397385.1 Paracoccaceae bacterium
TGCCCCGGATCGAACCATCGCCGTTGTACTCGACGAGGTACTCAAGCCAGCCGCGCGAGAAGTTCGCGAGTTCCGACCAGTCCTAGGTGCGCGGATCCTTCGGCGCCTTGGTTTCCAGCTGGCAGCGAAGGGTCCCGCCCATGGTCTGGGCGCGCGCGGCGGTGTTCGGGGCGGTCAGGCCGATAAGGCCATAGGCCGCAGCGCTGGAAACGCCGAGCGCAGTGCTGCGCGCCAGAAATTCGCGGCGGCTCAGTTTTCCGTCGCGGCATTCTTGTGCCAGCATCTTGGCGCCCGGATGCACCGGCGCGGTGGTTTTCGTCGTCGTCGATTTCATAAATCTCTCCCAGTCTTTGCCATGCCGCGCTACTGACTGCGGTGACGCAGGGCGCGGCTCGTTGCGCAACGATCTTGGTGCCGTCATGCGCGTACCCATTGCGCACAACTGTACAGCGCTCGTCAACGTTAGTTTTCGTCCTATCGGGTGGTTTTTGCGACATACCGATCAATTCCTCGCGCGCGACGGGGAATATCGGGCAATAACCGGCGGATTGCGCAAAAAAAGACCGAAATCAGCTTGTGCGGCGGAATTGCGTGGGGGTCTTGCCGGTCCGGTGCTGGAAGGCGCGGGTGAAATAGGCCGCGGAGGCAAAACCGAGCTGCGCCGACACGTCTTTGACCGGCAATTTGGTTTCGGCCAGCATCCGCCGCGCTTCGAACAGCACCCGGTCCTGCAGCAGATCATGGGCCGATCGGCCGCAGGTCTTGTTGCAGACCCGTGTCAGGTGGGTCGGCGTGACGCCCAGCGCCGAGGCGTAGTCGGCCACGCCCATGCCGGTGCGAAAGCCCCGTTCCAGAAGCGACGTATAGCGTGCAACCAGCCGTCGCGAGGCATCGGGGCGCGGCGCCTCGGCAGCCGCCAGCCCGGCCTGCCGTTCCAGCCAGACACCCAGAAGGCCCAGGTGATGGCGCGCGGCGCGGTCGTGGCCGGGGCGGTTGCTGTCAAGCTCTCGCTGCACCTGATCCAGCGTCGCGGTCAGTTCCATCTGTGCCTGCGCGTCGCGGATGCGCAGATGCAGCGGGGTTTCCGGCAGGGTCAGCCCGTTATCGCGACCAAAAAACACAGCTGTTCCAAAGGCTTGTGGCGAAACCTCGAAGCCGTGCATGGTGTTGGCGGGAATAAAGATGGCGTTATGCGGCCCGTAGCCGCGGGTGACGCCCGCCACGGTGATCCGTCCCTGACCGCGGGTGAACCACAAAAGCAATGGCTCGGAAATGCTGCGCATCGCCTCGACGCGCCAGCGCCCGCCGGCCGCCAGCCGGGGAATTTGCACAAGCCGCACCGTGTCGGTTGTGGTGGTATCGTTCGCCATGCGTTGTCCGGCCTTCGCCCAACCCGTTTGGGGCAGATTAGGCGACCAAGGCGGCGTCAAAAAGAAAAAAATGTGGGTTTTCGGTGGGAAAGCCGGAAAAACGCACAGTCATGTTGCACCGATTCGTCACCTTTGGGCGCGGCTTTGCGGCTCATTGCGGTCGATATCGTGGCCAATGACCCATCCGGTTGCGAAACCAGCTGCGTTGTCGTTTGGCATATTGGCGGGTGGCGGCCTTGGCGGCCTCGATGGCGGCGTCCAGGCCGGTTTCACCGCGCAGATGGGCAATCAGTTCGGCCGCCCCGATGGCGCGCGAGGCGGGTCGCGCCGGGTCCCATCCGGGCAGGGCGGTGCGCGCCTCGTCCAGCGCGCCTGCCGCCATCATGGCGTCAAACCGGCGGTCGA
>JAWKWW010000031.1:0-1752 GCA_041397385.1 Paracoccaceae bacterium
GACGGCTTGATGCCAATGTCCCACCGGCACTGAAACCAGGAGCCCACGTGACGGATCATAGCTGGCGGTTGTGCCGGGGATATCGACGGCAAGAAATCCCTGCCCCGGCCGCGCCGAGACCACCCGGCACTGGCGAAAGATCGGTTCGTTCGACCCATCTCCCGAGGGCGACAGCACCAAGAGATGCATCGAACAGCAGACCGGCTCACCACCCGTGTCGAGCGCGGCGATGCGAATATTGCCGTTCGCATATGTGCGCGCGTTCTGCTCCCACGGCTCCATGATGTTTGCCGGATTGGCAACCCAATCGCACTCGGTCACCACCTGGGCCGATGCGAGGCCCGGAAACCAGGCAACAGACGCCGCACACAGGATGCTTGAAAGAAACCGCATGAATAACCCCGTCAGTTGAAAATCACTGGCGGGCATCATCCATCAGACGGCGCATTTCGGCAATGGCGGGGCCCAGCCCCATGAACACGGCTTCGGAAATCAGGAAATGACCGATATTCAGTTCACGGATCTCGGGGGTCGCGGCAAAGGGGCGCACGGTGTCGAACGTGATGCCATGCCCGGCATGCACTTCGAGTCCCGCGTCATGCGCCATGCGCGCGGCATTCAGCAGTCCCGCAAGCTCCATCGCGGCGTCCTCGGCGGCTCCTTCGGCCACCAGATCGCAATAGCGCCCGACATGCAGTTCGATCACCGGGGCCTGCACCCGGATCGCGGCTTCGACCTGGCGCGGGTCGTGGCCGATGAACAGCGACACCCGGCTGCCTGCTTCGCGCAACGGGGCGATGTAGTCGGCCAGCCGATTCATATCCGCCGCTACGTCCAGTCCGCCCTCGGTCGTGCGCTCTTCGCGTTTTTCGGGAACCAGGCAAACCGCATGCGGCCGGTGACGCAGCGCAATAGCCTGCATTTCCGCCGTCGCAGCCATCTCCAGATTCAACGGCAGCGCGATTTCTTCCATCAGCCGCTCCACGTCGCGGTCGATGATGTGGCGCCGATCCTCGCGCAGATGGGCGGTGATGCCGTCAGCACCGAATTCCTGCGCGATCAGCGCGGCACGCACCGGGTCGGGATAGGCCGAGCCGCGCGCGTTGCGCAGGGTCGCGACGTGATCGATATTCACCCCCAGGCGCTGCTTTGGCGTGGTCATCTGGCCCCTCCGGTCTCGCGCTCGCGCTGGCGGGCGCGGGCGGCTTCGAATTTCTGTTTCAGCCGCTTCTGGCGTCCACGCTGATAGGCGCGCACCAACGGCAAATGGGTAACATAGATCGCCACGGCGCAGGGCAAGCCGATGATGACGCCGCCGATCGTATAGGGAAGGAACACCTGCCAGAAGAAATCCGCAAGGCGATACCAATGCGCATCGGCCGACGACACCAGTGCCCAGAGATTATGGGTCAATTCCCCACTGGCGTGGCCGATGGCGGCCATCGCCTGGCCAAAGGACACCATCGAATCGCCGCCGAGTATCCAATGCCCCAGTTCCATGGCGGTCACCGCCATGATCGGGAAGGTCAGCGGGTTGCCATAGAAGGTGCCCAGCAGGGCCGCCAAGATATTGCCGCGCACGATCCAGGCGACGATGGCCGCCGAGACGAAATGCATTCCGTAAAGCGGCAGGAACGACACGAAGGCCCCGGCGGCAATGCCAATCGCGATTCGTTCGGGCGAATCCGGCAAGCGGCGCATCCGGTGCAGCACATAGGTCGCCGCCCGCATCCACCCGCCGCGCGGCCAGAA
>JAWKWW010000032.1:0-1751 GCA_041397385.1 Paracoccaceae bacterium
CTGCCGCTGGTCTCTTATGGCGGTTCGGCGATGCTGGTGCTTTTGCTGGGCTTCGGGCTGGTGCAAAGTGCCCATGTCCACCGACCGAGGTAAGCCATGACCGTCACCGTCTTCTTCGCCGCGGGCGATGCGCTCTGGCCAGAATTTCGCGACCACCTTTCGGCGGCCTTCACCGAGGCGCGGCTGGATGTCAGCCTCTCGAACCGCGCCGAAAACCCCGAAACGGTCGATTACATCATCTATGCGCCGGGCGGCATCATCACCGATTTCACCCCCTACACGCGCTGCAAGATGGTGCAAAGCCTTTGGGCCGGCGTGGAGCGCTATGTCAGCAACCCGACACTGACCCAAACCCTGTGCCGCATGGTCGACACCGGCCTGACCGAGGGCATGGTCGAGTACGTGGTCGGCCACACCCTGCGCCATCACCTGGGGATGGATGCGCATATCCATGGCCAGGACGGGGTCTGGCGCAATGCGGTGCTGCCGCCGATCGCGCGCGAACGGAAGGTCACGATTCTGGGTCTGGGTGAACTTGGCAGCGCCTGCGCCCGCGCGCTGGCCGGGTTGAATTTCAACGTCACGGGCTGGAGTCGCACGCCAAAGTCGGTGCCGGGCGTCGCCTGCCTTGCGGGGCCCGAAACGCTGGACACGGCCGTGACCGGTGCGGAAATCGTGGTTCTGCTGCTGCCCCGCACAGCGGCCACCGAGAACACGCTCGACCGAGCGCGCCTGGCCCTCCTGGCCCCCGGGGCGGCGGTGATCAACCCCGGGCGCGGCCCGCTGATCGACGACGACGCGTTGCTCGAAGCGCTGGACAGCGGGCAGGTCGGGCACGCGACGCTCGATGTTTTCCGGGTCGAGCCTCTGCCCCCCGATCACCCCTATTGGGCGCATCCGGCGGTGACCGTCACGCCGCATATCGCTGCTGACACGCGACCCGTGACCGCGGCCCGCGTCGTCGCCGAAAACATCCGCCGGGGCGAAGCGGGCGAACCGTTCCTGCACCCGGTGGATCGCGCGCTCGGCTACTGAAAACGACATCGCCGGCCGTCGCCAACGGACGTGCAGGGCCACCTTGCCCGACGCCAGACTGGCGCCAAAGGGGAAGGTCATGCCTGTCACACGCTACCGCACCGGGGTAATCCTGGTTCTGGCCGCCGGCCTTTTGTGGTCGGTCATGGGGCTGGCGCTGCGCCATATCCACACGGCAGATACCTGGCAGATCCTGTTTTATCGTTCGCTCGGCATGGTACCGGTCCTTTTGGCCTTCATCGCCTGGCGTTCGGGCGGCTCGCCCTGGCCGCGGCTGCGCCGGGCCGGATGGGCGGGCGTGATCGGCGGGCTTGGGCTGGTTCTGGCGTTTGCGGGGGCGATCTATGCCATTCAGACGACGACCGTGGCCAATGCGGTGTTCCTCTTTGCCGCATCGCCCTTCTTCACCGCCGTGCTGAGCCGGCTGGTTCTGGGTGAAACCGTTCGCCGGGCCACCTGGATGTCCATCGCCATAGCGGCGGTCGGCATGCTGATCATGGTGCGCGAAGGTCTGGCGGCGGGCGAACTGGCGGGAAATCTTGCCGCATTGGCCTCGGCCATGGGCTTTGCCGGCTTCACCCTTGCCCTGCGCTGGAGCACGCTGGAAGAAACCACGCCCGCCGTCGCCCTTGGCGGCATCTTTGCCGTCCTTGTCGCCGCAGCGGTCTGCCTGTTTCGCGGCACGGGGCTGGTGGTACCGCTGCCCGACGCCGGCA
>JAWKWW010000033.1:0-1640 GCA_041397385.1 Paracoccaceae bacterium
GTCTGCCTCGGTGAAATCGGGGTCATCCGTAGGGATCAGGTGATGCAACGCCAGCGCGCCAACACCTGCGGCAGTGGCCAGTTGCGCGGCATCGGCGGCAAAGGTGTGCGACCGCAGAAGATGCGCCATCAGCCGGCCATCGGTATTACCGACGCGCGCGACAAGCGGCGCGAGCGCTTCCTCCAGCATCGCTTCGTGTATCAGCAGATCGGCGCCGCGTGCGAAATCGGCAAGCGGCGGGTAATGCGCCGTATCCCCGGAAAATACCACGGTTTTCGCGCTGCCCTGAAAGCGCAGCGCGAAAGTGTCTGCCAGCGGCGGATGGATGTTTCGGATGGCGTCCATCGTCAAACCGCCCGGGAGCGAGATTCGACCCTCTTCCAGCGGAAGAACCGTTACCATGGCGCGCAGATCGGGGCGCCCCTCGTCGGCGATGCGCAGATCGATATCGGCGGCCATCGAGGTTAGAAACGCCTGCCAGTATGCCTCCAGCCCGGCCGGGCCCCAGACCGTCACGCCATGGTTCAACCCGGCGGTCCATGCAGTGTGAAGCAGCGGGCCAAGCTCCAGATAGTGGTCGGAATGCAGATGGGTGATGACGATCGCGCCAAGCTCTTTCAGGGTCATGCCCTGATCGACAAGGCCGCGTGTCACGCCCAGCCCGCAATCGACAACGATACGCTGCCCGTCGAGGCACAGTAGCGAAGCGGTGGGCATGGCCGAACCGGGCCGGATCGCCGGCCCGCCCTTTGTACCCAGAAGCGCCACCCAGTTCTCGTCCGCCATGCCCATGCCTCTCGCGCCGTTGCCCGCCGGTTCGTTCACGCCCAGCATAGGTGGCCGCACGGGCGTTGCAATCGGATCGACCCGAACCGGCGGGTTGACGATGCCTGTTGCCGTCCGCGGGTTGTTGCGTCAGGAACAAGGGGCGGAGGCGGCGAGATGATCGAGAAACTGGAAATGTTCCTGGCGGTGGCGAAAGAGGGCCATTTCGGCCGCGCCGCGATCAGCCTTGGCATCGCCCAGCCGACGCTTTCCACCGGTATCCGGCAGTTGGAAGACCAGTTGGGCGTACAGCTGATCTTTCGCGGGTCGCGCTATGGCGGGCTGACGCCCGAAGGCCAGCGCGCACTGGTCTGGGCGCGCCAGATCGTGGGCGACGCGCGCCAGCTGCGCGAGGAAATGCGCCATTCGCGTGACGGGCTGACCGGGCAATTGCGCCTTGCCGCGATTCCGACGGCGCTGACATGGGCGGCCAAGCTGACCACGGAGTTTGGCGAAAAGCACCCCAATGTGCGGTTCACCGTCGTGTCGCGCACCTCGACCGAGATTCTTTCGATGCTCGAAAACCTCGATATCGACGCGGGCATCTCCTATCTCGACAACGAGCCGACCGGAAAGGTTTCGACCGAACCGCTTTACAACGAACGTTACATGCTGGTCTGCAATGCCGCTTCGGGTTTCGCCGGTCGCGACAGGGTGAACTGGGCGGAACTGGACGGGCAGCGCCTGTGCCTGCTGACCCCCGACATGCAGAACCGCCGGATCATCAACCGCAATTTCGAAGAGGCCGGGATCAGCCCCGAGGCGCGGATCGAATCGAATTCGACAGTGGTTCTGGTGGCCAACGTGCTGAACGG
>JAWKWW010000034.1:0-1602 GCA_041397385.1 Paracoccaceae bacterium
GCATCGGAATAGACGGCGACCGTGGCAATGCCCATCTTCCGCGCCGTCTTGATCACGCGGCAGGCGATCTCGCCCCGGTTGGCGATCAGGATTTTCTTGAACATCTCGGTCCCTTCCCGTCTGGCGCCGGGGTTTGCCCCGGTCGCGGCAACAAAAAAGCCACCGGGGCCGGAACCCCGATGGCTGTGCAAACTTGCTGACGCGTGGGCGCCGGAGCGCCGCGCGTCACGTCATCAGTAGCAGACGCCCACGTCGTCGCAGGTCGCGCCGGCAAGACCGCCGAGCGCCGCGCCGGTCGCGACGTTTTCGTCCAGCACGTCGGCAACGACAGCGCCCGCGACGGCGCCGGCAACGGCGCGCTCGCCGTCATTGCGCAGGCAGCCGGACAGCGACGCGACGAGCGCCACGCCAAGAAGAAGGGAAGTGAACCGCATGAAACCTGACCTCCGATTGTTTTGGTTACGCGCGGATTATCCCGTGATGCGTCGCCAAGGTCAAAGCGCATGTAGCGCTGGCCAGAAGCTTCGGCAGAGTTTCGCGCAGCGCCAACACGGCGCCCGTCGCGGCAAAGAAGGTGCGGCCTGACCTGGGGAAGATCAGGCCGCGAGATAGGGGAAGGGTAACGGTCTTGACAAATCGGGGCTTCGGTAGCCTCAGCCACGGCCCCTGCTGGCAGGATGAACGAAGCCCGGCGCCGGTCAAACCACGATTTTACCGCCCCCGATTTTTGCGCGGGGTTTTGCCGGAACGCTCTGATCCTGCGCAGAAACATGCCGATCATTCCTCCTCGAACACGTCGGGGAAGGCGGCGCGGGCGCGCGCGACGTCGATCATCAGCAAGGCATCGTAGCTTTCGGCGTCAAACGGGTCTTCGGCCGGAATCACCTCGCGCCCGAAGAACCAGCTGAGCCGCCCGGCATCGAGGTTGCCACGTTCAAAGGGCTCTTCGCCGAAATGATCCCAAAGCGCGGCCAGAAACGCCGCATCGGCGGCCCGGTCGGCGGGCCGACGGTCGCGGAAACGTTCGCGCGCGATCAGGCGGCTGGCGCCCTCCTTGTTGGCGCGGCGGATGGTGAACTGGAAATCGGTGCCGGGAAGCCGGCCGGGAAAGCCGCGATGTTTCAGCATGGCCACCCCCCGCCCCAAGAGGCCGGCGACAGGTGGCGGGTCGGGGCGGAGCTGAACCGCCCCGCGCCGTCAGTTGTACTTTCCGGTGAAAACCGGTTCGGTCGTGACCGGGTCGGCCGCGACCGGTTCGGCCGGCTTCGGGGCGCAAGCCGCGACAAGGGCGACGAGGCCGAGGCCGAACACGAGGTTGCGAAGATCCATGACATGCTCCGTTTCGAAAGGGCGGCAAGGGCTTTGCCGTAGCCAAGCCATAGCATATGGCACGCCCCCCGCCATACTGGCGGTGCGTCATGGGCGGATTGCGGCGAGAGCCGGCGCGCCACGCCGATGCCGGTAGCCTGGGGCATCAGAACACCTCCCACACACAGCGATCGCCGTCGCGGCTATAGGCCTCGAAGAACTGGGCCACTTCCGGGGCTGCCACGCCGAATTCCACCGGCGCCTCGGCCAGCGAGATGATGACCTGCACCACCT
>JAWKWW010000035.1:0-1560 GCA_041397385.1 Paracoccaceae bacterium
ATGGGTCAGCCCGGCTTCGGCCATGATCGCGGCCACGCCGATTCCGTCGGGGCCGGCGCCGCGGATCGCCCGGGCCGCCACGTCGAGAACCTTTTCGCGCGTCTTCTGCTTGTGTGCCTTGTCGTATCGCATCGGCGTTCGAGCTTTGATATGATCGGTATCATACTATGAAATCATTGCCTGTGGTGATTCGGCCATCCAGGCTCGATCCAGCGTCGAGGGGGCCGGGCCCAGATGGCCGCAGCCGCTTCCGGGCGGCGGCGTTCCGCCTGGATCCGATGCGATTGAGCGGATCAGCGCTCCGTGCCGGTGCGATCGCGCAGCAGCGAAACCTGCAGCTCCAGGCGCTTCAGTTCACGCAACAGCCGGTTCGTTTCCATGCGGTTGCCCATGAAGGTCTTGCACAGGGTGGTGACCTGGAACAGGAACAGCGAGGCGACGCCCCACTTCACCGCAGCAACCGCATCCGGAGTTGCGGACATTTGCCATAGCGCGTAGACCCCGGCGAGGAAGGCGATGCCGCTGGCCAGTGCCAGCACCCACATGATCCAGGCCAGCGGGCCGCGCAGCAGTCCGAAGGCCTGGGCGATGTAGCCGGGCTCGGCATGGCTGGCGAGCAGGGCGCGGTCTTCGTCGCTCAGGGCCTGGCCAATCAGGTCGTCGATCTTGTTCATCGGTGTTCTCCTTCGAGTAGCGCATGGACCTTGCGCCGTGCATGCATGAGCCGGGTCTTGACCGTTCCCGGTGGAACGTCGGTCGCGATGGCGATTTCCGCCACGCTGAGTTGGTCGATGTAGAACAGGGCCAGGGCCGCGCGTTGCGGTCCCGGCAGCGTGCCGATCGCATCGATGACGATGGCCAGCTCGGTATTGAACTCGCCGCCGGCGCTATCCGGCGCGCGCGAATCGGTTTCCGCTGCGGATTCTTCTTCGACCAGCGGAGAACGACCGCTGCGGCGAAATTCACGCTGGCAACGCCGCGTTGCAATCCGGTAGGCCCAGGCGGGAAACGCGGCGACATCATCGAGCCGCGAAAGTCCGCGCAGGATCTCCACCCACGCCTCCTGGACCATGTCACGGGCGCGGTCGGCGTCGCCGAGCAGGCGCCAGGCATGGCAGTGCAGTCGCGGTTGCCAGCGGGCCACGAGGCGCGACAGCGCCCTGCGGTCGCCGGTCATCGCGGCGGCCACCAGGTACTCGTCGTAGATGCGCTCGCTTTGCCGGTTCACCGGTCCGCCTTCCCAGCCCTTGTCGGTATCCAAGGTGCGCCATTGAAGGCGACCGGTTCAATCGGGCTTGCGCCCCGACCTGCGTGCATCGTGACGGCGGCGCTCATGCCGCCGGCGGGCCCGCGCGGGCTCAGTTGCTGAAGGCGGCCGGTGCGGCCTGCGGCGCGCGCTCGGGCGCATCGATGCGCAAAGTCTCCGCGGCCGGCAGCGGCTGGCTGCGAAAGAAGGCCAGGGCGACCGCATTGCAGGAGCTCACGGCATCGAACGGGGTGCCGTGGCGTGAACCGCCGTCGCAGGTGGACTTCGGTAGCAGTGCGACGGGAATCCCGCGT
>JAWKWW010000036.1:0-1538 GCA_041397385.1 Paracoccaceae bacterium
AGATCGCCATCGACGACAATGCCGATCCGATGGCGGTGGCCGACGAGGGATCGGTGACCAGCTTCAACAGTTCCGGCAGAAAGACCCCGCCCAGCGTATCGGTCAGGCCGACCAGAAGCGCGCCCACGAAGGCGCCGCGGATCGACCCGATGCCGCCGATCACGATGACGACGAAGGCCAGGATCAGAACCGGCTCGCCCATGCCCACCTGCACCGACTGGATCGCGCCGACCAGCGCCCCGGCCAGACCGGCAAGCGCCGCGCCCAGCGCGAAGACCAGCGTGTAAAGCCGTTTGATATCAACGCCCAGCGCCGCGATCATCTCGCGGTCCATTTCACCGGCGCGGATGCGGATGCCGATGCGGGTGCGCTCGATCAGCCACCACAGCGCCGCACCGACGCCAAGGCCGATGGCGATCAGCGCCAGACGGTAGCGTGGATAGGCGATGCCGCCGGGCAGCGTGACCGGGCCCGACAAGAGGTCGGGCGTGTTGAGGTAAAGCGGGTAGGAGCCGAAGAGCCAGCGCACGCCTTCGGAAAAGATCAGGATCAGCGCAAAGGTGGCCAGCACCTGATCAAGGTGTTCGGCCGCGTAGAGCCTGCGGATCACCACCACCTCGATCAACGCGCCAGCGGCGGCGGCGGCAGCCAGCGATGCAATGAGCGCAAGAAGGAACGATCCCGTAGCCCCGGCCACGGCCGCGGCGGCAAAGGCGCCGACCATGTAAAGCGACCCATGGGCAAGGTTGATCAGCCCCATGACGCCGAAGATCAGCGTCAGCCCGGCCGCCATCAGGAACAGCATCACGCCAAGCTGCAGCCCGTTCAGCGCCTGTTCGGCGAAAAGCATCATCCGCCCGTCTCCACCGCGCCACCGATGCGGTGGCCGTCAGTCAGGTTGCCGTTGCGAAAAGACGGCGCGGCCCGACCGGGCCGCGCCTTGGTCTGACCTACATCTTGCAGTCGGCCGCATAGGCATCGGCGTGGTCTTCCAGTGCCGTGCCAATGGTTTCATTGGTCAGGATGTCGCCTTCCTTCACCACCCGGCGGGCATAGATGTTCTGGATCGGATGGTGGTTGGGCCCAAAGCGGAAAGCCCCGCGGGTAGAGGCGAAATCGGCCGCCTCAAGCGCTGTGCGGAAGGCATCGGCATCCGAAGGCTCGGCCTTGGCCAGCGCCGAAAGCATCAGGTTGGCGGTGTCGAAGCCCTGGCTGGCGTACAGCGACGGCAGGCGGCCATATTCGGCCTGGAAGGTTTCGACAAAGGCCTTGTTGGCCGCATTGTCCAGATCCTTGGCCCATTGCGAAGTGTTGACGACGCCCAGCGCCGCGTCGCCCACGGCCTGAAGGATACCCTGATCGAAGCTGAAGGCCGGCCCGATCAGCGGGATACCGACGCCGCTGTCGGCATATTGCTTCAGAAAGGAAATGCCCATGCCACCGGGCAGGAAGAAAAAGACGCTGTCCGCACCCGAGGCGCGGATCTGCGCGATTTCGGCGGCATAGTCGGTCTGGCCAAGCTCAGTATAAATCTCGCC
>JAWKWW010000037.1:0-3797 GCA_041397385.1 Paracoccaceae bacterium
ATCGCCACGAACAGCAATGGAGAGGGCGCACTGATTCTGGGCAACATTGTGGGGCTGGACTCGACCGGCATGTTCGCCATCGGCAACGGATACACCGGATTGTCCTTCTGGGCATCGGCAAACATTCAAGTGGGTGACGGGACAGACGCGGGAGCCAACCTGATTGCCGGTGATACGAATGCGGGCATTCTGTTCACGGGTCCGATCACCGATCATCAGTACCTGCATAACCGGATTGGAGTGAACGCGAACGGAGATTATATCGGTTCGGGTTCGTGGGGCGGCATCGTCAGTAATATGGTTGGCAGCAATGTCAACAGCATCACCATTGATGACAATCTCATTGTGGGTTCCGGCGGTTCCGGCGTGTCGTTCTTCAACGGAAAGATCCCCGGCACGGTCGCGGTCACAAATAACACGATTGGTCTGGCCGACGACGGAATCACCGTGATGGGCGGCTTCTCCACCGGAATTCATTTGACGAGCAACATGACGGATATCTCCGGTTCGGTGACCATCAGCGGAAACGAAGTGGTTGCTTCCAGCGGTGCGGGAATCGGCCTGTACGCGACTCCGGCCAGTGTGACAACTCCGATTCAGGTAACGGACAACAGCATCCACGGAAATGGCGGTGATGGTATCGAGATCACGCATACTAACACACGAGCGGCGATCTCAACCAATGCGATTTATGGCAATACCGGGATCGGGATCGATCTGGCGGCCGACGGAGTCACGTTGAACGACACAGGGGACGTGGATTCTGGCGCCAACAACCTTCAGAACTTCCCGGTGATCGGATTAACCAGAACCGACGGCGCGGGCACCGTTACGGTTCATGGTTCATTGCAAAGCGACGCAAACAAGTTCTACCGCATCGAGTTTTTTGCCGGATCCGCGCAGGACGGCACGGGTTTTGGCGAAGGGCACACGTATCTCGGATACGTGAACGTCGCGACGGACAATAGTGGAAACGCATCGTTCACTCACTCTTTGTCGGCGACAGTACCGGTGGGCGCGTATTTAAGTGCCACGGCTACGGAAACAGACGCTTCCTTCACGACTTTGCTGAGCACGTCCGAGTTCGCTCGCACGGCGGCAATGATCGATGCGTCCCAGGCGACGGTGGTTGTTACGACGACGAGCGATGTTCTGGATGGCGATACCACCAGTATCAGTACGTTGCTGGCGAATCGCGGCGACGATGGAGTGGTCTCGTTGCGAGAGGCAATTCTTGCCGCCAACAATACGATGAACGGCACGGGCGGCCCCGACCGAATCGAGTTTGCTCTAGCGACGGGAGACGCAGGCTACAACGCGAGCAGCGGCACTTGGACGCTCACACCCACGGCGAGTTTGCCGCAAATCACGGATGCCGTCATAATCGACGGATACACACAAACGGGCACCTTCGAGAACACCGTCACTGGCATGGCGGCGTTGGATACCGTTCTGACCGTGCGTCTTGACGGTAGTGCTGGGGCCACGACGGGGCTTTATTTGGGAGATGGAGCTAGTGGCAGTGCTATTCGCGGCCTATCACTAACGGGCTTCACGGGGAATGCGATCTTTGTTCGCACTGACAACACCACGATCGCTGGCAACTGGATCGGCGTAACTCCGGACGGCAATGTGGTCGGCAACAGCGGCAACGCGGTCCTTTATCAGGCACTTCATACTGGCAGGACAGGTTTAAACACCTTTGGCGGAAATGCGGCCGCCGATCGCAATGTGCTTAGCGGCAATGGAGTCGGTCTGCTGATCGACGGATTCAATGGCGCCCAGCATGCCACATATCATATCGAGGGGAACTATATCGGCGTTTTGGCGGACGGTATGACGGCGGCCGGGAACTCGCAGGGCATCATCGACTTTGTCACGGCCGACGTCACGATTGTCGACAATGTGGTAAGCGGAAACTCGGTATACGGTATCCAGATCAATGGCCGTGTGACTAGTGGCGAACATGCGGACAACATTCTGATTGACGGAAACTATGTGGGAGTTGGTGTCGACGGCGCGTCGGCAATCGCCAATGGCACCGGGATCATCTTGGAAGCCAACCGAAACGTGGCGTCCGGCATCAACGACGCCGTTATCGCCAACAATCTGATCTCCGGAAACACGAACCACGGCATCTGGATTCGCGGTCAGGCGAACTCATTCCAAATCAACAGCAACTTGATCGGAACTGACCTGACGGAGACGATCGCCGTCGCGAACGGTACGGGGATCAGCATTGTGGAGTCGAACGGTGTGTTTACGTCGGGTGGAATGATCTCGGGCAACACAATCGCCAACAGTGTGAACGACAACGTTTCGCTCGCGGGAAATGGACAAAACGTTGCTTTACTGGGCAATCGGATCTACAACAGCGGCGAACTTGGCATCGACCTGAATGACGATGGCGTCACATTAAACGACGGGGACGACGCGGATGCCGGTTCTAATGGCTTGCAGAACTTTCCGAGCTTGGCGGATGTCGTTACGAGCGGCAGCACTTTCGCGGTGAGCGGTTCCCTGAATACCGAGGCCGAACGGACGTACCGCATCGAGTTCTTTGCGAGTGAGTCGGCGAATCCTAGCGGGTTTGGCGAGGGGCAACGGTATTTGGGATACACCAATGTGACAACCGATGCCAACGGCGCGGTTGATTTTCATGCTTCGTTGGTTGGCGCGATCGATCCGGATGAAGTGCTGACGGCCACAGCAACCGAAGTGCTTGGCGGCGGCTACGGTGGAACTAGCGAGTTTGCCCAGGCAGTCAGCGCTGTCGCTGGCGGCCATGTCGTGTATGTGGACACCGCGGCGGACGCCAGTGATGGCGACACTTCCAGCGTCACGGCGCTGCTGGCCAATCGCGGCGCCGATGGCAAGATCAGCTTGCGCGAAGCGATCGTCGCCACGAACAACACGGGGAACGTCAGTGGCTGGCTGGACGAAATTCGGTTCGCCATCTCGGAATCCGATCCTTGGCATTACCACTATGTGGACAATAGTGGGGCGAAGGTGACTTGGGGGAACGCGCAGGCTGTTTCGATGGGTGGAATGCGAGACGTGGACTACCAAGAGTCCTGGTTCCGCATCGACTTGGCGTCCGCGCTGCCAACGGTTACTGATGGTCTTATTGTTAACGGATATTCGCAGGCTGGGGCACGAGCCAACTCGCAAGCCGAAATGGATCCGACGGACGCGGTAATTCGCATCGAGCTATACGCGCATGGGTTGGGAGGAACCGCCTGGACGCTGGCAGGCGAGGGGAGCGAACTACGGGGCGTGAACATTAACGGCTACACGTCGCAAGTGTTGCTCTCGATCGGAGCTAACGATATCACGGTCGGTGGAAGCTATTTCGGCACGGATATCAGCGGCACGATTGATTCACCATCCGGCCGCCGCGGCGTGCAGATGCAAAACGGCACTTCGGGCACGCTGATCGGCGGCCCCACGACCGCGGATCGAAACATCATATCGGGTAACTATTGGGGTATTACCGAAGGGGGCACGGGCACGATACAGGGCAATTTTATTGGCACGGACAAGTTCGGCACATCGGCCATCGGCAATGGATTGACCGGTATCGCGGGCGTGGGCGGCAAGACCGTGATTGACAATGTGATTTCTGGAAACGGACGCGACGGACTTGAGATTGATTGGTCTTCTAACTTTGTGATTGAAGGCAACAAGATCGGCACGGATGTGACCGGCACCGTGGATTTGGGAAACGGCCGATATGGTATCGACGGAACTCAAATATCCAACGGCGTGATACGCAACAATATCATATCCGGCAACGC
>JAWKWW010000038.1:0-2351 GCA_041397385.1 Paracoccaceae bacterium
CATGGAAATCATGGCGCCCGTAGTGCCGGCCGAGTTTTTCATGGAGAATTTTCGCCCGGATCGGATCGGGATGGGACGGCTGTTGAATCACTATCGCGGTTTGCAACGGCAGCGGGATGTCCAAATCATCGGCCGCCGTTACATCGAACTGACGGTGCAAGAAGCCGAAGCGAATCCGGCGGAGAGCCTGCCGTTGTGGATGTCGGCCAGCAGTACGGCCACGTTGTTGGATGAGACGCAATACGCGTTGGAGTTCAACCGCCGAGCCGTGCAAGCGGCGCCCAACGACTTCAACGCCCGTCAGGCACTCGGCAACAAGCTGCTGGCTCAGCGGCTTTACACCGAGGCTGTCGAGCAGTTCAAGTGGTGCCTCAGCCGCGCGCCGAATGACGACGCTTTGCGGCAAAGCCTGATGGCAGCGACCAAAGGGATGCACGATGGCACGCAGCAGCCGGTGGCCTCGCACGTTCCAGTCGATCCGACCGCTTCGGTTCCTCGGTGATGTACCGAAAGGCCCGATCCGCGGAGCCAAGGTCATTCAGACTCGCGGCCGGTCCGTCTATAAGCTTCCGCCGCCGACGGCAGCTTTCTCCCGCTGAAAGCATTCGACGTAGCAGCGGACTCTGGTAGGAATTTGGACTATCTCGGGCTACGAGTCACGCCGGGCGGGCGGGGCTTGATCGTCGATCTTGGAAACTCACCAACGGTCAGCGCCCGACGGCTCGAAGGTCGAAGATCCAAATCAGGAGGATCAACAGGCAGAGCAGAATCAGAATTTGGAGCATCACCGCTATGACGGCCAATAGTCCCATCAATAACCATTTGACTACTCGGTAAACCGCCTTTAATCGGCGACGCATTGTGGGGAACAGTTCCTCAACTTGAAGTTTGCCGTCGACGTACACTTCGGCGATCCACATCGGAGCGATCAACGCTTGCGCTGAAGGGAACATATCAACACGTACCTCTACCTCATGCTTCTCATCCTCGCCGACTTCAAAGCGACGGTTCGCTCGAAACGCCACACTGGTTATTCGCATCACTTCGATGTCATCGACGACATACACTTCCTCGCAAGTCCAAATGGATAAACAAATCTCCACCGTATGGCGTTCATCTTTGCCCACATCGAATCTAGCGCGCACCGGCGGTCGCTTTCGCTGAGTCGCATCGCTCGGCGCGGCGTACGGATTAACGCTAGATGGCGGTTTCACGAGATTCGCTTCCTTGGCCTATTTTCCGTCTCACCGCCGCTGTTCGCCTGTTACTGAAGCGACGTAGCTCAACGTTTCGGATTTTTGGGGTCATCGACGAACTCAACGTGCCATACAACCTATCAAATACAACACCGAATTGATGGCGCACATGCGAAAGTTGATTTCGCTCGACGTTGCCATGAGAATCTCGGCGAGTTGTTCCGCCACGTGGCCGATGCTGCCAGCATCGGTAGGTGCGTCCGCCACGTGGCCGATGCTGCCAGCATCGGTAGGTGCGAATTTCGCTGCCAATTGCCGTATGAAGAAGCGAACGCAACAGTCGCAAGGGGCGCGAACAACGCAAGGGGATAACCACGCCTTCTTAGTTGTCAGGGCGTGTTTTTGACTGGGAAAAGTATTTTTGGTCTTCAATGCAGCCGGATTTGGACGCCAAAAGTATTCGTGGCGTTCGTTGCAGCCGGATTTGGACGCCAAAAGTATTTTTGGTGTTCATTGCAGCCGGATTTGAATGCGAAAAATGCTTTTGGCCTTCAATGCAGCCGGATTTGGACACAAAAAGTATTTCTGGCCTCCGATGCAGCCGGATTTGAGCACCAAAAGTATTTTTGGCGTCCAATGCAGCCGGATTTGAACGCGAAAAGTCGCCTCGCTGGCAACGAACGTCTGTCGAGAAGGCGTTTATCGAAGTTTGACCATCGTTCCGAGGTGAATAACAATGTCCGACAAAGCCTGCCGTGGGGGCGGACGCCGGTTATCGGTTGGCGTTGTCCCCGTTCGTTCTTCTTGCGACTAGATAGGGTTGTTCGATGAGTTTTGCTTCCGCGATTCCCCTTGTCGGCGGGCTTCGATTCCGAGTTGCTGTTTGGCTTGGCTTGTTTCTATTGGTCAGTTGCCTTTCGGCGCCGGCAGCTTTTGGCGAGCCGATCGTGGGTTCGGCGGCTTTGCCGGAAACGACGCCGTGGGATTTGCGGCAACTGGGCGAAGCGCCGAAGTTCGAATGGGAAAGCCAGCACGGACCGGTCCACTCGTTGTATTACCAGGGGCTGCCTTATCAAGGCCATGCGACCCGCGTGTTCGCCTACTACGCCAATCCCGAAACGATCAAGGGGAACGCCGACGCCACGGACACGGCGA